>NZ_AQUR01000001.1 GCF_000372525.1 Cupriavidus neocaledonicus
CGCGCATGAATGTGGGATTGGATGGGATCCTCAAAGCAACGCTTCAGCCAGTCGTCGCGCTGACGTCCGCTGGAGGTATTTCAGCGGCCTGCTAGCTTGCTTGAGCGGAAATGACTCTTTACTGTGGTGAGGTGACAAGCCCCCGATTTCATGTGCCATAAAATCCCCATGATCTATTGGGTAGTTTGACCATTTCAGGCTCCGATGGCGTTATCGAAATATTAAATTTGTATGACTGTAGTTTCCAAAACGCCTTGGCCCCTTTTTCGTGCTTTCGACACCTACTTCAAACTGAGTTCTTCGGCACAACATTCCTGACTATAGGATCTTTCCTCATCTCATTAGATCTTGATTTAGATCAAGCAATGACGAGTTGAAGTCGATCGTCCTATGTCTTCGCATAGCTTGGCATATAAACTTTTATCTCTATCTCTCTAGGAGACGAAGCACGAACAAATGACGCTTCATAAATTTGTTATTTGATTGCATGAATTCATACCCCACAATTTAGCCTAGGATCGTCTGCATTTAGCATCAAAGTGTCATGAAATTTCGTTTTTTTAATTCATGGAGAGTGCCATGCGCAAGAGGATTAAAAAATTGGGGGTCGTTGGTTTAATGACGGCGACCGTGCTGTTCGGCGCTATGCCTGCATTCGCAGCGGAAATGGAGGGCTGGTCCGATAACTGTTTGTTCTTGGAGATCGGAAAGGGTGATTTTAGGATTTGTTTGTAACGCTGACAGGGCATAGAGCTGCAGCGCTGATATCTATCAAGGGCAGCGTCATCAGAACGCACCAATGTTAGCTGAATAAACCTTCCACATGCCGCTTTTTGTCTGATTGTGCAGCGAGTGGAGGGCTCCCCTCCCCTGGCGCAGACCGGTTGGTTTCTTGTTCAGCAAGGAATACCGGGGAAGGCGGCGCGGATTCTTGAAGAAGACGGGATTTTGAGGCCCGTATTCCCCGTTCCGATAGCCGAAGGCCCGGGACCTGTCAGAAATTTTGTGTTTAGGGCATAACATGTCGCCAAGGAGCATGTATGCCACGCAAAACCAAGACCAGCCAGGCCGCCGACCGTGA
>NZ_AQUR01000002.1 GCF_000372525.1 Cupriavidus neocaledonicus
TCCCAGCCGATCATCCACGCGACGATCTCGCCCAGCGTGGCGTAGCTGTAGGTGTAGATCGAGCCCGACACCGGGATCGCCGAGGCGAACTCCGCGTAGCACAGCGCGGCAAAGCCGCACGCCAGCGCCGCGATCACGAACGACACCGTCAGCGCCGGCCCGGCGGTCAGCGCGCCGGTGCCGGTCAGCACGAAAATGCCGGTGCCGATGATGGCGCCGATGCCCATCAGCACCAGGTCGACCGGACCCAGCACCTTCTTCAGGCCGTCATCGCGCGCGACGGCCAGCATCGCATCGATGTCCTTGGTGCGGAACAAGCTCATTCAAACTCCCTGCAACGGTGGCCGGGCCCGCGGCGGTAACGCGCGGGCCCGTAAAAAAGGGCGCTAGTGTACGCCGCTGGCCGGGCGCATGCATCACTTGCGCCGGGCCAGCGCGTTGCAGGGAATGATAGGAAAGGCGGGCCAGGCCGGCACTGACGGCAGGCAAGGCGCGCCCTCAGGCGTGCGCGAGGATGTTGATCAGTTGCCCGAACGGGTCGCGCACGAAGAAGCGGCGCACGCCCCACGGCTCGTCGGCCGGGCCGTATTCCACGGCAAAGCCGGCGGCCACCATGCGGCGGTGGGCCTCGTCGACATCGTCGACCTCGATCGACAGCGCGGGCACGGGCGTGCCGTTGCCGCCTTGCGCGGCAAAGCTGACCTGCGCGCGCGCAGTGCCCTCGCTGCCGTAGGTGCGGATCCAGCCGTGGTCCATCAGCAGGTCCAGGCCCAGCACGTCCTGGTAGAAGGCGCGCGCCTGGCCGGGATCTGCGGTGCCGATATTGGCGACGATGCGGGTGACCCTCATGCCGGCGCTCCGCTGGTTACTTCGCCACCGGCATGGTGAACTCGGCGCCCTTGGCGATCGCGTCCGGCCAGCGCTGCATCACGCTCTTGTAGCGCGTGTAGAAGCGCACGCCCTCTTCGCCATAGGCATGGTGGTCGCCGAACAGCGAGCGCTTCCAGCCACCGAACGAATGCCACGCCATCGGCACCGGGATCGGCACGTTGATGCCGACCATGCCCACCTGGATCTGCCGCGCGAACGCGCGCGCGATGCCGCC
>NZ_AQUR01000003.1 GCF_000372525.1 Cupriavidus neocaledonicus
CGTTCAAGAAGCTGCCTGGCACGCGCCGGGAGTGGTTCGAGCGGTTGGACCGGCCAGTGTTGCGACCGCTGCCGCCGCGGCGCTACGAAGTTGCAACGTTCAAACAATGCCGCGTCAACGTCGACTACCACGTCGAGATCGACGGTCACTACTACAGCGTGCCGCATGCCCTGGTGCGAAAGGCGGTCGAGGCTCGCGTAACCCGCCACACCATCGAGATCCTGTACGGTGGCAAACGGGTGGCGCTGCACGCGCGCAATACCCGCAAGGGCAGCCACAGCACGGTCAAGGAACACATGCCGGTGGCCCACCGCGCGCACCTCGAATGGACGCCCGGCCGGCTGCTCAACTGGGCAGCCTCGATTGGGCCCAACGTCGCCGTCATCGTCGAATACCAGCTCACCCACAAGAGCCATCCCGAGATGGGCTATCGCGCCTGCCTGGGTCTGCTGAGTCTGGCCAAGAAGTACAGCAAGGAGCGGCTCGAAGCCGCTTGCGCTCGCGCCGTCGCCATTGGCTCGCTCACGCGTAAGTCTGTGGTCTCCATCCTTGAAAACCATCTGGACCGGCAAGCCACTCTGCCGGTATCGCAAACCGAGTGGCATTCCCCCATGCACGACAACGTGCGCGGACCCGACTACTACCATTAGGAAAACTATGCTGATGCAACACACCGTCGGCCAGCTCAAGGCCCTCAAGCTCGACGGGATGGCGCGGGCCTTCGAGGAACAGTCTGCCCTGACCGCCAGTTCCAGCCTGCCGTTCGAAGAACGCTTCTCCATGCTGGTCGACCGGGAGATTGCTTGGCGCGACACCAGGCGCCTGGAGCGGCTGCTGCGCTCGGCCAAGCTCAAGCACACCCAGGCATGCCTCGAGGATGTGGTCTATGACGGCAGTCGCGGCCTTGATCAGCGGCTGGTCGCTACCCTGGCCAGTTGCGACTGGATCCGCAACGCTCAGAGCCTCATCCTGACCGGGGCGACCGGTGCCGGCAAGTCCTGGTTGGCCTGTGCGTTTGCTCAGCAGGCCTGTCGACAGGGATTCTCTGCTCTCTATCTGCGGGTGCCTCGACTGTTCGAGGAACTGCAGATCGCCCACGGCGACGGGAGCTTTACG
>NZ_AQUR01000004.1 GCF_000372525.1 Cupriavidus neocaledonicus
CGCTCCGAGCTGATAGGTTGGCGTCGTGGCGCATTCAGCTTCCTGTTAAACGGCCAAGCACACTCGATTCGCGTTTGTGCAGAGTATCCCTAGCGCGATGAGTACTTCAGCAGCCTGTTAAGGCACCCTGCAAGGCTGCACAGCGAAGAAACAGAAACGGCGAATCAGGTGGGAGCGTGGGAACCCAAACCTGCCGCAACCAAGCGGTTTGCAAGCCCGTGGATAACCGTTCTAAGGCCCGCCATTAATTTAATTTCGCCACAGATTTTAAGGGCGTCAAATAGTGTTGCTGCAGTCATGGGTGCAGCCCATGTCAATGAGCTTCTGCCTATAGGCCGGTTCTGTCGTGGTTTTTTAAAGCATCATTCTCCTGGCTCACAAAGATCAGCACTGACAGGATCGTGATAAAAAATCGGAACGCATCTGGTATCCCATTCCACTGTTTCGACATCCACATACCGAACCATTCCCCTCCAATCGACATGAACGCAACCTGCAATGTTCAAAAAACCTAGCGTCAGCCCGGCGTTGGCAAAGCCTTTCGCGCGCTGAAAGGCCATGTGGGAATCATGCCGGGCACACCACAAGCGATTGCTACCCATCCAGCAAAAAACCGCCGTTACAGTCTCTAGGTGTGATAATGCACACATAGGCAACATGATGCAGAATTGGCGAAGTGATAGTTCGATACATGTTTCTGCTACTTGGAAAGGTCGTGTCCATTAGAAGGACATGACGGATAAAGACGAAATTTGTAAAGTAATCGGTTATATTGTTAAACGCGACCAAAGAGGCAAAGAGCGCGATGGCAACGACCATCAGTGTCTTGGAGATTCGTAGGGCCATAGATTTATCGCTTTGAGTTAGTGCCATCAGAAAGAACCTCTGCGCCGACCCCAATGTCCAGGAGTCCGTCCTTCAGGCCATTGTTTCTGGACTCGGGGTTGGCAACGGGTGACCACCCATCGCCGCTCGCAATATTGCGCATAACAAATGCTGGCGCAAGGAGTGTGCCAGACGTTTGCGCGAACTCACTCTAGGTTTCTGTTCCTTCAACTTGATCGCCTCAAAGCGAGTTAAATTTGATCCACCTTTTTCAGTAACGTCAAAGGCATCCCCTTATACGGAAGTAGGACCGTCTCCGCGGCGAGGCTTGGAGCTTGAAGTCCCGGGAATTTCGAGGTAAGGGGGTTGTTAACTTCG
>NZ_AQUR01000005.1 GCF_000372525.1 Cupriavidus neocaledonicus
CACAAGAGCTTCGTGCGCAAGGATGGCGACGACCAAGACGATGACGCCGGCGGCAGCTTCAAAGGTCGCAAGCGCAGCAACGAGACACACGAATCCAATTTCCGACTGCGTCGAGAGCGTCAATAGCCGCTCTCGCAACCACACTTCGAAGCTGTCCAGTAGGGGCCGGGACCTCCTTTGCTGCCGCACCTGTTGAAGTTCGAGCCCGAGCCAGGCAGTGGCTCCAGATTCGCCGGCGCCATTACGCCGGTGATTCCCTGGCGCCATTACGCCGAAGATCTGGTGGCGCCAATACGCCGGCGACGGATTGGCTCCATCATGCCGGCGATTCACATTCAGCATGTAGTTGATGGCTTTGGTCGTCCATTACGGCGGCGATCTCCTTTCATTGACCGCTACGCTTCCGGCTTTTGGCCGGAAGGGAGCATGAACAGAAGGTTCGAGATGTTTCATTACCGACAGGTCCTGGTGCGGATGCGCCAGGGCGATTCTGACCGGGACATCGCCCGATCCAAGACGATGGGGCGGCGCAAGCTGTCCCAGGTCCGAGAGACCGCGAGCAACCGGGGCTGGCTAGGTCCCGACACCCCGTTGCCCACCGACGCGGAGCTGGCCGAGGTCTTCGGCCGCGACAGCATGGCAGCACCGTTGCCCCCCAGTTGCGTGTCGCCGCTGGAAGCCTGGCGCGAACAGATTGTGCAGTGGCACGCGGCCGGCATTCAGGGCACGACGATCCTCAGCGCCCTCGAGCGCAACCATGGTTACTGCGGTAGCACGTCGTCCATTTACCGGTTCCTCAAGCAAATCAAGGAATCTGAGGTACCGGAAGTCCCCATGCGGCTAGAGTTCAAGCCGGCTGAGGCCGCGCAGATTGACTTTGGCGCCGGCCCGACGCTCACCGATGTGTATACCGGCGAGATCCACAAGACCTGGTACTTTGTCATGACGCTTTGCTGGTCCCGGCACCAGTACGTCGAGATCGTGCGCGACCAGACCATTGCCACCTGGCTGCAGTGTCACCGACATGCCTTCGAATGGTTTCATGGGGTGCCGGTGCGGCTCATCATCGATAACCCCAAGTGCGCCATCACCAGGGCCTGCATCTACGAACCGGAAGTTCAGCGGGCCTACGCGCAATGTGCCGAGGGCTATGGCTTCCGCATTGACCCCTGTCCGCCACGGGACCCACAGAAAAAGGGTTCATCGAGGAATTCCGGGGAAGGCTGCGCGGATTTTGAGGAAGAAGTATTCCTCGTCGCGATAGCCGTACGCGCGGCGCTTGATGACCTTG
>NZ_AQUR01000006.1 GCF_000372525.1 Cupriavidus neocaledonicus
GGCGACAGCCGGTGCGCACGGCGGAGCCGATCTCGGCGTTGTAAACCTGAGTGCCGGCGCGTAGACTGCTGGCATGACGACGGCGAACGCGTACCCGGACGACATCGAAGCGCTCAAAGCCCTCTTGCTGGAGCGCGATGCCCGCATCGGGCATCTGCAAGACGTGGTCGAATCGCAGAAGGCAGCGACGGCAACGGACAAGGCGGAGATCGAGCATCTCAAGTTGCTGATTGCAAAGCTGCGCCGCATGCAGTTCGGCCGTCGCTCGGAGAAGCTGGACCGCCAGATCGAACAGCTCGAACTTCGCCTAGAAGAACTCGAGGCCGACGAAGGTGCCGCACCCATCGAGATCCACAGGACGCCGCGTACGGCACCGGAACAGGTACAACGTAAGCCGTTGCCAGAACACCTGCCGCGCGAGTTCCAGACTCATTGGCCCGAATCACGTGATACCTGCACGGCATGCGGTGCGCCGATGAAGCAGCTTGGCGAGGATGTCTCCGAACAGCTCGAATATGTGCCAGCGAGCTTCCGGGTCATCCGGCATGTGCGACCCAAGCTGGCGTGTTCATGCTGCGATCACATCGCCCAGGCTGCTGCGCCGAGCCGCCCCATCGAGCGAGGCATGGCTGGCCCGGGACTGCTGGCCCACGTGCTGGTCGCGAAGTTCGCGGATCACCTGCCGCTCTACCGACAGTCGGTGATCTATGCGCGTGAAGGCGTCGAGCTGGATCGCTCGTTGCTGGCGAAGTGGGTTGGTCACAGTGCGGCGCTGCTGCAACCACTCGTCGACACACTGCGTCGACACGTCATGGCGGCGACGAAGCTCCATGCCGACGATACGCCAGTGCCGGTGCTCGCGCCAGGCAATGGCAAGACTAAAACTGGACGCTTGTGGGTGTATGTGCGTGACGACCGGACGTCGGGCGATGCTACTCCGCCGGCCGTCTGGTTTGCCTATACGCCGGACCGCAAGGGCATCCACCCGCAGCAGCATCTTGAATCGTTCAACGGGACGTTGCAGGCCGATGCCTACGGCGGCTACCAGGCGATCTACGAAACGGGACGGGTTGCCGAAGCAGCGTGCTGGGCCCATGCCCGGCGGCAGTTCTACGAATTGTATGCAGCTCGCCCCAATTCCTTGAATACCGAGGCCCTGGAACGCATCGGCGCGCTCTACAAGATCGAAGAGCAGATCCGGGGCAAACCACCCGATGTGCGCCAGGCGTATCGACAGGCGCAAGCGCGTCCACTACTCGATCAACTCCACGCGTGGCTGAGAGCCACGTTGGAGACGCTCTCGCGCAAATCTGACACGAGTCGAGCGATCCTGTACG
>NZ_AQUR01000007.1 GCF_000372525.1 Cupriavidus neocaledonicus
CGCTCCGAGCTGATAGGTTGGCGTCGTGGCGCATTCAGCTTCCTGTTAAACGGCCAAGCACACTCGATTCGCGTTTGTGCAGAGTATCCCTAGCGGCGCGGAGCCGCCTCGATTGAGTTCAGGTTCAAGGAGTTGCTCAGCGCGAAGCATGAGACTCCACGATGTACTGGAGTGCTTGTTCGCATTGTTCCAGCGACAACACATGAATGCTCGGGGTTGCGACATTCAGATCAAGCGATGCGAAAAAAAACATTTCATGCCCCGGGCGTTGAAGTCAACGACACCGTCGCGCCTAATCTTTACAGCGACTAATAGTTCGAGCGCATCGTGCAATTGGACCTTTCGCTCCCGCAACGCTGCGTTGGCAAGCCGACCCAGTGGCATGTTGTTCTTGCTCCATTTGCGCACGTCGATCCAAATTCGGCAGGCGGCGCAGATCCATACATGCCCAAGATCATCAAGAGGCGATACGCCGCTTCACCCGCGTCAAGAACCGACCTGACGCCACAGTAATTTCCGACCGGTTGGGGAAGTGCAGAAATCGGGCGACCAACGGATGTGGCTGGGCCGTACTTTAGCGCCCGACGATTCAGTCTGCTCCCACTACTACAACGCACCGATTGCTGGCGCCACTTGCGGATAACGAAAGCACTCAAATATTATATGCCCTGCTGCGAGGGTCTTGTGGAAGTGGTAATTACAATCCTGAATTGCGCATATCTTCCCAGCGATTTCCGGAAAAAAATACAAAGGAGCGACGATGGTGCCAAACTCGCGGACAAATTAGCGCCACGCCGCCAGATAGTTAAATGGCTATCAAGTGCTCAGAGCTTACGAATCTTTGACGCCTGCGGCCCCTTCATACCCTGCGTGATTTCAAATTCTACTTTCGCGCCCTCCTCCAGTGACTTGAAGCCGGCACCTTGGATTTCCTTGTAATGAGCGAACAAGTCTTTACCGCCATCATCGGGCGTGATGAACCCATATCCTTTTTCACTGTTGAACCACTTTACAATACCAGTCGCCATTTCATCCTCAAAGTTGCTATTGTTTTGGCCTTGGGCCACATCTCTTGCTGGAAAAACACTACTATGTGTGCAATAGCATAAATATAACCACGCTTGACGCTATGACAACATAGTAATGCGGATTAAAAAGCCTTCTGAAGAAAAACTCAATTCATCAGTGCGAACCGAATCCGTGACGAAAGTTCGCCCCGTCAACGGCCCATGCGCCGCTAGTTTCGCCAACGGCGCGCCAGTTGGCGCTAAAATGCCGCCACCTGCATTCTTCTACGTTTCCTGTCAGAATGCGTATTGCACTTGCTTAGATGAAGCCCAATGCAGTTAGTTCATAAGCGCCGGCGAAAAGAATCGAGCGCAGAGGTGGCGGCGGAAATTCGGACAGTCGGCTAAGTGGAAGAGCTGGGGCCTGAGCCGGCCATAATGGCGGGCATAAAGGATCCAGAAGATGACG
>NZ_AQUR01000008.1 GCF_000372525.1 Cupriavidus neocaledonicus
AAGACACTATGACTTTCCGTGAGGCAGAGGCTGGCCCGCCGTGAGGAATCAAACGCGGATTAGCATTGCTGCCAGAGCCGCATGGTGTGGACAGTGCCACACCCGGCCATTTCCCGCACGGAGGCCAGCATGGAACACGATAGCACGCTGTACGTCGGCCTGGACGTTCACAAGGACTCGATCACAGTCGCCTATGCGCTTGGCGCAGGCGAGGTCGAACTACCCGGCAAAATCGGTACGACGAAGACGGATCTCGATCGCCTTTGCAAGCGTCTTCAATCGAAAGCGCGACACGTATGCGTCGTCTACGAGGCAGGGCCATGTGGCTATGGCCTTTACCGGCAATTGGTCCAGAAGGGATTCGATTGCATGGTATGTGCACCGTCCTTGATTCCCAGAAAGCCCGGCGAACGCGTCAAGACGGATCGGCGCGATGCAGTCAAGCTTGTGCGGTCCCTACGGGCCGGGGACCTGTCAGCGGTGTACGTGCCGACCGTCGAGGACGAGGCATTTCGCGATCTCGCCCGTGCATGGATGACGGCCAAAGACGATTTGAGGCAGGCGCGGCAGCGGCTCAAGTCGTTCCTGCTCGCACACGATGTACGCTATGCCGGTCACGCCGACTGGGGACCTGCCCACCGACGCTGGGTGAGCCAGTATGCGTTCGGTAGCGAATGGCAACAATTCGCTTTTGAGGAACTTCGCCGCACGATCGAGGATCGGCTCGCACAATGCCAGCGTGTTGAAGCCGCCTTGCGCGAGGCAGTGACAATGTGGCGGTTCTATCCGGCCGTCCTGGGCCTGCAGGCCATGCGCGGTGTGCAGTTCACCACGGCCGTTGGAATGCTCGCCGAACTCGGAGATCTGTCGCGCTTTGGCCATCCGCGTCAATTGATGGCGTGGCTCGGCGTGACCCCGTCGGAACACTCATCGGGCGACAAGCGACGGCAGGGCAGCATCACCAAGACCGGCAACAGCTATGCAAGAAAGTTGCTCGTGGAAGCGGCTTGGAGCTACCGGCACCCGGCACGCGTAAGCGCCGACATCCAGCGTCGGCATGAAGGCATTCCCAAGTCCATCATCGATCGCGCCTGGGACGCGCAGATTCGACTATGTCGCCGATACCGGAGGCTGACCGCGCGTGGCAAGAATGCCAATACCACGGTCGTGGCCGTCGCCCGTGAACTGTCGGGTTTCATCTGGGACATCGGGCGCCTGGCGATGTCGCTCGCGTTACCTTGTCGCACGGAGGCAACCTGATTGCGAAGCACCACGGCGAACACCCCCTAACCCACGAGTTTCCTGAAGGCGGCGTAGCCCGGCTATTCGAGTAACCCGCGGCACAATCCCGCAACGGGCATCACCCGACTTGCGGCTTAAGAATGCGGCAGGCTCATGAGACGGTCCACTGTAATGCGGTATCCAACCCGCGGATATCAGGATGATCCACCGTCGAGATTTACTGTTACGCCGCCCTCAGGGAATTCATTCGCGTATGAAACCACTGCAAACCACACATTCCGATTGACACGGAAAGTCATATC
>NZ_AQUR01000009.1 GCF_000372525.1 Cupriavidus neocaledonicus
CAAGACGATCTGGATCGGCATGCAGCGAACCATGGACGCCGCGCTCACTATTCAAACACTGAGGGAAGAGTCATGACTTCCGTATAAGGAAATGCACTCAAGGAGGGAGGCCGTATTCCAACGGACCATGCCAATAGGGGGATTGTCTAGTGTGTGCTTGTGCGCAGAATCGGGTCTGCCAAAATTGTGGCGCCTGAGTCCTCTTGAGACCGTGCCATTTATCGCCCATCATTCGGAAGGGGTGGATGCCCAAGACCTCGACACGCTGGAGCGCCCTGGTCGAAAGTCTCGTAGACATCTATCCGAGCTATCCTTGTATCGAACTGTACGGACAATTTCTTGTGAAAGCCCTCGTTGGGACAACTGGGGCACATTTCCAGGGGCTTTGTCATGCCTACGTCAGACATAGAAGCGATTGCAGCAGCGCAAAAAGCGGGTGTTGAGATCCTGTACGGGCTTACCAGTAGAACGCTCGAGGGATTTCACAAGGTTGCGGAACTGAACTTACAGACGATGAAATGGACGTTAGCTGAAACCCAGGCGTGCACGCGCAAGGCATTTGAAGCCAAAAACGATGGCGACCTACCGGTGATGGAAGCCAGGATTTTGCTACCGCTGGCCGAAAAGGCTCAAGCATACTGCCGGCAAGGGCTCGAGATAGCCGCGGAGACGCGTGCCGACCTTGCGACGGTGGTCGAAGCCCAATATGAACAGAGCAAGCGCGTAATGCAGGACTATATTGATGCGGTCGAGCGTGTCGCTCCTTCTGGCTCGGGAACTGCCATGGCCGCCTGGAAGTCGGCTCTGACCGCTACAACAAGCTTTCTCGATGCGATGCAGCGAACAGCCAAGCAGGTGGGCAACATCACCGAGAACAACGTGAACCTCGCGGCCTCACTCGCATCGTCCTCTGCCCTGCAGCCGTCTAGTAACGCTGCGCGGGCCGACAAAGGCTAGCACGCTGCGGCGGCGGGAAGTCTTCACGGAGGGTCCCGCCCAAAAAAGTCGGATTGATGGCTGAGCCTATCCAAACGCCTCACCTAGAATCAGCAGTTCAGCGCTTCGATGGTAGCATGTGATAGTCAAGCGCCGCCGACAAGAAGACTGGCGCCTTGGGGATATTCCGATGCCTCGTTGAGCACACTTGATGCGAATATTGCACCCTTCATCCTGCCCTCCTTAGAAACAACCTGCGGTCGCAAAGCGCACGTGGCATCCGTCAGTAGATAATCTGCGTAAGAACTTTGGGCTTGGACAGCCAGATACTAGCTAACGCACCATACTTGGCGAGGCCTTCTAAGTAAGCGCTCAATTGACGACGTCTGGTATTGGAGGCTGAACGTTGGCAGGCTTGCGTCCGCAAAGACTTTGCGGACGCAAGCATGATCCAAGACGAGATTGACCTATTTCCGCTGCAGGCGGTGCGAGTCCGCTCCAATGGGAAGCGAGACTACGAGCCAGCGGCCAAGCGGCGTCTGATTGAGTTCTGTCTTCAATCGGGAGCATCGGTTTCAGGCACGGCTCTCAAGGCGGGCATCAACGCTAACCAGTTGCGCAAAT
>NZ_AQUR01000010.1 GCF_000372525.1 Cupriavidus neocaledonicus
CCGCCGAAACCAGCGAGCAGCTTCCCGCCGAAACAGGTGATCACGTTCCCCCGAAATCGCTGATCAAGCGCCCCGAAATACGCAGTCTAATTGATCGAAACGCTTTCACAACGTATCGCTCATTAGAGGTCAAAGGTGTCAACTTGTATGCCGCTTGTGACTTGGAAAAAGGGTCGCCGGTATTCAGTTCACCGATCCAACTGCTCCTCATCATGTATTTGCTTGCGCAATGTCGCGAAATGCTCCTGAAGACTTATCCCACATACCGGATGAACGCTCTCCGGAACGACGGCGGCACCGACTTTGGCCCAATCCTCTGCAGTCAGCATCTCCCCTGTTCGTGGCATGACTAGCTTTTCCTCGGAAGATAGATGATTGCGATAGTAAGCAAGATATACTGCCGCTTGCGCCACTAACACGTCTCTAGGCGTTATAACGTCCCATTCGGCGCCCTTGAAGTGGTCAAGTAGTTGGGCGCTGGTTTCCGCGATCACTAGATGTTCCTGTAGAAGTCGATTCACCACGAGCTGTATATCGGGATCTCGCTTCACCAGTAAAGAAAAAGCAACATCCTCTCGAGGGTGATGAATGCGATCGCCATAATCACACATGTACTCGACGATTTTAGCTATCAATCGATAATTAGGATGTCGTCCCTCAAAAAAAGCCCCGATTTGATTTTGGAGTAGGTCTAGTAAATGAGCGAAGTACAAATGATCATTATGCCAATCAGTAATGGTATTGTTCATTTCGTTGGCCATCCCAAGGGATGGGGTTGTTATTGGAATTTAGGTTAAAGTTTTAATTTTTTACCAAAGGCTAACATCCAGTGGCTTTAAAAAAACCAAAAATGCGAGTAAGACAGAGTCCGCGTGATGTTTAACCCGTGTCCATGCCAAGGGGATAGCGCTAGAGCAGTCAAGTTCTCCTCGTGCATTATTCCTGCGCCCCATGACCGTGATCTCATCGTTGACCGGCCGTACACCGCCACACAGCCTATCGGCTTCGTTTCCCATGAACGGAGTGATTGAGTTGTACAGATGTCTGCCATTTCGATATCGTTTGTGAGTTTCACCGGGGATATTAAATATCGGCTCTGAGCTAGGCTTCAACCGGGGGGGGCGCTCATACCATAGGCGTCGTCAAGGCAGGCTCTCAAGAAACATCCAATCGCAATATATATGCCAATGGCATGGCGCTTTGGCAATGCGCAATGTAATTAGACATCGAATGTCATAGATGCGACTGTTTGTCGTAAATCAAACGGCAGGCCGGTGTTTGACAACTGCGAAAGGCAGAACCATTTCCGGCCTGCTTCGACAGGCGGAATTGTGTGTAGGAGCTCTCAACCCTACTGTTGTGAATGGGTTGCCGTGCTGCTTTTCACACTACTGCAAGCAGGAACGCCGTGGTATATCTTCGACCAGGCCCCCGCTAAAGGCACCTCATTACACACAACTCCTGGCGGCTGGTGCTCTGCAGAAAGTCGTTTACGGTCAATGACATAGCGGGTGGGGTTGTAAACTCTTTCGGAATGTCGTTCACTCTTGCAATTTGGGCGGC
>NZ_AQUR01000011.1 GCF_000372525.1 Cupriavidus neocaledonicus
GTTCGTCGAACGCCTTTGGCGCAGCGTCAAATACGAGGAGGTCTACCTGAAAGCCTACGACTCGGTCAGCCATGCGCGCCGCTCTATCGCTAACTGGCCTCGACGTGGAGCGCCTACGACATCTCGTGAACCCTGCTGTCTTCCACAAGGTGCAGGCGAACCGCATCGTGCCCCGTGATCCGGCGCTGACTCCACAGCGCCTGCGGCAGGTGCTCGTCCTGCCTTCGGCGCAGGCAACTTTGCCCGCGGATCTCCAGGAAGCCCTCCAGCGCGACGCTCGCACTGGAGGGCTTGAGCAGATGCGCGTGGTCGCCCAGGGGGTCGAAAGCGCGCGGGAGCACCCTCAGCGCACCGTGGTGATCGAAGGCATGCAACCTGGGCTTACCTATGGCGTGCGCGTCGTGCACGAGCGCGATGCCGAAACCATGACGGCGGCGGAGAACGTATGCCGAGTACCGGTCTGCCCTGCCGATTTCGTGCAGCCGAGGTAAGGGCGGCTTGTCGAAGACATAAAGGGGTTCGCGTCTGTCACCAGGCGCCCTGCGGTCAAGCAATCCGCGGTAAAAATCGCAACGTAAATGGGGGAGGCGATCATGCGTGAAGGTCAGTCTGCTGCCGCCTTGCAGGGGAGCGAACAACAAAGAAGACATGTGCGGTGTAGCCCATTCAGGCAGCGTGTGCGGAGGGCGATTGCCGCCTTCGGCGTTGCATTGATCGCAGGGCTCCCCTGTGGCCCAAGCGCAGGTCAATTGGCGGATCGACAACATCAGCCCACTCAATTCGGACCGCCACACGTCCGATGCAAACAGTGCTAGCGGGGGGGCGCGTCAACAAACTTGGCGCGCATCCCACCAACAACCAGATCTACTTTGCGGCCAGCGAATGGGGCGGCCTGTATCGAACGACCGACGGCGGGCGCAACTGGGTATATGTTCCCGGGCACCGCGCGCAGGCAGTCTGGGATGTGAAGTTCAGTCCGAATAATCCCACGATCCTCGTTGCTACCTCGCGGTTCGACGGCAAGACGACCCCGGACTCCGGGATCAGCGTCAGTCGGGACGGCGGCACCACGTGGACAGTTCCTCCCACCGCGCGCCCCAGTGCGAGTGATTGCCGATTCGCAGTGGACAGGACGGAGCCCGAGGCTTTCGGTATTGCGTTTGACCCCGCGAATGCGAACACGATTTACGTGGGCACAAGCTGCGGTCTGGCGACCAGCACCGATGCTGGCGTCACGTGGCGCTACATTGATCCCACGCCAGCCTATGGGGGCATGCGAGTGTGGAGCGTCATCGTCCACCACGGTGTTGTCGACATCTGCGGTGACGAGGGGCACCTGCGCTCCACCGACAATGCGGCCACCTTCATTGGTGGTGGTGCAGAGCCGGCAGGCTTATGTTCACTGGCAGCCTCTCCCGACGAAGGCAACGTGATTTTCCTCTCGGTCGGCACGCAAATCTTCGAGAGCCGGGACGGCGGCGCGACCTGGCTGGGCGGCGACAATCATTTTGTCCGGCGTAGCGACAAACATCTTGGCCGGTGGCGGGAACTCGGAGGCGGCGTAGCCGCCGGAGAGTTTCCGCC
>NZ_AQUR01000012.1 GCF_000372525.1 Cupriavidus neocaledonicus
GGCGCGAGCCACTGCTGGCACTGGTGGCGACGCTGGGCTACAGCCGCGCGAGCTTCGTGCGTTTCACGGCCGGCGAGGACACCGCCACGCTATGCACCTGTCTGGAAGAGGCGCTGGCTTTCTTCGGCGGCGTGCCCGAGCACATCCTGTTCGACAACGCCAAGTCGGTGGTCGTCGAGCGCGACGCGCACGGCGATGGCCGCCATCGCTGGGACCGGGAACTGTTGGCGCAGGCCGAGCGGTATGGCTTCGAACTGAAGGTATGCCGTCCCTATCGCGCCAAGACCAAGGGCAAGGTCGAGCGCTTCAATCGCTATCTCAAGGAGAGCTTTGTCGTGCCGCTGGCCGCCACGCTCAAACAAGCCGGGCTGAAGCTGGATGTCGAGGCCGCCAACCAGTACATTGGCCGCTGGCTGACGGAGGTGGCCAACATACGGGTTCATGCCACCACTGGCGAGCGCCCCGTGGTGCGCCTTGCCGTCGAGCAAGAGGCCTTGCTGCCGCTACCGCAGGCGGGCAGACCGCTGCCTGTACGCAGGCCCATGCGCCCCATCCCGCGCGAGAGCCTGCAGCATCCGCTGGCCGTGTATGACAGCCTGCTGGAGGTGGCGGCATGAACCTGCAGCACTAGCGCATTGCCAACCTGTGCGGCCAGCTCAAACTAGACCGCGTGGCGCTGGAGTGGGGGTCGCTGGCACAGCGGGTGGCGACCGAGGACGCCAGTCTGGCCGACTTCCTGGAGCGGCTGCTCAACACCGAGGTTGCCGCCCGCGAGGAGCGCAAGCGTCAGGTGCTGACCAAGCTGGCGACACTGCCGTCGGTAAGGACGCTGGAGCAGTACGACTTCGGCTTCGCCAGCGGCGCACCGCGCATGCAGATACAGGAGTTGGGCAGCCTGGCGTTTATCGAGCGCGCCGAGAACGTTGTGCTGCTCGGGCCGTCCGGCGTCGGCAAGACACATCTGGCGACGGCGCTGGCCTATCGCGCGACGCAGGCTGGCATCAAGAGCCGCTTCCTGACGGCGGCTGACCTGATGATGCAACTAGCGACTGCGCGGCAGCAGGGGCGGCTGCGCGAGTACTTCAATCGGGCCGTGATGGGACCCAGGTTATTGGTGGTCGACGAAATCGGCTACCTGACGTTCGGGCGGGAAGAGGCGAACCTGTTCTTCAATGTCGTCGCCAAGCGCTACGAGCGGGGTTCGATGGTGTTGACCAGCAACCTGCCGTTTGCGCAATGGGCGACCGCCTTTGCCGACGACCAGACGCTAACGGCGGCGATGCTCGACCGGCTCCTGCATCACGCCCATATCGTGCAGATTACAGGGGAAAGCTACCGGCTCAAGGACAAGCGCCGGGCAGGTCAAACGAACGGCCGAGCCGCCGCCAAGGCGGCTGGCTGACGGGAGCCAGGTGGGTCAGTTTTACTTCGGCGATTCTTGCCAAAGTGGGTCAAATTTAAATCGGCGTTGACATCTATGTAGCTCACTGGAATCGGACATCATGGGCGCTGATGGTCAAAGCAAGGGAGTTGGGCCACCCGGCGGATTGGCTATTGCGCTCGCAGCACAATCACAACACCTTGCCTGGCGGCGGCAAGCTGTGGGACCAAGTAACACAGCAATTTTGAGCCCTGTGCCAACGAAGGAGGCAGTAGCTTACCGAATGTGGCAACTTAGCAGGCCGCTGAAATACCTCCAGCGGACGTCAGCGCGACGACTGGCTGAAGCGTTGCTTTGAGGATCCCATCCAATCCCACATTCATGCGC
>NZ_AQUR01000013.1 GCF_000372525.1 Cupriavidus neocaledonicus
GAGGCGACAGTGGCTATGCTGACGGTCGAACCGTTGCACTGGCTGCTCCAGGGAATCGACATCGAGGCGATGCGCCGGCACCCGCACCGAGAATACCATCGCGCTGCGTGAACGCTGCTTGGCGGCAGCGGTCTAACCCGCCATGCCATCCACGCCCGTCACCGTTACCGCCGCCGAGCTGCAATTGTTGCGCGATGCCGAACGCGAACTCAAGGCAATACTCGCGGAACGCGAGGCAATCAAGGGCGAGCTGCGTGTGATGACGGTCCAGCGAGACCTGCTCTTGGAACAGCTCAAGGCGTTCCAGCGTAAGCTGTTCGCCGCCAAGAGCGAGGCGCGAGGTTCGGAGCAGAAGGACTTGTTCCTCAATGAAGCCGAAGCCTTGGCGGCGGCCGCGCAGCCAGCGCAGGAAGAAGAAGGTACGCCCGAGACCGAAGTGGCCGGACACAAACGCAAGAAGCGTGGCCGCAAGCCGCTCCATCCGGCGCTGCCCCGTGTCGAGGTTCGTCACGAACTACCCGAGTCGGAACGCGTCAGCCCCCTCGATGGCCAGACTCTGGTCGAGATTGGCGTCGAGGTCAGCGAACAGCTCGACATCGTGCCGCAGCAGGTCCGCGTGATCCAGCACCAGCGGGTCAAGTACGCCTGCCCATGCTGCGACGGCGGCATCAAGACAACGCCGGCACCGGCGCGCATTATTCCCAAGGGACTCCTTACCGAATCGGCGCTGGCCTGGTGCATCACCTCGAAGTATCAGGATGGCCTGCCGCTGTACCGCCAGGCAGCGCTGCTGCATCGCTTCGGCGGGGACCTCTCTCGCGGCACCCTGGCCGCAAGCATAGTGCGAGTAGGCCAAGCGGTGCAGCCAGTCGTCAACCTGCTGCGCGACCATCTGCTGGAAGCAGACGTCGTGTACGGTGACGAGACAACGGTACAGGTGCTCAAGGAGCCCGGCAGGCCTGCCCAGAGAAAGAGCTTCCTATGGGCGCAGATGAATGGCACGGGGCCGCCGGTACGGTTGTTTGCCTATAGCCCGACACGCGAGACAAAGCAGGCTACGGCTCTCTATGCCGGTATCAAGCCTGGGGCGGTGTTGATGACCGACGGCTATGCACCATACGACGACGTCTCAAACACCTATCAGTTGGTGCATCTCGGATGCTGGGCACACGCGCGCCGCTACCTGGTCGAGGCGGAGCAAGCCTTGCCCAAGGACAAGCGCCCCGACCACCCGGTCACCGGATCCCTGCAGCGCATCGGCAAGCTGTTTGCCATCGAAAGCCACACGCTCAAGATGAAGCCGGAACAACGGCAGCAGGTTCGCGCCGAACAAAGCCAGCCGCTGCTGGCCGAGATCGAAACAATGCTGCTGCAACATCTGCATACCGTGCTGCCGCAAAGCCTGTTCGGCAAGGCGCTGCACTACCTGCATGGGCAGTGGCCAAAGCTCGTGCGCTACATCGAGAACGGAACCTGGCCGATCTCGAACAATCCCTGCGAGAACGCGATTAGGCCATTCGTGATCGGACGGAGAAACTTCCTCTTCTGCGACACCGTGGCCGGTGCCAACGCCAGCGCAAGTCTTTACTCGCTGGTGGAAACCTGCAAGGCCAACGACGTCGATTCGTATCAGTATCTCGTTGCCTTGTTCAAGGCGTTGCCACACGCACAGACAGCCGACGACTACGAGGCTCTGCTGCCCTGGAGGCTCAAGCCCTCAACCGTCTTCGGATACCGCCGGCGGCCGGAAGGGACGCCCTTAAAAGACCGCTTACAGAAGAAGGGTATCGTGGAATCGGGAGTCAAGTACGTAAAGAACAGCTTCGGGCCGCTGCGCGACTTCCGCGACCTCGCCGATGCCAACCGCCAGGTGCGCGCCTG
>NZ_AQUR01000014.1 GCF_000372525.1 Cupriavidus neocaledonicus
GTCCAAGGTCAGTTTGTTTCATGCGCCACATGCTCGCTGGCTCGACGATTCATTGCAAGCACATCCGCCGGCTAATTGTGCAGAGCATCCCTAGCAAAGTTTCGGTAAACTGTGTTGAGGCCCGAATGCGAAGTTGGCAAAATGGGAACGTAGATCGATCCAACCGTGGTTTAAGAATTCATTGAAAAACGCTTGAATTTATTGCTGCATTCGTTGACACGGCCATCAATCATGAGCAAGTGGAATATGAAACAAAGAGGGCGTGCTATCGTCATGATTCAAGGCCTTCCGGGATCTGGCAAGACTACACTTGCTAGAATGCTTTTGGATTTAATTCCGACAGCCAGCTGGGTTAATGCGGATTTTGTTCGGGATAATATAAATCGTGACTTGACGTTTAGTTTTGTGCACCGAATCGAGCACGCTCGTCGTATGGCGGAAATCGCCAATCTGACGCTAAACTACGGTGCGAACGACCATTGCATTGTGGATTTTGTTTGTCCCACAACGGAAACGCGGAGAGCCTTTCTGGGGGCGGCAAAGTACCCAGTCTACACCGTGTTCATGAACACGATAACTGCTGACGAGTCTAGATTTGCAGATACGCGCAAAATGTATGAGGTTCCCACAGATTACGCGTTTCGGGTGAGCGGATATAAGACGGCGCAGGAATTGAGGGACGTTGCACGTACAATTCACTTGGTACTCCTAAGCAGATCCCCAAGTTTGTCGTTGACTAAACTCAGGCGGAGTCTTTGAATTTAATGGCAAATGAGTCTTGCGCGGAATAATATTAGTGCTGGTGCGACTCGGACCGAACCGGTCAGCAAATAGGCCTTCAATTTAGCCTATCACGTAATATCGGTGAAAGCCGCAGCCATGCTGCTACGGCAATTTGCGAAAGTAATAGGACATCTCTGCAACTGTAGCGATGCGAGTTATTCGGCGATTGTGCGTTTGGGGGCGGGTTCGAGCGGTAATCCTTGGCTGTGGGCATCTCGGTACCGGCCTTTCATAATTGTGCCCAATAAGTCTTGTTGGAGAGGCAAGTGTTCGCTGTCGCGCGAAACGCTCGCCAACAGTATTCGATCATGGATCTATCTGTAACCCGCGCGGTCATATCTTCGTCTTTGCAGTAGTCCGCGAGCGCACCCTTCAGCGCCTCTTGTAAAGTGCTGAAGAATGTGTTGCCCATGGAAATATTGCTCATGTAAGTTGCCGGGTAGCCTGTGTATATACCGTATTGAAGGCACCGTCGGACAAATGCACTTCCATGTCTTTGCGAAGGCATGACAATATCGAACATGGCGTCGCTTCCTAAGACACGCGCGGGTATTCCGAAGCTAGCGAACGACTCGTGGAACAACCTCTTGAGCACTGCGCCGCTATCCGCCAAGCGAGCTACAATGCCATCTTCTTCGAAAATTTGCTGCGTTAGATTAGCAGCTACGAAGGCTCGATTTTCACGTAAGTAGGTGTTGCCAAGATAAACACCATCCGCCCCGGACATGGCATCGGCCGTACCAATAACCGCAGAAAGGCCAATTCCCTGTGCGAGTCCTTCGGACAAGGTAATCAGGTCGGCCGGGACCCGGTGTGCTTGGCAGTAACCACCGTCGGCGTAACGAAGTCCGCAAAGCACCTCGTCAACGATCAAAAGCGCTCCATGCAGCATAGCCATTCTAGCGCTTTGGTGGAGTAACTCCGGAGGAAAGACCGATGGCTCTGGCGTGACTACAATTCCGGCGACTTTGCCTCTGTTCCAACTCAACATCTGCTGCAAGATATCTAAGTCATACTGAAAGTCCTGGATGTAATGGTCTTTGGCTGTAGAATCGTCAGACCACGGGTACCGTTGGAAGATGTCATGCCAACCGTGAAAACCGGCTGTTAGGATAATTGGTTGACCGGTTCGACGTCGTGCGATGCGGACAGCTGCCTCCGTTGCACAAGATCCGGTCCTCAAGAAGAAGGCCCTAGCAGGCCGCTGAAATACCTCCAGCGGACGTCAGCGCGACGACTGGCTGAAGCGTTGCTTTGAGGATCCCATCCAATCCCACATTCATG
>NZ_AQUR01000015.1 GCF_000372525.1 Cupriavidus neocaledonicus
GGCAACGTTATCCTCCCGCTGACTAAGCGGGAAAAGTGTTACCCATGTCCTGGCACACCTGTTACCTATGTCCCCGGTCTATACAGCTTGCGGGAGAGGGGCGGGGGTGAGGGCCGGAGCATCCACGAAGTCAAAACACAAAATCGACGCCGCCACTCGCCGCCCACTCACCGACAAAGCGCCCACATCCGCGGACACTCGCCAAACGCATCGGTGCTGTGCTCTTCCACGCGGTGCCGGCAGGCCCGCAGCCATCCGGCCAGCCGCCGCAGTGACCACGGCGCGGGCACCTGTGCGAGCGTGAAGCGGGCGCCGGCGCTGTCGCCCGACAGCCATACGCGGTAGCCCTCTGGCAGTGCCAGTTCGGCGCCCGGTTCCAGCCAGATATCGTCGGGATTGCCTTCCACCGTTACCCACAGCTTGCCCGCCACCGCGCAGACGGTCTGCCCGTAACCGGCGCGCCAGCTCACCGGCAGTCCGGCTTGGTCCAGCTCGAAAGTCCGTAGTTCGCGCATGTTGCACTCCTTGTCAGCCCGGCGGTCAGCGCGGGTGCCGGAGCATCCTGGATGGGGATGCCGGCGCCTTCGTCCGCCACGCGTCCATTATTCGCATCCCTCACTACAATCCCATGTACAGTTGTGAACAGTTTTCGATGGACTGTTCAGCAGTTTTTCCTGACAGTTGCGCCCTCGCCGGCTTTCACGGCAGCTCCGCCCATGAAACTCATCTTAGATGCTTCCACCGGAATTCCGCTGACCGAGCAGATCGTCGAAGGCGTGAAGGCGTGGATCGGCAACCGCGAGGCGCGCCCCGGCGCGCGGCTGCCGTCGATCCGGCAGCTCGCGGCCGAGAACGGCATCAGCCGCTTCCCGGTGATCGAGGCCTATGACCGGCTGGTGTCGCAGGGGCTGCTCGATTCGCGGCAGGGCTCGGGTTTCTATGTGGCGGACAGTCCGCTGGCGGGTCGCTCGGCGCGCGGCTGGTCGGACCCCAGCCTGGCCGAAGACCTGTCCGACCATATCCTGGAGCAGTTCAACCATCCCAGCGGCACGCTCAAGCTGGCGGGCGGCTTCGTGCCGGAGAACTGGCGCGACGTGGAGGGGCTGACGCAGGCGATCCGCGCGATCTCGCGCAACGAGATCGACAGCGTGATCCACTACGCCACGCCGATGGGCCATCCGGAGTTGCGCCGCCAGGTGCTGCTGCGGGTGCGCCAGCTTGGCATCGCGGCGGAGTTGCCGCAGGTGCTGATCACCACCGGCGCCAGCCAGGCGCTGGACCTGGTGGTGCGCCACCTGCTCAAGCCGGGCGACACGGTGTTCGTCGAAGACCCCGGCTACTACAACCTGTTCGGCCTGCTGCGCCTGCACGGGGTGAAGCTGGTGGGCGTGCCGCACACGCCCGACGGTCCCGACCCGGACGCCACCGAGGCGCTGCTGCGCCAGCACAAGCCCAAGCTGTTCTTCACCAACAGCGTGCTGCAGAACCCGACCGGCTCGACGCTGGCGCCGCCGGTGGCGTTCCGGCTGCTGGAGCTGGCGCGCCGCCATGGCTTCCGCTTTGTCGAGGACGATATCTTCTCGGACTTCCAGACTCACTTCACCGACCGGCTGGCCACGCTCGACCAGCTCGAGCAGGTGATCTACATCGGCGGCTTTTCCAAGACGGTGTCGGCATCGCTGCGGATCGGCTACCTGGTCGCCGACAAGGCGCTGGTCAAGGACCTGGTCGACGTGAAGGTGCTGACCAGCGTGGCCGGCTCGCACTTTGCCGAGGCGGTGACCGCGGCGCTGCTGGAGCGCGGCGGCTACCGCAAGTACGTGGAACGGCTGCGGCTGCGCGTGCGCGAGGCCGTGGCCAACGCGGTGCGCCAGCTGCACGGCAACGGCTGGGAGGTGTTTTGCCAGCCCTCCGGCGGCAACTTCCTGTGGGCGCGCCCGCCGGGCATCGAGGACTCGCGCGAACTGGTGACGCTGGGCGAGCAATTCGGCGTGACGCTGGCGCCGGGCAACTACTTCCGCCCGGGCGGCGAGACCTCGGCGTGGATCCGCATCAACGCCGCCTATGCCAACGAGCCGCGCGCGGTAGCGTTCATGCAGGCGGCGGCGCAGCGCGGCGCGCGCTGACGCTCAGCCGCCGTGGTTATGCAGCACGGCATTGCGCCGCGCATAGGCAAAGTAGATCACCAGCCCCAGCGCCAGCCACACCAGGAAGGCGACCCAGGTCAGCGCCTGCAGGTG
>NZ_AQUR01000016.1 GCF_000372525.1 Cupriavidus neocaledonicus
CGAAGTTAACAACCCCCTTACCTCGAAATTCCCGGGACTTCAAGCTCCAAGCCTCGCCGCGGAGACGGTCCTACTTCCGTATAAGGGGATGCCTTGAGTGGGTGGTAACCTCCAGCGTTGCAAAGCGCTGACGTCTGGTATCATTTTAGTGCAGAAAAAATGGACCGACTCGATAATTTGAATTAGATTTGGCCCAGGTCAATTTCAATCCCGCCGAACACCTTGAAAGAGATTCATTATCGTCCCTACAGGTTCACGATTCGCCTGTATCCGGATGACGCTCTATGCACAGTCGGCTTCCAACTGCAGGAGCTAACTCTCTTCTTCAACATTGTTGATCAGGTCAGAGCCTTGGCAAGAACGGACAACGCAGTGGATGCGACAGATACGCTGCGGTGTTGCGCACTCATTGAGTGCTACTTGGCGACATGTTATGCCCTAAACAGAAATTTTCTGACAGTCCCTACCAGCGATCAGTTCGCTGCGTTCTTGACTAACGTTGTCGCCAATCACATTCCGGGATGACTTCAAGCCAATCAAGTGGAAGTATGACAATCTATCGCGACCGCGGACGCAGCTTACGGCGACAGGTTTGTTGTCTGCGTGGAGGCTTGTCTGGCTGATCGGCTTGCTTTTGACCCACCTCCCGCACCAGGCAGGAGATCCTTCGCGCTTGTGGATGGTGTACTGATTCGCATTTTCTTTGCTTGTGCTGCTCGGTGTTTTCGCGTGGTCAAAGAAGCCTTAAAGGGAAAAGACTAGAATTGGGAAATCGCTTCAAGGATCAATCTTTTAAAAGCAGAGGTGTAGCCCAGCCAATGCAGGACTTTTTTCGTCACCACAAATACGTGATGATCTACTTCCTGTCGCTTTGAGCTATAGTTCCAGGACCAAATCGAAATTCACCAGATGCGTCCCGAACTACCCGAAAACGACGCCAGAAGGCCGACTGACGCACAGGCGCGTTACAGCGCCGGTTGGCGCAGCACGCTTGTCAGCGTGGCGGTCAATATCGGCCTGACCATCGCCCAGGGGGCGGCCGGCATCATCTCCGGCTCGCAGGCGCTGATTGCCGACGCCGCACATTCGCTGTCCGACCTACTTTCAGACTTTGTCGTACTGGCCGCCGGAGCGCAAAGCAGCAAGGATCCGGATGCCGATCACCAGTATGGACACCTGCGGTTCGAGACAGCAGCGTCGCTGGTCCTGGGTGTGCTGCTGCTGACGGCGGCGGCGGGCATGCTGTGGGCAGCACTGGGCAAGCTGCAGCATCCCGCCGGGCCACAGCCGGTTCAGCCAATGGCACTTTGGGTGGCAGTGGTCGCGCTGGCATCCAAGGAGTTGCTGTTCCGCTACATGCTGGCCGTGGCGCGGCGGGTCCGTTCGAGCATGCTGGTAGCCAATGCCTGGCATGCGCACTCGGATGCGGCTTCATCGTTGGTGGTGGCGCTTGGCATCGCCGGCAACCTGCTCGGCTATCACAGCCTCGACCCGATCGCGGCAATGGTAGTGGCGCTGATGGTCGCGCGCATGGGACTGCGCTTCAGTTGGGACGCTCTAAATGACCTGATGGACCGCGCCGCCGACAAAGTAACCGTCGCCGACATTCGCGCCACCATGCTGGGCACGCCCGGCGTGCTCGGCTTGCACGACCTGCGCACCCGCAAGATGGGCGACCAGGTGCTCGTTGATGTCCATCTTGAAGTCGAGGCCACGCTGACAGTGGCACAGGGCCATGCGATTGCCGTCGATGCCCGGCGGCGCACGATGGAGCACCATCGCGTACTCAACGTTATGACTCACGTCGACCCGGTTTACTTTACGAAAACCCTCAAGGCAGAATAGATGTCGCCCTGTTTTTGGGATATCCAAGAAATTAGAGTGTCTTGGTCTCGTTGTCATCGGACCCGGTGGCAGCTTGGGTGTTCAACGGTCATCGAAAAGAGAAATATGACATCGCGTGTTCTCGTTGCTGAGCTGGGTACGCCATGGTAGAAGAAAATCGTATTCCTGATAGGCCATTTGGGAATGATCGCACTCACGCAGTTGGCCCATAAATTCGGACTGAATGGCCATTCCCGTGGAAGTGCACCATCCAAGCGATGTGCCAAACGAGCAAAGTAAATCCTCACAAAAGACGCCGTTAAGACCCATTTCCTTATACGGAAGTCATGACTCTTCCCTCAGTGTTTGAATAGTGAGCGCGGCGTCCATGGTTCGCTGCATGCCGATCCAGATCGTC
>NZ_AQUR01000017.1 GCF_000372525.1 Cupriavidus neocaledonicus
TGGCCGTGATCAGCAGACTGCGCCGCTCATAGCGCTCGGCGATCAGTTCGAATAGGACACTGGTTTCGGCCTGGTCCTTGCGGGCGTACGACAGGTCGTCCAGGATGATCAGGTCAAAGCGGTCGAGCTTGGCCAGGGCTGCAGGTAACTGCAGGCTCTGCCTGGCTGCCTGCAGCTTCTGGACGATCTCGCTGGTACGCGTGAACAGTACCCTGTACCCAGCGTCGATCAGGGCATGCCCGATGGCCGATCCGAGGTGGCTCTTCCCACCGCCCGGCGGGCCGAAGATCAACACATTGGCACCTTTCTCCAGCCAGGAATCACCGCTCGCCAGTGCCATCACGTGCGCCTTGGAGACCATGGGCACAGCACTGAAGTCGAAGGCAGCCAGCGTCTTGGTTGGATCCAGGCGGGATTCGGTTCGGTGTCGTTCGATACGCCGCTTGGCCCGTTCGGCCAGTTCGTGTTCGAGCAAGGCGCCAAGCAGCCGGGTTGCCTGCCAGCTTTCCTTGTCGGCGCGCTGTGCGAACTCTGGCCAGAGCCGGCCAATGGTGGGCAGGCGCAGTTCGTTGAGCATCAACGTCAGGCGGGCGGCATCAATTGGGAGCGGCGCGTTCATGCTGCGACCCCCTGGCCCAGCAGGGCGTCGTAGCAACTGGTCGCCGGCATCTGGACATGGATGACGGGGTGATCGGCTTGCCGCGGCGAGAACTCCTCGCGCAGCGCTTCCAGATCCGGCAGATCACCATCGCCCAACATGGCTTCCAGGCGCACGGCCAGCACGGCTTCGATACCGTCCATGGCCGCCAGCTCAAGCAGGCCAACCATCGTCTTGCACGCGTCGCGTTGCGACAGCCGGGCATCAAGCTGCTCCCAGGTTCGCCGATAGGCCTCCCGAGGGAACAGATCGTCCCGGAACGCCAGGCCCTTGAAGGCCTGCGGCTTACGTTTGAGCCCCTCAATGAAGTGCCGATAGTCGATAGCGCGGCGGGTGCTGTGCGCGGCGTGGGAGCCCCGAGGAGTGCTGAACACCATGGCTCCGGACAGGTAGCAGTCCAGTCGGTCGCCGTACACACGCACCTTCAGACGGTGACCAATCAGGCGGGACGGCGCGCTGTAGAGGATGCCGCGCACGGTGAATGTGCTGCAACGGGTGACACGCGCTTCCTCTTCGGCAAAGTCCGTCGTGCGCCGGGGAGGCAGGTCCGTCAACTGCTCGCGCTCGAGACGGAACGCCGCTGCATGACGCCGGTTACGACGCATCACGACCTCGCGCAGGAGCGCCTCATAGGCGGCTCGATCCTCGAAGTCCCGGTGGCCGCGCAGCATCAGTGCCTGGTCGACAGCCTCCTTCAGATAGCGGTGGGATGATTCCACACTGCCGTTCTCGTGGCCCAGGCCGCGGTTGTTACGGGTGCCGGTCATCCCATAGTGGTCCAGCAGGGCTTCGTAGCGCGTTGTGAAGTCCTCCTGCTCCTTCAGGTTCTTGAACGCCGCCGAGAGGCTGTCGGTGCGATGTTCTCGCGGGCAGCCGCCGGCCTGCCAGAGCGCGTTCTGCAAGCCCGAGGACAGCGCCTCGAAGCTCTCTCCGCCTTCAACCACTTGGGCGTACTCCCAGCGCGAGAACGCGAACACGAAGTGATACAGGCGGTGAGGGAATGGAACGCCGGAGATGGTGATGCCCAGCGCCTGCATATCGGTGAAGTCCGACAGTGCCCGGATCCCCGGCGCGTGTTCCTGTGGGAAGAAGACTTCTTTGGCCGGTCCAGACACAGCCCGCCACTTGCTGATGCGCCGTTCGAGCGTGCGGCGCATGCTGTCAGGGTATTGGTCGGGATGGTCGTCCTGGAGCTTGCGCAGAATGGTGATGGCTTGCAGGCGCGGCTCGCTAGCAAGCATCGGCACGACCTCGGTGTCCCAGACCTCGACGAATGGATCGGGCCGCGAGCGCCAGTAACGGCGGGGCTTCTGCGAAGGCAGTTGGCTATCACGTTCGATACGCCGGGCACTGCGCACACTGATGCCGGCCTTGGCAGCGGCAATCTCCTGGGTATGCTGTTTGCGTTTGGACATGTAGAGGCTAACCTGTTGGTCGGTAATACGGGTTCCAGACATGGACTGACCGCTTATTGATGCGATCAGCCATCGTAGAACCCGGCCAACTCGGCGCCGCCGGTGGCGGAAACTCTCCGGCGGCTACGCCGCCTCCGAGTTCCCGCCACCGGCCAAGATGTTTGTCGCTACGCCGGACAAAATGATTGTCGCCGCCCA
>NZ_AQUR01000018.1 GCF_000372525.1 Cupriavidus neocaledonicus
CCTTGGTGATATCGGCGAGCGTATCAGCCTGCGCCGGCAGCACGGCCGCGCAAAGACCGGCCAGCAATGCACACATCAGGCCGCGGCGGGACAATTTGGATTTGGACAGGGCTTGGAACATCGCGTGTTTCCTCAGGTTCGGGATGGAAATGGGTTTTCCGCGGAACTCTCCGCGGCGGGTGATGCGGAATGCGGAAGGCGTGCCGGACCTACCGGTGCCAGCGCCTGGCGCAGATGTGCGAGCGGGTCGGCGGGGCCAACGGCATCGAGACTCGTATGTACCTCGCTGAGGTGTTCGGCCATCAGGCGCGCGGCCAGCACGCCATCGCCTTCCGCAAGCGCGTTGACGATGCCTTCGTGCTGGCCGCACGAGCGGCCAGCATCGGCTGCGGACTGATTTCGGCTGGCGACCAGTGTCGTGCGCGCGGTCAGGTCGCGCAGCGTATCCACCAGCAGGCCATACCCCAAGGATGCGCACAGGCAAACGTGGAAATCGCCCAGCAGGAAACTGCGCATGCTGGCGTCGTCGCCCTGGAGCGCGGCCTTTTCGCGTGCGATATGAACTTTGAGCGAATGAATGGCCTGCGCATTCGCCGGCCGATCCGGGGTGACTTCACGTAGCAACCCGGTTTCGATAATGCGGCGGGCGTCGAACGCCGAGCGGATGTCGTCAGTGCCGGGTTCCACCAGGAACCAGCCGCGTCGCGCGCTGACGGTTACCATGCCGCGCGCCGCCAGCCGCGACAATGCTTCACGCACCAGCGTGCGGCTCACGCCGAACAACGTGGCAAGTTCCTGCTCGCCCAGTCGGGAGCCGGGGAGCAGCTTCTGGCCAAGCATTGCCTCGGTGATGCGATTGGCGATGTCAGCAGGGGAGTTTTCGGTCGTTGCGTTCACGGCAACCACTTGAGCAAGTGGTATGCCATGCTTGTATGCAAGATTTGTCGCCAAAAAGTGGCGGGAACGCTGGTGGAAGTGGCAACTATGCTGGGCGACTCCCCAAAACGGGGCGTGTCGCGCGGCGATGGTGCGCGATGTGGGGCGGCGCGGGCATTTCTACGAACAGAACCGCTACGTCGCGGCGATGGGGCTAGATGGCAGGAGACGGAGGCATTTCGTTCTCTTCTTGCTGCCTTCGAGATGATCTGGGTCTGAATCCGGTCGACGTTTCCCCGCCTCGCTGGAAGCGATGAGACCGGCTGAAAGCGACGACGCAAGGTTTGCGAAAGCGCTGGGCCGCTTCCATCCGGACAAGTCGGCCGAACTCAGAAGGCTAAGACGGAATGCGGTGGGGTTGGGAGGCCGTCCCGTCAGCCGTTGAAGTAGCGGCTGACGGATGCAGATTCAGGACGTCTGCTTTGCTGCTGGGCCCAACAGGTCTTCGCAGATCTCTATGACGTGCTCGATTGGCGGTGAATCACCGTGCGGGCGGTAAGCGCCCAGCGCGCTATCCTGGCTAGAGACGGTCGCCCACCAGGTCCGCAGTTGTGCTTCGCTCCAGGCTCTGCGCACATCGACCGGGACGTCGGCGACAAGAGTTTCCCTGACCCGTTGGCGAAAGTCGGATTCGCTCATCATGATCCGTCTCCTTTGTATGGTCGCAAGGTCTCAAAGGGTGCGCAAGATTCGTGCCTCGGGCCACCGCTACCTCTACAGAGCCGGCTCGGTCGGCTTTTCGCCGAGGCGGGGAGGCTACCGTTCCATCTATAGTTCACCCATCCGTGCGCTCATGGCCATCAGTGGGTCGAGCAACGCGGCATGCAGGTATCTGACCGCGGGCGAGAACTGACGGCGATGCGGGCAGACCAGGTTGAGGGGTGTCGGCTCGCCAGGCTGGTCAGGCAACAGCAGTTCCAGCCGGCCTTCTTCGACGTCATCGCAGACGTCGAGCCAGGACTTGTAAGCGATGCCGCGTCCATCGAGTGCCCAGCGCCGCGCGATTTCCGCGTCGTCGCATATCAGCTTTCCCTTGACGGTGATCTGCCGCCGCGTGCCGGCGACGGGAAAGCTCCAACGGTCATGGACCCGGCCGCCCAGCACATAGGGCAAGCACTGGTGCGCGAGCAAGTCGTCGAGCGATGCCGGCCGCCCGTGGCGCCGGAGGTAGTCCGGTGACGCCACCAGCACGCGGCGATTGTCGGGAGCGAGCGGCAGGGCGACATAGCTGGCGCCTTCATTCATGCCATACCTGAAGGCGATGTCCACCGGATCGCGAAAGACGTCGGAGACCTGGTCGGACAGCGACAGCCGGAGCACAAGTTTCGGGTGCGATTCCCGGAAGGTGGTCAGCAGCGGCAGCAGGAT
>NZ_AQUR01000019.1 GCF_000372525.1 Cupriavidus neocaledonicus
GTAATCGCGCTAATGAGGCCGGAATGGGCGCCAAAACGCGGAAAAAGCCGAGGCAGTGACGTCCGGCTTCCGGATTGTGAAAAACAGCGCTCCCCTCCTTGCGGGGAAAAACTCATCGCTAGCGCGATGAGTACTTCAGCAGCCTGCTATTGCGCATTCGAGCCGACGACATCACACCGAGTGGCGAATACAGATTTTTCCGAAATGCTTGCCTGAAGCGAGGTAATGCATTGCTGAATGAAGCGCCTCGAATGGGAATATGCGATCGACCACGGGGCGCAATCTGGTCGCTTCGAAATGGGTTAGCATTGCTTCCAAGTCGGCACGGCTGCCGACAGTGATGCCTTGCAACCTGATGTGCCGCGTTACAACCTGGCCGAGTGGAATTTTTGGATCAGAACCGGAAAGGACACCGATCAAGCTGATTGTTCCTCCTGTCCGGACAGCGCGCACGGACTGGGCTAGCGTATCTGCCCCCCCGACTTCAACAATGTGATCGACGCCGACGCCCCGCGTATGCTCTCTCACCGTGCGCCACCATTGTGGCTCCTTCTCGTAATTAATCAGGTAGTCCGCTCCAAGCGACTTCGCGCTGGCAAGTTTCTTGTCGCTGGAAGACGTAATGATCACGACCGCGCGCAGTGACTTCGCAATCTGGAGCGCAAACAGAGAGACTCCGCCAGTCCCTTGCACGAGGACGGTTTCCCCTCGCTTCAGTCGCCCCTCGGTGATCAGGGCTCGCCACGCCGTTACACCCGCAGTAGGCAACGTTGCGGCTTCAAAATCAGAGAGGTAGGCGGGCACACGGCATACCCCTTCCTCGGGTATCACCAAATGGGTCGCCATGGTTCCATCCTGCTCGCAACCCAAGCTAGATTGCATTCGTTCGGCGTTTGGTGCACCGTCCACCCACGTTTGATAAAAGATCGGGCATACACGCTCACCTACCTGAAACCGAGTTACCCCAGCGCCTACGGCATCAATGACACCCACACCATCGCTTAGAACGATGAGTGGCAGATCTTTCATTCGCTTCCCGTAACCGTGGCTAGGAATAATGAGATCGCGATAATTCAAAGCCGCAGCCCGCATCTTGAGACGCACCTCCCCTGTGGCTGGCTGAGGCATCGGTTTGGACGCCATCTGGAGATGCTCGATGGACCAGTCCTGCTCAACTTGGAATACACGCATCGTATGTTCCTCTCTACGCTTTGGTGCTCGCACCTACCATGCGATAGCCCTTCAGAAAATCTCAGCAGCAGCAGCTACCTCGTGTTGACCGGCTTATGAGCCAAGTCACGCCGTCGACGGACGTGTGACCTTATCGCATGCGACTGCCTTCTCGCGACGAATGCGTTGGATTCGCCGGCGATACCCTTCCGGAATAGGAGCACGCAGAAAATGAACGTCAAGCCGGTGACTATCGTGACGGATTCGCCCAGGGCATCGAACCACTCGATATGAGTAGCTGTTGCCAGCGCTTCACCAATTTCGCCTAGCTCATTCTCAAGCACCATGATGACAACAGCGCCGACAATGGGCCCTATCAGGGTGCCAACTCCGCCAACTAGCGTCATGAGTACGACCATGCCTGACAGGCCCCAATGCACATCGACCAAGGTCTCGAAGCCGAGCACGATCGCTTTGACAGAGCCTGCCAAACCGGTCAGGACGGAAGACAGGACAAAGGCCATCAGCTTGTATCGATCGGCATCGTAGCCAAGGGAGATGGATCGAGGCTCGTTTTCCTTGACCGCCCTGAGGATTTGCCCGAACGGAGATTGGACGATCCGGGTAATCAATGCGAGGGCGGCCACGAATATTGCCAGTACAACGAAGTACATGGTCGTATCGTCCCCAAGATCAAGAACGCCAAGGAGTTTGCCACGCGGGATCCCCTGCATGCCGTCTTCACCCCCAGTAACCGGCGCCTGGAGACAGACGAAATAAACCATCTGAGCCAGCGCAAGCGTGATCATCGTGAAGTAAATCCCTTTCCGCCTGATCGCAAGACTAGCCATCAGGAATCCAAGAATGGCAGAAACCACCATACCGAGTACGATGGCTCCTTCCATTGGGATGCCAAGATCGCGGGCTGCGTATCCGGTCACATACCCGGCCGCACCGAATAGTGCTGCATGGCCGAAAGAAAGAAGACCGGTGAATCCCATTAGAAGATTGAATGCACATGCAAAAAGCGCGAAGCACATGATCTTCATAAGGAGAACGGGATAAACGAAGTTGGGCAGGAGCAAAGCGATGCCTAGCAGGCTGCTGAAGTACTCATCGCGCTAGCGATGAGTTTTTCCCCGCAAGGCGGGGAGCGCTGTTTTTCACAATCCGGAAGCCGGACGTCA
>NZ_AQUR01000020.1 GCF_000372525.1 Cupriavidus neocaledonicus
GACGTCCGGCTTCCGGATTGTGAAAAACAGCGCTCCCCGCCTTGCGGGGAAAAACTCATCGCTAGCGCGATGAGTACTTCAGCAGCCTGTTAGGCTTCGATTTCCTTGATCGACCTCAAGGGCGAGCGTCTTTCGGCACCGATACTGAAGAGAAGCAAGGCTTTGCCTGCGCCGTTGCGCGCAAGGAGGCTTCTATGTCGGGCAAGCTGGCAACGACAAGCAATGATGAGCGCGTTCAAGCGACGGAGCGGCGGCTATCGAGGTCAAGACTGGTTACGGTCGGATTTCTGCTTGTCATTGGCTACTTTCTCTGGACAGAGCACCGGGCCCATGTCATCCAGGCCCTGCCTTACCTGCTCCTGGCCGCCTGTCCGTTGATGCATCTTTTCATGCACCAGGGGCACGGGCATGGTCATCACCGACAGGGGCGAGCGCGGGACGGTCATGACATCGATGGAGGACGGCGATGACCGAGCATCCGCAATACGGCTATGGGCTGTGGTCGCTGGTGATCATCAATTCGGCGGTATTCATCGTCTTCGCCTTCAGCTTCGCCAAGCCCAAGACATCTCGTGACTGGCGGTCCTTTGGCGCGTTCTCGGCGTTCATTGTTGCTCTCTTCACCGAGATGTACGGGATCCCCTTGACGATCTACCTCATGCTGCCGTGGCTCTCGGCGAGATTCCCTGGCATCGATTTCCTGTCGCACGACGCGGGCCATCTGCCTGAGATGCTGTTCGGCTGGCAAGGCAATCCGCACCTGGGGCCATTCCATATCGCCAGCAATATCCTTATCTTCGGCGGCTTCCTGATGTTGTCATCCGCCTGGCGTGTTCTATACAATGCGCAGCAGGAAGGCCGTCTGGCGACGACGGGCCTCTACGCGCACATCAGGCATCCGCAGTATGTTGCGTTCATTCTCGTCATGGCCGGCTTCCTCCTGCAATGGCCGACGATTCTTATCTTGTTGATGTTCCCGGTTCTCGCCTGGATGTATGTTCGCTTGGCCAGAGCGGAGGAGCAAGATGTGCTGGAAGCATTCGGCCAGCAGTATGAAGCGTACCGCAGGCGAACGCCTGGGTTCGTTCCACGGATTCGATTCAGCCAGTTGTTTCGCGCCAAGCCTCACTGAAGCGGCTGAACCAAGGAGGTAGTCATGAAACCCATCAAGACTGGCATCGTGCTTTCCCTCACGGTTGTGTTGTTCTATATCTTGTGTACTCTGGTTTGGGTAGCACTCCCGGAGCCGTTCATGAACTTCATGAACTCACTTTTTCACGGGCTCGATTTCAGGCGGCTCCAGACCGGTCAGTCGTTCTCCTGGTGGGATACCGCGTATCCGGCCATTGTGTTCGCGATCTGGTTTTTCGCCGTTGGTGTCTTCTTCGCCTGGCTTGGCAACAAAGTGGGAAATGAGGATTGAAGCCATGGGCATATGCACGCACCGGCGCGTCGGCACCGTTAGGGTGTTGGCCTTGCTGGAGCCACTACCGCTGCAACCATGGGCCATGCGCGTAGAGAAGCAGCGTCCACGTGTCAGAGTCGTCGCGTTGACAACGACTCAATGTACGCAGAGCCTGGCGCGAGCACGATCATCCGCGAGTCATCTTCGATTGCCCGGTGGTTCTGAGCGCGATTGCCGCGCCCTTGAACTCGTCCAGACGCGCGTCGCAGCGCATTGCCATTACCCATAATACTTGCGGCCGATCAAATGGAGGCCGGTCTGGCGTCCTACAGTAGCTTGCACCAGGAACTCTCCCAGCTAACGCCCCCCAGGAGTGTCGCAATGACGCCTGTAGCCGACCATGGCTTTGACGTTTACTCGCCTAAACAAGTCGCGAGCAGGGTCAACGAATTCTGCATTGCCAAGGCTCACATGCCGCTGCTCACGCTGGCAATGCTAGGCATGCTCGCGGGGGCGTTCATCGGGCTGGGCGCGCTGATGTTTGCTCTGGTGAGCAGCGATGCATCGCTCGGCTTCGCAGCGAGTCGCCTGCTAGGGGGGCTTGGATTTTCGCTTGGCCTGATTTTGGTGACGGTGGCCGGTGCTGAACTGTTTACCGGCAATAACCTGCTGGCCATGGCCTGGGCCAGCGGCTGCGTAAGCACTCGCGACGTGCTGCGCAACTGGGTGGTCGTGTGCATGGCCAATTTCATTGGCGCACTCGGGCTGGCGCTGCTGGTCTGGCTTTCGGGCCACGCCACGATGAATGGGGGTGCCGTAGCAACCACAGTCGTCGCCATCGCCACCGCCAAGGCCGGACTTTCGGCAACCGACGCCTTTTTTTGGGTTCATCGAGGAATTCCGGGGAAGGCTGCGCGGATTTTGAGGAAGAAGTATTCCTCGTCGCGATAGCCGTACGCGCGGCGCTTGATGACCTTG
>NZ_AQUR01000021.1 GCF_000372525.1 Cupriavidus neocaledonicus
AGCAGGTTGAAGCAAGTGGTCTTGCCCGCGCCGTTGGGGCCGATCAACGCATGGATCGAGCCGCGGCGCACCCGCAGGTTGACGTCGCTTACCGCGGTGAACCCCTTGAACTCCTTGGTGAGGTTCCGCGTTTCCAGGATGGTTTCCTGCTGGTTCATGTCTCCTGCCCGCCCTCTTGCTGTACTGCCGGGGTGATGCCCGGCACTGACAATGGTCCGAACCGGCCTTGTAGGCCCTTACTGCCGCTTGTTCCGTCAGGCTCGCCGTGATTGCCGCCATGCCCGCGGGTTTTATCTGTGCAGGGCGGCTCCCGCGCGGGTTGCGGCGGCGGCATGGCATGTGCGGCCGAAGCACCCTGAGGCGTCTATTGTGTGCGCCTGTTGCATCGCAAAACATCGGGGTTTGCACTATGAAACATGAACCAAGTGTCAGTTTTTTGGCGAGCCCACAAGCGCCGCACAAGCCACATGATGACCGCCCCGACGGTGCTCATGGGGTGCAGCGCTTCAAGCGCTTGTGACCGCTGTCACCGGCACGGCACTGGCTTCGGCCGGTGCCTGCGCCGGGCTTGCCAATTCGGTTGCGGGGGCGCGTTGCCTGCGGTCTTCGCGGATCATGTCGCTGGCCCGCTCGGCGATCATGATGGTCGGCGAGTTGGTGTTGCCCGAGGTGATCAGCGGCATCACCGAGGCATCGACCACGCGCAGCCCCTGCAGCCCCAGCACGCGCAACCGATGATCGACCACCGCCATGGGATCGTCGGCGCGTCCCATCTTGCAGGTGCCGACCGGATGGAAGATGGTGGTGCCGATATTGCCGGCGGCCTCGGCCAGTTCTTCGTCACTCTGGAAGGCCGGCCCCGGCAGCCATTCCTCGGGCTGGTACGGCGCCAGCGCCGGCGACGCCACGATGCGGCGCGTGAGCCGGATCGAATCGGCGGCGACCTTGCGGTCCGCGTCGGTCGACAGGTAGTTGGGCGCGATCACCGGCGCCTGGCGGAAATCCGCGCTGCCGGCATGCACGCTGCCGCGCGAGGTCGGGCGCAGGTTGCAGGCGCTGGCGGTAAAGGCGTTGAAGGCGTGGAGCGGATCGCCGAACTTGTCCAGCGACAGCGGCTGCACGTGGTATTCGATGTTCGGCCGCGCCTGCGCCGGATCCGAGCGCGCGAACGCACCCAGCTGCGATGGCGCCATGCTCATCGGCCCGCTCTGGTTGAAGGCGTACTGCACGCCGATGCAGAACTTGCCCCACAGGCTGGCGGCGCGCGTGTTCAGCGTGCGCACGCCGTTGACCTTGACCACGCTGCGCAGCTGCAGGTGGTCCTGCAGGTTCTCGCCCACGCCGGGCAGCGCGTGGCGCACCGGAATGCCCAGCGCCTGCAGCCGTTCAGGCTGACCGATGCCGGACAACTCCAGCAACTGCGGCGTGTTGACCGCCCCCGCGGCGAGAATCACCTCCAGCGTGGCCGCCGCCGCATGCGCGCGGCCGCCGCCCAGATAGCTGACGCCGGTGCAGCGGCGCCCGTCGAAGCTAAGCCCGCTGACCTGCGCGCCGGTGACGATGGTCAGGTTGGGCCGCTCCGAGGCCCGCCGCAGGAATGCCTTGGCGGTGTTCCAGCGGATGCCGCGGCGCTGGTTCACTTCGAAGTAGCCGACGCCGAAATTGTCGCCGCGGTTGAAGTCGTCGGTGCGCGGGATGCCCGCTTGCTCGGCGGCATCGGCAAAGCGCTCCAGGATGTCCCAGCGCAGCCGCTGCCCTTCCACGCGCCATTCGCCGCCGGCGCCGTGGAATTCGCTCGGGCCCCGGTGATGGTCTTCGCTGCGCTTGAACAGCGGCAGCACGTTGTCCCAGCGCCAGCCGTCGTCGCCGGTCAGCCGCGCCCACTCGTCATAGTCCTCGCGCTGGCCGCGCATGTAGATCATGCCGTTGATCGACGAGCAGCCGCCCAGCACGCGTCCGCGCGGATAGCCCAGCGAGCGCCCGTTCAGCCCCGCTTCGGCTTCGGTGCGATAGAGCCAGTCGGTGCGCGGGTTGCCGATGCAGTAGAGATAGCCCACCGGAATGTGGATCCAGTGGTAATCGTCCTTGCCGCCGGCTTCCAGCAGCAGCACGCTGACGTCCGGGTCCTGCGTCAGCCGGTTCGCCAGGACACAGCCGGCCGAACCGGCCCCCACGATGATGTAGTCGAATGTCTCCATGGCGCCCTGTTGTCGTGATGGTCGGGGTTACTTCGCCACTGGCATGGTGAACTCGGCGCCCTTGGCGATCGCGTCGGGCCAGCGCTGCATCACGCTCTTGTAGCGCGTGTAGAAGCGCACGCCCTCTTCGCCGTAGGCATGGTGGTCGCCGAACAGCGAGCGCTTCCAGCCGCCGAACGAATGCCACGCCATCGGCACCGGGATCGGCACGTTGATGCCGACCATGCCCACCTGGATCTGCCGCGCGAACGCGCGCGCGATGCCGCC
>NZ_AQUR01000022.1 GCF_000372525.1 Cupriavidus neocaledonicus
TCACCTACGCTACAATCTCCTGACCGCGCAGTACCACCTTCCTTCCCTGATCACGTTCGCCGAAACCGCTGATCACCTTCACCGAAATCCGCAACTCTGGATACTTGAAGGATGGAAACCTGCTATGAGGTCATGCGACGACAAGGCATTTCGCGACGCACCTTCCTCAAGTATTGTATTGCTCGCTCACGGCCACCTCGCTCGGGTGGGCCCCGACGTTCGGGCCGCAGATCGCACACGCCATGGAGACCAAACCGCGCACGCCGATGCTGTGGCTGCATGGGCTGGAATGCACTTGTTGTTCGGAGTCGTTCACTATCCTCGAGGAGGTCATTGTTAAGTAGAAGGGCAACTACATCCTAGCGGTGGAAGGCAACCGTCCGCTGAACCAGGTGGGCATGAGTTGCATCATCGGCGGGCGCCCCTTCATCGACCAGCTCAAGCATGTGGCCAAGGACGCCAAGGCCGTCATCTCCTGGGGCTCCTGCGCATCATGGGGCTGCGTGCAGGCCGCCAAGCCGAACCCGACGCAGGCCACGCCGGTGCACAAGGTGATCACGGACAAGCCCATCATCAAGGTGCCCGGCTGCCCGCCGATCGCCGAGGCGATGATTGGCGTGATCACTTACATGCTGACCTTTGACCGTATCCCTGAGCTGGACCGCCAGGGCCGGCCGAAGATGTTCTACAGCCAGCGTATCCACGACAAGTGCTACCGCCGCCCACACTTCGATGCCGGCCAGTTCGTCGAGGCCTAGTACGACGAATCCGCGCGCAAGGGCTATTGTCTCTACAAGGTCGGTTGCAAGGGTCCGACCACCTACAACGCCTGCTCGACGACGCGATGGAACGAGGGCACGAGCTTCCCGATCCAGGCCGGCCACGGCTGCATCGGCTGCTCGGAAGATGGCTTTTGGGACAAGGGCTCGTTCTACGACCGCCTCACCAACATCCACCAGTTCGGCATCGAGGCCAACGCCGACAAGGTCGGCGGCGCGGCGGCCGGAGTGGTCGGCGCTGCCGTGGCAGCCCACGCGGCCGTGTCGGCCATCAAGCGTACGGCTCAGAAGAAGAACCAAGGCACCAGCGGCGCCGAGCATTGAGCCGCGCTGACCAGATTCAAGAGAGACAAGGACGTCTCATGACTGCCCATTCCACCCAAGGATTCAACCTTGACAACAGCGGGCGACGCGTGGTCGTCGACCCGGTGACTCGGATCGAGGGTCACATGCGCTGTGAGGTCAATCTCGACGCCAACCTGTCGGCGGCCAAGTACTCGCCCTGCTCGCCGGCGTCATTGACACGGCGCTTGACGCTCAACTCATGATGCGCCGGGTGACCCCAGCGGGCTAGCGTACCTGCGCGCGGCACGCAGTGGTAATCTGTGTCGCCTTCGGCCGTCAGCGATGCTCGTCGGCAAGCACCGAGAGCCCCAGGCCAACGTGGCTGAAGTAGCGGCGATTGAACATTGCCGCCAACGAGTGTTGGGTCGGCGCGACTGGCAAGGAAGCAGGCGTTGCCGTGGAACTGGGACGCCAGCGGCTTCACAGTGTGGCGCCCGGAGCAGCGCGCTCACAAAATGTGCTCTCCAGACGGATATTTGCGTATGCTACCTTCGCGGACAACCATGTTAGTCATGGAGGGACGCGCCAGTCTGCGTGGGGCCGTCGCTTGGGCCGCGAGGGTGATCGCGGCCGCAGACGAGCAGCTCAGGGATGAGATTTTGGGGGGCAGTAGCACTGTCGGCGGGCGGCGAGATCGGCTGAATCACCGGCTTGGGTCTGCTTGCAGAGTTGACGGAGGCAATTGGCTACATCCAACGAGACGATGACTTCAAGCTCATCGGCCGCGCAGCCGAGCGCTGGCAGCGGACCATGGTGGGCGACTGGTCGATCGGGCGCCGACGCGGCGAATGGCAGAGGCAGCCGCCGCTGGATGAGACGCTTCGCGAACGCCTACGACAACTGCTGGACGCGCCAGCCCCTGAGCGCAAGGCGCAGGAGCAACTCGAAATATTGACGAAACCACTTGATGGCGATCAGTCTTTTCCGCAAGTGCGCGAATGACTGAATCGCAAGCGATCCGACGCGTTCAGCCGCGTGGGGGACGGCACGTCGGCCGAAGAGATTACCCGGCGGCTACTGGTGCGTGGCACGCCAACAGCCTTTGCCCCGGCGCTAGCTGTACTGGTCATGCAACGCAACCTTGAAGGGAGAGGGCACATCCGACGATGAACCTAACGCTGCAACGGTAGGGGCAGTGCGGTCTTATAACGAACCTGCTTGAGCGCGAAGCTAGAGCGAATTTTCTCGATTCCTGGAATCGGCGTAAGTTGTTCCAGGATGAATCTCTCCAAGGCAGCCATGTCGGCCACTGCTACCCGAATCAAATAATCGCTATCGCCTGTCATTAAATAGCACTCCATCACTTCGTCGTATTCGGCGATGCGGCGTTCGAACTCTGTCAAGGAGTCCTTACTTTGGTATTTCAAGTTAATTGAGATAAAGACATTCAGCCCTAGGCCTAGAGCGGAAGCACTGACAAGTGCGACATAGCGCCGTATTACGCCGGCACTCGCGAGGGCTTTGACCCGAGCAAGACACGGCGACGGAGAAAGATGAACGCGGCGCGCTAGTTCAACGTTCGTTAGAGCGCTGTTCTGCTGGAGTTCATCGAGAATTCGCAGATCTGT
>NZ_AQUR01000023.1 GCF_000372525.1 Cupriavidus neocaledonicus
GCGTCGACGAACTCATGCCGTGGGTCGTCACTGAGCAACTGGTTACGCCAGCGTAACTGCTGCGGCCGTCAAGACGGTACTGGCTACTCGCTTACCTACTAGCTGCGGCGGAAGCAAATGTTCTGCAATGACGGCTGGCAGGCGCTTCATCACGGTGCCGCCCAGCGGCAGGCTTATGTCGAACTCTATAAGAAATGCACGTTCTAGTAGTGCCCAGCCTGTCGCGAATAATCGAATCCCTAACACGGTGCAATGCCAATAGAACTTGTTGCGACTCCGTTCGCTGTGTGACAAACCGCATAGAGGGTTGTGACGCCTCCTCGCAGATCGCCTCGGGGCATCGTTTATCTGCGATTCACATGTGTTGCTCCTACCAGCCAGCCTAGCGTCTGAGCCACATCGCTGCTCGGAGCCTCTACGCAACACCTCGCGATATTGCCCACTGTCGGACTACATTGTCAGAGCACCTTCGCACGCCGCCGTTGCCAGCAACACGCGCGCTCCCAGCCTACCGCCGGTCGCACGGCGGGTCCGCTACCGTGGAATCAAGACTCGTGGTTGGACAATGATGAAACGAATGCATTGCGCCCGATATACCGAGCCTCATGCTTCGCAAGCGCACCCAACCAGCTATTGTAAGTGGGGACTGTGTCCGGCTTTTCAGGGGGTCGCTCCATTCGTGGAGCCGCCTCAAGCATTCCCTTATTGACTGCAGGGCCAACGCCGGCCGCAGTCCCACAGCCAGAGGCTGGCACTGGCCGTCACCGATACGGCATACACGCTGACACTCCCGACGTGCCAACGTTTAGCGAAGCTGGACAGAAGGACTACGCTATAACCAAACTGATTTCCCTGGGCTGAGCCGAAGGGATCCTCGCCAAAGCTGATCGAAAGCTTCAGGCCGACCTGCAGAAGCGTGTGCAGAGCGCGGATTGGACGTAGCGAATCGGGGAAGCTTCCAATGCAGCTGGGGTCGCCTCCCGAACGGCGCGTACATAGCTTCAATGAGTTCTCTCAGAAGTTTGTTTTGACAGATTGCCTCCCCCAACTCCAATCGTGCCGCTGCTTATGGGCAATTGCCAATCACATAGTATCCGGCGGCTGTCTCAGCCAGAGTGTTGATATAGAAAAGATTATTTAATCCCATGCTTTGGTTCGAGCCATTCGCGTAAGCCCCCCCCCCGACATCGTGTGCCCGACCGGCTTGCACGTGCGCATAGTTTGTGCCGGTGGTCGCCGTACAAGAAAAACTCGTCTTTGTTGTTGCCGAGATAGCAGCAGATTGCTGGCTTTCCCCTGCTGTGCCGTCGATCGCCGTCACAGTGTAGCTGTACGTAGTACCCGCTATCAAGTCCAAATCGGTGTAGCTCGTCGACGTGCTCGAGCCCACCTTCGTGCCATTGCGGTAAAGGTTGTAGCTGTTGGCGTTTGTTACGGCATTCCACGACAGCGATATTGTGTTGAGGGTCGTCCCGGCGACCGCCAGCCCAGTCGGCGACGAACCCGCCTGTCCAGACCCGCTTCCAGCACGCAAATTGTTCTTAACCCAGAAGTCCATCACGAAGTCAGGGTAGTTGATATGCGTGGCATCGACATAGTTGGTGTTGTTGCCGCCAGTTCCAGCGGGCCATGCGTGTGCCATGCCCGCGACCGATATTTCGTGGGTGCGCACTTTGCCATTGCTATCGATATAAGGGGTGTTTGTGCCGCCCCCTGCTATCGATACCTTAGATCCCTGGGTGAAGCTGCCGCCGTAGAGCTGGCGGAAGGCCGAGGCTGCTATCGGGCCATATGCCGGCGCCACCGTGTAGTCCGAGGTTCCCCATACGGCGCCGGCAATCTGGCTGGTGAACTTACCCACGTTGGATCCGGCCCATTGCTTACATTTATTGCCTGCCGTCGTCGCGGTATAGCCACTAGGTACGAAGCCGATCTGGGCCGTCGTGGTTCCCGGCGTCGGACCGGCATTGATGCCAACGCCGGCAAAAATGTCCGGGGCGATGCAGCCCAGGACCATGCTCATGCCGCCTCCAGAGGATAGGCCCGCCACGTATACCTGATTGGGATCGATCGCATACTGGGCATTGGCAACAAAGCGGTTGACTAGATCCAGCAGTACGCCCACGTGTCCAGCGGTTCGGCTTGGCGACGCATTCGCATAGTCCCAGCAATGCTTGAAGTACACGTTGCCGCTTGCGTTAGGCGCAAGAATGACAGCACCGTATTGATCGCCAATCGATTTCCAGTTGAACCCGGTCCCACTGGCATTATTGATCACGTCGCCGGAGGCAGTCTGCAAGCATCCGTGTAGCACTAGAACTAGAGCTCGCTTGCCATTGGGCGTGGAAGGCTGGCTCGCCGGCCAATAGAAATAGCCGGTCAGGTTTCCACCATTGACGGCATCCGATGCCCACGTCTGCTCGCTACTCCACGCTCCGGGACCCGCCGTCGCTGCATGCAGCGAAAACGCTCCCAGCATCGTCGCAAGAGTGACTAACCCGGTCGCGAAGTATCGCCAACGCTTTCTCAGCATAGTGTCTCCCTTTTTTGATTTCTTCGAGTCACAGCAATGCCCTGACCCAAGGGGTCTGCAACAAGCCGGTTCGCACTTTAAGGACAACTGCTTAATTTATGACAGGCTTTCGCTCCGCCTTTAACATGATACATGATTCATGTTTCATACTAGGAAGGGCATCGAGGCAAAGTCAACCACTCGTTTACACTTAGTTCAATGGTTCGCAGCCCCGACAGACCATGGACACCAGCGCGTGAATCGCACCCACCATTGAATCAGACGATATCCATGGCGGAGTAAGCAGGCTAGGGGCATCCCCTTATACGGAAGTAGGACCGTCTCCGCGGCGAGGCTTGGAGCTTGAAGTCCCGGGAATTTCGAGGTAAGGGGGTTGTTAACTTCGCC
>NZ_AQUR01000024.1 GCF_000372525.1 Cupriavidus neocaledonicus
CCAGCCTCCGCATAGTGAACAAGCTTTCCGTGAAGGTATCTGCGCCGCGCATGAATGTGGGATTGGATGGGATCCTCAAAGCAACGCTTCAGCCAATCGTCGCGCTGACGTCCGCTGGAGGTATTTCAGCGGCCTGTTAGTTCCCAAGCTAAACGCTCCATGCCGGCCTGGAACCGTGTCCGGTCGGAGATATCCTCAACTACCCGTTCTCGCACACTGAGGCCGAAAATTCGAGGTCTTGCATTTCGGCTTTGAGTTTTAAAGATATCGAACTTCAACGCGCTGAATCAATGCAAGCAATGCGATCGCGAGAACGATCCTGTCGCACATGGTCCCGACCAAGGCGTTCTTCTTCGCGGTCAATCTGTCAGGTGGCGTAACGGTATTCAAGGCCGGCATCGGCGTGTGCGGCCTGGGCGGGCTCGTCTCCAAACTTGAACGCCCATGCGCTCGACCAACACCGATGGCTAGTACGATGTGGCGCTGGCGGCCTTCAGCGACATCTGGATCCGGTCCAGCCAATCTACATTGGGTCTGTCGATACTGTCAGGATCGCCGCCACCTTTTCGACAATCCTCATCGAACAGCGGCCCTGCGTCATAACCCGTTTGCCGTTATGGCGGGATTTTCTGAGATTCCGGCGTAGACCAGAACTGCGGAGGTGTGAGAGTCATTTGGGATTCGAATGAGTCCCATCCAAACAATCGATTGCCAAACTTCGAGAAATGTCGACCTATCCGTGATAGATTCCAACGGTGGCAGATCTCTGTGTGAATACGCCATGGAATGTAACGTCAAGATTGCTTGGTTTTTGTGCGCGCGATCCGAGCGAAAATGGCTTGAGCGACATATCGCGTTTCCATTGGCCTAAAATCTCCACCAGAAAGCATACAGCCTCGTTGACGGAGTAGACAATTGCACCTTTTTGATGTAAATCAGATGGCCGGGTTTTTCGTAAACTCGTTCAAGTTCGTAGCGATATTCGCTACCGTCTGTGTCGCGCTCGAGCTGATGTTTCCGGCTTATCGATACAGTTTTGCGTCATATGTTCGCGGAGTACGAAATTGGATCATTCGCCTTGGGTTCGCTGCAGTTGTCTGGCACGTCTACGCTGTGGCTCTTGAATGGTTAGGGGTCAAGCCGCTCCTGACGGTGAATTTCGGGACGTTGTTTCACTCTGACAACGCAATTATTAGCGCGGGCTTCGGCGTTCTTTCAGGCGTTCTAGTCGCAATTGCCGCTGATTTCTTCCGCTACTGGATGCACCGTGCACAGCATGCTATTCCATTCCTGTGGCGCATGCACGCCACCCATCATTCTATCCGCGAACTGACGGCTTGGAATTGTGCTCATCACTTATCTGAGCCGCTTATTTATGCTTTTTTCGTCGCAATGCCGCTCGCTCTGATCCGCTTCGAATCTGGCGTCGTGCCAACTGTTGCCCTGACGCTGATTGCCTTTCAGGTCCACTTGTCTCACTCGAGCACGCGAATTCATCTTGGGCTGCTACGATACATCGTCGGGGATGGCAAGTTCCATCGTATTCACCATTCAATAGAAGCGCGTCACAGGGGCCGAAACTTCGGGACATTTACGACGCTCTGGGACACGATTTTCCGTACGGCGTACTGGCCGACAAAGGACGAGTGGCCGGAAGTTGGCCTCGCAAGCCAGTCTGAACCGATCACGGTGCGCGATTACCTTATGTTTCCTTTTGACCAAAGCCGCTGGCGCAAAGCGACGGTCGGAAGTGGCGTACGGAATTAAGGTTATCGATTAAGTGCGGTGCACACCTCATGACGGCTTGTCGCACTTGTGTTGCTGCCAATTGAATCGCGGAGTTGCCGGTCACGCGGTGGCTGGGCCGCTCAAATGCGACCGAGCTTGGTATTGATGTGCAGCAGGTCACCCGGAGCGGCCTGTTCAAAGCGCATGACGGGCTCGCGTGGCTGAAGACCCGCGAGCCTGGACAGGCTAGCGCGCGCGAGCACCGGCTACAGTGGGTTCGGAAACACCAACATTGCGGGCGATTTGCCGCTGGAGCATACGCCGTTGGCTCAACTCCACGATCAACAGGGCCTTGGACGGGTCCTCCACGGCGAGCGGCCCGGCCGGGACGAAGCGTCGGCACGCTACCGGCCAGACAACGGCCCAGCCACTTGAGCCGTCGGTGCTGTAACGCAATGGCTAAGCGGTTGCTTCGGGACACTCAGACCATGTTCGGTGATGTCTTGGATCTCGGGTCGGCGGGCGAAGGTTGGCATTCTTATGGGTTTTCATCCGGCTGAGCTCTTGGAAGTCTGGGTGTTTGGCGACTTCCGGTTTTCCAGACTCAGTTCAGATGAGCCACGATACAACGCATTACAGCTTCACATCCAGTGCGGGGTGAGCTTCAACACCGAGTGGGTGCGGAACTGGTGTGACTGGTTTGGCGCGCAGTTTCCCCGTCGGGCGAACGCCGGACGCGTCGCACCGGGCTCCGCTTGGCACCTCGATGAACGTATGTCAGGGAGGAACTCAGATCCGCTCTTCCCGCAGAACTCGGCCCTGGTGAAAGGCTTCAGAAGAATTCTGCACCGACACGGTCGCAAGCTACAACTCCATTTATAAAGACGCCATGTTCAGGGGTTGGATGTCTTGCCCATGCTAGACGAAAGATCCACTATCTCTCCTGGCACGCAGGAACGACGCTGACATCCGCGAGAAGCGCCCTACGAGCGAAAGCGTGTCCGACAGGAACGGGCGTAAGCCTTCGAGGTCTGGCTACGCTCGGCGCTGAGCAAGGTATCGTCCAAAAGCGATACCACGAAGCCGATGGGCTGCGCATTAAGTCAGTCGACAACGGACGTAGCAGCGAACGCGGCGCCGCCGTCTATTCGGCGGTGGCTCTAGCCAACCTGAATGATCTCGATTCGGAGGCTTAC
>NZ_AQUR01000025.1 GCF_000372525.1 Cupriavidus neocaledonicus
GTAAGCCTCCGAATCGAGATCATTCAGGTTGGCTAGAGCCACCGCCGAATAGACGGCGGCGCCGCGTTCGCTGCTACGTCCGTTGTCGACTGACTCAATGCGCAGCCCATCGGCTTCGCGGTATCGCTTTTGGACGATACCTTGCTCAGCGCCGAGCGTAGCCAGACCTCTCTGTGGTCGCCGTCCTGGCTCCTTCAAGACCTGGAGAGTGGTCTCGTCGCCGTAGATGATGTCGGAATCAAGCAGCGTGTCGCGAAGCAGGTTGATCACCGGCTGCACGGCCTGGCCCACGCGCACCATGCTGGCGGCGATGGTATTGGCCGAGATGCGCCGCCGAAGCGGCGCAGCAATGCGGCTTGGCGATACAGGGGCATGCCTAACTGGTACTTGCCGGGGCAATCCAGGCCAGCGCCGACTCGGTGAACAGGCCACGGGGGATGATACGCGGCAGCGCCGGCGTGACCTTGATGCCCAGATCGCAGCACGGGCAGGCACGCTTGACGCGCTGGTGCTGGATGACACGGACCTGTTCCGGGAGCACGTCCAGTTGTTCGCTGATCTCAACGCCGATCTCGACCAGCGCGTGGCCATCGTGGGCACAGAAGTGTTCGGACTCCGGCAGGTCGTGACGCACCACTTCGCGTGGCAGCTTGGGACGAGGGACTTGCGACCACGCTTGTTGCGGGTGTGAGCGGCGATCTTCGTGCCGGGCACGTCTTCCTGTGCAGGCTGTGCGGTGGCGGTGAGTGCTTCGGCCTCGTTGAACAGCCCGAGTTGGCCCGTATCACGTGCTTCGCTCTTGGCACCGAACAATTCGCGCCGATAGGCACGCAGTCGTTCTTCTGCCAGCTCGCGTTCAGCTTTTACCAAGCGCAACTCACCCCGAAGTACATCACGTTCGAGGCGAAGCTGGCGCGCTGCGTCGCGTTCTGCGAGCAACTCCTCAAGTTCTTCAGCAGTGATCGTGACGTTGACGGGCATGGCCGGTTGGACCGACATGCCCATCCGAGAGTTCAACTCGTTCGCACGTAGATGCGTTGGGGATGCTTCCTGATGACTGCGATGTCGATGCCGTCCAGCAACCAATGCAACTAATCGACGGTGAGCGTGACGATATCGGTCGTGTCCGGCCACACGAAGCGATCCTCGGCTTCCAATCGCTTGAGGAATAACCAGAAACCAGCACCGTCCCAGCCGAGGATCTTGATACGGTCGCACCGTCGGTTGCCGAACACGTACAGCGAGTGGTCAAACGGGTTGAGCAACATCGCCTGCTCCACCAGAATCGACAGCCCGTTGATCCCCATCCGGAAGTCCACCGGCTCGCGATGCAGGAATACCTTCAGCCCGCTGTCGAACCGGAACACGGCATCCTCCCCAGCATCTGGACAATCATCGTCAGTCCTGGGAGATCCGCCTGGCTCAGATCCAGTTCGACGCCATTGGGCAATCGCACATCCAACGCGACGGCCATACAGGCGGAGGTTGGATCGACTGACGTCGCCTCTGAGATAGACTCAACGGCCACGAATGCTAAGGGTCGGTTCTCGGTCATTGTTCTCGTCTGCGTCTGTTGCACAGGCGCGCCGGGCCCCCTGGCCGCAGACAGGCCTCAACCAGTGCTCGCTTGCTGGCGTTGTCGTATCGCTTGCGACCCCTGCTGTTGCCGCTGACAACTTTCAGTTCCGGCGATGCTTCGCTCATCAATGTTCTCCTGAAGTAGGTGGAGAACATCATCACCATTCAGCATGCCATTTGATAGACGCCGATGAAAGACTGCTTACGTTGTACTCGCCGGGCGAGCCGACGGAGGGCGCTTCGCCGGCCGTGCGACGCACGGCGAATCCCAGTCCGAATCCATAGCCGGCTCCGGGCAGATAGAGCGATCCAGGTGCGATCCCATTGGCCACGTGGTCCGCAGTCATGGACTCGATTGTCCGGGGGCTGAGGTAGCGCCGACCATCGAGTGAGCCGCCGTTGGCCAGCATCTGCGCAAAGCGGGCATAGTCTTGCGCCGTGGAAACGAGGCCGGCACCGCCCGACTCGAACTTCCGGGGCATGCGGGGATCAAACATGCGGAGTCCCGGCACGACCTCCTCGTCGTCGGAGAAGGGCTGGACAAGTTTGGCATGCTTAGCAGCCTCAGGGAAGGCCGAACCCAGTGTCCTTCATTCCCAGTGGGGCAAAGAGCCGCCTGCGCATGATGGTGCCCAAGGTTTGGCCTTCCACTACTTCCAGCACGCGGCCCAGGACATCGGTGGAGAATCCATATTCCCAGGCCGTGCCTGGCTGATTCTGCAGCGGCAGCGCCGCTACCCGGTCTGCCAGTTCGGCATTCGTGAAGTCGCCGTGGAGTCCGATCTGTGCGGCCCGGTACAGGCGCTCGACCGCAGAATCGCCGAAGACGCCGTAGGTGATGCCCGAAGTATGCCGCAACAGGTCGTGCACGGTTATCGGCCGTAAGGTACCCACCGACTCCAGAGTCTTTGCGCCAGTGGCCGGGTCCTTCCGCTCGACACCGACCTTCATGGTGGCGAAGGCGAGAAGGAACCGCGACAGCGGTGCATCGAGCTGCAGCTTGCCTTCCTCCACCAACATCATGGCGACAACCGAAGTCATGGGCTTGGTCATCGAGTAGATCCGGGAGATGCTGTCCTTGCTCATGGGCGTGCCATGCACCGGATCCTGCTGCCCCACAGCTTCGAAGTAGGCGACCTGGCCGTTCCGCACGATCAGCATCACTGCCCCTGGCACGCGTTTGGATTCCACCTGGGACTGCATCCAGTCGCCGACCGCGCCGAGCCGTCCCGCGGACATTCCGACCTCGGCTGCCGCCACTGGCGCGGGCAGGCGCGCGCAGGCTACTGTAGTGGACGCGAGAAGCGACAGCGCAACGCTGAGTCTTGCGAATGTTGGAAGAATGAGCATTAGCAGGCCGCTGAAATACCTCCAGCGGACGTCAGCGCGACGACTGGCTGAAGCGTTGCTTTGAGGATCCCATCCAATCCCACATTCATGCGCG
>NZ_AQUR01000026.1 GCF_000372525.1 Cupriavidus neocaledonicus
CAGTCCAAGGTCAGTTTGTTTCATGCGCCACATGCTCGCTGGCTCGACGATTCATTGCAAGCACATCCGCCGGCTAATTGTGCAGAGCATCCTTAATTGCCGACTATATCCCTGAGAACCTGATTTGTCCATCTCGTGAAGGGTCATATGATGGCGGAGGCCGTTCAGGATGCCTCGATGTCATTCAAGAAGGCCCCTGATCAAACGCGCCCTGGTTACGAGCTGGGTCAACACCTGAGCTACCCGCCGGGCGCGCAGCGCCAGCCGGTCGGCTAATCAGCGCAGCCCAATGGCAAGCGCGCCAAGACCGTGCTAACCGAAGATGGCCGCTGCGGGTCGACATTCCGCGCGACCGCGACGGCTGCTTCGATCCGATCCTGATGCCCAAGCACCAGCGGCGCTTCACCGGGTTAAATAACAAGATCATCGCCATATATGTCCGTGGCATGACCGTGCGCCGAGATCCAAGTCTTCTGGCACATACGAACTTCACCGCCATCGCGCGAGCGGCGGAGAAGCCGTCAAGGTAAATGATGGAGCCGGAGCGAGCCGCAGGGGCGGCTCGCGGTGATGGCCATCACGCCTGTTGATCGCGATGGGGTGGATTGTTGATGGGCCTGCTAACGCCGCTGCTCACGCCGAGATTTTCGGGGCGGAGCTTGCTCGGCTAGTTGCAGTTGCGATTGGGCATGACGCCGGATCTGCACGAGGTAGTGCGATTCGACGAGCATCACAAGTTCATGGAAATAGTCCCGGACCGCTGCGGCGTCTGCGTCGGTTAGCTTGGGCAGCATTGGTCCGAGCCGGGGAAGAAAGGTCAGGTCTGTCATCGGATTCTCAGCGATTGCCGCGGCGGCTCTGGTATGCGGTATAGGTTTGAGGTAGAGCTTCTCGTCGATCTGCGACAGTTCGCATTGCGCGGCGGGGGCCAACAGTTCGCTGGCTAGGTTCATCAAGAGGCGATGGTTGCCGGCGGCGTGTTCGCCCAGGGTCTGGCGCAGCGGTTCGGTCATCAGGCTCGCGCTGCCGGCGCTGTCGAGCAAGTGGCTCCGGCATGTCTGTTCCATCGCCAGACGCGCGCGGATCCGGCTGTCCAGGGGGATCAGATGGTCGCGGGTGGATTTCTCACGCAGGCGGGCATCGCCGGCGAGCACAACGCACAGCAGCGCCGATGCCAGCAGGGCAACTCCGACAGCACCGGCGCGCTCATCCCCTGGGCTTCGTCGATCAGCAGCACGCAGCGACGGCGGCTGGCTTGCAGATGCGCCAGCCAGCGTCCGCGCTGGGCCTTGAAGCCGCCCCAGCGGTTCTGCGACTCGATCGGCACCGCAAGGATGTCGCTCAGCTCCCGGTAGAAGTCGGACAGGCTGCTTTGCGGGTGGTTAATCGAGCCCATGGAGCAACCATGGCAAAGCCGCTTCGCGTGCCAGGCCGTGCTCGATGCGCCATCGAGTTTGGGGTTCAGGAAGACCGCTTTGACGGGGATGTCCTGGGCGAAGGGATTGAACTTGAGGCCATACAAGGCCAGCAGATTTGGTTGCATCATGGCTTCGTAGGCGGAGTCGGGTCCGCCGGGCCGCCCAATTCCAGGATCGCCTCGCGGACCGGATGCGCGATCCGCTCCTGCGCATGGCGGCGGCTGTGGGTCCGCGAGCCCGCGGGCGCCTTCATTGGCGTAATGCTCGATCTACTTCCCCCGCGGCAGAATAGATGTCGCCCCGATAGAGTCTAAACCCTGGGGCGATAAGAGAGAGAAGTGGCTCGTTACGGACAAGCATTCAAGGACCGGGCGGTAGCACGGTTGTTACCGCTGGAGAGTGCGGTGGTGGAAGTGGTTTCAAGGGAATTGGGTGTGGCAGTGGCCACGCTTGAGCGCTGGCGTGCAGACGCTATGTCCATGCCCGCTCGCGAGCGGGCATGGACAGCGGCGGCAAGGTTTGAGGCGGTGCTGGCGATGGCGGCGATGGACGAGGCCAGCAAGAACGCCTGGTGCCGTGAGAACGGCGTGTATCCGCAGGAGTTGGAGCAGTGGCGCACTGCCGCCACGCAGGCGCTGGCTGAGCCAGAGGCCTGGCCAGCGAATCGAGCTTCGGTCGAGTGCTGCGCGCCCATGGGCAGACCCGGCACCGACGACGCGCCAAGGCGCCGCGCCAAAGCCGTCCGCCCACCACGCACGTGGCCACCGGGCCACGCCAACTGTGGTGCTGGGACATGCCTATTTGCCGGCCGAGGTCGCCGGGCGCTGGTTTTATCTGTATCTGATCCTGGACGTCTACAGCCGCAAGATCGTAGGTTTCGAGGTCCACGATCGCGACGATGCCGACCACGCGGCGCATCTAGTCAAACGCACGGCGCTGGCCGAGGGTATTCACGCCTTGGCGGCCAAGCCCGTGCTGCATGGTGACAACGGCGCCACGCTCAAGGCCACTACGGTGCTGGCGATGTTGTTCTGGCTGGGCGTCAAGCCTTCGTATTCGCGTCCACGGGTGAGGGACGATAACGCCTTTGTGGAGAGCCTCTTCTGCACGGCCAAGTACCGGCCGGAGTTCCCGTCCAAGGGCTTTGCCGATCTGACTGCGGCGCGTACGTGGGCGGCGCACTTTGCACTGGTACAACATGAGCACCGGCACAGCGGCATCCGCTACGTGAGCCCGGCATAGCGCCACGCCGGACAAGACACCAACATTCTGACGTTCAGGCTCGTGAGCGCAATCTGCGTCGTTGGTCACGCCACACACCAGATTGGTCGCCAATTGGGACGGTCACGCTCAACCCCGAGCGCGATGTTGTGGTGCCCAGCAGAGTCATCCCAGGCGCGGAATACCAGCGTTTGGTTGCATGAATGAGGCAACATCTACCTCGACGCGCGCCGACTTGTAGTCGGTCTCGCGCTGATGCCATAGCGCTCGCAAAGCGAGCTATTGCTGTCCGAGTGCGTATTTCGGGGCGCTTGATCAGCGATTTCGGGGGAACGTGATCACCTGTTTCGGCGGGAAGCTGCTCGCTGGTTTCGGCGGAACGTGATCAC
>NZ_AQUR01000027.1 GCF_000372525.1 Cupriavidus neocaledonicus
TGAGCGCGTTTCTGACTCACGCCGATGCCTCGCGCACAGCCCGCGAATGCTGCTGCGCGCGTGCCAGAAACCTTCGCTCCGGGCTGATAGGTTGGCGTCGTGGCGCATTCAGCTTCCTGTTAAACGGCCAAGCACCCTCGATTCGCGTTTGTGCACTTAGCGACAGAGGTGCATAAAAATCCACCTTGGGAAAATTGGACGAACGGAAACTAAAGTCGTGAGCAGGCGCTCAGGCCGGCACACACTCAGTGAACGTTGCGTCCGAAATTCTGCAGTTCGAGGTCGGTCAAGGAGACCGCGGTGCCATCATTGGGCGCATTGGCGAACTTCAGGGTCAGCTTGCTGAGTTGAGTGATATCGAACGTGCTTTTTGATGCGGGATCAGGCCCGAATGCGTCGAGTGGGATTGCCACCATGTTCAGCAACTCGGGCATTGAGCTTTGGGGGGGAATCGACAGTCCCATGCTGCTGTCCAGCGCGTCGGAGAAGTCACTGACCAGTATCGCCGGTGAGTCGCGCCCCTTGCTATCGGTGAGTGTGACACTCACCTGCTGCGCCGCGAGCATTCCCTCAACGGAGGGCTGGGGTCGGACCATTGCGATGCGGAAGCTTAATGTGTCAAACCCAACCGTCGACAGGGCGTTTGCCGTTACCGGCTGGCCGCTTGGCCCGTACGCGGGTTCCTTAAGCGTAACCGGCAGCGTCATGTTTGGTCCGGTCAGTGTGAACTGAACCTGATTGGCGATCGACAGCAACCCGCCTACGTAGGTACTAAGCGGGCCTTCAGGACCTGTCCTGAAGAATATCCCCGTCGGCGAGGGCTGTGTACAGGTCGGTATGGCTCCATCCCCCAGGGTGAGATCCGTCGCGCAAGTGTATACGTTACCTCGAAAGGCGGATGCGTCGATCAGGTCCAGCGGACCGCCCGTCTGCAAGGTCGAGATTGTGCTGTCGTAGGGCTGGTTCAGGCCATATTCGTCGAATGGAGCAATCATTTTATGTCCGTTGACTCCATTGATCTGAATCGTCAGCACCACCCGGTTATCACAAGGTGCCTGACTCCCCGGACAGGCCGCCGCTGGCAGTCTGGCTGTGCCATTCCAGTAGGGAGCAAACACCGCTTCTCCCCCAACGAAATTGCGCATGAAACTGTTGATCACGAATAGCCCGATGGATTGCTGATCGGCTGTAGCCAGTCTGGTCGCGTGCGTGGCGTCTGCATAGCAGTAATCTCCCTGTAATCCGCTGTAATCGTCCTTTGTCCATTGGCTATTGAAGTAATTGTGATTAGCCCCGCGTACCACAATCTGGAACCGCGGAGCCGAGTCGGCAGGATCCCTGCTGAAGCGGTTGTTGTCGAGCACGTGTGTTCCGGACAAATTGTTCACGTCTCCATCACATGTTCCCACCATCGCGGCAAAGGGCACGCTGGCGATCTTCCGGTAGGACTGGCTGTCTGTTGGCGCAAGTGAGAGCGCGGCCTTGAAAACATATTTCGGTGGAGTGTTCGACCAGTCGCCCGCTTCAGGAGAAAGCATGACGTTATTCATGTCGAGGAATGTTGACAGATCCTGATCAGATAGACCGTTCACGCTTAGCTCGGCTATCAGGGTGTTGAGCGTCGTGAGGAACGCCGCCTTTGTGCCGGTGGTCACGGCTGCGCCGGGCGCAGCAAACCAGGTATTACCTGCCCAATTGTCTTTTTCATTTTGCAGTTCGGCGGTGGCCGAGCGTAGCTGTTGCAGACTGACACCAATGCGCCGATCATTAAGCTGGATGGCGTCGTTGATACCCTGGCCACCTCGGGAGTGCCCCATGATGCCAATCCGGCTAAAATCAATCTTGCCAATCAACTGCTTCGGGATCTGTATACCGGTCGTGGTTTGACCCCCATCACTCAATTTCTTGAGACGGTCGAGTGTTGCAAGGACCAGTTGGCCTCGCGACTGCGATGAATAATCGCCCGCTCCCCCGTGAATACACCCAATCGCCGTCGATGGGCAAAACGCATTAATGTCGTTCGCATCTATTGACAGCGTGACATAACCATGCACAACAAGGTCATTTGCCAGATAGTCGTACCCTTCGAAGCTGGGCTCAGACCGATTATGCATGCCATGGAGGAATATGACCACGGGATAGGAGGTCGGCGCGGTACCGGACGGGTTCACTGGTGCACCCGGATAGCGAATCCAGCCATGAATACGAGTGAGAAAAACAGCCGGTGAAACGTCAGCGGTACTCACGACGACGGAGCCGAGGTCATATTCCCCGCCTTCGGGTGAGTAGGTCGGACCGACAAACTGCTCAGCGGGCATCTGCTCTATAAACCGGACAGTTGGTACGAGCACTGCTGGCGTCAGCACCGCCTTTCCTGGTGGCCTCCCTCCTGTCCCCGGTTGTGCGGCCGGTGGGGTAGCCGGTGGGGTAGCCGGTGGAATGGGAGTAATAGCTCCTCCTACGGTTCCGGATACGGTTGGGGCAGTGCCTGTTTCATGATTTGTGCCGGAAGCGCCCCCTCCACAGCCGCCGAGACCGGCTAGCAGACTAAAAGCGATCATCCAGTGATGTAGTCGTGCAATCATTTATTTTTCCCTCGCCGCACAAGGCATTGCGGCAGAAGCGGAGGTGCCCGCAGTTATGGTTACTCGTCGCGACATTCGCTGTATGTTTCCGGACAACACCGCCTAGGCGTTGGCGGATGCTTCACGCTCGCAAGGGAGCAGGTACATCGCAGGATCGACTATGTGCAACGTCCGTGCCATGGAATGTAAGCGACCGAGAAACGGCGTCCTAGTTTTATAGGGTGAGTCTTGGCAGGCTTGCGTCCGCAAACACTTTGCGAACGCAAACCATGAACACTGACGATATTGATGTTGACTGCTTTCCACTGCGAGTAGTGCGTGTCCGGCGCAATGGNAAACGCGATTACGAGCCGGTGGCCAAACGGCGTTTGATTGAGCTGTGTCTTCGGCCTGGCGCATCGGTGGCAGGCATGGCGCTCAAGGCTCAAGTCAATGCCAATCAACTGCGCAAATGGAT
>NZ_AQUR01000028.1 GCF_000372525.1 Cupriavidus neocaledonicus
AACCAACGACGGCCCCATTCCAGTCTGGCGGACCAGACCCCGGATGAGGCATACTTCGCCACGCTGCCAGCGATCAAATCGGCAGCCTGACTGCCNCAGCGCTTCCACTTAAAAACTCCGGATCTCTATCCGAACAAACGGCGCCACCTCTCCAGCGCCCAGGGCACGTTCGATCAGGGTCTTCTTGAACGCCATCGAAGCGTCCCAGATCGCCCTCGGCAGTCAACCTCCATGCACAAGCTCGACGTGAATCCCGCTCATGAATGATGTTTGGCGTTCAACACATATGCTTGTGCCGGCGCGCTGGGATGAACATGGGCGGGCCGCAGTTGCTAGGACTGAGCTTGCCCCTGTTTCACGAATCCCATAGCCGAGGCCATCAGGCCGCTTGCCCTGGCTGGGCAGCGGCCCAATTCTTCTCGAACGTCATAGGGCTGACGTAGTTCAATGTCGAATGCAGCCGGCGAGCATTGTAGAAGCCGAGCCAGTCGACGATTTCATCCATCGCGGCACGCCGCGTCGGGAAGCGCCGGCTGTGCAGTCGTGCGACCTTCAGCGAACCCGACAGGCTTTCGGTTGGCGCATCCCAATAATCGCCGGGCCGGCTCATCGACGAACGCATGCCGTACGCCTTGAGCGTGTCCTGGAAGAGCCCGCCGCAGTACTGGCTGCCACGGTCGCTATACACAATCACGCTGGCATCGGGGCGACGCCGGAACCATGCCATGCGCAACGCATCCGTGACCAACTCGGCCTTCATATGCCGCTGCATCGACCAGCCCCACCACCTGCCGGCTGAACAGGTCGATGATGACGGCCAGGTACAGCCAGCCGTCAGCCGTCGCCACGTAGGTGATGTCGCTCGTCCAGACCCGATTCGGCGCCGGCGCCGTGAAGTTGCGTTCCAGTAGGTTCGGTGCGACAGGCAGGCCATGCTTCGAGTTCGTCGTCGCGATGTACTTTCGCTTGTGCCGGGCACGCACGCAGTGTTGCACCATCAGCTTGCGCACGCGCTCCTTTCAGTACGCCGCGCGCAACCAGCTCTTTCCACATGCACGGCCAACCGTACTCGCCCTTGACCTCCGCGTGAATCGCCTGGATGTGCACCAGCAGCGCGTCGTCGCTCACGCGGCTGCGCTGCGGCCTGTCCTTAGCGGCGCGTTGCCGCCGTTGATGAAAGCCGGCGGGGCTGACTTCCAGCACCTCGCATAACACCGAAATCGGCCAGTGGTGACGATTGCGTTCGATAAAAGCGTACTTCACGTCGAGTCCTTCGCGAAGTACGCGCACGCCTTTTTTAGGATGACACGCTCCATCTTCAGACGTGCCACTTCGGCACGAAGTTCTCGACAATTCCATCTGCTCCGCGCGGACCGGCTTCGTGCCGGCCCCGCCGAGCTTGCCTTCCTGCTCGGCCTAGACCCAGTTGGAAATCGACTGCCCTGGCACGCCCAGCGCCGCAGCCTCCGCCGCAATGCTCTGGCCCGCCTTGACCAGCCGAACCGCTCCCAGCTTGAATTCGAGCGTGTACCGCGCTCGCGTCGTCTTGCTCATCTTCTTGACTCTCCTTGCATGAATTTAAACGCTCAGCAAGGGATTCCTTTTTCGGGGGCAAGCTCAGGACTTCTTCTTCGTCATTCACAACACCTTACAAATTGACAAGGTGTTGCACTTCAGAATTTTATGCCGCCTTAAAATTACTCAGCGGTGACGGCGAAGTTCTTAGACCCAAAGCTCAGCCCACCGACCGAGGATGTAATTTCAAAACCGTACTGGATCTCGCCGACGACCACGTCATCAAAATAGTTCAGCGACTTTAAGTAATTCATAATCTCCAGCACGTCGATCGTAGTTTGGTTGGTCTTCGCTGTACGTAAGAAAGAATAGACGGCGTTCTTGCCGTTGGTACCGACATAGACATTCCAGGTGCTACCGGACAGCGAAACGTTACTGTAGAGCGGAATCGCGCAACCTTCAGCAGTCCAGTTGTACGAGATTGGCTTGACATTACCGCATCCATTCGAGGTGCCCGTGTAGTTCAGCCAGACCATGATCTCGTGCTGTTTTGCGTCTGCCCAGATATCCAACGTAGATTCCCATGCACCAGCAGAGGGCGTGGTAGCTGAGATAGTGGCAGTGAGCTTCCTCAGCGAACCGACAGGCTTGTTGACAAAGTATTCGACGTGCGGATAGGACTTTATGCCGTTCGTGTCAGGCTGGTCTGATGTGACACTCCAGTCGAAACTTGAATTAGCCCAAAAGGACTGCGGACCAACTGCGACTGGAGGAACGCTGCAAGGCCCCCATACGTCATTGTTTAAGGTATACCCCTCGTAGCTCCAACGCGCGAAAAGAGTATGCTCATGGCAGGATGAAGTTGAAGGCGAAGTTACAGACCATGTTGCAGCCTGCGCGACGGTGGATCCAAGCATCAGCATCAGGGAGGTGAGACATCCCAATATGGCTAGAAATTTTGGCATATCTTCTTAATCCTATCGGTGTAAATACTTAGAATCGGTAAGGCGTTCTAGTTTAACGAAGATGGCTGGGTGTCGTACGAGTTCAACTGAAGCGGAAATGAACTACCTAACGATTCCGCGCCGGAAATACCGACAGAGCTGCCTGGTTCTCCATTAGCAGATCCCCTACCACTGGCGTGTCCGGGATGCCATCGTATACGGCACAATACACCCGCACACAGACGTTAAAAAAACGCCCGACGGGAAGTCGGGCGCTATAAAGGACGCATTGTTTGGGGAGACATACACCAACTCAAGGAGGGCCTGTCTAGCCCAATCCCTATACAGATACTAATCGCACCCTACAGAAGATGTCATCGGATTTTCTTTAATTTATAATAAGGATTTCCTGATATCTGATATCCCGAGGGGATGGTGTTCAAACATTAGCATTGCCAAACTAACCAAATGAGGATTGCCGGTTGTGTTCGCAGCGCGGTACGGCACGAATTCGACGCCAGGTTCGGCCCTAGCAGGCCGCTGAAATACCTCCAGCGGACGTCAGCGCGACGACTGGCTGAAGCGTTGCTTTGAGGATCCCATCCAATCCCACATTCAT
>NZ_AQUR01000029.1 GCF_000372525.1 Cupriavidus neocaledonicus
TGACGTCCGGCTTCCGGATTGTGAAAAACAGCGCTCCCCGCCTTGCGGGGAAAAACTCATCGCTAGCGCGATGAGTACTTCAGCAGCCTGATAGGCGGTCTCCAAGGTGCCTGATGCCACGGAGATAAAACCCTTCGAAAAGCAGTCCAGAAAATTCATGTTCGATTGTTTAACGCAAACCTGGCCAGAGCGAAGCAATCTCTTTGCGAGCTCTTGCCGCTTTCCCCGGCGTTGGCTTGTATTTGAACCTAAACGCATAACAATCCGCCGATTCAATGAGCGGCCCCGCATGCACGGCGATTGTCAACGTAGTTGTCACGTCACCTTACGCAACCTGCTTTAGTTCTGCTAGCTCCATCTGCTCCGGATTGAGCCAGACTTCGTCGGCCAAACTCCAGTTCCGCGTCGGCCCTGACCAACGCGCAGGCGTTCTGGCCTTAGCCTCAGCATAGACCGCTTCACGGTGCGCCAGCACCACCGGGGCGAGGCGACTGTGGCGCTGCGCCGGCGTGACGAATTTCAGTGCACTAGGCTTGTGCTCATGGTTGTACCAACGCACGAATCGCTGCGTCCATGCGCGTGCCTCGTCCACGCTGTCGAACGCCTGGTGCGGGTAGTCCGGCCGGTATTTGCAGGTCCGGAACAGCGACCCCGCGTAGGGGTTGTCATTGCTCACGCGCGGCCGGCTGAACGAAGCGACCACCCCCAGGTTTTCCAGGGTGGCCAGCATCGTCGCGCCCTTCATTGGACTGCCGTTATCCGAGTGCAGAACCAGAGGACGTCCAGCCAGACCTTCGGCCAAACTGGCTCGCCGCATGAGCAGCGCCGCCAGTTCCGCCGACTCCGCCCGATGCACTTCACCGGTGGCGCAATGGCTGGTCACCACCCGGGCCGAGGGCTTGCGCGCACGACCGCGGTGATGCTGCTGCGACGCGCTACGCAAGACACGATAAAAGCTCGACTCCGAGGCCACGTACTGGCCGCGGTCCGCCAGCGTCGGTACGATCTGGCTGGGCGGCAAACTGGCAAACTCCACGCTGTTGGCCACGGCAAGAATCTGCTGGCGTTCCGCCTCGCTTAGCTTGTTGGCTGGCGCTGGCCGCTCAGTGGTGGTGCGAGCATCTGCGACCACCTCGTCGCCTTCCCGAACCCAGCGCTGGAAGGTGCGCAAGCTCAGACCCAACTCGTCGCAAGCCTGCGCCAGCCGGCAGCCAGAGCGTTCTGCCTCACGAATCAACGATATACACAACCGGCGATCTGGGACGCTGATCAGTCGTCCTCTTTTTCTCCCCAGATCGCCTGGACTTTTTTTCTCAGGATCAACAACGCGGCCGCTTCCGCCAGCGCCTTCTCCTTGCGCTGTAATTCCTTTTCAAGCTGCTGGATACGCTTCTTGTCGCCTTTGGACTGGAGCAGTTGCTCTCGCGCCTGCTCACCGGCGTTGGCATTGGCCGAGCGACAGGCCTCGCGCCAAGCAGCGATCTGCTCCGCGTAAAGACCCTTGCGGCGGCAATACTCGGCCAATTCCGCCTCATTGAGCGGCGCGGTTTCCAGTACCACCGCAAACTTGTCTTCCGAGGACCAGACCTCGGGGTTCTTTCCATCTCCCGGCACCGGGACTCCTTGCGCTTTCATCTGTCGACGCCAAGCATACAGCGTCTGCTCCGTGATCCCCGTCTCCCTTGCCAGCGCTGACACCAACGCGTTCTCGGGAGGCATCATGCGGAGCAACAGCGCTTCCTTTCTCTCTGCTGAATAGGCTCTCATTCACTCTGACTCTACCGCCCCCAGACTGGGTCAATCGAAATCAGGTGACACGACAACAATTCTGACGCCGGGGGTGCACGAGGATCTTTCGACGTCTGCAAAGTTTTGATTCAGATCAATTCACGGGACCAGACTTATGTCTATCTTTCTTTTGGATACCCATCCCGTCCTTTAGACTCGCGTCACCATTGCATGGTGATATTGGTAGAATGTCCAATACTACGCTATCGGAAATTCGTCATGTTAACACGAAGCTATTGCAAGTCTTTGTTCTCGTTATGGAGTACCGTAACCTGGGGGCTGTCGCAGCATGCACCCAGCGCAGCGTGAGCACGGTGTCCTATAGTCTCGATCGCTTGGGCGAGATCACCGGTGACCCCTTGTTCTTCAAAGGAAACGGCATACTTGTGCCCACACCGCATGCGATACGTCTGGAAAAGATAGCGCGACAGATCCTGGCGATATGGGGAGATTTGGTTCGACGCCGAGAGGAGGTCACGACCAAGCGTCAGGAGGGTGGTAGGCGCGTAGCAATAGGCTTTTCGGCATCGATTGGCGATCCCCTCATCACTGAAATCTTGTTCGCCTTAGGCGAAGAGTTTCCGCAAGACACTTTTGTCACGCGGCCGGTGATTGCCGATGCGGTGCTTGCCAGTCTACTTGACGCCGGAGAATTAGACTGCGCCTTCGTCGTCGACAGCGGGCACCATCCCGAGCGTGTGCGCCAGCATAACATCGTGGCAACGCAGCGTCGGCTCGTCGGCGCCACGCGCAGAGTCAACGAGGATAAGAGCGAGAATGCCTGGATCCTATTGCAAGAAGACAGCGAACCCGGCAGCCCGTTACGTGCCTTCCTGAGCCGGCAGGCCGGTACGCCTGGCTACCGAGAGACGGTGGTGCCATCCTGGCATGCGCAGATAACGCTACTGCATTCAGCGGGTGGCATCTGCTCGCTGTTGGATTATAACATTCCATTGGTGACACGCGAGCCAGAAACGCAGCTTCTAGCACTCCCTTGTAGTTTCCCAAAATGGGCTGCCTTGAATTTCTGGGGGGCGGAACGCAGTTGCGATCAACGAGTGGTGAGCGACGTCATGGAGGTTGGTAGAGCTGTGCTGCGCGATCCGCTCAAGGCCATCGGCAGAAGTAACAACATGGCTCAACAGCAATTACTACGCAATATCTTACCGGAGGCAGGCGCCGTAGACACAAGTCCTTTCGGTTAGGGATACTCTGCACAAACGCGAATCGAGTGTGCTTGGCCGTTTAACAGGAAGCTGAATGCGCCACGACGCCAACCTATCAGCTCGGAGCGA
>NZ_AQUR01000030.1 GCF_000372525.1 Cupriavidus neocaledonicus
TGAGCGCGTTTCTGACTCACGCCGATGCCTCGCGCACAGCCCGCGAATGCTGCTGCGCGCGTGCCAGAAACCTTCGCTCCGGGCTGATAGGTTGGAGTCGTGGCGCATTCAGCTTCCTGTTAAACGGCCAAGCACACTCGATTCCCGTTTGTGCAGAGCATTCCTAGGAGACTCTGCGGCTTCTTCAAAGTGTTTCCGATTTACAACGCTCGGCGCGCTCTCGTTGCAGCTGCCGTGCCGCACTTGCGGGGTAACGACTCTGGGGAGAGGCTTTGGTAACATCGGCGCTCAATCGGCCAAAAGCGTAGTATTAGTGGCTTATGCGGCGCTTTTTCTGTGACTAACCCAACGAACAGTAGCCATGGATGGCTAGAAATCTCTTGCGGAACTTACCACGGTGGTAAATAATCGAAAGAACGTAAGCCAATACGCCGGAGCGAGTCCCTCAGATGTAGGTGGAGGCAGTCGTAAAATTCAGGGGAAGGCAGATGGGCCTCTTTACGATCCTGCGGCACTCATCGCGCTGCTCGAGGTTGGGGCGGATGGCGAGAACTATGCGCCAGTCATTCCATTCACCGAAAAGTGCGCTAGGGACGTCCAGAAGTATGAGCTGGACGCAAGAGAGCTAGCCACTCTGGTGAAGGACGCTGTTCGGTCGGGCACTTTCAAGGGCTCTGAATGGTGCGAGAAGCAGCCGGGCGGCCCTTGGGCGGCATGTGATGTCTATGTACTGATTCGCCAGGAATGGAATGAGTACGCCTACAAAGACATCACTCAGGAGTACTACGTCAAGCTAGCCATCAATCGTACTGGCAAGCTGATCCTACTCGTATCAATGCATCAGTAACGGGAGATCCAAATGACTACGCATGTTCTCTGCGATGTGTGCGGGGAAGGCCATGTCGCGTCCGTGTATGGACAAAATGAGATCGAGCACAAGGGCGCAACGTTCTCTGTGCCATTTGTCATGTCGCACTGTGAGGAGTGTGGCAGTGACTACGCGTCAGCGTCTGACATGCGTCAGAACAAGCGCGCGGTAGTGGAGCTTCGTAAAAAGCTAGAGTGTCTTCTGACCGGGCAAGAGGTTCATGCCATCCGTGTCGGCGCAGGCCTGAAGAAGGTACAGGCAGTAAAAATATTCGGTGGTGGGCCGGTCGCCTTTTCGAAGTACGAAGCGGATGATGTGACCCAATCCGCATCAATGGACAAACTCATCCGCGTAGCTGCACAGGTCCCGACTGCATTGGCATGGCTTGCTCATGCGGCAGGTGAGGAAGAGGTTGCGACGGCGATCTGTTCCAAGGAAGTGTCCCGAATCTCTACCATCCTGGAAGCGGATGGAGTGTTAAAGGACGCACGATGTGTGGTTCACGCGGTCCTCAAACATACGCTGTTAGATTCTCCCATTTCCTGTTACTCGAAGGTCTTTGTATCCGAGAGCAGCGAAGAGGATGAACTTGCAGTTGATGTGCAGACAGGCGGGACAGTGCATAGTATGGCCCGCTTTGTTCAGCGCAAGAATGCAGCCTACGAAATGTCGCTCGATTATGACGCTCCAGCTTCGAACTTGCCTGCGGCACTGAAGAGCATGCAGAGCTATAAGTTAGAAGCAGCCTAAGGTATGAGACCGAGTCCATTAAAGCTCAATTCGCTTAGATTCTTGCACGTGAGCGTCTATCCCAGAAATGAGCCTGAGACGCTGGATCCAGTAGAGAACCCCGCGCCAATTGATACCTGGGGAGCAAATATTCATTGTTCCCTTACCCATGCCGAAGCTGATAAGCTAGAAGGCGGGGAGGTCCGCGACTATATGGTTGCGTTAGGGATTCAAGTCAGTGACGGCCCGGAGAAAGAAGTTCCTTACAAGATTGATGTCGAATGTGTGGGATATTTTTCGATACCAAATGGGTTCCCTGACGCGGCGGAACGTCTCGAAATCGCTGTTGTGAATGGTGCGTCTTTGCTCTATGGTGCGATCAGAGAGCAAATCGCAACCGTTACAAGTCGGTGTTGGTACGGTGAGCTACGATTGCCATCGCTGAATTTTCGAGAGGATGGCCCAGCGGCTCGCGCTGCGGCAGAGGCGAAGCGGCGCGCTGCAGAAGAAAAGAGCGGTGCAACTCAACCATCTGCCGATCCAGAGTGATGTAACTTTGCATCATGTCTTGACAAAGCGGCCCGCAATTATGCGGGCCGTTTGCATTTCTGGTGCTAATGCCCGATGGTCTGAGTTGATCCGCGGTTCTCCATGCGCAAGTCTTTCCTCGGTAAATTGCGAGACCACTCAGCTTATGAGTAAGCGAGTCGCAAGCACCGTCTGTACCGTTCAGTAGAGTGGCGCCAAAGTAGTTCCCACCAAATAGTGATGGGAACTACTTTGTCACAGTTACAGGAAGTACCAGTTGCCGGCGGTCGCAAAGGCCGGCCGAACTACAACGAGGAATTCAAGCGGCGATTGGCAGCCGCTGCGTGTGAGCCGGGTGTCTCGGTATCGAAATTGGCGCGCGAGCATGGCATCAACGCGAACATGCTGTTCACTTGGCGCCGACGCTATCGAACGGAGCAGTGCCAGGAAGCTGCGGTGTTGTTGCCGGTGACGGTTGAACGCCCAAGCTCGCCACCCGGTCCGATGCCAATGAGTCCGGGCGCTGCGGTTTGCGAGCCGACGCCGCCGCACGGCGCCATCGAGATCCGCCTGGGCCGAGCGGTGATTCGCATCGAAGGGGCAGTCGACGCGAGCACGTTGCGTACGGTACTGGACCGTTTGACGCCATGATCGGGTTGCCGGCGGGAACACGCATCTGGATCGCTGCAGGCGTGACCGACATGCGCTGTGGATTCAACGGGCTCGCCGCGAAGGTGGAGGCGACTCTGCAAGAGAGCCCATTCTCCGGCCATGTCTTCGTCTTCCGCGGCAGGCGCGGCAACGTCATCAAGGTGTTGTGGTCAACGGGCGATGGACTTTGCTTGCTCTCGAAGCGCCTGGAGCGTGGACGTTTCGTCTGGCCGAAGGCCGACAGCGGCAAGATCCACCTGACGCAAGCGCAGTTGTCGATGCTGCTGGAGGGGATTAACTGGAAGCAGCCCGAGCGCACCTGGCCGCCACAGTCGGTGTTGTAAACCTTGCGGCATGTGCGTAAACTGCCGCGCATGCCAATCGACCCCAGCGATCTCCCCGACGACATTGAGGCCCTGAAGGCCTTGGTGTTGGCACAGCGGGAATCGATCGTACTCATGGAACGGGCCTTGGCGGTCCGCTCCATGGAGATCGAGCAGCTAAATCTGCAGATCTCAAAGCTGAGGCGGATGCAGTTTGGCCAGAAGTCCGAGAAGCTGGATCGACAGATTGAACAGCTTGAGACCCGACTGGAAGATCTGCTGGCCGAGGAAGGTGCGGCTGAAACCGAAGTCGATCCGCAGGCAACCCCTTCTGTCCGGAAGAAAGCGGTACGCAAGCCGTTGCCGGAGCACCTGGAGCGGGAGGAGCGCATTCTCGAGCCCGAGACCGAAGCCTGTCCAGAGTGCGGCGGTAAGCTCAAGCCGCTGGGCGAGGACATCTCGGAGCAACTCGATATCATCAGCAATTCATTCAGGGTGATTCGGCAGGTGCGGCGCAAGAAGGCCTGCGCCTGTTGTGATTGCATCGTCCAGGCTGCGGCGCCAAGCCGGCCGATGAGCGCGGCATTGCCACGGCGGGACTGCACGCTCACATACTGGTTGCCAAATACGCTGATCATCAACCGCTTAGATAGCGTCAAGCAGGACGGCCGGTCCAGCGACAATCATTTTGGCCGGTTGGCCGGGATGATTGTCGGTGAGTGTTAGGTCATGGTTGTCGC
>NZ_AQUR01000031.1 GCF_000372525.1 Cupriavidus neocaledonicus
AGCCGTTCTCAGGCTGGGACAACGTGTTCCCTGACCCCGGCATGACCATCGCCGCGATTGACCGACTCGTCCACCATTCGACGATCTTTGAAATGAACGTCGAAAGCTACCGTCGGCGCACCGCAAGCGACAAGCAGTCTGCTCGCCGACGACAATCATCCAGCGACAACGACAATCACCGCGACATCGATAACGGAGCGACAACCATGACCTAACACTCACCGACAATCATCCCGGCCAACCGGCCAAAATGATTGTCGCTGGACCGGCCGTCCTGCTTGACGCTATCTAACCTGGCCCACACAATTCTCCAACCCCGGCCCCCAGGGGCGCATCCCGTTCGTGAAGGTGAACGATCGCGACGGGCGCGCTTTCGATCTGTGGTTCGGAGACACTCAACTCTATCGAGCGGCCTGCGCGACGCCAACGAACACAGCGTCGACGGCGGCTCGTTGTCCCGCCAGTTCGGCGTGGGCAGCCGCGCAGACCGGGGCGCACTGGGACGTTGGTGACATTGCCTTCAATACGGCCAGCGGCCTCAACGCGTGCCCCGCCCTGTTCTCCAACGACGGCGGCATCTACTTCAACCAGCGCACGGGGGCAGACTGCCACGACCCGCGCTGGCAGCAGCAAACGACGACCGTCACCGCGCTATGGCTCTGGTCGATGGCCGGCAATGAACGCGCAGCGCAGGGCGAGAAAGGCGTCTACATCGGCCAGCAGGACTCTGGTGGCTTTGGCACGCGCGACGGCGGAAAAGCGACGCGGGACTGGAACAGCCCGACATGTTGCGATGTCTTTGATGTAGAAGCCGAAGCCGGTCGGGTGGTCTACACCGTCTGTCGCTTCAACGTGGCGCCCGCCACGCGCATGTTCCTCGACGGCGACGCGATGAGCAGCGGCACTGAAATCCAAACCTATCCGGCCGGCAGCCTCACAGGATTCAAGGACAACCGATCCCTGGTGAACTACGCCAGCAACAGCTATGCGGTGGTCACCAGCAGCGGTGTTTTTTTCACCTCCAACATCTCGAGCAATACGGTGACCTGGCGCACGCTGGGCACGGGCGCGCCAGCCAACGCCTGCGGCATCAACGTGTCCAGGCGCAACGATGGCACCTCGGTGTTCTACCTGCGCGCGGGCATCGGAGCGTGCAACCTGGGCGGCACGGGGTCGCTCTGGCGACACGAAGGTGCGACTTCGATCGGCGCCTGGGTGCAGGTGGCCCGCAATGGCAATAGTCAGTTCGGTGCGTTCGGGGTCGACCGTTCCGACTTCAACCACATCATCGCCAACGACCTTTCGGGGGCCTCACCCTCGATGGTGCGCACGATCGACGGTGGCGCCAATTGGGCAGTCGTTCCCGGCATCGACACACTGCTGACGGGCAACGGCGCATTCCTGGCCCGCGTCCAGCAGGGGTTTGGTGCGTTCGGTACCGGTAATGGCTATCCGCAGGCCTCGCTGGTTGCGATCAACCCGCGCAACCGCAGCGTGATCCTCATTGGTGGGCAAGACTCGGGCCTGTACCTGAGCGCAAATGGGGGAACGAGTTGGACGCCACTTACCGATCCAGTCAGCAACTCGACGCTGCGCCCACACATTTCCCGGCCGCTGTTTGCGCACTTTGAATCGCTAGGTAATGAACGGATGAATGTCTATGTCGGCGCGCGCGGCCGCGGCGTCTGGCGGGTGGGCGTGGACATCGAGAGCCGTTGGGCGGGCGCAATCTGGCGCTCGACCGGAGCCCCCTGCGTCGGCGACAGCTGCCCCGGATGGCAGATGCTGGATAACAACATCCGCACCGTGCAGATCGCCGCTGGCGGCGAGCGTCTCTACCAGTTGCACCTCGATGGCCGCATCTGGCGCTCGAACGGAACACCTTGCAACGTCGACAGCTGCCCCGGCTGGCAGATGTTCGATAATAACCCGAAGACGGTGGCGATCGCGGCCGGTGGCGCGGATCTCTATCAACTGCACAACGATGGCCGGATCTGGCGATCTACTGGCGTCGCGTGCTCGGGAGAAAACTGTCCGGGCTGGCAGCGGCTGGACAACAACCCGGCCACTGTAGCCATCGCCGCCAACGGCAACAAGCTCTACCAGCTCCACCGGGACGGCCGCATCTGGGAATGGACCGGCAGTCCGTGCAGAGGTGACAGTTGCCCGCACTGGCGCATGCTCGACAACAACCCGGCCACCGTGGCCATCCGGACCGCGGACGGTATGCTGTATCAGATGCATTTCAACGGCCGGATCTGGCGTTCGACGGGCCAAGCCTGTGCTGGCCAGAGTTGTCCGGGCTGGGTGCAGCTTGACAACAACCCCGCCACGGTCGACTTCAGTGCCAACGCAGGTGGCCTGTTCCAGCGGCACCGCAACGGATGGATCTGGCGCTCGAACGGCGCCGCATGCTCCGGTCAAAATTGCCCGGGCTGGGTGAGGATGGACAACAACCTCCATTCCACCGCTATTGCAGGCGGTGTCTACCAGATGCACCATGACGGACGCGTCTGGAGGTTCACCGGCTCGCCTTGCGCCGGCGAAGCTTGTCGAGGCTGGGACATGCTGGACAACAACCCGCGTACAAAGCTGGTGGCGGCAGCAGATGGCGAGAACGCCCTGCTGTATCAACTCCATGCGCCCAAACTGTTCCAACTGCATAACGACGGCGCGATATGGCAGTCAATCGGCGGGGCTTGCACCGGTGAGTCTTGTCCGTCATGGCAACGGCTTGACAACAATCCGAACACGAAGGCACTTGCCGCGAGCGGTGGCAGGTTGTATCAGCTGCACCGCGACGACCGCATCTGGCGATCGATCGGCCGACCCTGCACTGATGACATTTGTCTTGGCTGGGAGTTGCTCGACAACAACCCGAGCACGACCAAGATCGTCTCGTCTGCGGGCCAGCTCTTCCAGTTGCACAGCAACGGACAGGTGTGGCGCTTCACTGGCCAGGCCTGCAGCGGCGAGAGCTGTCCCGGCTGGGTGCGTCTCGATCAGAATTCGGCTACGCGCGACATTGTGGCGGGTGGTGGGCAGCTGTACCAACTGCACGACAACGGTCGGATTTGGCGTTGGACCGGCGTCAACTGCACGGGCGAGTCTTGTCCCGGTTGGATCATGCTCGACAACAACCCGCAAACCAGAAAGCTCGTCGCGGCTGGCGGACTGCTGCATCAGCTGCACGACAATGGTCGGATCTGGACGCACACCGGCGTACGGTGTTCCGGGCCGTCGTGCCCAGGATGGCAAATGATGGACAATGACCCGCGCACGGTCGACATCATTGCAGGGGGGCGCGAGTTGTATCAGCGTCACGACGATGGGCGAATCTGAGAGTCCACCGGCCAGAAATGCGCAGTTCAATCGTGTCCTGGATGGCGGCTGATGGACAATAATGGACACGCGCAAACGATTGCAGGTGCAGCTGGTGTGCTGTACCAGTTGCATGACGATGGAGCCATCTGGCGCAGCGATGGCAAGCCATGCAACGGACAGAGCTGTCCTGGCTGGGCGCGGCTTGACAACAACCCTAGAACTGGGACGATCCTCTCGGCTGAGGACTGAGCTAACACACCGAGGGGAGAAGGTTGTCGCGATAAGGAGGTAGTGCCAGCCGGGAGTCGCGGGGGTGCTAGGATTATGCGGCCAGCGAGCAAAGTTGCTCGGCAGCGGTCCGGGGTCCGGTCGTCTGCCCCCGTTTTGGCGCGGTCTCCATCAACCACTGCGCAAATCCATTGAACTATTCGCTCTTGTTCGTTGCGGCATGAATGGTGCGACGGAGTTCCGGGTCGTCCAGGTACTTCAGCAAGAACACCGTGCGGATGACGCGGCCCAGCTCCCGGAACGCAAAGTATAGCTTATTCTTCGTACTCTCCGAACCCAGCCGGCGCAGGATGGTCGACGGCGGCATCTTGCCGGCCTTGATCGAGACGGCAACCCGCATCATGTCGGGGTAGTGTCGTTGGATCAGGTCCCAGTCGATGGACCGGCGGCACAGGCGCTCGATATGGTCGTATCGGCGTCGTCGGTCCGCCTTGTACAGCACAAGGTTCTTGATATTGCGCATGCGAGGTATCAGGTTGATGCCTCTAGCAGGCTGCTGAAGTACTCATCGCGCTAGCGATGAGTTTTTCCCCGCAAGGCGGGGAGCGCTGTTTTTCACAATCCGGAAGCCGGACGTCACTGCCTCGGCTTTTTCCGCNTTTTGGCGCCCATTCCGGCCTCATTAGCGCGATTACTGCAACTGCGNACGGATTTGTCCCAGCGAGCGCATGCGCACGAGGTGGTAGGCGGCCATGCTCAGCACAAACATCTGATCGACTTTCTTCAGACCGCGCACCATCACCTGACGCATGCGCCCCACGGTCTTGACCCACCCGAAGCCCTGT
>NZ_AQUR01000032.1 GCF_000372525.1 Cupriavidus neocaledonicus
GGCCGAACCATTGCTGAAGGAAGTGGATGCGCAGCATTGCCTCGACCGCGAACGGGGGACGGCCGCGCTTGCCTTCCGGGGCGTACGGAGCGATCAGCATCACCAGATCGGCCCATGGCACCACACGGTTCATCTCGTCCAGGAATTCGCGCTTGCGGGTGCGCTTGGTCGACAAGTTCAGTCCAAGGTCAGTTTGTTTCATGCGCCACATGCTCGCTGGCTCGACGATTCATTGCAAGCACATCCGCCGGCTAATTGTGCAGAGCATCCCTACCGCGATGAGTACTTCAGCAGCCTGCTAAGCTGCCAGACAATTTGCGATGGTGTTGTCCGCATATCCACTCTGCCCTCGATTCGCAATCAGCCCCTGCTTCTGAGCGGAATTCTTAACCACCTCGGAATAGGAAGCTGTACGCGCTTAGAGCTGGCGCGCCGCCTAGGTGGACGTATAGCACTCTTGAGCCTTTAGGAAATTCACCACCACGGACCATATCGATCAATGCGTGCATAGACTTACCCTCATACACTGGATCAGTCATTATGCCTTCATACCTGGCGCACGAACGGATTGCTTCGAGCGTACCTTCGGATGGTAGCCCGTACTCCGGTCCGCCGTAACGCGTGTCGAGCACGATGTCAGCATCAGTAATCTCGCGACCTAGGTCGACAAGCTGTGCGGTGTGGCGCGCGATTCGCACAATTTGCTCCCGAGTATGCTCGGGCCTTGCCGAAGCATCAACGCCAATCACGCGATTGGCGCGTCCTTCATCTGCAAAACCGACTGCCATGCCGGCTTGTGTGCTACCCGTAACAGAGCACAACAGGATATAGTCAAAGCGGAAGCCAAGTTCCGCCTCTTGCTCCCGAACTTCCTCGGCGAATCTAACAAAACCCAAGCCACCCAGGGGATGTTCAGAGCAACCAGCGGGAATCGGATATGGTTTTCCTCCATCATGAAGCACACTTTCTATTGCCTCTTTCCAGCTCTTTCGTATTCCGATATCGAAACCGTCGCCAACTAGGCGTACGTCAGCTCCCATAATGCGCGACATCTGGATATTCCCCACCCGGTCATAGACGGCGTCCGAGTAGTTAACCCAGTTTTCCTGGACCAGAACGCACTTGAGTCCAAGATGTGCTGCTACCGCCGCCACTTGCCTTGTCTGATTAGACTGTATGCCTCCAATCGACACCAGCGTGTCGGCACCCTGCTCTAGCACATCGGGAATCAAGTATTCAAGTTTTCGGGTTTTGTTTCCTCCAAAAGCTAGCCCACTATTACAGTCCTCACGCTTTGCGTATAGCCGGACCTGTCCTCCGAGATGCTCGCTCAGTCGCCTTAGAGGATGGATGGGGGATGGGCCAAATGTCAATGGGTAACGGGGAAAGCATTCGATCTTCATGGCGGAGCTCCGGCGTGATGGTAAGTTGTACTCGCGAGGGCAATTCGGGGACACTTTCTCTTGGATTATTTCCCAGTTCACAAACGAATTGACTCGAAAATGGAACGCGCGAGGCACTCTTGCAAAGCTCGCCAAATTTGAGCACCATAAAAGAATTGACTTCAATTTTTCGCGCATGAAAACCATGGGAACCACAACATTTCACACGACCACCCAACGCTAAGGTAAGCGTTGATGCACTAGATGGTATTGACAATCTTGAGAGCCATGCAGCAAGACGCATCGATCTCAAACCTGGCGCTGGCAGCGCATCTCAATCTAAGCCCGCCGGCGTGCTCTCGGCGCGTTGAACGACTCGAGAGGACTAGCCTCATCCGTAGCATCGTGGCGCTGCTGAATCCGGTGAAGCTAAGAGTTGGCATGCTGGTATTGATTCGCGTGGTCCTGGAACGTGCCACTCCCGAGTCCTTTTCGAAGTTTGAGGAGGCCGCGAGAAAAGTCACAGGCTGCATGGAATGCCATGTAGTAGCTGGGGAGTTCGACTATTTCATGATGGTCCGGACTCGGGATAGCGAGAGCTTTAACAGACTGCATTCTGAGCAACTTCTATACCTGCCCGGTGTACGACAACTCCGCTCCTTCATGACGCTCAAGGAAGTCCTATCGAGCACCCAGCTTCCGATTTTGATCTGAAGCGACTGTCGGTAAGTTTCAGCATCTGTTCAGGTCGGCTTGTAAAAAGCTACGCTGGCCATGTACTGCTTGGTTCCGGAGACAGGGCGGTGGCGTGCTTAGCCACTAGCAGCGCCTGAGCTCGAGGGCCTACCCGCGTCGCGTAACACTATTGCCGAAACTGAGCGCTTGCCTTTCGTTCTTCGGCCACTGCACAGTGGTTGTTGCGCCCCAGTTCAGTCGGTTTCCTCGTCGCGTTTCTCGGCATCAGTGGTTTCTCAATTTTGGCGTGAGCGTGTAGTGCCATGTACCTTTTTTCAGTGGCCTTTAAGACAAACATCTGCTCCTTTTGTCGCGAATGACACCTCGCTACTCGTCGAGTAGCCTGCCCGCATACCATCTCAGCATATTTTTTGCTGGTACGGAAGTTGCGAAGGTCTTAGCGGTCGCGTCGCTCCATACGCAACGTTTCGGTTAGTGTGGAGTGCCTTTGCTTGAAAGGAGGAATATGTATGACCGCTACACCTGTTCGTGATGAACTCGCCGACAACCCGTTCGCACGTCTCCAACACGAAGGGCGTCTTCTCAATGCAGTCTTCAAGGGTCGAACGACGAAGCCAAGGCGCGTTGGTTTTCGGGGCGAACTCGCGCTCCGCTTCGCCCCGCGGCTCGCCGACGAGGCACGGCCACCCGAACTGTGTTGCGAGCAGGTGATGGCTGTAGCCCATGCGGGTGATTCTCAGCTGCCATTCTTTTGCGGCTGGCTCTTGAGTTTCGAGCACTTACGGGACGTCGCCGAAGTGTTGGGTGACGCCTTGCACGCGCGCGGGAAGTACTTCCTTTTCTGCGACAATATCGATCTGACTAAGCGGTACCAAGTACCGTATAGGGGAGCAATGTTCTATGTACTGCCGATCGTTGAGTCCACTGTGTACAACGAGATGCTGGAGCTTCTGTACTTGGAAAAAAATGAGCTAAAAAAGCAAAGTACGGCAGCGAAGTTAGATGCTATAGCCGACGCCGGTTGCCGATTCGATTTGCCCTTTGACATTATCAGCTATGAAGAAGGAATCGAAGTAATGGGTCCGGTGCGCAATCCACATGAGAATCGACCAGTCTGACGTTTTTCATTGTGGCCTCTTGAAGTGTGACAATTCGTCTAACGGGATACAAAGATACAACCGGAGTGCAAGATGTCCCTGGAGAACACGATTGCCCCGTACGAGATCATAGGTGCTGAACGCCCCCGAAGTATCGAAGTATCGTGGAAAAGCCGTAGGCATGCGCCCCTTGTGATATGGCTGTCCAAGCATGGCTTCCACGACGCAGATTCAGTTGGCGTAAATGGCGTCACGCCGCTGATGGAGGCAGCGCTAGAGGGGAATGACCACATTGTCGCGACTTTGCTCTATGAGGGTGTACCTGTCGGCATGCTAGACGATGAAGAAAATAGTGCGCTCTGGTATGCGTGTTTGAACGGTTCGCCCAAAACCGTCCTCAGGTTAATCGAGGCCGGCCTCGAAATCGATCACACAAACGGAGATGACCTCACGTGTCTAATGCAGGCCGCTTCAAGTGGCCGGCTTGACGTTATGAGATTTTTGATGTCGCTAGGAGCAAATGAAAGGCTCGTAGCACCCGACGGGCGAAACGCCCTGGAAATGATGACTGATTGCGTAATGCGGAATGGCATCGACCATCGAACAAAGGCCATTCCGTTGGATACTAATTTTCTATGAAGAAGAGGCCGATGCCGCTATACGACTATGTCTGCTGCCAATGCGGTCTACGCTACGAAACGCTTGTACGCGCTAGCCAAAAGCCCGTGTGCCCGCAATGTGGCAGCGTGAGACTGACTAGGCAAGTCTCTGCGCCGTCCCCTCCCCTGAGTAGCAAGTCGCTCATCGCAGCCGCACGTCGGCAGGCGGCAAAGGAAGGACATTTCAGCAATTACACAGCGGAGGAACAACGGGAACTCCTTCGCCGGAGCTGAAAGAAAGAGGGGGACGACCGACACGTACGCCAGAGAGAGGCCGCTCACTTTCGCGAAGCCTTGCAACGATCCTCACGCCACCGCGCTCTTGGGCCGTCTTCTCCTCATATACGGATTTGAATGGCGATTGACCTAGCAGGCTGCTGAAGTACTCATCGCGCTAGCGATGAGTTTTTCCCCGCAAGGCGGGGAGCGCTGTTTTTCACAATCCGGAAGCCGGACGTCACTGCCTCGGCTTTTTCCGCGTTTTGGCGCCCATTCCGGCCTCATTAGCGCGATTACTGCAACTGCGGACGGATTTGTCCCAGCGAGCGCATGCGCACGAGGTGGTAGGC
>NZ_AQUR01000033.1 GCF_000372525.1 Cupriavidus neocaledonicus
CCTCTTCCAGACAGGCGCATAGCGTGGCGGTGTCCTCGCCGGCCGTGAAACGCACGAAGCTCGCGCGGCTGTAGCCCAGCGTCGCCACCAGTGCCAGCAGTGGCTCGCGCCCGCGCCGAATGACTGTGAAGTCGGCCTGCATTTGCTTGCCAGGGGCCGTCTCGAAGCGCACCAGCGGCTCGGGCTCGGCGCNCTTATGCGGCGCCAGAAACACCTCGAGCTGGCTGACGCCACCGTCGTAGCCGCGTTCGCGCAACTCGCGTAGCAGCACGGTCGCCGGAATCCAGCGCGGGCGTGCCGCTTCGATGCGCTCCAGCAAATAGCCGTGGTGCGGCGCAAGCTTCGTTGCCCTGAGCTCACGCGGCCTGTACCGACCCGCGTGTTCGTNGCCCAAATAGCGCCGCACCGTGTTGCGCGACAGACCCGTCTGCCGGTGCTATCTCCCTCACCCCCGCACCTCGTTTCGCCAATACCCTGATTTCCACTGCTTGCTCCTGTGTCAGCATCGGCGGCAAATCCGCCATCCTCCACCAGGTGGGTCAGTTTTACTTCGGCGGGGTGGGTCAGTTTTACATCGGCGCTAACACATAGACAAGTCGTGTGGCTGGCAGTGCGGCCGCCTGTTCCGCGACCCGCTCATATCCTTCGATCCAGCGGGTACTTTCCTTGATGCTGGGGCGCACTCCATCCGCACTCTTCGGCTCGCGTGCCCACATGTAAGCATAGAGCACGCCAGGCGGTTCGCGCGATGGCGATACAGCGTAAGTCGGCCAAGACAGTGATAGTCTGACCGTTAAAGTCCAGTTCCGTAGTGTCTTGGATCCAGAGCACCACTTCGCATGCCCGCATCCGCTCGGCCTAACTCTGGCAGTGGGGCGCCAGAATATCGCGCCAGTCCAGTTCATCCTGCGCCAGGAAGCGGTACGCCGCAGCCGTTTCCGCCCAGCCGCCGCATGCGCTGGGTATGCTTGCCGTCGGTTTCTCTGCGATGCTATCGCTAGCTAGCAGCACCGCCCGCTTGTTCAGGCGCTAGTCGCCCAAGTCAATGTCCTTGAATTCTGCCGCCGCCCAACTCGTTGCCTCTCCCTGCATGTGCCGGTCCATTTGGGGGTTGGGCCCCCAAGCGTTACGCATGTGGTTTTCTCCGCCTTACGATCGTTCACCTGGTCATAGAATGCATGATGCGGTAGACGAACCTTTTGTCGAAGTGCAGGATATGCCACTGAAATGAAAATCCCGCATAATTCTCAAGCTGCAATTATCATCAACATGTAGAGTGCCTCTTAGGGCTTAAGACCTACTGAAGCTGTCGCCCTACTCGTACGATTTTTTTGGCTGCTGCCAATACCATCGCTACTATTCTGACGTGCGCTCTCTATAGAAATGAAATCCGACGGGTAATACAATCTACCGGCCGCTTCAGAGCACGTTTCGAGCTGCCGCCCCCATAGCGCTTAGATGGTTTGATAGAACCTAAATTTCGAAAATGAATCGCAGAGAGATGCTCCGCGCCGGAGCGTATGCCGGGCTTGTAAACATGATACATTCGACACATGCATTCGAACGGCGGCCCCACGTTGTGTTTCTCAACCCCGGCGAATCCGCTGAACGTGGCACCGGTCAACATTGGCAATTGGTGTCCAGTTTTATGGGCATGGCCGCAACGACGTTTAATATGCAACTGGAGGTGTTGTACGCAGAGCGTGATCATTTACTCATGCAGCGCCAGGCGGAGGAAGTTGCCCGACGTAGTTTTCCCCCAGACTACGTAATCATTGTCAACGAGAAGATGGCCGCACAACAAATGCTTAAAGTGTTGGCTCACTCACCGTCCAAAATATTAGTTATTCACAACGATCTGACGTCCGAACAGCGCCAGTACGTCGGCAATGAACGGGAAAAAATTTCGAACTGGATCGGCACATTAACGGCGAACGCCGAGTTGGGCGGATTTCGCCTGATGGAGTTTTTATATCAACGACTCGGCCGACGAGAGGTTAATGTTATTGGAATAACTGGGGATCCTAATACACCAGTCTCGCTGGAAAGGGCTGCCGGGGTCGCCACCTTCCTGAATCAAACGGCAAATGGGCGCATCTGTCAGTTGGTTTTTAGTGACTGGAGTCGAGCCGATAGCCACCAAAAGGCTCGCGTACTGCTGGCACGGTACCCCGAAGCCAATGTCATGTGGGCCGCCAATGACACTATGGCACTGGGTGCACTTGATGCCGTCAAGCTTAACAACGCCCATGTTCTGGTAGGCGGCATGGGAGCTTTGAAAGAAGCGCTTGAAAGCGTGATTCATGGCGGCCTTGCGGGCATCGTAGCAGGCGATTATTTTGTCGGTGCTTGGGCAATGGTACTGCTATACGATTATCACTGGGGCAAGGATTTTGCGAAACATGGGGGGCCGCGTCTAAAACTCGACTATCTTGGCATTATCGAGCGCACGAACGCCAGACGTTTTTCCGATGTCGTTTTTAGACGAATCGAAGCCTTTGACGTTAGACCCTATTCAAAGCATTTAAATCAACGGGAAGGCTCCTATGATTTCGATCTTAAGCATCTTTTAAAAACTACGACCAGAAGCCTCTGATGCGTGTGCGTGCCAAATTTTCGCTGAGGTCCCTAAATCTTCATACCAAGTTGATGCTTTCGCTTGTCGTGCTTGTCGCAGCTGTCGCCGGAACTTCAGCTTCTATGTTAGTAGAACACGAGCGCAACAGCCGACTTCTCGCACTAGGGGACCGGGCCACAAGAATTGCTGACCTTTTCAGCCAATCGCTTGTTCTGCCTTTATGGAACGTTGATCTTCGCGCAATCGAAAACCAACTCGCCGCGCTTGCACCCAACCCTGAAGTTGCCGAGTTTACGGTTACCGCGGCAGGCTACGGAACGGTAGCTACTGTAAAAGGTTCCCGTCACTTAAACGACGGCGAAAGCGTTGTACGTGTACGAGCAATTGAATATGATCCGCCCGGAAACGCACCGAAAGAGAAAATCGGGGAAATTCGAGTCGTACTAACCAAGGCTGTCGCTCAGGAGGCAATCAACCGCGCCCGGCAGGCCATCTTTGCGATTATGGCAGCGCTCCTAGCAGTGCTTTACGCTGCTAGCTTCCTCCTCCTGAAGCGCATGGTCCGCAGCCCCGTCAATGGCCTCGAAAAGATGGTCGATAAGATTTCTGGTGGAGATCTTGATGCGAGATGCGAGGTGAAATCTGGCGACGAGCTCGGGCGTCTCGCCGTGCGAATCAATTACATGGCCGATCAGCTTCGTACATCGACACTGCTTCTTCAAAAAAGCGAGAGAAAGTACCGTAGCATCGTGGAGAATGCTGTCGAGGGTATATTCCTCCTCGATCAAGCTGGAAATCTTGCCGAAGCCAATCCCGCGATGGCTCAACTGCTTGGCTATGACAACGCGTGTGATTTGACTGTGTCTGCAGAAAGCGATGGTCGACCAAAAAGCCCCTTTTCTCTCAGCCTAACTGCGACTTTGTTCAAGACCCTGAACGTCGATGGCGAAATTCGCGGCCTCGAACTTCAGTTGAGTCGGCTTGATGGAACACCTATATGGGTCCAATTGAATGCACGCGGCCTAATGGGAAGCGAAGGTAGCCTTCGTTATCTCGAAGGATTGCTCACCGATGTGACCGCCCGCAAGCATGCCTTGGAAGATTTGCAATTGCAGCGCGATAGGCTAGAGCTAGAGGTGAGCGAGCGGAAATGGACCGAACTCGAATTGCTAGCATCCCGGGAGCGTCTCCAACAATTACATGCGCATCAGGAAGCGATTCGGGAGGAGGAAAGGAAGTGCATAGCCATGGAAATCCACGATGAACTAGGGCAGCTTTTAACAGCCCTAAAAATGGACCTCTCCTTATTAAGCATGCAATTGCCGACGGGATCTGGTGTGATTCAGAAGGCTGAAGAGATGCGCGAATTGATTGAACAAACCATTCGCATTGTGCGAAATGTAGTGAGTCACCTGCGACCCACAGCATTGAACTATGGTCTCGCGTCCGCATTGGAATGGCTCGCTGCAGACTTTAGCCGCCACACCAAGATTCCGTGTCGATTCCAATCCACTCACCCCGAACCAAATCTTCCTGACCCTCGTGCGACGGCAATTTTTCGTATCGTTCAAGAATCACTTACCAATGTTGCCCGCCACGCCAAAGCTTCCCAAGTCGATGTCACACTTGCCAATACAGACGCCGGTATCGAAGTGATCATCAGGGACAACGGGCAGGGATTCAACGTTGTTTCTGCGCGCGCCGGATATTCATATGGATTACACGGTATGGCGGAACGCGCTCGCCTAATTGGCGCGCAGCTAGAAGTTCACAGCAAGCCAGATCGCGGTACCCTAATAAGACTGCGACTTCTGGAAACCTTTGAAAAACCTCAATCCCATTAATCGAGAATCCGAGATGATTCGCCTGGAAGTCTTAGGGATACTCTGCACAAACGCGAATCGAGTGTGCTTGGCCGTTTAACAGGAAGCTGAATGCGCCACGACGCCAACCTATCAGCTCGGAGCGAAGCTATCTCGCACGCGCGAAGCAGCATTCGCGGGCTGCGCGCGAGGCATCGGCGTGAGCCAGAAACGCGCTCATGCCCCGGCAGCCAGCAGTTTGCCGCGCGCCATCCACAAGTTGGACAGTGCGAACAAGGTCATGAGTTGCGCGGTGTTCTTCCTCAGCCCTCGATAGCGGACCTTGGT
>NZ_AQUR01000034.1 GCF_000372525.1 Cupriavidus neocaledonicus
ACGTCGTGCAGCGCTTCTTCCATCGCCGGGTCCGACAGGCCGAACCATTGCTGAAGGAAGTGGATGCGCAGCATNGCCTCGACCGCGAACGGGGGACGGCCGCGCTTGCCTTCTNGGGCGTACGGAGCGATCAGCATCACCAGATCNGCCCACGGCACCACNCGGTTCATCTCGTCCAGGAATTCGCGCTTGCGGNTGCGCTTGGTCGACAAGTTCAGCAAGGTCAGTTTGTTTCATGCGCCACATGCTCGCTGGCTCGACGATTCATTTCAAGCACATCTGCTGGCTAATTTTTGCAGAGCATCCTTAACTTCAAGTTTCGCGTCACATCCATCCCTGCAAAATACAACTCTGACTCGAGGAAAGAAAATGCAGTCATTCGCAAATTTAATTCTGAATTCTATAAGTAATAATCACGGCGACCTCAAAATCTGAAGTGCAACACCTTGCCATCCGGTAAGGTGTGGTGAATGACAAAAACGAAGTACCGCAACTGCAATCCGAAGAGCGCATGCGCATCGAGATTTGGAAGGCGGAGAAAGTCAGTCAGCGCGAGATGGGCGCAGGCTGGGGCGTGCGCCTTCAACGCTGAAGCGCGAGCTTCGCCGCAACGCGACAGCAAGCGGTGGCTATGGGGCAATGACAGCGTAAGCCCGCCGCGCGCAACGCCGCCAGGCCAGCCGTCCCGCCCGCAAACTCGCTGCCGACAGTGTGCTGTGGCGCGTGGTGCGCCACTTCCTTGACCAAAAGTGGTCACCCCAGGAAATCCCGCTACTCTCAAGCGCGCCTTTCCTGACCACCGCGAGCGCCACGTGTCCCACGAGACCATCTACAACGCCATTTACGCCTACCCGCGCGGCGAACTGCGTCGCCAGCTCATCGCTTGTCTGCGCCAGGGCCACGCTAAGCACCTGCTGCGCTCGCGTGGCACCGACCGGCGTGGCCAAATTCCCGACATGGTCAGCATCCATGAGCGCCCGCCTGAGGTCAACGACAGGCTCATGCCCGGGCACTGGGAAGGCGACCCCATCAAGGGTGCGGGTAACCGCTCGGCAGTGGGCGTACTGGTGGAGCGCATGAGCCGCGCCGTGCTGCTGGTCAAGATGTCCGATGCCACCGCGGCTTCGGTCTGCTGGCCCCCGGGGGCTGGCCACTGCCGCAGCATCGATGCTTGCCCGACTCCAATCGATCTGACCATGCTCGCGCAGGCGGGTTAGCAGGGCCAGGTGCATGCGCGTCCAGACGCCACTGGCCTGCCAGTCACGCAGACGACGCCAGTAGGTCATGCCGCTGCCAAAGCCCAGTTCCTGCGGCAAGTCTTTCCACGGAATGCCGGTGTGCAAAGCAATCACGATGCCGCTTAGCGACAGTTTCACCAGAAAACACGCCTATATCGCTAATATAGGTTAGCGGTGGGGAGTCGTAGGACGATCATCGGTATTTGCACGGGGGACTATTCTTGCCGCAAGAAAGCCAGTGTGTGACGCTTAAAATCGGGTCACGCGTTCGGTCGTAACGACGCCCCAATCTTTGCCCGCAGGAACTCAAATGTCGTTGCACTGGCGCGGGCTCTGGTTTCGGGTTCGACGCCAGCGCCATGACCGCCATCGCGCTGTTCTAGGTAGAAGACCTCGCGATGTCCGAGTGCCTGCATTTTCGCGACCATCTTTCGTGCATGGCCTGGATGCACGCGATCGTCAGTGGACGATGATGTGAATAGAACCGGCGGATAGGAGACGTCCGGCTTTACGTTGTGATAGGGTGAGTAAGCCATAAGCATCCGGCGATCGTCGGCATCGTCGGGATTGCCGTACTCGTCGACCCACAAAGCGCCCTGCAACAACAGGTGAAAGCGTGACATGTCGAGCACTGGCACATGCGAGATAACGGCACCGAATAAATCCGGACGCTGGATCATGCACGCTGCGGTTAACAACCCGCCGTTGCTCGCCCCTTGGATCGCGAGTTGCCCCGGGGTGGTAACACTGGAGCTGATCAATGCCTCAGCGACGGCAATGAAATCACCAAATGCGACCGGACGTTTTTCTCGTTGCGCGGCTTGATGCCAGCCAGGCCCGAACTCACCTCCCCCCCGGATGCTCGCGATTGCGTACACACCGCCCGGTTCTAGCCAGGAGAATCCCAAAGTGCCCATATAGGCGGGTGTATCGAGCCGGATTTCGAATCCGCCGTATCCATAGAGCAGGCAAGGTCGAGGGGTACCCTGAAGATCTGCCTCGCGGCCGATCACCCAATAGGGAATCTGCACGCCATCGGGTGCCATGGCATGCCGGCGCAACGCGAGGAATCCGGTTGAATCGAAGCGTGCGGGAAGCTGTCCGAGCTGGTGCCAAGGTGTGTCACTGGAGAGATCGGCATGGTACAGCGCTGGTGGTGTCAGGAAGTGATCGACGTAGATCAGTACAGTGTCATCGCGTGCTCTATCGACGGCGGTCACAGATGCTTCGCATCCGGCCGGCAACGGATACGCTCGAGATTGCCACGTGTCGTCGACCGAGTCTGGCGGACGCCAAAGCGTCACGCGGGTAACGCTTTCGCTCTTGTCAGAGACGATTAGCCAGTGCTTCGTATAACGCACCCCCGACAGTACATTCTCGTCAGTTGGCGTGAAAAGTACGGTGAAGTGGCGATCACCGTCGAGAAATGCGTCACGTCGAATGGCCAGTAAAGAACCGCCCCGATAAGCCGTCTCGTTGACGTGCCAATTGGTGCGCGGCGTGACGAATAGCCATTCGCTCCACTCAAACAAAGCAGCCGTATTACGCGGCACATCGTACAACCGCCATTCACGAGCCTTTTCATCGAGCCAGAATTGCTCCCGTTCGTAGAATGTCGTGCTGCGGCTTGCAATATGACGTGCTTGGATTGGGTCGTAATTCGCTGACGCACCCAAGTCGTCAGGCTCGCATTCGAACACCACCGGCGCATCCGCTACTGGCGTTCCGCGCTTCCATCTGCGCACCTGTCGCGGGTGACCGGAAACAGTGACAGCGGGGGCCGCGTTTACTGCGCTGTCATCCCAGCTCGCATAAACCGTATCTCGATCGATCCATGCAACGCTGTGGTGACCGGAATCTGGTAGTTCGAATCCGTTCTCAACAAACGCACGCGCTTCCACGTCGAATTCCCGCACGATACAAGTATCGGAACCGCCGGGCGACAGGAAGACCAGTGCGCGATCAGCAGTGGGATAAATAAGATGAAAGCCCGCCAGAGCCCAGCGCGTGCCGTCCCCGTTTCGGTTGTTCAAGTCAAGCGCATCGACCTCCAGTACCACTTCCCATTGTGGGTTGCCCTCGATCCAGGCATTCCAGGGCGTACGCCGTACGAAACCGAGCGGATGCGCTCCGTCAAGCCAAGTATTGTAAGCCCAGTTACCCCAGCGCGAGCATATGACGATGCGATCTTGGTCCATCATGGTCTCGACGAGCCGCTTAGTTAGCACGTCGGCGGCTGACGTGCGTCCGTACATTTCCATAGTACGGGCTGTCTGAGCGAAAACCCATGAATTGACAGTGGGACTATCGAGTTCTTCGAGATCGATATACGGATCGGCAGCGTTACCTGTCGGCGGCCAAATAATTTTCGATTGCGAATTTATCATAATGAATCATCCATTAAAGTACTTTCAGAAGGAACAGCTTCATCTTTCAAATCGCCCGATTCGGTTCAACTAATCGTGCCATTTCGACATGGTTGAGGTAGTCGAGTTCCATGATGATTTGCGCGCTGCGCGGCACATCGATTGGCTACCACTCGCCACACGTGACCTGCGCGTCCAACTCGATCGAGCCAGAGGTTTTCGACTTGCCCCGAAACCAGCATCGCAAGCAAGCCCTTGCGAAGGGGATTGCGTGGGAAGACTTGCCGCAGGAACTGGGCTTCGGCCGCGGTATGACTTGCTGGCGTCGCCTTCGTGATTGGTAGGCCAGCGGCATCTGGGAACGCTTGCAACTGGCCCTGCTGACGCGATTGCGTGAGCATGACCAGGTCGATTGGAGCCGGGCGAGTATCGATGGTGCGGCTGTGACTAGCCTCCAGGGGGGCAGCAGACCGGCCCGAACCCCACCGACCGTGGCAAGCTCGGCACCAAACGCCACCTCGTCGTAGACCGGCGCGGCGCTGGCCGTGACCGGTGCCAATTGGCACGACTCGGTGGTCTTCGAAGCCCTGGTTGATGCCATACCCGCAGTGCCGGGGCTGCCTGGCGGGCCGCGCAGCCGCCCCGACAAGCTCAACGCCGCGATTGAAACACCGCCGCCGAACCGTCATTGCATCCTGATGGCGGACACTTCGGTTACGATTCACCCCGTCACTCAGGACGCCAGCGCAAGGTGTCCGCCTTCGCATGGAACACTGTCCGCGATGAGTCTGGAATCACTGTCCGCCATCAGTGGAATGCGCACGAATCTTGCGGGCTTGCGTTCAACGAAGGAAAGCAATAGCAGTCCTGAGCCCAACGCAAACGATTGAATGTGACTATACAAAAGTCCTACGAACTCAATTTAACGGCGATCAGTTATAAGGCATCCCCTTATACGGAAGTAGGACCGTCTCCGCGGCGAGGCTTGGAGCTTGAAGTCCCGGGAATTTCGAGGTAAGGGGGTTGTTAACTTCGCCAGACTCGCGTTTACTCTCGGATTTTCGCGCAGCAATGAGCAACGAGTCGGGGGCATGGGTGGACGAGGAATTCGAGAGTCTGGATCTTGGTGATCCGCGGCGGGATCGGCGCGCCAAGGAGCTGCTCAAGCGGTTTGCGGCTCTGCCGACGGCGAGCATCCCCGGCGCATGCGAT
>NZ_AQUR01000035.1 GCF_000372525.1 Cupriavidus neocaledonicus
ATGCGGTTGGGCAGAACCTGTCCGGATCTGGATGCGTCGCTGTTCTTCGATGCCGACGAGATTCGGGGGGCATACGTGCTCTCCAAGAAAGCTCGCCCGAAGACACCGGTCACACTCAATCAGATGATTCGGTTGGTTGCTTCCCTGGGCGGGTTCCTTGGGCGGAAGAACGATGGCGAGCCCGGCGCCAAGACGATCTGGATCGGCATGCAGCGAACCATGGACGCCGCGCTCACTATTCAAACACTGAGGGAAGAGTCATGACTTCCGTATAAGGAAATGGGGTAGACGTGGCCATTATTATTTCGCCATGCCTGCAGGGGCGAATCTCCGTCTCAATGCAGTTCGTGGTCGCGCGCGTCAATTTCAAGCGGTGCATCAAAATAGCCAAAGGTCGCAATTTCGGCTAGGTATGCAAGGAGAAATTTCTCAATTGAACCAGCCTTTTCATACTGATGAACATGCCGGAACTCATGTGTAAGCAAGCGCCGTGTAGCATGACCTTCCGCAATCAATATGGCGTATCCCAGTGTCAATCCAACCGTATCCGGACCGAACAATCCTGTTGAGCAGACTACGTTTCGTAGTGTTTCATCTTGGGGCATCGGGAGACTATCGACCATTGCGATATGGATGCGTTCCGGCATAGCAACACCAACGGCACTAGCGACCGATAGACCTTGTTCGGTTAGAGCGCTCCCGTTCCGAATTACAGGGTCGGTCATGCTCTTTGCCCATGCTATTGCCGCGGGCAATAGTGATGGCAGTAAAGCTAATATGTTGTATGTCATGTTCCACCTTCTCGGATTGTGCGGAATTTTTGTATCTTGCATTGCGTAAGCCGCTTTTTCGATTCCACTTGGATGTTGAACGCAGAACTCAAACATCGACTCACCTAGTACAACGAATATGCTGGCATCGACAGCAGCGACATAGCTTGACAAGCGTCAATGCGCGCCTATTTATCGAGTTTCCTCGTGCGAAACGGGCCAAATCGATGCCTACGAGACCCCCGGTAATTGCGCGTCACGAAATGAACAAAGTGATGGCGCGAATTGTCGGCTTGAATTCCAATTCTACCGCATTGCGAAAAAATTCATACACCACTTGCAGAGTGGCAATCACAATTTGCCAATCTACACTGAGTGGCATAGATTTCGCTGGATGCTACTACATGCTAACATGACGTGTCTCACCACGGTCGAATGACATCTCATACTAAATTCAGAAATATATAGAATGACAGTCGGCATCATTGCGTTAGGAATTACCCGCAAATGCTACAAAAAACGCATCGCGAAAGGAGCGAAGATATATGACGTACAAGCAGCGCGTGTTGCATTTTTTTCGGAGCATAGCTCAGGCAGCGCTGATATCTATCATGCTAGCCTCTTGCGGTGGTGACGGTGATGATCCCACGGCCTCGCCCGACCCGCAGACGATGACCACCACCACCTCGGCTCCGGTCGAGAAGAGCTGCTCGAACTGCAGGGCGCTGGACGCACACACCAATTCTGGTAGCGGCATAGGTGTTTGGGAAAGCGTTAATAGCACATCCTCGGCTGTGGAAGTTCCCATCAGCATCTCAGGGCTGAACGGGCAGGATGTAACGCTCGTTTTCACTAATCAAACCGGAACTCCACAAGTTATGCCGACAATTGCTGTGGCGGCGCGGAACTATTCCTTCGTGGCCGAGCAACTACGATTGGATGACAGCACGGAAGCGCTTAAGAGCAGAATATCGAATTTTAATCGAGACGGATGGAGAGTGCACGCCAAAGAGCAAAGTTATGCTCCACGCTATTCTTTGTCGCCTAGTAGACTGGATAACGGTAGTGTGAAAATCTGGTATCTAGCGGACGATACGACTCGCTCCACAACATTGGTTCGTAAACTCATGACAGCTGACGGCACCATTGTCAATTTCTGGGTAGAGACAACTGAAATCGATCCAACAAAGGTGAGTCAAGCGGTTCTCGACACGCTAGCAGGCGATTTCGTCTCCCCTGGCAACGGATATTCAATCTGGGGATCGCTCGGTGGATCTCTCAACCGTCATCTCGGACTGCGCTTTTACAAGCATCTTCTTACCAACGTTAGCAGCACTGATTCGATGGCGGTTCTCGAATCTTCAGTTCGAGACACGGCAGCAACCTCCGGCTTCCAACAGGAATTTCGCCACTTTGCCGCGACATCAGGTGCACTAATGAAGGAACCCGCCCCAGTCGGCTTTGGCTTTCCTTTGCGGGAGGAAGACGGATTCGTGTTGCCTGAAATTAACACGGGCGCATTTCTAAATGATCGTAGTCAGTTCTCAATGGTGCCCGCGGAGCTCCACCCCTATGCCAACGTGCCAGTAGTCCGGGAGCATGTGAAAGGTATGTATAGCGAAACGGTGAAGATTCCGCCCCACTCCTCACTGTCCGTCGTGATTCAATGATGCGAAGAGAGTGCCGTCAACCACATCTTCTATGGACCTATGACTCACATGATTGCTTTGCTAGTTGCCCTTAGCGTTGCTGCATGCGCTGTGGGACCAACCGAGGGACAGCATCTGACGTTGGTCGGTGAGATCTACATCAAGGGCAATGAGCCCTTCCCAAAGATCATACTTGAGACAGCGACCCATGAAAGCTGGGAACTGGAAGGTGTACCATTGACTGAGGCGCGATTGGTAAGTCGTCGCCACGTAACGGTACGTGGCGTCGTAATAAGATCGCCGTCCCGGGGAGTGTGGTTACCTTCGTTACGAGTAAAGAGCCCGCCACAAGTGGCTGGGCCATAACGATCTTTATCCCACTTTTGCTTTAGTGTATCCCCTCAGTAATCTGTCGCGGTAAGCAACAAGAGCATCTGATGCCGGTTAGTAGAGGCGTAGCACCAGTTTTCATCGTCAAATTACAGACCATTAGCGCCATTACTCGATGCCGCTCTACTTGTTTGATTGTGTTTATGATCGATTCAATATAGAAAATTTACCAATCATTATCGGAAGCATTGGAATGGCTTCGCGCGATCTTGAATCTATCTTTGGAGTATGTTTATCTTGGCCCCAATTACCACCACCTCGAATTTCGATCTCCCCGATGACATCGCGAAGCTTTTGGTTGACCCAAAGACTTACTCAGACCGTGAGCTATTGCACTCCGTCTATACGTGGGCTCGTGCCAACAATCCATTCGGTCGTGCCGTTATTGAGGGCTTCGACCCATTCTGGGTTGCAACGAAGTATGCCGATGTCAGCGCCATTTCACGTGACAGCAGCCTATTTCGCAACGGTGACTATTCTGTTGTTTGCCGACCAAAAGCCGCAATCGACTATATAATTTCGGTCACTGGGTCTCCGCATATTGTCAAGGCGCTAGTTCAGTTCGATGGTGATGAGCACAAGAAGATGCGCGCGCTGGCGCAGTCATGGTTTATGCCTGACAGCCTGCTCAATCTGGATGAGCGTATCCGACGACTGGCCCGTTGCTGTGTTGACAAACTTGCGCATTACGAAGGGGAGGTCATAGATTTTTCTAGAAATATTGCGCTATATTATCCTTTGCATGTAATAATGGACATTCTAGGAATTCCCTCTGAAGATGAGGCCAAAATGTTGGTCCTGACGCAAGAATTGTTTGGTGGGGAAGATCCAGAACTCAATCGAGGGAAGGCAGAGGTCGCTTCGGGTAAAGATGTCTTGGCAAAGAACCTACTAGCAGTAGTAGAAGACTTTCGGCATTATTTCGATAAGCTGACATCGGACAAAAGGACGAGTCCACGTAACGATATGGCAACATTGCTTTCCAACGCGGTCGTAAATGGTGAACCGATTAGCGATGCCAACCGCTTGGGCTACTACATTATTATTGCCACGGCGGGACACGATACCACATCATCGTCCTCCGCGATCGCAATGTGGGCACTTAGCCAGTTCCCTGATCTGCTTCCTCGACTACAAGCCGATGCGGCGCTGATTCCGCAATTTGTCGACGAGGCGGTGCGCTTTGCGTCACCGGTGAGCCACTTCATGCGTACCGCGTCTGCGGATACGGAGATCCGAGGACGCACAGTTCACAAAGGCGATTGGATAATGCTGTGCTACGGCTCGGCGAATCGAGATGAAGATGTCTTTGATAAACCATTCGAGTTCAGCATTGATCGAAAGGAAGTCCACCATCTGGCATTTGGAACAGGGCCTCATATTTGTCTGGGCCAGCACTTGGCCAAGATGGAAATGCGCATCCTGTTTGAGGAAATGATACCGCGCCTTGAACGCGTGGAGTCAGCTGGGGAGCTCGAGATGGTCGCATCCAGCTTCGTCGGTGGGCCTAAGCATCTTCCTTTGCGCTGTTTCATGCGATAGAGTGATTTTTTGGTTCATCGAGGAATAGCGAGGAAGGCTGCGCCGGATCTTGAGGAAGAAGTATTCCTCGTCGCGATATCCGTAGGCCCGGCGCTTGATCATTTTGATAGTGTTGTTAATGCCCTCGACGACGCTAATGTTCAGCGCATGGCGGCATCGGGCCACAATGCCGTGCCAATACGCTCAGGCGTTGCGCGAACTGCTGTAATGGGTCGACGCCGCTTTGCTGCGCTTGTTCAAACCAGTCGCTCCATGCCCGCTGCGCCCATCCAGGCCGACGGTAAAACCACAGGCGCTTGAGGTCGTCGCGCAGAATGTAGACGGTCATCAGCGACCGGGTCGCGGCCAAAATCTCATTTAGATGGACCGCCTGGCCGGCGCTCAGATTGCTGCGATTAGGCAGCAGCAAGCGTGTGGACTTCAAGAGACGTCGGGTGGGTCGGTCATGCCTGAGTTGATTGGCCTGATCGACCCGGACCTGATCGATGACCTCGCGTCTTTGGCAACAACGTGGAACAGGTCGTAGAGAGGTGGCGGCGGAAATTCGGACAGTCGGNTAAGTGGAAGAGCTGGGGCCTGAGCCGGCCATAATGGCGGGCATAAAGGATCCAGAAGATGACGAAACGAAGCAGACGGACCCACTCGGCAACCTTCAAGGCCAAGGTGGCCATGGCCGCGCTCAAGGGCGACAAGACGCTGGCGGAATTGGCCCAGCAGTATGACGTGCACCCGAGCCAGATCACGGAGTGGAAGCAACAGTTGGCGGAGCACGCCGCGGACGTGTTCGGCGGCGGCAAAACCAAGACTGCGGCCGAGCCGCCGGTGGACGTGAAGGCGCT
>NZ_AQUR01000036.1 GCF_000372525.1 Cupriavidus neocaledonicus
CTGTATTAAATGTCCGTACCGATGAGCAACTGATTCAAGCAATAGATGATGTGTTCTCTTCGTACGGCACCCTATTGCCATCCGACGAGGTGTTCGTCCAACCGATGGCCAAAGATATCGCGGTAAGTGGCGTTGTCATGACATGCGACCCTGAATCAGGCCTTCCATACGGCAGAGGATCGCGCGATGCCTGGACACTGGGAAGGCGATCTGCTGTCGGCAGCGCCAACAGCCAGATTGCAACACTCGTCGAACGCCAGACAAAGTTCGTGATGCTCGTGAAGATTGCCAGCAAGGACTCTGAGGCTGTAGTCAACGCCCTGATCAAGCACGCTGGCAAACTACAGCAGGAATTGTTACAAAATCGCTGACGTGGGATCGCGGCACAGAGATGGCTGGCCACAAGAGCTTCACTGTCGCGACCGATATCAGGGTCTATTTCTGCGAACCTCAAAATCCCTGGCAGCGCGGCACGAACGAAAACACCAACGAGCTCTTGAGACAGTACCTTCCGAAAGGAACCGATCTCTCGATCTATTCGCAAGCCAAGCTCAATGCCATTGCCAGGCGGCTCCACGAACGCCCGCGCAAGGCACTAAACTTCGATACACCGGCTGAACGATTCCATCAAGCTGTTGCGCTGACCGGCCAATTGCTCGAGTATGACGGCGAGATGCCGAATCGGGACTGACTGATCAGACAACGGTGCATTGCCAAAATCGCGCCGCCACTTTCTGAATCTGCCAAAGCCGGAGGTAGAATCATCACTGCCCCCATCTGGGCGCTGGCTAATCACAAACCTTGTCGGCTCGCTCTACGAGTTTGCCCTCCTATATAGCTTACTGTGCGACTTCATAGCCCTGACATGAGCAGATGAGTCGGTGACCTGTCATCAAAGATTTCGATGCACTGCGGCTTAGAAACAAAAAGCGCGCCGGCACCGAGGTGCCCAAATATGCAATCGTGACGTCGGAAATTCGACAAAGCCAACGAATTATGTGGGCATTCTTTCAGCACATAGCATCGCTCGAATGACTGTGCCGATTCTTGCCGCAGATGTGAGAATAAGGGACCTGTGGCCGCAGACTCCGTAGTCTCAGCCGCACTATTTCCGTTCCCTTCATTCTCAATCCTATCTGCGCCTAGATCGGCACCTGCTTCGCTGAGCCGTCTGTGGGCGAGTCAAATCGACGCTGAACCGTCACTATCTTCAGCGGCCCCCCTTGTTTTGGGTCCGCCTACGAGCGTCTCTCGGAACGCTGCGCTATTTGGCATAAGGTTTGCGTGAGCGGACTGGGGCAAAGCAGATGAGGTACGCCGATCCTTTCATTGCAGGGTTGGTGGTCACGGTTTTAGCCGAGGATTATCCACCTCAATCCCTGCTTTATTAGTCACTAGACATTGTCCAAGCCGCTATATAGAAAATGAGGTATGCAAATATGTGTGCACATGATAAAAATGCCAATGATACTGACAAATTTATCGACTCAATGGCGGAAACCATGAAGGCGTTTTCGCAGATATTTGCAACTTTCTGCCAGCCGATTTTGCCGGGCTGGTTCGCAACCAATAGCACTACCAACAATTCAATCACCATCAACAAGGAGAATAGCTCGGATCCGGATATGGAGCGTGAAATCACGCGTGATCACAGCTATGGAAGCCAAATAGGCAGAGTAATTGATGCCGTCGCCGTTCTCGTCGAGCAACAGCCAAAGGACGTAAAGGAGTCCCCGAAATTACAAGGCTTAATGGACCTCAAGAATAGCATTAATAAAATCAAAGGTAGGACTTTGCGCGCAAGGCTAAGCAAATCTGGAGTGAGCCCTGACACTTATGCGAATTTAATAGATAAGATTTACAGTTCGAAGTCATGATGGGATTGGCGCCCGCGCCGCCTCAATTGCGTCGGAGAAAATCGCAGTTCAGGCGCGATTACCGCCCAGTATGCAAATTGTCACCCCGTACCCCGGCGTAACGGGCACCAACGCACATTGCAGGTGCTTGCCTGTTGACACATATCGACTCCTAGTGCTGCTGCCGGCCCGCTACTGCAGCTGCTCCGGGGTCGACCCAAGCCGACGTCGAAGCGCGCGGTCTTCCTGCTATGATCGGGCTTCGTCATTGCCAGCCAGTTCAAACGCTCCCTGAACAGGGACATATTGCCCCGGTGTGACTTGATGTGGTTGACCACAGTCGACTTTTGCGACACGCGCTGCTATAGCCGCACCCTGCTGCGGGTGGCGCGCGTCTGTCTGTTGCCGACGCTTTCCCAGGTGAAGCGCACAGAGACCGTCCGTGTTGCTCGCGAGCGCGCCGAACCTGGGATGAGTGGAGTCGGGCGAAGCTTGCCAGCGCAGCAATGCGCCAGCCCCGAGCACCGAGCATACCGGGCCCAACCACACAGATCGCGGCAGATTAGGCAGCAAACGCCATCTCATCGTAGACCGGCAAGGCGTTCCTCGGGCACTGACTGTCATCGGTTTCAATCGGCACGACTCGGTTGTCCTCGAAGACTTGGTCGATGCAATACCCGCAGTGCCTGGTTTGTCTGTCCAGCGGCCGTCGTGCGCCTTTATAGCTTCGAGAACGTGAAGCTACAGATTGGTTGGATATCGCCGTTCCTGGCGAAGAGTCGAAGAGCTATGAAAGATATCGCGCTTGGTGGGCCGGGTGGGATTCGAACCCACGGTGGGATATCCCCGGCGGATTATGAGTCCGCTGCCTGCAACCAACACAGCGTCCGGCCCTGTAGCGACGCGCGAGATTCTACCCTGAAGTTCCCAGAATTTGCCACCATCGCATCTCGCGACGGGTTGATTTAGCCGGCACTGAATTGGTGCTGGATCTGTTGAATCGGGAAGTCGTGGGCTGGTCCATCAAGGCGCGCATGACGGCGGACCTTGTGGCGGATGTGTTGGCGTGGTTCCGCCGCAGGCCCGGCATGGGGAAATTGTTGGGACGCGCCGACGAAGAGCTCTTCAACAGTTTGGAGAACGAACGAACTCCTTCCACGCGGTACCGGACGCAACGTGAGGCCGCTGCGGACCTGTTCGAATACATCGAAGTGTTCTATAACCGCAGTGGTCGTCATTCGTCCCTCACCTTCGTAATCGCCGACTCAGTTCCTGCAGGACTGGCTCACTGTTCAGCAGGCGACAGATTGGGCTGCATAACCCCGGACCTATGGAAGCCGAAAATAGGAAACCTCAATTATTGGCAATGTCTAAATATTGACAAGGAATTATATGTTATTTCATATGGCATTCAAGCGAGCGACTCTGGTGCTGGGCTCGGCGGCCTTCCTGTTTAATTTATCCGGATCGTGCGCAACGGAATTTGATTTTAGTCGGCCGAAAGGGTTCGGCGCAGCAACGATCGGCGGGATGGGCGGGGAAGTCGTGAATATCACAGATCCAATTGATGGCCGGGAGCAACTGAAGAATGCCCTGTGTAATTCATTTAATGCGGAAGGAGTATGCTCTGATGCAACTCCACGCATCATAAGAATCGCAACAACGATTGACTACACAGGGACAGAAAAAACCTCCTCGGAGCGTGGCTGTTATCCCGGCAAAATAAAAGGTGAATGTCCGACGCCGTACGAGCCGGAAGCATTGATCCTTGTCGATGCGAACGATAGGCATTGCAGTGGAAAAGAAGTCACAGGGATTACTTACGATGCGGCCGGGAAAAATCCGCTATCGGTCGGTTCAAATAAGACCTTAATTGGCGCCAGCTCGTCCGCAGCGCTAAAGGGAAAGGGACTGCGTCTGGTGAACTCCCGCAACGTCGAAATAAGAAATCTTACGATAAGTGACATTAATAACGGCATCGTTTTTGGTGGCGACGCAATATCGCTGGAAGGGGTGGACCGAGTTTGGATAGATCATAATACCTTCCACAATATTGGCCGACAAATGATTGTCGATCACTTCAGGCCTGCAATCAACGTCACTATTTCGTGGAATAATTTCGACGGCACAAGCGCTTACTCACCTGAGTGCAACGGGAAACATTATTGGAATATCTTGCTAACTGCAAAAAAGCAAAATATTACTTTATCCAATAATTGGATTCATGATTTTTCCGGGCGAGCACCGAAAGTTTCTGGCAGCGATGCCATTGTGCATGTGGTTAATAACTATTTCCAGAATGGTTCTTGGCATGCGATCGACTCGAGTGAAAAAGCACATCTTTTTGTCGAGGCGAACTACTTTGATAATGTGATCTTTCCAATTTTGCCTGACGATGGCTATATCTTTGGAGCGCTCGGTAGTCTCGGCGCTGTAGCCCAGCGGGAGTGCAAAGAAAAAGCCGGTCGCCCTTGCCTCGGCAATGTCGCTATCCCTGAACCCTCGAACAACGATTTTACGCAATACTCTGCCGTAATGGAAGCATTTGAAGCGCTGAGAAAAAATATAATTCACTCATCAAAGTCCAAGGCCTCGTCCTGCATGATAACGCCTTATGAGGCAAGCAAAGTGCCCGCTATAGTCAAGGCATATGCCGGCACAGGGCATCTCTGATACATGAAGGGGCGCGTCATGGATGTGCTGTACCGTACTCATTTTCTATTGCAGCAGCGGTCTTCACATACCCTCATGAGCGAGCTTCATAACGATTTGAATACAGTTCATTTTACGTCCGGAGGTACGCCCTCTACAATCCCGACTTCCTGGAGGCGGCTGATGATTTTTCATTCAAATGACTTACAACTCCGGGTTCCACCAACATTGGTGCGAAGCTCGCTCGAAGAATTGCTGAGGCGTTATTTGCAAGGTAGTGATGGTACTTCTTCGAAGTCATCGACTCCAGGCTGCGTCAGGTTTTTGCAAGCCACAAGACGCCTCATTCTAGTCACCTGTCATGTATCAGATGCTGAAGCATGCTAAGGCAAATCAAAAACGTGCGGCGTTCCTTGTTTCAGTTTCAGTCTCTTGGGCCATGTAACGCATGGGTTTTAATATTTCGTTTTCATGCTTTACGCAATTGGCTGGAAACTAAAGAGTCCGCGGTAGTGCTGCCTGATGAGTTAATGGAACGGTGAGCTAGCTAATGTCAGCGTGTTCACCAAGACATGCCTGCCTCGTATGATACCTAGGGACGTTTTTAAATTAGAGGAGATATTTTGTGACCAGTTTGAAGTCCAACCCTTCTGAAGGAGGAAACGAGGCCTTGAGCGAGCCAGAGCGGCGGCGGCGGCGGTCCGTGCATGAAAAGCTTGCTATTGTGCAGGAAACCCTGGAACCAGGTGTAACCGTCTTAGAGGTGGCCAGGCGCCATGAAGTCAATCCCAATCAAGTGTCCGCATGGCGGAAGCAGTACCAAGATGGTACTCTGGCCCCTCACAATATCGGCGAGGCTTTGGTTCCCGCATCTCAATTAGCCGCCGCGATGAACGAGATTCGAGAGTTGCAAAGGCTCTTGGGAAAAAAGACACAGGAAGCAGAGATATTGAAGGAAGCGACTGAGTACACTCCGTCTTCAAGTAGTGATTGCGCACTTCACCATTCCGCCTTGGGGCGACTGTGATGAATAGCGTCTGCATATTCGCCATGAAAGCTGAATAGCCTTACGCCGAGCCATTGGGTGGCTCAGCAAATTTCTTAACCGAATGTCCAGCCCTGCACGAGTCGTTGTATGGTGGCGAACATTTTCTTTGACATAGTTCATGGGGCTGGGCTGCTTTCAAATCACGTATCCCCTATCAGGCTGCTGAAGTACTCATCGCGCTAGCGATGAGTTTTTCCCCGCAAGGCGGGGAGCGCTGTTTTTCACAATCCGGAAGCCGGACGTCACTGCCTCGGCTTTTTCCGCGTTTTGGCGCCCATTCCGGCCTCATTAGCGCGATTACTGCAACTGCGGACGGATTTGTCCCAGCGAGCGCATGCGCACGAGGTGGTAGGCGGCCATGCTCAGCACAAACATCTGATCGACTTTCTTCAGACCGCGCACCATCACCTGACGCATGCGCCCCACGGTCTTGACCCACCCGAAGCCCTG
>NZ_AQUR01000037.1 GCF_000372525.1 Cupriavidus neocaledonicus
ACACCGCGACGGTGCGGATGCCCAGCCGGCGGCAGGTGGCGGCCACGCGGCAGGCGATTTCACCGCGGTTGGCGATCAGGATCTTGTTGAACATGCGCCCTCCTTGTTATCCCCTAACCGGGATATTACGGCGGCGCGCCGTCCAGCGGGCACTTTCCTGTCACATCATCCCGCGTAACCCTCGGCGCGGATGTCGAGGCGGGCCAGCAGCGCGCGGTCGCGGTCAGCCTGCGGATTGCCGGTGGTCAGCAGCTTTTCGCCGTAGAAGATCGAATTGGCGCCAGCCATGAAGCACAGGGCCTGCAACGCTTCGTCCATGGCCTCGCGGCCGGCCGACAGCCGCACCATCGCCTGCGGCATGGTGATGCGCGCCACCGCGATGGTGCGCACGAACTCGAACGGGTCCAGCGCCTCGGTGCCGGCCAGCGGCGTGCCCTCGACCTGCACCAGGTTGTTGATCGGCACCGATTCCGGATACGGGTCCATATTGGCCAGTTGCGCGATCAGGCCCGCGCGCGCCTCGCGCGACTCGCCCATGCCGACGATGCCGCCGCAGCAGACGTTGATGCCGGCATCGCGCACATGGCCGATGGTGTCGAGCCGGTCCTGGTAGGTGCGCGTGGTGATGATCTTGCCGTAGAACTCGGGCGAGGTATCGAGGTTGTGGTTGTAGTAGTCCAGCCCCGCCTCCTTCAGTTGCTGCGCCTGCTCGGCCTTGAGCATGCCCAGCGTGACACAGGTCTCCAGGCCCATCGCCTTGACCTCGCGCACCATGTCCATCACCGGCTCGAGGTGGCGGTCCTTGGGGCTGCGCCAGGCGGCGCCCATGCAGAAACGCGTGGCGCCATTGGCCTTGGCCGCGCGCGCGGCGTCCAGCACTTCCTCCAGCGCCATCAGCTTCTCGGCCTTGACGCCGGCATCGTGGTGCGCGCTCTGCGGACAGTAGCCGCAATCTTCCTCGCAGCCGCCGGTCTTGATCGACAGCAGCGTCGACAGCTGCACGGTGTTGGCATCGAAGTGTTCGCGGTGCACCTGCTGGGCGCGGAACAGCAGGTCGTTGAACGGCAGCGCGAACAGCGCGGCGACGTCATCGACACGCCATTTGGCGTCGTCGGGCAAGGCATGCTGGCGCGCGCTCTGGCGCAGCGATTCGGCGGAGATGGTGGTAACGGTGTGGGCTTGGGTCATGGTCAATGAGATGTTGTTGTTGTCAGGCAGCCAGGCCGGCGGCCTCGGCCTGGTAGCGGGAGGCGGCGGCCAGCAGCGGCGCAAGCTCGAGCCGGCCGGCGGCGGCGGCGGCGGCGGGCGCCAGTTGCCACGGCAGCTCGCCCAGGCACGGCGCATCGAGCGACGCGTGCAGCGTGGCGATGTTCTCGTCGGCCAGCAGCATGTCGGGATCGACCCGGTTGGCGATCCAGCCGGCCAGCGGCAGGCCGCGCGCGCGGATGGCTTCGGCGGTCAGCACGGCATGGTTCAGGCAGCCGAGCCGGATGCCGACCACCATCACCACCGGCACGCTCAGCATCACGGCGAGGTCGGCGGTGTTCCAGCGCACCGCGCCGGCGTCGAGCGGCACGTTGAAGCCGCCCACGCCCTCGACCACCACGGCATCGGCCTGGCGGCGCAGCGCGTCGAAGGCAGCGCGGATCGGCGCGCGCGTGATGCGCACCCCTTCCTGCGCGGCGGCCAGGTGCGGCGAGCACGGCGTGCGCAGCAGGAACGGGCAGGTCTGGCCCAGCGGCACCGCGACCGAGCTGGCGGCGCGCAGCTGCGCCACGTCGTCGTTGTGCCAGTGGCCGTCGCGCCATTCGCTGCCGCTGGCAACCGGCTTCATGCCGGCGGTGCGGTAGCCGGCGCCATGGAGCGCACGCAGCAGCGTGGCGCTGGCGTGGGTCTTGCCGACGCCGGTGTCGGTGCCGGTGACGAAACAGGCGAACGGTGCCACGGGCGGGACGGGTGCGTGCGGGCTCATGCGGCCTCCCGCTGCGCCACCGCGGCGCTCAGCGCATCGAGCAGGCGCCGCACATCGGCCTCGGTGTGCGCCGCCGACAGCGTGATGCGCAGCCGCGCGGTGCCCTCCGGCACGGTCGGCGGACGAATCGCGCCGACGCGGATGCCGTCGGCCTCCAGCGTGGCCGACAGCGCCAGCGCGGCACCGTTGTCGCCGACGATCAGCGGCTGCACCGCGGTCTGACTGTCGCCCAGGGTCCAGCCCGCGATCGCGGCCAGCTGGGCCAGGCCTTCGCGCAGCAGCGCGATGCAGCGCGCCAGTTGCGCCCGGCGCTGCCGACCGTCTTCACCTTCGATGATCGCCAGGCTGGCCAGCAGCGCGTGCGCGACCGCGGGCGGCGCGGCGGTGGTGTAGATATACGGCCGCGCGGTGTTGACCAGGTGCTCGATGATGGTCTCGTGCGCGGCGACGAAGGCGCCCGCGACGCCGGCCGCCTTGCCGAGCGTGCCGATGTAGATGAAGCGTTCGGACGACAGGCCGAGCGCTTCCAGCACGCCATGCCCCTGCTCGCCGAGCACGCCGAAGCCGTGGGCATCGTCGACGACGATCCACGCGTCATGACGCTCGGCCAGCGTCAGCAGCTGGCGCAGCGGCGCGACGTTGCCGTCCATGCTGAACACGCTGTCGGTGACGATCAGCTTGCGTTCACTGGTGCTGGCGGCGAGCAGCGCTTCCAGCGCCGCGGTGTCGCAATGCGGGTAGCGCTGCACCTCGGCACGCGCCAGCCGGGCGCCGTCGATCAGGGACGCATGGTTGAGCGACTCGCAGAACAGCGTCGCCCCGGCCGTCCCCAGCGCGGTCAGCACGGCCATATTGGCCATGTAGCCGGTGCAGAAATACAGCGAGCGCGCCTGCGCGATGTGCGGCGCGAGCCAGCGCGCCAGTTCGTCCTCGAGCTGCGCGTGCGCGAGCGAATGGCCGCTGACCAGGTGCGAGGCGCCGCTGCCGGCACCGTAGCGCTGCGCGCCTTCCACCAGCGCGGCGACCACGCCGGGGTGGTTGGCCAGCCCCAGGTAGTCGTTGCTGCAGAAGGTCAGCAGCGATTCCGGCTCGGTGCCGTCCTCGCCCACGGCCTGGTGCGGCGCGCAGGCGGTGTGCGCGACGCGGCGGCGGCGCGTCAGCGCCAGTGCATGGCGCTGTTCCGCGGCCTGGCGCAGTTGTTCAAGCAGCATGGAGCACCTCCTTGCTTGCGGTGACAGGCGCGCTCACGTCGTCGAGCGTGGCCAGCATCTGCTGGCCCAGCCAGCGCGCCTGCGCGGCATCGAAGACGTAGGGCGGCATCACGTAGAGCGTATTGCCGATCGGGCGCACCAGCAGCTCGCGCGCGCACGCGGCATGGTGGAAGCGCGCGGCGAAGCCGGCGCCGGCAACGTCGTCACGGACATCGGCGGCCCAGATCAGGCCACGCTGGCGCACATGCCGCACGCGCGCGTCGGTGGACAGCGCGGCCATGCCGTCGGCCAGCCACTGCGCGCGCTCGCGGTTGCGGGCCAGCACCTCGTCCTGCGCGAACAGGTCGAGCGTGGCCAGCGCCGCGCGGCAGGCGAGCGGGTTGCCGGTGTACGAGTGCGAATGCAGGAAGCTGCGCGCGAGCTCGTCGGCAACGAAGGCGCGCTGGATCTCCGGGCGCGACAGCACCAGCGACAGCGGCAGGTAGCCGCCGCTGATGCCCTTGGACAGGCACAGGAAATCCGGCCACGCATGCGCGGGCAGCGGCGCCTCGGTGCCGCGCGACTGTTCCCACGCGAAGAAGGTACCGGTGCGGCCGCACCCCACCGCGATCTCGTCGGCGATCAGGTGGACGCGATAACGGTCGCACAGCGCGCGCACGCCGTCGAGGTAGCACGGGTCATGCATCGCCATGCCGGCGGCGCCCTGCACCAGCGGCTCGACGATCAGCGCGGCAATGGCGCCGGCGCGCTCGCGCAGCAGCGTTTCCAGCTCCGCCAGCGCGCGCGCCGCCACGTCGGCGGCGGACTCGCCGCGCCGGGCCTGCCGCGCATCGGGCGACATCACCACATGGGCGCGGCGGATCAGCGCGTCGTAGGCGTCGCGGAAGATCTCCACGTCGGTGACAGCGAGCGCGCCCACGGTTTCGCCGTGGTAGCCGTGGCGCAGGCAGACGAACTCGCGCTTGGCCGGCAGGCCGGTGTTGCGCCAGAAGTGGAAGCTCATCTTCAGCGCGATCTCGACCGCCGAGGCGCCGTCCGAGGCGTAGAAGACGTTGCCGAGCGCGCCGCCGGTCAGCGCCGCCAGGCGCTCGGCCAGCTCCACCGCGGGCGCATGCGTGCAGCCCGCGAGCATCACATGCTCGAGCGTCTCGAGCTGGCTTGCCAGCGCGGCATTGATGCGCGGGTTGGCATGGCCGAACAGGTTGACCCACCAGGAGCTGGTGGCGTCGAAGTAGCGCTGGCCGTCGGCATCGTGCAGCCATGGGCCTTCGCCGCGCACGATCGCCAGCGGCACGGCGTCATCGTCTGGACGCAGGCGCGTGCACGGATGCCAGACGGCGGCGCGGCTGCGCTCGCCGAGGCCGGCCGCGCCGCTGCCTGGGGAAAGGGACAGGTGGTCCAAGATAGCCCTCCTTGGTTGGCCGTCCGCGCTGGCGCCGCCGGCAGGGCCGGTCGGCGCGATGGTCGCGGACGGATTGGGAGGGTCATGGTAGGGAGGACTCCGGCGGCTTGGCAATGCCGCAGGAATTTTCCCGTTAGCGCAGCTTTGAAGGGATTTGGCGAACGTTGCCGGCAAGAAGGGCGGCGCTTGCGGCCAGCGTGCCGCCATCTCCACGCAACCGCACGCAGGCTTTATTTGAACTCAGGCCGGCCGCCACGACGGCGTGCGCTTCTCCAGGAACGACTTCACCCCTTCGCGCCCCTCTTCCGACGCGCGGATCTTCGCGATGCGGTCGGCCGTATCCGCCAGCAGGTCGTTGTCGATCACGCGCCCGGCGATGTCCTGCACCAGTCGCTTGCTTTCGCGCACGGCGTTGGGACTGTTGGCCACCAGCGCGGCGGTCAGCTCCGCGACCTTGGCGTCGAGCGCCTCGGCCGGCACCACCGCATGCAGCAGGCCCAGGCGCAGCGCCTCGGCCGCGTCGAAGCGTTCGGCGGTGATGAAGTAGCGGCGTGCGGCCTGCTCGCCCATGGCGCGGATCACGTACGGGCTGATGGTGGCGGGCAGCAGTCCCAGGCGCGCCTCGGACAGGCAGAAATGCGCATGCTCGGCCGCGACCGCGATATCGCACGCGGCCACCAGCCCCATGCCGCCGGCATAGGTGTCGCCCTGGATGCGCGCGATCACCGGGCGCGGGCACGACCAGATGGTGTGCAGCATCTGCGCCAGCGTCAGCGCATCGGCGCGGTTCTGGTCGTCGGAGTAGCCGGCCATCTTCTTCATCCAGTTCAGGTCGGCGCCGGCGCAGAAGGCCGGGCCGCTGCCGGCCAGCACGATGGCGCGCACCTCGTCCATGTCGCCCAGCGCGCGGAAGGCGCCGGTCAGCTCGGCGATCACGGTCTCGTTGAAGGCGTTGCGCACGTCGGGCCGGTTCAGCGTGACGGTGGCGACGTGGTTGGCGATATTGACGGTCAGGGCAGTGAATTCCATGGTTCGCTCCGTTGGCGGATATGGCGCATATAGCGGCTAGGGAAGGTGCGGCTCAGGTGCCCGGATCGAAGGGCAGCCCCAGCGAGCGGAAGAACTCGCCCACCTCCGGCAGCCACACCGGGATGCCTTCGCGCGCGCTGAACAGGCGATGCGAGTCGGCGCCGAACTCGCCCACGTCGACCAGCCGGGCCTGCGCCGCGGGACCGCTGGCGCGCGCCTTGAAGGCGTTGAACATGCGGCCGGGCAAGGGCACCGGCCAGTAGCTGTCATTGTCGCCATAGACCCACAGCGAGGGGTAGCGCGCCAAGCTGCCGTAGCTGGCGAAGGCATCGACCAGGCGCTCTTCCCAGTCCGGGCAGTTCAGGTTGCGCAGCCCGCCGGCAAAGTTGACCACGCCGCGCACGCCGGGATAGGCGATGGTGCTGAACGCCATGGTGGTCAGGCCGCCGTGCGACTGGCCGATCACGACGATGCGTTCCATGTCGACATAGGGCTGCGTCGCCATGTAGTCGAGCGTGGCGACGACATCGTCGGCCTGCATCATGCCGTTGGTCTCGATATCGCAGCTGCCGCCGACATAGGCGCCGCCCGAGCGCGCAAAGCCCTGCCGCATCGGCAGCACCACCGCGTAGCCGCGGCGCAGGAACTCTACGCTCTGCGCCGGGAAGCGCGCGCGTCCCTGCATGCCGGGCCGGCCCGGCGCCTTGCCGTGGTTGATCACCACCAGCGGAAACGGCCCGGCGCCGGCCGGCTTGAACACCGTGGCCTCCAGGTCGATGCGCGACGGGATCGCAGCCTTGGGCAGCATCACCACCTGCTCCTGGAAGCGCACGCGCGCCGCCGACTGGCCGTTGCCGTCCGCCATCTGCGCATGGCCGCACAGCGGTGCCAGCACGGCAAGCACCGTGGCCAGGGCAAGGCGGTGAAGCAGGCGGGCGGCGCGGCGCATCGGCAATCAGGCAATATCAGGTCGGCGGGAATTACATGCTTACATGCGGAACACGCCGAACTTCATCTCGTCGATCGGCGCATTGAGGCTGGCCGACAGGCCNAGCCCCAGCACCGTGCGCGTCTGCGCGGGGTCGATCACGCCGTCGTCCCACAGCCGCGCGCTGGCGTAGTACGGGTGGCCCTGGTGCTCGTACTG
>NZ_AQUR01000038.1 GCF_000372525.1 Cupriavidus neocaledonicus
GCCAGAATATCGCGCCAGTCCAGTTCATCCTGAGCCAGGAAGCGGTACGCCGCAGCCGTTTCCTCCCAGCCGCCGCATGCGCTGGGTATGCTTGCCGTCGGCTTCTCTGCGAGCCGCTCCGCTAGCAGCACCGCCCGCTTGTTCAGGCGCTGGTCGCCCAAGTCAATGTCCTTGAATTCCGCCGCTGCCCAACTCGTNGCCTCTCGCTGCATGTGCCGCCCAAATTGCAAGAGTGAACGACATTCCGAAAGAGTTTACAACCCCACCCGCTATGTCATTGACCGTAAACGACTTTCTGCAGAGCACCAGTGTGTAATGAGGTTGGGTTGGAGGCACTCCCGGAAGACGGAAGCACGAACCCCGCGCGCCCCTTGGCTTACACATAGGCACAACAAGGGTGACGGCAAGAACAATCACTACCACCCCGAGTAACACGTGCTCCATGATGTTGCCATCGATGATCATTCTGACCAACGCATTCAGTTTTTTCAAAAACATCTCGAGTATCAAAAACATCTCGATCGGAATATGCAAAGTACATGCCACGCCCAGTCAGGAGTCGGCCAAAAAAAGCTGCATATTGATAGACATCAACACACAGTGGGGAGGCAACCTGTACACAGGTCGCTATGTCCGATCCTCGGACAACATGGCGCTAGCTAGCCCCAGCGCACTGAATAGCGCAAGACATTTGTAACCTCGTTCCATATACATTCCTGCGGCGGCTTCGCAGGACCGGTTTAGCAGCATGAAACTTCGGCTTCCGATAAAAATCCCGTGTGCCGCTGACTCTCGGGCTATAGGCAAGCAATAGAATTGTCTATTTTTAGATGCGGAACTTTAGTCCGCCCTGCGAGATGGACAATGTTCAGTAGGGGACAAATTGCAACAATTTCAACAGCACTTTGCACCGCGCAGAACGAAAGCAAGGGCCTCCATACCAGCGTGCAGTGTAGTTTTGCTCTAAACCGCTCCCAGGCACAGCGCTTGCACTAATGGTGTTGACTCGGCCGCAATTGGTCCCAGTGCTCACTGTTTTGACAAATGAACAGCAGCGCTAATTGTTGGGCCGCCATGTTCTTTCTTGCCCTCCAGGCCCATGTTTAACTCCTCACCAGACCACACTTTAGTCCCTCTACGTTCTGACCCTGTCCTTTTGGGGGGCGAAGACCGCTCCGGTACAACCTTGCTTAGCATTCTGCTCGACGCGCATCCGGATTTGGTCGTAGGTCCGGAAATCGATTTCACGGAGCCAATCAACCTTGGCTCACATATCCTTGAAGTATGCGCCTTGATGGCGTGTCGGGATCCACGGGTTATCGGTACGACGAAGGAAGCCATCGACCCTGAATGGTTCGAGGGCGTGCACTTCGTCTGGCAGTGTGAACGTTCGGCCTTGGACCGAGACGACGTAAAGACATTGGTGACGCGTGTGATTGCGGAGCGTGGAACCGTCCTGGCTACACTAGAGGATCGCTGTCTGCTTATCGACTCTATCGGCGAGTTCCGGCGACAACAGACCGGGGCGAAGCGATGGGGTCTAAAGCTTCAGCGACGGATCCAGAACCTCTGCAAATATGCCGCCATTTGGCCGCAAGCACATTTTATCCACATCATTCGCGATGGCCGCGACGTGGCAGCATCCCATGAAAAGGTTTCTGGGTGGGACCATCGGACTATCGGCGAGGCGGTCCAAGGCCGGATAAATGTCGTCACCAAGGCACACTTGGGTGCGCCCAGTGGTCGCTATCTCCAAGTGCGATATGAGGATCTGGTCACCGCCCCGCGTGAGACAGCTGCACGGATGCTGGAGTACCTGGGCTTGGGATGGAGTGAGAGGGTTCTGCATCACGCAGAGCACGAGCACGCGCTTTTCGACAAACCCTGGGGCCATCCCTCAGCTGACGCAGCTGCTCAACCCCTATACACCAGATGTATTGGGCGGTACGTGCGCGACCTCACGCCTCAGGAGGTTGAGCAGTTCGAACGCTTAGCAGGAAATTCGTCTACACGCTGTCCGTGCCGACTCTCTCGAGCAGGGAGTGATTCCAGTGGCAACGCAAACGCGACGACAACGCTTGCCCGGCAGCTTCTATCTCTCCTAGGCCAGATGGTTTCCCGCGTCGGCGCCCAAGTGACGCTCATCGCCCTACCTCTGACCGCGATCCAACTACACCAAGCAGGATCACTCGAGACAGGCTTCTTGCTTGCATGTGGACGTGCCCCGTACCTTCCGCTAGGCCCGCTTGCCGGCGTCTTCGCCGATCGATTCTCACATCGAATCCTTCTGATTACGGCAAATTGGATAATGGCGCTAACGTTGGCCACAGTACCTGTATCTGCTTTGCTTATCGGCTACGTCGGCATGCCCCATCTCTACACCGTTGCTACACTGATGGGCGGGCTTACGGTGATTGCCGACGTGGCCTTTTTGGCATGTGTGCCAACTGTCGTGCCGCCCCAACAACTTGTACAGGCTCAGAGCTGGATAGAACTAGGACAATCAGCGGCATTGGTACTTGGTCCTCCGCTCGCAGGCTGGTTGATCTATTCGCTTTCGGCACCTATCGCGATACTGGCAGATGCGGCGTCGTTCCTTCTGGTGACGGCGCTGCTCCCATACGTGATAATAGCGCCGACAACAAGCGCGTCGATGACAAGTGACTACGACACTAGGAGCATCCTTGAACGCGTTCTCTCGGAAGCTGCAGAGGGCGCGCTATTCGTGTTACGTACTCCCAAACTCCGCGCAATCACCTTTGCTACCGGTACTCCCATATTTTGGTACAGTGCCTACTCCGCCGTCTTTCTGCTGTATCTAACCGAGGGCTTAGGGCTGAACGCCACAACGATCGGGACCGTCTCAGGCATCGCTGCAATCGGAAGTGTTATCGGTACTTTGCTTGCACGTCCTTTTGCTCGAACGTTAGGCTTGGGTCGCGTGTTAATAGCAGCGCTCCTCACCAGTGCCGTTGGCGCAATGCTAACCCCGCTGCTCGAAGTGCCAGGATGGCTTGCATTGGGACTGTCGCAATTTGTATTGTGGATCGGCAAGCAGGTCTACAGCGTCCATCAGGCACCAATCCGCTACGCCTTGGCTCCGCCGCAACTGCACGGCCGTGTAAACGCAAGCATCCGGACCATAGTGCGGCCCTTGCTCCAGTCGGAGCCGTGTTAGGCGGCGCCTGTGGAACATGGCTCGGCGCCCGCGCGACGTTACTGCTTAGCGGAGCCCTCATTGCCGGAGCCGCTGGGTGGATCTGGGCATCCCCTCTGCAATCCGTGTGTACACCGCAGTTCGTGGGGGCAGACACTTAAGAACGGCTACCTCCATTACTTCTCGCGGCCAACACAGGCCTCATCACGAAGTTCGCCGACATGCTATCGGTCATCCTATCTCCGGGCCACCTCACCATTTGGCGGCCCTGCGCACCGCATGTGTCCAATCCCAATTGGACAGCCGACGGTCGGCTGCCCTCCTACGTCCAGGAAGCCCACATCACGTATGCACTTGAGACAGCTGGCAACGGTCCCTTGCAGCCGTCTTGGCTGGCCTGCATGTTCGATCTCCCGGGTGAATTCAATGCAGTTGCTTTCACCGAAGCTTTGCGTGCCTGGGTAACCCGCCACGAAGCCCTCCGTAGCCAGTTCATCGTGGCCCTTCCGCTTCCGCCTGGCGAACGATTTATTCGCACGACGCTACCGGCCGATGCCGTGAGAATCCGCCGCAGTGCGGCTGCGGACTTCACAGATGGACGTAAATTGTCACGATATCTGGAGAATCTGTTCGACAGCGAGGTTCTCGCTATAGGCTGGCCTAGCTATCTTTGGGCCACAGTGAGCCGTCCACAAGCAACCACCGTCTATGTCGCCGCAGACCACACCCTAATGGACTGCTACTCCATTCTCCATACTACGTATGAGATTCAACTACTGTATGCGTCAGCACACGCGTCCTCACAGAGGACGGCTGCGTCCATTCTTCCCGAACGGCCGCCAAGCTACTTGGATTTCGCAGAGGCTGAACGGAGCGCCGCCGGTGCGTTGAACGCTGAACACGAATCTATAGCGCGCTGGCGGACCTTTCTCAGCGAGAGCGGCGGCCGGCTACCTCAGTTCCCTGCCTCAGTAAGCGAGGCGACCGAAAGCCCCGCCGATCAGCCAAGCGGATACACAGAACTTCTCAACGCATCTGACGCACTCTCCTTCAGTCGAGTCTGCCGCACACTTGAGGGCAACTCGTTTGCTGGGTTGCTAGCCTGCCTTGCCAAAGCGGGCCAAGAAATCTGCAGTTCGAACGTATTCCGTACCATGGTACCCGTCAATACACAGACGGAGCACTTCCAATTTTCCATAGGATGGTATGTTGGTATGGGGCCCGTGGCCTTCTCCATCAAGCAAACAGACTCTTTCGGTGAGGTGGTGCGTTCGGCCGTAGCAGGGCTAGACGGCTTGAGGAATATCGCGCGAATTCCGCTGCCCCGTGTGGCCGAACTCCTCGGCCAGCCCCTGCGCGACCCTTTCATGGTGTCGTACATGGACCTTCGCCATACGCCTGGTGCGAGCAATTGGAACACCTGGGGAACTGCCGTCTTCCGTAGCCGCTGCACTGATCCTGATGAGGTGTTCTTTTGGTTCATACGCACTCATGATGGCTTCCACGTTAGCTATCGCCACCCGGCCACCAAATTGGCAGGCATTGCCATCCCACACTACGTGGAACGTACCAAAGAATTGCTTAGGTCTGTCGCGCGCAACGGCGACTGGCCCGCGCTAACATCCCTTCCCAAAAAGGACAGAATTGCACATGACAGACATCAAACACATTGCGGCGACCGCATCTCGCGATTACACAAGCTTCGATGTTGTTATCGTAGGCTCAGGCGCTTCAGGCTCAATTGCTGCCCGAACACTTGCGGAAAAAGGTTTCCACGTAGCCCTCCTCGAATATGGAGCCTTGGTATCCCCAGGTGCGCTATACGCCCCCAACCAAGCAACCTATAGTAAGGCACGAACATCTCCACACGGTCGCGCCGATGGAAATCCATGGACAGCATGTGCCGTTGGGGGAGGAATGCAATTTTACAACGCTATCATGTTCAGATACCGTCAAGCAGATCTCTCGGCATCCCAATACCTTAGGACTGACATGGAGATAGATTGGCCCATTTCACTTCTGGACCTCGAACCTTTTTATTCCGAAATCGAAAGTCTCTTAGAGATTAGCGGTACGTACGGATTTCAGCCCTATCCAGCAAGCCAAAGAGGTCTACTTATATCCAATGCGATGCGAGAACTTGGAATCACGCCAAAGAGTGTTCCGCTGGCGATCCGGCCACCCAAAACCACCAATGGATGCATTGAATGCTCCTCTTGCAACCACCTAGTCTGCCCTACGAATGCAAAGGCCAACATCCTAGCTAAGAGTGTTTTAGACGATTCCGCTTTCCCAGGATCGATTTCGGTGCTGTACGGATGCTTTGTCAATTCGATCGAGCTCCGAAGCGACTGCCACGCAGAAGCCCTTGAGTGCTATGTGCCGCTTTCCTCGCAGCGGATTCGTATCCCCGTTAAAGCGGTCATTGTGTGTGCAAATGCAATTCAGTCGGCGGCTTTAATGCTTCGCTCGAAGAGCCGACATGCACCTACAGGCATTGGAAATGATTCTGACCTCGTAGGGCGCGGCCTCTCATTCAAGATAAGCGGGTACTCCGTTGGCTACGTGAAGAATCCAGCCGCGCTTCCTGCGCATTGGGGCCCGCATGCGACTGTGTATACGGACGACTTCTATGAGCACCCTGGCGTGCCATGCAGATTTGGGGGGTTAATCTACGAGGCAAATTTGGATTCGCCAGGGGAAAACATCGGTCGCGTGCGACTTCACTATATCGCTGGTGAGGAACCATGGTCACACAACCGTGTAATGCTTGACAGCGCCATCGACCCACACGGCATTCCTTACATCCGTATAGCGTATAAAAACTCAGAAAATGATAGGGCACGAATCAGTTTTCTCGCCAACCGGGCTGAAGACACTCTCCGCCGCTTAGGCGCATCCTGTATCGAACGAATGCCTTTCTCGCGAGGCAAAGGCAGTTCACATCTACACGGCACCATGCGTGCGGGTTCTTTTCCAAAGACATCAGTCGTGGATCACTGCGGCAAGATTCACGGGCTAACGAACATCTATGTTATGGATGGCTCCGTTATGAATTTCGCCGGAAATAGCCATCCCACGCATACCATAATGGCCAACGCAAAACGAATGGCGCTGTCACTCGCCGAAAAGGAAAACTAAATGTCCTGTTCTGGATCCACTGGCCATTTGGCTGAATGGGAGCGCGAAATCCGCTCTTCCATCATTTTTAAATCCGCCTGGGGCTCGATGGCGGAGGATATCGATGGCAAGATCTATCTTGACATGTCATCTTGCAGCGGCGCCTCACCCTTGGGTAGTAACAACCCTGAATTTAAGGCGAGACTCTCTCAAGCTATGGAGAGCGATGCCGACATTCTTCCATCCCCAGTAAGCGAGCAGCGCCAGATGCTAGCTGCAAGAATCTCAAAGAGATTCGCGACTACACCTAGCAGGCTGCTGAAGTACTCATCGCGCTAGCGATGAGTTTTTCCCCGCAAGGCGGGGAGCGCTGTTTTTCACAATCCGGAAGCCGGACGTCACTGCCTCGGCTTTTTCCGCGTTTTGGCGCCCATTCCGGCCTCATTAGCGCGATTACTGCAACTGCGGACGGATTTGTCCCAGCGAGCGCATGCGCACGAGGTGGTAGGC
>NZ_AQUR01000039.1 GCF_000372525.1 Cupriavidus neocaledonicus
CAACTTCTCCGGCGCGATACTGGGGCGGCCACCCTTGATATCGGCCTCGTACATCTGCGCGAACAGCCGGTCCATCTTCACCAGCGCCTGGTTGGCCATAGTCCGGATCGAGCGCAGCGGATGGGACTGCGGCACGAAATCCTCCAGCCTCCGCATAGTGAACAAGCTTTCCGTGAAGGTATCTGCGCCGCGCATGAATGTGGGATTGGATGGGATCCTCAAAGCAACGCTTCAGCCAGTCGTCGCGCTGACGTCCGCTGGAGGTATTTCAGCGGCCTGCTAGGTCTCTGGCGGCTCCCCACTGCAACTATGTACCTGCAGGGTATAAGTCCAGCAACTCCAGGTTTTTCATCGGCATAGGCAAAAGAGGTCACGAGCTTCGAAACCCCTTTGACTCGACCTACAAGACAGATCGAGTGTACGAAGCCCGCGCCTTCGCTGTCAATGCCTCCTTTCCAAGTTTGCGCTGATCGAAGATGACATGTAGCTTCGACGGGCTTCCTATTGCCCGAAGAACAACAAAGTGCGGCGATGCGTCGCATGCTCCTAAACCTGTCGCCGCCGAAGGCCTGCAACCCAATGCAGCAAGGCTCGATGCCGGCCGGCTGCCTGAGCGGATTCTTAGAGCAATCGCGCTGGTCTACGAGTCCGATGGACTTCGGACTTTGCACATCACGAATCGTCAGGTACTGGCCACGCTCGTCCGCTTCGCTTTGAACCAGAAGGATCCGTCTGCGCTCGCCTTCATAAAGAAGGCAACGATTGCGCAACACCTCGGGATGAGTGAGGCCACGGTCTATCGAGCGCTTGGTGCGCTTGAAGATGCCGGGCTTATTAAGCGTGAACGGCAGCGGCGCACCAGGGCGCAGCTTGAGGTCGTTGGGCGGATCGGGTTCTCCTCAAAGTTGCTCCGATGCATTGGAATCACCAGCCTGCAGGTTCAGTCCACTATCCACGTTCCGACCCGCTCTGATGAGTCGGGGGCCTCTACATGTCTCGCACCGGTGAATGGCGTAAACAAGACCATGCAGTCTTCTACGAAGAAACATCCGGGGCCGGGATCCTTTTTGCGGATTGACGGTCGCGCGGTGCCGATGGACCTGGCGCCCTTGGTACGCGACCAAGCCCTAAAGATGTCCGCGCTGTTCCTACTGATGAAGCTTGCGAGAACCACGGGCCACCGTTTGTCAGACGTCGTCTCGGCGGCTGGCAATGCGCTCAGGCCGCTCCGGGGACGAGAACTGTTCGCGTACCTCAAGTCGCTCCTCGAGATGCCTGTTGACTACGGACATATAGTCCGGACGCGGAAGCTCCGTGAAGATGCAGGGCGAGCAGCCGAGGCTCGGGCCACACGAGAGCGGCAGCAGATTGCCGAGCTGGTGGCGAGATACCGAGGCAAGCGGGTTTCAGCACCAGATGGGTCGACCTATGAAGTCGATTCAGCGTCGATCGTGTTTATTGACCGCAACGGTCGCCGGAGTTCGGTGGGGCACGATCAGGCGCGCGCCTGGCTCTTTGAGATGGACAGAGTAGCGTGTGGGTCCTCTTCCGGCCCCATCCAGTTAACGCAGCCGGGGCAGCCGTCGTCGGTAGTGGCGCGAGCGGCTATTGAGACTATCCGCGGGCTGGTGCACGGCAGGAACGCATCTCAGGAGTTAGATTGCTTTGGCCTCGGCATATCCAAGGAACTGGCTACACCCCGAACAGGTTATGGCATGCTACGGAAGTCAGCGCAGGAATCAAAAACCTGCGATAGCGACAGCGTCGATCAACGCGAAGAAATCCGCTGTGTCATGCGCGACTGAGTGCCACGCGGCCGAACACGAACTGTCCCAAGTACCAGGACAAATCTGGCGTCGTCAGGATGACGTCTTCGGAGACGGATGCAGGCTCCAGCTTCATCCGCCGCAGTACAAGCTTGCCTTCGCGCGACGCCAGCCAAGCCCGAATAAACTCCCTGCGAGTTTTGGTATCAGCCGACGTAAAATGCGCGCGACCTTGGGCTGATTCTTCATTCATGCGTGCACGCGTCTCTTCATCACGCGACGCCACGCTGTGCTCAACGGATGACTTCACTGCTGCCTTTACGGCTTCCTTCTCCGTTTCCTCCGTGAGCAGCTTCGTCTGGACCTGAACCATGGTCCGCTCAGCTTCGGACATGCGCCAGTTGTCGCGCAACGCCTTCATCAGATAGCCGGACGGACTCTTCTTCACTTGGCCCCGATTGAGCTTGAACCGCGTGTACTCGATCGCTTGCAGGATGCGGTCGTCATTCCATGCTTCCCGGTTCTCGGAGATCTCGGTGAACTGGCGCGTGGACAGGTTGAACTCGTCCTTCAGGATCTTGTAGATCTGGCTCGCGTCAGATAGGCTCGCCATCACCGCATCGGCCGTGTCCTTGCGCTGGAGTTGGAAGCGGATGCGGTCAACCTTCTTCGACGAGGTCGATTCCGTCCGAGTTTCGTAGGACAGCTCGATGTCCGAGATCTCATTGATTTCCCGGACCGCTGGCTCAAGCCAGTCGCGCTTGAAATATTTGAAGATGCTGGCGTTCGCGCCCATCTTCCCTGGCCAGGTCCGCATCTCGTCCAGCTTGATCCAGTCGGTGCGCCCTGCCGGCACGCTCGGCAAGACCTTGTCGTAGATGGCGCGCGCCAGGCTGCGCGTAAATGCCGTCGAAATCCGCAGGCTTAGCCAGTGGGACTTGCGTGGGTCGCGAATGTGGGGGATCAGGCTGTGGTGCACGTCGAAGCGGATGCGGCCACGATGCATGGCCACCATACCGATCAGTTGCACCTGCACCCAAATATCATCTTCCGCCGGCTCACGGTCTGACGGCGTGTTGGTGACGCGGACCTTCGCGTTCTGCGCTTCGTCTGCGATGGTGCGCAAATGCTTCAGGTTGCGGCTGTCGTACCGCATCAGCCATTTGAAGTAGTTCAGCTCAACGTCGTACTGATCTGGGACTTCCGGCTCTTGGGCGACGATGAAGTAGGCGGCATCGAGGAACCGTCGCGCCGCTAGCCCCATGTTCACGATTTCCGTGAAGAAGTTATTGCGCTGATAGCCGATTTCGCGGTTCGCCTCGTTGATGGACGTGCCGAGGTCAAACATGTCTTCGAACAATGCGAGCGCCATTTGCCGAGGCGTGGTCCTCGTTTTGATCTCCACCGGATTCTCGGCCGCCATAACTTGTGGTTCCCCTCTTTTTAGGCTGGGGTGACTCTAGCACGTGATGGTGAGGTTCTCAACACAATGAACCTCACCATAAAAGCCAGGCATCAGCGGCCCTGACCTTGCCCTGCGGTCCCAGCACAACGACCCTCACCCTACGCACAATGGACCTCACCGTTGCGCAAGGCGGGCAGTGGCTAAGTTGGCATCTAGCCTAGCGTCAGCGGGGATATCCACAGCGTCCGCACAACGTACCTCACCTTGACTGCCTCGGCACAAGAACTAGCACCTTGCGGAACAACGAGTCTCACCTTGCTCGCACATCAAACCGCACGTTCGTGGCACAACACACCTCACCTTTGGCACATTGCACCTCACCTTGCTGGCATCTAGTGTTTGATTAGAAAGGGCTTTGCTTTTTTCCGTTTGTTTGTCGGTGTGTTTACTTCTCAAAAAACTAAACAAACAGGCACGGTCCACGCTCACAAGATCGCCGACTGTGCTGGGGCTCGTCAGATGCGCGGGCAACGCAGACCTCGTCCTGCCGTGGAGGGTCGCCCAGCCGACGGCACCAACATCACGCTGGGCCGGCTGCAGAATTCTTCACGAAGCGCCAAGGCTCCCTCTGCCGGGGATCCTTCATGCCGGTCGTCACACAAGTCTTTGATGGTGAGGTTTTTTGTGCTGCAGTAAAGGTGAGGTCCGTTGTGCAAGACGTTGGCAGGCTTTTCTCCTGCAGGGTGAGGTTCATTGTGCGACCTCAATAAGGCGCGTACGAAGCACGCACAATGAACCTCACCATTGTCGATGCAGGGTGAATCCGGCCGTCGCGACCTCATTTGAACGAGGCAAAATCCAAGCAGAGCGTTCCCGTCGAAGCGCCGTGCGAGGTGGTGTCAATGGCCTAGGCGGCCCACGGCTCGACCGGCAAGGTGAGGTCAATTGTGCATAATCCCAGAACTAGGCTTCTAGCATCCAGGCAATTGGCATCACGATTGACTGGATTGGCCGGGATGGTGAGGTCATTTGTGCTGGTTTGCCGCGCCTGCATACGCCCGGGGGCCGCTTGTTTGACACCGCCTGTATGGGGTTGTGCAGGGCAAGACGCCCTAATTCGCCTAAAGTTTGAGCAAAACTGTGGTTTTTTAGGATAGTTGGTTTCAAAAACAACAGTTTATAAAGCATTGCTCAAGCGTTTCTTGTATTCTGAGCTTTCCAGAATTTTGCGGAAAAACCTCAGAATGGTGAAAACGAGCCAACTTCCTGCAGTCGATCGGACTGTCCCGCTTGAGCAAATATCCCAGTTCGCGGAAAAGGTCACCATTTTCACGGATGAACTGCGTCAGACGATCCTTGCGCCGCGTCCTAGAAAAACCGCCCCGGTATTCAAGACCGGGGAGATCGCCGAGATGTGCAACATCTCACATTCCCAGGTTCAATACCTTGCCACCAAGGGCGATGGGGAATTGCCGCCAGGTACTGCAGCGGGAACAGGACGCACGCGGACCTTCACGTTGGAGGAGGCGCGCACGTGGGTGCAGAAGGTGTCGGACATTTATCAGACACCGCTGGTCACCGGTACGCGGGAGCCCGAAGGGAAAATCATCATCACGGCCCAACTGAAGGGCGGTTCGGCCAAGACTACGACAACGATGTGCCTCGCCCAGGGACTGACGCTGCGCGGCAGAAAGGTGCTGGTGGTGGACCTAGACCCACAGGCGTCGCTTTCCGAGCTGTGTGGTCTCTACGCCGAGAAGGACGTCTCGCCAGAAGACTCCGTTCTGCCGTATATCTACGATCAGCAGATCGAGGGGGGCTTGCTGTCCCAAGTGCAATCGACATACTGGGACGGCCTGGATCTCATTCCCGCGCACACAGAACTGATCGGCGCGGAGTTCCATTTGCCTGCCATGCAGAAGGTCAAGCCGGGCTTCCGTTTCTGGACTGTTCTCAGGGAGGGACTGGAGCCGTTACGGAAGCACTACGACTACATCCTGATGGACACGTCGCCCTCGCTTTCCTATATGAACTTGAACGCCTTGCTGGCGGCAGATGCCATGGTCATGCCAATGGTGCCAGAGAACCTGGATTTCATCAGCTCGCTGTCGTTCTGGCGCCTGTTCTCCGATGTCTCCAAGAGCTTCATCAAATACGAAGCGGACAAGAAGTACGACTTCGTGTCGCTGCTGCTGTCGAGGGTCGACTATGGGCGTACGTCCTCTGCACCGATTGTTCGGGCATGGGCTCAAAGCGCCTATGAGAGCTGGCTGCATTCAATTGAAGTGCCCGCTAGTTCTGTGATGAGCACTGGGGCCCTGGCTTTCTCAACGGTATTCGACGTGAGTAGTACCCATAGCGCTGCAAAATCGCTGCAGCGGGTGCGCCAGCCGATTGTCGACTATTGCCGATGGTTGGATGAAATCTACGCAGAAAAATGGAGGAGCGCGCAATGAGCAATATGCGAGAACAGCTATTGGCGAAGACGGCTGGTATCCGGAAGACGTCGGCAATTCAGAAGGACGAGATCAAGCGTAACGATCGCACGCAGACCGCACCTGGGTTGGCTGGTGCACTGGCCGTGGCACAGATGCGCGTGCAGGAGCTCGAGGCTGCCGGGGTTGCGTCCCTAATCGCGGTCGCTGACATCGTGCCGAACCCCTGGCAGCCTCGGCGCGTCTTCAACGATTCAAAACTCGCGGACCTCGCGGAGTCCATCCGAGAGGTTGGGTTGATGCAGCCTATCGTGGTACGCCGCGCCGAAATGGGTTATCAGATCGTGGCCGGTGAGCGCCGGTGGCGGGCCCACAAGATGCTGGGCGCCGATACCATCAAAGCGGTGGTCGCTGAGCCGTCTGACGCCGATATGGCGGTGCTGGCTCTCGTGGAGAACGTCAGCCGTGATGATCTCTCTGACTATGAGATTGCGCTTTCCATTCGTCAGACCGAGAAGGAATTCCCGTCTCGCGCTCGTCTGGCCGAGGCTCTCGGGCTGTCCAGAAGCGGGCTTTACCGATTCCTCAGCTTTGCCCAACTCCCCGACTATGTAATCCGGGATCTGGATCTTCAGCCTACCCTGCTCGGCGGGACGGCCGCCGAAGCGATCGTTATGACCATCCGCAAGTATGGCGAGGCGGGCGATGCAGCGGCGAAGGAAATCTGGCCACTGGTGGCATCGGGGAAGATGGACCAGGGCAAAGCAGCAAATGCGATAAAAGCGCTGGCAACCCGTCGAGTTGATGCCGCCAATTCAGCGAGCGAGCGAAGCATCGACAAGTTCTTTGCCGGTAAGGAGCATGCCGGCTCGATTACCAAGGACGCCAACGGCTTCACCGTCAAGATCAAGTTCGGTGCACTGAGCGAGGCGCTGGAGAACCAGATCCGCCAGCTGATCAGCGAGACGTTCCACCACCAGCCGAAGTAATCTGACCCGAGGTGACAAGAAGGCCCGCCAAATGGCGGGTTTTTTTTTGGTTCATCGAGGAATTCCGGGGAAGGCTGCGCGGATTTTGAGGAAGAAGTATTCCTCGTCGCGATAGCCGTACGCGCGGCGCTTGATGACCTTGATGGTGTTGTTGATGCCTTCGACCACGCTGGTGTTCAATGGGTGGCGGCAGCGGGCCAAGATGCCATGCCAGTAGCCTTGCAGGCGCTTCGCAAACAACTCCAGGGCAGGTATTCGGCTCTGCCGAGCCTGCTCGCACCATTGCTCCCAAGCTTTTTGCGCCCACGCCGGGCGGCGGTAGAACCATAGCCGCTTTA
>NZ_AQUR01000040.1 GCF_000372525.1 Cupriavidus neocaledonicus
AGGTACGTATAGATCACCGGCACCACCACCAGCGTCAGGATCGACGAGGTGATGATGCCGCCGATCACGGTCTGTCCCATCGGCGCGCGCTGCTCGGCGCCCTCGCCCAGGCTGAAGGCCAGCGGCACCATGCCGAAGATCATCGCCAGCGTCGTCATCAGGATCGGGCGCAGCCGCACGCGCGCGGCTTCGACCAGCGCGGCCTCGCGCGACAGCGGCTCGCGGCCGTCGACCCCGTGGCGCGCCTGGTTGGCGAAGTCCACCAGCAGGATCGCATTCTTGGTCACCAGCCCCATCAGCATGATGAAACCGATGATCGAGAACATGTTCAGGGTCGAGCCGAACAGCAGCAGCGCCGCGAACACGCCGGCCAGCGTCAGCGGCAGCGAGGTCATGATGGCGATCGGCTGGAAGAAGCTGGCGAACTGCGAGGCCAGGATCATGTAGATGAAGATCACCGCCAGCGCCAGCGCCGACACGGCGTAGCCGAACGACTCGTTCATCGACTTGGTCGAGCCGCCGAAGCGGTACTTGTAGCCGGCCGGCCAGTTGACCCCATCCAGCGCGGCCTTGACGTCGCGCGCGACTTCGCCAGCCGAGCGCCCGGCCACGTTGGCGGTCAGCTCGACCTCGCGGTTCAGGTCGCGCCGGCTGATCTGGTTGGCGCCGGTGGTGGGCACCAGCTCGGCGATCTGGCGCAGCGGCACCATCTTCGGCGAGTCATCGGCATTGGCGTGGCTGCTGGCGATCATCAGCGCGCTGAGGTCGGCCATGCCGGTGCGCGCGTCCTTCGGCAGGCGCACGCGCACGTCGTAATTCTCGTCGTCGGGCGCGCGCCAGGAGCTGATGGCATCGCCGGCCAGCAGCGGGCGCAGCGCATTGCCGATCTGCGCCACGCCCACGCCCAGGTCCGAGGCCAGCTCGCGCCGGATGCGGACTTCGATGGTGGGGCGGTCGTCCTTCATGCTCGAATCCAGGTCGGTCAGGCCGGGAATCGCCGCCATGCGCGCGCTGGCTTCGCGCGACAGGCGTCGCAGTTCGTCGAGGTCGTCGCCCTGGATCGATACCTGGATCGCCTTTTGCCCGCCGGCGCCGTCGGGCATGCCGACCATGGTCAGCGTGATGCCGGCAATGCCGGCCAGGCGCTGGCGGATCAGCGGGTTGAGCTGCGCGGTGGTCAGGGTGCGCGCGCGCCGCTCGGTCAGGCGCACCGACACCAGCGCGTTGTTGCGGCCCGAGGCGTTGCCCGAGTTGATGGTGGCGTAGGTGTAGGCCACTTCGGGGAAGGCCTTCAGCGCGGCTTCGACCTGCCGCACCTTGGCTTCGGTGACGTCGAGCGGGGTGCCGACCGGCGTGGTGAAGCCGACCTGGGTCTCGCCCAGGTCGGCATTGGGCACGAACTCGGTGCCGATCAGCGGCACCAGCGCAAAGCTGCCGAAGAAGGTCGTGGCGGCGATGACGGCGGTCGCCAGGCGATGCTTCAGCGCCCAGCCCAGCATGCCGGCGTAGCCGTCGCCGAGCCGGTCCATCCTGGCCGAGAACCAGTCCAGCAGCCGTCCCACCGTGCGTCCGTACCAGCTGGCCTTGTTGCCGGTACCGTGCAGGTCGGGGTCATGCCAGACCGAGGACAGCATCGGGTCCAGCGTGAACGAGACGAACATCGAGATTAGCACCGCCGCCACCACGGTGATGCCGAACTGGTGGAAGAAGCGCCCGATGATGCCGCCCATGAAGCCCACCGGCAGGAACACCGCGACGATCGAGAAGGTGGTGGCCAGCACCGCCAGCCCGATCTCGTTGGTGCCGTCCAGCGCCGCGCTGCGGTGGTCCTTGCCCATCAGGTTGTGGCGCACGATGTTCTCGCGCACNACGATGGCATCGTCGATCAGCAGGCCCACGCACAGCGACAGCGCCATCAGCGTGATCACGTTGAGGGTGAAGCCGCACAGGTACATCACGCCGAAGGTGCCGATCAGCGCGATCGGCAGCGTCAGCCCGGTAATCACCGTGCTGCGCCACGAGCCGAGAAACAGGAACACGATCGCCACGGTCAGGAAGGCGCCTTCCAGCAAGGTCGAGCGCACTTCCTTCACGCTGCTGCGGATGCCGCGCGCGGTGTCGTTGACCACATTCAGCTGCACGCCGGCGGGCACCAGCTTGCGCACCTCGTCGGTCATGCGCACCAGGCCGTCGACGGTATCGACCGTGTTCTGGCCCTGCGCCTTCACCACCGACAGGAACAGCGCGCGCTTGCCGTCGAGCAATGCCAGGCTTTCCTGTTCTTCCTGGCCGTCGCGCACGTCGGCGATCTCGCCCAGCGTCACCGGCTGGCCGGCGCGGCGCGCGACGATGATCTGCCGGAACGCATCCGGCGTGGGCACGCGGCCCTTGATCTGCACCACGGTCTCGGTCGCCGCGGAACGCAGTTCGCCCGCGGGCAATTCCTGGTTCTCGTTGCGGATCGCGTTCATCACCTGGTCGACGCCGATGCCCAGCGCTTCCAGCTGCGCCGGACGGATGCGGATCTCGACCTCGCGCCTGGTGCCGCCGACGAGATTAATCGCGCCCACGCCGCGTACGGTTTCCAGCCGCTTGCGCACGATCTGGTCGGCGATGGTGGTCAGCTCGCGCTGGCCGCGGCCGGCGCCCGGCGCGTTGGACACCGACAGGTAGAAGATCGGCGCGTCGGACGGGTCATAGCGCAGCACGCGCGGTTCCTTGACCTCGTCGCGGAACTGCGGGCGGATCAGCGCGATCTTGTCGCGCACGTCCTGCGCGGCCTGGCCGACATCGACGCTCAGGTCGAACTTGATCACGACGACCGAAGTGCCCTGGTAGGAGTGCGAAAAGATCTCGTCGATGCCGGAGATGGTATTGACGATCTCCTCGACCTTGCGCGTGACGTCGGACTCGACCGACTCCGGCGCGGCGCCTGGGTATTCGGTCTGCACCACCACCACCGGGAAGGTGATGTCCGGGAACTGGTCAACCGGCAGCCGCTGGTACGAGAATAGCCCCACCACGATGAAGGCCATCATCATCATGGTGGCCAGCACCGGGTTGCGGATCGACAGGCGGGTGAACCACATGGGGCGCGTCCTCTATGCTGTCAGGTCTTGACGAGCCTGACCTGGCTGCCGCTGCGCAGCGTGCCCAGGTTGTTGCGCACGATCTCGGCGCCGGCGTCGAGGCCGGCGACGATTTCGACCATGCCGCCGGCTTCGTCGCGCAGGCCGAGTTGCACCGGGCGTTCCGCCAGCGTGTCGCGCTCGATGGCATAGACGAAGGCGCGCTCGCCCTCGGTGCGCACCGCCGACACCGGCACCGCCACCACCGCGGCGCGCTGGCCCAGCACCAGCGCGCCGCGCGCGAACATGCCGGCGCGCAGTTTCTGGTCGGCATTGTCGACGCGCACATAGACCATGATGCTGCGCGTGCCCTCGCTGACCGCCGGGTTGATGCGCACCAGCTTGCCGGCAAAGCCGCCGGCGCCTTCCACTTCCAGCGCCACCGGCTGGCCCACCGCGGCGCGCGCCACCTCGGCCATCGGGATCGGCGCTTCCAGCTCCAGCACGCGCAGGTCGACCACATCGACCAGGCGCGTATCCGGCGACACCTTCTCGCCAGGCTGCACCGCGCGCGCGGCCACCATACCGTCGAGCGGCGCCTTGACCACGGTGTCGGCCAGCGCCTTCTGCGCCACCGCCAGCCCGCCTTGGGCAGCGTCGAGGTTGGCGCGCGTCACCGCCAGGTCGGACTGGTACTTGTCGAAGGCGGTCTGCGAGATAAAGCCCTTGCCGACCAGTTCGCGGTTGCGTTCCCAGGTCTGGCGCGAATTCTCGAACTGGCCGCGCGCGGCCAGCATCTGCCCGCGCGCCTGCGCGGCCCGGGCCTCGTATTCGGCCGGGTCGATGCGCACGATGACCTGGCCGGCGCGCACCGGTTCGCCCTCGCGCACCAGCACCTGCTTCACCTCACCGGAGACCTTGGCCTTGACCGAGGCCTGGTTCAGCGCGCGCAGGCTGCCCGACAGTGGTAGCGACAACTGCAGGTCCTGGCGCGCCACTTGAACCAAGTCTGTCTGCAGGAATTCGACGCCGCTGGCCTCCTCAGGTTCAAATATCCGATGCGAACTTCTAGCGGTGCGCACGTAGGTCACAATGCCCAGCACTAAAAAAGTGCAGCCAATAGTGACTAGGAGGTTCTTTCGTTTCATGTCGGCCTTTTGGACGGTTACTGGCTTTGGCGGCAACCCCTTACCCATCCTTCAAGGCTTGCCCGAACATATCGTCGCGGAAATACTCTGCGACACCTCGGGACTTCTTTTGCGTCACTCACGCTCAGTCCCTTACCAAAGGGGTGATCACGATAAGCACCCGCCAGCACACCGCTCTTAGGCCTGCGACTTGGTACCCCCAACGAGAACGCACAACGGTGCAAGCCCGGTGAATTTAATGACCCGCTATACACAGAACCTCTCATTCCAAATTATCTGCCGCACCATAATAATCTGTCCGTCAGTCAGACCCGAATTGCGCGTAGGGATTCTCTGATAGATCATCAATCTGATGGCGCACGGTAAAGCGCAACCTTTTAGGGCTGTCGAGCGCCGAGTATAGAAGGTTCTCATTAACGCGCAATCCCTCGTAGGTACTTCCGTATGCTTCCTTTGTGCTGGAATTGGCTTTCAAGTGGCCGGCCTGCTCAATCACCTCCCATTCGTGACGCAGGGCAAGATCGGACCCGACCGCAAGAGGCCGGGATCACTAGAACCTATGAGGAATCGCCGGAATACATGTAGCCACAACGCACATCCTTGCGGCCGCGGCCCGCCCACAACGCGGGCGAACCGAATTCAATCTGGACACAATATGAATGCCCACGTCAGAGACGGATCCCTTCGTTGCCAACAACTCGCGGCCGGCTTCACACTACCACAGCATTGAGTTGCTTTTCAGGTTGCAGGCCGCAACGTGTGGCTTGGCCCGAGGGCGAGAGCCGCACGCTGTCGCTCTATCCGATGCTGTCAGCAAGGTCATGCATTGCGAGGAGTGCGCGGCGCGGTGTCATCAGACTCACAGACGTTAGTTCGCCGAGTCAGGGATCTGCCGCTGTTCGAGTACCGCGTTGTGCCGCACTTCCCGCGGCGTGGGGTGTGGTGCGGCCAGTGCGGCGGCCCCCGGCTTGAACGGCTGGAATAGCTCGGGCGCGATCAACGCGTCCCACAGCCCGGCTGGCACAAGCTGCGGCCATTTGCTTACGCAGCTGCACGGTGCAGGCCGTGGGCGCCTTCTACGAACTGGGCTGGCGTACCGTCAAATCCATCGACAAGGCACGCCTGCGCGAGCCTGTGGTCGACCAATCCCTTATCTGGCTACGGACGATTCACCCTGCGCAAGCGACATCGCTACACCACAGTGGTCATCGATCCGATCGGACGTGCTCCGGATCGGAAAGGGCCACTCGCGCGAGACGGCATCAACGTTCCTCGAGCAACTCCTAACCGGACGCGGCCAAGCGCGTCGCGGCAGTCGCCCATCGACATGACGACCGCGTACGAGCTGGGCTTCGGAAGCGCCTATGACCTGTTCCAACGTCGTGGCCAAGTACGGGCGCGAGGCCCTTGGCCGGGTTCGCGTCGACCAGGCCAATCGCCTGCGGCACGATCACAGTACCAGGCGGGTGCTCAAGTCCACGCGCTGGCTGCTGCTGCGCAACCCGCAGAATCAGAGTGCCCCTCAGGAGGTACATCCGCTGCCGGCAGCCGTTAAACACGGAGGGGATCAGCAACACGATTAAGGTCATCAAGCGCCATGTCTACTGCTACCCAGACCAGGAGTATTTCTTCCTCAAAATCCGCGGGGCCTTCCCCGGAATTCCTCGTTGAACCAAACAAAATGCCTAAACAGGACGGCAACCTTGGCATGTTTGTCGAAATGGTGTTGCCATGGTTTCGCGGTCACCAATGTAGCAGCAAAAGTCTGCTTTACGACAAAATCGTCGTCTTTCCAACCAATAGTCGCCGCCATTGATCATATAGCGACATACCAATAAATAAAGTAAAGAGTGCCTTTACTATATAAGCAAACGGATCATTGCTAATTGTCTCGATCAAAATGCGCACAGCCTATCGAGACCCAGCCAAAGCCCGCAGCCAGTACCGAAGGCCCGAATAGTCCACTCATGCCGGGCGCGTTGAAGGTCCACGCCACCCCTCATAGACATTCAACGGCCCACGATCGGCTTGTCATTTCCTTCGAAGTCCCCGCTCTCAATCAATCCATTGAGTTGTGAGCATTTATGTGTTTAGGTTTGGCACGCATGTTGCTCTATGTACTTGCGGCGCGTCGATGTGGAAATTTACCTAATGCCACATAATTTCGCTGCATTTGGACCACAAATCACACCAAAAATACGGAACATATTATTAGCCTGGAGATCAATAACTTGGACAAATCAAACTCCTCCATGAGGATTTTCCCAGACGCCGCCCCCTTCAAAAACACAAAAGCGAAAACATTAATCGCACTCAGAGCAGCCGCCTCTAAATTCGACGTTTATCCGCTTCATCGTGTGACGCATGCACAATGGAGCACAAGTTCCACAAAGATTGTCAAATTAATAAAAATTTCTTTCGGAATATCGGATCCTCTAGCAGTTAGATCTAGCGCAGCATCCGAGGATAGTCTGGAGCAATCCAAAGCCGGCCAGTACCTTTCTGTATTAAATGTCCGTACCGATGAGCAACTGATTCAAGCAATAGATGATGTGTTCTCTTCGTACGGCACCCTATTGCCATCCGACGAGGTGTTCGTCCAACCGATGGCCAAAGATATCGCGGTAAGTGGCGTTGTCATGACATGCGACCCTGAATCTGGCCTTCCATACTATATTGTTAGCTACGATGAGAGCGGCGATACTACAGTTGTGACTTCTGGTGGAAACGGCACCCGCACTTACATATTTGTACCGGGCCACGATGCACCGGAG
>NZ_AQUR01000041.1 GCF_000372525.1 Cupriavidus neocaledonicus
AAGGCGTTGCCACACGCACAGACAGCCGACGACTACGAGGCTCTGCTGCCCTGGAGGCTCAAGCCCTCAACCGTCTTCGGATACCGCCGGCGGCCGGAAGGGACGCCCTTAAAAGACCGCTTACAGAAGAAGGGTATCGTGGAATCGGGAGTCAAGTACGTAAAGAACAGCTTCGGGCCGCTGCGCGACTTCCGCGACCTCGCCGATGCCAACCGCCAGGTGCGCGCCTGGGTCATGGCCGAGGCCGGCACTCGCATCCACGGCACACCGGGATGGTCACGTTCAGTTCGAGCGGGCTTATTACTCGGCGCCGTTCCGTCTGGCCGGCAAGTCGTGTGGCTCAAGGCTACGGCGACGATGGTGCATCTGTATGAGGAATACATCCTGCTTGCTACTCACTTGCGACAGGGTGCGCTCGGCGCCCGCAGTCCCGTCACCGACCATCTGCCACCCGAGGCACAGGCTTGGCAATTGCACGATGTCCAGTGGTGCTTGCGCGAGGCCAAGCGCATCGGTCCGTCCTGTTCCGCTCTGGTGCGCGTGCTGTTCGGCGATCGAGTTCTGATCAAGTTGCGTGCTGTCCAAGGCCTGTTGCGGTTCGCACAGCAATGCAGCGACGAACGGCTGGAAGCCGCCTGCCGGCGGGCCAACCACTTCGGCACGCCCAACTACGGCGCGGTCAAGCAGATTCTGGCCAAGGGGGCTGGATCTCGAACCAGCGCCCACGGTCAGCACGCTGGCCACCACCTACGCCCAAGGCGGCCGCTTCTGCCGCGACACCCAGACGCTGCTTCTTCATTGAATCCCATGAATCCGATCCCCGAACTCTCCTCCGCCCTCAAGCAACTGCGCCTGTCTGGCGTTCTCGACACGCTGGAAGTACGCAATCGCGAAGCCGTCGAGCGTCAGTTGGCCCACACCGACTTCCTCGCCTTGCTTGTCCACTACGAACTGGCTCGCCGGGACCAGAAGAAACTCAGCCAACGCGTGCGCCGCGCCAGCTTCCGCGGGGAGAAGACCCTGGAGGGCTTCGACTTCGACCGCCTGCCAAACTTGAACCGGGCGACTGTCTATGACCTGGCCACCGGCCGCTACATTGAGGAGAAGGCCTGCATCTTGATCGCCGGACCGTGCGGTACCGGCAAGAGCCACTTGGCCCAGGCACTGGGGCATGCCGCCGTCCGCGCCATTCTTGAGACCCCGTTCGAGCCCGATCCAGGCGACTCCGCCTGGCTCCATTACGCCGAAGATGCCCGGTTCCTTTATGCCGGCGATCGACAACGCCTGACCGCTGGCCCCTGATCGAGGCAACCACAATATCTCAAGGTCAGCAGGGTTCGCGCGTACGGCTATCCTGACGAAGATAGTCCGTAAAAATATCAGTAAATGTTCGTTCCATGAAATAACTTCATGGCGTCTTGAAAACGGATCATTTTACCGACCTCGCACCGAGCAATTACAATAAAGACTTGGCTTGAAAAGAAAGCGGCTAGGGTCAAGCTAAGAAGTGTAGAAATTTTAGTGCATCCCGAGGGGGCATGGGATAAGGAAGTGTAGCGGTATCCAGCATCGCCGCAAATAAAGGAGGCCCTTTGCGCAAGCCTCGTTGATTATGCCTTGCCATATTCTTAGTCGTATGTTGAGTGATATTCTCCATTGAGCTTGAACTCATCCGGCATCAAGCGGACGAATCAATTTCGTGTGGACACACGGCACACACAAGGCACTTCCGCGAACATAATGCTCATGAATTATCGAGGGGGAAGTTCAATCCAGCGGAGGAAAGATTAGTCCACTTTTCCGAGTCGTTATCGGGTATCCAGCGCTGAAATAGTGAAATATCTCCTATTTCACTATTATAAATGGTAAATCATTTGATGAAATGATGGCGGACGAAGAAATAATGCAGATTACGAAACTCTCCTCAAACGAGAACCCATTTGGCCCATCACCCAAAGCAGTTGATGCCGCGAAACTAGCAATTGCCTCTGCGAATCGCTATCCAGAACGCACCGACAAAAAGCTCTGCGACGCCCTAGCTGCCTTTCATGGTAGAGGCCTTACAAGCGCGCAATTTTTCTCGGCAAACAGCGGTGTCGAAGTACTGTCTTTAGTGGAAGATGCGCTGATTAAGCCTGGTCAACGTGCCATCATATGTCCGCCGTGTTTTAGTGAATATTCAAAATCTCTTGCAAATAAGGGATGCGAGATAGACAGAGTACCGCTGATTGGATCGGATTTCCGCTTGGACGTCGATGCAATCCTACGCAGGATAAACAAGGATACCAGGTTGCTATATCTTTGTAATCCAAATAATCCGACCGGGACCTGGTTTGGGGAAAGTGTGTTGGGTACAGTGTTGGGAAAAATTCCGGATGATGTCACCGTAATATATGATGAGGTGTATTATCAATTTGCTACAGAAGAAGGCCTTCCTGATGCTATACGGCATGTCCTCGACGATCAAAATGTCGTGATTGTTCATAGCTTTTCCAAGGCTTATGGTTTGGCTGGTATGCGCATCGGTTATGGGATCGCGCCGCAACGGATAGCTCAGAGTGTGAAGAAGCGGAAACGAAATTTTCACCTAAGCGCAGCAGGAATGGATGCTGCAATTGCCGCTTTGGGGGATAGGGTTCACTTGCAGCGCACCGTCGATAACAACCATGCCGAGCGGCTCAGGCTCGCGACCGGGCTAAAAGCCCTGAATCTGGAGGTGACACCAAGCCAGGCAAACTTTCTCATGGTTCGCTGTCCCAAAGGCTTCAACGCTGAGGAACTGGCAGGGCTCTTGGTTGGGAACGGGGTCATGGTACGTCCCGCATTCGATCTGCCGCACTGCATAAGAATCACGGTCGGTGCACCAGGTGACAACACGAGATTACTCGCATTATTGGATACGCTTCTGGAGGGCTGAAGACTATGAGAGCTATGACGGGTGGTGAGGCAGCAGTTCTTTCTTTGCATAACCTCGGAATAAGGACGGTATTCGGTCTACCTGGCATGCAGAACGATTGGCTCTATAATGCATTTTTCGATCATCGAGAAAAATTCCGGATAATTCACACTCGACATGAGCAAGGTGCGGCATATATGGGACTCGGTCATGCTCTGGTCAGCGATTTGCCCACGGTATTCAACGTTGTTCCGGGGCCAGGCCTTCTCAATTCAACCGCCGCGATCTCAACGGCGTACGCACTTAACGCAAAGCTGATGTGTTTGACCGGTCAGATAAACTCAGCGGCAATAGGAAGAGGTTGGGGTGAATTGCATGAAATTAATGATCAGCTCTCAATCTTGCGTTCCCTTAGCAAATGGGTAGCAACTGCTCACACCCCATCGGAGATTCCGATCTTGATCGGTGAAGCCTTTCACCAGATGCTTTCGGGTCGACCTCGACCAGTTGGGCTGGAGATTCCAATGGACGTGTTAGCCAGCACGGCTCCCGCCGATCCCCAACTCAAACTACGGACTCCCTATGAACCTCCTCTGGACGAGGAAGCTATCGAAGAGGTCGCCAAAGTGCTAGGTGCCTCTGTTGCTCCAATGATATTTGTCGGAAGCGGTGCGCAAGGCGCGAGCACATTGGTCCGGCAGTTAGCGGAGGTCTTACAGGCACCGGTCGTGGCATATCGTACCGGTATGGGGGTTGTGGATGCCCGTAGCTATCTCTCCCTGCACCTGCCTGCCGCGAAGGACCTTTGGGGAAAAACCGATGTTGTTCTGGCCATCGGTACCAACATGCGAATACCAGCAAAAAAATGGATTCGGACACATCGGCCGGATATTATTCGCATTGACGTTGACCCGACCACACATCGTAGATTTTTTACGCCGAAGTGCGAAATTACGGCTCGGGCAGAGCAAGCCTTGCCACTCTTGCTGAGAAGGCTTGAAGAATACAATGCCGTTCGACGTCCACGAGAAACTGCATTGATGGAAGTCAAAGCCGCATGGGAAGCGCGTTCAGCGGTGCTCGAACCACAATTGAGCTATCTGAAGGTTATCCGTGAAGAAATAGGTGAACATGGAATATTTGTAGACGAATTAACCCAGGTTGGCTTTGCGAGTCGCATCGTTTATCCTGTATACAGTCCCCGCACTTACATATCTACCGGCTATCAGGGGACACTCGGATATGGCTTTCCGACTGCGCTCGGAGTGAAGGTTGCAAAGCCAAACGTACCCGTGGTTTCTATTACGGGGGACGGCGGGTTCATGTTTGCCGTTCAAGAGCTAGCCACTGCTGTACAGCATAAGATTTCTCTGATCGTTCTGCTTTTCAATAACAACTGTTTTGGAAATGTCCGCCAGATGCAAGTCAACGACTACGGCGGTAGAATTATAGCAACTGATCTTCGAAATCCAGATTTCTGCCGTTTGTCGGAAAGCTTTGGTGCACAAGCGTTCCGAACGGACTCTCCCGAAGGACTGCGGTTCGCATTACGTCGGGCCATCTCAACGACGAGTGTACCGACGGTGATCGAAGTCAGCGTGGGGGATATGCCAAGTATTGACCAGTTCCGGTGAGGTGATTCTCCATTCTATGAAGTTTTCGATAAATCTAACCGCTTCGGGAGCCCGTATTGAGAACGGCGGGACACATATGAGTTTCCAAGTGTTTATGGGCTTGACCCCGTGCCTGACTAGAATCCCTCATATAACGGCTGAGTGATCATCGCCGCCATCGATTTGTTTATTTTCACGCGCTTCCAAATCAAACGGGCACCTCAGTTGGCGACGCTCATGATGTCAACATGAGCCTGACATCACCTAGCGATTACAATTGTATTGACCGTTCGCCTTGCTGAGTAAGTTCGATCATGGTATCGGATTTATCACGCTGGTTACCTCCTACCCTATGAGAGCATCAGGGCGACCTGTTGCGCGAAATCATCCTGGAATATGGAGTCGAAGGGCTGACCGCCCCTCGGCGGGCCGTGATCAGTGTGCCTGCCGAGGGCCAAGCGAAGCAACTTGGCTATGAGGTCTTCACGAGTTTCGATAAGGCCGCTCGTGGGAGCGTTCTAATGCGGCGAGGGCATCGCCGTACTCCGTGTTCAGACATCGCTTCCATTTCCATAGCTTAACTGAGAACTTGGACGCGTTGAGCTGCACATTCGAGTCGAATAACGCGTGCGTTCCGCCATTGCTCAAAGCGGCTGCCGGCGCCGATAACGGCGGGAACACCAAGTTCACGCGCTCTGATTGACATATGTGAATTTTCGCCACCGTACTTCGTGATAAATCCCTTGACGCCGTGCGTGAATATCCAGTCAAAACCGGGGTCAGCATTTTCCATAAAAACGATGCTGTCCTTGAACGACGAACCATGTACATCCGTCACAAGCCCCTCAACTGTGAGCGCGGTGATGAAGCTCGGGCGGGAGTGGAAGACATGGAAGCCGAAGATGTCTTTTGGGGAGCACAAAAGATCAGGAAGGCGGAGATATCTGGTTGTTTCCCAGTGCTGTCGATTTCTCTCGACTGCAGACCGCAGAAAGGTCGAAGGATTGGAGCGAATCTCTAAAGAGAATGCAATGTCGGGCATCGTAAGGAACGACAGATCGTCTCTGCTAAGACCAAGATTTGCTCCAACGAGTGCGAGCATCTCCAAGGCGTCCGAAATTAGACGGCTAAAAGAATGTTTGACGCGTTCACGGCCCTGAATCGCCTTCATTGCAAAGGCTTCAAATATCGGCCAATCGAAAGCGTAGCCGGTTCGATCGAACTCGGAAGAAAGGGCCGATATCTGGGCAGGTGACAGAGCTAAGTCAATGGCGGATACTTCTGTCGTCTCCTCTTTGATGGTGCGATTCATCCAGTCGAAGTATTTACTAATAGGATCGTCGTATCGAGGAACGGTGATCTCGTATGTGCCAGGGCGAATATGGCCGTGCAAATTTAAAAATTCTGCAGGCTGTAGTGCAAAAAAATCGTTTACTAGTTGGGCTGCAACGGAGTCGGAGGCGCGCACGACGGCATCCAGGAACCCCGGGCGAAGCAATTTCTCAGACTCTAATGACTTGAGAATGTCCGTCGCTACGAAGGCCGCTCTCGCAATCTCAGAGAATAGCACTGTGCCATGCACGTGCACTTTTTCGATCAGCGACAGGACATCAAGCAATCCGTGGTCCTCATTCCAATTTGTAAATTTTGCAGTGGATTCTAACGCTTCGATGCCGTGTCTAGCACGATCAAAGAGGTCATCGCCAGTGATAATGCGGTTCGTTAAAGCACGTAGCAGGTCTAGGTACGATGCCCATTCGTTCTCAGAAAGGCTTGGGAATAGCTCGCGCCAATGACCGTCCCTCATTCTTGGTTTGAGGCAAGTTGGAACAACGCGAAATTCTATTTTGTCATGAAGCTCTGGCTTAAGAATTAAATTGCGTTGAGCATCGGTGATGATTTTTTTTGCTATGGAATTGGGCAATGCGGCCGGTAGAAAAGAGGCGACGCTTGCTGATACAGAAACATATGGTGTGCCGCCAATCATATGCATTAGGGGAACTGCGCGCAAATCTCGGTACCCGAAATTTGCCCGCGCGGAAGCCCACGCGGTATTAGTGAACAGGTGACGAAAGAGGGAGGCGGCCAATGGCCGTGGCTTAGTTCCTATCAACTCGGCGGGGTTCACATCCGGCATGACTCCAAGAACTTCCCCTACGAGTCCCTGGCGGTTATTGAAGCTGTTGACGTCCTCAATCGACGCTTCAACGCCATTCAGTGATTGGAGAAGCATGGCAAGGTGGCCTGCGCTGTATCCACATCTCCGCGGGGCTGTTATGGGCCGTACCTGGAAGATCACCACGGTTCCATTATTCGAGATCCCGAATTCGATATCTACCTCTTTAATGCCAACAATTTCGATCACTTCTTCTATTGCTGGCACCAAACGCCGGAGAGGCTCCGGTGCATCGTGGCCCGGTACAAATATGTAAGTGCGGGTGCCGTTTCCACCAGAAGTCACAACTGTAGTATCGCCGCTCTCATCGTAGCTAACAATATAGTATGGAAGGCCAGATTCAGGGTCGCATGTCATGACAACGCCACTTACCGCGATATCTTTGGCCATCGGTTGGACGAACACCTCGTCGGATGGCAATAGGGTGCCGTACGAAGAGAACACATCATCTATTGCTTGAATCAGTTGCTCATCGGTACGGACATTTAATACAG
>NZ_AQUR01000042.1 GCF_000372525.1 Cupriavidus neocaledonicus
AACTTCTCCGGCGCGATACTGGGGCGGCCACCCTTGATATCGGCCTCGTACATCTGCGCGAACAGCCGGTCCATCTTCACCAGCGCCTGGTTGGCCATAGTCCGGATCGAGCGCAGCGGATGGGACTGCGGCACGAAATCCTCCAGCCTCCGCATAGTGAACAAGCTTTCCGTGAAGGTATCTGCGCCGCGCATGAATGTGGGATTGGATGGGATCCTCAAAGCAACGCTTCAGCCAGTCGTCGCGCTGACGTCCGCTGGAGGTATTTCAGCGGCCTGTTAAGAGCTGGTGAAGGCGGGCGACGCCCCCAACTCAGGCCATTGGCGCCCATGGGCCAGTAAAGCTTTTCGGCAATCTTGTAGGCCAGTGCCACCACGACGTCCTTGAGGCGCCGCTGCAGCATGGGCAGTGCCCGTGCCTAAGGATATCTGGTGCGCGTGAGCATCGTTTGTCCTGCGTTGACCACCTGTCGTCGCAGAAGCGTTGCCGCGCGCTTGCTGATGTGCCCAAGCGATACATGACCGCCGTGCCGGTCTGTGCCGGAATAGCCGCAGGCTTGCGGCGAATGCCCTGCCTGTGCGAGTGGCTGGGCAGAGAATGGTGCGACCAAGGCAGTAGCGGTAATAGGGCCCAAGCCGGACATCTGGTCCACAATCTGCGCGGCCGGATCAGACCTTAGCCACTATGTAGGTCACGCGCAACCAGTAGGATCTTCTATTCATCGAATTCGCCAAGCGCACGGACTTGCCGCTCCAGCGCCGTGTCAGCAAGAGCGGTACGACGCGAGCGAACTACGGCCCAGCGCTCTTGGCCCGGAAGGACAGCGTACCGAAGTGCAAGCCTCACCCCAGCAGCCCCGGCATTTGGTTGCTCTGCCGGGTACGCGTACTCTCCTCCACCTTGAGTGTTGGATCCAGTTCTCACTCTGGCACAGCGACGCCGCCGATCAAGCGAGAGCCCCTTTTGCCTTCGAGGCTTTGGCTTAGCGTTAGATGGGCGGTTCATTCCAACTCCCCTCATCCGCCCCGATTTTGAAGAAAACCTGCCGTGCACTATCGAAGCATGCGTCGCTTCGATATCATTTTTTTGCCTCACACGGAAAATGAATAGATGGAAGACAGACTAGCTAGCCGCAACGACTAATGTTCGTCATGATGATGAAAAAATTTCCCATCAGTTTGTCGCGATCGATTGGCCTAATAATTGGGTTACCCCCGGAGAACGGAACAGGCTTACAGCTAATATAGCGGCATGCTTAGTCGGAATATCTGGCTCATTTTGAATTGGTCTATGCCTAACCGCGCATTGGCCTTTGGTTGGTCGTGAAGCTAGGCGTGTCAGCAATGATTTCCTTATACATCTGTACGTCACATCTCAAAATCCTCCTTCGCCAGCCATTGGCTAATGTATCCTCCCAGTGCCTTCAGAAGGGCATCAGAGCACATACCAGCGGAACCGGCTAATGCAGGGCAAAGCACGAGCTGCGTGCCTGTGTCGTCGTAGACATGAAGTATTCGGACCTGGTCCGCCGGCTTCAGAGTGTGCTCTTTATATGAAAGCCCGCGCATACCGAAGGCATGCACATAATCATCTTCATGACGCTCGCCTAGACACACCACCACCTTCGGCTGCTCGCGCCGACGTAACGCCTCGATGAAGCGAAAGCGTCCTCCATCACGGCAAAGAGACATGTAAGCGACTTTCGAAGTGAGTTCAGGTTGCATGCTAAAGCGTCGCCTCCAGCTCTGGCCATCGTCTGTACGAATTGGGAGCGGAAATAGGCTGAGCATGAATTCCCAGCCTTGCGGTCGGTACAGAAGATCTGAAAGATATTTCTTCCAGTCACCACCATCTTCGTCGCCAAACAGCACCATTTGACGAGCAGCTGACATAATACGAGCGATCCGCTGATGTGTCTGCCACCGGACTATCGCCGTTGCATGCTGAGCTCGAAAGGCGGCGTCCCAAGCTGGACATTCAAGCTTCGGCATCAGAGGCGAGACTAGCGATATGCAGCCCCTTCTCGGCGAATAATTGCAAAACCAAACTGCAGCGGACGGGTTTCCTCCTTCCATGCCGAGAAAAGACGCAAAATAGCTGCCTAATTGCTGGCGGGTAAAAGCGTTTGTGGTCATGATTCAGCTTCGTGATGGCCCTGTTAGAGTTTACCATTAGCTTCAAAATGAAAAAATATCGCGTCACCTAAACGATCAACAAAAAAATCGATATTTTTGTTTTCTCCCTTTATCTTACCCTCATTCCCTATGTATAGGCCAATTTCCTACTGCGGGGCCAATTTGCTACTGCATATTTGCGCTGACTTTCTTAGCCGGCGTCCCTGCCTTAGTTGAAACCCAGACACTTTTGGTCTCGAGGAACTCGCGCACAGCTTCGATACCGTTCTCACGGCCAATACCGGATTGCTTCATGCCACCGAAAGGGAGGTTGAAGCTCATCGCGCGATAGGCGTTAATCCACACTGTGCCGACCCTGAGCGCCTTTGAAACACGAAGCGCCTTGGAGATATCAGCTGTCCATACTCCGGCGGCGAGCCCATAAATAACATCATTGGCGATCCTCACTGCGTCCGCTTCGTCATCGAAGCCCATGACCGAGAGCACGGGGCCGAATACCTCTTCTTGCGCGATGCGCATGTCGCTCTTTACGTCGATAAAAACGGTGGGCTGTACAAACTGCCCACCAGAGAGATCCCGCATAGCCTCACCTCCTATTACACAGCGAGCACCTTCTGACTTGGCGATGTCGATGTACCGCAAAACCTTTTTATACTGCTCCGGTGTTGCTAGAGGACCGATGCTATTCTCCGGTGCGTTTGGATCACCGATTCGCGCCAATGCAACCATGCTGACAAGTTGATCGACGAAAAGGTCCTTGATACTATTCTGCACCAGCAAGCGGGACCCTGCCACACAAGCTTGACCGGTCGCTGCAAAGATCCCCGACACAACTCCACTTACTGCCTGTGCGAAGTCGCAGTCTTCGAACACAATATTGGGCGACTTGCCACCTAATTCCATTGAAACCCGTTTCATAGACTTTGCAGCAGCCGCGTATACCTTTGCCCCGGTGGCATCCGATCCAGTAAAACTCACCTTGGCGACGTCAGGATGTTCCACCAACGCAGCCCCGGTCTCCGGACCAAATCCAGTGACAACGTTGAATACTCCACTCGGGAAGCCGGCGTGCTGGGTTAACTCCATGAACTCCAGTGTGCTCGCCGAAGCAAATTCTGATGGCTTCAGGACCACGGTGCAGCCTGCTGCCAAGGCGGGCGCGCATTTCATCGCTACGAAAAGCAAAGGCGAGTTCCAGGCCGTCAAGGCACCGACCACGCCAACTGGCTCGTGGGTCGTAAAAGCAAAGGCATCGGACCTATCCAAAGGAACAACAGCGCCTTCTATCTTGTCAGCTAGGCCGCTGAAGTACCACCACCACTCCGACTGCGACCGAAGCTGGTTCAGCACCTCAGTCATCACCTTGCCATTGTCCCGTACCTCAGTTTCTGCCAGGCGCTGGGCGTTTTCAAGGACCAGATCACCGAGACGTCGCATTAGTTTGCCGCGCGCCGTGGCTGTCATCATCGCCCAAGGTCCCGCCTTCAGGGCACGCGAAGCTGCCGCTACCGCGATATCAACGTCTTCCTTTGTAGCTCTAGGGATGCGTGCCCATACCTCGCCGGTGTACGGGTTGACCGTATCGAACCACTCCAGTCTTACTGGATCGACGTAACGGCCGTCGATGAACAATTTATAGCGTTTCATTTGAATCCAAACTCTCCTTTTTTAATGAGCATTGGGTCGGTATTACATTTCCATTATTCGACAGCGCCTTGCTATGGTCCACAGCACCGCAAGTGCGTCGACTCAATTCTTGCTTTTGCTCGCATTCATGCGTCAAGCACATCACCCGACGCGGATGATTGCCATCGATTGGCGCTTAATGACCTCGTTCCCATCTGCAATTGTTTTCTGGTCGGTGCCGGCGGGAACCTGTTAAACAATGCCCCCAGTCTGCAAAGGCTTTAGGAATCAACACCTCCAACGCCCGAACGGCTGGCAAAGCTTGATCATGGAGCGATCGTAACCCTTTGAGGAAGCTACGTCAGTTCACGGTGTGATCCCGAAGGGTCAGTCCAGTTTCCGACTCAGTCACAAAAGATTTACGGCACCTCCGCCAGCGCTGTCGGACAAAATGTGAGATTTGTCGGGATCGCTCCAGTCAGGCTTACCAGAATCCGTTCCGGCTTTCCTTTGGTGCTAAGTACCGAATGCAGCCTGAAGGGCCCTACGCGCGTCCATAGTGAGGCCATCGGCCCACAAGTCTGCAGAATGCAAGCAAGAAAAGCCACGGCGTGTAAAACATCAACCGCAAACCTCATTGATCAGCGATTCCCTTCAAGATCGTTGCCACACATTTTGTAGGTTCCTTTGCAAGCTCGCTCCAGCGCTTAGCTTCTTCGCTCATGAAGGTGAGCACGAAATTTGCTGAGTGCGTGTCGACAGATAGCCTCAAGCCATGGCGCCACCACCCTTCTACCTAAATAAGAGCGTCATTTTGTTGACACGGCAAGTTTTTTCCGTATGTAATGATGACGACTTGATTCAGTTTAAGGTACCGCCTTTACGAGGTCAACAGCTGTATCTCTCTTTATCCAACGATGCCACGCAAGCCACAAAACACATCAATTTCTGACCAAAATTCTGCGCCCGGAGGTGCCTCAAGTGTGGACCGCGCTTTGTCCTTGCTTGACGTGTTCACACCACAATTTGCTTCGCTCTCACTGACTGAGATAGCGAAACAGACAAGGCTATATAAAAGCACCGTACTGAGGTTGCTAGCCTCCTTGCAACACAAGGACTATGTTCAACGTAAAACAGATGGAACCTACTGCCTCGGCCCACAAATCGCGCGTCTTTATGCAATCTACGCGTCGTCATTTTCGCTCGAAGAAATCGTTATGCCGGCGCTGCGTGAACTCACAGAAAAAACCAAGGAGAGCGCTGCATTTTATGTACGACAAAAGGAGTTCCGTCTCTGCCTCTATCGAGTTGACTCCCCACAGCTGGTTCGCGATCATATACGGGCGGGTGAGATTCTCCCAATTGATCGCGGCGCTGGCGGCCGCGTATTGCTGGCCTATTCCGGTGCGCAAGGGGAAATCTACGATCGGATTCGTAAAGATGGCATTGCTATGCTAGTCGGAGATCGCGTACCGGTGCTCAGCGGCATATCAGCTCCTGTTTTCAATGCTGCAAGAGAACTCGCTGGCGCCGTCACACTTACAATGCCCACGTCTCGCTATTCGGAAACTTTTGCGAAACCCGTACGCGATGTGGCAATGAGTATCTCATCGAGATTGGGCGTCGCCGACTTTAACGAATGATGGCACTGAGTCCCTCACATTCCCTTTTGAGAAAATGCACTGGCGTGCGAAAGAGCCCGTGACCTCTGAGTGTAGCCGATCAGGCGATTCGATACGGAACCTCACCATCACCCATGGAACTGTAGGATCATTGTAATGGCATTCACGCGGAAGCGCGCGCGAGATCCGGCGTTCTGTATGTTTTAAGCATTCAGTTCTTTCGGCGCGATCTGAGCAACTGCTTTCGTGCACGATTGACGTTGCCTTGACGACCAACAACGCCTCGCTCGGGACATTTCGTCCAGGGACTTGGAAAGCGCGCTGAGCGAGAAGCGTGAAAGTCAAATGGGCCACGCCAGCGATGATGATGAAGGCGGGTCATCGACTCGGATTCGATAGGTGTATCGACATACAACTTACGGGCGCCACGGAAATTGCAGTATTTGAGAAGGCAATCAATCAACCGGCTGACGACGGCCCCAACACGGAGGAAGCTCTCATGCAGGGGTATGCGGCATCGATGGATGCCGCCGTATGCTGCGGGTCACTTCATCAGCCGTAGCGCAGTGGTTTTGCTGAAGATCGAGATTCGCGAGCTGCTTAAATTTCGCCACTCAGCCATAGGGACGCCCCGAGAGGCGTTGATCTCTTACGACTGACGCGCCGTCCGTGCAACGGAGTCGCATAGCGAAGTAGCGAGTTGCAAGCGCCACTCAGTACCGGATGCCAACGAAATGACATGGCGGTACAGTCATACGATGGGTGCTGAAATCCACAATAGTTGTTTGTCGAACGGCTCAGGACATGCGTGAAACCAAAGTCTTCCGACGTTCGGCGGGGGGTTAGCATTAGTGCAATGCTCAGGGATTTGTTGCAGAACAGATGACCGAATCTGGGGAGGAACCCTCACTTGACAGAAGCAGAGCCAGCTTGTGCAGGGAAAGCCGAATAGGTTTACTATAGAGGACGATAGAACACCAAATAGCCCCAGTGTTTAACCGCCACACTTGGCGAGGCCGATTTGCAACCTAGGACAGAAGGACGCGATCGCGAGGTCGGTATAATGGCGGCCATGATTGATACCTCCTCCTCTTCCACCCGGTCGCCTGTGGACCCAACAGGCGCGATTTCAGCGCGCGTGCGCATCGAGCGCGAATCGCGAGGCTGGTCAATGGGCGAACTCGCTGAGCGCGCCGGCGTGTCAAAGGCCATGATCAGCAAGATCGAGCGTGGTGAAGCGAGTCCGACCGCAACAGTCCTGGGTCGGCTCTCCGGAGCCTTTGGCCTGCAGCTCTCGATGTTGCTGGCACTGGCCGAACAGTTTGGCAATCGCCTTTGCCGTGCCGCCGATCAGCAAGTCTGGACCGATCCCGAGACTGGCTATACCCGACGCGCGGTGTCGCCGCGCAATGGTGGCATGCTGGAACTCGTGGAAATCATGCTTCCAGCCAATGTTCGGATTTCTTACCCGTCATCGGCCTTCATCTTCCAGCACCAGCAGATCTGGGTACAGCAAGGGACCCTGGTGTTTGAGGAAGGTCAACTGGTACATGAGCTAGAAGTCGGCGACTGTCTGCAACTCGGTCCTCCCGCACCATGCACCTTCATCAATCCTGGCAACAACCCGTGCATCTATCTCGTTGCGTTGGTCAAGCGCTAGGGAAGTGCTTATGTGGACGCCTCCCGGATAGCAAGCTCGATTTGACATGGTGGTCGACAGGTAGAGGCAGCACGCTTATGTCCGGCCCGTTTGTTGCAGGCCTTAAGGCCTGCTGGCCCATATGGAATTCGCTGACGAGGTCCCCAGCTGATTATCGAGCCTTGCGGCTCACGTTCCCTATCGGGTCTTCCTCGTCCCGGTCCAACCTGTTAGCCATCATGCGATCATTGCTTGCGCTCCTTGAGAAGGGTTGATCAGTCCTGGTGTATCCGCTTGGGAGGCTATGATGCAGCTATGGGCAGGTGTGCCTCATATCTCCCTTGCC
>NZ_AQUR01000043.1 GCF_000372525.1 Cupriavidus neocaledonicus
CCAATCCACCCAAGTTTAGCCGTCAATAGAATCGCGATTTGCCCCCGCGAACGCTTGACATGTGACGAGGTTCGAGCGGCCGCCGCCCTGCTTGCGCTGGCTGTTTAGCGCAAGCAGGGCGGCGGCCAATAGAGGATCGCTTCTCGATCTTCGCTTGGCTCTCATGCCCCTGACCGATTTGTTCGCTTCGCTTACCGAATATCTGCACACCAAGGTCTTTCACGATCTTGCTCGCCATCCCGAACGACCCTCCGCATTCACCCGTCAGCGCAAGCTCACTCTGCCGACACTGATCGCCTTCATGCTTGGCAACTTGCGCATGGGCGTACAAGCCGAACTCGATCAATTCTTCGCCGCGCTCGCGCGCCAGAACATCTTGCGCCGTTGCGTCAGTGAACAAGCCTTCGCCCAGGCTCGCAGCAAACTCAGCGGCGATGTCTTTGCTCACCTCAATGACTGGCTGCTTCGGCAGGTGTCAGACCATTTGCCGCGCTGGCATGGCTTTCGGCTAGTCGCCGCGGACGCCTCACACCTGCGTTTCGCCATCCGCCACAGCCATCTGCCTCGAGCCGCCACTCGCGATCAACTCGCCTTCGGCCTATACCTGCCCGGGGCCGAGATCATGCTCGCCGCCTCACTGCACAGCGTGCACGAGAACGAACGCCAGATCCTGTTCGAGCATCTGGACCGCCTGCAATCCGACGACTTGCTCTTGCTCGATCGCGGCTACCCCGCCCGCTGGCTGGTGGCCGTGCTCAACCAACGAAAAATCCCTTTCTGCATGCGCGCCGACGGTAGCGGCTTTGCTGCCGTGCGGCACTTCGTCCGCTCCGGTCGCGACGAGGCCATCGTCACGCTCCCGGCTCCAGCCCGAAATGACGCGCGCGACTATGAGTGTGCGGCTACTCCGCAGACCGTCCGGCTGATCCGGCAGATCTCGCCAGCCGGCAAGGTGCGCGTGCTCATCACCAATCTGCTCGACATGCACCACTATCCGGCTGCCACCTTCCGCGATCTCTATCACCAGCGCTGGCGCCTCGAGGAGGCGTTCAAACGCCTCAAACACCGCATGGCACTCGAACATCTGTCCGGCCTCTCGCAGTTGGCCGCCAGGCAGGACTTCGGCGCCAAAATCCTATGTGACAACCTGCACGCCCTATGCTGCCTCACCGCCGCGCAGGAACATGACATTGACTCGGACCATCGGATCAACCGTACCTACGCCATTACCGCGCTCAAACCTGTCCTGCCTGCGGTTCTGCTCGGCCTGCGCTGGGCCAGGGCTGCTCTGAATGAGACCTTGGCCTTGATCGCAACACGTATCCATCGCGTGCGACCGGATCGCGCCAAGCCCCGTCCGCCTCGCCAGAAGCCTCATCATGCTGCCTATAAGGCTTGTTGATGCTTACAGTAACTTGGGTGGATTGGTGCCGGCCTGGCCATCTCCATACCAAAGCTTACGCACCCCGCGAACGATTTTCGATGCAAGACACGATGATCTCGCCCGATTTCCCCGACGCCGCCGCCTTGGCGGCCCTGCGCGCCTGGTACGCGGGCGCGTCGTCGCGCCAGGCGGTCGCCCGCGCGCCCGAAACGTTGCGGTCGCTGCCCCTCCCCGAGCCGCAGATCAGCGATTCAGCGGGCGCGCGCCCTGGTCACGGCGGCACTGCCCGATCCGGTCGTGCCGTGGGAGCAGATCCGGCTGCCGCATGAGATCGACGGATCACGTGGAGCCTTCCGGCCCCTCCGCCAGATGTGCACGCTCGATGCCAACAATGACTAGACGCCATCGGGGTGTTGGTAGGAAGATGGAACAGAGGCGGCGCGGCCGCGAAGCAACCCAGCTTACTGTTATCACTGTGCATTCTGTGAGCCCCGGCGAACCCATTGCCGTCTGTTTCTGGTTACGCATCCATGGTCATTAAGGATGGTCGTATCGTTGTTGAACGGAATATCCTCGCATTGGTAATACACCCCTCAAAGTTAGACGGGCGTCAAACTTTGAGGGAGCGGATTAAAGAAGGTGTCCATATTGACGGGCATGGAGCGTACTATCCAGGCCTTTCAATTCTTAGTTACAAATGCAGGTCTTCAGCACCGCATCATACTCGCATGTCTGCCCTGGATGCTGGGGTTGGCATACTGGCTGAGCTGATGCAGACACCGCGCCCCCGAGCAAAGTGATGGTCATTAGCGCGCCGAACACTGCCTTCTTGATGTTAGACATGATTGGATCCTTGAAAGTTTGAAGTTTAAATGTCGAGCCACAATTACAAAGATTTGAGAAATGCCGTCGAGGCAAAACACTGGGCCCATTCCATTCCAATATTTCCTGCTGGATGCCAAAATGGCACGAACTCGCTATGTTCGTCATTCCTGAAACAGCACGAGGAATGGCTAGAGAAGTCTAGGCAATATGGTATGTGCGAGGCAAGGCAGAAAGAATGGCCAACTTCCCTGTTGTTGATCAAAATCAAGTTTTGCTACGTCATTGCTTGAAGCGGCGTTGTTGCATAAATCGAGATTGAGGGGCTCCTCGGTGAGGCTGCGGAAGAGGTGCGACTTCCCCGATAGGGCCGGTGGGTTAGCGGTTTTTCACAACGTTCGCTGGAGGTATTTCAGCGGCCTGCTAGGTCAGTGGCGGGAACCGGGGGCAGCGGTGTACAGTTTAAGACAACATGATGTTCAATGATATAACAATTATAACAAATCACCCAAGAATAAGTATTGATTTATTCACTTTTCGGATGGTTATCAGTTTTCCTGGGCGCCAGGAACATAGATTGCATTTACTTCATTATTGATATCCCGCGACCTTCTCTTCCTATAGCCGCAGAAGTGCTTTTGGCGCGACTTATCTCGACTGACCAAGGAGAAGACCGAGCATCGCTAAGCAGAGAGTCCCTTTACGTCATTCCTATAATTTCTTCGCATGGGAAAAATCATGATCCAGGCTCAAAAGATCACAGTAAAAAACAAAACCGGCTATGTGTTCTGCTTCTCAGTCCAGTGGCAGAGTAGCGACGGCACGTGGCATGCCACGACGATATCGAGCGGCGATTATCCCGCGATGCAGTCTAGAACCCTCACGCTCGACGAGATAGGCGTGCCGGGCGATGCGGTCGCAGTGACGCCCTACGGGCATACGGTGAACCCACAGTTGGGTCATGTTCAAGGAACGCCGCACGTTACTTTCGCGTCGAACGATCACATCGCAATCTACGAAGCAACCGTGACACCTAAAGAAAGGCTTCAAATCACTCTTGAGAAGAATGGTTAAGGATACTCTGCACAAACGCAAATCGAGTGTGCTTGGCCGTTTAACAGGGAGCTGAATGCGCCACGACTCCAACCTATCAGCCCGGAGCGGGGATTTGACTGGTGACGACGGTTGAGCGCGAGCCGTGCTGAACATCCAGCAGGCCAAGCAGATCACGGCGCGCCTAGTCGGCAAGGGGCGTCGTCGCAAAGTCGTCCACCACTAGAATGTCGGGTTTGGCCCATTGGGCCAGCAACGTCCCGAAGCGCCCGCTGCCATCGACCATAGCCATCTCCTCCCTGAACTTCGGCATGCGCAGGTAGCCGACGGAGTAGCCATGTCGGCAAGCCTGGTTCGCCAAGGCGTACGCCAGCCAGCTCTTGCCGAGGCTTGTCTTGCGGATGAGGATCACGTTCAGGTGTCCCCAGTACATTCCCCGGTCAACAGGCGGGCCAGCAGGGCCCGGTCCAGGCGGCGGGCAGCGCGGTAGTTGATGTCCTCGGGGACGGCGTCTGGGAAGCGAAGTTGTGCGCGCCGCAGCCGGGCCGAGAACATGCGCGACTGGCGCTTGCTGCATTCGCGTTCGACGAGCAGCCCGAGACGTTCTTCGAAGCCGAGCTGGTCGATGCTGACCTGCGATCGAGAGTGCCATGGTTATCCCTGCATCCCAGCGCTCTACCAGGCGGGATTTCCTACCCCGGCAAGATGGTCGGCTTCCCGTGGAATCCATGGTTGCTTTGCCGTGGAATCGCCGGTTGGATTCGGGTGGAGTGAAAAACCTGTAAGGCCAACGACGTAGATCCGTATCAGTATCTCGTTGCCTTGTTCAAGGCGTTGCCACAGGCACAGACAGCCGACGACTATGAGGCTCTGCTGCCCTTGTGAACGGCTGTTTAAAACCGGCACTAAACGGTGGCGTAGCTTAAAGATGCAGAACAACTCCTGCATTGCAGGACTGTCCCAAGGTCTTCTGATTTGATATTGAAGGGTTGTCACCGGGCGCGTCGGAACGAGCCCGTAGGGCGAGTGCAGACGCGCCCGGTGACGGGCATTCCGCAAGGTGGTGACGTCGCAGTAGGGATGCGGTAAAAAGGTCGGATTTACCGCCGAAAAGAAACAGGCACGACACCGGTCCAAACCGCCAAGTTCATCCCGATGTCGTGCCCCACTCGTGCCAAGGGCGCGCGTGCCGGGCCAGTATGGCACGGCTCGTCCAGCCCGTCGAGGCCGTTTCGGCATAACGGGGGATTGCCGATGCCGGCCACGGGCCGCCTCTTTGTGTGCGCTCATTGCCGGGCGCAGGTCATTGTTTGCCGCCGCTGCGACCGCGGTCAGGTCTACTGCAATGGCGGCTGCTCGCAAGCAGCGCGCCGCGCCAGTCTGCGCGAGGCCGCTCAGCGCTACCAACACAGCCGCCGCGGCCGCCTGGCGCACGCGGAGCGGATGCGCCGCTATCGCTGTCGCCAAAAGAAAGTGACGCATCAGGGTTCCGTCGCGCAGGCCGCCGATGCTCTACTGCCGCTGACCTTGACGACGCCGGCCAGAGCACCGGCGCCCGCTGGCGCCTCAATACCTGTGTCTGAGCATTGCCACTTCTGCCGTTGCGCATACTCGGGCTTTGTTCGCCTCGGACCACTGCGTCGTAGGGTCTTCCGTGATGTTCGTACGACTGACCGCACAGGACACGACCCATGACCATTGGAGTAGAACTCGAAGCCCAGATTCTGCGTTACTACCACGTCGAGAAATGGCGCGCCGGCACCATCGCGCGCCAGTTGCATGTGCACCGCGACACCGTTCAACGTGTGCTGGCACAGGCCGGCCTACCCCGGATTGGCACGGTGCAGCGGCCCTCGCAGATCGACGCCTACCTGCCATTCATCCATGAGACGCTGAAGAAGTTCCCGTCGCTCACGGCCAGCCGCCTGTATGCGATGGTGACCGAGCGTGGCTACCGCGGGAGCCAGCACCACTTCCGGCACATGATCGCGCTGCACCGGCCGCGCCCACTGCCCGAAGCCTATCTGCGTTTGCGCACCCTGCAGGGGGAACAAGGGCAGGTTGACTGGGGACACTTCGGCCATCTGCAGATCGGCCGCGCGCGCCGGCCGCTGATGGCCTTCGTGATGGTGCTGTCGTGGTCGCGGCAGATCTATCTGAGATTCTTCCTCGATGCGCGCATGGATAGCTTCCTGGCCGGCCATGCCGGCGCCTTCGAGGCTTGGTCCGGCCTGCCCAGGGTCCTGCTCTACGACAACCTGAAGAGCGCCGTTCTGGAACGCCAGGGAGATGCGATCCGTTTCCATCCGACGCTGCTCGCGTTCGCGGCGCATCACCGCTACGAGCCCCGGCCGGTTGCCGTCGCCCGTGGCAACGAGAAAGGGCGCGTGGAGCGCGCCATCCGCTACGTGCGCGAGAACTTCTTCGCCGGACGCACCGTGACCGACCTCGATGAGCTCAACGCTCAAGCCGCCCATTGGTGTGCGGGACTTGCGGCCGATCGCCCCTGCCGGGAAGAACCGACGATCAGCGTACGCGAGGCGTTCTGCCGCGAGCAGCCCAGCCTGCTCGCCTTGCCGGAGAATCCCTATCCGTGCGAACCGCAACAGAACGTCAAGGTCGGCAAGACACCGTACGTGCGCTTCGGCCTGAATGATTACACGATCCCGCATACCCATGTGCGACGCACGCTCACGGTGCGGGCCAGTCCCCGGCAGGTACGCATCCTCGATGGCACGGAACTGCTCGCCACTCATGAGCGCAGTTACGATCGCGGCGCGCAGATAGAAATTGCCGCACACATCAACGCCCTGGTCGAACGCAAACGCGAAGCCCGCCACCATCGCGGACTTGACCATCTGGCTCGGGCGGCGCCGGCCAGCCAGGCGCTGTTGCTGCGCGCGGCGGAACGGGGCGGCAATCTGGGCAACATCACCACCCACCTGCTGCGGCTGCTCGACCGGTATGGCGCCGCCGAACTGCAAGCGGCGATCGAGGAAACCCTCGCCAGCGACGCGGCACCTCACCAGAATCCGGTGCGCCTGGCGCTGGAGCGCCGGCGCGAAGCGCGCCATGCACCCCCGCCGGTGGGCATCCATCTGCCTGAACACGTCCGGCACAAGGACAAGCTGGTCATACCCCACCGGCTCGACATCTACGATCAGATCGCTGGAGATGCCAATGAACACGCCTGAGAACCTGCAAAGCCGTACGAATGCCTTGCGCCTGCATGGGCTGCTGGCGCACTGGCCGGAGGTCGCTGATGCTGGATGGGTAGCGCCGCTGCTGCAATGGGAAGAAGAGGAGCGCTCGCGTCGCTCGCTGGAGCGACGCATCCGGGATGCCCGCCTGGGCAACTTCAAGCCATTGTGCGACTTCGACTGGACGTGGCCGACGCGCTGCGACCGGGCCGCCGTCGAGGAATTGATGTAGCTGGAGTTCGTCAAGGACTCGGCCAACGTCGTGCTGATCGGCCCGAACGGCGTCGGCAAATCGACCCTGGCGCTGAATCTGGCCTATCAGGCGCTCGTCCACGGGCACACGGCGCTGTTCACCACCGCCTGCCAGATGCTCGGCGAGCTGGCCGCTCTTGACAGCGATTCGGCCTTGCGTCGGCGCCTGCACCGCTATGCCTCGCCGGACGTGCTGGTCATCGACGAGGTCGGCTACCTGTCGTACTCAAACCGACATGCCGATCTGCTGTTCGAGCTCATCAGTCGCCGATATGGCGCCACCAGTACGGTGGTTACAACAAACAGACCATTCGTCGAATGGTCTGAGGTGTTCCCGAATGCCGCCTGCGTCGTCTCGCTGGTTGACCGACTGGTGCATCGTGCCGAAGTCATCGCGATCGAGGGCGAGTCGTATCGCGTCAAGGAAGCGCGCGAGCGGGCCGATCAGCGAGCAAAGAAACGCAGCGTGGCCCGGGCGGAGAAAAAACCATCATGACGCATCTGCATCTGCCGTCAGGCATCACCCAGGGGCTCGACTTCCTGATCCCAGACAACTGGTCCGCTGAGCAGGCGCTCGCCGTCGTCGAACTCATCGACGATCTACGCGAGCGGATCTGCGCTCACTACCAGCTCGCATTGCATGACCTGCTGAGTGAGCAGCGCTCGCCCCCCGAGAAAAGCCTCGACGATCCGTTCTAACCTGCTGTCCAACCCAAACAGCAAGGGGCCGCATGCGGCCCCTTGCTGTTGACCTTCTTACCCAACCGTACGCCGCCATTTACTGCCGCTTTTACACCGCCGTCAACAGCTGCTGGCGCGTCGTGCCGTGGATGCGAGTGCCGGCCTCGGCCATGACCCAGGCGCGCACCTGGCGGTTGGCATCGGCGAGGTCGCGGAAGTCGCGCAGCGGCCCGAAGCTGTTCTTTACGTACTTGACTCCCGATTCCACGATGCCCTTTTTCTGGTTCTTCGCAGAAAACCGTGGCCCGAAAGAGCACATTTTGTATGCTGATGTCTGTTTCTTCAGGTATCAGGGGGATGTGTGCTGGATCGCAAGACGCTGCAAGCACTGGGTTGCTGGAAGGGCTACCGGCTGGAGCGCGTGGAATGGCCGGAGGGAGAG
>NZ_AQUR01000044.1 GCF_000372525.1 Cupriavidus neocaledonicus
CACGACCAACGCGATCGAGAGCATCAACGCGCAGCTGCGCAAGATCATCAAGACGCGCGGTCACTTCCCCAGCGACGAGGCGGCGACCAAGCTGCTGTGGCTGGCGCTGCGAAACATCACGGTGAAGTGGGGCAGTTCAACCCATGACTGGAAGGCTGCCATGAACCAGTTTGCGATCCTCTACGAGGAACGCTTCACCCACCCTTATCGTTAAGATATTGCTGGCTCACCGTTCCATCGACGGTGAGCCTTTACCTGCCCTGCACACAAAAAAACTGACAGGCCCTGTTTATGGGCCGCTACCCAAAACCGGAACCGGAAAGATTCAGAAGTACCGGCTACGTGAAATCGCTTGCAGCCGCGATGCCATCACTGATCTGGCTCGCTCGCAGTGAATCCGTCCCTCCTTTTATCACCCGATTGCTTCCAACACTTGAGCAGATGACCGTTCTCCGCCGTCGCAGCCATTCGGTAGCCCGCTGGCAAACGTCGGAGAAGGGTCGGAAAGAGCCCACCGGATAGAAAGTGCCAGGTTCTTGCCGCGCTCTGGGCGATTCACGAGGCATGACTCGCTTAAAGGAGAGTGTCAGTATCAATGCAGAAAACCGGCGCTCCAGCCTGCCGAACAGCCAGCCTTACCTGAGAGTGACCTTTGCCTGAAAGCGCGATGATTATCCAGCCGGTTCTTAGACGTTGCGGGAGAGCTTGACCCTGCAACCGGGATAGTTCAGGCAACCCCAGAATGCACCAGCTGGTCCCTTCCGCTCGACCATCTTGATTCCGCAGGCCGCGCATGTCGGCGTGCGATAGTCCCCCCGAAACGCCTGCTTCAGCAGCGTCGCTTGCTTGTACTGATCGAGGGCGCGTATCCGTTCGACAATACCCGCACCATCAAGCAATTGAATGCCGGCTCGCTCCGCCGACTCCTGCACCGGTCGCCCGACATAGCCAGACAACGACCAGAAAACGCCCCGACGCACCTTGTGTTCGTGCATGACACCGGCAAGCGCGCGGACCTGCTCCACCTTCACCGGCTTGCGCCATGCCTTGCATTGGACCACGGCCACGGGACCATCCCGGCCAGCCTTGTACAAGGTTGCGTCGATGCCGCCATCGGGACCGTGGGGCACGGTCTTGACGGTGAATCCCATCGCCTCGTAGTACCCAACACAAAGCAGCTCAAATCGCTTCCACTCCAGCTGCTGGAGGGCATCGAGCGTCCAGCTATTGATTTCCGGCTTTTCCGCTAAGGCGGCTGTCCGCGGCGGCGGGCCGACGTCCTCCCTGGACCCCATGGATTCACCGGAGGATTGGGATGACTTCCACCGCGACGACGATCGACTCGTGCGAGAACTCCGAGCCCTCACGGGGATTTCTTGCTGCCCTGCCCTTTCCCTACGCCGCGCACGGATGTATGACAGCACACCCAGAAAGCCGAACATGGCGGCAGGCATCCAAGCTAACGACTGGCTTAACACCGCAATGCCCGTCAACAATGGGCTCGATCCGAATATCGCTGGGACGACCCCGCGCAACACGATGTAGGCACCCACTGCGAGCGCTGCAGATACCCACCACGGCGCATCGATCAATATCTCGCTAAGCGACGGCTCCTTCCTTCTGCGACCCATTTCTCTACCTGTTGTTGTTATCCACTGCAGCCCGCGCCATCCCCCTACCGGCAAATCTACCCGATCTGACACGCACAACGGGTTGCAACGAGCCAACACCCCACCGACTACGGGTGGCAGAGCCGCCAGCCCCTACCCGGTAACTTCGCGAACTCCCGCCATAGTTTCGCTTGACGGCATCCCTTAAACTGCATCCTTCGCGCAACATCACACAAAAACCATGAGAAAAGCAGGTCGGGTCAAGACGTGGCATGCAGACAAGGGCTTTGGTTTTATCAACGTCCACGCGGACACGGATGTGTTTTTTCACATCACCGCCCTACAAACGCGTGCCGTGACGCCAACGTCTGGCGACCGCGTGAGCTTCGAACTCGGCAAAGGCCGGGACGGCAGGCCACAAGCCTTGAACGTTGCCATCGTCGGCGCAACGAAGGCGCGGTCGGACACGAGTCTTTGGCCGGTGTTCGCGGGTCTCGCGGCGTTGGGCCTCATCGCCGGCGGCGCCCTGATGGGTTATTTTCCACACCAGGCCGGCCTGGTCAGCCTCGTGACGAGCCTCATCACGTTCTTCGCCTATGGCGACGACAAGACGCGGGCCAGCCGGAATACGTGGCGCACGCCTGAGACCACCCTGCACCTGCTGGCGCTCTGCGGCGGTTGGCCGGGCGCGCTCGCCGCCCAGCACCTGCTGCGACACAAGAATCGCAAGCGGGCGTTTCAGGCGATGTTCTGGGGCACTGTCGTCGTGAACATTGGCGCGATGGTGCTTTGGCGAGCCGTCATGGCGGCCTGAGAAAGGGAAAGCCGAAGGCCGCGGTGAGCCATGTCCCGGCAAATTGCGGCTTACGGGCGTTATGTCGAATGTGCCGTGACAGACTTTCCGGGGTGAAAGCCGTCGCCGGCTTGCACGACCTTGTTCCAAGCCCGGTGCAGCATCTTCTTGCTGAGGCATCTGCCCTGCCGTATACGTATATGATCGTCGCCGGCTTGCCACGACGTCTGGGGGCCGAGCATCGGTCGCCGGGACGGACTGGCTACCTGCACGGGGATTCAGATTGCCAAACTGTACTGCGTTAGGATCAACACCGTTTGCGTCAGGCCTTGCGCCGAAAGGGTGGTCAAATACTCCGAAGGAGACTTCGGTGGATTCTTCAGAGATGCACGGTGGTCCGCCACTGCCGCTAGGACCTTCCCTGCATTCAGATCAAAGAGGTCCACGACGAAATCGTCCGGGTGGATCGCTTCGACGTTGAACTCCTTGAGCGCTGCTTCCGGAAAGTCCTTCATATTGAAGGTGATGATTGCCTCCGAGCCGCTATGAATTGCGGCCGCGACCACATGTCGATCGTCAGGGTCAGGCAACTCAATGGACTCAATAAGGTGTTCATAGCCGAAAACTAGCGAATCGCGAACGCTTCGGTTCATCAGTTCGCGCGTGCCTGCAAGACGATCCGCGGAAAGCTCCGGCCGCCGCGCGAGGAGGTTGCGAACCCACTCGTCATGAATTTGATTCGTCCATTTTGCACGGTACAGGTCGGTCAGCGCGAGCCGCATCAGCAGATCGCGCAGCGGAGCAGGATAGAGAACGCAAGCATCGTAGACGACAGCGAAGTTGGAGGTCATGCTCAATAGCCCATGTCCAACTCTTGGGCCTGCGCTGCGAGTTCGTCTAGTGCCTTGCGTCGCTCGTCATCAATGCGCTGCTTGTAGCTGACAACGTCCTGGTAGAGGACGCGCCGATGCGTGTTGACTTTACGGAACGGAATCTCGCCCTTCTCCAGAAGTTGAACCAAGTATGGGCGAGAGACGTTAAGCAGGTCCGCCGCCTCTTGCGTCGTCAGCTCGGCGTGAATTGGAATGATGGAGACGGCGTTCCCTTGGCCGATTTCGGCGAGAACCTCGACGAGAAGCCTCAGAGCAGAGGTGGGCAATGTGACACTATGCAACTCGCCCTTGTCAGTCTTGAAATCGAATTGCTGCGTATCGGATCGGCTGTCCAGTGCCACCGCCAGGCTACGGCTCGATTCCCGAGCGATAGCGCTTTCGTCTGCCGAAGGCAGCGTCGTGTTAGTGATGGTTGCGTGCATGGAAGTCCCCGGATCGTACGTGTGACGGTATGATAATTCGAAATAATCGAATTCGTAATATCCGAAACGGTGAAAACTCAGCGAAGAGGATTTTTAGCAACGTGCGCGCGTAAGAACTTGTGCTTTTTTATGCACAAACGCACGGTGCTGTGTGCACAGCAGAGGAAAGGTGCAGACGCATGGGACCCCCCCGTGGGAGGTTGCGCAATAGACAAGCGCGAGGCGGCGTCATACGAGTGATACGGGCTAGTTATCGAACCTTATCGCAGCTTTCGTGCAATGTCCGCCGTCACCCACGTCCCAGCCCCAGCGCGGGTCGATGGCGCGGTCGCCACTGAGGAGACCGCGCCCCGCTGCTCGGCGCGCTACTTGGGCGAGCACGCGCCCCGCCGGCACGCCGCCTTCAGCTCGGCGATCTCATCGTGATGGGTATCGGTTTGGACGCGCGTGAGAAGGCGTACGCTGCCGGCGTCGATCCGCAACGCATCCACTTCCAGGTATTTTCCCGAGCCGGCGGTGAGCTTGGAGAGAACCAGCGCCTGGATGCCGTCGCCGGTGATGTCGGCGAACTTCGCGCGCAGCTTACCGTCATCTCGAAAGATGGTGCCATTGCGCGAGAATACCGCGCCGGCGTCGAAATGCAGGAGCTGCGCATCCTTGAACACGGCGACGCTGTAGCTGCCCATCGAGGCCGCTTCCAGATCGCCCTCGGACAGCACAGCCACCCGCTGGTCCGGCAGCGTGATCGCGACACCATCCTTCGCCATCGCAGGCAGGCCCGCGAACCCGACCGAGGCGGCGGCGCAACAGATCAGAACGCCCTTCTTCACAGAATCCTCCTTAGGCATGGCTCAGGGTCATGCTCGGCATTGCACACTCAGCCGAACGAAGAATCAAGAGGCGTGCGGGACGGGCGCGTGCGCGCGGACTCTGGTAAAGGCGCTGCGGGGCGCCAAGTAGCACTCATGGCATGGCTGCCTCTATCCAGATTACGCCGACTGGAAAGCCTGGGCTGGGATCTGGTACTGAGGCCAGCGCCGAAGAGGCCAAGCTCGTTGACAAACTGGAGGAGTTCATCGTCTACCTGGACAACAGTCGGAGCTGCATCGTAGTGAACTACGGTGACCGCTATCGGCATGAGGAGCCCATTGCATCAGGGTTCGTCGAGTCTGCCGTCAACCAGGTGGCCAGCAAGCGATTCGTGAAACGGCAGCAGATGGCTTGGCGGCCCCGGTTCGCGCACAACCTGCTACAAATCCGGACAGCTATGCTCAATGACCAACTCCGATCGTACATTGAACGATGGTACCCCTTCATCGCCGGAGAAAAGATCGCCGCAATCCAGGCCGCCACTCGAATCGATGGAAATCCGGTAACGGACCGTCGCAGCTGGAGTGAGCCTTATCTCCCTCTCCTTCAAGCCACCGAGACACATGGCCGAAGTCTGGGCGCCAAGAATGATCGCCCCCGGTTTGGCGTAGAACCGCGCCACCTCACCGGATCTGAGTCGGCCAACTTCCTTCCCATCGACTGACAGGACGGTATCGCAAGCGCTGCCGTAGAACCCTTGGTCCCGGGTCACGACCAGCGTTGCAAACTCGCCGGGTGGCGGCGTTTGCAATCCGCTAAGCCGCTCGGAAGGTGCTGGCGCCGCCTGACTTGCGGCTATCGGCGTGGTCGAGCATGCGGAAACCAGCATGGTCACCACGCAGGCAGAGACGATTGTGCTTCGGATTAACACGTGGCCCTCCAGAAGGCTGCGACGCAATGCGTGCAGGAACTAGGCGACGATTGCGGGTCGGCTCAGAATTTGTGCCGGATACCCAAGGCGACGCCGAACATATTGCTCTGCCCGTTGCCCAGCACATAGCTGTTACCCAGCGACAGACTGTTGGCAAAGACGGTCGCGAGCGAGTCAAGCATCAAGCCGGCGTTCTTGGCATAGGCAGTGGTCACGTAGACATCGGTACGCTTGGACAGCGAGTAGTCGGCCACGAAGGAGATCTGCCACGGATTGGCCACGCTTGTATTGCCGTAAAGGTTCTTGAGATCGTCGTAGTTGTACTCGAGCGTGAGTGCCAGCGCCGGCGTGACCTGATAGTTGGCGCCGACCCAGTAGAAGTCATCGCGCTGGATCAGGGCATCGGCCGCATTCCTGTTCTGGCCCCAACGGTAGCCGCCCATGATCTTGGCCGGGCCGAAGGCATAGCTGGCGCCTACCGCGGCTTTCTTGATGGTGCCGGTGCCGGTGCCGATGGTGGGATTCCACTGGTCATAGCCCGCGGTCGCGGCGAACGGGCCGAACGTGTAAGCCAGCGCCCCGCCATAGGCGGTGTCGCGCCGGAACTGCCCCGGGACTTCGCCATTGCCGCCGATCGGAATGGGGAATCCTACCGAGGCGGGCAAGGCCACCCCGACGCCGAAGGACCAGTGCGCGAGCGCCGTCAGTCCCCCGAACTTCCCGGTGTACTTGACGGTGTTGTCCGCGCGGTAATTGGGGCCGGATTGCATGACGACCGGCTCATACTGCGTGGCATAGGCGGTCGGAGAGAAGTTGGCCAGGGCCTCGAACATCGAGGTGTATTGCCGGCCAAGGCTGACCATGCCAAGACGGCTGCTTTGGACGCCCACGTATGCCTGGCGGCCGAACAGACGGCCGCTTTGCTGCGACAAGCCGTTGTCGATGCCGAAGCCGCTTTCCAGCACGAAGAGGGCCTTGATGCCGCCACCCAGGTCTTCGTTGCCGCGCAGGCCCCAGCGGGAGCCGGATAGCCCTCCCGAAGTCAGACGGTAGGCATCGTTGGCCGGTCCCGGATTAAAACCATTGGCGGCCGTCGGCACGACGCCGGCGTGGTTGACGTATTCCACGTTGGCGTCGATCACGCCGTACAGCGTGACGCTTGACTGCGCAACGGTTGCCAGTGGCCATCCAAGCAATGACATCAAGGCCATTCTTTTCAGTGCCATGCCCGCTCTCCTCTCGTTCTTTTTTGTTGGTGGTTCAACCACGGCTTCAGTCGCTGCATGGCTGACCTTACGGCATGCTGCCAGGCAACCTGTTCGAGCATAGGAGCGTAATACGCTCTCCGCCAACATTCGATGACTGGAAACGCTCGAAACGGAAAAACAGTGTCGGCCGGTTGCAACAGTCGCCAGTGAAGCGCTCCCGGTGCGGAGCGCCTAGAATGCTGGTGAGCCAAGGCTCACAGGAGTTTGATCAGAAGTCGTTTTGGTGTCTGAAGTCCAAACACACATAACGTATCGAGGAGAACGACATGTCCGCATGCAAATTGCCCGCATTTGGTTTCGCAGTCCTGATGGCACTGACTTCGATAGGCGCGGCCGCCCAGACACCCCAGGGATCGCAACCGGGTGCGGCGCCATCCGACGTTCCCGCAGCGCCCCCGACTACGGCCCAGGCCAAGGCTTTTATCGCCGAGCGCTTCAAGGCGGCCGATGCCAACCATAATGGCAAGCTGACTCGTGACGAGGCTCAGGCGGGAATGCCAAAGGTCTACGAAAACTTCGACAAGATCGACGTGAAAAAGCAGGGTTACGTCACCGAGCGCCAGATCGGTGCCTACTGGATGAAGAAAACCAAGGACCAGATGCAGAAGGAAGATCCGATCTGGAACTGAAGGCGCTACGGATTCTTTTTAGCCGCAGAGGATGATGGAGCGGGAGAATTCGAGCCGTATCTTCCGCCCGCGGTGGTCCCGCATGCACCGAATCGATACTAAGATAAGAAACGCCCCCGACCTGCAAGGCAACGGCAACCGCAACCGCTTTAGGGAGACCGCTAGTCCCGGCTCAGCCCACGGCATTGGCGTCGCAGGACAGCTACGCTGCTGGCGGGCACGGCGGTCGACCGATACGGCTCTTTAGTACTTGGTGTCCCGCTTTTCCTGACGGCCCTCCTGCTTCGTGTCGCGCTTGTCCTGCCGGCACTCAGCGTTGCTCTTCTGATTTTCAGCCCGGCAGTCGACCTTTCCCGAACGCGCCTGCTGTTTGGCTGCCTGGTTTGCGTCTCTGCCTTGTTGACGCTGCTGCGACTGCTCGGTTGCCGGGGCAGCGCCCGATAGCGCCAGAAGACCGGCCACGGCCAGCACCCTGCCGGTCTGGCTCCAACGTCCGTTTTTCGATTCGACCATTTTCACACTCCTCCTTGCTTGGTCAGGATGACGCTCTGCTCTACTGCCAGGCCGCATTCGCATGCTCGTGTCGAGCAGACTTACGCAGCCTCTGTGAAAATTGATCATCCCTCGCTACCATTCCATATTGGCACATGACCGGCGACAAGGACGAATGGGATGCGGACATCATTCGTCAGAATAAAGGTTGGGCCGCATCAGGTGCTAGCCATAATGCAATCGGCAGGGAATCCGACATCTGAGGGCTATTTCGTTATAGCGGCCGGCAAGGCGAACCCAGGCGGGGCCTTAGCCCAAGGGTAACCCTTCGACGCCATGTTATAGCCAGTGTCATAGAGCGCTCGCATGTAATCGGTGTCGAACTCTTCCTTGTGGGGCGCCTTGAAACTCGCCGGGATGAAGGCAAGATTGAAATCAACACCATCACGCTCTGCAGTCGCATAAATGCGGTAAAGGTCGCCGATACCCTGGCTTTGAATCAACGAAGCGACCGCGCGAGAGGCAATGCTCATTGTGGAGCGCTCAACTTGCGCCCAATCCGCATCGAGTCTGGCGTTGCGGATCACATAGAGTTTGCGCTCCCGCTTGACTCCGACCGACGCCGCCTCGTCGTTGATGCGTATCCCAGCCGGATAAGCGAATACCTGTGCGACGATTCCCCCGTCAACGTGCATTTCTTGATAGGGCTTTCCGTCGACTACGACGTCGACCATCATCGGTGGGAAGCCGCCCGGGATCGAAGCTGACGCCACCATGACCTTTACGAACAGATCTAATGCCTTGGGGCCACCATAGCTTGCGATCTTACCCATGTCCCAGATGATTGCGCGCCTTGCATCAAGGTCGGCAGTGGCGACCAACAGCATGCGACCTTTTGCGTACTCCGCTGCAATCTCTTTCAGGAAGGCCTCCGTCACGGATTTTCGCGTCAGCCTTAGCAACGGCGCATTATCCGCCATGCCATCGCTCAGCACGCCTGCCAGAAAGCTACGCGGTTCCAAGACGTCTTTCGGGGAAATTGTCGTGTAGACCTCTTTCAGAGTCCCGTCGTACTTCGGCCCGAGGAAAGCGAAAGGGGCTATCAGGGCCCCGGTACTGATGCCGGTGACGAGCTTGAACTCCGGTCGCGTCCCAGTTGCGGTCCACGCATTCAGAAGGCCAGCGGCAAATGCACCATTGTCGCCACCACCAGAAATCGCGACGAACACCGCCGGTGGCATCGGGCCTTTGTGTCCCTGCCGCGCAAGGTAATCCCGTTCTCGTCTCAGTGCCTCGAAAGCCGCTTCAGTGAATTCGGGAATGTCAATCCCTGCTGTGTAGCGTACCCCGGGCATGCCAGGGATTTCAGCTCTCGCTGTTACGTCGTAAGCGACCGAGAAACGGCGTCCTAGTTTTGTAGGGTGAGTCTTGGCAGGCTTGCGTCCGCAAACACTTTGCGGACGCAAACCATGATCACTGACGATATTGAT
>NZ_AQUR01000045.1 GCF_000372525.1 Cupriavidus neocaledonicus
ACCCGACAGCGCCACAACCCCTCATGCCTGGTGACCATAGCGAGTTGGAACCACCCCTTCCCATCCCGAACAGGTCCGTGAAACGACTCCGCGCCGATGATAGTGCGGATTACCCGTGTGAAAGTAGGTCATCGCCAGGCTCTTATACTGCAAAACCCCTCGACAGCGTGTGCTGCGAGGGGTTTTGTCTTTGGCGCGGCCTAAACGCTGCGCTTGTGCACGCCCGTTGTTTTCATGCCGCATTGCGGGTCGAGGCGCATTCCTGCCCCGTCCACCTTCTGCTATGTTCGACCCTCAAGTGCCGACGGGTGGCACGAAGGCGGTTGCAACACGTTTTGCAGCAAGCAGTGAGCAATAGAGCGGGCCGATGCCGACAGAGCGGGCCTGCGATTTCGGGTTTCGAGGGGTTACATGACGGCCAAGAGGTTCCGGCTGGTTTTGACTGGCGCCGCCGGCGCGCTAATGCTGGCAGGGTGCGCTTCCACTTCCCCTCAGCCTTCCCCGCCGCAAGGTGCTTCGACTCCCGCCGCCCCGGTCGCCTCCGGCTCCGCCATTGATTGCCAGGCCTTCACCGAGCGCATGGCGGCCCACGCCGCCGCGCAGGCCGATACCGCGCTCACTGAATCCGGCACCCTGGCCGCTGCCAACCCGCTCGCCGCTGACGGCGAAGCAACTGACGATGACGATGACGATGGCGCCGACGCCTCGCCTGTGACCCTCGCCACGCTGCCGTTGTTTTCGGTGTCGCCGCGCGGCAACCAGTTGCCCGTAGGCTGGCAGCCGTGGACCATCAACCGCAACAAGATCCCCACCACGTACTCGATGGCCGAGGTCGACCAGCGTGTCGTGGTACATGCCAAGGCGGACAGTTCGGCCTCTGGCCTCTATGTGCCGCTGCGCGAGCGCGATGCCGGCATGCTGCGCTGGACCTGGAAGACCAACGGCATCATCCGCAATGCCGACAACAGCCATGGCCCGCGCGAGGATTCGCCCCTGCGCCTGTTCGTGGCCTTCGATGGCGACAAGGGCGCGCTGCCGCTCAAGGACCAGTTGATGTACGAGATGGCGCGCCTGACCACCGGGCGCGAGATGCCATACGCGACGCTGATGTATATCTGGGGCGGCCAGCGCGCCGAAGGCGCGGTGGTGAACAACCCCCACACTGATCGTGTGCGCATGATCGTGGTCGATAGCGGCATAAAGCATGCCAATCAGTGGCGTTGCCACGAGCGCGATCTGCGCGCCGACTACCGCAAGGCGTTCGGGACCGACCCCGGCCGCGTCATCGCGGTCGGCATCATGACCGATACCGACAATACCAAGAGCAAGGCCGAAGCCTGGTACGGCGACATCGCGCTGGACTAGGTTGCCGCGCCGGCGGTGCCCTCAGCCGCCGATCGGCTCGGCCAGCGCGAGCACCGCGAACGAGGCCAGCCAGTGCGTGGACACATACTCGCCTTTCACCGCCTGGGGCAGCGATGCCTCGATATGGTCCGACCACGCGCGGATCGCCAGCGGCCGCAGCGGTTCGGGCAAAGCGGGTTCCAACAGGCGCCAGCACCAGGCGCGCGACAGGTTCAGTCCGTCCAGGTGCGCGGCCTTGGGGTCGCCGCGGTTGGTCACCGTGACCGGTGTCAGCCAGTTGGCCAGTTCGGCCTGGCCCGGCACGAACAGCTCCCACCATTCCGAAAACGCGCAGCCGTCCATCACCGCGTGCATGAGCACGGCTTCGGTTAGTCCGCCGGACAGGAATTCATCGCCGCCGGGCTCGTAGCGGGCCGGATACTTCTGGTCGTGGCCGAACCAGCGGTGGGCGCGCCGTACGATGGCGCGCCGCAAGGCCAGGTCCTGGTGCACGCGCGCATAGGCCAGCGCCATCACCAGCGCGAAGGCGCTGTTGTAATGGGTGCCGGTGCGCACCGGGAACGCCGCCGCGTCGAGGAAATCCGCGAGTTGCTGCGACAAATGCGAAGCCAGCGGCGCGCAGGCTTCGGCCCAGGCCGTGGCATGCGGGTGGTGGCGCGCCAGCGACAGCAGCTCGGCCTGCAGCTTCAGCATCCAGCCCCAGCCGTAAGGGCGCTCGAAGGTGCGTGAGTCAGGCCGGCGGAAATAGGCGAGTTCGGCGGCCATGGCATCAGGACGCAACTGCGCGTCCAGCATGGCGTGGATGCGCGGTGCTTCCTCGAGGTCCGGATATAGCGCCAGCAGCCGCACCAGCAGCCAATGCATATGCACGCTGGAGTGCCAGTCGTAGCTGCCGCAAAACACCGGATGCCAGGCGGCGGGCCCGGCGAGGTCGCCGGCGCCCGCCATCATGTGGTCCAGCTTGTAAGGATAACGGCGCAGGATATTCTCCAGCGCCACGCGCGCAAAGCTGCGCGCGGTCTCGCGATCCAGCGCCGAACGGCCCATCGCCGAAGCTCCCCTGTCGTGTTCGTAGTGCCCTGTTCAGGCAGGCGTGCTCGTGCACGCTCTGGTCTCTGCCAACCGTGCCTGCCCTCAGGCAGGTGCCAGCCATTTCTCCACCAGCCGCACGAAGAAGGTGGAGCCGACCGGCAGCAGTTCGTCGTTGAAATCGTAGCTCGGGTTGTGCAGCATGCAAGGCCCGATGCCGTGGCCGGCATCGCGATGGCCGCCGTCGCCGTTGCCCAGGAACAGGTAACAGCCCGGCTTGTGCTGCAGCATGAAGGAGAAATCCTCGGCGCCCATGGTGGGCTCGACGTTGCTGTCGACATTGTCCGCGCCGACCAGTTCGGCGGCGACCGCGGCGGCGAAGCCGGTCTCGGCCTCGCTGTTGATGGTGGGCGGATAGTTGCGGTGGAATTCGTAGTCGACGGTGCAGTCGAATGCCGACGCCACCGCGCGCGCCACCTCTTCCATGCGCCGCTCGATCAGGTCCAGCACCGGCACCGTGAAGGTACGCACGGTACCACCGATCCAGGCCTGGTCCGGCACGATGTTGGTGGCATCGCCGGCATGGAACTGTGTCACCGAGATCACCGCGGTATCGATCGGGCGCTTGTTGCGCGTGATGATCCCCTGCAGCGCCGACACGATCTGCGCCGCGGTGAACACCGGGTCGTTGCCGTTGTTGGGCATGGCCGCATGCGCGCCCTTGCCGCGCACGACGATGCGGAACTCGTTGCTCGAGGCCATCAGCGGACCCGCGCGCGTGCCGAAGGCGCCCACCGGCATGCCCGGCCAGTTGTGCACGCCGAACACCGCGTCGCACGGAAAGCGCTCGAACAGGCCGTCCTTGATCATCTCGCGCGCGCCACCGCCGCCTTCCTCGGCCGGCTGGAAGATCAGGTGCACGGTGCCGTCGAAGGGCTTGTGCTGCGCCAGGTAGCGCGCCGCGCCAAGCAGCATGGCGGTGTGGCCGTCGTGGCCGCACGCATGCATCTTGCCGGCGTGCTGCGAGCGATGCTCGAAGGTGTTGGCTTCCTGCAGCGGCAGCGCGTCCATGTCGGCGCGCAGGCCGATGGTACGCGGGCTGCTCCCGTTGCGGATCACGCCGACCAGGCCGGTGGTGCCCAGCCCACGGTGGACTTCGATGCCCCACGCTTCCAGGCTGCGCGCGACCACATCGGCGGTGCGCTGCTCTTCGAAGCAGAGTTCAGGATGGGCGTGGATGTCGCGCCGGATCGCGCGGATTTCGGCTTGCGCCTGCAGGATTTCGGGGATGAGCTTCATGATGCCGGGCGGCCTTGGGGTCGAAGGCGTTAGCAATGGGATACCCGGATCATACGATGCCTGTCGCGAAAGCGCCAAAACGCGGCGATTTGCTGCGCGCTCGCTGCCTTGGCGCAGTGCAATATGCCGGCGCGGGTGGGTTTCCCCGCATTGCCGTGACATGTCCACTGCTGGAACAGTTCATGCTTGAAGTGCCCGGCCGGCAATACCGTCGCTTTGTGATGCCCGATCGCACCAAAAAGCAGCGCCGCTCGTGACCCGCTGCGCGCGCGCATTGCCAATCCTAAAACGTCTGCTTCACTTCCTACAGGGAGAATTGCGCGATGTCCCTTCGCACTTTCAAGAAGGCAATTGGCGCGGTCGCGGTGGCGGGGGCCCTTGGCCTTGCGCTGGCCGGCACCGCCCAGGCCGCGGACCTCAAACTGGCCATGAGTTCGCCGCCGACCTCGATGGATCCGCACTTCTACAACCTGTTTTCCAACATCAACGTTTCCGAGCATATCTTCGACTCGCTGACCAAGATGGACCCGGACAGCCGCATCATCCCGGGCCTCGCCGAGTCGTGGAAGCTGGTCAACAACCTCACCTGGGAATTCAAGATCCGCAAGGGCGTGAAGTTCCACGACGGCTCCGAGCTGACCGCCGAGGACGTGATCTGGTCGCTCGACCGCCCCGCCACCATCCAGAACAGCCCGGGCAAGTTCGACGTCTACACCAAGGCGATCGTCAACAAGAAGATCATCGACAAGCACACCATCCAGCTCACCACCAGCCAGCCGTATCCGCTGATGCTGAACGACCTCACGTCGATCTTCATCGTGCAGAAGAAGGCCACGCAGGGCCTGGGCTCGGATGACTTCGCGCAGGGCAAGGGCATGGTCGGCACCGGCCCGTTCAAGTTCGTCAGCTATGCACGCGACGACCGGGTCGAGCTGGTGCGCAACAACGACTACTGGGGCAACAAGCCGGCCTGGGACAAGGTCACGCTGCGCTTCATCCCCAACCCGGCGACGCGCCTGGCGGCGCTGCTGTCGGGCGATGTGCAGGCGATCGAGAACGTGCCCACGCCCGACCTGCCCAAGGTGCGCAACGATCCCAAGCTGTCGTTCTTCTCCAAGATCTCGCACCGCGTGATCTACCTGTATTTCGATGCCAAGCGCGACAAGTCGCCTTACGTCACCACCAAGGAAGGCGCGCCACTGGACAAGAACCCGCTGAAGGACACGCGCGTGCGCAATGCCATCAGCATGGCGATCAACCGGCAGGGCATCAAGGACCGGCTGATGGAAGGCCTGTCCGAGCCGACCAACAACCTGGTGCCGCCCACGCTGTTCGGCTACAACCCCAACCTGAAGACGGTCAAGTACGACCCCGAGGGCGCCAAGAAGCTGCTGGCCGAGGCGGGTTTCCCCAACGGCTTCGGCGTGACGCTGCACACGCCCAACAACCGCTACGTCAACGACGAGAAGATCGCGCAGACCATCGCGCAGAACCTGACCCGCATCGGCATCGCCACCAAGGTCGAGGGCATGCCGATGGCGACGTACTCGTCCAAGGGCATCAAGCACGAGTGGTCGTTCGGCCTGCTCGGTTGGGGCGCGCAGACCGGCGAGGTCAGCTCGCCGCTGCGCGCGCTGCTGGCGTGCGAAGACAGCAAGAAGGGCTTCGGCACCACCAACTGGGGCGAGTACTGCAACCCGAAGATGGACGTGGTGCTGGAAAAGGCGCTGTCGACGGTGGACGACACCGAGCGCTCCAAGCTGCTGCAGGAAGCCACCGCGATCGCGATCAACGATGGCGGTATCATCCCGATCCACCAGCAGGTGACCACCTGGGCCACGCAGAAGGGCATCGTCTACGTGCCGCGCACCGACGAGCGCACCTACGCGCATAACTTCAAGCCCCAGTAAGTCAAGCCCCAAGCCAAGCCCCGGCAGGCTGCCTGCTGCTGAGTTCGCGGTGCCGCGCATGGCTGCCGCGCCGCCTGGAAGCGCCACGCGCTCCCGGGCGGCGTGCGCATTCGCGCGAAAGGAAAGTGGTTCGAATATGCTGGTCTTTATCATCCGGCGCCTGATGCAGAGCGTGGTCGTGCTCTTCGTCATGTCGCTGCTGGTTTTCCTCGGCGTCTTTGCCATCGGCAATCCCGTCGACATCCTGATCAACCCGCAGGCCGACCAGGAGGACATCAAGCGCACCATCGCGGCGCTGGGCCTGGACAAGCCGTTGTGGGAGCAATACTGGGTGTTCCTGCAGAACGCGCTGCAAGGCAACCTCGGTACCTCGTTCGCGCACGGCACGCCGGCGCTCAAGCTGATCTTCGAGCGCATGCCGGCGACCATGGAGCTGGCGGTCTGCGCGATCCTGCTGGCGATCGTGCTGGGCATCCCGCTGGGCCTGTGGGCCGGGCTGCGGCCCAAGGGCATTGCCGGCAAGTCGATCATGACGGTGTCGATCCTGGGCTTCTCGCTGCCCACCTTCTGGGTCGGGCTGATGCTGATCATGGTGTTCGCGGTGCAGCTGGGCTGGCTGCCGTCCAACGGCCGCGGCGAGACCGTGCGCGTGCTGGGCATCCCGCTCAGCTTCCTGACCGCGGACGGCCTTCGCCACCTGATCCTGCCCGCCGTGACGCTGTCGCTGCTCAACATCGCCATGGTGATCCGGCTCACGCGCGCGGGCACGCAGGAGGCGATGCTGCAGGACTACGTCAAGTTCGCGCGCGCCAAGGGGCTGTCCAACACCCGCATCGTCGGCGTGCACGTGCTGAAGAACATCCTGATCCCGATCGTCACCGTGATCGCGCTGCAGTTCGGCTCGATCATCGCCTTTGCGATCGTGACCGAGACCATCTTTGCCTGGCCCGGCATGGGCAAGCTCATCATCGACTCGATCCAGCTGCTGGACCGGCCGGTGATCGTCGCCTACCTGATGGTGATCGTGACGCTGTTCATCCTGATCAACCTGGTGGTGGACATCATCTACAGCATGCTCGATCCGCGCGTGCGCATTGCCGACAACAAGGGCTGAGCCATGACCGCAGTCACCGTCGAACCCGAAGACAAGACGCCGCCGCCCGCCGCGGCGCGCGAGCAATCCCCATGGCGGCGCTTTGCCGCCGAGTTTTTCGCCAGCAAGATTGCCGTGGCCGGGCTGGCCACGCTGGTGACGATCATCCTGATCGCCATCTTCGCGCCGTGGCTGGCGCCGCAGAACCCGTATGACCTGGCCACGCTGGACGTGCTCGACGCGCGCCTGGCGCCGGGCGAACAGGCCGGCAGCGGCATGACCTTCCTGCTGGGCTCGGACGAGCAGGGCCGCGACATCCTCTCGGCGGTGATGTACGGGCTGCGCATCAGCATCGGCGTGGGCGTGGTCAGCACCCTGATCGCGCTGCTGCTGGGCGCCACGCTGGGCCTGCTGGCCGGCTTCCTGGGCGGTCGCACCGAGGCCTTCATCATGCGCGTGGCGGACCTGCAGCTGTCGTTCCCGCCGATCCTGCTGGCGCTGATCCTGCTGGCCTTCCTGCGCCCGGGGCTGGGCAATATCGTGATCGCGCTGGTGGCGGTGCAGTGGGCCTACTATGCGCGTACCACGCGCAGCGCGGCGCTGGTCGAACGGCGCAAGGAATACATCGAAGCCGCGACCTGCCTGGGCCTGCCGCCCGCGCGCATCATGTTCCGCCACCTGCTGCCCAACTGCCTGCCGCCGCTGATCGTGATCGCGGCGCTGCAGGTGGCCTCGGCGATCACGCTGGAAGCGACGCTGTCGTTCCTCGGGCTGGGGGTGCCGATCACCGAGCCGTCGCTCGGCTCGCTGATCTCGAACGGCCAGCAGTACATGCTGTCGGGCAAGTACTGGATCAGCTTCTTCCCGGGCATCGCGCTGGTGGTCACCATCGTCGCGATGAACCTGGTCGCCGACCAGCTGCGCGATGTGCTGAACCCGCGCCTGCAGACGCAATAACCGGGAGCGCGAGATGGCACAACCGACATTGGTGGTCGAACACCTGAAAACGCATTTCTACACGCGCGGCGGCATCGCCCGGGCCGTCGACGACGTGTCCTTCACCGTGGGCCGCGGCGAGATCATGGGGCTGGTGGGCGAGTCCGGCTCGGGCAAGTCCATGACCGGCTATTCGATCATGGGCCTGATCGACCCGCCGGGGAAGATCGTCGACGGGCGCATCGCGCTGACCAGCCGCGACGGCGTCACGCGCGACCTGCGCGCGCTCACGCCGGCGCAGCAGCGCGACGTGCGCGGCAACCGCATCGCCATGATCTTCCAGGACCCGATGATGACGCTGAACCCGGTGCTGCGCATCGATACGCAGATGATCGAGGCGGTGCTGGCGCATGAGAACGTGAGCAAGGCGGTGGCGCGCGAGCGCGCCCGCAATGCGCTGGCGCGGGTCGGCATTCCGTCGCCGGACGAGCGCCTGCAGGCCTATCCGCACCAGTTCTCGGGCGGCATGCGCCAGCGCGTGGCGATTGCCACGGCGCTGCTGAACAAGCCCGACCTGATCATTGCCGACGAGCCGACCACGGCGCTCGACGTCACCATCCAGGGCCAGATCCTGTACGAGATGCAGACCCTGTGCCGCGAGTCCGGCACGGCGCTGATCTGGATCACGCACGATCTGTCGGTGGTGGCGGGGCTCGCCGATTCGGTATGCGTGATGTACGCCGGCAAGATCGTCGAGGCCGGCGACGTGCGCCAGGTCCTGGAGCACCCCGAACATCCCTACACGCACGGCCTGATCAGTTCGGCGCCGTCGCGCAATCCGCGCGGCGCGCCGCTGCGGCAGATCCCGGGCATGACGCCATCGCTGCTGAACCTGCCGGGCGGCTGCTCGTTCCGCGAACGCTGTCCCTATGCGACCGCGGCGTGCAAGACCGAACCCCCGCTGGAAACCGCCGCCGACGGGCGCCGCCTGCGCTGCTTCCATCCGGTGCTGGCCAACCAGGAGGCAGCATGAGCGCTACTGCACTGCAATCCCGACCGATGACCGAGCCTGCCGGGCAAGAAGGCGCCACGCCCGCCGCGCCGATCCTCGAACTGCGCGGCGTGTCCAAGCGCTTCGTCAAGTCGCTCGATGCCGCCGCGCGCATCGCCAACGTGTTCGGCGCGCATGCGCGCGAAGAGGTGGTGCACGCGGTGGACCGCGTCGACCTGAGCATCCGCGCCGGCGAGGTGGTCGGGCTGGTGGGAGAGTCCGGCTGCGGCAAGTCCACGCTCGGGCGCATGGCCGTGGGCCTGCATTCGCTGACCGAGGGCGAACGGCTGTGGCGCGGTACCAACCTGGACCACCTGCCGCCCGACAAGCGCCGCGAAAAGCAGCTGGCGATCCAGATGATCTTCCAGGATCCGTATGCGTCGCTGAACCCGCGGCTGCGCGTGCTCGACATCGTCGGCGAGGCGCCGGTGGTGCACGGCCTGGTCGGGCGCGGTGCGCAGAAGGGCTATGTCGAGGACATGCTGGTGCGCGTCGGCATGGACCCGACCGTGCTGCGTCGCTTTCCGCACCAGTTCTCCGGCGGCCAGCGCGCGCGCATCGGCATTGCACGCGCGCTGGCGGTGAAGCCGGAGTTCCTGGTTTGCGATGAGTCGGTGGCGGCGCTCGACGTATCGATCCAGGCCCAGGTGCTGAACCTGTTCATGCGCCTGCGCGAAGAGCTGAACCTGACCTACCTGTTCATCAGCCACGACCTGGGCGTGGTCAAGCACATCAGCGACCGGGTGGTGATCATGTACCTGGGACGGGTGGTCGAGTCCGCGCCGACCGAGGACGTGTTCGCCACGCCCAACCATCCCTATACGCAGGCGCTGCTGGCGGAGGCGCCCAAGCTGGAGGTGGCGCGCAAGACCTACGTCGCGATCCGCGGCGAGATCCCGTCGCCGCTGCACCCGCCGAGCGGCTGCCATTTCCATCCGCGCTGTCCGCACGCAATGCCGCGTTGCCGCGAAGAGCAGCCGCTGCTCAAGGAGATTGCGCCGATGCGGTTCTCGGCATGCCATCTGAATGACATGAAGTAGCCGAGGGCTTGCGCGATCCCGCCGGTTTTCTCCCCTCTCCCGCGCGCGGGAGAGGGGCCGGGGGGAGGGCGAGCGGTGGCAATAGCGACAGGCATCGC
>NZ_AQUR01000046.1 GCF_000372525.1 Cupriavidus neocaledonicus
GGGTCCGACAGGCCGAACCATTGCTGAAGGAAGTGGATGCGCAGCATTGCCTCGACCGCGAACGGGGGACGGCCGCGCTTGCCTTCCGGGGCGTACGGAGCGATCAGCATCACCAGATCGGCCCATGGCACCACACGGTTCATCTCGTCCAGGAATTCGCGCTTGCGGGTGCGCTTGGTCGACAAGTTCAGTCCAAGGTCAGTTTGTTTCATGCGCCACATGCTCGCTGGCTCGACGATTCATTGCAAGCACATCCGCCGGCTAATTGTGCAGAGCATCCCTAAGGTTTAGCAAAAAATTTCGCTGCGTGCCGAACTCCCAGATCGAATATGAATCTGATTCGAATCCTGGGAGATTTGAGGAACTTGCGGATGAGCACACCGGACTTCTTTCGCAGCCGCCTGGACGGGATGACTGATCTTCGGCATCCGCTGGCAGTGCTGGCGAGCCGGATGCCGTGGAACAGCATTGAGGCAGCCTTGGCGCCAGTGCTTGCGCGCAAGGCGAAGGATGGCAGCAACGTGGTCGGCGAGGACTTGTTCGGACCGATGTTGGCGGTGGCTGGTGCAGGCATCAGTGCCGCAGGCCGGCCTCGCCTTCCGATCCGGCTGATGGTCGGGCTGCTCTACCTCAAGCATGCCTTCAACGAGAGCGACGAGTCGGTGTGCGAGCGCTGGGCGGAGAACGTGTACTGGCAGTACTTCTGCGGCGAGGAGTACTTCCAGATGCGGCTGCCGTGTGACCCGACCAACTTCGTGCGTTTCCGGCAGGCTCTGGGTGAGGCTGGCGTCGAGGAACTGCTGGCCACCACGATTGCTGCCGCCGTGCAAATGAACGTGATCAAACCGGCTGAGTTCGAACGGGTCGTCGTCGACACCACGGTGCAAGAGAAGGCCATTGCCTATCCGACCGACAGCCGTCTGCTGGAGGTAGCGCGGGCCAAGGTGGTGCAACTGGCCAAACGCGCCGGCATCGAGTTCAAGCAGACCTTTGGCAGGGAAGGCAAGTCGTTGCGATTTCGTGCGGGTGGTTATGCGCATGCCAAGCAGTTCAAACTGCTGAGAACCGTGCTCAAGCGTCAGCGCACCGTGCTCGGCCGCGTACTACGGGACATCGAACACAAGATGACGGCGCTTGCCGAGGACCAGCAAGAGCGTCTGCGTCCCTGGCTCGAACGTGCCCGACGCATTGCGCAGCAACGCGTCAAGGACAAGAACAAGCTCTACGCCCTGCACGCACCCGAGGTGAAGTGTGTCGCCAAGGGCAAAGCCCCCCAGCCGTATGAGTTCGGTGTGAAGGTGAGTTTGGCAATCACTGCCAATCAGGGACTCATCGTCGGTGCTCGCAGCTTTCCTGGCAATCCTTACGATGGTCACACACTACACATCCAACTCGAGCAAACCGCTATCCTGCTTCAGGACCTGCCGGGATCGCGCAAGCCCCACACTGCTATCGTTGACCTCGGTTATCGCGGGGTCGATGCCGAAGTGACGCCGGTGAAGGTGATTCACCGCGGCAGAATCAAAACCATGAATCGTCGCCAGCGCAGAATGCTTAAACGTCGCCAGGCGGTCGAGCCTGTCATCGGCCATGTCAAAGCGGATCACGGCATGCGTCAGGGCGAAATCGGTAACGCCGTCCCCTATCCTCTGTGCCGCAGGCTTCAATCTCCGTTGGCTGCCGCGAGCAATTGCCCGCCTGGGCATCCGCGGGCGTTCTTTTTTTTCGTCTTGACTCTGCTCACAGGTATGGCTCGATCCGCCAGGAATGCAGCCAATCGACCTTGCCCGCATTGCCGCAGTCAACCGATGGGGCGACCAGAATCATCCACCCTCCAGCCACGCTGGGCCCTCAGACTGAATTTTTCAGGTCCGACTATAGAATCCGTGTGGCCGCCTGTGCTGCAATAAATGATGGGCTGGTTTGCTCGTGCGAATATTCGGTGCATTTTTTCTGAGTTTATTCAGCATGGCGGAGGCGTGCCTAAGGGCATGACCAGATTTGCGTGTTTGACGCTGGGTGTCAACATACTTGGAGGTGATAAAGCTCAAATGATCAGCTATCGAAGGCGTAATGGGCGCCATCTTTCAGGCAAAGCGACAGTGCTTGCTATTGCTATCTCCATTGGCTACCTATATGGCTGCGCGGGCTCGCGGTCGGCATCAGATGCTGCCAGAACACCGGAGGCTTTTCTCGCAGCGATCAATAACGTCATTGAGCATGGCGATTTAACAAATAGCGAACTATTGGCGGAAAGCTTTCGACTGAAATTTAGCCACGGAGAGCCGCATCAAGCCTTTCATCCGAAAACTAATGAGTTAATTGGAATCCGACGGGATTTCAAGATCGCATCGGCGTCTCAAGAAACTTTTCTTTATTCAACAACTCCCAGCGCGTCATATGGAACCCTTGCGCCGAGTGATGGAGGGCTGCCGAGGGTGTCATTTGGTGATTATCTTGATCGAAATAATATATGTATAACTCGTGGCGTGCTCTTTGATAAATTCGGTCGAGGTATATCACATAGAAATTATGATCACCCGGGTGAGGACTATTTTTATGGATTCAATTACAAGGAGAATTGGATTGAGTTGATAGTTGGCTTCTCTACGATTGACTGTGCAACAAATATCAGTTTATTTCAAAACAGGAAAATGGTTGAGTTACCATGACAAGTAATCAGATTATCACGGGCAATGAATCAATGTGGGGTAACGTCCGACTCTCAACGAGTCAGATTGCACTTATAAACAAGAGTCCAACTCTTGTGTCCCAGCTATTGGATTACCAGGCGGCAGTTGCTGCGGGATCATTGAACCCAATTGTTCAAGGGCCCGATGGCAGCATGTTCTTCAAGGAAGGGGGAGGAATTACGTTTGCTAGCAATTGGAAAACTTGGCCGGATGGCGAGGTCATCGGTAGCTTGGCCCATGAGATCGGTCATTTCGCGAATGTGAAAGCCGACACTGACTTCAAATCGGCGTATGCAGTTCCGTCCAGTAGTCCAGACGCCTATGCGATGAGCGCCATGGTCGGCCTGCATCAAGAGGGCGAAGCAGTCTATAACAACTGGGTGGTTCAGCGGGAGATTCTGAGCAATAATGGTCCGCAGATTTATTTGGCGGGCGAGTATAAGGCGAATCCTGATGGTAGCGTTAGTAGTACCGGGCTTCAGTCGTTACTTGATACGCAACATGCCACGGATATTCGCTCCAGTAGCCTTATCGGTTCTGATCGGCAGATTCTGATTGATAGTGCAATGGGCGTCTATGCGACCTTGCCGAACAGTGTTAACTGGCAGGCCTACTTCAATTATTACGGCGCAGCCAGTGGCGCACAGGCTCCCGCGCCTGGAACCCTTCAATCGGTCACCTTTACGAACAACAACGCGACCAATCAGATTGGTTCGATGTCGGAGAACTACTCATCCGGTAATACGATCCAGGTAAAGTTCACTGGAACAGCGCCGAGCACGTCGACCGTTACGAATCCATCTGGCAATCTGCTTACCGAAAATGTCTATACTAGTGCGACGGTCAATGCGAATAATGCAACCGTTAATCTTCTGAATGGCGCCACCGCTACAGTGAACGGCACTGGCAACACCATTAACGCCGGCAATAATGTCACGGTCACGGCGAACGGTACAAACAACACCATCAACACCGGTGCCAATGACCTAGTCTGCACCAGCAACAACGTCTTCAATGTGGGCGCCAACGTGGCAACGTGGCAGACCCTCAAGGTGTGGGGTGATACGACAGGCACCGGCCAGTTCCAGAGCGGGCAACTGTACACCCTCGACCAATTGGGTATTGCAGGGATCAACCTGGATGCCACGCACATCAGCCAGGACAGCAACGGCAACACCATCCTGGATGACGGCACGTACACGCGCGCCGATGGCACCACGGGCGACATTGCCGGGGTCAATCTGATGTTCAATCCGGGCAACGGCCAGACGCCTAGCGCGGCGGATACCTTCGCCCAAAAACAAGTGAATCAGTTGATTCAGGCAATGGCCGCGTATGCGCCGGACGCAGCCGGTAGCATCGTTGCGCAGGCGCTGCCCCAGGATCAAACCACACTGCAACTGGCGGCTCATTGATACGTCACCCCGACGGTAGCAGACGGCGCCCTTGCGAGGGCGCCGGTTTTTCTACGCTTGTCGATAGCCACCCCGTCTAACAAGAACAATTTCGCACTGATCCATGGGTTCGAACGAAAACCTGGCGCGTCTCGACGATGCCGGCTTGGCTGCGCTCGTGCTCATCGCACGATTTCATGGCATTGCTACGGATGCCGCGCAAATCCGCCATGCCGCCGCGCTCGGTGGCGAGTCCTTCTCTGAGGCCGATCTGGTATTAGCCGCTCGTGGCATGGGCCTGAAAGCCCGAGCAGTGGCGCTGGTGGCAGATCGGCTTGGCAAGACCCCATTCCCGGCCTTGGTGCTGGACAGTGCGGGCCGGCATTTCATTCTCGCCGGTTCCGATGGCAAGACCGCGCTGATACTGGAGCCCGGCATGTCGGCGCCCGCACCCAAGCCGATCGAAGAGATAGTGGCGCGTACGAGCGGGCGCATCCTGCTTTTCACCTCGCGCGCCTCCCTGGCAGGCGAGCTGGCTCGCTTCGATTTCTCATGGTTTATCCCGGCGGTGGTCAAGTACCGCCGCCTGCTGCTGGAAGTGCTCGGCGTTTCGATGGCGCTGCAACTGTTCGGGCTGGTGTCGCCACTGATGTTCCAGGTGGTGATGGACAAGGTGCTGGTGAACCGCACCTATAGCACCCTCAACGTGGTGTGCCTGGCGCTCCTTGTCAGCTCGGTATTTGAGGTGTTGCTCACGGGCCTGCGCAACCATGTATTCGCGCACACGACCAACCGTATCGACGTGGAACTGGGCGCGCGCCTGTTTCGCCATCTTGTAGCCTTGCCACTCGCCTATTTCGGCGCGCGGCGTGTGGGCGACACCGTGGCACGCGTGCGGGAGTTGGAAAGCATTCGAAATTTCCTGACCGGCCAGGCGCTGACCGCGCTCATCGATCTGGTGTTCTCTGTGGTGTTCCTCGCTGTCATGTGCCTGTACAGCGTCTGGCTCACGCTGATGGTGGTTCTGTCCTTGCCGCTCTACGGTGCGATTTCCGCCTTCATTACGCCGTTGCTGCGCAAGCGCCTGAACGACAAGTTCGCCCGTGGCGCGGATAACCAATCGTTCCTCGTGGAATCGGTGTCCGGGATCGAAACGGTCAAGGCCATGGCCGTGGAGCCGCAGTTCGTCAAACGCTGGGAAACCCAGCTCGCGGCATACGTCGCGGCGGGCTTCCGTGTGACCTCACTCGGCAACGTCGGGCAGCAGGCGATTCAATTGGTGGGGAAGCTGGTGACGCTCGGCACGCTGTTTTTTGGAGCCAAGCTCGTCATCGACGGCAAGCTGACCGTGGGCGCGCTGATCGCCTTCAACATGATGTCGCAGCGCGTGAGCGCCCCGGTGCTGCGCCTCGCGCAACTGTGGCAGGATTTTCAGCAAGTCGGTATATCCATGAGCCGCCTCGGCGACATCTTGAATACGCGCACGGAGCTGGCGCAAAGCCGGCAAACGCCGCCGTCCATCAAGGGCAGCATCGTGTTCGAGAACATCCGCTTCCGCTATCGCGCGGACGGCCCGCCGATCCTCGATGGCGTGAGCCTGGGGATCACCACCGGCCACGTCGTGGGTATTGTCGGGCGCTCGGGCTCAGGCAAGAGCACGCTCACCAAACTGCTACAGCGACTCTATCTGCCGGAGCAGGGCGCGGTGCGTATAGATGGCATCGACCTCGCGCTGGCCGATCCCTCCTGGCTGCGCCGCCAGATCGGCGTGGTGTTGCAGGAGAACCTGCTGTTCAATCGCTCGATCCGCGACAACATTTCGCTCACCGATCCCGGCGCCCCGCTGGAGGCAGTCATGCAAGCGGCGAAGCTGGCGGGAGCGCACGATTTTATCTGCGACATGCCGGAAGGGTACGACACGGTGGTCGGTGAACACGGCGGCAACCTTTCGGGCGGCCAGCGGCAGCGCCTGGCGATTGCACGGGCGCTGCTGACCAATCCGCGCGTGCTGGTGTTCGACGAAGCCACCAGTGCGCTCGATTTCGAGACCGAGCGAATTATCCAAAACAATATGAAGGCCATCTGCGCCGGACGCACGGTGATCATCATCGCCCACCGGCTCACCGCCGTGCGCCACGCCGACCAGATCATTGCCATGGACGGCGGCCGTATCGTGGAACGGGGCAGGCATGAGGAGTTGCTGGCACTGGGTGGCTACTATGCCCATCTCGTCTCGTTACAGGACAGCGGACTATGAGTACCCCCGGCGTATCCCAATGGGCGGCGCTGCGTGAGCCGCTGCGCCGCTACGCCAGCGTATTCCGGGCGGCCTGGCACATCCGTCGCGAGTTGGACGCGCCCAGTCGGACCCCGCACGAACTGGCATTTCTCCCCGCCCATCTGGAATTGGCGGAAACGCCAGCGCATCCGGCGCCCCGCTGGACAATGCGAATCATTGTGGCGCTAACCGGACTGGTGTTATTGATCGGCATCTTTGGCAAGCTCGATATCGTGGTAACTGCCAAGGGGAAATTTGTACCCAATGCGCGGGTGAAGGTGATTCAGCCGGCGGTGACCGGCGTCATTCGCGAAATCCTCGTGCGTGATGGCCAGCGCGTGGCGGCGGGCCAGTTGCTGGTGAAGCTCGACACCACTCAGGCCGCCGCCGATGCGGACAAGGCGTACCTCTCCCGCGTCGATGCCGGCCTCGGTGCGGCCCGTGCGCGGGCGCTGCTTGGCGCGCAGGAAATCAAACAACCGCCGCAGGTTGTGCAGGTGGATGGCGCGTCGGAAGACCGAATGCGCGAAGCCCAGCATCTGGCCAATGGCGCCTGGCGCGAGTATCAGGATCGCATCGACAGCGCGCAGGCAGAGCTGCACAAGCGCGAGGCGGCGCGGGACAGCACACGGGCCGAAGTGGCACGGTTACAGGCCACCGCGCCGCTTGCGCGCCAGCAGGCCATGGACTATAAGGCGCTGGTGGCTGACAAGTATGTGGCGCGTCACGATTACCTGGACAAGGAACAGAAGGCCCTGGACCTGGAGAACGAGCTGGCGGCCCAGCGTGCCCACGTGCTGGAGCTTACGGCCGGTATCGCCGAGCAGCGGGCCGAACTGGGGGCGCTAGCCTCGAAGTTTCGGCATGACCAGCTCGATGAGCTGGAGAAACACACCCAGCAGGGGGCGCAGAGCCGCAACGATGAGACCAAGGCGCAGACGCGCCAGGAACTGATGAGCCTCACCGCGCCCGTGGCCGGCACGGTGCAGCAACTCGCCGCGCACACACTGGGCGGTGTCGCGACCACGGCCCAGGCGCTGATGGAAATCGTGCCCGACGACACGCTGGAGGTCGAGGGACAACTGGAAAACAAGGATATCGGTTTTGTGGACGTGGGCCAGGCTGTCGCGGTCAAGGTGGAGGCGTTTCCCTATTCCCGCTATGGCTTCATCGAGGGCACGGTGCTCTCCGTGTCGAATGACGCTACCAACGACAAGAAGCTTGGGCTCACCTTTCCGGTGCGTATTCGCCTCACCACTAACCGCATCCGGGTGGAGAACCGCTGGATCGCGCTCACGCCTGGCATGGCGGTTACGGCGGATATCCGTACCGGCAAGCGCACGGTGGCCGAATACTTCCTAGGCCCCGTGATCGAGGCCGCTCAGGAGAGCTTGCGTGAACGCTAGACGCATCCCGCTCACCCTCATCCTGGCCGGGCTATGGGGGCTGGTCCAGGACGCGCAGGCCTTCGACCCGCTGCGCGCGGAGCAGCACCTTCCGGCCACCCCTGCCGGCGCGCTCATTCCGGACATCGCCGGATGTCGGGCCGGGCCGCCAGTCTCGCCGCTGCTCCTGGGCGAGGCCGTCGAACGGGCGCTATGCGTCAACCCAAAGACGCGCCAGGCTTGGGCCGATGTCAAGGCCCAGGCCGCTGGCGTGGGGACTGCGCGGGCAGGCTACTTGCCGACCGTGAACGGCACCGGGCAGTACGTGCGAGACGGGGCGAGGACGGATGTGACCAGGCATCCGAATCTGAGTTCGGCCACGCTCGCCAATGTGGGCACCGGCAACGTGGCATTGAATTGGGTGCTCTACGATTTCGGTGCGCGTAGCGCTGCCGTGAGCAGCGCATCGGCATTGCTGGCTGCCGCACAATCAACGCAGGATGCCACCGTGCAAAGCCTGTTCGTGACCACGGCCAAGGATTACTACACGGCCCAGGCGAGTGCGGGCGCCTTGGTTGCGGCGCGCGATGTGGAGGCGATGGCGGCGAACAGCCTCCGCGCGGCCTCGGGGCGGGTGGACAAAGGCGTGGCGCCCATCTCGGATGCCTTGCAGGCACAGACGGCCTATACGCAGGCGGTACTAAACCGCGCCAAGGCGGACGGCCAGTGGCAAACCGCCGTTGGCACGCTCGCTGCTGACATGAATCTATCGCCGGACGTGCCGCTCACCCTGCCCGGTGTGGGCGACGAGGTGAGGACGGACGCGCAGTTCACCCAGGCGGTTGGCGAGTTGATCGAGGGCGCCAGGCAGGCACATCCAAGCGTGATGGCCGCCGAGGCCCAGGTGGATGCGGCGGCGGCCAGGGTTGACCAGACGCGCGCCGAGGGCATGCCCAGCCTCGGCCTGGTATCCCGCTACAGCCTGAACAATCAGCCAGCTACGCTAGGGCTCGGCGTCCCGAGCTTTCCGGCTACCGGACGCGACTGGTATGTCGGGATTCAGCTCACGATCCCGTTATTTGAAGGTTTTGGCCGTTTGTACCGGATCCATCAGGCCCAGGCACAGCTCGAACGCGAGCACGACGGTCTGGATGCTGCGCGCCAGCAGGTGGGGCTGGAGGTGTGGAGCAGTTATCAGGCCGTTCGAACCGCCACGGACAGCGTGAAGTACAGCGCAACGCTACTCGATACTGCGCAGCAATCCTTTAACGCTGCCGAACATCGCTATCAGGCCGGCGTCGGCAATATTCTCGAACTGCTGAATGCGCAAACGGCGCTGGCCAATGCCAAGCAGCAGCGCGTACAGGCACTGGCCGATTGGAAAGCCACGCGGTTGCGGCTGGCGGGCAGCCTGGGGCGGCTTGGCATGAACAATGTACAGGTGGAACGATGAACGAAACCGCCACGGCATTTGCGAAGGGAGAAAGTAAATCCATGTCAAAGCATCTCTCTTTGCTTCTGGCCTTCGGGGGCCTTGCTCGTCGCGGCCTGTGCGCCCCTCGCTGAGAGGGAACCGAAGCAGCATCTTCCAGAGGTCGTGCAGAAAAGCGAGCGGGTGATTCTGGTGGAAGGAAATCCCGACGATCCGGTCAAGCTCGAAGTCACGCTGTACACCCGGCCGGGTCCGAGTCCATTTCTTGCGGTACTAAACCACGGCTCATTCCTGGAAAACCACACGATTTCGTTTTAATTTTGCGACGGGCTATTTGCTGTCGCGCGGATATGTCGTGGCCGAGCCCATGATGCGTGGCTATGGTAATTCGGAAGGCTACCTCCGTCGGCACGGATGCGATGCCGTGGCAAGCGGTATGGATGCGGCCAAGGACGTCAACGCGGTTATCGGCTATCTAAAAAAACAGCCCTATGTAGATTCCGCCAAGGATACTCATTGCCGAAGAGAGCGTCGGTGGATGGAAGACCTTGGTCGTTGGTGCGTTCAACCCATCCCCTTATACGGAAGTAGGACCGTCTCCGCGGCGAGGCTTGGAGCTTGAAGTCCCGGGAATTTCGAGGTAAGGGGGTTGTTAACTTCGCCAGACTCGCGTTTACTCTCGGATTTTCGCGCAGCAATGAGCAACGAGTCGGGGGCATGGGTGGACGAGGAATTCGAGAGTCTGGATCTTGGTGATCCG
>NZ_AQUR01000047.1 GCF_000372525.1 Cupriavidus neocaledonicus
CAATCCACCCAAGTTACTGTAAGCATCAACAAGCCTTATAGGCAGCATGATGAGGCTTCTGGCGAGGCGGACGGGGCTTGGCGCGATCCGGTCGCACGCGATGGATACGTGTTGCGATCAAGGCCAAGGTCTCATTCAGAGCAGCCCTGGCCCAGCGCAGGCCGAGCAGAACCGCAGGCAGGACAGGTTTGAGCGCGGTAATGGCGTAGGTACGGTTGATCCGATGGTCCGAGTCAATGTCATGTTCCTGCGCGGCGGTGAGGCAGCATAGGGCGTGCAGGTTGTCACATAGGATTTTGGCGCCGAAGTCCTGCCTGGCGGCCAACTGCGAGAGGCCGGACAGATGTTCGAGTGCCATGCGGTGTTTGAGGCGTTTGAACGCCTCCTCGAGGCGCCAGCGCTGGTGATAGAGATCGCGGAAGGTGGCAGCCGGATAGTGGTGCATGTCGAGCAGATTGGTGATGAGCACGCGCACCTTGCCGGCTGGCGAGATCTGCCGGATCAGCCGGACGGTCTGCGGAGTAGCCGCACACTCATAGTCGCGCGCGTCATTTCGGGCTGGAGCCGGGAGCGTGACGATGGCCTCGTCGCGACCGGAGCGGACGAAGTGCCGCACGGCAGCAAAGCCGCTACCGTCGGCGCGCATGCAGAAAGGGATTTTTCGTTGGTTGAGCACGGCCACCAGCCAGCGGGCGGGGTAGCCGCGATCGAGCAAGAGCAAGTCGTCGGATTGCAGGCGGTCCAGATGCTCGAACAGGATCTGGCGTTCGTTCTCGTGCACGCTGTGCAGTGAGGCGGCGAGCATGATCTCGGCCCCGGGCAGGTATAGGCCGAAGGCGAGTTGATCGCGAGTGGCGGCTCGAGGCAGATGGCTGTGGCGGATGGCGAAACGCAGGTGTGAGGCGTCCGCGGCGACTAGCCGAAAGCCATGCCAGCGCGGCAAATGGTCTGACACCTGCCGAAGCAGCCAGTCATTGAGGTGAGCAAAGACATCGCCGCTGAGTTTGCTGCGAGCCTGGGCGAAGGCTTGTTCACTGACGCAACGGCGCAAGATGTTCTGGCGCGCGAGCGCGGCGAAGAATTGATCGAGTTCGGCTTGTACGCCCATGCGCAAGTTGCCAAGCATGAAGGCGATCAGTGTCGGCAGAGTGAGCTTGCGCTGACGGGTGAATGCGGAGGGTCGTTCGGGATGGCGAGCAAGATCGTGAAAGACCTTGGTGTGCAGATATTCGGTAAGCGAAGCGAACAAATCGGTCAGGGGCATGAGAGCCAAGCGAAGATCGAGAAGCGATCCTCTATTGGCCGCCGCCCTGCTTGCGCTAAACAGCCAGCGCAAGCAGGGCGGCGGCCGCTCGAACCTCGTCACATGTCAAGCGTTCGCGGGGGCAAATCGCGATTCTATTGACGGCTAAACTTGGGTGGATTGGGTCCGCACCTGGTGCATCGGGAGCACCTGCGCGGTTTCGCTCAAGGAGGCCTGCAAATATAGAAGTCGTAACTGCCGAGCCGAGCTGTCAGCGTACGCTCGAAAACCCGTTGGACTCTTCCAGGCGCTCTGCGGTACGGACAGTACCACCGACAGCGCGCAAGGCGCTCGTCTTCGGCGAGTTTCTCCAGGACGTCGATAGGAGCGCCGGGCGCCATAGAAGAAGTGGACGCGCCTCGAACCGCCGCTGGCAGGTCATGCCGGCGCGCGGGGCTGCGCAGCAGAGTGTCTTCTTCCGCGTCTACGGTGAACGTCGCGCCGCCTTCGGATCGATCTGGCATTTCATAGGGCTCCAATGCTGGCTGTCGAGTCGCATCTCCCGACACTTCTTGCGTTACAGGCCCGCCAGGCCGATGATGTCCCAGAAATCGCGCACGGCCGCGCAGGCACGTGCCTTCGTGTTCGGCGCGTCGGGCAACGCCGCGCCGTAGGCCGCAATCGCATCGTCCGCGAGCCCCGCCCACCGGGAAATCGAGCCGGCCAGCACGTCACGATTGCCTGGGGTCTCCAGGGCCATGCGGACGAGCGCGCCGGCCCAGCGCCGGTGCCGCTGGGCGTCGGCAAGCTGCGCGTCAGTCAGCAAGCCGAGCAGGGTGTCGCCGTTGTGGCGCGCCGCCTCGCCAAGCCCGCGCAAGACCACTTCCTCCATCGCCGGCTTCAATACTAGACTGCAGGCGACGAAGGACTCTGCCCAGTCCCATGCAACGAGCGCGTGTTCGGCCAGCTTGCGCCAACCCTGCCAGGCCGGATCTTGCTCCCAGCATCTGCGCTCGTCGGTGCCAAAGCCCACGTCGCTGAAGATCTGAGACAGCTCTCGCGTTCGATACGCGGTGTGGGTGAGCCAACGCAGCGAGTCGGCGGTCTGGTAGGCGGCGCAGTTCGAGATCGTGGAGGCGGGGGCCATCTGCGTCACGTAGGCCGATCCCATTTGCAGTGTGTGGAACAGATAACGTGCCGGCGTGTACAGTCGCGCCAGCGTGCCGGCCCAGGAGTGCTCCAGCATGGAGTCGTGGCCGCGCTGGGAAAATTGGTCCAGCAGACCGGACACATAGGTTTCCTGACCGTCCTGCAGAATGTTGTAGGTGCGGTAGACGAGCTCGTCGGGGTCCCGAAAGGCGTTCCAGTCAGCGTGTTTCAGCGGCGAGGCGTTGCGGTGACGCTTGAACCACTGCGCCATCTCGAAATTCGGATCGAGTTCGAACGGCGCGTGGGGGTTGTCGGTCGTGTAGTGCAGATTCGTCGAGACGATCTCGTACTCGCTTGGTTTGCGCCGCCGCGCGGCCAGGTGGCTCCAGGTCTTTAGCGGCTTGAGGACGTCCGGTTGAGTAGTCATGCTCGTCTCCGGTTACAGCGTCTTTTTGTAATAGAAGAGGACGTAGTCGTCCGTGGTCTCGATGCGGCCCGCGAACGAGCTGAGGTTGACCTCCAGCTCGGACATCCTGAACGGGCGGCCCAGCGTATCCTCCAGCGTAGCTCGGCGCAGGATCAGTTCGCCGTCGGTGTCGATGCGCACGTATGCGAGCTTGTCGTCGACACGGATCTCCTTACCCGGATTGTCTTCCCGCGCGGCCTCGATGACGCCGGACGTGATGCTGCTGGCGCGAAGCACGGGGCCGACGCGGTTATTTCGGTACGCCTCGGCGGTGTTGTGATCCCTGCTCATGATCGATTCCTTTGCAATATCAGCAATTGGCGAACAGTGGTTCGACGCCTTCGACAGCGATAAGTATGTCGTCACCATCTACCCTGATGGCATACTCTGCGAGACGGGATCCACTGGGGTTGATGCCCCTGCCTGTGTTGGCGTCGAATGTCCACTGGTGGGCCCGGCACATCAGTACGCGCCCGTCGAAATTTCCCTCTACGAGCGGAATGTCCTGGTGCGGGCAGATGCCTTGGAATGCGCGTGGCGTGCCGCTTCGTGGGCGGACAAGTACGATGACGTGGCTGTCCACCACGACCTCGGCCATGTCGCCTTCCCACAGCTCGTCGAGTGTGGAGACTGTCTGGAAATTTTTGGTGTCCTTATGCATCGCAAAAAATGAATTCGAGTGACTCCATCGGCTTGATATCGGTGTCGCCGAGCCGGGCGTCGCGGGGATAGAAATGGTCGCTCCCCTGGCGCCGCACCCGCAAGACCTTGCCGGGCTGAGGCGCTACGCGACGGCCGACTGAATGGTGCGCGGCGGCCGCCGCTACCTCGTCCATCGAGTTCTCCGTATCGACGGCGACGAGCTGCAGCACGAAGTCGTATTGAAAATTCGAAATCACTGGAAACAGTGCCATGTCATTATCCATCTGATGGCCGCATCAGGCGGTCTTGTTCTGTTCGCGCTGGCGGCGGTATGCCGCCACCCATGCGCAATGGTGTGCGTCGTCGCCAATCTCGCCGGGGGCGAGGTTCATGTACAGGAGTGCCCCCCCCAGGTCGGGCGGCTGGATGTGCCCGGCGAGGAAACGGTCGACCAGGGTCAGGTGGTCGCGGTAACGCACGGGGTCCTGTTGGAAAACCCAACGGTCGATCTCGGAATTGAAGTGGTACGTGCGGCCGTTGTACTCGAGCGGATAATCCCTGACGTTCCAGCCACTGCCCGGCACCGCGCAGATTGGCAACTGGCTCATGTTGCACACAATGGGCAACGTCTCGGGGACGGTGAGCTCCTTCCTGCCCGCGAGCAGGTTGTCGATGATGACGTCCCAGGCCTTGCCAAACGTGTCATTCCAGCCGGAATACTTTTCTTCGAGCCAATCACGGCAGTCCGGCGTCATGCCGGCGGCCGGATTCCACCAGATGGTTGGCCTCCAGAACCAGATGCTCAGCTGGTAAGCATGGTGCTGGTAGTCGAACTCATTGATCATCTGGTCCCAGTACCAGGGCAGGTCGAGACCGAGGTCTATCAGGGTGCGCTCGAACTGGCCGACGATCCATTCCGTCACGAACGCCTTGAATGACTCCTTGCGATGCTGCAGCGGCGTAGCGTAGTCCATCGACGTGCCGGTCAGCAGGGAGAACAGGCGCCATGCGCGTGCAATGGCCACGTCCACGAGCTGCTGCGCCTGCTCCTTGCGCCCGTTGGCCAGCAGGATCTGCAGTGCCGGGCCGCCGATCTGCGCGTGCCGTGACTCGTCCGTCTGGATGCTTGAAATGAGGCTGGCGAACGTAAAGTCGCCGGCTTCCGCCGCATCGGCCGCCAGCCCGAGGAACTGCATGTTGGTGAAACCGGTTTCGAAGGCAAACGTAAGCATCACGGCGATCTCGATCGCGCTGCGCGACATGAATAGGTCGTCGAAGGTACTGCGGGCAGCGATCGCGGCCCATTCGTTGGTGTGATAGGCCTTGTGCGCCCAGTCAAACTGACGATCCTTTGGGCAGTAGTCGTGCGGAAAGTAGAGTTGCAATTGCCCGTGACGGTTCTCGTCAAGCATGCCAAACGTCGCCATGTTGCGCATCCCTGGCGCGCGGCCGAAGCGGGCCATTCGTGCCTCGGCGCTCATCGCTGCGTATTCGCCGAGCGCGATGGCGCCGTAATGTGCCTTCAGGATAGACAGCCAGCCGGGATCGGCGTTCTCGAACATGCGGCTGCGCTCCAGCGCGGCCTTCACGGAGTAGGCGCCAGCGTCCTTGTCGCGCTGAATGCGGACATATTCTGGATACGATGTCTTGTAGGGCTCGTCATAGGTTTCCCAGACTTCCATGGGCACGCCCTGTGCCCCTGCCATGACCTCCGGGAAAAGGTCGGACTCGGCGACGTACGTCGGCGTCCAGTTCGTTGTGCGGGCAATGTCGTACCACGCTGCGCGTTCCAAAAGCGCCATGGGATATTCTCCTTGGTGGATGTCATGTCCTTCTTGCTTTGCAGTCCCGGTTGCGAAAGGCCGCAGATCCGGAGCGCATTCCCTTGTGCAAATGTAATGCCAGCGGGCATGGCGATATAGTCATGCTGCACTGCAAAGCAGTGGGAGCGTAAGGAATGGCGGGTACTCCATTGGATTTCGAGGCCCGGATCTGGGCGTCGCAACAAGGTGCCAGTTCCTTGTGGATTTCCCTACGACACCTACGAAGGCATCAAAATCCACCACTGGGACAAGGGGAAAGACTCATTCGGCCCAACCATGGACGCCTACTGGAAATACCAGGTGCATCGAATTCAGCCGAACTTGAGGAGCGCTTCATGAATGTCAGCTCGACGTTCGAAGCGAATGCGAAGACGACGAAAGTTGTGAAGCCACGCTTGGGTACGTTCGACAACCCAGCGGAACTTGCCCAGACCACTACCGTGCTCAGTCCGGCGTTTGGCAAGCACCGGCTTGATGCCGCGCTCGCGAAGCCGCTGACGATGTGGCTCGGAGTCATAGCCTCGGTCTGCGTAGATGACTTTTGGCTTCTGAAGCGGTCGGCCGCGCACGCCGCGAATGGGCGGGATCGCGTCGACGAGCGGCAGCAATTGGGTGACGTCGTTGCGATTCGCCCCGGTCAGGATTGCGCTGATTGGGACGCCATTTGCATCGACGAGGATGTGGTGCTTGGAACCTGGTCGCGAGCGATCCGTGGGGTTCGGGCCAGTTTTTCGCCCGCCCCAACGGCTCGCACCGACGATGAATCGACGGCTACTCGTGAGAAATCGAGTTCGTGGGCCTCGCGAAGCTTCGCCAGCAATAGTTCGTGCAATCGCTTCCACACGCCAGCCTTCTGCCAGTCGCGCAAGCGCCTCCAGCAGGTCGGACCCGAACCGAATCCCAACTTGGTCGACAGGTCGCACCAGCGTATGCTGGTCTTGAACACGAACAAGATGCCGTTCAGCGCAGCTCGATCCGAAACCGGAAGGCGGCCTGGATATTTCTTGCGTCGCGGCTTCGGCGGCGGCAGCAAAGGTTCGATCAGTGCCCACAGCTCGTCATCGATGATCGGCGCGCTCATCCCCTCGGTTCCCATCGTTCAGATGGCCAAGGTTAACAGCTTGCCGAAAAGGTTAACAGCCCCCTCGGGGTCTTTTTGAAACGGTCTCTAAGCATGCGCGAGATTGACAGGCTCAAGACCGTCCAGGCGGTCATGGATGGTCAGTTGCGGCCTGGCGTGGCCGCCGAACGATTGGAGATCACTGACCGGCAGCTGCGGCGGTTACTGGAGCGCTACCGGCTGGAAGGCCCAGCCGGGCTGGTCTCGCGCAAGCGCGGCCGACCCAGCAACAACCGTCTGTCTGGCGAGCGCGAAGCCGCAGCGCTCGGCCTGATCCGGGAACACTATGCCGACTTCGGCCCGACCCTGGCGGCCGAGAAGCTGCGCGAAGCACACGGGCTCACTCTGGCGAAGGAAACGGTCCGGCGGCTGATGATGGTTGCCGGCCTGTGGGTACCGCGCAAACAGCGCCCGCTCAAGGTCTATCAGCCTCGTAATCGGCGCGCCTGCTATGGCGAACTGATTCAGATTGATGGCTGCGATCACCGCTGGTTTGAGGAACGCGCGCCTGCCTGCACGCTGCTCGTTTATGTCGACGACGCCACCAGCCGGATCATGGAGCTGCGCTTTACCCATTCGGAGGCCACGTTCACGTACTTCGCGGCGACCCGCGCCTACCTGGAGCGCCACGGCAAGCCGGTGGCGTTTTACAGTGACAAGGCCAGCGTTTTCCGGGTCAACAAGCAAGGAGCAACTAGCGGCGACGGCCATACGCAGTTTGCGCGGGCCTTGTTCGAACTGAACATCGAAGGCATCTGCGCCAACAGCAGCCAGGCAAAAGGCCGCGTGGAACGGACACACCTGACCTTGCAGGACCGGCTGGTCAAGGAGCTGCGCCTGCGTGGCATCAGCACCATGGAGGCGGCCAATGGCTTCATGGCGGAGTTCATCGCCGACTACAACGCGCGCTTTGCCAAGGTGCCGCGCAACAACCACAACGCCCATCGACCGCTGCGACCGGACGAGAATCTGGATCTGATCTTCGCGTGGCGCGAGCCACGCTGCGTGTCCAAGAGCCTGACGATCCAGTACGACAAGATGCTCTACCTGCTGGCGGACCCGCCGGAGCATCGCAAGCTGGCTGGCTGCTACATCGACGTCTATCACTACCCAGATGGCAGGATCGAGCCGCGGGCTAATGGCGCCGCCCTGCCCTACACCACCTATGACCGGCTGTCGGAAGTGGACCAGGGCGCGATCGTGGACAACAAGCGCCTGGGACATGTGCTGCAGTTGGCGCAATACGTGCAGGAGAAGCGCGATAACACGCGTTCGCTCTCTGTGCCTGGCACGGAGGGGGTTCCGCGCAAGCGTGGACGGCCGCCCGGCAAGAAATCGCAGCGGTCGCTCGGCCAGAACGATATGTTGGAAGCGTTGCAAAGGCTGCAGGAGCAGCCGTGGCCGCTTAACGGAACGGAAAACTGATTCAGCTTGCGCTGGCAGTTCAACAGGGCTCAGGCAGCACGGCTTGGACTCAGTCACGTCAGGACAGCACTACCGCCCTACGCTCACCCCAATAGCCGATCAACCGGACATTTCAACTTAGCCAGAGACCGGACATTTCAATTTAGCTTTGACAGCACGTGTTGGCCCCAAATAGTAATGTCGCATTTGAGCCAAATAGAAATGACGTACCCCCTTGCCCAGGCTGGCATGCTGGCGGCTTTCCGTCTGTCCGAGACTGGAGGCCGCGATGCGCAAGCCCGAGACCATCACGACGACGATGCGCGAACTCGATCGGCTCAAGGTGATTCAGGCCGTGGTCGACCATGGCCTGGCGGTCTGGCGCGCCGCCGAGAAGCTCGGCTTGTCGCGGCGCCAGGTGGAACGGCTGGTGCTGCGCTACCGCGAGGATGGTCCGAGTGGCCTGGGCTCGCGTAAGCGCGGCCGTGACAGCAACCGCCAGCTGCCGTCGGGGCTGGAGTCCCGCGTGCGCGGCCTGATTCGCGGCAGCTACGCCGACTTCGGCCCGACGCTCGCCGCCGAGAAGCTGCGCGAGCGCCATGGCATCGACCTGGCCACCGAGACGGTGCGCCGGATCATGATCGACGCTGGTTTCTGGGTCCCGCTCAAGTGCCTTGACGACCAGGTCAAGCGGAACTGTCGCAGCAGCTTAAGGAAGACGACAACGCTCTGCGCCTGCTTGCCATCCCGGGCATTGGAGCCATTACCGACAGCTTGTTGGCCGCTGAACTGGGGGATGCAAAGAATTCTCGCTCCGGGCGTGACATTGCCGCATCGATAAGGCTAGTGCCGCGGCAATACAGTACTGGCGGTCGCCCGGCTCTGCTCGGTATCAGTAAGCGAGGCGACAAAAGCATACGTTGCCTGCTGATTCAATGCGCATGCTCTGTAATGACACGTCTTCATCGACGAACGGATGGGCTTGGGGATTGGCTTCGGAAGATGCTCGTACGGCGCCATCCAAACGTCGTCGCGTGTGCCTTGGCCAATAAGCTTGCAAGCATAGCGTGGGCGTTGCTGTACCGCCGCAGTGATTACCAAATCCCCGTGGCCGCGGCGAGCTGAAGGTGGGCTGACCGCGCAGGATTATTTGTTAATTCAGGCTTTGCGACGTTGACATTGATGACCCAACGGCCCAGTGGCCCGGTGGACACCCTGACAAATTGTATAGCTACCACAAAGTGCGGACATTTTTAATACTACCGGGCGCGACTTTCATCGTGGAGCGGGAGAGCAATCTCCAAGCAGACTCTGGATAGATTTAGGCAAGCCACAGATCATCGACCTCAACCTTGCAAAGATCGGGCTGACCATAGATTTCAATTTAGCTTTGACAAATGGTGTTGGCCTTTCGCGGACATCATGCCGCCGCTCTCCGCAATCGTGACTGGGCGGACCCGGACGACCGTGACAGTTCCGGCAATATCCAGCCACAGCGCTTCGAAACCCCGACAGGTATTCGGCGAGGTCGGCTGGGCGGCGCAGCAAGCGAAGACGGCACAGCAAAGGAAAAGCAAAGACTTGGCGAGCCTCAACGTACACGAGGCTCGGCATCACCGCACAGAGATTGCTGGCGTCCTGGCTGGTAAACATCGGGACAGTAAAGCCGTTCCACATGGTGCCGTTCCAATACGCCCACACAAAGGCATGGTCTGGCAGCCAGCTGCCCCTCACGCGAATGCGACGCCATGTGCGTTTCGTACCGCTTTGTTTAAGGGATTCGATCATAGTGTGCTCCAAAGAGAGAAAGCGGTCTTTTGAGGCATCCCCTTATACGGAAGTAGGACCGTCTCCGCGGCGAGGCTTGGAGCTTGAAGTCCCGGGAATTTCGAGGTAAGGGGGTTGTTAACTTCGCCAGACTCGCGTTTACTCTCGGATTTTCGCGCAGCAATGAGCAACGAGTCGGGGGCATGGGTGGACGAGGAATTCGAGAGTCTGGATCTTGGTGATCCGGGGCGGGATCGGCGCGCCAAGGAGCTGCTCAAGCGGTTTGCGGCTCTGCCGACGGCGAGCATCCCCGGCGCATGCGATGACTGGTCGCAAACCATCGCGGCATATCGGTTT
>NZ_AQUR01000048.1 GCF_000372525.1 Cupriavidus neocaledonicus
CGACCCGATACTCGAACAGCGGAAGGTCCCGGACTCGCCTGACCACTGTCTCATGCACCTGATGGCAGCGCGCGCCACACTCCTCGCAATGCATGACCTTGCTGACCGGCTTCAAGTACAACGACAGCGTACGGCTCTCTCCCTCCGGCCATTCCACGCGCTCCAGCCGGTAGCCCTTCCAGCAACCCAGTGCTTGCAGCGTCTTGCGATCCAGCACACATCCCCCTGATACCTGAAGAAACAGACATCAGCATACAAAATGTGCTCTTTCGGGCCACGGTTTTCTGCGAAGAACCCTTTTTTTACCCACCAACGCTTCGCTTGGTGCGGCTGGAGTTCACGTCCGGCGTTTTTCCTGTCCGCGATTCTCGCCCATGGCCGGCGGAGATGTTCTCCTATTGATCGGCTTGATGTGTCTCTATTGAGCCAGGCAGTTCGAAAATGAATAGCCCGACGGGTAGCTACCCGCGTTATACAGAAATCATGGCAAAGCGCGGCGCGGCTGACGCGCGACCTTCTGTCGAGGATAAGGCATTCAGCGCAGTGGAATGGATTTCGCGGAATGATTTCCTTGCAGACGTCGAACTAAGAAACGGTAGTGTGCCCGTTTGCCTCTTGAGGTCATGCGCTCAGTCCATGGGATGCATCAATGGGTTGGCTCGGAATTTAGCCGTTTGTCACGATGGATCTCAGTGTACTGCCTAATTCATGCGGGAAATGTCGGTCCGACTATGTCGTCGGGGATATTAGGGGCGTTAATTAAATGTAATCGGGCGAACCCGATGCCATTTATCGCCCGCAAAGGACGGCGTTGGATCGTGCGCTTCGCCTGTAGTGGCATTACGAAAGCACAGAATGCATTCGATATTGCCATCAACTATCCGTCAATGGAGGAAGCATGGCAGCAGAGAAGTCGTTACGTTCAATGGTTGAAAAATGGCTTACACCGTCGGTAGGGAAGCCGCCCCGCGTTATCGGTACGGGCCGCCTGCGAGACTGCCGCAGCCGCTTTGTTTGTGTGGAGTGCAACCGCGCTACTGGTACGCTGTCGATCATGTTCTTCCGGCACTGCGACGGTGGCTGGTATGTGTTTCCACCTGTGACAAGCAGAGCTGGAGGGGCTAGATAGGTTCGCACTCATGTTGTGGGCTTGCGGGCTAGTGCCATATCAGAAAATCCTTGGTGGAAATTCGAGAAGATCTGATAATACTTTTTGTGGGCTGCGATTAGTATGTTCATCGGGGTGCGCCAGTTAGGTGCACCCAAGTCGGTTGTATGTATCCCCCGACAATGCGTCCCTTATAGCGCCCGACGTTTCGTCGGGCGTTTTTTCTTTAGTTTTCGAAGAATTTGGGGGGCTGAATTGCCACATGCCGGCATTCGTTCCCTAGCCATGGACGAATTCGCGCTGCACAAAGGCCATCGCTTTGCCACGGTGGTAGTCGATCCGAGCGGCAGCAAGTGCTCTGGATCTGTCAGGGCTGCTCGCGCGAGACGGCGCGCCTTCTTCGAGCAACTGCCACCAGACGCGGCCAGGCGGATCGAAGCGGTTGCGCTTGAAGCTAGAACCGAAGGCTGCATAAACTCAGATCCCATCTAGGGGTTTACCTCCGGCCGAAATGTCTTTTTTCATGCTCGATTGTTTACTATAGTAAACGGCATGGGGGGATACCTTCCTTCCAAGTCTCTCTCGACAACTAGGAGTAGAAATGAGTCGTGAAATCCACCTGAACGCATTTGAGATGAACTGCGTGGGTCATATCCAGCAGGGACTGTGGACCCATCCCCGTGATGAATCGAGCCGGTACAGCGAGGTTCAATACTGGGTGGACTACGCCAAGAAACTTGAGCGTGGGCTGTTCGATGGCATCTTCTTTGCCGATGTCGTTGGGGTCTATGACGTCTTCGGTGGTAACGCCAACGCGGCTGTTCAAAACGCCGTGCAGGTGCCGGTGAACGACCCAATGTTAGTGATTCCGGCCATGGCCGCGGTCACACGCAATCTGGGGTTCGGCGTTACGGCCAACCTCACCTACGAGCAGCCGTTCCTGTTTGCCCGCCGCATGTCGACGCTCGACCATCTGACAGGTGGGCGCATCGGCTGGAACATCGTGACTGGCTATCTGGACAGCGCGGCGCGAGCCATCGGCCTCGACGGGCAGGTTGCGCACGATGACCGTTACGATCTGGCCGACGAGTACCTGGAGTTGGTGTACAAGCTCTGGGAAGGAAGCTGGGATGACGACGCGGTCATCAACGACAAGGCCAGAGGCATCTACGCAGACCCGTCGAAGGTTCGCGTGATCCACCATCGCGGTCGTCAATACAAGGTAAATGCGATGCACCTATGCGCTCCGTCGCCGCAGCGGACACCGGTGCTCTACCAGGCAGGCTCCTCGACGCGTGGCAGGCAGTTTGCCGCGACGCACGCTGAATGCGTCTTCGTGAATGGCCAGAAGAAGGACGGCGTCAAGACCATCGTCGACGACATCCGCGCGAAGGCTGTGGCCTTTGGCCGCATCGCGGACGATGTCAAGGCATTCCTGGGAGCGACGCTGATCATTGGTGGCACCGAAAAGGAAGCGCAGGAGAAGTACGAGGAATACAAGCGATATGTGAGTTCGGAAGGCGCACTCGCACACGCAGCCAGTTCGCTTGGCATCGATTTTTCGCGCTACGACCTCGACGAGCCGATCGATGTGAGCAAGAGCCAGGCGATCGTTTCCAACGTGGAAGCCATGACTCGCAGCGCAGGGGCCCAATGGACCTTGCGCAAGCTGCTCGAACAGATGCCGCTGGGTAGCCGCCAGGCACCGTGGGTCGGCTCTGCCGAACAGATCGCTGACCTGATGATCGAGTGGACCAACGAGACCGGTGTAGCAGGGTTCAACCTGTCGCGTACGGTGGCTCCGGAATGTCTCGACGACGTCATCGATCTGCTGGTACCGCTCCTGCAGGAGCGCGGCGTGTACAAGACCGCCTATCGCGAAGGTACGTATCGCGAAAAGCTGTTCGGTCATGCACGCCTGCCGGTCACCCATGCCGCAGCCAAGGCACGCGCCGCTGTGCGGTAATCCGCGCAGCACGTCCTTCACAAACTATGAGGCCCCAAGCTAAGGGGAGCACTATGGTAGACAAAACATCGTTCCGAGAAGCCATGGCCGGGCTAGGGGCCGCGGTCAACATCATCACTAGTAACGGCGAAGGTGGACTGGCCGGCTGCACAGTATCGGCAGTGTGCGGCATCACGGACGAGCCGCCAACTCTGCTTGTCTGTATCAATCGTGGCAGCAAGAACAACGAGGTTGTGCGTGAGAACGGCTGCCTTTGCGTCAATGTTCTCGCAGCGGATCAGCAAGACGCGGCTATCCGGTTCTCGAGCAAGAGCGTCTCGGTCGAGGAGCGTTTTGCCGATGTGGAATGGGATCGGCTGGTGACCGGTGCCCCCGTGATTGCCGGCACCGTCAGCGCTTTGGACTGCGAAGTCGCATCCATGATGGACGTTGGCACGCACACCATGTTTCTCTGTGAGATCAAAGCCGTGCGGACGCGCAATGATCGCGACGCCTTGATCTACTTTGGGCGCAACTTCCATAGTGTCGAAGCGCCGGCTGTGAAAGGCGCCGTAGCCGCCTAGGTCCAGCTCCAAAACCCCCGAGACGTCAGGTCGCACATGGGCGCTACGCGCCCATGTCGGACACGCTCGTCCTTCCCGATGCGCCGTGTGCGCGCCAGGTGTCACGGGCGTCCCCATCGCAGGCGACTGAATGGCTTCGATCTCTCCTTATCTCCAGCAGGCAATGCACATGACTTCCTATCCGGAAATTCGAATGCTGATCGCCGACAAGTGGCGCAGCGCGCCCGGTCGGCCCGTTATCAACCCATCGGACGAAACAACCATCGGCACTGTGCCAATCGCAACGACTGCAGACCTCGACGATGCCTTGTCGGCCGCGGCCGATGGTCTGAAGATCTGGCGTCGCACGTCGCCCGCACGGCGCGCCGAGATCATGCTGAAGGCGATTGACTTGATTCTCGAACGAGTCGAGGCCATTGCGACCGCCATTGCCCTGGAGCAAGGCAAGACCCTGGCGCAGGCGCGCGCTGAGGTGCTGCGTGGTTGTGACTTGATGACATGGGATGCGAACGAAGGCAAGCGGTTGTACGGACGTGTGATCCCGGCAGAGCCGCCCATGCGGCATACGGTGATCCGCGAACCCATTGGCGTGATTGGCGCATTCACGCCATGGAACTTCCCGATGAGTTCTCCCGCGCGCAAGGTGGGTGGTGCCCTCGCTGCCGGATGTTCGATCATTCTCAAGGCCGCTGAGGAAACGCCTGCGGGAGCCGTGATGTTGGCCCAGGCCTACCGCGATGCCGGACTTCCTGCTGGTGTGCTGAACCTGGTATTTGGAGAGCCGGGGATGATCTCGTCGTCCTGGTCGCCAGCCCGGTCGTCCGTGCCGTCACGTTTACTGGCTCCACGCTCGTGGGGAAGCACCTGGCCGGCCTGACAGCCCAACACATGAAGCCGGCGATTCTGGAGTTGGGCGGTCACGCGCCGGTCATCGTTTGCGATGATGCCGATCCCGACGCGGCAGCCCTCGCCTGCGTAAAGGGGAAATTGAACAACGCCGGGCAGATATGCGTTGCCCCTACGCGCTTCTTCGTTCATCGCAAGGTCTACGACAGGTTTGTCGAAGCATTTGCTCGGTACGGTGCCCGGATCCGGGTGGGGCATGCGCTGGAGCCGAGCAGTGATATCGGACCTGTCGCAAATGAGCGGCGACTTGCCTGCCTTGACGAGTTGGTGAAAGACGCGATCCATCAAGGAGCTCGCCTGCTTTGCGGTGGGGAGCCATTGCCGGGCGCAGGATACATGTTCCCGTTCACCGCACTTGCCGATGTCCCGTCCACCGCCCGCGCGATGCTAGAAGAGCCATTCGGGCCTCTGAGCCTGATTGCCCCTGTCGAATCGCTCGACGAAGCCATCGAACGTGCCAACAGCCTGCCTTATGGCCTTGCCGGATACGCATTCACTCGCTCTGCAGCGGCCGCCTATCGCCTTGGCGACGAGCTGGAGGTGGGCAACCTCGCAATCAATCACCTGACTTCCGCCGTGTCGGAAACGCCATTCGGTGGCGTGAAGGAAAGCGGGTACGGACGCGAAGGAGGCATCGAAGGGCTCGAGTGCTACACGAACGTGAAAAGCATTTCACACGTGATGGCCGACGCCTGAAGCGACGAACACCAGGACAACTCCAGAAAGCACAACAACGTTCCGCCCAATCCGGCCCGTTCACGTTGGTACCTTCGGTCACCAACTTGAGCGGGGTAGGAAGTTTATTGCCACCAAAGGAGATGCAGATGCGCCCCATCCATTTACTAGCCTTGCTACCCGCCGCAGGCGTGCTGATAGGCCCGTTCTTTCTGAACCGCGTTACCCCCCCAGATTCTCGGTATGCCCTTTCTGCTGGGCTGGCTGTCCCTCAATCTCGTACTCACGTCAGTTGTGATGGCGATCATCTTTCACAGCGATAGTAAGGCGCACGACGATCGCGGGACCGCGGCTGAGGAGCACGTATGAACAGCGCCCTGATCTTCATTTTTGGTGCCATTGCCCTGGCACTTGCGCTCGGTTTGCTGGCCAGGCGAGGAAAAAAGATGAGCCTGGAGGAATGGGCGGTGGGCGGCCGAGGCTTCGGCACGGCAATCGTGTTCCTGTTGATGGCCGGTGAAATCTACACGACGTTCGTCTTCCTTGGCGCGAGTGGATACGCATATGGCCACGGTGGTCCGGCCTACTACATGCTGGGCTATGGAAGCCTTTGCTTTGTCCTGTCGTACTGGCTGTTACCGCTGATCTGGCGCTATGCCAAAGCGAAGAACCTGATCTCTCAATCCGACTTCTTCGCGTCGAAGTATGACAGCCGGCCACTGGGCATCCTGGTCGCCGTTGTCGGCATCGTGGCACTGATGCCATACCTGGTGTTGCAGCTCAAGGGGCTTGGCATTATCGTGAGCGTTGCATCGTATGGCGCCATCGACTCCAGCCACGGCATGTGGATCGGTGCCATTGTGGTGGCCTTGTACGTGGCCATCTCCGGCGTACACGGGTCCGCGTGGACGTCGGTGGTCAAGGACATCCTGGTCATGTTTGTCGCCGTGTTCCTCGGCCTCTATCTGCCGTTCCACTACCACGGTGGCGTCGGGCAGATGTTTGCGGACATCGAGGCAGCAAAGCCAGGTTTTCTTGCCCTGCGCGAGTCCGGTGAAAGCCCGGTGTGGCTGGTTTCGACCGTTCTGCTTTCGGCGCTCGGCTTCTACATGTGGCCACACATGTTCATGGCGACCTACACGGCAAAGACCGACGTGGTGTTGCGCAAGAATGCCTACGTTCTGCCGATCTACCAGTTGATGCTCTTGTTTATCTTCTTCGTCGGATTTACTGCAGTCCTGCAGATTCCTGGGCTCAAAGGAAGCGACATCGATCTGGCACTGTTGAAGATTTCGCTGCAAACCTTCGACCCATGGTTTGTTGGTGTCATCGGGGCGGCAGGCGTTCTGACAGCGCTAGTGCCGGGTTCCATGATTCTGATGACATCGGCAACCTTGCTGGCCAATAACGTCTATCGTCCGTTGCGCCCGTCTGCCAGCAGCGCCGAGATCGTAAAGCTGAGTAAGTGGATGGCACCGTGCATCATGGCAGTCGGGCTCTTCTTCGCGCTCCAGGGCGGGAAGACGATCGTCGCACTTCTGCTGATGGCTTACGCGTTCGTCACCCAGTTGTTCCCGGTCCTTGTGATGAGTTCGCTGCGGAATAATCCGGTGACGCCGGTCGCGGCAATGACTAGCATTGCCGTGGGAGAGGCGACGGTTGCGTGGGTGTCTTTGACTAAGCAGTCGGTGGCTTCGCTCTTTCCATTCCTGCCGGATGCTTTGAAGGACGTGAATGTCGGCGTTGTCGCACTGGTACTGAACATCGCGACGTTGATCATCGTAACCTTGCTGACGCGGCGAAGCGAGCGCCCGGGTCTGACGGCTCCGGTTTCCCAATAACACCTGGGTGATGTGGGCGGAGGCGATCCCTCCGCTAGGAGATTGTTATGAAGACAAGCATTTTTTCCCGCGCGGCGCGTGTTGCATTCATTCAGGCGGAGTGGCACAAAGACCTGCTGGAGAACGCGCTTGAGGGATTCCTGCGCCGCATGGTCCAACTCGGGGTGTCTACCGATGCCGTAGACTTCTTCGAAGTGCCTGGAGCATTCGAAATTCCGCTGTTCGCCAAACGGATCGCGACACGCGGAGACTATGCGGCGATTATTGAAAGTGCGCTCGTTGTTGACGGAGGCATCTATCGGCACGAGTTCGTCGCTCAAGCCGTCGTGGAGGGGTTGATGCGCGTGCAACTCGAAACGGACACACCGGTGTTTTCAATGGTGCTGACGCCGCACAATTTTCGAGCTGAAGAGCACATGCGCGGATTCTTCGCCAAACTCTTGATAGAGAAGGGCGATGAGGTGGCAGACGCGTGTGTTAGGGCAGTCGGCTGCCTCGAGCGCCCGGGTGGATGCATGTCTGCTGAGGCAGCACGGCATCTGGCTCCTGGACGAGTAGGCGAGCGCCTGATTTCGACCACCGCATAGGGATCCAATGCCGCCGCCAGCAGGCAGCGCGGAGACCTTTGACCATATTGAAGGGGTACATGATGACCGAAATAACGATTCGCGATGCCACGCCAGAAGACATGGAAGCGGTATGTGCGATCTACAACGATGCTGTGGAGAACACGACGGCAATCTGGAATGAGGTCCTTGTCGATGTGGCCAATCGCTTGGACTGGCTTTCCGCACGGCGCAAGGCCGGCTTACCGGTTCTCGTGGCGCTGGACGCAACGGGCGTTGTGGTCGGCTATGCGTCATTTGGGGATTGGCGCGCGTTTGATGGCTATCGCCATACCGTGGAGCACTCGGTGTACGTGCGAACTGACCAGCGTGGCAAAGGTATTGCCGGCTCGCTAATGAAAGCTCTTATCGAGCGTGCGGGCGAACTCGGCAAACACATCATAGTCAGCGCGATCGAAGCAGGTAACGCGAGCTCGATCCGTCTACATGAAAAACTGGGCTTCGAGCAGGTCGGCCTGATGAAGGAGGTTGGCACGAAGTTCGGCAAGTGGCTGGACCTTGTCTTCATGCAGCTCAACATCGACCATCGTGCTGACCCGGATGGTGCGCGGAAGCAGTAGCGCATACGTGTGCTCCATCGTTTCCCCTCGCCGATCAAAGGTGCTGCGCTGGCTGATACCGCGGATTGAAGTCCGCTCCCAGCAACAGAATGCATTCCCAGAGTATGGCTCAATCTTCAAATGCTGCTCTGAAGTCGGGATGGCTTCGTCTCGACCCTGTATTGACAATAGCCACCGCGCAATTGTTCGGAACCTCGCTTTGGTTCAGCGCCAACAGCGCGGCCGACGATCTTGCCCGGACGTGGGGGCTGACGGCCGCAAACATTGGCATGCTCACGGCGGCGGTTCAGAGCGGCTTCATACTGGGTACCCTGGTATTCGCCGTATTCGGACTCGCGGACAGGTTCTCGGCGAGCCGAATTTTTTGCCTTTCGGCACTGCTTGGTGCTGCTTTCAACGCGTGGTTCGCGTGTCTGTCAGGGGATTTCTCCGCAGCAATCGCACTTCGGTTTGCTGTGGGCGTATGTCTCGCTGGCGTCTATCCGATTGGGATGAAGCTGATTATTAGCTGGGCCCCCGATAGAGCAGGGGCAGCGCTTGCATTGCTGGTAGGCATGCTGACCTTAGGGAGCGCGCTGCCGCATGGCTTGCGAATTATGGCCGCACAATGGCCGTGGCAGTACGTCATGGCTGGCTCTTCGGTGCTGGCAGGTATTGCGGCAGTCATGGTCATCTACTTGGGTAACGGACCGCACTTGCCGATGCGCCGCCCGGGCGGCCCGAATCCGGGTAATCCATTGCACGCGTTTCGCGATCCCCAGTTCAGAGCGATTGCGGTAGGTTATTTCGGGCACATGTGGGAGCTTTATGCCTTCTGGACCATACTACCCATGCTCGTTGCACGCTCGCCCCTGCCTTCGCTTTTCGAAACACAGGGCATCTCAGCGCTGGCCTTCGCCATCATTGGGGTTGGCGCCATTGGGTGCGTCTTCGGCGGCGTGCTAACCCGCTGGGTAGATAGTGCCCGCGTCGCGCTCAGCGCTCTCGCGATTTCAGGAGTGTGCTGCTTTCTCTTGCCGTTCGCGGCAGACGCGCTGTCACGGGGTTGCCTGTTGGTTTTTTTCTTGATTTGGGGAGCGGCAGTTGTCGCAGATTCCCCGCAGTTTTCAGCGTTAGCTGCCAAGACATGCCCTCTGCCCTTGGTCGGCGGTGCACTCGCCATTCAGAACTCGATTGGATTTGCGCTGACGGTGGCTTCCATTACCCTCGTGTCCACGTTGCTAGGGGACCTGGGCATGAAAACGTCCTGGGTGCTTCTGCCGGGCCCAGTTTTGGGAATCATAGGCTTCCTGTCGTTGCGCCGCAGTTCCCGCTGACAGCGGCTGCGGCAGCGAACGCTCGGCTCGGATATGTGTCGGGAATCGCTCCTTAACGCCCGATCAATATAGTTGAATGCGCGTCTAGCACGCAAGTACGGCCGCTTTCGGCGCCGTCCATGTTGCAGTTCACAAGGATGTCGGCTGCAGGGGTGAACTTGCTCGAGGCAACCCCCCCGTTTCCTAAACAGGCCGCATTCAGAAGGATTCACTCATGAGCAAGGTCCGTCGCGGGAAGGTACGAAAACCGTGACCACGATCTTTACCGTAGGCGCGATACTCCGCGAATACACCGGCGAAGTACTCTACTCTCCACTTCAATGGTGCGCTGGCAGGCTGGACCGCGTGGTCAGCGATCTGGAGTTCTAGATGCTGGAAGGCATTTCAGCGACCTCGATATCCCTTGATCGGCTCAGCAGAGGAGCGTGCGACTTGAGCGGCCGGAACCCCCATGGGGCACTTCACGGGTTCTGGGCGCATTGACCCGAAGCCTCGGAAAGTCTTCTTTACGCCCGTTGGCTGCCAACGCCATGTGACACTTCCGCTCATTGCCGACAAGCGTCAGCATTAGGATTTCATATTGGTGTGGTCAGTCCACTGACCACGTCGAGGAACGGCTGTCTTGTTCTCGAGCGAAGGAGATCGCAGGCGTGCACACACGGCGCTATGCTTGAGCTGCGATGGGGCCGCAGTGGAAGCATGCGCCCTTTCAACCGGCTACTCTAGGGAAGTGCTTATGTGGACGCCTCCCGGATAGCAAGGTCGATTTGACATGGTGGTCGACAGGTAGAGGCAGCACGCTTATGTCCGGCCCGTTTGTTGCAGGCCTTAAGGCCTGCTGGCCCATATGGAATTCGCTGACGAGGTCCCCAGCTTGCGTATTTCGGGGCGCTTGATCAGCGATTTCGGGGGAACGTGATCACCTGTTTCGGCGGGAAGCTGCTCGCTGGTTTCGGCGGAACGTGATCACTTCGACGACGCTGCCGAAATCGGTGATCACGATCCCGAAACGAGTGATCACGTTGC
>NZ_AQUR01000049.1 GCF_000372525.1 Cupriavidus neocaledonicus
CTAATCTTTCGACTAGTTATCCCCCACGACAGGGCACGTTCCGATGTATTACTCACCCGTTCGCCACTCGCCGCCAGGCCGAAGCCCGCGCTGCCGTTCGACTTGCATGTGTAAGGCATGCCGCCAGCGTTCAATCTGAGCCAGGATCAAACTCTTCAGTTCAATCTCTGTGTGGGTCCGAAGACCCTCGCTCTTTCGAGCGGTCGCTCACTCTCAGAAAACTGACTGACCAGATCCGAAGACCCGGTCACGTTTTGCTGTGCGAGCACTGTATAACTTTTAAGCTAAAAGACCGAAGTCTTTCGCATCCGCTATCAAGCGCCCACACTTATCGGTTGTTTGTTTGTTAAAGAACTTCGCTTCCCGGCTTTGCCGTTCAGCGCGCTGCGTTGTCTGCAGCGAAGGATCGAGACTTTAAAGAAATTTTTTCGATTAAGCAACTGATTTCGAAAAATTCTTTATTGCGCCGGGCGCCCTCTTTCGAGTCAATTCTTGCGCCCCCTCCTTACCCGTTGCGCGATGCCTTGCGAACGAGGGGGCGAATCTTAATGCCTGGATGCCTGCCTTGCAAGTGTTTTATCCGACGCGACTAAAAGAGGCTCTTTTGTCACCCCTCAGTTGCGCTGCCCCCAGGCGAGATCCATATCGCCTGGAGGCAGGCTGTCGGATTCGACCCGCCTTCACCTGAACGGCGGCAGAATCTCAGTCCGCCAGTTTCTTCGGCCGCACCGCATCGGCCGTACCCTGGATGAAGGCCTGGATCTTGACCACGTCTTCGGCGCTCAGCTTACCGGTGAAATCCGGCATGCCCTGGCCGACGTAAGGACCGTTGAACACGATCTTGTCCAGGTTCTGGATCAGGCCAGAGCCCACGTAAGCGAGGTTGGGAATATTGCCGCCCTTGTCGACACCCGGCACGCCATGGCAGAACACACAGTTATTGACGTACAGCTTCTGCCCTTCCTGTACATGGGCGGGGTCGTACTTCACGCCCTGCAGCAGCTCGGCCATCGGATACGGCGCGGAGGCCGGGGCCTTGGCCTTGCCGCCGATGGCAAAGGTGTAGACCGTGCCGGGGGCCTTGCGGTCGGTGGCGCGAGCGCTCAGGCCGAACACACCGCCCCAGCCCACCGCGATCGACACGTATTGCTTGCCGTCCACGATGTACGTGACCGGCGGCGCCACCACTCCGGTGCCGGTTGGGGTCTCCCACAGCTTCTCGCCGGTCGCCGCATGGTAGGCGACGAAGCGGCCGTCGGCGGTGCCCTGGAACACCAGGTCTCCGGCCGTGGTCAGCGTGCCGCCGTTCCACGGCGCGGCGTAGTCCTGCTGCCAGACCGCCTTCTGCCGGACCGGGTCCCAGGCGATCAGCCGCCCCATCGGCTTGCTTTTCGGCGGCTCGGCATTGACCAACATGCCGAGGTTCCAGCCCACTCCGCGGTGCGCCTCCGGCGAGTCCTTCTGGTTATGCACCCAGTGCTTGTTGTCGGCCAGCGTCAGCGGCACATGCTGCGCCGGGATATAAGCCAGCCGCAGGCGCGGGTTGTAAGACATGGCATGCCAGTTGTGCGCGCCGAACGGTCCCGGTATGGCGTCCACCGGCTTGCCGGAAGTGTCCGCCTGCGGCGTCTCGATCGGACGTCCGTTCTTGTCATAGCCAGATGCCCAGTTGACGTCGACGAAGTTCCTGGCCGAGATGAACTTGCCGTCGGTGCGGTCGATCACGAAGAAGAAGCCGTTCTTGGGCGCATGCAGCAGCACCTTGCGTGGCCGGCCGTCGATTTTCAGGTCGGCCAGGATGATGTCCTGGGTCGAGGTGTAGTCCCAGTTGTCCCCCGGCGTTTCCTGGTAGTGCCAGACATAGTCGCCGGTGTCGGGGTTGAGTGCCACCACCGAGGCCACGTAGAGGTTGTCGCCACCCTTGGGGCTGCGCACCTTGCGGCTCCAGGGACCGGCGTTGCCGGTGCCGATGTACATCAGGTTGAGCTCGGGATCGAAGGCCATGGTGTTCCACACCGTGCCGCCGCCGCCGTTGACCCAGTACTTGCCGGCCGGATCCCAGGTGCCGGCGGCGCGCGCCATGGCGTCGTTCTCGAACGGCTTCGAGGGGTCGCCCGGCACCGTGAACCAGCGCCACTGCTGCGCCCCGGTTTCGGCATCATAGGCGGTGATATAGCCGCGTGCGCCATATTCGGCGCCGCCGTTGCCGATGATGACCTTGCCCTTGTACACGCGCGGCGCGCCGGTGATGGTGTAGGAATGGCTGCGGTCGACGATGGTGTCCTGCTCCCAGACCTTCTTGCCGGTGGCGGCGTCGATGGCGATCAGCCTGCCGTCGAAGGCGCCGACGTACACCTTCCCCTTGTGCAGCGCGACGCCGCGGTTGACGACGTCGCAGCAGCCCTTGTAGGCCATCTCGCGCGGCACTTTGGGATCGTAGGTCCACAGCTTCCTGCCGGTGCGTGCGTCGATGGCGTGGACCACGCTCCACGGCGCCGTGACATACATCACGCCGTCCACCACCAGCGGCGTGGCCTCGACGCCGCGCGTCGATTCGAGGTCATAGGACCACGCCAGGCCCAGCTTTGCCACGTTGCCGCTGTGGATCTGGTCGAGCTTGCTGAAACGCGTTTCCGCGTAGTCGAGCCCGTAGGTAGGCCAGTTTGCGGTGCTGGCCTCATTGGCGCGAATCGCCGCGCCATCGATGCGCAGGGTGGCGGCGCGGATCTGCTGCGCGGCAAGCGGCCTCGCCTGGCTGCCAGCCGTTGCATCCGCTGCCAGCGCGCCCGCGGACGGCAGTGTCAGCAGCGCCAGTGCGACCGCTGCCCGAGTGCGCCCGTGCGCGCCCGCACCGGCTTGTTTGCGTACTGTCATATTGTTCTCCTCTCTCTTTCCGTTCCGGGCGTGTTCAGAAAACCTTGAGCAAACGAAGATTGAAACGGCTGCTCTCCAGCGGGCCATTGCGTACCGTGATGTCGCGTCCATAGGTGCCAAGCACCTGGACGGCAGGCGTAGGGAACCACGCCATGCCCACTGAGAATTTGGACGTATTGGTGTGGTCGTTGCGCGATACGCCGTTCACCTTGCTTTCGCCGCCGGCCGCGTAGGACAGCCCGCCGCGGATGTCGAAGCTGTCGGTCAGGTGGTAGCGCAGCCATGCCTGCCCCTGGACCAGCGGATCCTGCCGCAGCGTGGCAGCGCTCGGGCCGAATTTGTCATTGCTGCCGAAGAAGGTCACGTCGGCGACCAGGTCCAGCGTGAACCTGTCGACCAGCGGCGTGATATAGCCCGCCTGCAGCGCGAACTTCCAGCGATGCTCGCCCAGGTTCAGCGGCTGGTCCTTGTCGTAGCTGCCCACCGGCACGAACAGGAAGGGCGTGATGCCAAAGTAGCGCTTCTTTTCCGGCTGGTTCACCAGCCACACCGTGGCGGTCAGTATCAGGTCGCCCACGCCGCTGGCGCTGCCAAGCGCGCTCAGGTTATCGGTCGCACGCAGCTTGCCGAACGGCAGCAGGAATTGCGGGTCGACGGTGTAGCCGCCGATCTCCATGAAGCGCACGTAGCGCACGATGCCGATATCGGAATCCAGGTTGCCGCCGGCGATGCGATTGCCACCGGCGTAGACCTTGTCGCGCTCGGCGTGCTGGTAGTACAGCAGGCCAAGGTTGGTGCCTGCCGGCAGTGCGGTGTAGTCGCCCGCATCCACGTCGATCGCCAGCGCCGGCGCCGCGCCCAGCAGCAGCGCCGCGCCAGCAGCGCTGCGGCGCAGGGCCGAGCGCATCCCCGGGCGGCATGCCGTCCGTAGCTTCTTCATGTCTCCTCCATTTCTTGTATTTGATTTGCCGTGCTCCGGCACGGCGAGCTGGCCCTGCCGCCCGCGGGCGGCGGGTAAGCAGGCAAGCGGGTAAGCGGGTACGCGACTAAGAGGGTAAGGGGCTAAGCGGTTCAGCCCGCCTGCTGGCGCGCGATATTGATCACGCTCAGTTGCGCATACTCGGCCAGGCCCTCGGCCGCGAACTCCACGCCCAGGCCGGACTCCTTCGCGCCCACCAGCGGGATATGCGGACCGAAATGCAGATGCTGGTTGACCCACGCGGTACCGACATCGAGCCGCCGCGCGACCGCGCAGGCGCGCTGCGGGTCGGACGACCATACCGAACCGCCCAGGCCGTAAGGCGAGGCGTTGACGCGCGCCACGGCCTCGTCGATATCGTGGTACTTCAGCACCGGCAGGATGGGCGCGAACTGCTCTTCGGCCACCACTTCGTTGTCGTCGGGCAGGTCGCGCACAATGGTGGGCGCGACAAAATAACCGTCGCCACGCAGCGCGGCGCCACCCGTCAGGATCTTGCCATCGCGACGGGCGGCGGCCAGGAAGCGGCCCGCCTTGTCGAACTGCATGGCGTTCTGCAGCGGTCCGATGGCAACGCCAGGCTCCGCGCCATTGCCGACCACCGCTTTACTGGCCAGGTCGGCCAGCGCCTCGCACAGCTCGTCATGGATCGAGGCGTGCACGTACAGGCGCTTGAGCGCCAGGCACACCTGGCCGCAATTGTAGAAGGCGCTGGCGAAGATCTTTGCTGCGATGTCCGCCACCCTGGCATCGTCGAGCACGATGGCGCCGTCGTTCCCGCCCAGCTCCAGCGTGATGCGCTTGAGCCGCGGACCGGCGCTTTCCATCACCTTCTTGCCGGTTGCGGTGGAGCCGGTGAAGGACACCTTGGCCACGTCCGGGTGCGCGGTCAGGAAAGCCCCGAGGTCGTTGCGGTCGGTGATCACATTGAGCACGCCCGGCGGGAAGATGTCCTGGGCCAGCGCACCCAGCCGCAGGGTAGTCAGCGGCGTGGTCGGCGCGGGCTTGAGCACGACCGTGTTGCCCATCAGCAGCGCGGGCGCGATCTTGTAGGCCGCAATCAGCAGCGGGAAATTCCATGCGGCAATCGCCGCCACCACGCCCAGCGGCTTGTGATGGATTTCGATGCGATGGGTGGCGTCGTCCTGCACCACCGCGACCGGTAGCTCGAGTCCGGCCAGATGCCGGACGAAGGCTTGCGCGAACGCCAGCTCCTGATGCGCCTCCGCAAGCGGCTTGCCCTGTTCCAGCACCAGCGACGCTGCCAGCTCTTCGGCATTGGCGCCGATTTCGTCCGCGAAGCGCAGCAGCAAGGCGCGCCGTGCCGGCAGGCCCGATGCGGCCCAGCCCGGCTGCGCGGCCTTGGCGGCGGCTACCGCGTCGCGCGCCTCGCGTTCCGTGGCGCACGACACGGTGGTGAATACGTGGCCGGTGGCAGGGTTGATGACATCCAGGCGAGCCGTGCCCCCGACCAGTTTTCCGCCTATCAGCAGTGCTGCGTTGCTTGCCATGTGCTTTGTCTCCTTTGGTCCCTTTGGTCCGTTTGGTCCGTACGCGCGGCTCTTGCCGCGCGCTCGGCTCCCTGGACGCAAAGGCCGTGCCCGCACTCCGTCACGGCGCCGGCAAGACGCATAATGGCCGTCTTCCCGCAACTTCCATCCGCTGTGCGGGCGCGCGTGAAGCGCGTACCTGTAGCAGTCTGAGGCAGTGTCTCGGTACAGCTGCGACACCGCGTTGGCACGCCATGCAAAGAAAGACCCCGCAGCCTTGCACAGGCTGCGGGGTCAGATGCGCAACGGCGCCGTGGCTCAGGCGGACTTGCTGCGCGCCAGCTTGCGGTACAAGGTCGCGCGCGAGATGCCGAGCGCGCGCGCGGCCTGCGAGCGGTTGCCGCCAAGGGCCGCCAGCGTGCGGTGGATCAGCTCGCTCTGCATGTCGGCCAGCATGGTCGACTGCGTCTCGGGCCTGGCAGGAACAACGCCGGCAGACGGAGCGCCGCTCGCTGCCACCGTCAGCCAGCCCTCGTCGAAGTGTTCGCGTTGGACCAGCTCACTGCCGCCGGACAGCGCCATCGCGGCACGCAGCACCTGTTGCAGTTCACGGATGTTACCCGGCCATTGATGCGCCATCAGCACCGCCATCACATCGGCTTCCAGCCGCTTCGGGCGGCCGCGCGCCAGCGACTGCATCATGGCGTCGATCAGTTCGGGCAAGTCGGTGCGCTCGCGCAGCGCCGGCATGCGCACCGACATGCCGCTCAGGCGGTAGAACAGGTCCTGGCGGAAGCTACCCTGGCGCACCAGTTCGTCCAGGTTGCGGTGGGTGGCGCAGATAACCGAAATATCGACCGGCACCGGCTTGCTGCCACCGACGCGCGTCAGGCTGCGCTCCTGCAACACGCTCAGCAGTCGCGTCTGCAGCGGCAGCGGCATATCGCCGATCTCGTCGAGGAACAGCGTGCCATGGTTGGCCTGCTCGATCTTGCCGATGCTGCCGCCCTTGCGGCTGCCGGTGAACGCACCGTCGGCGTAGCCGAACAGCTCTGCCTCGGCCAGGCTTTCGGGAATCGACGAACAGTCCAGCGCGACAAAGGCGCAGCCCGGGCGGCTGGCGTCATGCAGCGCGCGCGCCAGCAGGCTCTTGCCGGTGCCGGTCTCGCCCAGCAGGATCACCGGCACCTGCTCGCCGATGACGGTCACGGCCTTGTCGAAGGCGCGCGCGAGGGTGGCGTCGGCAATCAGGCAGTCGGCGCCGCCGGCGGCCTTTGCCGCAGCGCTGCGGTGGCGTCGCGCGTGCTGCTCCAGCGAGACGAAGAAACGCTCCCCGCTGCGCGCGCTCAGCGAGCCCAGGGAGGGTCCCGTGCCGCCATGCAGGCCGCCGGCAAAAACGTCGCGCAAATCGATGCCCTCGCCGCTACCGGAGCGCAGCCCAAGCATTTGCCGGGCGGCACGGTTGGCGGCGATGATCACGTCGTCGTCGGAAATGGCGATGATGCCCTCGGCCGGCGTATGGAGCATGCGATGGTCGTGGTGCAGATGCACGATGCGGCGGGCCGGCAGCCTTGCGTAAAGGCGGTTCTCGATCGACATCGCTGCAGCCTGCACGCGGCTGAGCGCGTAGGCGGGCAAGTCCACGCCGAAGCCGGTGACATCGAGCACGCCGATCAGCCGGTCGTTGCAGTCGTAGATCGGTGCCGCCGCGCAGACCACGTCGACGAGCTCGTTCAGGTAATGCTCGCCACGCCTGATCTCCACCGGCACGCCCCCTTCGCGCAGCACGCAGCCGGGAGCATTGGTGCCGAGCGCGGCTTCGCACACCTGCTTGCCACCACGGATTGCGGCCGCGCCGGCGGGCGCCGCGGCCGGACGGTTGCCGGCGCTGACGATCATGCCTGCCGCGTTGGTACAGAACACCAGCCAGTGCTGCGCTGGGAACGCGCGCGCCAGGATCTCCATGTCGGCGCCGGCGGCTTCGATCAACACCTGGTGCTCGGCCTCGAGCCGCTGCAGCTGGCCATGCGTGACGAAGTTGCTGTACAACGCACGATCCTCTGGCCGGAGCCCCGAATTGGCGGCGCGCTCCCACGAGCGGGCTACCAGCTCGGGCACCGCGCCGGGCGGAATCAGTTTGCCGTCGAAAAAGTTGCGCCGCGCAATTTGCACGTCACGTGCCGGGCCATCCACCGCATGCCTCATCCCTTTGTCTCCACGCTGTTGCTCTACTCGGGCTACGACCTGGGGGCGCCCGGTGGAAGGGAACTTTATGTGAGCCCTACCCTGTTTTCAAGCCTGTGACAGCTGCGCCATGGTTTTCACCTAAAGCGGTGCTGTTTCGCTTCCAGCCAGGTGTCTCAATTTGAGGCACCAGCCGTGCGGGAACCACAGCCTTGGCTACTGCGGAAACAGCGCCATCTGGCCCGACAGCAACGTCTCGAAGCTATCGTCCAGGAATGGCAGGATGGCATCGGCGATCGGCTGGAGCTGTCTTGTCACGTAGTGGCCGTAGTCGATCGGTGCGGTGCGGACCTCCAGCGGCTCGGGCCCGGCAACCGTCATCACATAGCTGATCCAGCCGCCCTGCTGATACTGGCGCGGACGCCCGTGGCGCGCGTTATAGTCGTCGGCGATGCGTGCGGCGCGCACATGCGGCGGCACGTTGCGCTGGTAATCGTCGAGCCGGCGCCGCAGCCGCTTGCGGTAGACCAGTTCCTGGTCCAGTTCCCCGGCCAGCGTGCGGCGCACGATGTCGCGCACATAGTCCGCATACGGCTCGCGGTTGAAGACCTTTTCGTAGAGCGTCTGCTGGAAGCGCTGCGCCAGCGGCGACCAGTCGGTGCGCACCGTCTCCAGGCCCTTGAATACCATCTCGCAGGTGCCGTCCGGCCGCTCGACCTGGCCGGCATAGCGCTTCTTGCTGCCCAGGTCGGCGCCGCGGATGGTCGGCATCAGGAAGCGCCGGAAGTGCGTCTCGAACTGCAGTTCCAGCGCGCTCTCCAGCCCATAGACCTGCCACAGGTGGTCGCGCCACCAGTCGTTGACGTAGGCGACCAGGCTGCGCCCGATCTGCGTGGCGTCGGCCTCGGTGCGGGCGCGGCGCAGCCAGACGAAGGTGGAGTCGGTGTCGCCGTAGATCACCTCGTAGCCGCGCGCCTCGATCAGCGCGCGGGTCTGCCGCATGATTTCGTGCCCGCGCATGGTGATCGACGACGCCAGCCGCGCGTCGAAGAAGCGGCAGCTGCTGGAGCCGAGCACGCCGTAGAACGCGTTCATGATGATCTTGAGCGCCTGCGCCAGCGGCTTGTTGCCATCGCGCTTGGCGGCCTCTCGGCCTTGCCACACGCGTGCCACGATGGCCGGCAGGCAGTGTTTGGTCCGCGAAAAACGCGCTCCGCGGAAGCCCGGCACCGCATCGGCATCGTCCGGATGCGCCAGCCCTTCGACCAGGCCAACCGGATCGATCAGGAAGGTGCGGATGATCGACGGGTACAGGCTCTTGTAGTCCAGCACCAGCACGGATTCATACAAACCGGGGCGCGAGTCCATGACAAAGCCGCCCGGGCTGGCCTCGGGTGCCTGCTCGCCCAGATTGGGCGCGACCAGGCCCTGGCGGTGCATCAGCGGCATGTAGAGATGCGTAAAGGCCGCCACCGAGCCGCCGCTGCGGTCGGCCGGCAAGCCCGTGACGGTGGCGCGCTCGAGCAGGAACGGCAACAGCTCGGTCTTGTCGAAGATGCGCGTCACCAGCTCGCAATCCCGCAGGTTGTAGCGTGCCAGCGCCGGCTTGTCATGGGCGAACATGCGCTCGATGGCGTCCATGCGGTCATACGGATTGTCGATCGCCTTGCCCTCGCCGAGCAGCGCCTGCGCCACCGCTTCGAGGCTGAACGACGGAAAGTTCCAGGTGGCGGAGCGCAGCGCCTCGATGCCGTCGATGATCAGGCGCCCGGGCGCACTGGCGAAGAAGTGCTGCTGCACGTTGTGCTCGCGCCATTCCATTTCCGCGCCGCCCCGCCCCAGCCGCAGCGGCACCTGGAACTGGCGCGCCTGCTCCTGCAACACGCGCAGGTCGAACTGCACCAGGTTCCAGCCAATGATCGCATCGGGATCGTGCTCGGCCAGCCACCGGTTCAGGCGCTCCAGCAATTCGCGCCGGGTGGCGCAGTAGCCGAGCGAAAAATCGACGTCCGCGGGCGTGTGCGGCGCCGGCCCCAGCACGTAAACCTGGCGCTGGCCGCAGCCCTGGAGCGCGATCGAATAGAGCTCGCCGGCCGCGCTGGTTTCGATATCGAGCGACACCAGCCGCAGCGCGGGCCGGTAGTCGGCCGACGGCTTCATCTGCGCGTTGCGCAGCGCGCCGGCGCCATCCGGCTCGCCGTCGAACCACACCGGCGCGGTGATGAAGCGCTCCATCAGATAGCGCTCCGGCGGGCGGATATCGGCTTCATATACGTCCACGCCCGCCTCGCGCAGCGACCTGGCCAGCTGGATCAGCTGCCGGTGCTGGGCGCAGTACAGGCCCAGCACCGGCCTAAGCTGGAAATCGCGTAGCGCCAGCGGGCGCAGCTCGACCCCGCGCTCGCGCGACAACAGCGCCTCGGCACGCTCGCGCTGCACCGCCGGCACAAAGGCGACCGACGGCTGCGCGGCCAGCCGCAGCCGACGCGGCCCGTCGTCGGTTGCCAGCCAGAATTCGACTTCGGTCCCGCCTGGCGTATCGCGCCAGTGCCGGGTCAGAATGAAGCCTTGCTGGAGTGCCACGATGCTGCAGGATCGAGAATGGAAATGCTGTCGAGATGCTGGCCGACGCCGATCGCGACGCCGCGCGCCTGCCGGGTCAACCCGGCGCTGCGCCCCGCCTTGCCGCCTCGATTGTGGCAATGTCGATCTTGCGCATCGTCATCATCGCATCGAACGCGCGCTTGGCGGCGGCCCGGTCGGGGTCGGTGATCGCCGCCAGCAGCGCGCGTGGCGTGATCTGCCATGACAGGCCCCAGCGGTCCTTGCACCAGCCGCACTCGCTTTCCTGGCCGCCGTTGCTGACGATGGCGTCCCACAGCCGGTCGGTCTCGGCCTGGTCGTCGGTCGCGATCTGGAACGAGAAGGCCTCGCTGTGCTTGAAGTGCGGGCCTCCGTTCAAGCCGACACATGGGATGCCGGCGACGGTGAACTCGACCGTCAGCACATCGCCCTCCTTGCCGTCCGGATAGTCGCCCGGTGCGCGCATCACGGCGCCGACCGCGCTGTCCGGAAAAGTCTTGGCGTAGAAGTTTGCCGCCTCCAGCGCATCGCGGTCGTACCACAGGCAGATCGTGTTCTTGCCAGGCATGTTGCGTCTCCTTGAAGACACGGCGCCGGACATCCGGCGCCGGGTGGGCCAGCGTGCCGTTGCGACCGGCGCCGTTGGCCGGGACTCCAATGTCTCACACTCCGGGGGGCAATGCAGGCCGTGGCGGCGTCACATCGACGGGCAGCCCGCCGGCAAGCCGCGCCCGAAGGCACGCCGGCTTCACTAGGCTTTGGCCGCGCGGACGAAGGCGTCGCGCGCGGTGATGCGCTCGACATAGTCCTGGATGCGGCGGCTTTCGCGGATGCGCGGCGCACCGAACTGCCCCGCCCATGCCAGCGACGCGCCCAGGTAGACGTCCGCGGCGCTGAAGCTGTCGCCCAGCACGAAGGGACCCGGTGACAGGGCTTTCTCGATGGTGTCGATGACCTCGTCATAGTCGCCCCAGCCTACAGTCTGCCGGGGCAGCGGCGCCTGTGCGCGCATCATGCGGTCGGTCAGCGCGGGCTCGAAGCAGCTGCCGCAGAAGAACAGCCAGCGCAGCACCGTGCCGCGCGCGGACGAGCCCGGCGGCGGCATCAGTCCGGCTTGCGGATAGGCATCGGCGAGCCAGGCGATGATCGCGCCGTTCTCGGTCAGTACGGTGCCGTCGTCCAGCACCAGCGTGGGGATCTTGCCCATCGGATTGATCGCCAGGAAAGCCGGCGCCCGGCTTTCCCCCTTGGCGATATCGATGTGCTGCAACGCGTAGTCGGCGCCAACCTCCTCCAGCATCCAGCGCGCCACCGACGCGCGGCTCTGCGGGTTGTAGTAAAGCGTCATGGTCATACCGTCCTCCCGGCCTCGGCCCAATGGATTCGAGGCAGCAGGATAGCACCGACCCGGCGCCGTCAGTCACTGAAAGCGAGCAGTTGCGCGCCTTCGGCAACCTGCTCGCCAATGCCGTAGAGCACTTCGCTGACGACACCGTCGGCGGGGGCGCAGATGGTGTGCTCCATCTTCATCGCCTCCATCACCAGCAGCGGCGTGCCGCGCGCGACCGTGCTGCCGGCCTCGACCATCACGGCGATGACCTTGCCCGGCATCGGCGCGGTCAGCTTGCCGCCCTCGCCTTCGGCCTCGCCGGCATGCGCGAGCGGATCGAGCCACGTCAGCGTGGCGTGGCGGCCGCCATGGAACACGTGGCACTCGTCGCCATCCAGGTGGACCTGGCCGTGCGCGCGCCGCGTGCCGAGGTTGAGGCGGATCTCGTCCCCCTGGCAGGTATAGGCGAAGGGCGCGGCCTGGTCGGCATAGCTAAGCGTGCTGCCGCGTTCGTTGCTGTCCAGGGTCACGTCGAGCACCTGCTCGCCATGGCCGAAGCGCAGCCGGCGCGACGCACCGCCGTTCAGCCGCCACGCGCCAGCGTGGGTCCACGGCGAGTGCTGGTCGGCGGCATCGATGCGGCGCTGCTGGTTCTCACGCGCCAGCAGCGCCGCCACCGCCAGCGCGATCGGTTCCATGCCGACCGGCGCGGGCGGCGGGAACAGGACCGCCTCGTTGCGCGCGATCAGCCCGGTGTCGAGGTCGGCGGTGCGGAACGCTTCCGACTTCACCAGCCGCTGCAGGAAAGCCACGTTGGTCGACAGCCCCACCACGTGGTACGCCGCCAGCGCCTGGCGCATGCGCGCCAGCGCCTCGTCGCGGTCCCTGCCCCAGACGATCAGCTTGGCGATCATCGGGTCGTAGAACGGGCTGATGGTGTCGCCCTCGCGCACGCCGGCGTCGATGCGCACGCCGGCCGGGCCGTGCGGGTTGCCGTCAGCCCCGCCGCCGCGCATGAACTGCACCGCCGGGGGCGTGCGCAGGAAGCGCAGCGTGCCGGTGGACGGCAGGAACTGCTTGTCGGGATTCTCGGCATAGATACGCGCTTCCAGCGCGTGGCCGTCGATGCGCAGCTGGTCCTGCGTCAGCGGNAACGCTTCGCCCGCCGCGACGCGCAGCTGCCATTCGACCAGGTCCTGGCCGGTGATCATCTCGGTCACCGGATGCTCGACCTGCAGGCGCGTGTTCATCTCCATGAAGTAGAACGAACCATCCTCGCCGTTGGAATAATCGGCGATGAATTC
>NZ_AQUR01000050.1 GCF_000372525.1 Cupriavidus neocaledonicus
CGCAAGCTGATCGAACAGGGCTTCGGGTGGGTCAAGACCGTGGGGCGCATGCGTCAGGTGATGGTGCGCGGTCTGAAGAAAGTCGATCAGATGTTTGTGCTGAGCATGGCCGCCTACCACCTCGTGCGCATGCGCTCGCTGGGACAAATCCGTCCGCAGTTGCAGTAATCGCGCTAATGAGGCCGGAATGGGCGCCAAAACGCGGAAAAAGCCGAGGCAGTGACGTCCGGCTTCCGGATTGTGAAAAACAGCGCTCCCAGCCTTGCGGGGAAAACTCATCGCTAGCGCGATGAGTACTTCAGCAGCCTGATAGATCGAAGCCGAGCAGCTTCGACACAGCCATTCCCACGTTCGTATACCCATGCGTATCAACGGCAAGCGCGAGCAGGCCGCCGTCCTCGCGCGTGTCGCTGTGGCGCACTGCCCCTTCGATTGCAACCCCCGCCTGGCGCTCGTTAAGGACGATGGGCTGGTTGTACACGATGCCATGCTGGTCCAGGACGTGCGTGTAGATACCTACTGCATGGGTGCGCCTACGCGGGTCGACACGAGCGTAAAACAGATGAGGTGATGTATCCAGGCTCATCGAGTCGCTCGAGGCTCGCTGGCCAGTTCCCCACAACTCTGTAATGGGGTGCGTACGTTGAAACTCGACCACGCGCGCGTTGGCGCGCGACAGCCGGCCCGACATTTCGAGCACACGCATTGTGTTCGAAATCGCCGCAGCATCGACTTGCTGAATCATGGCGGCAACGCCTTTCGCATCGATCTCGGTGCCGTGTGCCATCAGCGCGCCGTAGAGCGAGACAAGTTCTTTGGCATCGCGTGCCTTCCGCGCCAGCAGTACTTCGCTAAATCCCGTGTGGACATCCACCTCCATCATGAGATCCGCAAACTGAGCTGCGCCGATCGCCTTGAACAGCAGGTCTCGTGTGCGCCTCGGTATCCCGTCCGTCGGTAGCGCCTCAAGTGTCGAGAGGTGCAGAGCGCCATCCTTGCCGATTGTCACGCGTCCGGCTTCGCGAGCCTCCTCCAGCGCGGCGAGACTGGCCTTCAAATTCTCAGTCAATCGCTCGAGAAAGGGATCCGCGGTAGCTGGTAGACCCAATAATGATAGGTGCCGGTCTCGCTCGGACTCCCATTCTGACGGTGGAATCAACATCTGGTCACGTTCACGAAAGGACAGACTGTGGTTGATCCACACCGACCCGCGGCGCAGATCTTTGCGCAAGCTCGTGATCGCGGAGGCTTCCAGAGCGTGCAGTGCACGCTTTCGATCGTCGCAGTCGACCAAAGCGCGCCAGTTGGCGCTAATCGGGACGCCGTGTTCAATGGGCAACTCCGTCGCGCCGTCATCGCGCAGCCTGGCGATAAGCTCGAGTTGCTGTAGGCTAGGTTCTGTGTCCCGACCCGAGAATTCCAGTTCACATAGGGGTGCAAGGAGACTACGGATGCGTCGGTAATCATCAGTCAGCGTTTCGCGCACGCTGGCCGCATGGCTGGCTGGAGGCTTGTCCGGTAGCTCCCCAAGAAGTGCTCCTATCTCTGCAAGTCGGACTTCTGCCGGGCGCGTGTTGTCATGAACGAGCGCTTTGATCACGACCAGTTGTGGCGTTGTTGCATAAATCGAGATTGAAAACAGGGGCTCCTCGGTGAGGCTGAACTCAGGCGATACAGACGGATTGCGGGCGAGCGAGCGCGACCATGCGGTTGAGCACGCCCGCACGGATGGCCACTTCGGTGGCCTGCGACCCGATTTCGCGTGCCCACAGACTGTGTCCCGTCAGCGTCTTGAGGCGGTACATCAGGGTCTCTGCCAGCGAGCGCCGGTGATAGCCGCTGGCGGCTTTCCATTCGCGTCGACTGCTCTTCTCGATGACATCGATGGCCTCGTTACGCCAGGCTGCACCCGGCGTACTTTCGGACCATGGCTTCGCTCCATCGCGTGGTGGAATCGAGGGCTGTGCATCCCGCGCGGCAATCGCCGCGTGGCACGGCTTGCTGTCGTAAGCGCCGTCGCCTCCGATGGTATCGATCGGTGTATCAGCGGGGATTTGATCGAGCAGGTCGGCCAACACTTCGCCATCGCCAACGTCCTGATGGGTCATCAGCGCGGCACGGATTTGGCCGGTGTTCGCGTCCATGGCGAGATGGACCTTGCGCCAAGTCCGGCGCTTGGACCAACCGTGCTTGCGAACCTTCCACTCGCCGTCGCCGTAAAGCTTCAGTCCAGTGCTGTCGATCACCAGATGCAGCGACTCGCCGGTACGAGAGGCGGGCAGCACGACGTTCAGATTTTGCGCGCGGCGGCTCAATGTCGTGTAGTTCGGCACTGGCAATGTTGGGAAGGCCAGGGTGCGCAAGCTCTGCGCGAAGCCTTGCAGCGCGCGCAGCGGCAGGTGGAACACCTGCTTGAGACCGAGCAGACCCTGGATCAGCGCATCCGTATAGACGAGCGGGTGGCCACGCTTGGGCGACTGGGCTTTAGCCGGTGGCACGAGCAAGCTCTCTTCGACCCACATCGTCACGTCTCCTCGGGCTATCAGCCCCTTGTTGTACTGCGCCCAGTTCTTGACGCGGTAGACCCCCTTGGGCTCGGCTTGCTGTCGGTTGTCCTTGCGCATCGTCCCGGAAAAAATCCAAGACACTACGCCGCATCGTCAGAAGTTAACAGAGCCAGCGTTCCAGCCGTTGCGCGTAAACGTCAGCCCAACCGACCCCGGATTTATGCAACAACGCCCCAGTTGTTGTCGATATTCAACAGAAGAGCGAGCCTGTTTCGTTGTGGTCTTGTTGTAGGCGTGCCGAACCAGATCGGAAACGCGGCGCCCTATTTGATAGAGCAGAGAATCGGTCAACTCGAGCAGCGTCACGCGCAGGAAAAATACCAGCTCAAGAGTGCGCGCCGACCCTTTGAGCTCGCGGGTCTTCACCGGACGGCGCGCCTGAATCCGCTGTGCCCACGCACGCTGCTTATCGATCGGCACGGTGTCCAGCGTCCATGTGTGTACACCGATCTCCTTGAGAAACCGAATCTTTTCCAGCGTTTCGGTGATCGTCGTCGGACTGTGCCGGGCCGGCGGCGTCTTGAGCCAGTCGAGAACGGTCATGTCTGCGGCGTCGTGTTGGCTCGATAGCGCTGCATCGGCGCGCCTCAGTTGCGTCTCAGGGACGGTCGCCTCGATCAGGGCGAGCGTGTCGCGCTCGGTCTCAGCCCAGACCGATCGTCCGAGATCTCGCAACGTCCGGTCGGCGGGAATCAGAATCCTTCGTTCGTACAGCCAGCAGTTCGCGTGCTGGAGTAGTTCGTCGAGCGTGAGCGACTCCTTGGCATTTTTGCGCATCCATGCTTCGAGGCCTGCCCATTGGTCCGGGCCGATTGACTTCAACCCCAGATGCCGTCAGGCCCAGATCAGGTGGTCATAGAGCGTTTTGTACCGGCGATATAGGGTCCGAAGCGATGCAATGGTCGGCGTCGTCAAACCGAGCCGCTGGCCGATGTAGTGGAGCAACTGGCGCGGCAGCGTACTGACTTGGCCGAGGCTATGCCCACTTGCGCGCAGGAATACCAGTTGGATGGCCGCCCCAGCGCGCCGGTCGGGACGAAAGCGCTCATTGAGCGCTGCGACGTCGCTGTCGGTCAGTGCGAAATATCGCTCCACATCGAAATCCGACAACCGCGTCGGCAACCGGTCCCTTCCCACATAGCGAAATCCCAAGCCCGGCATCTCTTGCCCCCATCGAGATGGCGCGATACGAATCGCGGGCGCATATGTTACGCCCTCCTCTCATTCGTAGCCGTCAACAAGTGTGGGCTTGTCGGAAAGCGTTGTGGACAAAGGCTTTCGGGGAAACCGCCAGATTTTGCACGAAAAGTACGATTAGTGCGCCAGGAGACTGGCAGAGAGTAGTCGATGAAAGTTCGATACAGGAAAGGAATAGCGAACCACCCTGGCCCCGAGTCATGCGGCGGCACCCGCGAGGGTGCAGCCGAAGCGTTGACAGGGGAGAGTGCAGGCCAGCCATTGAGCCGCGAAATCATTCTGTCTGGAGCGCCGACGCTGTTGATCGAAGCGGAAGGCAACATCGTCGAGGGCGCTAAACGCGAGTTCTCGGCGGGCTCCACGCGGTCGAAGACCCTGAGCATGCACAGAAGCTCTCTGCACAGGAACTGGGAGATCTCGCCAGTGCCCACCGAGCAGCTGGCGGTGGGCGGGTCGGGGAAGGCCGATGGCCGTACGCCCGACATCGACGCTGGCGAGAAGTCAGATGCTTGCGTAGTACCGAGGAACGATCCGAACAACGACGCGGCCGCAAAGCCGGCGTCTGCGGAGGATCGGGAGGGAAGGCGAGCAGCCAAGAGGAACGCCGAACAATCTCCCGCGCCCCGGACACAGAGCCGGTCCCGCGCGTCGACGGGGTTGAACGGCGTACGCGAAGCAGCCTGTGCCCAAAAGGCATCGGGCAAGAAGGTGCAGTTCACCGCGCTGATGCACCACATCACGCCGCGATTGCTGATCGACAGCTTCATGCATTTGAAGAAGTCGGCGGCGGCCGGGGTTGATGGAGTGACATGGCACGACTACGAGGAATGCTTGGTCGAGCGGATAGGCAAGCTCTGGGACGCGGTGCAAGCTGGCCGCTACCGTGCCCTGCCATCAAGGCGAGTGTACATACCCAAAGCGGACGGCAAACAGCGTCCGCTAGGCATCGCTGCGCTGGAGGACAAGATCGTCCAGCAAGCGGTGGTGACAGTGCTCACACCAATCTACGAGTCCGACTTCCTTGGGTTTTCCTACGGGTTCCGGCCCGGACGTGGCCAGCACCAAGCGCTTGATGCGCTGTGGGTGGGGCTGCATTGGAAGAAAGTGAACTGGGTGCTCGACGCAGATATTCGCTCGTTCTTCGACACGGTCGACCACGGGTGGATGATGCGGTTCCTTGAGCACCGAATTGCGGATAAGCGCCTGCTGCGGCTCATCCGCAAGTGGCTGACGGCCGGCGTCATCGAGAACGGGGCGAAGACGGAAATACGGGTAGGTACCCCACAGGGGGCGGTGATCTCACCGCTGCTCGCGAACATCTACCTGCACTACGTCTTTGACTTATGGCTCCAGCGATGGCGTCGCCGCGACGCTAAGGGTGACGTGATCGTCGTGCGATATGCTGACGATAGCGTTGTGGGCTTCGAGGCCGAGGCTGATGCCTCGCGATTCCTGGAGGCCTTAAAGGCACGATTTGCTCAGTTCGGGCTGTCGCTCAACGAACAGAAGACGCGAGTGTTGCAGTTTGGTCGCTACGCGGCCAGCCTACGCAAGCGCGCTGGCTTGGGCCGGCCGCAGACGTTTGACTTTCTTGGGTTCACGCACATTTGCGCGACCAAGCGGTCGAATGGCGGTTTCATCGTCAGGCGGTTGACATCGAGCAAGCGGATGCGTGCCACACTCAAGGCACTGCGGCAGGCGCTGTACCGGCGCCGGCACGAACCGATCGCAGTGGTCGGCACATGGCTACGCCGTGTGATGCAGGGCTACTTCAACTATCACGCCGTCCCGGGCAACAACCTGCGATTAAGTAGATTCCGTTCTGGGGTCTGCCGAGCCTGGTTACATGCCCTCCGGCGACGTGGGCAATATGGGCGAATGTCCTGGGCGCGATTCCTCCGACGGGTCGCGCCATATGTACCGTCAGTTCGCGTTCTACACCCTTACCCAACACAGCGCTTCTTCGCGTCATGACTCAAGGCAGGAGCCGTATGCGGTAGCCCTGCACGTACGGATCTGTGCGGGGGGCGGGGGGTAACCTCCGTCCCTACCGCGATCCCCGTCACACCCTCCCCATTCCCACCAAGCAGGTGATGACGTGGTGCAATGGCGGTAGCCGGCCAGTCTCAGCCATTCGCGTCTAGGCGGTGAATGGCTGAAGTCAATCCTACTTCGGCCTTCAAGAACTGCGCAGCCGGCCTATTTTTAGTTCCGCTCAGCGCGGAACAAGGGATGAAGTCCAATTACCACCAGATCCTCGACATGCATTGGCCCGACGAAACGTCGGGCCAATGTGGTTGCTTTACCTGTGCATTCGATGGTTCAAGCAGTACAGACGTAACTTGTTGCACTGTTCGGGTCGCCCCCGACATACTTTGGCCACGCGGGATACTCGCATACCGGGCGCTTTCTACCGGTAGTTGGCGGAGTAACATCGGTAACGATCAGATCATGGGGTTCCACCCCTTTTGTCACCCAATAGTCCAGGGCCGTCAGGCTGTCGTAACCCCCTTCAAATTGGCCGCCGAAGCCATGCGCTGCGCCCGGGAGCAAATAGAACTTCAGGAACGATGAGAGCTGGGACTGCCCATAGGCTGCAAGCAGGCGGTTGTACAAGTCAACGGACATCTGCGCAGGAATAAACTGGTCCGCCTGCCCATGTTGCAGGATCAACTTTCCGCCTTTGTTTTTGAAGGCATCGAAATTGACGCTCGTTCCGTCTATCAACTGACTCACCGCTTGTGTCCGCGCGGTCAGGGCGCCGGGATTCGTGAACCCGAAGGTAAGGATGTCGAGGCTCGGGTCGCGAGCAATTGCATACTTCACCAGGGCATTCGGGAAGGCATAGAAGAACGATGCCTTTGCCACATCAGCCGTGGCCGGATCCGCAACGGCGTCCGCTGCTGATGAACCCAGGGACGGATACAGCGGCCCCCAAAAGTCGGCACCAGCAAGTACTTTGTAGCCCGGGATGGTTCGAATACCATTCGCGAAGTCGAAGGTAGTGATGAGCGGCGTGGCGATTGTCGCCACGGTATTGAGTTGTGCATCCGACAGACACGTGTCTCCAGTGTCTGCACCGCCTGGACAGCGCAGTGTAGCCGCGTCAAATCCGCACGCGCCTGGATTGCTGATGACACCATCCGCTACCCCATCAAGGGTATCGCACTGCGACATGACCGCGTCTCGCAAGACCTTGCCCTTAGCGGCATTGATAAACCCGCCGGGTGAGAGGGAGGCTTGCGAAATTCGCCCCATCTGGAATGAGAGACCAAGCAGCCCGGACGCAGGATAGCTGGCGATGACGCCATCGTAATCAGACGCATACTTTTGGGCCGCAACGAGCCCCATCCGACCTCCTCCAGATCCCCCAATGAAGTAGCTCTGGCTCGCGGATTGCCCATATCGCGTCTTCATCAGAAACGTCGCGACGTCGTGCGTCTTTTTTATGTGGCTTCCTGCATAGTTTGCTAGTGCCTCATCGTTTGACGCGAAGGTCCCGACGAAGTCATTGGCTGCCTGGTGGCCAGCATCGCTACCGTAGGTGACATAGCCTCGAGCCAACGGGGCAAGGACACCGCTCGGCTCGCCATACGGCGAGAATCCCGATGCGGCGAAGCCAGTCGTGTCAGGAATGACTCCATCAAGTCCACCACCGCCAAAGTGGAGCGACTTCCCGTTCCATGCCGTAGGAAGGTCAACTTCGAATTGGATGTCGGGTGCAGAAGAGTCAACGGGATGAATGCCGCCCAGTACTTTGCAGAACTCACCGCTCGTATTGCCGCTGTCGCTCGCAGCGACCAAAGTTGCAGAAGTTATCGTTGCCCCCGTAGAGGCCAAGCCAATATTTCCTGCTGGAATGGCAATGCCCTTCAACTCGCCGCACAGTTCCGTCGGTGACTTTTGCGCAGTCGTTGGGCCAGGTGCACCGACTGATGGGGCGCTCTCTTCACCCCCACATCCAGCCAGCGAGATCGCCAATGTTGAGAGGACGGTCAAAGCCCCAACGCTACGCCAAACCTTATCGCGAGCATGATTCATAGTTGTGTCTCCTTGCCATGTTGTACGCAGTGCTCCGCGGTCCCATGCACTTCACTGCCGACTCCGATCGGCCATCGTGCATCGACGCGTGCATCTGGATTGCCAACTCCAGTGCTCACGGAACCCACAGCAGGAACAGTAACGATCGTCGCGTGCGAAGATTGTCTTGCATAGGACAAAGCTGTGCGTGCGTCAGGATGCAGGATCATCAGAGGCAACGGGGTTGCGTCGTGGGCACGGGGTGACAGTGCGTGGCATAATCGGCGCACCGCCATCGCGTGGACCGCGGTCCCCATGCGGAAACAGAACTACGGCAGATTCGACATGCAAGATCTTCCGAATGGACACCGGGTCCGGATCCGACGCCGTGGCGCCGACAAGCATCCCCTTATTCTTAAAGCGGCGCGCGAACTTGTGGCGCAATCAGGCTTTCGCGAAGCGCAGATGACTGCGATCGCGGATGCTGCCGGCATCGCGATAGGGACGCTTTACCGCTACTTTCCCTCCAAAACAGAGTTGATGATCGAAGTCGTCAAATCGGCGGCACAACGCGAAGTCGAAGTTGTAGCGGGAATTGCGATGCGAGACGGCGCCGCCTGCGAGAAGCTTGGCGCGGCCGCCTGGACCTTTGCCAGCCGGGCGCTCCGCGGTCGACGACTGGCCCATGCGCTCGTCGCTGAACCTGTAGAACCCGACGTAGAGTCAGCGCGCCTGACTTATCATCGGGCCCTCTCCCGAGTCTTCAAGACAATCATCGAACAAGGCATCACCGAGAAGGCATTCCCCGCTCAGAACGCCGCTGCTTCAGCAGATTGCATCGTTGGCTGCCTGTTTGAAGGCCTCGTCGTGCCGCTAAGCAATGAGGCCGCTGAGGCGTCGACGTCCCTGAGTGCGCATGCCACCGCAATCATCACATTCTGCCTGCGCGGAGTTGCGGGGCAAATGCTGTCCTTCCCTCCCCCGAGCGCCGCGTAGTAACGCAGGGCCGCCTACCTGGTTTCGCGCAAATAGGAATCCAAATTGCACTTAAGAGTGCCACGCGACCGATGACGAGTAGCGTAGTGCACTTTTAATAGCCTTAAAGCCGGGAAATTTCCTGCTTTTACTGAGCATTAGGGCTTGACATGGGCCGTTGAGCCGCTTAGCCTTAAGTGGAATCATGATTCGCTTAAGATCATCCTGTCGGCGAATCGGCGCTCCGCAGCCGAACGCGACGCAAGGTTGACTTCCGTTCGTGCACACCGTACGCAGCGAAGAAGAGCCTTCCCACGGGCAACCAAAGAGAACTCGCTATGCAATCGCTATCCCCCGGCTTCGGGAGACAGATTTCTCGGCCGCCGCTGCCCGCTGAGACGACCATGCGCGCGTCGCTCGCGTCATTCTTTGGGAATTCCGCTTGGTTCGATCGCCTGACGGACCAGGAAAAAGCGCGCGTCATGACGGACTCCTTTGAAAAGCACCTGACCGCCGGAGGCACGGCCTGTCACCGCGGCGCCCCGGCCGATCATTGGCTTGGAGTTGTCGAAGGTATTGTCAAAGTAGATACTGCATCCGCATGCGGAAGAGCCATTACTTTCGCCAGCATGCCCGCGGGCGCATGGTTTGGCGAGGGTGCTGTCCTCAAGGACGAACCACGACAGTATTCGGTAGTGGCATTGAAAGACAGCCGGATCGCCTATGTACCGAAAGCGACTTTCCTCTGGCTGCTCGAACAGAATCACACATTTAGCCGATACGTTATCGATCAGCTCAACGCACGTTGTGGCTACTATGTCGGCCTAGTGCATAACCTGAGGCTTCACGAAGCAGCAGGTCGTGTGGCGTTCTGCCTCACCGAATTGTTTCACCGTCAACTCTACCCTTCGACCGACCGGACCCTGGCGCTGTCGCAGGAAGAAATTGGACGGCTCACAGGACTGTCGCGCCAGAATACCAATCGAGCGCTTCGCGAACTTGCTGATGCAGGCATGGTTGCAATGGAATACGGCGCGATCCAAGTGATCGATCTTGAGGGACTTCGGCAATTCGCCCACATGGGCGACTAATCCACGTTTGCGACAGCAGTCGTGCTGCATCGCGTCGGAGATGCAGCACGACCGATGATCAAGCCATCTCAACGGCGACGGCGGTCGCCTCACCACCGCCAATGCACAGGCTGGCGATCCCTCTACGGCCGCCAGTTTTCTTAAGCGCTGCCAACAGCGTGACCAGGATCCGCGCACCCGAAGCGCCGATGGGGTGACCCAAGGCACAGGCGCCACCGTGGATGTTGATCTTGTCCCGGTCCAGCCGGAGATCGCGCGCGGCCGCCATTGCGACAACCGCGAATGCTTCGTTGATCTCCCAAAGATCGACTTCCGATGCGGACCATTCCAGTTGCCCGAGCAGCTTCTGGATCGCCCCGATTGGCGCAGTGGTGAATGTCGCCGGAGTTTGCGCGTGTGTCGCGTGACCGACGATCCTCGCAATCGGTTGCAGCCCCATCGTCTCTGCGACGGATTGCCGTGCAAGAACCATTGCGGCAGCCCCATCCGAGATCGAACTCGAGTTTGCAGCCGTCACCGTCCCGTCTTTCCTGAAAGCAGGCTTCAGGGTGGAAATACGGTTCAGATCAGCCTTGCGGGGCTGCTCATCACTTCTTACCTGCACCCGCCCCTTGCGACCCTCCAACGTGAGTGGCACGGTCTCCCAGTCAAAGTCCCCGGCTTCCATTGCGGCTTGCGCACGCAGCGTGGACGACACCGCCCATTCGTCTTGCGCATCTCTTGTGAATCCGTACGTAGCAGCACAGTCCTCCGCAAAGGTTCCCATCAAGCGTCCGCGCGTGCCTTCGCTGTAATGGTCTTCAAGACCATCAAGGAACATGTGGTCCAGGACCGTCCCATGACCCAGTCGATACCCGCCTCGAGCCTTCGGTAACAGGTAGGGCGCATTGGACATTGACTCCATGCCGCCCGCGACCATGATGTCGTTGGTCTTCGCCACAAGCAGGTCGTGCGCCAACATGACCGCCTTCATACCGGATCCGCATACCTTGCTGATCGTGGTGCACGGCACGGCGAGACTCAGGCCGCCGTGAATGCTGGCCTGGCGCGCCGGAGCCTGGCCGACGCCAGCCGGCAGCACGCATCCCATGAGCAATTCCTGGACAGACGTTACATTCACGTTCGCGCGCTCCACGGCCGCACGAATGGCAGCGCCTCCCAGTTCCGGGGCCGTCAATGGGGACAACTCTCCCTGAAAACCGCCCATTGGCGTTCGCGCTGCAGACAGGATGACGATGGGGTCGATGTTTGAGTTCAGCATGATTCCCTCACTTTGCTGCCATACGGATGGCACCGTCGAGTCGAATGACCTCACCATTGAGGTACGAGTTGCCAATCACATGCTTGACGAGATCCGCGAATTCCTGCGGCTTGCCCAACCGCGGAGGAAACGGTACAGACGCACCGAGCGACTTCTGCACTTCATCCGGCATGGCCAATAGCAATGGGGTAGCCATGATGCCCGGCGCAATCGTGACCACACGTATCCCGAAGCGCGCGAGTTCACGCGCCAGCGGAAGCGTCATTGCCACCACCGCGCCCTTTGAAGCTGCATAAGCGCTTTGGCCGACCTGTCCGTCAAAGGCAGCAACAGATGCCGTGTTGACGATAACGCCGCGCTCCCCATCGCCTGTTGCCTGCTGTTCCGCCATCAGGGCGGCCGACAACCTCAGCACATTGAACGTGCCGGCAACATTGATCTCCAGCACGCGCTGGAATGAGGCCAGCCCGTGCACGCCGCTCTTGCCAATCACCTTCTCAGCGGGCGCAACGCCTGCACAGTTGACGAGTCCTCGCAACGGTCCAAGCGCCTTGGCATAGTCGAAGATTTGCTTGACGCTTTCCTCTTTCGTGACATCAGCCCGGACGAAAATGCCGCCCACCTGCCTGGCAACAACCTGTCCCGAGTTCGAGTCAAGATCGACGACGACCACTTTCGCCCCTGCCTCCGCCAGCGCCATTGCGGTGGCGGCCCCGAGGCCCGATCCGGCCCCCGTCACTACGAATACGTCTCCGACCCCAAGGGCGTTGTTCCCAGCCATCGCGGTGCGTACCTGATGAGACTGGATAGCCCTCCGCTGGTTATTGATATCCTCGACCCCCTGGCGCCGGCGGGAGAGTTGATTGGCGAGTTCGAATATGAGCAGTTTCTTCAGCAGGGCGATCCGGCTTTTCCGGGTCTCTATCCCGAGGATGAATGGGACGCCATCGCTCTGAACTACACCTCGGGCACAACCTGGATTGTATGTCGCGGATCCTGACACGATGAGTGCTGTGCCGTGGGATGGCAAGACTCAGGGCGAACTCATGTTACGTGGCAATATCGTGATGAAGGGGTACCTGAAAAACCCCGAAGCCACCCAGCGCGCGTTCAGTGGCGGGTGGTTCCACACCGGCGACGTGGCAGTGGTGCATCCGGACGGATACATCCAGATTACCGATCGATCGAAAGACGTCATTATCTCGGGTGGCGAGAACATCTCGTCCGTCGAGGTCGAAGATGTCTTGCACCAGCACCCGGCGGTGCTGATTGCCGCGGTTGTGGCGCAACCTCATCCCAAATGGGGAGAATCGCCCTGCGCGTTCATCGAACTCAAGGATGGGGTGAGCGAACCTGCCGAGGAGGGAATCATTGCCTTTTGTCGGGCACGACTGGCGCACTACAAATGCCCCGTGCGCGTTGTTTATGGGACCTGTCAGAAATTTTGTGTTTAGGGCATAACATGTCGCCAAGGAGCATGTATGCCACGCAAAACCAAGACCAGCCAGGCCGCCGACCGTGAGCTGCCGACCATTCCCGAGGACCTGATTGCCCATTTCGTTAAGGGTCCGATGACCGCCGAGGCGGTGCAGGACGCCTCGATGGCGTTCAAGAAGGCCCTGATCGAGCGCGCCCTGGGGGCCGAGCTCGGCCATCATCTGGGCTACCCGGCTGGCGCCGAGCGCCCGGCCGGCACGGCCAACC
>NZ_AQUR01000051.1 GCF_000372525.1 Cupriavidus neocaledonicus
CCCGGACTCGCCTGACCACTGTCTCATGCACCTGATGGCAGCGCGCGCCACACTCCTCGCAATGCATGACCTTGCTGACCGGCTTCAAGTACAACGACAGCGTACGGCTCTCTCCCTCCGGCCATTCCACGCGCTCCAGCCGGTAGCCCTTCCAGCAACCCAGTGCTTGCAGCGTCTTGCGATCCAGCACACATCCCCCTGATACCTGAAGAAACAGACATCAGCATACAAAATGTGCTCTTTCGGGCCACGGTTTTCTGCGAAGAACCTTTTTTTTGGCCGCGATCGGCTAATCGGCTGCTACGCGGTGCTACCGTATCGGGCAGGGTCGCCTTCACTCGCTCTGTAACGGCGGCTCCCAGCGATTGGACAGATGGCCCGATTTGGGACTGACAGGCCCATGGGAGTTTCTGCTCGGTCCGGCGCATTGCAGGAGGGATGCTACGCGGGAAGCGTACCTGCAATCTGCAGTGCAGAGGACTGGATGAATGTGCGAGGAGCTGTGCGACCGCTGCATCGCGACGGCTGTCCGAAGTTGGGACAGTCGCACAGGAGCCTCGGCGGCGGGGCATTGGCGCCTTGTTCGCCGCGACAATAGTGCGGTGGGCGGAGGGTCGGACGCAGAGACTGTTCTGAGTTGGGACACCCCCGGTAAGCGCTGAGGCATTTGAGCGAGCGTCGCTACGCGACGAGCGAAGCCGGTCAGTCAAACCGGCCGCGGCCGAAAGGCCTCATGCCGTCAGGCGCGATGTGGGACAACGCTGTGGTTCGCCGAAGTGGCGAAACTCTGGGCGATCCGGCCAACTCGGCCCCATGGCCAACGCGGCGGCGAGCGGCCAGCCGCGGGCGTCCGGGAAATGGCCCCGCCCCTCCGGGTAGCAAGGCTGGCCCGAAAGCCGGCGGTCGCACCCGCGGCTGTAGCCTTCCCGGTGTCCCAAGTCGGGACAGTTTCTTGCGCATTCCAACGCAGCCGAGGTTGTCCCAACTAGGGACACCACGTCTTAGGGGCTCTGCCAGCGATGCCAACCCAAAGCGCGATCCCTACCAGCGCTCGCATTGAACGTTCACGGTCATACCGCCGGCACTTGTCCCAAGTGGGGATGGTAGCGGCCAGGAAACTCGCGCTCACGCGCGCGTCGGTAATGATGGCGAGGAGTAGTGGACTTGGCCTCGAGAGGTAAGCCGGCAGGCGGCAACGTGGGACACGGTGAAACGTTGGCGAAACTGTCCCGACTGGGGACGCGGAGATGCCGCAGCTGGAGGCCACCACTGTTTCGGACGAGTCTGGCTGCGGTCCCAAGGAGCACAATGGCCGCTGCAACCTGCAGGTCAGAATCGCACGTCGCAGCGACGCTGCCGGCGACCCTATGTCGTGCCGCCGCTGAGACTGTCCCAACTCGGGATACTTTTTGAGGGGAGATCATCGAAGCGATTTGTTCCATCACTGTATCCGTGCACGGGCTTTCCCGAGTCAACAAAGTCGTCGCTATGGCGGCTGCCAGAAGGAGCCACGGTCAGGCGCGGCGCCTCGCGCCGAAGCTGGGCTGGGCGCCGTGCGATCCATCCAGACTCTGTCCCGTCGGCAATGACCTGGCCGGCGGCAAGGTGACACGCGGGGGAACGCGCAAGAATCTGTCCCGACTTGGGACACCGGGATGGCTACTGCCGCAGCCGCGACCAGCGCTCTTTCGGGCGAGCGTCGCGGCCGTCCCCCGGGACGACATGGCCCTGCCCACCTACAGGTCGGCTTCGCACATTACACCGACGCTGGCGGCAGACCTATGTCGCGCGGCAACCAAGACTGTCCCGACTTGGGGCATTTGTTCAGCGGCGTCAAAAAAACGGGGCGTTCCGCCGCCGTACCCTTGGAGAGGCTGTCCCAAGTTGGGACAATGGCGATATGGTGCCGGCGCAGGCCGCTCGGTAAGCGGCGCCTATCAAGGACGCAACCTTCTCAAGTCGCTATGATGTGCTTGCGTTGCTCGGACTCGGAGAGCGGCGACTCTCCCCGGCGGCTGTCCCAACTCGGGACAGCCGCGCCCCGGATCGGCTTACCCGCGCGACGTGCCTACCAGCCAATTGGAATCTGAGGTCGCAATGACGTTGCTCGCGCCAATCGTTAGCCTTGACGTGGTGATGCTTCCGTGGGCATGGGATCAAATGGCCGGCTCGCCGATGTGGAATGCTGACCTTGGCGCCGCTATCCCAGAAGTCGCCACGGCCCGCCGTGACCACCCAGACGAATGAGGGGATACGCAGCAGCCAACAGCGGTCGCCGTGCAAGACGGCTGGTGCACACAAGCTGCGGCGTCCGCGCCAAGTCGGGGGGCATCCGTTCCCGGGGCAGCGCACTAACTGGGGAAGAGCTTCGACACCGCAGCGAGGCCGCGCGCGCGTTCCGCTCGGACATACAAAGAGGTCGTTTGCAGTGAGGCGTGCCCTAATAGCCGTTGGAGGACGTCCGCAGGCATCTCGTTGGCCACCGCATGAGTAGCAAACGTATGCCGCAGCGCGTGAGGCGCAGCCCGGCGCAACAGGTCCCGCTCTGGCTCGGTCATGGGGAGCGAGGCGTCGTCGGCGATGCGCTGCAGCGTCGCCGTCAATAGCTGGTACAGGCCATCCGGTGAGAAGCCCTTGCCAGTGAGGACCGATTCGCCGTCCGTCAAGCTGAGATGCTTCGCCTGGGCAGTACGTGTCGACGGCACCACCACCGGGGAGAGCAACGCCAACGCCTGATCGGCGTTCTCGAAATCGTGGCCGCGGTCGGCCCAGTGCGCGCGCAACGCGTCGATGGCGCGCGCCGGCAGGAACACGGTGCGCCATTTGCTGCGTTTGCCGAGCAGCGCCAGTTCCCACAGGCCAGCGGGGATGCCGGCTTGCTCCGGCACCGGCTGGAGGTGGCAGCGCTGCGCGCCGGCCGCCTCTTCGCGGCGTGCGCCACTGCAACCGAGCAGTAGCACGGCCGCGCGCGCCAGGCGGTACTGGGCACCGGGCGCGTCGGCATCCTTTGCGGTCAGCGGCGCGGTCACCGGTACTGCGGGCCATTTCGCACAGAGCTGGTCGAGGATGCCACCAGGCTGCACCAGTGCCGTCCATAGCTGCCCCGGCAAGGCCTTCTCGACCGCGATCGGCACCTCCCGGCGCGCCGTCAACGGATCCGGGACCAGCAGCCAAGGGTTGCCGCCCAGGTAGCGCACCCCCACGAGCCAGGCAAAGAAGCCACGCAGCACCAGTACCGCGTAGCGCTGGGATTCCGGCTTGAGGGCGCCGGCGAAGGGGCGCCAGCGGGCCGAGCTGCGGGGCGCCTTGGGGCCGACCCAGGACGGATCCGGCTGCGCCAGGAAATCCTTGTAGCGCTCGCAATCGTCGACGCCCACGCTCGACAGCGCGATGCGGCGCACGCCCACGCACCAGAGCAGGAAGCGCTCCAGCTCCTTCTGGTAGGCGCGCGCGGTCTTGTTGCGGTCGCGGAAGCGATACAGGTAGGCCTGGATGGCCTCGAGGTCGTTTCGCGCGGCAATCAGGCAGGAACCTGGCGCCCGGTTGCGGCCCTCGCTGCCGTCGAACATCGCCACGACCCGTCCCATCTGCTCCAGCGGCACCAGCTTGCGCGCGAGATCCGGGCCCAGCTCGACCAACGCTGCCTGCGGCGTGTCGTCGACGACCGCGAGCGGCCCCAGCGTCGCCGCCTGGGACTGCAGCCAGCGCTCGATCGCGCGCGCCTTGCCGGCCCCGAGCCGCGGCACCGGCAGGTACCAGCGCCGGCCCCGCAGCGCGATGTAGGCGTGCAGTTGCCCGAGCGTCTGGATGTGCTCGTGCCGCAGCGCCCGGAACACGATCGGACGCAGCCAGGCCGACACCGGGTCGTCGGGCTGCGGCGCGGAAAAGTCCTGATCGGCGGCACGCACCAGATAGTCGATGGCCGATTTCGGCCAGCTGTTGAAGCGGCGCGCGTCCGCCAGGCTCGCCGACAGGTACGGGTTGCTCAGGCAGACGCGCTCGACCAGGTGATCGCGCATGGCATCGAGCCGGGCTTCGAGTTGCGCCGCGGTGTCGATGCCGGCGGCGTGCAGCGCCTCTTCGTCATAGACGCGCGCCAGGATCTGTTCGGTCGGGATGCGGTTGAGCCGGAAGCGCAGCGCCGTGAAGTCGGCGCGGGTATAACGCGGGGTGTCGGCAGCGACGAGGTTATGTTGGGCCATGGCAGGGAAGAGAACGGCAGCAAGCCTATCTTACCTGATAATAATGGCGGGATGACGCTTTCCGCGCGGCGCGCGCGAGGATGAATGACAGTCGGGAAGGGGTATTCAGGTGGCGTCGCAGGCGGGGCAGCGACGCCATTTTCGGCTACACTGTGAGAATCGCCGCACACGTGGCGGATCTCAAGCGGTGTCAGCGCCGCGTGTCTGCGGGCCTTGTGGCTCTGCGGGCCTTGTGGCTCTGCGGGCCTTGTGGCGCCGGTTCCGGCACCTCCGCCATCCCCGGTTTTCCCAAGTGCCGCCTCAGAAACCCGGTAAATCCCGTAAAAATTCAAGCCTGATAATGTGGGTTATCAGGTAAGGCCATCCACCGGTTCTTACGTCACTTTCACAGCGCACGCCGCTCACACACCTGAAGTTGTCTCCGCTTGCACCTGAAGTTGTAGCTGCGGACGGCCATGATGCATTCGCGCGGACCGGGCGATAGCGGAGAAGGGCGAACCATAATCCCATGATAGCTGCTCGGGGCGATTCGCTCGCGGCCAGCCATAGATACGACCGTCCGGATGCGGCGCCAGGCAACGTTCGGTCAGCAGGCGGTACACCTGGCCACGGCTGATGCCCGCCTTCTCGCGAATATGCTTGCCATCGGCACCATTCAAATAGAGCCGAACCGCGCTGACGCGGGCAAGAAAGGTCACGCGCTGAGGCTCTGGCAGGGCTTGCTCATCGACCGTGGGCCACGTGGCCAGATTGATCTCCACTTCCGACTCTGCCGCAGTACTTCGGGCCCGTAGATGTATTCTGGCGCGCACCCTACGGCCCTCCCATCCCGCTCCAACAAGACACAACATTAGGTGAAACGGCGGCAGCGATTACAACTTTCGGTGCGGAAGGGCACAGACGCGCTCAGGTAGAGTGTCGCGCAACGCACTGATTCGGGGGATTTCCTGCCAAGTGGGATAGGGGAGGGTTACAACATATAGGTGTGCAAGCCGCGCCTGCCGCATTGCTTTGTCAGCATGCGGGGCCGCCGTCCATTCGCCGGCATCGCCGCCGCGAAGTCGAGCCAGCCGCTGGGCATGAGGCGCGCCAGCCAGCCGCTGTCACGCCACGATGTGTTGGGCGCCGCATGGCAGGCAAGCCAGTGTCGCGTCGCGGGATCGGCATGGTCCGCGCCGCACAGCCGACAATCGGCTTGCACGGGTTCAGTAAGCTGTCCCACGGTCCCGGCCGGCGGCGAGCGATCGGGCCAACGCCGTTGTTCAATGCCCGGTTCGGCCGCACGTCCCCACAGCAGCTCGATGAATGCCTACCGCGCGCGGCGACTGCTGCCGATCCACGCGCTGATCGCCAACGGATCGCACGCGTCGATGAACCGGAACCGGGCCACCCACCTCGCGCCGTCGGGAGCCAGATGGCGGCGCACGTGGCGGGCGAGCGCCCCACCGTCGTGGTCGGCAGCGACGGCCAATACGACGGCTTCCCTCGCTCGGGTTGCCAAGTGGCGGTGGCGCGTGATCGCGAGCTGGCGTTAGCCATCGATTGGCCGGTCAGCCGCTCCGCATGCCGTTGCCTGAAACGGCGCGCCGCAGTGCAGCGGTCCAGCATCTGGCAAGTCACGGCGACGTCGAGGCGCTGATTCGGTATGCGGAAACGGCGCCCGGCGGTCTCGTTCCCATATCTGTGTTGTCGCCGCTCGCGGCGACGGCGTTCGTGCAGACGACTGCAAACCGGGGGGAGAGCGAAGCACGCGGACCGTAATCCTAGATAGCGGCTCGGGACGTTTCGCCAACTGCCTGAATTCGTCCGTCGTGCAAACGCGCGACAAAGGCGCCGACAGCTTCTCGGTAAACCCAGAACCTGGTGCCGCGCTCTAGCCCGCCGAGCAGTCACCGCCTGTGGAGGGCGCCGGGCGGGGCGAGGGCGGCAGCGCCCGTCCAGCCTTGAGCGTGCCATTGCGAGACAATGCCACGCGGCGTTGACGGTGCCGCATGGCGCGATGTAGAGCGTCAACTACTTTGGCCGGTCAAACGACAATTATCTTGGCCTGTCGGCTGGGGTAATTGTCGCTCGTCAGGTCGTCATTGTTGTCGCTCCTTCCGGTTCGGTTTCGGGTAATTGACGCCGCCGCGCACGCTTGTTGTCGCTGGCGTTGCGGCGCCGGTAGCTTTCGACGTTCAGCTCGAAGATCGTCGAGTGATGGACCAGGCGGTCGATGGCGGCCACCGTCATCGACGGATCGGGGAACACATCGTTCCAGCCCGAGAACGGCTGATTGGCCGTGATCAGAAGACTTCGCCGCTCGTATCTCTCTGCGATCAGCTCGAACAGCACGCTCGTCTCCGCCTGGTCCTTGCGCACGTACGACAGGTCATCGAGGATGATCAGGTCGAAGCGGTCCAGCTTGCCGAGCATCGACGGCAACTGCAGGCTTTGGCGGGCCACCTGCAGCTTCTGCACGATCTCGCTGGTGCGCGTGAACAGCACGCGGTAGCCGGCATCAATCAGGGCGTGACCGATGCCGGAGCCGAGATGCGTCTTGCCGCCGCCCGGCGGCCCGAACAGCAGGATCGTGGCGCCTTTCTCTAGCCATGAGTCGCCGGTCGCGAGCGCCATCACGTGGGCCTTCGAGACCATCGGCACCATGCCGAAGTCGAAGCTGTCGAGCGTCTTGGTCGGATCAAGGTGCGATTCGATGCGATGTCGTTCGATGCGCCGTTTGACCCGCTCGGCGAGTTCGTGCTCGAGCAGTGCGCCAAGCAACCGCGCGGCCTGCCAGCCCTCTTTGTCAGAGCGCTGTGCAAACTCGGGCCATAGTCGGCCGATCGTCGGCAACCGCAGTTCGTTGAGCATCAGGCCCAGGCGCGCGGCATCGTAGGTTGCAGGCATGTTCATGCTGTCACCTCCGCGTCGAGCAACGTGTCATAGAGCGACGCCGCTGGCGTCTCGACGACTACCTCCGGACACTGCGCTTGCCGCGGTGCGAACTCGCTGCGCAGTTGTTCGAGGTCCGGTAATTCGCCCGCAGTCAGCAAGGCCTCGAGCCGGGCGGCAAGGACGACCTCGACGCCGTGGTTCGCGGCGAGATCGAGCAAACCGACCATGGTCTTGCAGGCATCGCGCTGCGTCATCCGGGCTTCGAGCTGTTCCCAGGCCCGGCGGTACGCTTCGCGTGGGAACAGGTCGTCGCGGAACGCCAACCCCTTGAACGCCTGGGGCTTGCGCTTGAGCTCGTCCACGAAGTGCCGGTAGTCAAGCGCGCGACGACGGCTGTTAGCGGCATGAGACCCACGCGCGGTGCTGTGCACCAAGGCCCCCGACAGATAGCAGTCGATCCGATCGGGGTAGATCCGCACCTTCAGCCTGTGGCCGATCAGGCGCGACGGCGCGCTGTAGAGGATGCCGCGCACCGTGAAGGTGCCGCAGCGCGTCACGCGTGCCTCCTCCTCGACGAAGTCGGTAGTGCGCCGCAGCGGCAGATCCTGCAAATGTTCACGCTCGACGTTGAACGCGGCGGCGTTGCGGCGGTTGCGCCGCATCACGACCTCGCGCACGAAGTCCTCGTAAGCGGTGCGATCTGCGAAGTCGCGATGGCCGCGCAGCATGAGAGCCTGGTCGACGGCTTCCTTCAGATGGCGATGAGACGACTCAACGCTGCCGTTCTCGTGAGCCACGCCGACGTTGTTGCGTGTGCCCGTCATGCCGTAATGCTCGAGCAGCGCGGCGTAGCGGGCCGTGAAGTCCTCTTGTTGCTGCAGGTTCTTGAACGCAGCCGACAGGCTGTCAGTGCGATGTTCGCGCGGGCAGCCGCCGGCCTGCCAGAGCGCATTCTGCAAGCCGTTAGACAAGGCTTCGAAGCTCTCGCCGCCTTCGACGACGCCAGCGTATTCCCAGTGCGAGAACGCAAGCACGAAGTGATACAGCCTGTGCCCGAACGGCGCGCCGGCGACGGTCACGTGCAGATCGCGCATGTCGGTGAAGTCCGACAGGCCCTGCACGCCGGGCAGGTGTTCCTGCGGGAAGAAGATCTCCTTGCTGGGGCCCTCGATCGCGCGCCACTGGCTAACGCGCCGTTCCAGCATGCGTCGCATGCTGTCGGGGAACCGATCGGGATGAGCCTCCTGCAGCTTGGCCAGCAACGTGACTGCCTTGAGCCGGGGCGAGAGGCGCAGCAGCGGCACGATCTCGCTGTCCCCATCAGCAAACGGATCGGAACGAGTGCGCCACGTGCGTGGCGTCTTCTGCGACGGCAGATGGTCGCGGTGCTCGATTCGCCGCGCTGTGCGGACGCTCATGCCGGCCATTGCCGCTGCAACTTCCTGGGTGTGATGTTTGCGCTTGTTCATGAAGAGGCGGACCTGCTGGTCCGTAATGTGGATCCCGGACATGGCTGTTCGCTTCTTCTTGAAGGCAATCAGCCATCCTAAAACCCCCTCCGCCCGGCGCCGCCGGTGGGGCAGTGTCTCCGGCGGCTACGCCGCCTCCGCCACTGCCCCACCGGCAAAGATAATCGTCATCAAACCGGCCAAGATAATTGTCGCCGTCTAGCGCGATAACCGCAGGCCGGGCATTGGCTCCAATAACCGGCTCAACGACGCAGGCAGCGTGACGGCGCCTGGTACCCCAACGGCCACAGAGCGGGCCGGTCGCGAACTCGCTAGCGTCGGCGCATGCAAGCCGCCGTCCGCAAGCGTATCGCGGACGCGGCGCTCCGCCAGCGCTCAAAGCCAGGCGTGGGGTCCAATAGCGTCGGCCTGCGACCGCCTCCGAATACGAGAGGTACGTGAGGGCATCGAGCCACACCACTAACGGATTCATCGCACTATGTCCGCCGGCACCATGCGAGGGCGGTGGCACAACTCGGGGGCAAAAAGCGCAGCCGATCGCAAGCCGCAGCTGCCAGCCGGCCGTCAGGACCCGACAACGTCATCGGAAATGCCCGGCCGCAGCGACACTCCGCACGCTGGGCTCCGCGTGGATCGGACAGTGCTGCAGCCAGCGCAGCGCAAATAAGTCTGCAGCCAGCCAGAGGGGACAGACTCTGGCTACGGCGCCGAAGAGGGCGGGCCGCAGGCCAGCCCTCGCTTCTTCGAGCGTTGACCATTGGAATGCCCACTAACGCCGCGAGTCGCTCCCGATCAAGGCGGGCCGGTGCCGGCCGTGGTGATCCCAGTCCGCCGCATGAGCGTAAGCTGGCATGCCCAAAGCCCATTGAGTGCGCTGACCCCGTGCAGGGTGTGGCTCATCTAGGACACATAGGGCAGGATGCTGTCGCGACGCCAGGTTAAACACGGGGTTCCATCACATCTGCATCGCGCTGCGTTCATTGTGCTGTCGTGCCGCAGTGGCCGACACTATCGCCATCAAGATGCGATGACCGGCATGCCTTGACCAACTGCCGCCACGCATTCAGTGATGTCGCTTCCTCAACGCCCGCGCCGCGGCCAAGCGTAGCAGTACGTGGCGGCAGACATGGCGCACCGTCTTTATCGGAAAATTGACTGGCCAGGCAATAACCCACCGGCAGGCAATCGGTCATGGCATGCATCAGCGCGGTCGCCCTGTCGCAAACCGGAATCCCTGTGCACAACGCACCGGCGGATGGCTTGCCGTGAACGACAGGCCAAAGCCCGTCGGCCACTCGCTGCCGAGCCACAACCATTCTCGCTGCGACATCCTGTGGACTCCGTCGATGACGCGGATCACAAAGCGCCCGCCATCGTGGCTGGCCGACTCGATCCAGCCTTCCAGCAACGTGTGGTGCCGCGTTTTCCAGACTCAGTGGATGAACCACGGATACAATGTGTTGAATCTTCACGGCGCATGCAAGCGGCCGCCTTCAAGCGCGTCTCGGACGGGCCGCTCCGCCAGCGCCCCCAAGCTGAAATTATGCGCTCGCCGTTGCGGCGGTACAGCACGGCCGAAGGTAATAGAATCACTGACGGGCCAAGCCCGCAAAGAGCGATAAGGAAGGATCGCCGCCTCGCGAACGAGGTCCTGGGATCCGGAAACGACGAGCCGACCGTATTCGCAGCACATCGTGAACCTACTTACAGGTCAATGCGAACGCCATTCACCCCGGGTTCTTCCAAGCATAGGCCCATGAAAAAACCGCCTATTGCGGTAAGCAGCCCTGCACTGGGCAGATTCGCCGTGTCCCCGAGACTTCCGGCTGGACCATGGGCACTTAGTTGTGTCCCCATGTGGTTACTAACTTGGAGTCTTAAGCTTAAGTAGTATCAGACCACCGCGCGAAATCCGGGGGTGATGGACGACGTTGAAAGTCAACGGCACGATTCCCATGATCGAAAGGAGCGGTGTCGGAGTTTTCAACCTAGCGACAGACTGATGCGCTAGGAAAGCAACAGAATGATTGAACACGAACGCACAAGGAGCAATTTCCGGCAAGGCGACTTGAAGTACGTTTATCACGTCGGTGCCACTTCATCGTCTGAGCGAACTTTGGCCAACGCGAGGAGATCTGACGTGACGCGCAACCGGCACACCGCGCTTTCCTTCTGGCCGGGCTCGATCCAGCGCAGGCCGAGGCCGTGGTGGATCGCATCGGGCAGGCCCACCCACGGCTCCACGCAATAGAAGTCGGCGGTCTCAGTCTCGGACCATGTGGTCACGGCATGCCATGGCGCGCTGCCGGGCTGGTTCAGTTCGAAGCGGATTTTGCGCCCAGGTATGGCCAGCGTGGCAGACGGGTTAGCGCGGAAGGCGTGGAGGGCGTCCTGCAACCGTGGGTCGTCGAGCCGGTATGTTGGCTCGCCCGGCTCCGCGCACATCGGGCTGCCATCCGACCGCTGGCGCAAGCGCTCGGTGCGCGGCAGTGCGAGCGATGCTGCGGCGCGCTGTGAGTGGGGCAAGGCGAAATAGAAGTGGTGACCGGGATAGCAGGGCAGGCACTGCGTGCCGGTATTGATGGTGCGCAGCGTGACTTCCAGGCCATCGGGCAGCAACGCGTAGATGGCTTCAAAAACGAAGGCGAATGGATAACCTGCGCGCGTTGCCCCACTGTCGCGCAGCGTCATTCTGATGGACGCGCGACCGTTGATGGCGCTAACCTCAAACGGAAGGTCGCGCGCAAAACCGTGCAGCGCGAGCGAATGCACTTTCCCTTGCGAATCACGCCACTGCCCCGGGTTGCCCTTGACAAAATGCCGGCCGGCAAACGGAAACAGCAGTGGATTGCCGCCGCGGACCTTGGCGGGGCAGCTCCAGTCAGCGGCGTCGGGCCAGTAAAGGATATCTTGCCCTCGGTGTACCCAGCGGACCAGGCGCCCACCATGTTGAGGTGCCAGCAGCAGATAGGAGTCGGCGTGGCCAATCCACACCAGCGGGTGACCCTGGAAGTCTTCGGTTGGCAGATGCATGGTTGTGGTGATGGGTGCGAAGGCCCCATGATAAGGCAGATGTCGCCGGCACACTGCCCCCATGCTGATTGAGCCCGCACATGCCTTGAGGAAGCGCGCAACGTGGCTGGCGATGCCCTGCGGCGCATAGCCCACAGCGATCAGGCACCACTCCTTCAGGTCCGACAGCGTGCTCAGCAAGCGGGGCGCTGGAGCGATCTCGTTGAACATAGCACAGCGTCATCCAGCAAAACACTCAGGGCACGTATGATTGCCGGGCTCAAGTAGTCCAGATCGAAAATCATGCTTCGCGCACTTCTGACACAGTCTTCCATCATGCGGTGCAATTCATCCCTTAGCCACGGATAGCGCGAGCTGGTGCTTCCGGAGGTGGGCGGGCTGCTAATGGGCACCACAGCGCGCTGCGGCGGCAGTCCGCCAGAGGGCAAGGGCCACGCGGGCCGCGCCGGAACTGCATCACCAGCGGTGCGGCGCTTATATGCCATCACCGCATCCGACGAATCGTGCCGTCTCGGCGGTACGAAAAAGTCCGCTGCTTCTCGAGCATTCTGCAGCGGGTATCTGAGAATTTTTCAGCGCTCACCTATCAGTGCTCTGTCCCTGCTTGAGCGCGCCTATAGCACTGCCGGCGATCTTCGGCACGCCGCTCACAAAGCTGGGTCACCCATGTAAAACCGTGGAGCGTGATTAAAAGAACTTTGAGCACGACAGCGCGTCTCCAGTGAGAGCCGGAGTGACGCATTCAAGGGGCGAGAACTCATTGTCGGCATGGCTATTGCTTAACTCGCGCGGTCTGCCGCTCGCTAAAAGTAGGAAGAGCCTGGCAACGCATTGGTTATCGATCGTCATACCGGCGGTGCACGACCGCCAAAGTGCTCCATGCGCGCGCCGTTTATTCACATTCAGTTTCCCCGCTTGCGACACATAACCAAATTTTTAAGTCACTTACTGTGCATTCAAAGACGACGTCCCTGCGGAAGGAGCCGCGCCGGTCATGTAGACGGGAAGCTCCTTTCGCCCCGGGAGTACAGCGAAGCTGCCGTTAGACTTGCGCGCACCTACTGGTGATCAAACCTTCCATCGGCGCTTTCTACAAGACGGCGCCCTAACGCAAGGCACGAATACGCGCCGCTAGAGTTCACATCCGGCGTGGCAAGGGGATGGCCTCTGTCGATCTATCGATGTATCCCATATCCGAACACCAGGGATATGGCGTACCATGTTCCTTCCTCCCCCAGCAACGGATGTCGGTGTTGATAATAGGGTTTTGAAAGACCAAGTATCGACACGATCGCAGTGCTGTTGCGGGCGCGTCAATTTATAGCCACCAATCCCTGTCAAGCATGATTCGAGTTCTTATTGCTGAAGACCACGCGATCGTCCGCAGTGGTCTAAAGCAAATTGTGGCGACCACGACAGATATCGTCGTCTCAGGCGAGGCCGCGGATGGCGCCGCTGCGTTGGAGCAATTGCGCACCGGAGAGTTCAACCTTCTCCTCTTGGACATGACTATGCCCGGTATCAGTGGCATCGACTTGATTCGGAGGGTTCGTCTCGAATGGCCGAGTCTCGTCATCCTGGTTCTCAGCATGCATAACGAAGCACAGGTCGCTTCAAGGGCCTTACGTGCCGGGGCATCTGGATATGTGACAAAGGATAGTGACCCGGAGATCCTCCTTGGGGCAATACGAAAGCTTGCCGCAGGGGGCAAGTTCATCGATCCGGCGTTGGTCGATGCCATGGTGTTTCACCAGAGGGGCACTGACGCGCCAGCACATGAAGTGCTGTCTGATCGGGAATTCCAAGTGCTGCAGCGGCTTGCTACAGGGCAAACCGTCAACGAGATCGCCGAGTCACTATCGCTAAGCGCTAAGACGATCAGCACCCACAAGATGCGGCTGATGCAAAAGCTGGGGCTTCAGAACAACGCCGAGCTTATTCGCTATGCAATTCGACATGGATTCACGCAGGAATGAGGTCTCTAAGGATGCTCTGCACAATTAGCCGGCGGATGTGCTTGCAATGAATCGTCGAGCCAGCGAGCATGTGGCGCATGAAACAAACTGACCTTGGACTGAACTTGTCGACCAAGCGCACCCGCAAGCGCGAATTCCTGGACGAGATGAACCGTGTGGTGCCATGGGCCGATCTGGTGATGCTGATCGCTCCGTACGCCCCGGAAGGCAAGCGCGGCCGTCCCCCGTTCGCGGTCGAGGCAATGCTGCGCATCCACTTCCTTCAGCAATGGTTCGGCCTGTCGGACCCGGCGAT
>NZ_AQUR01000052.1 GCF_000372525.1 Cupriavidus neocaledonicus
TCAGCCGAGCGGATGCGAGCTTGCGAAGTGGTGCTATGCATCCAAGACACGACGGAGCTGGACTTTAACGGCCAGGCCATCGCAGGCCTGGGACCGCTGTCGTATGAGGCGCAACGTGNGCTATATCTGCACCCGACTTACGCGGTAACGCCAGCGCGCGAACCGCTGGGCGTGCTTGACGCCTACATGNGGGCGCGCGAGCCCAAGGGTGCGGATGGCGTTCGCCCCGGCATCAAGGAAAGTACCATTGGACCGAAGGATATGAGCGGGTTGCCGAACAGGCGACCGCACTGCCTGCCACGCGACTCGTCTATGTGACTGACAGAGAGTCGGACATCATGGCGTTGATGATCAAGGCAAAGGAGTTGGGCCACCCGGCGGATTGGCTACTGCGCTCGCAGCACAATCGCACCTTGCCTGGCGGCGGCAAGCTGTGGGAGCAAGTAACTGCGGGTGAGCCAGTGGGCAGGATTCACTTCACGCTGGCAGCCCGTCAGGCTCAGCCGGCGCGCGCGGTACGGCAGCAGGTGTGGGCGCAACGTGTTGCGTTGCCTGACGCTGCAGGCGGCGTGGTGAGTGCCACTTGTATTGTCGCCCGGGAGGTCGACCCGCCGGCAGGCGTCAAGCCGATTGAATGGCGACTGCTGAGTAATCGCGAGGTGAACGACCTTGACGCGGCCGCGCAGCTTATTGACTGGTACCGCGCGCGTTGGGAGGTGGAATTGTTCTTTCATGTGCTCAAGAACGGCTGTCGAGTCGAGGCGTTGCAACTTGCATCGATGGCACGGCTTGAGCGTGCCTTGGCGCTGTTCATGGTGGTGGCATGGCGCATCGCTCGGTTGATGCGACTGGGTCGAACTTGCCCGGACCTGGATGCAGGGCTGCTGTTCGAGCGCGATGAATGGCGCGCGGCATTCAATCTCGACAAGAAGAAGCCGCCGAAGACGTCACCGCGTCTGAATGAGGTCGTGCGCTTGGTCGCTATGCTCGGCTGCTTCCTGGCGCGCAAAGGCGACGGCGAACCCGGAGTCAAGACTATCTGGCAAGGCCTGCAGCGAGTGGTGGATTTCGCCGCCGGTCTTCGGTACGCCCGTGAACTTGACGACTGAGATGTGTGTAACCAAATGCGCTAAAGGTCGGCTTCTGTCGCCCACTGCCAAAACTTAATCACAGGTAGTCTTGGGTGGCGTATACGCAAAACTCCTTTTGGGGTGTGAGGTGCATTTGCGTCTTCGACGCGAGACACTTTTAACCCCCGAGGGGCTTGATATAGGGTCGGAATCACACTATCAAGTTCCAACCTTCTCAACATATTTAATGACGAGACACCCAGTCCAATACCATATTGGCCCCTTCATCGATAGACATTGTGCATGTGTCGATGAAGATATCGGGACTTGTTGGTCTTTCATATGGCGAATCAATGCCGGTGAAGTTTTGGATCGCCCCCCGTCTGGCAAGTCGATATAGTCCTTTAGTGTCGCGAGCCTCTGCTACGGCCAATGGTGCGTGAACGTAAACTTCAGCAAAGACATGTTTCCCCGCAATTAACCTAGCAAGCTCTCGGTCGGAATGGAAGGGTGAGATAAGGCATACAAGCACTACGATGCCGGCGTCGGCCATAAGTTTGGCAACTTCAGCCACGCGCCGAACATTTTCGCGTCGATCCTCCTTGTCAAAGCCAAGATCTTTGCAAAGGCCACGCCTGACTGAGTCGCCATCAAGAATATAAGTGAGCCGCCCGCACGCATGCAGGGCTGCCTCAAGCCGGTCGGCAATTGCCGATTTCCCTGCGCCGGAGAGGCCTGTGAACCAGAGGATGGACGGGGCCTGACCAAGCAGTTGCGCTCTCGATTCCGGACCGACTCCGAAGTCGTAGATGTAAAGGTGAGGAGTGCGAGCATCGCTCATCATATTTCGTATACGTGTGTGAAATTGGACTTTGCAAACAACACGGGCGCCCGGCTTGCAAACGCGTCCTGCGAAGTCCACGTGCAAATTGGGCGAAGCTAGTTGAACGTCTACCTCTGAAACGCGTAGCTACGTCGGGAGCGATGTCGCCAATATCGGGTCTATGCTCCTTTGGAACGCACTACTGCTTCGTCCACATTCAATGTTGTGCTGCTTCCTTCCGTCTTTCTCCAAAGAATACCCTCGAACCAAACTTGTTCCACGCGCCCCCATTCACAAGCGGAAGCAGCGTCGGGGAAAAATCCTCGGCCGTGGAAATTCGCGCTTGTGTTGCAGAGCAAAGGAATACCTGTTAGCTTCTCATATTCGACCAAAAGCTCTGCTACGGGATGTTTAGAACTTCTATGGATGGTTTGCAAACGAGCAGTACCGTCAAGATGCACGACCGCAGGGATCTTGTCACGCCATTCCTTACGCGTTAGATGGTCGAAAAGCATGTAGGGGTCCGGAGTACCAGGCTCAAAGATGGACATTGCCTTATCCTCAAGGCATATTGGCGCCACCGGACGAAAATGCTCTCGATGCTTGACATCGTTCAGAAGATGTTTCATTGCAGCCGAAGTTGGGGCTGCCAAAATGCTTCTTCCGCCCAAAGCCCGAGGGCCCAATTCGGCACGACCGGCAAGAAAAATGACTGGCTTGTTATCTGCAAGTATGCGGGCGAGTTCCGAAATCGTGCACGGAAACGCAGTCCATCCCGGAGGGACGACGCCAAGTTTTGCGGAAGGCCCGCTATACACGGACCATTCCAACGGTATGAATCCCTGGTCCGCAGCCATCGCACAGCAAGCCGCACCAATTGCCGAGCCGCTGTCGTTGGGGAACGGAGGGACCCATATTGCAGCGAATAAGCCACTTTCACGTAATGCGCTATTCCATTTGATGTTTAGCGCACATCCCCCAGCAATGCACAGGTTTTGCGGAACTTGTATTGAATGACGCTGCAGCGCCATTCCGATTTCATGAACGAGAAGGCGCTCGAGGAAGACGTGAAAGGAGGCAAGCACATCTTGGTGAAGCTTCCCTTCAAGTCGAGGCACGCTAGCTTCGAAAAAATCACGGACGGGTTTCAACGAGCCTTCAGGTGCCCTAATATTCGCACGATAGCTGCGCGCCAACTCGCTGTTACCAGCGAAGTGATCGTCGTAAAGGCTGTGAAATACAGATACGATACTTTCATCGACGGACCCGAGCCCAATATAAGCCATGAGCTTGCCTGCCACGCCGAGATCCCATTCTGCTCCGCCTAGTTTCTTATAGGGACCAAAGTAGTGACCCGCCGCCGCATAGATATGGCCAACGAGGGGGAAAAGGCAGTCAACGCGGCGTGCCCCATCACGCTGCACATGGTAGAGCCTTGGGACGATGCCGCCATCCCAAACCAGACAAAGGGCGGGTTGCTCCTTTTGTGCAAACGGGCTGGTGCAGTATGCGGCCGCTACGTGCCCTGACACATGAGGAAAACTCTTGTACGGAAATGAACCTTCGCCGACCACCAAACCGTCGCCGTCAAGGGAGGCAAGGAGGTGATTGGCGTCGCTCTCAGCATACGGTGCGCCCTTTAGACTCATCGGAACAGATCCACTACGGACGTGGAATCTAGACTCCACGTCTCCGTCCCAGCCATCAATGACGAACTGGTCGATATCCACAGCGTTCAGCCCATGTTCCGCCAAAATGAGAGCGATTTCCTCAAGGTTCTCGATTTCCTGATAGCGCTTATTGTTCTCTCGCTTCTCCTGCTCGATGCAAAAAATCAATTTCCCATCTTCTACCACGGCGATGGCCCCGTCGTGCGTTAGCTTGATCCCGCAGATCCGCATGCTATTTCCTCTTTCTAACTCGGTAAACGTGTGTGTTGTGATTCGTCCGGAGATTTGCGAAATCGTGCTAGCGAGCAACCCTCAGTGAGCAATTGTCCTTTGCATTCAACGTGCTCAACTTCAGTCAACTCTTCTCTGAGCATAGCAAGCACAGTTTCTGCACCAGCAATGTGGCCCCATCTCCGGCAACTGTCGTCATGTGACGATCCGAATACCAACTGTCCGGCCGGCGCAAGCATTCCTGCGAGATTTAGAATCGTAGAACGCATTTCTTCAAGGTTATCCAAATAATAGAGAACTTCAGCGACCACGATTAGATCGAACTTGTCATGTGTCGAGAACTCTTTGACGTCTGAAACGATCCACGTAGTGTTCGCTGGCTCCTTCAGTCGTTCGCGAGTACGAGCTATCGCTTGCGGAACAACATCTATGACTGTGAGCCGTTGGCAGTGGTCCAAAAGTTTCTCCGTGAATGTCCCCGCAGCACATCCCACTTCGAGCGCATTAGTGACTCGGCCCTGCGCGAGTGACAATCGAAGCATATGTCTGTGACGTTCCTGTTCGTAAGGATTAGTGTCGAGGCGCCAGGGGTCATCTGTACTTAGTTCACGACGCAGCAATTCTAGGTTTGAAAGCATGGGAAAATCTTTCGGTTCCTAATAGTGGACCATAACGTAGGCTTCCTTCTGCTCGAAGATCGCCTACCAATCAATCCAGTAGAACTGTCTTCATAGCTCGGGTCCGTTGCGTTCGATTGTTTCGCCGCTTGGCCATTCTTGCAACGAACTGTTAATTGGCATAACCACGACGAGGACATCCTCTACCCGAGTAGACGGCAAATCCAAGTGGACGTTCGAGAGAGTTGAGCGCACACGAATTCCTTCGATGATTGTTCCTAGTCCATGTCGGCACAATCGGGAAAAGTGAGTTTTCAACTCGTGCCTGACGGTCCCGAAAGCGAACGGTATGCGAAGCTCTTGAAGCACGGGGTACATTGCGCGGATGGAATGGCTAATTCCGAATCCTTCAAGGTCCGGCCGAACTCCGTATAGACCTAGTTCGGCCACAAGCACATCGGCTGAATTTACCTTGATGAATCGTCGAAGTGCACCCATGTGTGCCGCAATCCCTTGAGAATCGTAAGCTATGGCGCGGAGCTCAGGCCGTGCGCCTGCCCAACTTCGACCGCCACTAAACGGCTTCGCATTGAAAGGCCCTGTCGGACCGTAGGTCGCTTTGAAAAACTCAGCCAATTCCAAATGGTCGGAGAGTTCAAGATCATTTTCCCAGCGTAGTTTCCACTGAACTTTTGGCGACGACATAAAAGTAACCTATTGGAAGAGTAATAGGCCAACCACAGTCACCTGGCGACCAATTAATTAAGTTGAGGCACAAAACTACGCATTGCTCGTGCGATGGTTTGAGCCATTCTAGGCTTCGAAATAGCTTGTATGCGGCCCCCCGCTGAAATGGCGCTTTAGCTCCACGAAGTTGCATACCGTCTCTCGCAGAGGTCGCATTTCCTGACGCCGAAGGGCCGTGCGTACTGAGCATGCGTGCGGAGATGTTCCAAGGAAGAACCAAATTGCGTCGAGGCAGGGGGCTGGATCGCGCAGTAGATCCTCATAGTCGATAGTCATAATCCGATCTCGCTGAAAGGAATTCGCGACGAGAGTGTGGAAGTCGTCAGCGATCCTGAAGTAGGCTTCGCATTCATCGATGGTCAACGTTACGTTGGGTGGAACGGCCAAGGAGTGGCACGTACCGTACTGTAGCCATTGACCACTTGTCCTTGCCTGAACGAGGGATCGCAGCGACTCCAGAGAATTTCTGCGGACAAATATCGCGCGAAGATGTGGCCAACCGATCAAGGTTTCAAAGAATCCTGGCCGCTCGCGGAACTGCGGTTGGTTAATCTTGCAGCCAACGTGGGTGAGCGCCGTCTTTCCAGAGCGGGTAGGGTAATATTGATAAGCTAGCTCAAGAAGGTCCCTATCGCTACGTAGGAGTCGGCTATTATCTGGCCAGTTCATATCGTACGGATTGAGCAATTCTCCGTTGCTCGACACATTTGGATGCAAATTCAGCAATTCTTCCAGATAGTGCGTACCTGTTCTGGGCATCCCAAGGATTACGAATGGTGCGGCTGTTGGCATGATTTCGCTAAAGAGTTGCACAGATATACATCAAGTGGTTAGCGGCGGTAGAAGGATTTGACCTATATTCAAATTCATCCTGGTCAGAGTGTCGATGCGATCATCAAGACATCAGACGCCGGCGAACAAGGTTTGTCGATAGGAAGAAGGGCACTATTGCGTAAAGGCAAAGTACGGACACATGCAGACCGACGCTCGCCGACGGGCGTCCAAGCATCGCGGGGCGGATGAGTTCGACGGAATGGGAAAGTGGAAGGGCTCTCGAAACAAGATGAAGGGCCCCTGGCAACTGTTCTACTGGGAAAATGACACCACTCAGGAAAAGCATCGGTGTGAGGACAAGCGTTTGGTAGAACACAAAGTAATCGTAACTCGGCGCAATCGCGACGAGGACCATAGCAAGGCTTGCAAATGCGAAGCCAGTTAGAACAATGACCGGTATTAGTAAAAAAATATTCGAGAGATCGGCATAGCCCAATGTTGCGGCAACCCCAGCCACCGCGGTGCCTGCCAATAGGGCTTTGCTGGCCGCCCACGTCATTTCACCGAGTACGACGTCGCCAACCGTAAGCTTTGTGCACAGGACTGCTTCCCACATGCGCTGCGTGTGCATCCGAGAGAAGGCCGCATAGATTGTCTCGACCGTTGCGGAAGTCATTGCACTCGCAGCAACCATACCGGCTGTCAGAAACGAAATATATGCAGATCCTTCAACGTGATCTATCAGTACCCCAACTCCGAAGCCAAGGCCGAACAGATACATCATTGGATCTGCAAGATTGCCAATTAGGGAAACGAGAGCAGCCTTCCGCCATGCTAAGAAATTACGGCGCCATACCGTACGCCAGTTCCAAGCGTTCGCGGGCAAAGTCATCATGAGTACGTCACGCATTATTTATTCCCTGATCTCACGTCCGGTTAGCCGCAGGAATACGTCCTCCAAATTTGCGGGGCGTTGTAGGACGCGCAGGCCAGAAAGCTCGCGTAAAGGTACCCGAATCTGTTCCAAATCGGAGGCGTAGCAGAACAGCGTCTCGCCGCTTACCTCGGTGCGGGGACCGTAGGGTGCTAGTAATGAACGCAGCTCGTGTGGTTTGCCGCCATATACTTCTAGCACTTCGGTACCGATTTGTTTCTGGACCAGACCCTGCGGAGTTCCCTCAACGAGCTTGCATCCGTCCTCTATTACGCAAAGCTGGTCGCACAACCGCTCCGCCTCTTCCATGAAGTGAGTAGTGAGAAGAATAGTCTTGCCCTTCGTTAGCAGCGAGCGTAATCGCTCCCAAATCAGGTGGCGCGCATGAGGATCCAAGCCGGTTGTGGGTTCGTCCATTACCAGAAGTTGGGGATCATTGATCAGGGCGCGCGCGATAGTCAATGCCCTTTTCATGCCGCCTGACAGTTCCGTGACGCGAGCATGGGATTTTGTTTCAAGATGCGCGAACTCAAGCAGAGATGGAATCGCCGCCTCGATCTCGGCTGTGGTCATGCCAAAGTAGCGTCCAAAGACAATCAGGTTCTCGCGTACCGTAAATCCTGGTTCCAGATTGTCGAATTGCGGAACTACGCCGATGCGAGCGCGAGCTCGGCGTGCTCGTATTGGTACGGGCTCTCCCAAGACTGTGATCGTGCCGCCGTCAGGCATTGCCATTCCCAGAACCATTCGAGCAATCGTGCTTTTACCAGCGCCGTTAGGGCCCAACAAGCCAAAGCATTCGCCAGTTTTCACACAAAAGGATAGATCATTGACGACAGGCTTGCCGCCATATGACTTTCTAACGCCGGAGAACTCGATCGCTGCGGTGGACATGAAGCTCGGGAATAAAAGTGTGTTGTTGTCTACTGAAGGAAGCTCGAACAAGTAATATCTATCCTACTCGGTATAATATTCATTTCCCGATGTCACGCACGTAGAGGGCAAACATTTATTACCAGTAATTTCAGAACGAGAAGTTGAATGCGTTTCGCCAGCTGTATATTTTTCCGGAGATTCCGATGATGGATAGACGGACTTATCGTGCGAACTGTTTAATGCCTCGCCTCGCGACAGCCAATCGCTATTTCCGAGCGTGCACAATGCGTAGGCCTTCACCGGAAGTAGAAGGAACAGGTTGATCAGGGTATGCGCCGAGAATCCAAAAAATCTCAGCTGTCGAGCGCGAATAGCCGCTACGGTGGACCGAACGAACGTCATTGAGGCAATTGTTATGCACGCCGGCCAAGGAATTGTTGCCGTCATCACAAACTGTGCAAGTCCACTGATGACTGAGATCGCTAGCAATAGCGAACCAACGTTCTGCGCAAGGGTGTCCAGCGTAAGAAAGCCATTGAGGTGGGGCAACAGACGTAGCGAGAGGAGCGTGTCACGGTATGTGCTGCGTGCCCACCGGAGCTGTTGTCGAAGATACGGTATGAGCTTATCTGGCACAACAGTAGCCGCGATAGCGTTAGGAACATACTCTGTTCGATAGCCTGCAGTCAGCATGAGAATCGTCAAATGGCGATCTTCACCAAAATCACTTTGCTTGCCCCGGAAGAACTGGGTTTCGTATTTGTCAAGAAGACGAAGAAGCGCGGAGCGACGGTATATCGCACAAGGACCGCAGCAGCACATAACGGCGCCAAATCTTCCCTGAGCCGCTCGCTCCTCGTTACATGCGAGCCAGTACTCCATGTCGATCAATCGAGTCAACCACGACTGCTTTCGATTACTGGCTGTCAACTGTCCCATGGCGGCACCAATCGATCTGTCCCGCATCTTGAGTACAAGGTTTTTTACGACATCATGGGCCAGCGTCGTATCTGAGTCGACGTTAAGTATGAGCTCTCCATACGAGGAACGTATTGCGGCGATCTGTGCTTTACGTTTACCCACGTTCTTGGGAAGAAGAATAAAGTTAAACCTCGGATCTTCCTCATAGTCCCGGTAGACCGCGCCCAACGCATCACGGTTACTTGAGCCGTCATCAATTACATAAACGTTCAATACTCCGGCATACTCCTGCTTTGCGATTGAAGTAAGGCAAGCTCTGAGCGTGGCCGGGTTTTCGTTGAAGCAGGGCACAATAACGTCGACGTCCGGCCGCCATTCCGGATCAACGACCTTGGTTGACGCAGGAGTACACCGTGTTGGTCGACTATGCAGAACCTGTGCGCTCTTATAAATGGTGGATAGGAGTGCGTACAATAAAACAGAAGTCGTGTTGATTGCGGCCGGAATATTCATCTTTGTCGTTTTGTCAGGGGGGCGTTAAGAAATTTTCAGATTACAAGACTACGCTGATCCGCAAAGAGAATCAGATGAAAATCCGAGGCGAGTTATGAGCGCCATTTAAGCTCAGATCGACGCGGTTCGGTTGGAAGCACGCGACGTCTGATGTATAAATTTCGGAACTGAGGCGCGGCGAGTACAATATGAGGTAAGAGAGCCGGCTGCTTGATTTGATGTTAGCGTTAGGAGCAATGCCTACCAATGGGGAAAGGCGGGGACTTGGTTCAGTACTATCTGTTTCTTGTGTCAGTAATTCCTGATGTACTCACGTCCGACGAGATGAACTTTTGATAAATGTTCCCTAGAAGACGACCCAGGGGTAGTGGAGAACACATTCGTCTCGGGGTCTATGTGGGATAACAGGTTCTTAGGCAGTCCGTACTGGATTGATCTGTCCGCGTAGTTTGGGCAGTGAGCTGATCACAAAGTTACGTTCCTTCAACGCCGAAATTAGCCGAGGAAGCGCCCTCACGGTTTGCTCTCGTGATGCTGTGTACGGGCGTGATGCCAATTCGTTCGGTGGACTGCCATCATGCAATAGCACGATTGCCCCCGGCTCTACGGTCGCCAAGACCGTATCGACAATCAGATCAACTCCCGGGCGGGCCCAATCTTGAGGGTCTACCGACCAGTGAAGCGGTGTAAGACCTGCATTCATTCCTTCGACGCATACTTCAGGAGTCCATATTCCATACGGTGCACGCAAGAAACGCACAGCTAGGCCAGGGGAGGCCTTGGTGATGATTACATTCGTATCGAGTATTTCGCGTCGCAACACATCGCGGTTGCATTGGGACAGATCGAGATGCGTCATCGTGTGGTTGGCAACTTCGTGTCCATCGGAGATCATTCGCCGAATTAGCTCCGGATGTTCCGCTGCGTATGCTCCGAGGACGAAGAACGTGCCGGGGACATGAAATTGGCGCAATATGTCCAAGATCTTCGGTGTCCATGTCGGATTCGGCCCGTCATCGAATGTAAGAAAAACCTTACGTGGTTTGACTTTGGCATCACGTTCTCGAATTTTCCTCGGCCAAGACAAACGTTCCGATGGTTCGCTGTGCACCTTTTCAGCCATGATTCGTTACGTTACCTTTGTGGTTTGCACGCTATGCCTTCGGTCTCAAAGTGCGCCGTCCGCAATGGGACACGGAGATCTGCTAATCGTTAGTCGCCACAACTTTGCGTCAGCGGCGCAAATTTGTACAATCGATTGTTTCGATATCAATCATCGATGATGTGGATGGCTCCATATGCGCTTCAAAGGCCTTGACCTGAACCTTCTCGTCGCACTTGACGCACTCATGACGCACCGGAATCTGACAGCCGCGGCGCATAGCATCAACCTAAGTCAGCCCGCTATGAGCGCAGCTGTCGCGAGGCTGCGAGACTATTTCAGTGACAGTCTTTTTGTTATGCGTGGGCGGGAGTTCGTTCCGACTGCTCGTGCGATGGAACTTGCCGGTCCCGTCCGTGAAGCACTATCGCACGTCCAGCTCTCGATCATTTCGCGTGACGTATTCCTGCCATCTAAGTCGAAACGACGTTTCAGAATTTGTCTTTCGGACTTCATGACACTTGTCTACTTTAAGAAGGTCATGAAGCGCGTCGCATGCGAGGCGCCTTCCGTTAGCTTCGAGCTATTCTTTCCTGACGATGAACCTGGCGAATTGCTCAGACGAGGCGATGTTGATTTCCTGATACTACCGGAGTTGTTGTTGAGTGATACACATCCCAAGGCGCGTCTTTTTGAAGAGAAGCTTGTGTGCGTAGGTTGTCCGACAAATAAGCAGCTGTCCCGAAGACTCGCTTTGGAAAAGTACATCTCGATGGGGCATGTGACTGTAAGGTTCGGACGTTCACGCCGGCCCTCGATAGAGGAGTTTTTTCTCCTTGAGCTGGGATTCAAGAGACGGGAAGAGATTGTTGTACCAACCTTTGACCTGATCCCACCGATGCTGTCCCGTACCGATCGCATCGCAACACTGCCACTACGACTAGCTCAGTATTTTGGCGAAGTGGTTCCTTTGAGGATTGTCGATGTACCGCTGCCACTTTCCTCGTTTACGGAGGCTATCCAATGGCCTGCGTTACATACCGGCGATCCAGCAAGCATTTGGATGCGCCAGGTGCTATTGGAAGAGGCAAAAAGTTTGGCTAGTGTTGACGCGAAGAAGTCTGACTGATAATCGATGTCCGGGCAGTCACAAGAGGTGCCAATTGTATTCAATCTCGTAGGTATTGAGATCCCTTCAATCCAGCAGGGCACAAGTTTCAGAACTACGATGCACCGGCAGATGAGGCTCTACCCATACTTCGCGCGCTTTCTACCCCTGTTGGTGTGCAACCCCTCATATGAGGCGTTAAGCATAAGACGACCTCGATGGTCGGAGCGACGTCAACGCAGGATTGTGTTAAAGGCGCCGTTTTTTCAGTTAGTATCCTATGCGCGCACAGAGAGGCGTTGTTGTCCTCCGTGTCCCTCCGACATCGCCACTGCGATATTGTCCGTTTGTTGACATTGTAGATGTCCGCCCACTTGGCGGCATCGTTCGAACTTGCCATAGCGCGCAGCAAACTAATGTGTCGTTGTGACCTAGTCGTGTTTGCTGACGGCGTTTGACGAGCCATCCCGGGGAGTTTAAATCCATGCCGCATTTCTATGCTAACGATTTCGATTTGGTGTACGAGGTAGTGCAGACACTAGTTTCGTCGCGGGATGCTGAGCAGACGTTGGACAGATCCTTACGGCATCTTTCGTCTGCGCTAGGATGGCGCTCCGCCTTCATAGCCGTCGCGGAGCCGGGTGGATATCTAGCTGGTTTTTGTTCCACGGGACTTTCGGAGGGCTGGCGCGAGCGCGTACGCTTTCTTCCCGATGAGGGAGTCGTGGGCCGCATTCATTCAAGTGATTCGCCTATCATTGTCCCTGAGATTCACGACGAACATTTTCTCGCGGACCGCTTCGGAACTGCTAATGAATTGGACGGTGATCATATCGCTCTCCTGGGAACTCCTATCCGGCATGAGGGCCGTCCGCTCGGGGTGCTGGTCGCATTTTGTGAGAATCGAGACGGAACGCGCGCCTTTGCTAACGATCTTCAACTTATGAAAGTTGTTGCAGCGCCGATGGGGCAAGCGCTGCTGCTTAATCGCGAGGCGATGAACAAGGGCGGTTACAGGGAACAGGTATGTAGACGTCCACAGAAGGAGCATCATCCTTTGCGCAATATAGAGAACGCGGTAGGCCATTCCCCATCGATGCAGAGGGTGTTTGCGCAAGTCCATCAAGTCGCCCCGGCGAGGGCGACAGTACTCTTGCGCGGTGAAAGCGGAACGGGAAAGGAATTGATCGCACGCGCAATCTATAGCTTGTCTCGGCGTAATGATCAGCCATTCGTTTCGGTGAACTGCGCGGCGCTTTCAGAGACTCTCCTGGAGAGCGAACTGTTTGGCCATGAGAAGGGAGCGTTCACGGGGGCGCAATCGCAACGGAAAGGTAGATTCGAACTAGCGCACGGCGGCACACTATTTCTCGATGAAATTGGCGATATCTCACCGTCCTTCCAAGCGAAGCTGTTGCGGGTTCTGCAAGAAAGGGAGTTTGAGCGCGTAGGAGGGGCCACGCCTGTAAGGGTTGATGTGAGGCTAATCGTTGCGACAAATCGCAACCTCGAACGGATGGTCAAAGAGGGTGAATTCCGAGCAGATTTGTATTATCGCATTAATGTGGTAAGCATTCGTCTGCCACCCCTACGTGAGCGCCGCGAGGACATCCCGGCTTTGGCGCAATACTTTTTAGATCGATTCAACCGTGACAACGGCAGGTCGCTGCGCTTCACAGAAGGAGCATTGAGCGTGCTTTCGGGTTGCTACTGGGCCGGTAACGTACGTGAGTTGGAGAACTGCGTTGAGAGGACCGCGACGATGGCACTCCACGATTCCATTGATCGGCTCTCATTCCTGTGTGAGATGGATAAGTGTCTAACCCAAGGATTGCATGACATCGAGCGCGAAGACGCCGTACGTCCGGGCCGATCGGCAAACGCTGCAGCGAGCGAGGAGATCACTCCTACAGTCTCCGTAGATGCAGGTCACGAGAGCGCCAGATTTGCCCTGCCCAGCAGGAACGATAGACCTCAAGGCGAGAGAGAGCGACTCATTTGGGCCATGGAGCGCTGTGGCTGGGTGCAGGCAAAAGCGGCGCGGCTCTTGGGTATTACGCCACGGCAGATTGGCTACGCGCTGCGTAAGAACGGGATCGAGCTTCGCCGTTTCTGATGGCAGAATATCGCTGCCTGCGGTGGTCTAATGTCCTTGGACAGGTCGATAGGAGGATAATCCGTAATCGACGAGTGAAAAGATAGATGACAAGAAGGCGCCGACAATTTGACGCCAGCTTCAAGCTGGAAGTAGTACGGATGGTACGAGACCAAGGCCTATCGGTGAGCGAAGTTTGCCGGTCGATGGAGCTTGGTGAGTCGGCCGTTCGGTGCTGGATCGCGCAGTATGATGCGGAGTGCGCTGGTGGACCTGGGGTGGGAAAGCCGCTGACGGCAGAACAGCAGCGCATCCGGCAATTGGAGGCGGAGAATCGGCAACTGCGCGAGGACAATGCTCTGCTAAAAAAAGCGTCGGCCTTCTTTGCACGGGAACTAAAGTGAGCTACCGCCTGGTAGCCCATTTGCAACAGGAGGCCGTATCGGTCAGTGATGCCTGCCGGGTATTGCAGGTGAGCCGCTCCGGCTACTATGCGCACCGCCGCGCCAAGCCGAGCACGAAGGCTCTGCAGGAGCAGACCCACGTCAAAGCGGCGTTCGCTGCCAGCGGCGCGAGCTACGGCAGCCGGCGTGTCATGCATGCGCTGAGGGCACAAGGGCTGCGCCTTGGCCGGTACCGGATTCGTACGCTGATGCGCGAGGCAGAGCTGCGCACGAACTGGAAGCGTAAGTTCGTGTCGACGACCAACAGCAAGCACGCTCTGCCAGTGGCCGAGAACGTGCTGGATCGTCAATTTGACGTGGCTGAGCCGAAGCGGGCCTGGGTGTCGGACATCACCTATGTCCGCACGGCCCAGGGCTGGCTGTATTTGGCTGTCGTGCTGGACTTGTACTCGCGCAAGGTCGTGGGCTGGGCGATGGCGCCGACCATGCCGACGGACCTGGTCATGTCGGCGCTGACCATGGCGCTGCAGCAGCGTCGGCCAGGACCAGGACTGGTGCTGCACTCGGACAGAGGCAGTCAGTACGCGAGCGCAGAGTATCAGGCTTTGCTGAGACGGCATCAGATCGTTTGCAGCATGAGTCGAAAAGGCAATTGTTGGGATAACGCGGTGATGGAGCGGTTCTTCCTGAACCTGAAGATGGAGCGCGTGTGGCGGGGCCTGTCAGTTTTTTTGTGTGCAGGGCAGGTAAAGGCTCACCGTCGATGGAACGGTGAGCCAGCAATATCTTAACGATAAGGGTGGGTGAAGCGTTCCTCGTAGAGGATCGCAAACTGGTTCATGGCAGCCTTCCAGTCATGGGTTGAACTGCCCCACTTCACCGTGATGTTTCGCAGCGCCAGCCACAGCAGCTTGGTCGCCGCCTCGTCGCTGGGGAAGTGACCGCGCGTCTTGATGATCTTGCGCAGCTGCGCGTTGAT
>NZ_AQUR01000053.1 GCF_000372525.1 Cupriavidus neocaledonicus
GGTCAGCAGCGGCAGCAGGATATTGCGGCCAAGGTCTGACGGGGCGGCGATCTTCAGCGTGCCCTGTAATGCACGCTGTTCGCCGTGCAGGCGGTCCCGGCCTTCCTTGAGCTTGGCCAGCACTTCGTCCGCATACGGCAGGTACTGTTCGCCCTCGGCAGTGAGCCGCAGGCTGCGAGTGGACCGTGCGAACAGCCGGATGTCGAGCTCTTTCTCCAGGCGCTGGATGGCTGCGCTGACCTGTCCGGGCAGCAGGTCGGCCTCGCGAGCGGCGTTCGAGAAGCTGCCAAGCGCTGCGGTTCGCAAAAACAGTTGCAGATCGTCGAGTCTGATCATTTTCACTCATTTAGTGAAAGTCTTGCTCGATTTTCCCAGTTTTTCGACAACGCCGCAGTGACGAAAATGCCAAAGCAGTCCGGGCCGCACTAGCCGGACGGCACGCACTCGCAGTTGAACGAATTCCCGTATTTCCCGAACCATGAACTGGAGCAGAACATGAATTTCACTGACGCCGTACTTTCCCGCCATACCGTCAAGGCTTACGAAAGCGGTAAAACCTTGCCCCAGGAACAGGTCGACATGCTGCTGGCGTGGCTGCACAACAGCCCGTCGTCGGTGAACTCGCAGCCGTGGCACTTCGTGGTGGCGTCGACCCCAGAAGGGCGCGAGACGATCGCCAAGGCGGCCACTGGCACGTTTTCCTACAACCATCCGAAGATCGTCGATGCTTCGCATGTGATCGCGCTGTGCATGCGTGCCGACCTGGACGAAGCGCACCTTCGCGCCATCCTGGCGCAGGAGGAAAGCGACGGACGGTTCAAAGTCGAAGGCGCCCGCGAAGGCCAGGACAAGTCCCGGCGTTCGTATGTGGACTTGCATCGCTACGCGCTGCGCGATGTGCCGCAATGGATGGAAAAACAGGTCTACCTTGCCCTTGGTGGTCTGCTGCTGGGCGCTGGCATGCTGGGGATCGATGCGACGCCGATGGAGGGCTTCGACGCGTCGGCGCTGGATGCGGCACTCAATCTGCGCGAGCGTGGCCTCACCAGCGTCGTACTGGTGTCCCTGGGTCGCCGCAGCGAACAGGACTTCAATGCCGGACTGCCGAAGTCGCGTCTGCCGAAAGAGGTAGTGTTCACGAATATCTGAGGCGGATTCAGCTTCGGCTCGAGATGGCTGCTACGACTTCGGCAACCCGCTGACGACTGACCCTGCCCATACCGGTGGCCGCCGCTCGTTCCAGGGACATGCCGCTTCCAGTTGTGCGGCCAGACGGAACAGTGTGTCCTCCCGTCCGAAGCCACACATGAAATGCGACCCGATCGGCAGACCCGCTTGCGGGTCGACGGAGAGCGGCACCGACATTGCTGGCGTTCCGGTCACGTTCGAGAGCGCGGTAAACGGTGACTGGCTAAAAACGTGCGCGATCCAGCCGAGCCCATCGACGGATGTTTCGACCACATTGTATTCGCCAATCCGAGGCGGAAGTCCGGGTAGCGTCGGCGTCAGCAGAATGTCGTAGTCGCCGAAGAACCGCCCCAGCGCCCGTGTGACCGTATTCCTGACCTGCAATGCAGACAGGAGTTCTACGGCGCCAATCTCCATGCCGTATCGATAGAGCGCGAGCGTTGCAGGCTCAAGGTGTTTATCATCGACCGTTCGTCCGGTGGCCGCGGCAAGCGCGTTGATCCGGAGCGCCGCGTTGGCGGCCCAGATCTGCGCGTTGCAATGCACAAAGGCGTCCCAGCTCACCCCCAGATCTGGCGCTACCTCATGGACATGATGACCCAGGGACTCAAGTGCCCTGGCCACCTTGTTCAAGGCGTCAGCAACAGCCGGGTCGGTACGCGCGGCACTGAATGGATCCCGCATGAACCCGATCTTCAGGGTTCCCGGCTGCTGCCGGATCTCCGACAGATAGCTGGCTTTGGGTGGCGCAATACAGTAGGGCTCGCCCACGCCGCCGCCGTGGATGGCATCCAGCAGTGCCGCACTGTCCCGCACGGTTCGGCTCACGGCAAAATGGACGCCCAGGCCATTCCATACCTCGTCCACGTGGGGCCCGTTCGATACGCGCCCCCGCGTCGGCTTCAGACCGAAGAGCCCATTGCAGGAGGCCGGTACCCGTATCGATCCGCCTCCGTCCGTGGCATGCGCAATGGGAACGATGCCGGCGGCAACCGCCGCTCCCGCACCACCGCTCGATCCGCCAGCGCCATGGTTCAGACTCCAGGGATTCCGCGTCGGACCGTACAGCACCGGTTCCGTCGTCGTGCTGACTGCCAGTTCCGGCATGGATGTTCGCCCAAGCGTGATCAGGCCTGCCTGATGGAAGCGCGTCATCAGGTACGAGTCTTCCTTAGCGACGGTTCCCGACGCCAGACGGCTGCACATTTCGCTCCTACGTCCCCGCATGGTGACGCCGAGATCCTTGAGGAGAAACGGCACGCCGCCAAGCGGGCTCGGATCGGCGCTCACAATGCCGGCTGACCGTGTCTCTACCTCTTCAGGCCAGGAATCGAGCACGGCGTTGACCTGGGGATTGACTGCCTCGATGGCAGCCAATGCGGCTTGCCCCACTTCCATCGCGGTCACCTCCCGCGTGGAGATGAGGTGATGCAGCGCCATGCCATCCAGGGCGGCGTATTCGGAGAGCTTCATTTGGCGTTCTCTTTCAGGGGCATCGGGCGGGCGCGCATCGCAAGGGTTGCGCACCAGTCTGGTCGGACCGCAGCCAACGCAGGACGTTTGTCCCGGACCGCACGGTCCGGGTTACCTCATATGGAGGCCTGCTGGCCCGCGCGATCTCCGGCCTCAGACGACTACTTCGCTTGACGCACGCTGGCCGGCATGGGCTCGTGGCCAAGTACCGTGTTGGCTGTGGGTTTCAAGCGCAGGAACAGAACGATGAATGCACACATCAGCAACATCGCTGCCATCAGCAGGAAGCCGGGGTAGATGCTGCCGGTCACGGATTTCGACCAACCGATGATGCTGGGGCCGAAGAAGCCGCCAGACAGGCCAATCGTATTGATCAGGGCAATGGCCCCCGCTCGTGCGTCGCCCTTGATGTACGCGGGCGGAACCGCCCAGAAGACGATGTTGGCCATCCACATCAGCCCGGTCGCGACGGTCACGCATACCAGTGTCACGGCGAGATTGCCGTCGGCGAGGTACCAGCCAACGAAGCAAAGACTACTTATGGCAGCCGGCACGGCGATATGGAAGCGGCGCTCCTGACGCCTGTCCGAACTGCGGCCGCCAAAGAAAATGGCAAACGCCGCCGCCACGTAGGGAATGGCCGCATACCAGCCGAGGGTCTGTGTGCTGGTGACACCGGCGGATTTGATGATCGTCGGCAGCCAGAAGCTCAAGGCGTAGATCGGCGCGATGATGCACAGATAGGCTATCGCCAGGATATACACCTTGGGATCGCGCAATACCATGAGAAACGATTCGTGCCGCCGGTCTGCAGCCGTGTTGGTTTCCGCGGCCAGCGCGCGTTTCTCCGTGTCGTTGAGCCATTTTGCACTGGATGGACCATCGACCAGCAGGAAGTAGGCCGCGACGCCAAGCAGGAGGGTGGGGGCGCCTTCGATGAGAAACATCCATTGCCACCCGGCGAGGTTGGCCGTACCGGCGAAAGCCGTCATGATCCACGCCGACAGCGGCCCGCCAACGATGCCGCTGAACGGGCCCGCAAGCCAAACCAGCGAAATCGCGCCGGCGATGCGGCTCGGGCCATACCAGCGCGACAGGTAGAACAGGACGCCCGGCGCGAAGCCGGCTTCGAAAACGCCAAGCAGAAAGCGCAAGACATAGAACAGCGGGACGCTGTTGACGAACACCATGCACATCGAGGCGATGCCCCAGAGGACCATGATGCGGCTGAAGGTACGCCGGGCGCCAACTCTGGGCAGCAACAGATTGCTGGGCAACTCGAACAGGACATAGCCCACGAAGAATATTCCTGCCCCGATGCCGTAGGCGGCATCGGAGAAGCCGAGGTCGCTCTGCATCTGGAGTTTTGCAAAGCCTACGTTGACCCTGTCCAGATAGGCGAACATGAAGCCAATGAACAGCAGCGGCAGCAGGCGTATGTCTACCTTTCGATAGAGCGACGCAATATCCGTCCCGCCCCCTGGAATTTGGTCCTTCTGCAACACAGGTATCTCCTTTGATTGGTGTATATGTCGTCCTACGGCGCGCATCGGCGCCCGGCATCCGTGCCCGGAATGGCTCTGGGATCATTGCGTGGCAACCGGTGGCCGCGCGACCAATGGCTGCCCGCGTGCGGTTGGTCAGGCACCGATGTGGCAGCAGGAACTCCTTATAGGCGTTCGGACATGATCGCGAGCATGGCGTCGCAGAGGACCTGCGCCCCGGCCGCGACATCGGCTTCGCGCGCGTTCTCGGCCTCGTTGTGGCTGATGCCCTTTTCGCAAGGCACGAAGATCATCCCGGTGGGAATATGTTGTGCGGTGAACTTGGCGTCGTGGGTCGCGCCGGAAACGATGTCCCGGAATTTCATGGCCCGGCCGACGGCAGCCTTGCGCACGGTTGCCACCACGCGGTCGTCAAACGTTATCGGCGTGGACCTCAACAGCGCTTTCGCCGACACCGGGCAGCCCTCGATCTCGCCGGCGCAGAGTTGAAGGATCGTCTCGCCGGCACGCAGGAGGAAATCGGGGTCGGGATGCCGCAGATCGATATTGAATGTCACCCTGCCTGGCACGGTGTTGGGCGATCCCGGATATACCTCCAGCCTTCCGACGGTGAAGCGAAGGATATCCTCGGGGTCGTTGATCGCGGCACGAATGGATCCGATGAGCGTGGTGGCAGCCACCAACGCATCCTTGCGATGCCGCAGCGGCGTCGTGCCCGCGTGGGCCTCGGCGCCCAGCAGCTGGATCTCATAGGCATGAAGTCCCTGAATGCCCGTGACGATGCCCACATCACACGCCTCGTTCTCGAGGACGGGACCTTGCTCGATGTGGGCTTCGATATAGGCAAAGCCGTTCATGCCAAGCGCGCGCTTCTCAAGGGCCGGTAACTCGGCGATCTGGGCCTTCAATGCGCTTTCCACATCGATCCCGGTGATGTCCTTGATCGCCAGTGCCTCGGCCAGCGACAGCGCGCCGGCCGCAACAGCGGAGCCCATCGTGGGTGGCGGGAAACGCGAGCCTTCCTCGTTCATCCACACAACGAGTTCGATCGGGCGTTCGGTCTCCATGCCGTGATCGTCGAGCGTCTCGAGTACCTCGAAACCTGCAAGCACGCCGTAGACACCGTCGAACCTGCCTCCGGTCGGTTGGGAGTCGAGATGCGAACCCGTCAGTACCGGGCTGAGACCCGGATTCCTTCCGGGGCGCCGGATGAACAGGTTGCCGATCGGGTCAATCGAGGTCTGATAGCCTCTTGCGGATGCCCACTGGAGCAACAACATCTTGCCCTGGGTGTCTTCCGCGGTGAGCGCCTGGCGGTTGACACCGCCTTTGGCCGTGGCGCCGATCCTTGCCATGGTGCAGACATGTTCCCAGAGCCGCTGGCTGTTGATGCGGGGACCGACGGAGGTAAGTGAGGAGGAAGAAGTGGGGGCGTTCATCTGGCCGCTTGCCTGGTTGTGTTGCTTCGGATGTGCAACGGGTTGGCGCGCTGGAGAACCTTGAGCGTTCGTCCGCGCGCAATGTCTGGTTGGATCTGAAGCTCAGTCCAGTTCGACGCAGACTTCGATCTCCACGCAGGCCCCGAGCGGAATCTGTGCGACACCGAATGCCGATCGCGCATGCTTGCCGGCATCGCCAAACACCTCGACGAACAGCTCCGATGCGCCGTTGGTGACCAGATGCTGCTCGGTGAAGTCAGGCGTTGAATTGACCAGGCTCATCACCTTGACGATGCGTTTGACGCGATTCAGATCGCCGGTGTGGGCCTGTAGCGTCGACAGCAGATCGATCGCGACCCCGCGCGCCGCGGCGCGTCCCTCGTCCGTCGACATCGTGGCACCGAGCTTGCCGGCCCACACATGGCCATTCCTCTTCGCAATGTGGCCGGACAGGTAGACAAGATTGCCGCTCTGCGCGCTCATTACGTAGGCGGCAGCCGGCGCGCCTGCGGGGGACAGCTGGATGTCGAGTGCTGTCAGTCTCTGGTCGATATCGTGTAATGGCATGATGTCTGTCGATGGAGGGCAAGATAGCTGGCGCGACGAGGCGTCATCGCGGGTCACGTGTTGCGGGCGGACCGGTTTCATTCCGGTATCGGCTCGCGGCCGAAGGCTTCGAGTTCCCGCACCAGGGACTGGACGGCCAGTTCGACCGGTGCGCGCGAGGTGAAGGTTGCTGGTTGCGGTCTTGGCCCATCCGATGATGGCCGGGCTCCAGAAGCCGCCCGATAGCCCGATCGTGTTGATCAGTGCGATGCCGCCTGCGGCCGCCGGACCCTCGATGTGTACAGGGTTGAGGTGCCGTCTACTGCGCTTTCGCTCGGGATCGCCAGCATGCGAGCCTCCAATGTTTATGTGGGTACAGCGTTGGTGGACCGGATAGTGGCAGCGACAACGGCAATCTCCAACAGCAACCATGGACACGCTTCGTTGCCTTTTAGGCAACGCATCGGATATGGTGTGAATCTGTCATCGGTCTGGATGTTTCGACATGCGTGAAATCAATCAGCAGCGGCTGCGCTACTTCCGCGAAGTGCTCGAGCAGGGCACCATTCGGGGCGCCGCAGAGAATCTCAACACTTCGCCCTCGGTGATCACCCGGCAGATCCGGCTGCTCGAGGACGAACTTGGCACGGCACTGTTCGAGAGACAGGCACGTGGCGTCAGGCCGACCGAGGCCGCCGCGCACCTGCTGGAGTTCTGGCGCGGCTACCGGTCACATCAGGAGAAGCTCGAGGACCAGCTCCATGCCCTTAAGGGCCTGCAGCAGGGCAGGTCCAGGTGGTCCTGAGCGAGGGGTATGTCGATGCACTGGTCAATGAAGTGCTCGCGCCGTTCTGCGCGCAGTACCCGCTGCTCGACATCAGCATGGAGATCCTCGGCGTCGATCAGGTGCTCGATGCCGTGGCCGAAAGTCGCGCGCACATCGGACTTGCCTTCAATCCGCCGCCGCATCCGCGCATCGAGTATCTGGCGAGCTCGTCGCAGCCGGTGGGCCTGCTGGTGCGGCCCGACCATCCGCTGGCATTGCGTGGCGGCGCGGCCAGCATCCAGGACATCTTGTCCTGGCCGCTGGCCATGATGCCGGCGTCATTCGGTGTCGGGCACGCGGCCAGGATGCTCGAATTCGCGGAGAACATCAGGATCCGGCCGACGCTGGTGACCAATTCACTGACTGCGCTCAAGCAGTTCGTTGCCTACGAAAACTACATGACGCTGATCGGCGGCGAGTTTGCCGCGTATCGCGAAATCGCTGCCGGAACGCTCACGGTGGTGCCGATCGATCATCCGCTGTTCCGGGGCACCCATGCGCGCTTGCTGGCCAAGGTCGGGCGGCCGTTACCGGCCGCGGCGCTCAAGCTGCTCGAACATATCCTGCGGGACATGCCGATGTTTGCGCAGGGCGGCAGGTAGCCGCCGCCGACGCATTATTGGCGGAAATTGTGACCGCCATCGGCCATAGCGCTCTGCAACAGAAGCTCGGGTCGCGCCATTGCGGGCGACCCGGCCAGGGGGCGGGCGTGCAACGCAGCGCGCCTAGATCAGTGTGATGTCGTAGCCGAAGCGCGAGGCAGCATTCACAATGTGTCTTCCCATTGCGTCGCGGGCGGCCTTCGCGTTCTTCTCGATCAAGGCATCGAGGATGACTTCATGCTCGTGGCGCGCGGCATGGGGCATCTTGCCGAAGACTGGGCCAGGCCGCGAAAACGTGGCCGCAATCAACAGTCTCATCGGCTCCAACACCGTTGTGATCATGGTCGCCAGATAGCTGTTGCCGGAAGCCGCTGCTACGGCACGATGGAAGTCCAGATCAGCGTTCACTGTTTCAGCCGTTGGTGCTTCAAGGTTTCGCATGCGCTCCACAGCGGACTTGATCGGTTCCAGTTGCTCCGGCGTCATGTTAATCGCCGCCAATGCGGCGGCTTGGCTTTCGAGTGCCGCCCTGACTTCGAACATATTGCGGACGTTCGCGTCTCCCTGCAGCGGGTTAATCGAACTTGAAGCGTGCGGTGTGGGATCGCTTTCGCGAATGGTCACAAAAGCTCCCACGCCTTGGCGGGACTCGATCAGTCCTCGTGCGCGCAGACTCGCAATGGCCTCTCGCACGACATTGCGGCTGACTCCGAAGTTCTCCGACAGGAGATGCTCGGTCGGGAGGCGGTCTCCTTGCTGCAACCGTCCCGAAGTAATTTCGGCTTCGATGGAGCGCGCAATGTGCTCGGCAAGATGTGGCCGGCGCGTGACGGGCGAGACATTCATTTCGCTCATGACAAAAGACTCTTGGGCTTCGGGGAACTGGACGTGCATTGTAGTCCTGCCAGCATCCCCGGACAATCTGTTGTCCAACAACGGTACGATCCGTCATGGTTCTTGTCGAACCTATTAATTGAGCATTTGTGGCACTCGCGTCACTAAAACGCTGAATTGGCCCGAAAACCGCATCAAACGGCAGCGAAGCCCTCCAATAGCCACTCGGTTTTCCGTTCGGGTAAACGATAGGTCGAAAATTCAGTTGTTCGCTTGAAGGACAACTACATGTCCAATATTATCGTCTCATGACGACGGAGGTATGAACCCGAATCGACGCCATCAATGAGTACCGTCGCTCCGTCCCCCCATGACCACAGACGTGAATATGAGGAAGTGAATCGAATGAAGATCGCCAAAGTAGAGTCCATTCCACTGCGAATCCCGTTTACCGCAGGGGGCCGATCGGATGAGGCAGTCTGGGGCGGAGCCAACCTGCAAACCGTCGACTCGCTGATCGTCAAAGTCACAACGGATACAGGTGTCGTCGGTTGGGGCGAGACCTTCGGCTTTACCGCAGTCCCTGTCGTCAAGCTTGTCATCGACACGATACTGGCGCCGGAAATCATCGGCCGCGATGCCGCTGTGCTCGACAGGCTGATGCTCGATATGCAGAGGAAGTTCCATATCTTCGGGCGCAGCGGCCCCTTTATCCATGGGCTCTCGGCAATCGATATCGCGCTGTGGGACATCGCGGGGAGAGTATCGAACAAGCCCGTGCATCAGCTTCTGGGCGGCGGCGTCGCGGATTCTCTTCCATGCTATGCCAGTCTCATCCGCTACTCGGATCCGGGGCTGGTCAGAGAGAACGTCGTACGGGCCGTGGAAGCCGGCTTTCGGCATCTGAAGCTGCATGAGATCGATGTCGACTGCGTCCGTGCCGTTCGCGAAGCGGCCGGAGACGACATCGAGATCACGCTTGACGTCAACTGCCCGTGGTCCGTGCGCGAAGCACTCGACATGACCGAGAAGCTGCGGCCGTTCAATCTCCGGTGGCTGGAAGAACCGGTGTGGCCGCCGGAGAACTATTCAGGGCTCGCGCGCGTCCGGCAGGAGGGCGGCATTCCGATTGCGGCCGGCGAGAACGCTTCGACGCTGATGGATTTTCAGCATCTTCTCGAAGCGAAGGCGGTCGATTTCGTCCAGCCTAGCCCCGCGAAAATGGGTGGCATCACCGAGCTAAAGAAGGTGTTCGCGCTGGCCAACGCCAACAACGTTACCGTGATGGTGCATACCTTCTACGACGGTCCCGGCCTTCTCGCAAGCGTGCACGCAAGCGCGGCGTTGGGAGGCCCTGGCGCGCTGGTCGAGTGGCGCTACTTCGACCTCGAGGCTCAACTCTATGGCGACGCAATCATCCCGAAGAACGGCGCAATTGCCGTGCCGCAGGGCGCCGGGCTCGGACTCGAGCCGGACGAGAACGTGATTCACGCCTATCGCGTCCATTGAATACCTGTCCGTGGCAGTCCGCGGGGCTGCCGAGTTGATTGCACCACCAGATGCAGCGGGCCGCAGAGTCTACTGCACGCCAATGCCAGGAGAACGCCGTGTCGGCTCACCATGTCCCAGACTATCAATCCGCCTTGCACATTTCCGGCGTACGTACGCGCTTTGTGAAAGTGCCCATGCGTTTCCCCTTGGGGACCAGCGCAGCCGCAATGACTTCCGCACCGCTGCTGCTGGTGGACATGGAAACCAAAGAAGGGGTCGTCGGTCGCGCATATCTTTTCTGCTACCGCGAAAGCGGGGCCAAGGCCATCTCAGAAGTCTTGCACGAAGCAGCGGATCTGATTTCCGGAATGCCGGCTTCGCCGGCGAAGATCAGCGCCCTATTGGCGCGACGATATGCGTTGCTCGGTGTGTCCGGCATCGTACGCATGGCATTGGCTGCCATCGATATCGCGTTGTGGGATGCGTCGGCAATCGCCGCCAACATGCCGCTCGCGGAGTACCTCGGCGGCAGCCTGGAGCCGATACCTGCCTATAACAGCGATGGGCTCGGATTGATGCCCGCAGACAAAGCGGCGGAAGAAGCCGTGCAGCTGCTGCAGCCGGGCTTCCATGCGGTGAAACTGCGTCTCGGTCATCCGGATCGCGAAACGGACCTGCAAGTTGCAACAGCCGTGCGCGCCGCCATTGGCAAGGGCGTCGAGCTGATGGTCGACTACAACCAGGCATTGACGGTTCCCGATGCAATCCGGCGCGGGCTCGATTTGAAAGATCTGAATATCTACTGGCTCGAAGAGCAGATTCGTCACAATGACCTGCAAGGGTATGCGGCCATTGCCAGCGAACTGGCAACCCCGATCCAGATCGGCGAAAACTTCGACGGTCCGGAGGCGGTCTACGACGCAATGGCGGTCAAGGCTGCCGACTATTTCATGCTGGACATAGCCCGCATCGGCGGCATCACCGGATGGCAACGCGGCGCCGCGATGGCAGCCGCGCGCGGCATCCCAATCTCTTCACATCTGTTCCCCGAGATCAGTGTGCACTTGCTGGCCGCAACGCCGACAGCGCACTGGCTCGAATACGTCAGCTGGGCCGATACGATCCTCAAGGAACCGCTGCAGATTTCGAATGGGAACATCGCCCCTCCCAACAGGCCTGGCCTCGGGCTTGAATGGTCGGAGGAGGGCGTGCAGCGGTACAGCGCCGATTAGCGGCACGTTTCCTGTCGAGAACATGGGTCGACGGCGGTCCTCGCGGACCGGTTTCGCAGCTCGCTGGCAGGGTCAATGGATCTGAACCTGTCGCTCGCCACTATCGCACCCCGCGTCACTACCTGCATGGCGACCTGGTGCAAAAAACAGTTGTACGGAGATAATCATGCAAGATCAGCAACTCGCCGCGTCGGCGTTGAGAAAGATAAACCGGCGCTTCATCCCACTGCTTTTTACATGCTTTGTCGCGGCCTGGCTGGACCGGGTGAACGTCGGCTTCGCCGCGCTTACCATGAACAACGAGCTTGGTCTGTCGTCCACCGCATTTGGCATTGGTGCCGGCATATTCTTTCTCACATACTTTGCCCTCGAACTGCCGTCAAACCTCTTGCTCGAACGTTATGGCGCACGGCGATGGATCGCCCGGATCATGTTGAGTTGGGGAGTGTTGTCCGCCGCGATGGTGTTCGTGCAAGGCGAAAAATCCTTTTACGCGCTCCGTTTTCTTCTCGGCGCCGCTGAAGCAGGCTTCTTTCCCGGCATCGTGTTCTTCTTATCACTTTGGGTTCCGGCGGCGGCACGAGGTCGCATCACCGCAAGCTTCCTGCTTGCAATGCCTGTCGCCAGCGTGATCGGCGGCCCGCTATCCGGGATGTTGATGCAGCTCGATGGCATTGGCGGCCTGCACGGGTGGCAATGGATGTTTCTCGTCGAAGCACTGCCGGCAATTTTGCTGGCCCCAATGGTTCTCCACGTCCTTCGCGATAGCCCGGCGCAGGCAGAGTGGCTGACGGATGCGGAGCGGGACTGGCTGAGCCGCACGCTGGCTGCCGATGCAGTGAAGGCCCCCACTAATCACGAAGGTGCGTGGAAACTTCTCCTCAATCCTCTGGTGCTGGTTCTGGGGGTTGTGTACTTCGGCGTTGTCGGTCTCAACTATGGGATGAGCTTCTTCCTGCCGCAAATCGTGAAGGAATTCGGGGTCTCCGTTGGGCAAACAGGTTTCGTTACCGCGATCCCCTTCGGCATCGCCGCAATCGGGATGATTTGGTGGGGCCGCCGGTCGGATCGCTTGCGCGAACGTCGTTTTCACCTGCTGTTGCCGCTCGTTCTGACCGTGATCGGGCTGACGGGCTCCACGCTCGTCGAGCCGCCCGCACTCCGGCTTGTGCTCCTTTCGGTCGCGGCATTCGGGATATTCTCTGCGCTTCCGATCTTCTGGACACTGCCTTCGGCCGTGCTTCCCGTCAGCTCAGTGGCCGCGGGTATTGCAATCATCAACTCACTGGGCAACCTCTCGGGTTTCGTCGATTCCTATGCGGTGGGCGCCATCAAGGATATGACGGGAAGCTTTGCCGGCGGCATGCAACTCATCGCTGGCTTTGGAGCGGTTTCTGTCGGGCTATTGATTCTGATAACGCGAAACATCGCATGGGCTCGCATGGACAGTGTTGCGGCCGACGATGTAGCTGAGCCGTTCTCCAGGCAAGCCACCTGACCAACCACGAAGGCCCGGGGCACTCATTTTGTTGCCGACGAAATCGGTGTCCCGGCGGAGAGCAATGATGGTGACGTATTGGGTATCGGGGAGGCCAAGCCGTCGAAAATCGGCCGGTACGCTCGCTGATTACTGAGCGGCTCAGGACGCGTCAGCGCTCTCCAGGCAGTTACACACTGTGAATGCGGCGGAACAAGTGAAATGCGGTGAGCCCCAATGATCTTGTGGCTGCAGTTGTCCAGAATTCAAGGCATCCCGCGTGGCAGATGTCTCGCGGTTACTGATCCTTGATGGGCCATGCCATGAAGCCAGACACATACCGCCGTTTCGCCTTGCCAAACGTAAGCGACAGCGCAGATCATTGGGCTGACGAGTTCCCCCGGAACCTCACGCTCGAAGCAGCCGAACTGATCGAAATTCCATACACCTGCCTGGGGCGCCCGGCCCTGATTGCGCCGTTCCCCCAGGGGCCATCATGCTGACGCCGTCCCCGCATGCGCCGCAGCGCAATCCCGGCTTCGCACGCATGTTCGCCCCGGGCCGGCTTACGCTTGGCGTACTATTCGCGATCGAGTCGTACCCTGGCGATGCTCCGAGCATGCGCGATCAGATTCGCCTTGCGCGTGGTGTCGAGCAAGCCGGTTTCGCCGCGCTCGGCGTGCGCGATGTGCCGCTGCGCGATCCCGGCTTTGGCGACCTGGGGCAAATCTATGATCCCTGGGCCTGGCTTGGGTATGTAGCTGGCCAGACGGAAGCGATCGCCCTGTTCACGGCTGCCGTCGTTTTGCCGTTGCGCCATCCCCTGCACACTGCCAAGGCGGCGGCCAGTATCGACCAATTTACCGGCGGCCGCCTCGTGCTGGGCGTTGCATCCGGCGACCGAGCTGTTGAATTTCCGGCCTTTGGTGTCGAACATGAGACGCGCGGGGACTTGTTTCGCGAGCAGGTGGAATACCTGGGCGCCGTTTGGGGCCAGAACTACCCGCAGATCCGCAGCTCATATGGCACGCTACACTCAGCAGACCCGGTGCCCAAGCCGGTGTCAAAGCGGGTGCCGCTGATTGTCACGGGCAACAGCCAGCAGTCCACAGACTGGATTGCGCGCGAGGCCGACGGGTGGATTACCTATGCGCGGGAGCTCGACATCCAGTCCGAGCGGATTCGCCAATGGCATGCCAGCGTCGAGGCCGCCGCGCCCGGCGCCTTCAAGCCCTTTGCTCAGCCATACCATATCGACTTGGTGGCTGATCCCGATGCCGTGCCCACGCCGATCCACGGCGGCCACCGGCTTGGCCGCAGTTGGCTGATGCGTTATCTGGAGGGGCTCGAACGTGCCGGCGCGAACCACGTGCTGTTCAATCTCAAGTATGGCAGCCGCCCGGCCGAGGCCGTGCTGGACGAGATTGCCACGCACGTGCTGCCGCGCTTCCCGTCGCTGGACCGTGCGCGCTAGCCATGGGGCGTCCGTTAGCGTTGGCTCCCGCTTTTCCAGCTCAAGAAGCACGGGGTACAAAAAGTAATCGTCGTGGGCATGCGAGCGAATACTTGCATCGAGGGAACTATTCGTTCCGCTGCCGAGACTGGTTATGAAGTGACACTGGTCCGTGACGCGATCGGTGCATTCTCGATTGACGAGATGGAGGCATCGCTGCGCTTCAATGTGCCGATCTATGCTCTCTCCATCGTCACAACGGACGAGATCGTTTCGCAACTCGCCGCTGATCAGTGAGCCTAACTTATCGCCAGCTTGCGACGATCTATCACATGCGGCGCCTGGTGAGGTGATGTACGGTACTCCGGTAAAGAGTGCGCACATCGATTCGCTGTTAGCGGAAGCCGCCGCTAGCAGCGATTTCTCACCGACTGTCGTGGGCTTCCTGTTCGACCGGATGTGCCCGAGCAGTTCGAGCGCCATGCGGCGGCGCGCAAGCACTCGTTCAAGGCAGTAGCGGAGATCGCGATCCCCCAGTGGGCCTTTCCCGACTATGCACAGAAGAGGGCGACTTCGGGCCCGATCCGCGCAGCGACGGATTTCCGCACCGGCTATCCGGACGGCCGCATCGGCTATCCGGACGGCCGCATCGGCTCGGAACCCGGGACTGGCGACGCGGAGAAAGGTGCCGCGCCGGTCCGGCTGGCTGCACAGAGCCTCGCCCGTGAGCTGGATTCATTCAGCCGCGAGCCGCTGTCTGAATGGATCCGCCGGACATGCTGGCGGAGTCCGCAAGCGCGCCAGTCAGGTTCCGGCGCTCGCTGCCGTCTCTTCCAACACGGCGTTCACGTGGCGCTCGAGCATTTCCGCGGACGAATAACCATCGGCGATGCTATGCAGCGCGTTGCCGATGCGAAGCAGCAGTGCCGGAAAGCTGCGGATATTCCAGGACCTCGCCAGCGCAAAATCCGCCTGAGCCTGCGCCTGGATTTCTGGCGCCTGCCAGCGCGCGAGAAAGGCGTCGGCGCTGACGGCGACACCCAGACGCGACAACGCCTTCGAACCGGCCTCGGCCAGCACATGGCCATCGGTGGTGTCCAGGGCGTCGACATAGAAGGCATGCTGCAGGGCACGGAATACCGCCAGCAGGTCGGCCTCCGGCGCGAGGTCGCGCGCGGTCACCACTGCCCGGCAAATGGGCTCGGTATCGTAGACAAAGCCAGTGCGGTCCAGCAGGCCCTGCCGGTTGAACGGCAGGCCGCTGGCCTGCTCCACGCGCGCCCAGTGTTGCAGCCGCATCCGTTTTCCTGCGTCGTCCAACACATCGGTTGCGCCGGCACGGAGCCCGCCTACGACAATGCGCAGAGGCAGTTGCGGAAAGCGCGCGGTGAGTTCGGAAAGCTCCTTGCCAAAGCCATAGCACCAGGAGCACATCGGGTCGCCGACGAAAATCAGTTCCATGTTTCTATCCAGTCAGGTACAGGTGATTCCGGCCGGATGGCCGGCATTGGTCATCTGGGCACGTTGCCCGCTTCAGGTGTCCACATGCGCATAGAGCTTGTTGACAATCCACCAGCGGCCATCCCGCTTCCGCAGCGAGAGAAAGTTGTAGTAGTTGTTGCCAAGCAGGGGCACATGGACGTTTGCCGATGCGATATGCCCCACGACTTGCACGGACAGTATCTGCATGCGGTAGGGCTCTCCCAGGGCCTGCGGACTCTTTCGGTTTGCGACGCCATCCAGGTAAGTCGCTACCGGCTTGTGCACCGCCTCACCGCGGACCATGCCGATGACAGCGGCGTCCGCGTCAAAGACTTCCGACAGCGATGTCGCATCTCCCTTGTGCAGGGCATCGAGATAATCCTGCAGCAGATGAAGTATCAGCAGGTGATCTTCCACGGGTCCTCCGGAATTGAGGCTGAAACAGGGGTGAGGCATTCGGCATCGCGCGCTTGCATTGCGCGGGATCCCTTTGTTGCCCTGCGGGTTGCTTCAATGTATTGGGGGCCGCCCCGGGGAGGAAGACAACGGCGGTAACTACTGTTTGTTCGCCATGGCAATAATGGCGAGTCACGGGCCGTCCTCGCACTTTCCGACAGTGCTATCGATCCGTGCGGAGGGGTAATTAATTGGTTCTTCGAAGAATTCCGGGGCCTGATTTGCCACATTCCGTATCCTAATGGCCGTTAAGACGGTCATAGGGAACGGGATGCTGGATCGGAAGACGCTGCAGGCGTTGGGCTGCTGGGATGGCTACAAGCTGGATCTGGTGGTATGGCCAGAAGGGGAAAGCCGTACGCTGGCGCTGTACCTGAAGCCGGTCAGCAAGGTAATGTACTGCGAGGAATGCGGATCGAAGTGTCGGCAGGTCCATGAGACGGTGGTGCG
>NZ_AQUR01000054.1 GCF_000372525.1 Cupriavidus neocaledonicus
GCCACGATAGACCTACAGCAAGCCTATTAAACTGGAGACTGGACTGTTACCCATGTCCTGGCACATGTGTTACCCATGTCCCCGGTCCATACAGCGCGCGGGAGAGGGGTGAGGGCGAGCGCGTCAACGAAGTCAGGCGCTCGCCCGGCAAGCTCCCTCACTCGTACTTGCGCGCATCCTCGATCAGCCGCCCATCCTGCGGCAACGATCCCGCCGCCACGAACGCCACCTCGCCTCGCAGCCGCATCACCTCGCGCAGCGACTCGGCCACCGCGCGCTGCAGTTCGGCATCCTCGCGCGTGGCCTCGCAGCGCAGCGTCATCACGTCGGCGCCGGGATCGCCGGTCACCACCAGCCGCGCCGCGCGGATTTCCGGATGGCGCCGCAGCACGTCGGCCACTTGGCCGGGATGCACGAACATGCCCTTGACCTTGGTCGCCTGGTCCGCGCGGCCGAGCCAGCCCTTCAGGCGGATATTGGTGCGGCCGCACGGGCTGGGCCGCTGCGACGACGCCGGCACCACGGCCGACAGGTCGCCGGTGCCGAAGCGGATCAGCGGGTAGTCGCCATTGCCGAGCACCGTCACCACCACCTCGCCGGTCTCGCCTTCGGGCATCGGGCGCGAGCCGCCAGGCTCGACGATCTCGACCAGCACGCCCTCGTCCACCACCCAGCCGTCGCCGCCTGCGGTTTCATACGCGATCAGGCCGACATCGGCGGTGCCGTACATCTGCTGCACGCGCACCCCGCGATCCCGGAACCAGTTGCGCAGCGACGGCGGCAGGGCCTCGCCCGAGACCAGCGCCTTGGCCAGGCTGGTGCAGGGCGTGCCGAGCTCATCGCCGCGCTCGAGCAGCAGCTTGAGGAACGACGGCGTGCCGGCATAGGCGGCCGGCTGCAGGCTCGCCAGCGCCTGCACCTGCGAATCGGTCTGGCCGACGCCGGCCGGGAACACGCAGCAGCCCAGCCGGTGGGCGCCGCTTTCCATCATCATGCCGGCCGGGGTGAAGTGGTACGAGAAGGTGTTGTAGACCAGGTCGCCGGCGCGAAAGCCGGCGGCGTGCATGGCACGCGCGGTACGCCACCAGTCGGCGTCGTGGCCGTCGGGCTCGTGGATCGGGCCGGGCGACTGGAACACGTGGCGCAGCTTGCCCAGCGGCGTCGCGTTGAGCCCGCCCAGCGGCGGCAGCGCGCGCTGGCGCGCGCTCAGGTCCGACTTGCGCGTCACCGGCAGCTCGGCCAGCGCCGCGCGCGAGGTCAGCAGGCGCGGATCGACCCCGCCCAGCAGCTCGGCAAAATAAGGCGCGTGGTCGCGCGCATGCGCCACCTGGCGTGCCAGGGCGGCAAGGAGCGCCTGCTCGCGGACTTCCGGCGCGCGGGTTTCGAGCGGATCGAAGTGTTCGGGCATGATCAGTGCTGCCGTGGATGGCAAAGGTTTGCATTAATGGTCTAGCGTGTCCGAGAAGGGCGCAGAGACCGCCGCGAGCGGGCCGTAGCGAGTCCGAGACGCGCAGCCGTACACCGGTACGGCGAGCATCGCAGGGCTCGATACGGCATGCGCAGCCGGTCTATGCGTCCTTTTCAGGCCAGCCAGCGCTTGCGGCGGCGGTAGCTCTTCACGTCGCGGAACGACTTGCGGCCGGGGCCGTCGGCGTCGTTGGCCGCCACGCCCAGGTAGAACTCCTTGACGTCCTCGTTGGTGCGCAGCGACTCGGCGTCGCCGTCCATCACCACGCGGCCGTTCTCGAGGATGTAGCCGTAGTCGGCATAGCGCAGCGCCACCATGGTGTTCTGCTCGGCCAGCAGGAAGCTGACGTTCTCGCGCGAGTTCAGGCCGCGCACGATCTCGAAGATCTCCTCGACGATCTGCGGCGCCAGCCCCATCGAGGGCTCGTCCAGCAGGATCATCGCGGGCTTGGCCATCATGGCCCGGCCGATCGCGCACATCTGCTGCTCGCCGCCGGAGGTGTAGCCCGCCTGCGACTTGCGGCGCGTCTTCAGGCGCGGGAAGTATTCGTAGATCTTCTCCAGCTCGTCGCGGGTCTGGCCGCGCGACAGGCCGCGCGTATAGGCGCCGGTGAGCAGGTTTTCCTCGATGGTCAGGTGCGCGAAGCAGTGGCGCCCTTCCATCACCTGGATCACGCCGCGGCGCACCAGGTCATTGGGGGTGAGCTGGTCGACGCGGTCGCCGCGGTACTCGATCGAGCCCTTGGTGACATCGCCGCGCTCGGCCTGCAGCAGGTTGGAGATGGCCTTGAGCGTGGTGGTCTTGCCGGCGCCGTTGGCGCCCAGCAGCGCCACGATCTTGCCCTCCGGCACTTCGAGCGAGACGCCCTTGAGCACCAGGATCACGTGATCGTAGATGACTTCGATGTTGTTGACGGACAGGAGGCTCATGGTGCGGCTCGGGTTGGTGTGGCGATGTTGCGTTGGACTTTCAGCTTGCTGCCGGTGTACCCCCTCTCCCCCTGGGAGAGGGTTGGGGTGAGGGCGGGCGTCGCCACGAAGTGAATGGCCTCGCTAAGGCCAGCGCCCGCCCTCACCCCCGCTCCTCTCCAGCGAGCGGGAGAGCGGAGCAAACCGTCGGGAGTCGGGGGCCGTCAGCTCTTCGAGCACCCTGGCGTAATCCCCTTCTCCTTCGCGTACTGCGCAGCGGTGGCCTTGAACAGCGGGTGGATCAGGCCCTTGTTGCCCTCGATCCAGTCCGACACCACCACCCACTTGCTGCCGTCCCACTGCTGGATCTTCACCTTGCCCGAGCCCTCGTGGTTCTCGCAGCTGGTCTTGATCTCCGGCAGCAGGCCGGTGGCGCCCAGTTGCTGCAGGCGGGCATTGGTCAGGTTCAGGTTCTCGAAGGCCCAGCGCATCTGCTCGCCGGTCATGGGCTTGCCCTTGCCGAACTTGGCCTGCGCCACGCGCACCGCCTCCACCGTCACTACCGCCGCCGACACGCCGCGGTTGTACAGCACCGAGCCGACCTTGTTCTTGTCCTGCATATTGCCCTTGCCGGCGCCGTACACCACCTTCTCGATATCGGCGATCAGCGGCACGCTTTTGCCGGCCACGTTCCAGGTCGCGCTCATGTAGCCCTTGGAGGCATCGCCGGCCGGCACCGTGTCTTCCTCGGAGCCCGCCCACCAGGAGCCGATCATCTTCTCGCGCGAGAAGCCGACCTTCTGCGCCGCCTTCAGCGCGGTCTGGTTCATCACGCCCCAGCCCCAGAAGATCACGTAGTCAGGGTTTTCCTGGCGGATCTTCAGCCACTGCGCGCCCTGCTCGTTGCCGGGGTGGGCCACCGGGATCTCGACCAGGTTGAACTTGCCCAGCCGCGCCTCGGCCTGCAGCGCCACGATCGGCTCCTTGCCATAGGCCGAGTCGTGGTACAGGTAGACGATCTTCTTGCCCGCCAGCGAGCCGCCGCTCTTGCCGGCCAGGTACTTGACGATGGCCGAAACCTGCATCTGGTAGGTGGTCACCAGCGGGAACGCGTACGGGAACACCGAGCCGTCGACCGCGTCGGTGCGGCCGTAGCCCATCATCACCAGCGGCACCTTGTCGGCCGCGGTCTTGTCGACCAGCGCGTACGAGATGCCGGTCGACATGGCGTGGTAGGCGGTGCCCTTGGTGGTGGCGTTCTTGGCCTTCAGCCGCTCATAGCACTCGACGCCCTTGGCGTTGTTGTACTCGGTCTCGCACTCTTCCCAGCTGAGCTTGACGCCGTTGACGCCGCCGTCCTTCAGGTTGACGTAGTTCAGGTAGTCGATGAAGCCGCCATACCAGGACTGCCCGTTGGCGCCATAGGGCCCCACGCGATAGCTCGGCAGCGCGATGAACTGCTCGTTGCTTTGCGCCAGTGCCGGCGCCGCCGGCGCCAGCAGTGCAGCCGCGGCGCTGACCACCAGGGCGGCGCGTTGCACGTTGCGGATCAGGTTGGTCATGACAGTCTCCTTCGCCCTCGGTGGGGCGTTTCGTTATGCGTAGGCTTCAGTACTTCACTCAGGACCTGCGTTCAGACAATAAGATCCCGCTCCGTCAGTGCGGGAACGGCCACAGCCTCAGCTTCTCCTTGGCGATCTGCCACAGCCGGGCCAGCCCGTGCGGCTCGACGATCAGGAAGAAGATGATCAGCCCGCCGAACACCATCAGCTGGATGTGCGACACGGTGGCATTGGTAAAGGGCAGGTGCAGCAGCGAGGCCAGCGGCGGCAGCACGTTGTCCAGGAAGATCGGCAGCAGCAGGATGAAGGCGGCGCCGAGGAACGAGCCCATGATGCTGCCCACGCCGCCGATGATGATCATGAACAGCACGCGGAACGACAGGTCCAGCGAGAAGCCGTCCGGCTCGACCGAGCCCAGGTAGCAGAACGCGTAAAGCGCGCCGGCTACGCCGCAATAGAACGAGCTGACCGCGAACGCCAGCAGCTTGGTGCGCATCAGCGGGATGCCGATGACTTCCGCCGCCACGTCCATGTCGCGCACCGACATCCAGGCGCGGCCGGTGGCCGAACGCACCATGTTCTTGGCCGCCAGCGCCAGCACCGTGACGATGGCCAGCACGAACAGGTACTTCTTCACCGGGGTGTCGATGGCGTAGCCGAACAGGTCCAGCCGCTGCGCCGTGATCACGCCCGACGAACTGTTGTTGGAGAACCAGGGGAACTTGGTCAGCGCCCACACCACGAAGAACTGCGCCGCGAGCGTGGCCACCGCCAGGTAGAAGCCCTTGATGCGCAGCGACGGCAGCCCGAACGCCACCCCCACCAGCGCCGCCGACAGGCCCGCCAGGACAAAGGTCAGCAGCACCGGCATGCCTTCGATGCGCAGCTGGAAGTTGTAGGCCGCATACGCGCCCACCGCCATGAAGGCCGCGGTGCCCAGCGACAGCTGGCCGGCATAGCCGGTCAGGATATTCAGCCCCAGCGCCGCCAGCGAGAAGATCAGGAACGGGATCAGGATGGCCGAGAACCAGTATTCCGAGCCGATGAACGGGATCGCCACGAAGGCGATCGCCATCAGCACCGCAAAGCCGATGCGGTCCTGGCGGATCGGGAAGATCTGGCTGTCGGCAACGTAGCTGGTCTTGAACTGGCCGGCTTCACGATAAAACATGGCAACTCTCCTGTGCGAAGTCGGTCAGACGCGATCAATATGTTTTTCGCCGAACAGCCCCTCGGGCCGCACCAGCAGGAACAACAGCGCGAACACATACGGGAACCACCCTTCGATGCCGCCGAAATTGCCGCCGAACACCGACTGGAACACCGGCGGGATATAGATCTCGGCCAGCTTCTCCGAGGCGCCGATGATCAGTCCGCCGACGATGGCGCCGGGCACCGAGGTAAAGCCGCCCAGGATCAGCACCGGCAGCGCCTTCAGCGCGGTCAGCGTCAACGCGAACTGCACGCCATTGCGCGAGCCCCACAGCATGCCCGCCACCAGCGCGACGAAGCCGGCCACGCCCCACACGATGGCCCAGATGTTCTGCAGCGGGATGCCCAGCGACAGCGCCGCCTGGTGGTCATCGGCCACGGCGCGCAGCGCGCGCCCGACCTTGGTGTACTGGAAGAACAGCGCCAGCGATCCCACCAGCACGCCGGCAATGGCGGCTGCCGCGAGGTCGAACTTGGAGATGACGATGTTGAAGGTGGTCAGGATCGATTCGATCGGCTCATCGACGATGCCCAGGTGGATCGGGCGCACTTCATTGCCGAACAGCAGCGGTCCCAGCCCTTCCAGGAAGAACGACAGCCCGATCGTCGCCATGAACAGCGTGATCGGCGGCTGGTTGACCAGCTTGCGCAGCACGAAGCGCTCGGTGCTCATGCCCACCAGGATCATCACCACGAAGGCGCCGATCACCGCCGCCCACATCGGCATGCCCTTGTCCATCAGCCCCACCACCGCCAGCGCGGCAAAGTAGACCATCGCGCCCTGGGCAAAGTTGAACACGCCCGAGGCCTTGTAGATCAGCACGAAGCCCAGCGCCACCAGCGAGTACATCAGTCCCGACAGCAGGCCGCCGAGCAGGATTTCAAAGAAGAACGTCATGGTTCAGACCCTCAGTGCGAAGTGCCCAGGTATGCCTTGATCACGTCAGGGTTGCCCTTGACCTCTTCCGGCGTGCCGTCGCCGATCTTCTTGCCATAGTCCAGCACCACGACCCGGTCGGAGATGTCCATCACCACGCCCATGTCGTGTTCGATCAGCACGATGGTGGTGCCGAACTGCCGGTTCACATCGAGGATGAAGCGGCACATGTCCTGCTTCTCTTCCACGTTCATGCCGGCCATCGGTTCGTCGAGCAGCAGCATCGACGGCTCGGCCGCCAGCGCGCGCGCCAGCTCGACGCGCTTCTGCAGGCCGTACGGCAAGCGCCCCACCGGCGTCTTGCGGATCGACTGGATTTCCAGGAAGTCGATCACCTCCTCCACCTTCTGCCGGTGCCGCATTTCCTCGTTGCGCGCCGGGCCCCACCACAGCGCGTGCGCGAACCACGAGGTGCGGAACTGCGTGTTGCGGCCGGTCATGATGTTGTCCAGCACCGTCATGCCCTTGAATAGCGCGATGTTCTGGAACGTGCGCGCAATGCCCTGGCGCGCCGCGGCGGTCGGGTGCATCTGCTTGCGTTCCTCGCCGCGGAACACGATGCGTCCCTGCTGCGGGTGGTAGACGCCGTTGATCACGTTCAGCATCGAACTCTTGCCGGCGCCGTTGGGGCCGATGATGGCGCGCACCTCGTGCTCGCACACGTCGAACGAGATATCGGTCAGCGCCTTGACCCCGCCGAACGACAGCGAGATATGCTGCAGGTCGAGGATCACCTCGCCGCCGGTGCGCGCCTGCGCGCCGGTGCGCTGCGCGTGGCGCGTGCCGGGATGCACGCCGCTGTCATCCGCCAGCCCCGCCGGGGGCAGCGGTCCTGCCGGCGCCATCGCCCCGCCACCGCCGGCGCTGCTTGCATCGGTGCGTGCCGCCGCGCTCCATTCGCGCTTGCCGCCGCCTTGCCAGGCCACTTGTGTCATGTTGCTGCCTCCACCTGTGCTGTTATGGCGCTTATGCCGCGCACGCCGCTACCGGCAGCCGCCTGGCATCCACCAGCTTCAGCGTGGCCGACACGCTGCCCTCGCGCCCGTCTTCGAACTTGACGCGAGTCTCGATGAACTGCTCCGACTTGCCCGCGTAGAGCGCGTCGACCAGCACGCCGTACTTCTCCGCGATAAAGCCGCGCCGTACCTTGCGCGTGCGGGTGAGCTCGTCGTCGTCCGGGTCCAGCTCCTTGTGCAGCACCAGGAAGCGCGCGATTTGCGAACCGGCCAGCATCGGGTCGTTGGCAAGGTCCGCATTCACCTGGTTCACGCATTCGCCGATCATTTCCAGCACGTCCGGCTGCGCGGCCAGGTCGACATAACCCGCGTACGGCAGGTGGCGCCGCTCGGCCCAGTTGCCGACCGCCTCGAAATCGATGTTGATGAAGGCGCAGACCCGGTCGCGGCCGCTGCCGAAGGCCACTGCCTCCTTGATGTACGGGAAGAACTTGAGCTTGTTCTCGATGTACTTGGGCGCGAACATCGAGCCATCGGCGAGCTTGCCCACGTCCTTGGCGCGGTCGATGATCTTCAAGTGGCCGTCGGCGTCGATCACGCCGGCGTCGCCGGTCATGAAGTAGCCCTCGTCATTGATGGCCTCGCGCGTGGCATCCTCGCGCTTGTAGTAGGACTTGAGCAGGCCCACGCCGCGCACCAGCACCTCGCCGTTGTCGGCGATGCGGATTTCCATGCCCGGCGCGGCCGGCCCCACCGAGTCGAACTTGACCTTGCCGTCGGGCTGCAGGCACACATAGGCGCAGGTCTCGGTCTGGCCGTAGAACTGCTTCAGGTTCACGCCGATCGAGCGGTAGAAGCGGAACAGGTCCGGGCCGATCGCCTCGCCCGCGGTATAGGCCACGCGGATGCGGCTCATGCCCAGCACATTGCGCAGCGGGCCATAGACCAGCGCCTCGCCCAGCGCATAGCGCGCACGGTCCGCCGGCGACACCGGCTGGCCGTCGAGGATGGCGGTGCCGCAGCGGCGCGCCACGTCCATGGCCCAGTGGAACAGCTTGCGCTTGATCCAGCCGGCATCCTCCATGCGGATCATCACCTGCGTCAGCAGCCCCTCGTAGATGCGCGGGGGCGCAAAGTAGTAGGTCGGGCCGATCTCGCGCAGGTCGGTCATCACCGTTTCGCGCGATTCCGGGCAGTTCACCGTAAAGCCCGCCACCATCGCCTGCGCATACGAGAACAGGTTGTCGCCGACCCACGCCATCGGCAGGTAGGACAGCACGTCGTCATCGGCGCTGAGCTTGTCGAAGGCGCAGCCGTTGCGCGCGGAGCCGATCAGGCCCTGGTGCGAATGGCACACGCCCTTGGGCTTGCCGGTGGTGCCGGACGTATAGAGGATGATCGCGGTGTCGTCGGGCTGCCCGGCGGCGATGGCCTCGTCATAGAAGCCAGGATGGGCCTGGTCGAACTCGCGCCCCAGTTCCTGCAGGCGCTCGTACGACATCAGCGAGGGATGGTCGTAGTCGAGCAGGCCGCGCGGGTCTTCGAAGATGACGTGGCGCACGGCGCGGCCGGACTCGGCCAGCTGCGCTTCCACCTCGAGCAGCTTGTCGACCTGTTCCTGGTCCTCGACGATGGCGAACTCGATCTCCGCATCGTTGAGCACGTAGACCATCTCGTTGGCGATGGCGTCCTGATACAGCGGCACCGGCACGCCGCCCAACGCCTGCGCCGCGGTCATGGCCCAGTACAGGCGCGGACGGTTGTCGCCCACCACTGCCAGGTTCATGCCGCGCTTGAAGCCGAGCGCGGCCAGACCACATGCCAGCGCCCTCACCTGCTGTGCCGCCTGGGCCCAGCTGTATGTCTGCCAGATGCCGAGATCCTTCTCGCGATAGGCCGGATGCTCCGGCCGCTGCTGGGCATGCGCCAGCAGCCATCGCGGGAAGGTCGTCGCCGACGATTCCTGCATCGCTGTCTCCTGTCCCTCCGGCGTGGGGGTCCACGCCCGGTGTCAAGCGCCGGTCCGGTCGTTATACTTGGCTTGCTTTGCCCGGCGGCATCTGCCGCATCGCATCAAGCCCGTCTGTGCCTTGTTTCAGGGGCCGGGAGAAGCGTCTTCTGCCTTCCCGGCGTGGCCCTGGTGGCACCCGCGGTTCCGTTGTGATCGTACGATAGCCCATGCCAACACCCCCGGTTGTCACGCCGGTGACAATTCCGGGTTAATCCCTACCGGAGCTTCCGCGAGGCCATGCTGAACGATTTTGTCGACCGCTGCGTGTGGGCAGCAGACCTGAGTCCGGAGCAGCGCGAGCGCGTGCGCCGCGCCATGTTCGTGCACGAGTACAGCCAGGGTGACTACGTCTGCCACAAGGGCGACAAGGCCGAGCACTGGCTGGGCGTGCTCGAAGGGATCGTCAAGATCACCACGGTGTCGCCGTCGGGCAAGTCGGTCACCTTCACCGGCGTGCCCACCGGCGGCTGGTTCGGCGAAGGCGCGGTGCTGAAGTCGGAGATCCGCAAGTACGACGTGATGGCGCTGCGCCGCTCGACCATCGCCTTCCTGCCGCGCGACACTTTTCAGTGGCTGCTGGATACCAGCCTGCCGTTCACGCGCTTCCTGCTGACCCAGTTCAACGAGCGCCTGGGGCAGTTCATCGCGGCGGTGGAGTATGAACGGCTGCTCGACATCGATTCGCGCGTGGCGCGCGCGGTGTCGTCACTGTTCAACGAGCACCTGTATCCGGGCATCGGCAAGACGCTGGAGATCTCGCAGGAAGAAATCGGCCTGCTCGCCGGCATCTCGCGCCAGCGCGCCAACCAGGCGCTGAAGGTGCTGGAACAGCAGGGGCTGGTGCGGGTGGACTACGGCGTGATCGAGGTGCTGGACCTCGACGGACTGCGGCAGTACGGGGAGTAAGGTGGCCAGCGCCATCGACGCCGACACCCTGCGGGCGTATCGCGAAACGCACTACCGGGTGCTGGGCGACACGCCGATGACCTTGCGCATCGACCAGCCCAGCGCCGCGCTGGCCGCGCTGCATCGTGTGCTGGGGGTGGATTGCAGCGCCTTCCTCACCGCGGCCAACCCGTTCAGCCAGCGCTGCGACGATGCGGCCAACGCGCGCCGGCAACAGGAGCTGGCTCAGGATATCGGCGCACTGGTGCTGCGCGCCATCGAAGCCGCCGGCGAGCATCCCGACAACGGCTGGCCGGCCGAACCGAGCTTCCTGGTGCCCGGACTGCCGCTGGCCGAAGCGCGGGCCTTAGGCAAGAAATACCAGCAGAACGCCGTGGTCTGGAGCGGCGCCGACGCGGTGCCGCGGCTGGTGCTGTTGCGCTGAGCATTGCAACCGGTGGCTCACCGGGATTGGTAACAGCACCAGGGTCTTTCACTCACCGTTGTGTGCTCCCTCTCCCGCGAGTGGGAGAGGGCCGGGGTGAGGGACAGGCGTCTCCACGAAGTCAGCCCGGTGGTATGCCGCCGCCTGCCCTCACCCCCTGCCCCTCTCGCGCAAGCGGGAGAGGGGAGCAAACCGCCAGCACTCAGTGGCCGTGCCCGTGGCGGCCGTGGCCCCCATGGTGGCGATAGTGGTGATGCCGGTGATGATGGTGCCGGTAATGGTGATGCCGGCCGCGCCATTCATGGCGCCCATACCAGCGCCGGCCGTCCCAGTAACGGTCGCCATGCCAGCCGTGATAGCGCGGCGCGACCACCACCGGAGGCGGCGGCGCCACATAGACCGGCGCCGGCGCGGCATAGACCGGTGCGCCGACATGCACCCCCACATCCACATGCGCCATCGCCGACCGGGCCGCCAGCAGGGACATGACGCCAGCGAGCAGCGCTGCAAAAAGAACCGGATGAGCCATGATGCGGTGTTGTCGTAAACGGAATGGGTGCACTCTACCGCGCATTCCTGTTACCAGATGCGGCGGATTGTTTCGGTATATAACGCGGTGTAAGCGGGATTGAGCGGCCCCTGAGCAGGCACTTGAAACGGCAGCGGCCGCCCGCAGGCGGCCGCTGGTAGATGCGGCAAAGCCGGCCGACTTACTTGCTATACACGTACACCCCACGCCCCGTCTTGCGTCCCAGGTAGCCCGCGGCCACCATCTCGCGCATCAGCATCGCCGGACGGTATTTCGGATCGGCGAACTCGGTGTACAGCACTTCCATCACCGCCAGCATGGTGTCCAGGCCGATCATGTCGGCCAGCGCCAGCGGACCGATGGGGTGGTTGCAGCCCAGCTTCATGCCTTCGTCGATCTCTTCCGGCGAGGCCAGGCCTTCGCCCAGCACGCAGAAGGCCTCGTTGATCATCGGACACAGGATGCGGTTGACGACGAAGCCCGGGCTGTTCTTGACAGTGATCGGGTATTTGCCCAGTTCCCTGGCCAGCGCTTCGACGGCGGCGTGGGTGGCGTCGCTGGTCTGCAGGCCGCGGATCAGTTCGACCAGCGCCATCACCGGCACCGGGTTGAAGAAGTGCATGCCGATGAAGCGGTCGGCGCGCGCGGTCACGGCAGCGAGCTTGGTGATCGAGATCGACGAGGTGTTCGACGCGATGATGACGTTGTCGCCGACGATGCCGTCGATCTGCCTGAGGATCTTGACCTTGAGGTCGTAGTTCTCGGTCGCGGCCTCGATCACGATGTCGGTGGCCTTGAGGTCGTCATACGAAGTGCTGCCTTTGATTCGCGCCAGCGCGTCGGCCTTCTGCGCCTCGGTCAGCTTTTCCTTCTTGATCAGCCGGTCCAGGCTACCCGCCACGGTGGCCACGCCCTTCTGCACGGCGGCATCACTGATGTCGACCATCACCACATTCAGACCGACTACTGCGCAGGCCTGCGCGATGCCATTGCCCATGGTGCCGGCACCGACGATACCTACAGTCTTGATTGCCATCTTGTCTTCCTCTGCTTGCTTGGTTGAATACTTGGATGCGTGGTTCAGGCCTGCTCGCGCAGCGCGGCGATGATGCGCTCGGCATGTCCCTGGAGCACTTCCGGCTCCTGCATGTCGCGCGCGTGGCCGCGCAGCGACTGGTCGTTGTAGCGCGGCACGATGTGGAAATGGACATGCGGCACGGTCTGGCCCGCCGCGGCGCCGTTGAACTGGCCGATCGAGATGCCGTCCGGGCTGAAGGCCGCGCGCACCGCGCGCGCCACGCGCTGGGTGGCGACGATGGCGGCCTGGGCGCCGCGCTCGGACAGGTCGAACAGGTTGACCGCGGCTTCCTTGGGCACCACCAGGGTATGGCCGTCGGCCTGCGGCATGATGTCCATGAAGGCGATGGTGTCATCGTCCTCGTACACCTTGATGCACGGCATTTCGCCGCGCAGGATCCTGGCAAAGATGTTGTTCGGGCTGTACTGGGTGTCCATGGTCTTGTGTTGCGGTGGTCTCGGGATGGGCTGCCGCCAGGCGCCGGATGATCGGGCTTGCCTGCGATGACGGTGCGGCGCAGCATCCGAGTGTAACGCAGGGCGGCCCTCCACCGCGGCCGCCCTGCGCGATTACCGGTCAGTGCGTGGAGTGGGGTCTACATATTGCGCCGGTATTGCCCGCCGACCTCGAACAGCGCATGCGTGATCTGCCCCAGCGAGCAGACCCGCACCGCATCCATCAGCACCGCGAACACGTTCTGGTTGTCGATCACCGCCTGGCGCAGCCGCTTCAGCATCGCCGGCGCTTCGCCGGCATGCGCCTGCTGGAATGCCTGCAGGCGCTCGAGCTGGCTCTGCTTCTCGGCCTCGCTCGAGCGCGCCAGTTCCAGCTTCTGCGGCACCGGGTCGCCGTCCGGATTGCGGAATGTGTTCACGCCGATCAGCGGCAGCGTGCCGTCGTGCTTGAGCTGCTCGTAGTAGAGCGATTCCTCCTGGATCTTGCCGCGCTGGTAGCCGGTCTCCATCGCGCCGAGCACGCCGCCGCGCTCGGCGATGCGCTCGAACTCCTGCAGCACCGCTTCTTCCACCAGGTCGGTCAGTTCCTCGATCAGGAAGCTGCCCTGGTTGGGGTTCTCGCACTTGGCCACGCCCCATTCGCGGTTGATGATCAGCTGGATCGCCAGCGCGCGGCGCACCGATTCGCCGGTGGGCGTGGTGATGGCCTCGTCGTAGGCATTGGTGTGCAGCGAGTTGCAGTTGTCATAGATCGCGATCAGCGCCTGCAGCGTGGTGCGGATGTCGTTGAAGTCGATCTCCTGCGCATGCAGCGAGCGGCCCGAGGTCTGGATGTGGTACTTCAGCTTCTGGCTGCGCTCGTTGGCGCCGTACTTGTCGCGCATGGTCACGGCCCAGATGCGGCGCGCGACGCGGCCCAGCACGCTGTACTCGGGGTCCATGCCGTTGGAGAAGAAGAACGACAGGTTGGGCGCGAAGTCGTCGATATGCATGCCGCGCGCCAGGTAGGCCTCCACGTAGGTGAAACCGTTGGACAGCGTGAAGGCGAGCTGCGAGATCGGGTTCGCCCCCGCCTCGGCAATGTGGTAGCCGGAGATCGACACCGAGTAGAAGTTGCGCACCTGGTGGTGCACGAAGTACTCCTGGATATCGCCCATCACCTTGAGCGAGAACTCGGTGGAGAAGATGCAGGTGTTCTGGCCCTGGTCTTCCTTCAGGATATCGGCCTGCACCGTGCCGCGCACGTTCTGCAGCACCCACGCGCGGATCTTGGCCTCTTCGTCGGCGGTGGGGTCGCGGCCGTTGTCGGCGCGGAACTTGTCGAGCTGCTGGTCGATGGCGGTGTTCATGAACATCGCCAGGATGGTCGGCGCCGGGCCGTTGATGGTCATCGACACCGAGGTGCTCGGGCTGGTCAGGTCGAAGCCGTCGTACAGCACCTTCATGTCGTCGAGCGTGGCGATCGACACGCCCGAGTTGCCGACCTTGCCGTAGATGTCGGGGCGCACGTGCGGGTCTTCGCCATACAGCGTGACCGAGTCGAACGCGGTCGACAGGCGCTTGGCGTCCATGCCCTGGGATACCAGCTTGAAGCGCCGGTTGGTGCGGAAGGCATCGCCCTCGCCGGCGAACATGCGCGTGGGGTCTTCGTTCTCGCGCTTGAAGGCGAACACGCCGGCGGTGTACGGGAAGCTGCCGGGCACGTTTTCGCGCATCAGCCACTTCAGCACCTCGCCGTCGTCCTCGAAGCGCGGCAGCACCACCTTGCGCACCTTGGTGCCCGACAGCGTGGTGGTGACCAGCCCGGTGCGGATCTCCTTGTCGCGGATCTTCACCACGTATTCGTCGCCGCTGTAGGCCTCGCGCATCTGCGGCCACATCGCCAGCAGCTTGCGTTCGACCTGGCCCAGCGCGCTGTCGCGCTCCGCGGCGAGCGCGTCCAGCGCGGCGCCATCGCCCTGCGCGGCCTGCAGCATGCGGCTGGATTCGCGCAGCTGCTGGCGCTCGCGCGCGATGCGGCTCTGCTCGGCGACGCGGCGGTGGTACGCACGCACGGTGTCGGCCAGCTCGGCCAGGTAGCGGCTTCGTGCCGGCGGCACGATCACGTTCTGGCCGGTGGAGATACGCCCCGCCAGGACCGGCAGCGTGCCGGCCTTCACCTTCAGCCCATGTCCGGCCAGCGCCTCGCGCAGGCCCTGGTACAGCAGGGTGACGCCATCGTCGTTGAAGCGCGACGCCTGGGTGCCGTACACCGGCATGTCCTCCGGCTTGCCGTGCCATTGCTCGCGGTTGCGCTGCACCTGCTTGGCCACGTCGCGCCAGGCATCCTGCGCGCCCTTGCGGTCGAACTTGTTGATGGCGACGAAGTCGGCGAAGTCGAGCATGTCGATCTTCTCGAGCTGGCTGGCGGCGCCGAACTCCGGCGTCATCACGTACAGCGACAAGTCCACGTGCGGCACGATGGCGGCGTCGCCCTGGCCGATGCCGGAGGTCTCGACGATCACCAGGTCGAAGCCCGCCACCTTGCACGCGGCGATCGCGTCGGGCAGCGCCTGCGAGATCTCGGAGCCCGCCTCGCGCGTCGCCATCGAGCGCATGAAGATGTTCGGGTGGTTGATCGCATTCATGCGGATGCGGTCGCCCAGCAGCGCGCCGCCCGACTTGCGCCGCGACGGGTCGATCGAGATCACGGCGATCGACAGCGCGTCCTGCTGGTCCAGCCGGAAGCGGCGGATCAGTTCGTCGGTCAGCGACGATTTGCCGGCGCCGCCGGTGCCGGTGATGCCCAGCACGGGAATCGATGCCTGCCGCGCCTGCGCATGCATCGCCGCCACCAGCGCCGCATCGGCCTTGCCGTTTTCGAGCGCGGTGATCAGCTGCGCCAGCGCGCGGCGGTCGCCGGCGGCAACGGGATCGAGCGACGTCGGCGCGTAGCGGCTCAGGTCCAGGTCGCAGCGCTGCACCATATCGGCAATCATGCCGGCCAGGCCCATGCGCTGGCCGTCCTCGGGGCTGTAGATGCGGGCCACGCCGTAGGCCTGCAGCTCGCGGATCTCGTCGGGCACGATCACGCCGCCGCCGCCGCCGAACACCTGCACATGCTCGCCGCCCTTGTCGCGCAGCAGGTCGACCATGTACTTGAAGTATTCGACATGGCCGCCCTGGTAGCTGGAGATCGCAATGCCCTGCGCATCTTCCTGCAGCGCCGCGGTCACGATCTCTTCGACCGAGCGGTTGTGGCCGAGGTGGACCACCTCGCAGCCGTGCGACTGCAGGATGCGGCGCATGATGTTGATCGAGGCGTCGTGACCGTCGAACAGGGATGCCGCGGTGACGAAGCGCACCTTGTTGGCCGGGCCGGTGCCCGGCTGCACCGGCTTGGGCTGGGGCGCGCCGCGGCGGACATCATGGACATCGGAAAGGTCGGTCATTGTCTCCACCGTGTCGGGGGTTGGGGCTGCTTGTTGGTCGCAGTTATTTTTGGGGCGGCGCTGGCTGGCTGTTGGGGGGCCGCATTGTTCGCAATACTATGACGTTGACGTATACGTTAATCAATGGGGCGGAACACCGAAGGTTCTTATCTAGAGTAGGTGGCTGGTGTTTGGGGAGCGGGGCCGCGCGTTGTTTTGTCGTCCTTGGCGGGCGTGGCTGTTTCGCCGGCGTAGCCGGCGAGTCACTTTTTGGCCGAGCGCCAAAAAGTAACCAAAAAACGCGTCGCCTGAGCGGCTGGCCAAGGCGGCGTTGGTGGTTCGAACGGGGGTGACTTGCGGTGAGGCGCTTGGTGGTTCCACCCTGCTGACGCTACCTGGAGGTGCCTGGCGTTGGGGGTCGGATGGACGAACCCGACTTTAGGCCGGTGGCCACCTGCTAACTGCGTTGTCGGTGGGACGCCTTCGGCTGCGCTGCGCGCGCTCCCAATCTCTGGTCTTGGGCACTGGCACGGAGTGCTTCGCTGCGCTCGCACGCGCTATCGCGGGCGATCCTTCGGGCTTTTCTTGTCCGCTTGTTTTCTCCCCTCTCCCGCTTGCTGTATGGACCGGGGACATGGGTAACACATGTGCCAGGACATGGGTAACAGTCCAGTCTCCAGTTTAATAGGCTTGCTGTAGGTCTATCGTGGCCACCTTTTGATGGCAGAAGTAGACGTCAAAGGTGCCGTCCAGATCCACGCGAGGGCGCAGCGCTACGGGCGTTCCGATCAGGGCTCTTCCGACCCGGAACGTCTTTCCCCGGAAGCAGATGCGCCCACCGTCGCCCACCTTCCGCACGATGTCATCGCTGCCGTACTCGATAGGCGGGAGTTCGCGCGGCA
>NZ_AQUR01000055.1 GCF_000372525.1 Cupriavidus neocaledonicus
GACCATATCATCCAGCTGACCGACGGCGGCGCGGACTACTCGTTCGAATGCATCGGCAATACGCAGGTCATGCGCCAGGCGCTGGAGTGCTGCCACAAGGGCTGGGGCAAGTCGATCATCATCGGCGTGGCCGAGGCCGGCGCGGAGATCTCGACGCGTCCGTTCCAGCTGGTGACCGGGCGCGAGTGGAAAGGCTCCGCCTTCGGCGGCGCGCGCGGCCGCACCGACGTGCCGAAGATCGTCGACTGGTACATGGAAGGCAAGCTCAATATCGACGACCTGATCACGCACACGCTGCCGCTGGAGCGCATCAACGACGGCTTCGACCTGATGAAGCGCGGCGAGTCGATCCGCTCGGTGGTGCTGTACTGAGCCCGGCCTGGCGGCAACGCAGGGCAGCGAGGCTGCGCCTCAGCCCGCGCCGGCGGCGTCATCGACGCCGGTGCTGGCAAAACGCTCGCGATAGGCGCCCGGCGTGACATGGAGCCGGCGCTGGAACGCCTGCCGGAGCCTGGCCTCCGAACCGAAGCCGCTCTCCACGGCGATCCACTTCAGCGGCTGGCTACTGTCTTCGAGCAGCCGCCGCGCGGCATCGAGCCGGGTCCGCTCCACGTAGGCCGACGGCGTATGCCCGGTTTCCTTCAGGAATACCCGGGAAAGATTACGCTCGCTCATCGCAAAGCGCTGCGCCAGCACCTGCACCGACAGATCCGCCCTGGGCGTGCGGTGGATATAGTCCTGGATATCGCGCACGCGCGGATGCCCCGTCATCTGGCTGAGCAGGTGTTCACTGAACTGCGATTGCCCGCCAGGCCGCTTCAGGTAGACCACCAGATCCCGCGCCACCGACAGCGCGATGTCGCGCCCGAGGTCCTCCTCGACCATGGCCAGCACCAGGTCGAATACCGCTGTCACGCCGGCCGAGGTCCAGATATGCGCGTCGCGCACGAAGATGGCATCGGCGTCCACCCGGATCCCGGGATACCGCGTGCGCATCAGTTCCGCCACGCTCCAGTGCGTGGCCGCGCGCCGGCCAGCAAGCAGGCCGGCCTCGGCAAGGAAGAAGCTGCCCGAGCACAGGCCCACGATGGTGCGCAGCCGCCCGGCCTGGGTCCGGCACCAGCTGACGATGTCGCCGCACGCGCCCAGCACGTTGACGATGTCGCGCGCGCCGACCACCACCACCACGTCGGCGGGCGCCACGCCAGCGAGCGCGTGCGTGGCCTCGAGCGATACCAGCGTGTCGGAGCGGATCGCGCCGGGATGCGGCGCGACCAGCCGCAGCTCGTACTTCGGTTCGCAGCCGAGCTGCCGCAGCCGGGTGTTGGCGTAATCGAAGACATTGATAGCGCCGACCGCTTCGACGGCCTTGAATCCGGGATAGATGACGATGTCTACGGTAGTCTTGGTCTTCATGGCGCTCAGCGTCGCGAGAGGGGCGCAGCGCCTTGCGGCGCTGTCGAACGCCGATTCTATCCAATCCGTGCACCGCACCCGGTTCGCACTGCCGCGGCCCTCAGGCACCCAATCAGCTTGCGCCGCGCACGAACGGCGTGCGCACGACCGTCGCCGCGATCCGGTTCCGGTAGACCTCCACCTTGACCGGCGCGCCGATCCTGACCCCTGGCGCAACCCGCGCCAGCGCGATGGCGAAGCCCAGCGTCGGGCTATAGGTGGCGCTGGTGACCTTGCCGATCACCGCGCCCGCCTCGCTGGTCACCGTGCTGTGGGCCGGCGGGACCGCGGCGCTGCCTTCCAGCGCAAGTCCGACGAACTGCTGCGTCTGGCCACGGGCGCGCACCGCGGCCCTGCCGCAGAAATCCCGGCCGGAATCGAGGTCCACGCTCCAGCCCAGGCCGGCATCGAGCGGCGAGGTATGGACGTCCATGTCCTGCCCGTACCGATGCACGCCCGCCTCGAGCCGCAGCGTATCCCAGGCCGCGTGGCCCGCGGCGACGCTGCCTGCCGCGTGCAGCCGGTCCCAGATGCGGCCGGCATGCGCCGCCGGCACCATCAGTTCGAAACCATCCTCGCCGGTCTTGCCGGTCCTTGCCACCATCAGCTCGCCGGCTTCGTCGTCGTGCACGACGGTGGAATTGAACGGCTTCAGCGTTTGGGCGCGGCGGGCTGCCGGCAGCGCCCGCAGGACTTTTTCGCGGGCCCGCGGGCCTTGCACGGCGATGACCGCCAGCGGCTCGATCCCCGCCGTGACGCAGTCCGGCCGCCTCGGCACCACGGTCACTTCGGCCCTGGCCTCATGGATCGTTGCGTGGATCCAGGCGATGTCGCCGACGGCCGTGCGCGCGTTCAGGACGGCGCGGTAATGCTGCGGTCCGAGGTAGTAGACGACAAGGTCGTCGATCACCCCGCCCGAGGTGTCGAGCATGCAGCTATACAGGGCCTTGCCCGGCGTCTTCAGCTTGCCGACGTCATTGGACAGGAGCCTGCCAAGCAGCATTCGCGCATCCGGGCCCAGCAGGTCCGCGACGCACAGGTGCGACAGGTCGAACATGCCTGCGTGCCTGCGCACGGCGTGGTGCTCTTCGATCTGGGAGCCATAGGCAACCGGCAGCATCCAGCCATCGACGTCGCCCATGCGGGCGTGCAGCAGCAGGTGCTGCGCATACAGCGGGGTGGACCGCCACGGCGGGGGACTTTTCGTCATCGCGTTGGGCTCAGTGGGGAATTGGGCAATCGGAAGCGGCCATCGGCCTTGTCCGTCGCACCACGCCAGCCGGTTGCGCGCATCGGCTTGCGGCAGCGCTACGTTGCGTGCCAGTACATCAGATCGCCTGGCCAGCGGATAGAACAAAGGCGGCATTGGCATGGGACGCCTGCGCCAGCCCGGCCGCCATCCGGGCACTCGACCCGAAGCCGCCCTTCAGTCCCCCGCCTGGCGCCGATCGCAAGGCCTTCGCCGCGGCCCCGATTGATCAACACCAGTGGCGGCTACGCGCTCTTGCCATGAGCGGACAATCCTGCCGCCAGTGCCGCGAAGGTCACCGCGCAGCGCGCGCTTGCCCGCAGGTCTTCATGCATGGCAATCCAGGTGTCCATTGTCAGCGAGAACTGGCGCTGGAGGATCCGCACGAGCTGGGGGTCCCGCGCGGCCAGCGCCGACTGGCAAACGCCGATGCCAAAGCCCGCGCGGATCGCGGCCAGCTGGGCCAGGTCGCTGTCAGCCCGGAAAGCGAAGCGGTCCCGCGAAAACCCAGGGACCTTTTCCTGGAACCGGCGAATATAGGCGTTCTCGTGATCGAAGCCGATCAGCGCGTGGCCGGACAATGCCTCCATCGACCTGGGCAATCCCCGGGCCGCAAGGTAACGCTTATGGGCATGCAGGCCGAGCTCGATCCTGCCGACGCGCCTGGCCACCAGTGCCTGCTGCACCGGCTGGAACATGCGTACCGCAATGTCCGCCTCGCGATGCAGCAGATCGTCGGCCCGGTTCGACAACACCAGCTCGATCACCAGTTCCGGATGCTCGCCATGCAGCGCGGCCAGGATCGGGGGCAGCACTTCGACGCCGATGACCTCGCTTGCCGTCACCCGGACCGTGCCTCGCACGCCGGCTCCGTGGCCACTTGCTGCCCGGCGCAGCGCGGCCGCCGTGGCAGCGATGCCGGCGGCATAGGGCCTCAGTTCCAGCGCGGCGTCCGTGGGCGCGAAGCCGTCGAAGGATCGGGTAAAGAGTGTCAGCGCGAGCGCCGCCTCGAGGTTGTCAATGTGCCGCCCTACGGTCGGTTGCGTCAGGCCCAACGCCCGCCCCGCCGCGGACAGTGAGCCAGTCTCCAGGACCTGGAGAAAGCTCCGGTACCACTCCCAATTCGGTTCGCTGTCGGCCATGGTATGCAAATTTTTATAGCTGGTAGCAGATTCTAGGCAATTTTCTTTTTCGCTGTCCATGCGCACACTGCAGTGAATCGCAACCCGTTCGCCCCACCCAAAGGAAGCCACCATGTCCAGGATCGCATTGTTCGGCGCCGCCGGCGTCATTGGCCAAAGCATCGCCGCGGCGCTGCGCAGCCATGGCCGCGCCTACCGCGCCGTCGGCCGCAATGAAGCCAGCCTGCGCGAGGCCTTCGGCGCCGACCCATTGGCCGAAATCGTTACCTGGAACCCGGATTCGCCGGCCTCGGTGCGCGCCGCCGCGGACGGCGTGGACACGCTGATCTACATGGTCGGCGTGGACTACTGGCAGTTCGAACTGCATCCGAAGCTGATGCGCCAGACCCTAGACGGGGCGGTGGCCGCCGGCGTCAGGCAGCTGATCCTGATTGGTACCGTGTATCCCTACGGACGGGTGGCGTCCAACCCGGTACGCGAAAGCCATCCGCGCGAACCGCACACTTTCAAGGGCCGCATGCGCAAGGCCCAGGAGGACCTGCTGATGCAGGCCCACGCCGACGGCCGCATCCGCGCGACCGTGTTGCGCCTGCCGGACTTCTACGGCCCCGGCGTGGAGGCCAGCCTGCTGCATCGCGCTGCTCAGGCAGCGGTGCATGGCGGCACCGCCGACATGGTCGGGCCGATCGACCGCCCGCATGAGTTCGTGTTCGTGCCGGATGTCGGCCCGGTGGTTGCGCGGCTTGCCGATACGCCCGCCGCCTTCGGCAAGATCTGGCACCTCGGGGGTGCCGGTACCACGACCCAGCGCGACCTGGTTGCGGAAATGGAGCGCCAGACCGGCGCGAAGCTCAGGCTGCGCGTCGCGGGCAAGACGATGCTGCGGCTCATCGGCCTGTTCAACCCGTTCATGCGCGAGATGGTGGAGATGCACTACCTGATGACCGAGCCGCTGATCCTGGACGACTCGGCGCTGCGTGGGCTGATCGGCCCGATCCACAAGACACCGTATGCGCAAGGCATCCGCCAGACGCTGGCGGCGGTTCCGAGGAATCGCGCGCGCGCCGCTGTGACGGCCTGAAGCGCGTACGGATCGTGGCCGTTGAGCCTGGCCGACCGGGCGGAGGAGCGAAATGCGGCTTGCGCCCGCCTGTGCAACAGCCACCCGGGAAGTCGCTTCGCACCCGGGAAGTCGCTTCGCACCCGGGAAGTCGCTTCGCAATGCCGGAGCGCCAGGAACGGTCTTCTTCGGCCCGCCGGCGGAGGAACCCGCTGTTACCGTCGGACATTGCCCGCGACGCCGGCTTTTTCACCCTCTGTCTCGTCCGCAACGAGATGGCGGTCAGCGACCAGCCTGCTCCAACGCGCAAGCTCCTGTTGAATAAACGCCTGGAAATCTGAGGGGCCGGCGTGCACGACTTTGAAACCGTAACCCGAGAGTACCTCGCTCTTCGACAGTTCGGAAAGGACCTGCTTCACCGCCAGATCAAGTTTCCCGACTCTCTCCTTCGCGGTCCCCTTGGGGGCCAGAACGCCATACCAGCCGGTGACCAACACGTTTGGCAAGCCGGCTTCTGCAAAGGTGGGCGTCTCGGGCGCAATCGACAGACGCGCGTCGTTCGCCACCGCCAGTGCCCGCAACTTCCCGGACTTGACGTGTCTGAGGCTATCGGCGCCAGCGAAGACTGCGTCCACATCACCGCTGATTGCTGCCATGACCGCCTGGACGCCGCCGTGGTACGGAACATGTGTCAAGCGAATCGAGGCAGATTGCGAGAGCAATTCTATGGCGAGATGGCTCGTATTTCCGTGTCCGGAGGATGCCACGGTAACCGGATGGGACTTCGCCCGGACGACAAGGTCGGATACAGAGGTGATTCGGGAAGTGGCTCCCACATAGAGCACCAACGGTTGCTTGGCGATGAGAGAGACCGGCTGGAAGTCGCTGACGGGGTCATAGCCCGCCGACTTGCTCACGAGTGGCCCGATCGCGTAGGCAGCGAGGGCCAGTACCAGCGTATAGCCATCGTTCTTGGAGCGCTGTATGTGCCGCAAGGCGATCTGTCCGCCTGCACCCGGCTTGTATTGAAGCACCACAGGCGTTCCCAGGGCCTTTTGCAGGCCGTCGCCAAGTGGGCGCGCCAAGAGATCCGCCGGCCCGCCAGGAGGATAAGGTACGACGATGGTGACTGGTTGATCCGGGTAAGCTGCCCACGCTGGCTGGACCGAGGTCACCGTTCCTGCCAGCAACAGCCATGCGCCAAGCACAGTCGCGCTTCGCACAAAGGGCGCACGCTTCGTCCTGGCTCGCCCCATCTTCCATGTCCAGGTGCGTGCTACGATCGCGAGGGCTTCGGGTCGCATGATTTCGGCGAGTGTTTGCACAATCAAAAGAGCTAAGCAATCTTGCTGGACGATTCTAAGCGGTCGGATCATACGCGGAGAAGTCGATTTGCCACACCCTGCCTGTGCCAGTCGGCTTCGTGACAGCAAAAGCCTGCCAGGTTTGCAGTGCGCTGGACCGGTAGACGTATTTGTGTACTGTAGTTACGGCACGGCCCGGGGAAAGCTGACCCAGCAGTCATCAGCAACCCTCGACCATGTGTTGACGAGGCGATTTGATAAGATGTTGCCTCCCGGCTGCGCCTGCAAGCAAGCCGTTCTTTTGCACATTTGTTCCCGATAACGGTGCTTTCCATGTTTTTCCCGCAGGCCGGAGTACGCTCAGGCTTTGATTCCACATGGGAGGCAGGCGACCGGCTGTTTGGCCGCGGCTGGCTGATGCAGGACGATGGTCGCAAGGTGCCCGTGCTCGGTGTCTGGCCTGCCGACAGGCATTGCACGCCAGCCGCGCTTGACCGGCTTGCTCACGAATATGCGCTTCGTGACGACCTCGATGCAACCTGGGCCGCCCGCCCGTCACGGCTGTTGTGCGAGCGCGATACGGCAATGCTCCTGCTGGACGATCCGGGCGGCGAGCCACTCGCCCACCTGGTGGGTGGGCCGGTTGACCCGGCGACGTTCCTCGACATTGCCGTGGCCGTGACCATGGCGGTCAGTCATCTCCATCAGCGCGGCCTGGTCCACAAGGATCTGAAGCCTGCCCATGTCCTTGTGGCTCCGGACCGGCGCAAGGTGTGGTTGCTGGGCTTCGGCATCGCGTCGCGAGTGCAGCGCAGCGCCCAACCGCGTGCGGAAATCAGTGAGATCTCGGGCACGCTGGCCTATATGTCGCCAGAACAGACAGGCCGGATGAATCGCGCCATCGACGCGCGAAGCGACCTGTACGCACTGGGCGTGACCTTCTACCAGATGCTTACCGGTGTGCTGCCCTTCGTCGCCAGCGACCCGCTGGACTGGGTCCATGCACACCTGGCGCGCACGCCGCCCGCGCCGGCAGAGCGCAACCCGGCCGTGCCTGCGATGCTGTCGGCGCTTGTCATGAAGCTCCTGGCGAAAGCGCCGGAGGAGCGTTATCAGACAGCCGCAGGGCTGGTGCGCGACCTGCAGCACTGCCGCCGTGCATTGTTGGCGCATGGGCAGATTGCAGCGTTCGCGCTGGGACAGCGCGACCTCTCGGCCGCCCGGGTAATACCCGACCGCCTCTATGGCCGCGAGCAAGCCATGGCGACGCTGCTGGCAGCTTACGAGCGCGTGGCAGGCACGGGACGCAGCGAGATCGTGATGGTCTCCGGCCATTCTGGCGTGGGCAAGACGTCGCTGATGCGGAGGTTCGGTCGCGCGGTTGCCGGGCGCGGCGGCATCCATGCCGCCGGCAATTCCGATGCGCCGGGTGACGTCGCGACCGACGCGCCAGTCGATGCGGGCATGCGGCTGCCCTATGCAGCGCTCGCCCGGGCAGTCAGCGGCCTGTTGCGGACCGGACTGGCAGATCACGCGGCCGACATGGCACCCTGGCGCACTGTCATCGCGCAGGCGCTGGGGCCGAACGCCGGTGCGCTTGCGCCACTGCTGCCGGAACTGCAGGCGCTGCTGGGTCCGGTACCGTGGATGCGCGACACGCCCTCGCGCGAAACGGGACCCCAGGTGCAGCTCGCGCTGCGCAACCTCGTGGCCGCTCTAGCGAGCACCGCGCGACCGCTGACGCTGTGCCTCGACGACATCCAGTGGCTCGACGACGAAAGCGTCAAGCTGCTGCACCAGATGCTGACGGAGCCGGGCACGGCAGACCTGCTGGTGGTCTGCGCCTATCGCAGCCACGAGATCGGGGACGGCCAGGGCGTGATGCAAGGCGTCGATGCTTTACGCGCGGATGGTGCCGCAGTGACCCAGGTCCAGCTGGGCTGCCTCGACGAACCTGACCTGCGGCAGCTCGTCGCCGACACGCTCCACTGCGATACGGAAACAGCTGCCCCGCTTGCGCGACTGGTGATGGAGAAGACGGCCGGCAACGCGTTTTTCGCCACGCAGTTCATCAGCGAACTATCCGACGAGGGGCTGCTGCACTTCGACCACGGCTCGGCGCGCTGGAGCTGGGATCTCGGCCAGATCGCAGCCAAGGCGCTGACCGACAACGTGGTAGCGCTGATGGTTGGACGGATCGACCGGCTGGCGCCCAGCACCCAGTCCGCACTGGCCCTGCTCGCCTGCCTTGGCAACGACACCACCGTCGACACCCTGGCGCGCGGTTGGACCGGCGACACCGATGAACTAGCGCCCGCGGTCCGGGAGGCCGCGCGGGCGGGGCTGATTTCGTGCAGGGAGAACGTGCTGCGCTTCTCCCACGATCGCATCCTCGAAGCGGCCTATTCGCGCATCGCCGAGCCGGCGCGGCAGGCGTTCCATTTGCGTGTTGGCCGACTGCTGCTGGAACGCACGCCGTCCGACGAGGTTGACGCGAACATCTTTACCATCGTCGGACAGTTGAACCGCGCGACCGACAACATCGAGGCACAGGACGAGCGCGACAGGCTGGCGGAACTGGACCTGGCCGCCGCCCTGCGTGCCAAGTCCGCGTGCGCCAACACCGCGGCGCTGCGCTATCTGTCGATCGGGCTTGACTTGCTGGGCGATCACGGCTTTGCCCGGCAAGAGCCCCTTGCCTTCGCCTTGACACTGCACATGGCCGAATGCGAGTTTCTCACCGGGGACGCGGCGCGCGCCGAGCATCGGTTGCAGGCACTGGCCGCGCGCAGCTCGTCGATCACCGCGCTGGCAGTGCTGACGCAGCTCCAGCTTGGCTTGCTGATGACCGGCGGGCGCCGTGCCGAAGCGGTCACGGCAGGCCTTGCTTACCTGCAGCGTGCAGGGGTCGAATGGGCATCGCATCCCGATGCAGCGGCGCTGGCGCACGAGGAGGCGCTGTTTGCCCGTCAACTCGGCGGTCGCGAGATCGCCGAACTGGCCTCGCTGCCTCCGATGACGGATGCCGGCGCGCTCGCCACGATGCGCGTGCTGATTGCCCTGGTGCAGCCGGCCTGGTACACCGACGATCATTTGCGCAGGCTGGTGGTGCTGCGCATGGTCAATCTGAGCATGTCGCATGGCAACAGCGACGAATCCGCCCTGGCCTATGCATGGGTGGCGATGCTGCGTGTGGCCGCGTCAACCGATGATCCGGCCGGCGGCGCATTCGAGCGTCTGTCGACAGACGTCGCGGAACGGCGGGGCATTGATCGGATACGTGCACGCGTTTATCAAGTCGTCGGTGGGAATCTTGTGCATTGGTCCAAGCCGCTGCGGGTCGCACGCGGCCTGCTACATCAGGCATTGCAGTTGACACAGCAAATCGGCGACCTGACCTATGCCGCGTACATCCGTAGCAACCTGATGACGCATGCGCTGGCAATCGGCGATCCGCTCGGCAGTGTTCAGCGCGAGGCCGACTCGGGCAGCGTGTTCGCATGGGGTCCGCGCTTCACGCTGGTAGCAGACCGCCTTGCGCCCCAGCGCCAGCTCGTACGTACGCTGCGCGGATTGACGCCGGTCTTCGGCCGCTTCGACGCCAAGGATTTCAGCGAAGCCTCGTTCGAAGCCCGGTTGCGCGGCGACGTGGGCCTGCTGCTGGTGTCATGCTGGTACTGGATCCGCAAGCTTCAGGCACGCTATCTGGCTGCTGCCCCCGCAGAGGCGTTGGATGCGGCAGCGCAGGCGTACCCGCTGCTGTGGACCTCGCCAGCCTATTTCGAGCAGGCCGAGTACCATTTTTACGCCGCGCTGGCACGTGCGGCGTGCTGCAATCCGGCCGTCGAAGGCGAACTCGCAACGCACCTTCCCGCCCTGGCCGGGCACCATGGGCAGTTGGCGCAATGGGCAAGGTGCTGTCCGGCGACGTTTGCGCACCGGGCCACACTGGTCCAGGCGGAGATTGCCCGGCTCGAAGGACGCGACATCGACGCGATGCGCGGGTATGAGTCGGCGATCGCCCTGGCACGCGAGAGCGACCTCATCCACATGCAGGCCCTGGCAAACGAGCTGGCGGCGCGCTTTTATCTGGACCGGCAACTGGATAACGTGGCGATGGTGTACTTGCGTCAGGCGCGTCACGGTTACATGCGTTGGGGCGCAGACGCCAAGGTCTGGCAGCTCGACATGCAATATCCCGCGCTGGCAGCCGAAGCGGGAACCATGCGCGCCGCAACGCCGTCGATGGGCACGATAGGCGCGCCGCTCCAGCAGCTGGACCTGGCCACGGTGATCGCGATCTCGGAGGCGATTTCAGGCGAGGCCGGGCTGGAGCGGCTGCTGGCGACGCTGATCCGGACGGCGATCGAGCAGGCCGGCGCGACGCGCGGGCTGCTCATCTTGCCCGAAGGCGCCGGACATCACGTGGCGGCCGAGGCTGCCGTTCGTGATGAAACGGTCTTGGTGACATTGTCTGCGCGCCCGCTTGACGCCGATATGCCGATGGCGATGATCGAGCACGTGCTGGATTGCCGAGAGCACGTGGTCATCAATGACGGCCCCGCCAACGAAGGCTTTTCCGCTGACCCCTTTGTCCGCCAACATCGGGCACGTTCGATGCTGTGCCTGCCGCTGCTGAATCGAGGCCGGCTGACGGGGGTGCTTTATCTCGAAAACGCTCTGGCGCCAGGGGTGTTCGTTCCGGCACGGATCGAAGTGATCAAGCTGCTGGCGTTCCAGGCCGCCAGCGCCATCGAGAACAGCCGGCTTTCCGAGCAACGCCGTCGCGCAGATGAATCCCTGCGCCAGGCGCAGGCGGAGCTGGCTCACGCCAGCCGCGTCATGACACTTAACGCGTTGACAGCGTCGATCGCCCATGAGGTGAGCCAGCCCATTGCTGCATTGACCATCGAGTCACGCGCCGCGCTACGGTGGCTCGATCGCAGGCAGCCGGACGTCGGGCAGGCGGTCGCAGCGTTGGGTGCTATCGTCGAACAAGGGGAACGTGCCGGCAGCGTTATAGCGGGCATGCGCGCGATGCTGCGCAAGACCGGGCCTCAGGCGCAGCGCATCGATCTTAACGAGATGATCGCCGAGACGCTACCGCTCTTTACCGGCGAACTGGAACGCACCCAGGTCATCCTGAAAACCGAACTGCTGCCTGCGCTGCCCCTGGTGTGTGCCGATAAGATCCAGCTCCAGCAAGTGTTGCTGAACCTCGTGATCAATGCCGTTGAGGCAATGCGCGAGATTGTCGAGCATTCACGCGAGCTCATCGTCCGCACCGCGGTCAGCCCGGCGCATGAGGTAGTGGTCACGGTCCACGACGTCGGTGTCGGCCTGCCCGGCGATACGGAGCAGGTTTTCCAGCCCTTCTACACGACCAAGGCCGAAGGTTTGGGCATGGGCCTGTCGATCTGTCGCTCGATCCTCGAGGCGCATGGCGGCCGCCTGCACGCCTGGCCGAACCGGCCGAGGGGCGCGGTATTCGGATTCGTTCTAAAGGCGGCAGAGCCACCCTCGGCCTGAGGCCTGGGCCAGGCGCGTCAGCCGCGCCCACTACAGCGCAAGGGTCACCACGCGCAGCGTGGCATCGTCCGGACATGGTACGTCGGCAAATCCAAGCCGGTGCGCCAGTTGCCGCATGGCGGTATTCGACGACAAGACATAGCCCTCCATGCATCGATAGCCGCGGCGCCGGGCCACATCGACCAGGACGGCCAGCAGCCGCGTCGCAAGGCCGAGCCTGTGCCAGTCATCGCTGACCGTCACGGCGAACTCGCAGGTATCGCTGCCCGGCGCCGCGGCGTACCGGGCCCCGGCCACAATGCCCGGCGCGTTGCCTGCGCAGGCGAGCGCCACCAAGGCAAACTCACGCTCCGCGGACGGATGTGTCGCTTGCTCAAGCATGGCTTCCGGCAGTTGCGCCATGGCCGCCATGAACCTGGCGTAGCGCGCATCGGCGGAAAGCCGGTTGAAGGCCGCCAGCAGGCCGGCCTTGTCGCCCGCGGCAATCTCGCGCACCAGGACTTCCCGTCCGTCGCGCAGCCGCAGGGTCAACGGCTCGAACGCGGCCGGGTCAGTGTCGCCATGCTCGGCCTTGTCTGCATCCATGCGGTCCTCCACAAAAGTTGGTCCCCGCGCATAGCCTTACAGCATGCGCGCAGCGTCATCCAGCAATTGCATGGGCGACAACATTTCGGCCCGGGCCACGCGCACCAGCGCAAAGGTGCGGACCAGCGGCGGATCGCCGGGGATATGCGCGCTCATCAACTCCAGGTTTTCGCCAAGCTCGGCACTGTCCGGCGCCAGCACGACATTGAGGCGGCTCAGCCGGACCGGGTCCCGTTTCACCGAGAAGCTGGCCTGCGCATGCGAGAGTACCTCGACCAGGGCCTGCAGCTGGCGCTCCGGCATGCCGGCCCGGCCGCTGGCCACCCCCAGGCCCGCCAGCGCCGCTTCATTCTGCGCCACCTGCTCGCGCAGCCGCGCGGCTTCGGCGGCGTCGGCCCCGTCGCCCTCGCCGAGGACGCTGCGCATGCCGACACCCTGCCGTTCGAGCAGATGCAGGCGCGTGGTCAGCAGGACTTGCTCTTGCTCGACGAGGTCGCGCCGGGACTTGCCGCTTGCGACCTGCGCCAGTGCCTGCAGGGCGAGCTGGTCCAGCATGCGCCCGGCGATTTCTTCACGCAGCGCCGCGTCGCTGGCTGCGCAGATCCGGACCCGGTGGTCGGTGAAGCTGAGCGTCAGCTGGGGCACCTCCGAGCGCATCACGTCCCCTTCCAGGGCGAAGCCCAGGGTGCGCCGTTCCTGCCTGTCCATGCCCAGCACGGCATAGGCTTCGGGCGCGGGCGCCGAGCGGCTGAAATAGTCGCGCAAGTCAGCCGACCGGCTGAGGGCGGGCATGACATCCTGCGGGGTGCCAAAGAAGGCATGGATATAGGGGTCGCTGTACCACGCCGCCTCGCTGGCGATGGCGGGCTCCGGCAAGCCTGCCACGACATCGCGCAGGTACTGGTGCGCGCCAGCCAGCGCGGGCGCAAGCTGCTTGCGATAGCCGGGCACCAGCCGCACGTACGGGCACGGCCGGGTCACGCGCTCCGCCAGCGCGGCAAGCGCGTGCCTGCCGTCCCCGTCCGGACGGGGGCCGCGATGGCGCAGCCAGTTCAGGATCTTCATGACGCAGCCTCCCGGGGATGCGGTTGCGCCACCCCGGCTTAGGGTCCGGGCCAGGCACGGGCCAGCCCGGCGCCCGGCTCGCTTTCAGCCGGATCCAATCTCCGACTTGTATCAACGACGGCGGCCTTTCACTACGCATTATTGTTGCTATTGTTAAGCGGTGAGCCTGGCGGGCTTCCCGGCCTGTCGTTGCCGGCACCAGGGCCGCGTTGTTCAACGCCTGCCCCGCGCAAGCGCTGGGACGCAAAAAACAATGTAGGAGAATCATGGCCAAGAAGAAAGACAAGCACCAGGCCCGCGCCCGGGACGAGGCAGCGCCACCGGCCGGCGATGAAAGCCGCGCCGAGGCACCCGGGCCTCAGCAGCGCGAGCGCATGGGCGAGAAGGCTTACCAGAAGGAGCTGTTCCCCCTGCACGTCGAGCTGGTGGCGCTGCAGCAATGGGTGCAGGCGAGCGGCACCAAGGTCTGCGTGATCTTCGAAGGCCGCGACGGCGCGGGCAAGGGCGGCACCATCAAGGCCATCACCGAACGCGTCAGCCCGCGCATCTTCCGGGTGGTCGCGCTGCCCGCGCCGACCGATCGCGAGAAGACCCAGATGTACTTGCAGCGCTATCTGCCGCATCTGCCCGCCGCGGGGGAGATCGTCATCTTCGACCGCAGCTGGTATAACCGCGCGGGTGTCGAGCGCGTGATGGGGTTCTGCACCGAAACCCAGGCCGAGGAGTTCCTCCGTGCCGTCCCGCTGGTCGAGCGCGCCATTGTCAATTCCGGCATCATCCTGATCAAATACTGGCTCGAGGTCAGCCAGGAGGAGCAGACCCGCCGCCTGCAAGGGCGCATCAATGACGGCCGCAAGCTCTGGAAGCTCACGGACATGGACTTGCGCTCGTACAGCCGCTGGTACGACTATTCCCGTGCCCGCGACGCCATGTTCGCCGCGTCCGACAGCGACTTCGCCCCCTGGTATGTCGCGGACTCCAACGACAAGCGGCGGGCGCGCCTGAACGTCATCCGGCACCTGCTGGACCAGATTCCCTACGAGAAGATCCCGCGCAAGCCGGTCAAGCTGCCACCCCGGCAGAAGGCGAACGGATACCGCGAGCCCGACTATCCTTACCGGCTTGTCGAAGCGCGCTACTGACACCGGGAACCCGGCGCGTCGGGCAATCAGGGCGATTTGCCGACATAGTCATCCACCGCGCTGCCCACCGTCGGGTGGAAATTCCGGTCGCCGATCGCTTCCAGCAGCTCGAAGCGCCTGAGCTTGTCGCGCACGGGATCCTTCATCTCGGCAAAATGCAGCGCGATGCCGCGCTCGCGCAGGATGCCGCCCAGCTCGCGCAGCATGTCGGCCGAGGTCACGTCGACGCTGGTCACCGGCTCGGCTGCCACCACGACCCTGCGCACGGGTGTCGGCGATTCCTCGATCGCTTCCATCAGGCGTTGCTGGAACAGTTCCGCATTGGCAAAGAACAGCGGCGCATCCCAGCGGAACAGCACCAGGCCATCGATGCGCGCCGCGTGCGGGTAGCGCTTGGTGTCGTGGTAGCCGCGCAGGCCCTCGACGCGCCCGAGCACGGCGAAATGCGGCCGCCAGCCATCCCAGAGGAACTCGATCACGGCAATCACCACGGCCAGGAATATGCCCGGGATGGCGCCGAACACGGCCACCGCGGCAAAGCACACCATGGAAAGCCAGAATTCCCACTGCTGGATGCGGTAGATGCGCTTCAGGTCCGCCACCTCGAACAGGCCGATGGCCGCCGCGATCACCACCGCGGCCAGTGCACTGTTGGGCAGGTACTGCAGCAGATTGGGCGCGAACATCAGCAGCGCCGCCACGGCCAGCGCGCCCACCACGCCGGTAAGCTGGGTCTTCGCGCCCGCGGCTTCCGCGACCGGCGTGCGCGAGGCGCTGCTGCTGATCGGAAAGCCCTGGAAGAAGCCCGCGGCCAGGTTGGCGACGCCCAGGCCGACCATCTCCTGGTTGGGGTCGACCCGGGTGTTGGTGCGCGCCGCGAAGGTGCGCGACAGCACACTGGTATCCGCGAACGAGATCAGCGCCACCGCACACCCGCCCAGCAGGATCTCTACAAGATCCACGCCGCTCAGCCAGGGTACGACAAAGGCAGGCAGGCCTTGCGGAATCCTGCCCAGCACCTTCACGCCGGCCTGGTCCAGGTGGAGCACGCTGACTACCAGCGTGGCGACAATCACGGCAATCAGAATGCCGGGAACGCGCTCGAAGCGCTTCAGCAACAGGATCAGCACTAGGCTGCCGGCGCCCACCGCAAAGCTGTACCAGTTGGCCTGGCCCGCGGCCATCGCCTGGCCCAGGCTGAGCAACTCGCGCAGCGGGCCGGCGTCTTCGACCGAAATCGCGAACAGCTTCGGCAGCTGGCTGACCAGCACCGCCAGGGCGATGCCGTTCATATAGCCGTAGCGTATCGGCTTGGACAGCAGCTCGGTGATAAAGCCCAGGCGCAGCAGGCCCAGAATGATACAGAACGCGCCCGCGACGACCGCCATCATGCTGGCCACCAGGACCGCGCGGCCCGGGTCGCCGCCCGAGAGCTGCAGCACCACGGCCAGAATCGGCGCCGCCAGCGCGGAATCCGGACCCAGCACCAGGATCCGGCTTGGCCCTAACAGGGCGTATGCCAGCAAGGGAATGATGGTGGCATAGAGCCCGTAGACACCGGGCACGCCGGAAGCTTCGGCGTAGGCGATGCCGACCGGCACCAGCATGGTGGTCAGCACCAGCCCGGCGGCGAGATCCCTGGGGAGCCAGGCCGGCTGGTACGACTTCAGCATCAGCAGGCCAGGGAGCCAGCGCAGCCAGCCGGGCGGGCTGCCGACATCGCGCCTCACTGTGGGAGAGATATCCTGAGGTTCCATGGGAGCTTGCAACGCTGGCGCGCCCGCGTCCGGCTAGCGAGCCGCCCGCGCGGCCGGGGCGTCGGTGAAGTGGCAAAGGGGCGTGTTGTCGGGGGCTTCGCCGATGCCAATGTCGGCGGGTTCCGGCCCGCGCCTGCTGCCGGAATCGGCGGCGCAAGCCAGCCGCGGCAACGGCATCGCGGCGGCGACGAACCAGGGCACCATCCTCATTTTCATGATGTCTTCGCCCTCCGCGGCTTGCGGAGCCCCATGGCTCCCGCGACCTGACTGTGATCACTAAGCACTATAGTCAAGGAAGGCACGCGCGAGAAGCCAAGGGCGCCCCGGCCGCCCGCAGGCCGCTTGCCGGATCCGGCGCCCCCTCGCTACCACCGAGTCCAGACCACCGAGTCCAGCCGCGTCCCCTGGCAGGCCGGACACCGCCGCACTTCTCTCCCGCCAAAGCATCCGACCCAGCACAGGCAGCTTGATCGGCTGACATGTGAATTCAGCGGGCGCCACGACCTTTCACCGATTTTTTTTGGTTCAACGAGGAATTCCGGGGAAGGCAGCCTTGATCTTCAGGAAGAAGTATTCCTCGTCACGGTAGCCATAGGCTCGGCGCTTGATGACTTTGATGGTGTTGTTGATGCCCTCAACGACGCTGGTATTCAGCGGATGGCGGCATCGGGCAAGGATGCCGTGCCAATACGCTTTCAGGCGCTGGGCGAACAGTTCGAGGGCAGGTATTCGGCTCTGCCTTGCTTGTTCGCACCAATGCTCCCACGCCTTTTGC
>NZ_AQUR01000056.1 GCF_000372525.1 Cupriavidus neocaledonicus
CGCTGCGGTCAGCGTGGTCTTGCCATGGTCAACGTGACCAATCGTACCAACGTTCACGTGCGGCTTGGTCCGCTCGAACTTTTCCTTTGCCATTTTTTTAGCTCCTAATGGAATGCAGTCTTGTCGATTCATCACGCCGCCGCGTCCTGGCGGACGCGGCGGCATACAGCTTTTTTACTTGCCCTTGGCCGCCATCACTGCTTCGGCGATGTTCTTCGGTGCCTCGGCGTAGTGCTTGAATTCCATGGTGTAGGTGGCGCGGCCTTGCGTGGCCGAGCGCAGCGCGGTCGAATAACCGAACATTTCCGACAGCGGGACTTCGGCCTTGATGATCTTGCCGCCGCCCACCATGTCGTCCATGCCCTGCACGATGCCGCGGCGGGACGACAGGTCGCCCATCACGGTACCGGTGTAGTCTTCCGGCGTTTCCACTTCCACGGCCATCATCGGCTCGAGCAGAACCGGGCTGGCCTTGCGCATGGCTTCCTTGAAAGCCATCGAGCCGGCCATGCGGAACGCGTTTTCGTTCGAGTCCACGTCGTGGTACGAACCGAACGTCAGCGTGACCTTCACGTCCACCACCGGGAAGCCAGCCAGGATACCGGCCGTCAGCGTGTCGACGATACCCTTTTCGACTGCCGGGATGTATTCGCGAGGAATCACACCGCCCTTGATGGCGTCGATGAACTCGAAGCCCTTGCCCGGCTCCTGCGGCTCCAGCGTGATCACGGCGTGACCGTACTGGCCGCGGCCGCCCGACTGCTTGACGAACTTGCCTTCGACGTCCTCGGCCTTCTTGCGGATGGTTTCGCGGTAGGCCACCTGCGGCGCGCCGATGTTGGCTTCCACGCCGAATTCGCGCTTCATGCGGTCGACCAGAATTTCGAGGTGGAGCTCGCCCATGCCCGAAATGATGGTCTGGCCCGATTCTTCATCGGTACGCACGCGGAACGACGGATCTTCGGCGGCCAGGCGGTTCAGGGCGATGCCCATCTTTTCCTGGTCGGCCTTGGTCTTCGGCTCCACCGCCTGCGAGATCACCGGCTCCGGGAACACCATGCGCTCGAGCACGATCGGGGCAGCCGGATCGCACAGCGTATCGCCCGTGGTGGCGTCCTTCAGGCCCACCGCGGCGGCGATGTCGCCGGCCAGCACTTCCTTGATTTCTTCGCGCTGGTTGGCGTGCATCTGCAGAATACGGCCCAGACGCTCCTTCTTCTGCTTCACCGGGTTGTACACGGTGTCGCCCGAATTGATCTTGCCTGAGTACACGCGGAAGAAGATCAGCTGGCCGACGAACGGGTCGGTCATGATCTTGAACGCCAGCGCCGAGAATTTCTCGTTGTCGTCGGCCTTGCGCTCGAGCTTCTTCTCGTCGTCGCTTTCGTCCACGCCCTTGACCGGCGGAATATCGACCGGCGACGGCAGGAAGTCGATCACGGCGTCGAGCATGCGCTGCACGCCCTTGTTCTTGAACGCGGTGCCGCACAGCATCGGCTGGATTTCGCAGGCGATGGTACGGTCACGCAGCGCCTTGACGATCTCGGCGCGGGTCAGCTCTTCGCCGCCCAGGTACTTTTCCATCAGCTCTTCGCTGGCTTCGGCGGCGGACTCGACCATCTTCTCGCGCCATTCTTCAGCGGTGGCCTGCAGCTCGGCGGGGATGTCCTTGTACTCGAACTTCACGCCCTGGCTGGCTTCGTCCCAGATGATCGCCTTCATTTCCAGCAGGTCGATCACGCCCTGGAAGCCGTCTTCAGCGCCGATCGGCACCACCACGGGCACCGGGTTGGCCTTCAGGCGGGTCTTCAGCTGGTCGTAGACCTTGAAGAAGTTGGCGCCGGTACGGTCCATCTTGTTGACGAACGCCAGACGCGGCACGCCGTACTTGTTGGCCTGACGCCACACGGTTTCGGACTGCGGCTGCACGCCGCCCACGGCGCAGTACACCATGCAGGCGCCGTCGAGCACGCGCATGGAACGCTCCACCTCGATGGTGAAGTCCACGTGGCCCGGGGTGTCGATGATGTTGAAGCGGTGCTCGGGGTAGTTGCCGGCCATGCCCTTCCAGAAGGCGGTGGTGGCAGCGGAGGTGATGGTAATACCACGCTCCTGCTCCTGCTCCATCCAGTCCATGGTGGCGGCGCCGTCGTGCACTTCACCGATCTTGTGGTTCACACCGGTGTAGAACAGGATGCGCTCGGTCGTGGTGGTTTTACCCGCGTCAATGTGAGCCGAAATACCGATGTTGCGGTAACGCTCGATGGGAGTCTTACGAGCCACTTTAATCCTCTATTCGTCCGTGAGGCGCCGGCATCTCATGGCCCGCGCCCCTAACACAAACGGGCGAGATGTGTAAAAACACAGCCCGCCCGGCAACCAACAATGTTTTCGCTCGCTTTAGAAGCGGAAGTGCGAGAACGCCTTGTTGGCTTCGGCCATGCGGTGCACTTCGTCGCGCTTCTTCATCGCGCCGCCACGACCTTCAGCAGCTTCCAGCAGCTCACCTGCCAGGCGCAGCGCCATCGACTTCTCGCTGCGTTTTTTCGCGGCCTCACGCAGCCAGCGCATCGCCAATGCCAAACGACGCGACGGACGGACTTCGACCGGAACCTGATAGTTGGCGCCGCCCACGCGACGGCTCTTCACTTCCACCACCGGCTTCACGTTGTTGATGGCAACGGAGAACACTTCGATGGGGGCCTTGCCTGCCTTCTTTTCGATCTGGTCGAACGCGCCGTACACGATGCGTTCGGCAACCGACTTCTTGCCATCCAGCATCAGCACGTTCATGAACTTGGCAACTTCAACGTTGCCGAACTTCGGATCAGGCAGAACGTCCCGCTTCGGGACTTCACGACGACGTGGCATCTTCTTTCCTTTAGATTCAGTTGAGAGCTCGGTCAGAGTTTCCCGCTCTCCGGCCACCAACTAGCTTGCATGCAAAGACAGCAAATTCGCCGGGTGACCACTTACTCGACGGCACGGTTGCCAAAAAGGCGCTCCGTTGTACCGCCGCCTGGTGACAGCACCATGACTCGCGCCACAGGCTATCGTCTGTTGCTTCGGGCCTTGCGGGCCCAGGCTGCCGAAACTTAGGCTGCCTTCGGACGCTTCGCGCCGTACTTCGAACGGGCCTGCTTGCGGTCCTTCACGCCTTGCAGATCCAGCGAACCACGGACGATGTGGTAACGCACACCCGGCAGATCCTTCACACGGCCGCCGCGGATCAGCACGACCGAGTGTTCCTGCAGGTTGTGGCCTTCACCGCCGATGTACGAAATGACTTCGAAACCGTTGGTCAGGCGCACCTTGGCGACCTTACGCAGTGCCGAGTTCGGCTTCTTCGGCGTCGTGGTGTACACGCGGGTGCACACGCCACGGCGCTGGGGGCAGTTCTCAAGCGCCGGGCTCTTGCTCTTGACGACTTCCGAGACGCGCGGCTTGCGAACCAGTTGGTTGATAGTTGGCATTGTTCAATCCAGCTTGGTTTGACGAAAAACGCCCCTCGTGCCGGCATGCGCCAGGCTGGAGAGGCAACTACGGGTTTTGGGCGGGAGAGGTGAGCGGGCGCTCTGGAGACGGGACTGTGCGGTAACAGCATGCCAAAGAGCGCGAGCCGGCACCCGGATCCCGCGTCTGCCGCCCCCCGTGCATGGAAATCCAGTCCGGTAGGCTTGCCGGCAGCGACCTGAGGGCCACTTATCCGACGGGCGAGCGAAATCCAAAGCCAAAAACTCGAATCTGGCATCCTAGCAGCGGAATCGTATACCGTCAAGCCGTATACCCGACCGAGGGACACCAGCGGCTAGGTCCCGCGCAGCGTGTCCAGGATGCCCTGCCCGTAGCGTTCCAGCTTGGACGCACCAATCCCGGGAATGCCCTGCATCGCCGACAGCGAATCCGGCGCCGTGCGCGCCAGTTCCGCCAGCGTGGCGTCATGGAAAATCACGTAGGCCGGCACCCCATGCTCGCGCGCCGCCTCGGTGCGCCAGCGTCGCAGCGCTTCCCAGTTAGCCAGCGTAGCGGCGTCCATGTCCGCGGTATGGTCGGTGCGGGTGCCGCGCGCCGCGCGCTCGCCGGACTTGCCCGGCCTGGCGGCCTGGCGTCGCAGGATGATCTGGCGCTCGCCCTTGAGCACCTCGCGCGCGCGTTCGCCCAGCAGCAGCGCGCCGTGGCCGCCGTGGTCGATCATCAGCAAGCCCTGGGCGATCAACTGGCGGAAGACGGTGTGCCACTCATGCACCGAGCGGTCCTTGCCGATGCCGAAGGTCGAGACCTTGTCATGGCCCCATTGCTTGATCTTTTCCGAGGCATTGCCGCGCAGCACGTCGATCAGGTGGGTCGCGCCGAAGTGGATCCGGCTCGCCTGCGCAGTGCGGTAGACGCAGGACAGCGCCATCTGCGCCTCGCGCGTGCCATCCCAGGTGGCCGGCGGCTCCAGGCAGGTATCGCAGTTGCCGCAGGGCTCGCTGGCTTCGTTGAAGTACGCGAGGATGCGCTGGCGCCGGCAGCCGGCGGTTTCGCACAAACCCAGCAGCGCGTCGAGCTTGGCCGACGACACGCGCTTGAAGGCCTCGTCGGCCTCGGATTCGTCGATCATGCGCTTCTGCTGCACCACGTCGCCCAGGCCGTAGGCCATCCAGGCATTGGCGGGCAGCCCGTCGCGGCCGGCGCGGCCGGTTTCCTGGTAATAGCCCTCCATGCTCTTGGGCAGGTCCAGGTGGGCGACAAAGCGTACGTCGGGCTTGTCGATGCCCATGCCGAAGGCGATCGTCGCCACCATCACCAGCCCTTCCTCTACGCGGAAGCGCGCCTGGTGGTGCTGGCGCACCTGGGCATCCATGCCGGCATGGTAGGCGAGCGCGTTGATGCCGTGGCCGCTCAGCCACTGCGCGGTGTCCTCGACCTTCTTGCGCGACAGGCAATAGACGATGCCGCTGTCGTGGGTGCCGTCGGCCGCGGTATGTTCCGCCTTGATGAAGGCCAGCAACTGCTGGCGCGCGTTGTCCTTCTCGACGATGCGGTAGCGGATGTTGGGCCGGTCGAAGCTGGAAATGAAGATGCGCGCGTCGTGCAGCGCCAGCCGCTCGACGATCTCGTCGCGCGTCAGCGCGTCGGCGGTCGCGGTCAGCGCGATGCGCGGCACGTACGGGAAGCGCTCGTGCAGCACCGACAGCTGGATGTACTCGGGCCGGAAATCGTGGCCCCATTGCGACACGCAGTGGGCTTCGTCGATGGCGAACAGCCCGACGCGGGTGCGCTCCAGCAGGTCAAGGAAGCGCGGCGTCATCAGCCGTTCCGGCGCCACGTAGAGAATCTCGATGCGCCCGGCCAGCAGGTCGCGCTCGACCGCGGAGGCCTCGGCCCCGGTCAGCGTCGAGTTGAGCACCGCGGCGCGCACGCCGGCCTCGGTCAGCGCCGCGACCTGGTCCTGCATCAGTGCGATCAGCGGCGACACCACGATGCCGACGCCATCGCCGGCACGCTGGCGCAGCAGCGCCGGGATCTGGTAGCACAGCGACTTGCCGCCGCCGGTCGGCATCAGCACCAGGCAATCGCCGCCGGTGGCGACGTGGTCGATGATCTCGGCCTGGCGCCCGCGGAAGGCGTGGTAGCCGAAGACATCCTTGAGGATCGCCAGTGCTTGCGACATGGACAACGGAAATGCTGGAGCCGGAAAAGCCGTAACCTTACCACTAAGGGGGCCCGCCGCCGCGCCCGCGCGGCAAACTCTGCGATGTTTCTCACCAGAGGCCGCGCCGCGCGCGGGCAAAAAAAAAGCCCGGCTGGATCAGCCGGGCTTTGGTCCGCCTTGCGGCGGTCATGACTGCAACGAGATCAGGCGTTGTCGCCTTCGCCCTCGGTCGCCTGCACCACCGGCGGCTCGATGAAGAGCGACTGCTCTTCTTCGGCGATCGCCTGGGCGCGTTCGCGCTCGGAGGCCTCGCGCGCCTTGCGGGCACGGTGGTAGGCCAGGCCGGTACCGGCCGGGATCAGGCGGCCGACGATCACGTTTTCCTTCAGGCCACGCAGGTCGTCGGTCTTGCCCATGATCGCGGCTTCGGTCAGCACGCGCGTGGTTTCCTGGAACGATGCCGCGGAGATGAAGCTGTCGGTCGACAGCGACGCCTTGGTAATACCCAGCAGCAGGTTCTCGTAGGTCGCCGGACGCTTGCCCTCGGCGATCACGCGGTCGTTCTCGTCGAGCAGTTCCGAACGCTCCACCTGTTCACCCGGGATGAACTTGGTGTCGCCCACATCGACGATCTGGACCCGACGCAGCATCTGGCGAACGATCACCTCGATGTGCTTGTCGTTGATCTTCACGCCCTGCAGACGGTACACGTCCTGCACTTCGTCGACGATGTAGTGCGCCAGCTCTTCGATGCCCTTCAGGCGCAGGATGTCGTGCGGGTCCGCCGGACCTTCCACGATCATTTCGCCCTTGTTCACCACCTGGCCGTCGTGCACCAGGACCTGCTTTTCCTTCGCGATCAGGAACTCGTGGGCATTGCCGTCCAGGTCGGTGATGACCAGGCGCTGCTTGCCCTTGGTGTCCTTGCCGAACGAGGTCGTGCCGGTGACTTCCGCCAGCACGGCGGCGTCCTTCGGCGAACGCGCTTCGAACAGCTCGGCCACACGCGGCAGACCACCGGTAATGTCGCGGGTCTTCTGCGATTCGGTCGGGATACGCGCGAGCACTTCACCCACGTGCACCTGCTGGCCGTCCTTCACGGTAATCAGCGCGCCGACCTGGAAGCCGATGGTCACGGAGTGGTCCGTGCCCGGGATCTTCACTTCCTGGCCGTTGGCGTCGAGCAGCTTCACCTGCGGGCGGATGCCCTTGGTTGCAGCCGTGCGGCGCTTGGCGTCGATCACCACCAGGGTCGACAGGCCGGTGACTTCGTCCATCTGCTTGGCGACGGTCACGCCCTCTTCGACGTTCTCGAACTTGATCGTGCCCGAGTACTCCGAAACGATCGGGCGCGTCAGCGCGTCCCACGTGGCCAGTTGCGTGCCGGCCTTGATCGACTGGCCGTCCTGCACCAGCAGCGTGGCGCCGTACGGGATCTTGTGGCGCTCGCGCTCGCGGCCATGGTCGTCGGTGATCAGCGCCTCGCCCGAACGCGAGATCACGATCAGTTCGCCCTTGGCGTTGGTCACGTAGCGCATGGTCGCGGTGAAGCGGACCGTACCGGTCGCCTTCGCTTCCACGCTCGAGGCCACTGCCGCGCGCGATGCCGCACCACCGATGTGGAAGGTACGCATGGTCAGCTGCGTGCCCGGCTCACCGATCGACTGCGCGGCGATCACGCCCACCGCTTCGCCCGAGTTCACCAGCACGCCGCGGCCCAGGTCGCGGCCGTAGCACTTGGCGCACAGGCCGTAGCGCGTGTCGCACGACAGCGGGGTGCGCACCTTGACTTCGTCGACGCCGATGTTGTCGATCAGCTCGACCAGGTCTTCGTCCAGCAGCGTGCCGGCTTCGATCGCGGTTTCCTGGGTTTCCGGGTTGACCACGTCGGCCACGGTGACGCGGCCGAGGATACGGTCGCGCAGGGCTTCGATCACTTCACCGCCTTCGACCAGGGCCTTCATGGCCACGCCGTTGGAGGTGCCGCAATCGTCCTCGACCACCACCAGATCCTGCGTCACGTCGACCAGACGACGGGTCAGGTAACCCGAGTTCGCGGTCTTCAGTGCCGTATCGGCCAGGCCCTTACGGGCACCGTGGGTCGAGATGAAGTACTGCAGAACGTTCAGGCCTTCACGGAAGTTCGCCGTAATCGGCGTTTCAATGATCGAGCCATCCGGCTTGGCCATCAGGCCACGCATGCCGGCCAGCTGGCGGATCTGCGCGGCGGAACCCCGTGCGCCCGAGTCGGCCATCATGTAGATGGAGTTGAACGACTCCTGCTTCACGGTCTTGCCTTCGCGGTCGACCACGTCCTCGTGCTGCAGCTGCTCCATCATCGCCTTGCCCACCTGGTCGCCGGCGGCGCCCCAGATGTCCACGACGTTGTTGTAGCGCTCCTGGTCGGTCACCAGGCCCGACATGTACTGCTTGTCGTATTCCTTCACCTTGGCCGAGGCCTCGGCGATGATCTTTTCCTTCGCCGGCGGCACCAGCATGTCGTCGATGGCGATCGAGATACCGGCGCGGGTCGCCAGGCGGAAGCCCGACTGCAGCAGCTTGTCGGCGAAGATCACGGTCTCGCGCAGGCCGCAGCGGCGGAACGCCGTGTTGATCAGGCGCGAGATTTCCTTCTTCTTCAGCGGCTTGTTCAGCACCGAGAACGGCAGGCCCTTCGGCAGGATCTCGGACAGGATCGCGCGGCCGACCGTGGTGGCCTGCAGCGTGATCTTGGGCGCGAAACGCGCGTCGCCCTCGGCGTCCTTGTCGACCAGCTCATACTCGGTGATACGCACGTTCACGCGCGAAGCCAGTTCGACTTCCTTGTTCTCGTAGGCGCGGATCACTTCGCTGATGTCGGCGAAGGTCATGCCCTCGCCCTTGCCGTTGATCTTGTCGCGGGTGGTGTAGTACAGGCCCAGCACCACGTCCTGCGACGGCACGATCGACGGGTCGCCGTTGGCCGGGAACAGCACGTTGTTGGAGGCCAGCATCAGGGTGCGGGCTTCCATCTGCGCTTCCAGCGACAGCGGCACGTGGACGGCCATCTGGTCACCGTCGAAGTCGGCGTTGAACGCCGCGCAGACCAGCGGGTGCAGCTGGATCGCCTTGCCTTCGATCAGCACCGGCTCGAATGCCTGGATGCCCAGGCGGTGCAGCGTCGGCGCGCGGTTCAGCATCACCGGATGCTCGCGGATCACCTCTTCGAGGATGTCCCACACCACCGGGGTCTGGCTTTCGACTTCCTTCTTCGCCGCCTTGATGGTGGTGGCGATGCCCATCGTTTCCAGCTTGTGGAAGATGAAGGGCTTGAACAGCTCGAGCGCCATCAGCTTGGGCAGGCCGCACTGGTGCAGCTTGAGCGTCGGGCCCACCACGATGACCGAACGGCCCGAGTAGTCGACGCGCTTGCCCAGCAGGTTCTGACGGAACCGGCCGCCCTTGCCCTTGATCATTTCGGCCAGCGACTTCAGCGGACGCTTGTTGGCGCCGGTCATCGCCTTGCCGCGACGGCCGTTGTCCAGCAGCGAGTCAACCGCTTCCTGCAGCATGCGCTTTTCGTTGCGCACGATGATCTCGGGTGCCTTCAGCTCCAGCAGGCGCTTCAGGCGGTTGTTACGGTTGATGACGCGGCGATACAGGTCGTTCAGGTCCGAGGTCGCGAAGCGGCCGCCATCCAGCGGCACCAGCGGGCGCAGCTCGGGCGGCAGCACCGGCAGCACCTCGAGGATCATCCACTCGGGCTTGATGCCCGAACGCTGGAAGGCCTCGAGCACCTTCAGGCGCTTGGCGAACTTCTTGATCTTGGCTTCGGAGCCGGTGGCCTGCAGCTCGGCGCGGATCTGTTCGATCTGCTTCTCGATGTCGATGCCGCGCAGCAGTTCACGGATGCCCTCGGCACCCATCATGGCGACGAACTCGCCCTCGCCGTACTCGTCGCACTTCGCCAGGTAGTCGTCTTCCGACATGATCTGGCTCTTCTTGAGCGGGGTCATGCCGGGTTCGATCACCACGAAGGCTTCGAAGTACAGCACGCGCTCGATGTCGCGCAGCGTCATGTCCAGGACCATGCCCAGGCGCGACGGCAGCGACTTCAGGAACCAGATGTGCGCGGTCGGCGCGGCCAGTTCGATATGGCCCATGCGCTCGCGGCGCACCTTGGCCAGCGTCACTTCAACGCCGCACTTCTCGCAGATCACGCCACGGTGCTTCAGGCGCTTGTACTTGCCGCACAGGCACTCGTAGTCCTTGATCGGGCCAAAGATCTTGGCGCAGAACAGGCCGTCGCGTTCCGGCTTGAACGTGCGGTAGTTGATCGTTTCCGGCTTCTTCACTTCGCCGTACGACCACGAACGGATCTTCTCGGGCGAGGCCAGGCCGATCTTGATCGCGTCGAACTGCTCTTCCTGCTGAACCTGCTTAAAGAGATCGAGCAATGCTTTCATTGCAACTCCTTGTTTCGCCACCGGCCCGGCGTTGGTCCGGGACGATGGCATTCATTCTGTGGGAAATCCTGTTCGCTGGCGGGTACCGGCCGCGGCCGGCGCCCTCACCTGCCCTGATCAGTAGCGATCGAGGTCGATGTCGATACCCAGCGAGCGGATTTCCTTCACCAGCACGTTGAACGATTCCGGCATGCCGGCATCGATCGAGTGCTCGCCCTTGACGATGTTCTCGTACACCTTGGTACGGCCGTTCACGTCATCGGACTTGACCGTCAGCATTTCCTGCAGCACGTACGACGCGCCGTAGGCTTCCAGTGCCCACACTTCCATCTCACCGAAACGCTGGCCACCGAACTGGGCCTTGCCGCCCAGCGGTTGCTGCGTCACCAGCGAGTACGGGCCGGTGGAACGTGCGTGCATCTTGTCGTCGACCAGGTGGTGCAGCTTCAGCATGTGCATCACACCCAGCGTGACCGGACGCTCGAACGCTTCGCCGGTGCGGCCGTCGAACAGCGTGACCTGCTGCTTGGAAGCCGTCAGGCCCTTTTCGCGGGCGACGTCGTCCGGGTAGGCCAGGTCCAGCATGCGGCGGATTTCGTCCTCGTGGGCACCGTCGAACACCGGGGTCGCAAACGGCACGCCCTTCTTCAGGTTGTTCGCCAGTTCCAGCACTTCGGCGTCCGACAGGCTGTCCAGGTCTTCCGGCTTGCCGCTCTCGTTGTAGATCTGCGAGAGCAGCGTGCGCAGTTCCTGCGCCTTGGCCTGCGCCTTGAGCATGTCGCCGATGCGCTGACCCAGGCCGCGCGCGGCCCAGCCCAGGTGGGTTTCCAGGATCTGGCCCACGTTCATCCGCGACGGCACGCCCAGCGGGTTCAGCACGATGTCGGCCGGGGTACCGTCCGCCATGTACGGCATGTCTTCGATCGGCACGATCTTCGACACCACGCCCTTGTTACCGTGACGGCCGGCCATCTTGTCGCCAGGCTGCAGGCGGCGCTTCACGGCCAGGTAGACCTTGACCATCTTGATCACGCCCGGCGGCAGCTCGTCGCCCTGCGTCAGCTTCTTGCGCTTCTCTTCGAAGGCCAGGTCGAACTCGTGGCGCTTCTGCTCGATGGCTTCCTTGACGGCTTCCAGCTGGGCGGCCAGTTCTTCGTCGGCAGGACGGATGTCGAACCAGTGGTACTTGTCGATGTCCGCCAGGTACTCCTTGGTGATCTTGGCACCCTTGGCCAGCTTCTTCGGACCGCCGTTGACGGTCTTGTCGATCAGCAGGCGCTCCAGACGCTGGAACGCGTCGCCCTCGACGATACGCAGCTGGTCGTTCAGGTCCAGGCGGTAGCGCTTCAGTTCGTCGTCGATGATCGACTGGGCACGCTTGTCGCGGGTCACGCCTTCGCGGGTGAAGACCTGGACGTCGATCACGATGCCGCTCATGCCCGACGGCACGCGCAGCGAGGTGTCCTTCACGTCCGACGCCTTCTCGCCGAAGATCGCGCGCAGCAGCTTCTCTTCCGGGGTCAGCTGGGTCTCGCCCTTGGGCGTGACCTTGCCCACCAGCACGTCGCCGGCTTCAACCTCGGCGCCGATGTAGGTGATGCCCGACTCGTCCAGGCGCGCCAGCTGGGCTTCGGCCAGGTTCGAGATATCGCGCGTGATTTCTTCCGGTCCCAGCTTGGTGTCGCGGGCGACGACCGACAGTTCCTCGATGTGGATCGAGGTATAGCGGTCTTCGGCCACCACACGCTCCGAGATCAGGATCGAATCCTCGAAGTTGTAGCCGTTCCACGGCATGAACGCCACCAGCATGTTCTGGCCCAGCGCCAGCTCGCCCAGGTCGGTCGAGGCGCCGTCGGCGATGACGTCGCCGCGGGCCACGTGGTCGCCCACCTTGACCATCGGTCGCTGGTTGATGTTGGTGTTCTGGTTCGAGCGCGTGTACTTGATCAGGTTGTAGATGTCCACGCCGACTTCACCGGCGACGGCTTCGTCATCGTTCACGCGGATCACGATACGCATCGCGTCGACGTAATCGACCACGCCGCCACGCATGGCCTGCACGGCGGTACCCGAGTCGACCGCAACGGTGCGCTCGATGCCGGTGCCGACCAGCGGCTTGTCCGGACGCAGGCAAGGCACGGCCTGACGCTGCATGTTCGCGCCCATCAGTGCACGGTTCGCGTCATCGTGTTCCAGGAACGGCACCAGCGAGGCAGCGGCCGACACGATCTGCGACGGCGCCACGTCGATGTACTGCACGCGGTCCGGCGTCACCATGCGGGTTTCACGCTCGGAGCCTTCGCGCGCCGACACCAGTTCGTCGGTCAGGTTGCCGTCGGCATCGACGGTCGCGTTGGCCTGCGCCACCACGTACTTGCCTTCCTCGATCGCCGACAGATAGTCGACCTCGTCGGTCAGCTTGCTGTCGACCACCTTGCGGTACGGCGTTTCCAGGAAGCCGTATTCGTTCAGGCGGGCATACAGCGCCAGCGAGTTGATCAGGCCAATGTTCGGACCTTCCGGCGTTTCGATCGGGCACACGCGGCCGTAGTGGGTCGGGTGCACGTCGCGGACTTCAAAGCCGGCACGTTCGCGCGTCAGGCCGCCCGGGCCCAGTGCGGAGACACGACGCTTGTGCGTGATCTCCGACAGCGGGTTGGTCTGGTCCATGAACTGCGACAGCTGCGACGAACCGAAGAACTCGCGGATCGCCGACGAGATCGGCTTCGAGTTGATCAGGTCGTGCGGCATCAGGTTCTCGGTCTCGGCCTGGCCCAGCCGTTCCTTGACGGCACGCTCCACGCGCGACAGGCCGGCGCGGAACTGGTTCTCGGCCAGTTCGCCGACGCAACGCACGCGACGGTTGCCCAGGTGGTCGATGTCATCGACCTCGCCCTTGCCGTTGCGCAGGTTGACCAGGATCTTGATGGTCTCGAGGATGTCCTCGTCCTGCAGCACCATGGCGCCTTCGCCGCTGGGACGGCCCAGGCGGCTGTTGACCTTCATGCGGCCCACGCGCGACAGGTCGTACGACTCTTCGCTGTAGAACAGGCGCTGGAACAGCGCTTCCACGGCTTCCTCGGTCGGCGGCTCGCCCGGGCGCATCATGCGGTAGATCGCGATACGCGCGGCGGTCTGGTCGACGGTCTCGTCCACGCGCAGGGTCTGCGACATGTAGGGGCCCTGGTCCAGGTCGTTGGTGTACAGGGTCTGGATCTGCTTGACGCCGGCTTCGCGCAGGTTTTCCAGCAGCGCTTCGGTCAGCTCGTCGTTGGCGTTGGCGATCACCTCGCCGGTATCCGGGTCGATGATGTTCTTGGCCAGCACGCGGCCCAGCAGGTAGTCTTCCGGCACGCTGATCAGCTTGGTGCCGGCCGAGTCCAGGTCGCGGATGTGCTTGGCGTTGATCCGCTTGTCCTTCTCGACCACCACGCGGCCGTTCTTGTCGGCGATGTCGAAGCGCGCGACTTCACCGCGCAGGCGCTCGGGCACGAACTCCAGCTGCGCGCCTTCCGACTGCAGCGTGAAGTTGTCGAACACGAAGAAGTGCGCCAGGATCTGTTCCGGGGTCAGGCCGATCGACTTCAGCAGGATCGTCACCGGCATCTTGCGGCGGCGGTCGACGCGGAAGTACAGGATGTCCTTCGGATCGAATTCGAAGTCCAGCCAGGAACCGCGGTAGGGGATGATGCGTGCCGAGAACAGCAGCTTGCCCGAGCTGTGGGTCTTGCCCTTGTCGTGCTCGAAGAACACGCCCGGCGAGCGGTGCAGCTGCGAGACGATGACACGCTCGGTGCCGTTGATGACGAACGAACCCGTGGAAGTCATGAGCGGAATCTCGCCCATGTAGACTTCCTGCTCCTTCACTTCCTTGACCTTGCCCGGGTTCTCGCGATCGTTGATGATCAGGCGAACCTTGGCACGCAGCGCCGAATGGAACGTCAGGCCACGCTGCTGGCATTCCTTGACGTCGAACGGCGGGTTGGACAGGTGGTACGAGACGAACTCCATACGGGCGAGCCCGTTATGCGAGGAGATCGGGAAGATAGCGTTGAAAGCGGCCTGGAGGCCTTCGGTCTTGCGACGTGCGGGCGGCGTATCCGCTTGCAAGAACTGGGTGTAGGATTCAATCTGGGTGGCAAGCAGGAATGGAACCTGATGTACCGTCGCGCGCTTCGCAAAGCTTTTGCGAATGCGCTTCTTTTCGGTGAAGCTGTACGCCATGGGATCTCCGAATCATCGCAGGGCTGGCTGGACCTGGCCGGACCTGAGGTGTTCAGCGACTGGGAGGGGATTTGGCGGTTGGCCGCTACCAACCTCTGGCTGACGGTGTCCGCACGCTGCGGGCGGTGTGGTCGTCGCTTCAGCGCAACGCCTGTACTCGCCCGGGGGACACCCGACCAAACTTGTCTTCTGCAGTCGGTTCAGAAGACAAACATCAGCAGCAACCACTTAGTGTGCCACTGATGTTTGGCTTCTGCTGAATCGCCGGCAAATCGACCTTCGCCGCGAATCGCAAACATCACTTTTTACTGCATTGGTAACGCATCAGCACTGTGCTGAGTGGTGACTAAAACACAATCGCACAAGCGCAAAAAGGCTGGCGCCGGGAATATCCCTTTGCCAGCCCCATTCGCGTGCCACCAGGGCACGCGAGTACAGCATTACTTGACGTCGACCTTGGCGCCGGCGTCTTCCAGCTTCTTCTTGGCTTCGGCAGCAGCAGCCTTGTCCACGCCTTCCTTGACGGGCTTCGGTGCGCCATCGACCAGGTCCTTGGCTTCCTTCAGGCCCAGGCCGGTGATTTCGCGAACAGCCTTAATCACGCCGACCTTGTTGGCGCCGACTTCGGCCAGGATCACGTTGAATTCGGTCTGCTCTTCGGCAGCAGCAGCACCGGCAGCGCCCGGAGCAGCAGCCACGGCCATGGCAGCGGCCGACACGCCAAACTTCTCTTCGAACGCCTTGACCAGGTCGTTCAGTTCCATCACGGACATCGCGCCAACGGCTTCCAGGATGTCGTCTTTGGTGATTGCCATTTGAAATACTCCTACTAGATTTGATTCGGTATCGGTAATGCGATCTTGCGATGCGCGGCCTGGATTGCCTTAGGCGCCGGCAGCTTCCGCTTCCGCGGGAGCGCCTTCTGCCTGCTTGGCGGCCAGAGCAGCCAGCAGACGGGCGAAGCCCGACACCGGTGCCTGCATCACGCCCAGCAGCTGAGCAATCAGTTCGTCGCGGCTCGGGATCGAGGCCAGCGCCTTCACGGCGGCAGCGTCGAGAACCTTGCCGTCATACGACCCGGCGCGCAGGACCAGCTTGTCGTTGGTCTTGGCGAAGTCGTTCAGAACCTTGGCCGAGGCCACTGCATCTTCGGAAATACCGTAGATCAGCGGACCGGTCATCTGCTCTGCGAGGCCTGCAAACGGCGTACCTTCGACGGCACGGCGGGCCAGCGTGTTCTTCAGAACGCGCAGGTACACGCCTTGCTGGCGAGCGGTAGCACGCAGCTTGGTCAGATCGCCAACCGCAATGCCGCGATATTCGGCGACGACGATGGTCTGGGCCTTGGCGACTTGCGCCGAGACCTCAGCAACGACGGCCTTCTTATCTTCAATATTGAGTGGCACGGTTAAGCTCCAAAATGACGCTGGGTCTCCGGCAATACCGGAGCCTTCACGTCAGCACAAACGAACGGCGTCCGATTGGCCCGAATCATCCGGGTCGAGGCCCGGCTTCATCAATCCCTTCGGGTGCGCCATCTGCGCTGGCTGGCCGGAAAACATGGCTCAGGCGTAGCGCCTGCGCTCCTGCTCCGACCGATTAAGCCCTTTCCGCCATACTGCCGCGGATCAAGGACACCAGCGGTCTTTGATAACCAGCGATGCCGCCCAATGCTTGCGCATCGATCACGGCACCACTGCCCAAAGCCTTGCTCCTTTCCTTGCGGTCCGGAGACGACCCTCGCCACTGGCCAGGGTCTTCGATTCTTGCTTGCCGACCGGTGTTATCGGGTTCCGGTCAGCAATGTGCCGTCAGCTCAGGCTGCCAGCGTAGCCTGGTCGACACGCACGCCAACGCCCATGGTCGACGAGACGGCAACCTTGCGCAGGTACACGCCCTTGCTGGTGGCCGGCTTGGCCTTGACCAGCGCGTCCAGCAGCGCGGCCAGGTTGCTCTTCAGCGCGGCGTCTTCGAACGAACGACGGCCGATGGTGGCGTGGATGATACCGGCCTTGTCGACACGGAACTGGACCTGACCGGCCTTGGCGTTCTTCACGGCCTGGGCCACGTCGGGGGTCACGGTACCGACCTTCGGGTTCGGCATCAGGCCGCGCGGGCCCAGGATCTGGCCGAGCGTACCGACGATACGCATCGTGTCCGGCGAGGCGATCACGACGTCGAAGTTCAGGTTGCCGGCCTTGACTTGCTCAGCCAGGTCTTCCATGCCGACGATGTCGGCACCGGCGGCCTTGGCGGCCTCGGCCTTGTCGCCCTGGGCGAACACGGCCACGCGCACCGACTTGCCGGTACCGGCCGGCAGCACCACGGAACCACGCACCACCTGGTCCGACTTCTTGGCGTCGATGCCCAGTTGCACGGCCACGTCGATCGACTCGTCGAACTTCGCCGAGGCGCAGCCCTTCACCAGGCCCAGGGCCTCGTCGATCGGATAGAACTTGGTACGCTCGATCTTCGCCTTGTTGGCGGCGACGCGCTTGGAAACCTTAGCCATTTACAGACCCTCCACGGTGATGCCCATCGAACGCGCCGAACCGGCGATGGTACGCACGGCGGCGTCCAGGTCGGCGGCGGTCAGGTCAGCGTTCTTGGCCTTGGCGATTTCTTCAGCCTGGGCGCGGGTGATCTTGCCAACCTTGTCGGTGTGGGGCTTCGGCGAACCCTTGGTGATGCCGGCTGCCTTCTTGATCAGCACGGTCGCCGGCGGCGACTTCATCACGAAGGTGAAGCTCTTGTCGGCGAAGGCGGTAATCACCACCGGCACCGGCAGACCGGGTTCCATACCCTGGGTCTGGGCGTTGAACGCCTTGCAGAACTCCATGATGTTCAGACCACGCTGACCCAGTGCGGGACCAACGGGCGGGGAGGGATTTGCCTTACCAGCCGGAATCTGCAGCTTGATAAAGCCAATGATCTTCTTGGCCATCTCTACTCCAATCCGGATCGCTCCACTCGGGGAAGACGATCCTGTTGAGTCGTAACGCGCTGTCGCCGCACCGGTGGCGCGGCCTCACGCTCCTCTTTGGCAGCACCCTGGGGCACTGCCGTTGCCGGTTGCCGACCTTGCGGCCGACAACCGGCAAATTCCTTAAACCTTCTCGACCTGGCCGAACTCGAGCTCGACCGGCGTGGCACGCCCGAAGATGGTGACCGAGACGCGCAGGCGCGATTTCTCGTAATTCACCTCTTCCACATTGCCGTTGAAATCGGTGAACGGACCGTCCTTGACGCGCACCATTTCGCCCACTTCGAACAGCGTCTTGGGACGCGGCTTCTCGACCCCTTCCTGCATCTGGGTCATGATCTTGTCGACTTCGCGCTGCGAAATCGGGCTCGGGCGGTTGCGGGCACCGCCCACGAAACCGGTGACCTTGCTGGTGTTCTTCACCAGGTGCCAGGTCTCGTCGGTCATTTCCATTTCCACCAGCACGTAGCCGGGGAAGAAACGACGCTCGGTGACCGACTTGTGGCCACCCTTGATTTCCACCACTTCTTCGGACGGCACCAGGATGCGGCCGAACTTGTCCTGCATCTCGGCGCGCTCGATGCGCTCCTGCAGCGCGCGTTGCACGCTTTTCTCCATGCCGGAGTAGGCATGCACCACATACCAGCGCTTCTTCGACGAAGGCGATTCCGGCGCGGTGGTTTCCTGCTGGGCGTTATCCGTCATGTGCTACCTCTTATTTCCAGCCCAGCACGAGCGAGAACACCACCCACTCGATGAGCTTGTCCGCCGACCACAGGAACAGGGCCATGACGACGACAAAGACAAAGACCAGTCCCGTCATCTGCCCGGCTTCCTTGCGCGTCGGCCAGACGACCTTGCGAACTTCCCGATACGATTCCTTGGCGAACCCGATAAAGTCCTTGCCCGGTGCCGACACCAGCGCAACCACGATACCCAGTGCAATACCACCGAACAGTGCGGCGCCACGTACATAAGACGGTTGCTGTGCCAGTGCATAGAAACCGATGACGCCCGCCACCACCAGCAGCACCGCGACGCCAAGCATCCACTTGCCGCTGCTGGCATTCACGGTTTCAACATTGGGATTGGCCATGTTTCGCAAACGAGACTAAGCCGCGTCACGATTGTTCCTCGCGACGCGGCTGATTGATTTGGCAGGGGCAGAGGGAATCGAACCCCCAACCTTCGGTTTTGGAGACCGACGCTCTGCCAGTTGAGCTATACCCCTAAAACAACTTCGGGGTCGACGCTTGCGCCAACCCCTCTGGCAACGAATGCGGCCGGTTGGTGCCGCATTCGCTATCGAACAGCTTAGTCGAGGATCTTTGCCACGACGCCGGCGCCGACGGTACGGCCACCTTCGCGGATAGCGAAGCGCAGGCCTTCTTCCATGGCGATCGGGGC
>NZ_AQUR01000057.1 GCF_000372525.1 Cupriavidus neocaledonicus
GCTATGGTTCTACCGCCGCCCGGCGTGGGCGCAAAAAGCTTGGGAGCAATGGTGCGAGCAGGCTCGGCAGAGCCGAATACCTGCCCTGGAGTTGTTTGCGAAGCGCCTGCAAGGCTACTGGCATGGCATCTTGGCCCGCTGCCGCCACCCATTGAACACCAGCGTGGTCGAAGGCATCAACAACACCATCAAGGTCATCAAGCGCCGCGCGTACGGCTATCGCGACGAGGAATACTTCTTCCTCAAAATCCGCGCAGCCTTCCCCGGAATTCCTCGATGAACCTTTTTTTGTTTCTGGTGAGAGACCTCGATCTTCAGGAGACGCTCATGCACCAGAACGCCGAGATTTCCGCCGCCATCGCGGCAACGCTGGACCTGCGCCGTCCGCAGTACAAGGACATGCCGCACGCCTGGCGCGCACTTTGTGAGGCGGCTCATGTCGCCAGTCTTTCGGAAACCGCGCGAGCGGATTTCCTCAATCGCGTAACGACCCAGCGCGGGGCCGACACAGCCCTGCGCCTTCGGGAGCATGCTGTGTCCATCCGGGCGCAGGTCGTTCAGTTCCTTCAGAAAAGGAGAATGGACGAATGCATGCACCCATCACCTACAGCGAGCCCGGCGGACGCCGAAGCCTGCTAGAAGAGCGGCCCATGCGGCCGCCGATCATCGGCAAGATCCGGCCCGGCATCAAGGTCCTGACCAAGGCCGCGCGCGAGAAGCCCGAAGCCGTGCGGATCCACGATGCCGGCCTGGCTCGAGGCGAGAGCTTCGAGCGTATTGCGGCCGAGATCACCCGGGCGACCGGCATCAAGATGCCGATGGTGCCGAAGAACGTTCCGTGGTTCACCTGCCGTGCCTCTGACTTCGCCAACCCGGCGCTGGCCGAGGACATCGTGCGGCGCTACGGCGAGGACCGCAACGACGGCAATGGACATCGCCTCTGGCGCTTTCCCGTGGTGTTCGCGTTCGACGACTGGCTGAGCAACATGCCCAACCAGCTCGTGGCATGGACGCACAGCGGTCGACAGTACTTCTCCGAGTATGGCTCCGACGGTAGGCGCTACTGCAAGATGTACGCGCCACCTGTGCGTGACGCCCGCGCCAACCGCGCCAAGCGCATGTGGGGCGGCCGCACCATCATCCTGCGTCAGGACGAGGATGTCCCTGATGGCATTTGTGACCCGCAGGAATGCCCGCAGTACCAGGGCGGACATTGCAACCTCTCGGCCAGTTTCTATTTCGCCGTGCCGTGCGCAACGGGCCTTGGTCTCATCGAAATGCCCACGACCTCGATTTACGTCCTGCAAAAGGCTCACGCCGCCATGCAGACTGTTGCGATGGCCCGTGGCAGGCTGGTGGGCGTCAAGTTCTGGATGTCCAAGCAGGAAGTCGAGATCAGCCGTATCGATGACGGCGGCAAGCCGGTGCGCCAGATGCAATGGCTCATCACGCTTGACGCAGAAATCGACATTGCCGCGCTGCTGGACGGTTCCGACCGCCCGGTGCCTGCTCTGGAACTGGCCAATCAGGCCGCCTACGCCTTGGAAGGGGACCAGAGTGTTGGTGCAGATGTTGCCGACCTCGCCCACGACCCGGACACTGGCGACGGAAATACCCTGCCTGTGCACAGCGCAGGTGCGGAGCCACCGCACGAGGACGACGATCTCGAGAGCCAGTACCGAGACCTCGTTGCCCGCCTGGCGTTGGACAGCGATGAAGGGGCAACGCAGCTCAAGGCTTTTGCTGCGGCCACCTTCGGGCGCGGCTGGTCCAAGCGTCCGCAGGACGTGCGGCAGTTCGTGATAGAGCTGCGTACGGCGCTGGTCAATCCGCTCGCGTTCCGTGAACAGGTGGCCGCCATCGCCGCGGACGTCCTTCCGTAACCTGCCAGCCTCGTGCCGGCGTTCGCAGGGAAGCCCATTGGGCTTCCCTTTTCTTTTTCCTGCCGCACTTCGCCGGCACATTTCGTTTGGAGGTAGCATGATGCTCAACGAGAGCGAACCCTTGTGGCTTGCCCACTTCTCTGACCTGCATTACTCGCCCGGCAACCTCGCCGAGGCCGACCGGTGTTTCGGATTCGCAGTTGAAAATGCCATCGTCTCCGGCTGCCACGTGGCCGTCGTGTCCGGCGATTCGACGGACCACGGACTCGATGCGCACACGCCGGCGTTTGGATCGCTCGCGCGGCGCATCCATCGGCTCTCGGGCTACTGCCCGGTTTTGATGCTACAAGGGACATTTAGCCACGAACCGCCCGGCACGCTGGACGTGTTCAGGCTCATCGGTGCGCAGTATCCGGTGTACGTCGCTGATCGCATCCACCAGGTGGCGGTGTGTGACGGCGCGTTTCACCCGTCTGGTGGTCCCATCTTCACCGACGCGGAGTTTGACGCCCTGCTGGCCCAACACGGCATGCCCAAGGTTGTCTTCACCTGCGTGCCGACTGTCAACAAGGCGGTGCTGGCTGCGGCCGCTGGCGTGGCCAATGCGGCAACCGCGGTGGGTGACCACCTGGCCAGCTACCTGGTGGCGGCGGGCACGATGAACGCTCGCTTGCGCAGTCGGGGAATCGCCACGGTCGGCGTCTCGCACGGCACGGTCAATGGCTGCCAGACCGAGCACGGCGTGCCCATGGCAGGCTTCGATCATGAGTTCAGGATCGGAGCCCTGTTCGAGGCCGAGTGCGATGGCTTCCTACTCGGCCACATCCACCGTGCCCAGCAATGGGAGCGGGAGGGCAGGGTGGTTGCCTATCCAGGCTCCATCGGACGCTTCCACTACGGCGAGATCGGCGCCAAAGGATACCTGCAATGGGACATCGTTCCGGGCCGGGCGACCGCGCAGCTGGTGGAGACGCCCGCGCGCGAGACGGTCTGCGTGGACTTCGATGGCCCGCCGGACATGGACGCATTGGCTGCCGTTGCGGCCGAGGCTGCCGACAAGTTCGTGCGCGTGCGCTGGACGGTGAACGAAGAGCATCGGCAGCTGGTCGACCGCGACGCCATCATGGCGTTGTTCGGCAAGAGCGCGGAGCTGAAGATCGAAGCCCGCGTCCTGCCCGCCGTGCGCAGCCGTGCCGAAGGCATCAGCCGTGCGGCAAGCCTACTCGAGAAGCTTTCGCGGTGGGGGGAACTGACCGGTGTTGCAACAGGCCCTCTCGCGGAACGGCTGGCGCTACTGGAATCGCTTGACGCGCAGTCGATTGCTGACGGCGTGCTTGAGCAGTTGCGCGGCATGCCGGCGCCGGAACCCGCGGAATCGCCCGCCTGGTCGGAGGATTTCCCATCCGGAGCCAGCCCGTTCGCGACGCCCGTCGATGATGTACCAACTACGCGTGCCGAACCACTGGGCTTGACCCCTCCAGCAGCGCCGCAGATGGAGTGGCTGACCGACGACCTTTTTGCGTAGCAATACGCCAACACCTTGAGCATGCAAGCCATGTTCCGACTGCCTTTGTGGCAGTCGAAACCCGGTTTCACCCCGCGTCCTGGACGCATCGACCCAGCAGTATCCATTTCTTTCCATTGTCCCTGACGGGTGCTTCCCGTCCGGGGCGCACTCCGTCCTATCCTGAGGAGTGCAACATGGTCCTGTACCACGCCGGCCCGCAGTGGCTGTTCGTCGACGAGACGTCTATCAATCGTTCGGAGATGGCCAAGCGCCTGACCGATCAGCATGGATTCACCCCATGCACGCTGTACGAGCCATTTGGCGCAGGCCGGGGCGCGGTCATTGCCAAGCATGACCACATGCTGGTGATGGCGCTGGGCGAGGCCGGTGGTAACACCTTCTATGCCGTGGCGCCATCCAAGGAACTGCAGGACCTCATCTGGTCGTTCTCGCATGGCCTGGCTTCCCAGTGGAGCGAGCTGGAACTCCGCGCCCTGACCGGCGAGGGGGACTGGAATGCTCTCATGACGATGGCCGCAGCGCAGTTCGCGGCCGCACGCCGCTCGGTCGAGCGCGCGATCGCGGGCAACCCCGCGCATGACGCACCCACCGCCCAACAATCCATGACGGCAGACATGCCGTTGCTGGATGATGACGTGATGGAAGTGCCGCCGGACTACCTCCACTCCTTTACCGGCATGGAGGTGTCCGAATGCGCCCACTGAAGCTGACCCTCGCAGGATTCCACGGGATCCGTGACGGCATGCAACGGGACAGCATTACCGTCGACCTCTCTTCCTTGCCCGCTGGGCTGATCGCCATTGTCGGCCCGAACGGTGCCGGCAAGACGACGATCATGGACAACCTGCATCCGTATCCGATCATGCCCAGCCACGCGGCCAAGATGTCGGCCGACGCGTTTTCGTACTGGGACCACCTGTGCGCCCCGCGCGGAGAGAAGGATCTCGAATGGGAACATGGCGGCAAGATCTACCGGTCGGCATTCGCATTCCGTAACCCGGGCAAGAGCCGCAAGGCGGAGTACTACTTGTTCGAGAAGGTGGGTGGCGACTGGAAGCCGGTGCAGTTGGCCGACGGAACGTTGTCCGATGGCAAGGCGGAGACCTATGGTCTCTGCCTCGAGGCGGTGCTGGGTTCGGCCGAGGCATTCTTCACGAGCGTCTTCTCTGCCCAGAATCGTCGGCCGCTTACCACCTATCAGCCTGCCGAGATCAAGAAGCTGCTCGCCGAGCTGCTCGGGATCGACCACCTGCGCGAGTTGTCGGCCAAGGCAGGCGACGTCGCCAAGGCGTTGAACCGGGCTTTGGAGACGGTGCAGCGGGACGTGCTTGTGCTGTCCGGCAAGCGCGACACCGTGAACGCGATCGCCCAGGAGATTTGCCAGATTGACGAAGGACTCGACGCCGAGCGCGCCCGCCGCGCAGAACTGCTCACCAGCGGCAGCAAGCTGGAGCAGGAGCGTGCGACGCTGGCGGCCAAGCAGGCCGCTTCTGCCGGAACCGAAGCACGCTTGCGCGAGCTGGACCAGCGCCATCGTGAACTGACGGGCCGCCGGCAGCAGCTGGCCGGCGACGCCCGTGCTGCGGCGTCGAAGGCTTCGGCGCGGCGGCAGGATCTGCAACGCCTTGCTGCGGAGCACCGGTCCACGCTTGCACAGGCTGAAGCCATCAAGGCGGCAGCCCATCAGCGTGACGAAGCGCAGCTGGCTCTCGGCCGCCATCGCGGCGAACTCGACCGCCTGCAGAAGGAGCTTGCCGATCTGGAGCCCGTTGCCGGCCAGCACGCGGCGATCGCCAGTGAGCTAAGGGGGATGGAATCCCGCGGCTCGGTGGCGGCGCAGTTGGTCAAGACGCTAAAGGCCCAGACGGAAGTGATGGACCAGGTGCCGTGCGCTGGCCATGACATGCACGCGCGTTGTCCGTTGCTGGCCCAAGCGCGCGAAGCCAAGGGCAAGCTCGAGCCACAGGTCATCGAAGTGGCGAACCTGCGTACCAGCTACAAGGCAAAGCAGGAAGCCTTGCAGCAGTTGGGCCAAGCGCTGGCGCGGCTCAATGAGGTGCGCCGCGCCGTTGCAGCGCTGCGGCAGGAAGTCGAGCAGGGCAATTCAGATCTGCAGCGCCTCACGGGGCTTGCAGCGAAGAAGCCTCTGCTCGATGCTTCGGCGGCCGCATTGGACTTGGCGCAACGCGATCTCGTGACCCTGGACGCGGAGGACACCGAACGGAAGGCGCGGCTCGACCGTGATATCCGTGACGTGGACACGCAACTGGCGAGCCTGCAGCGCGAGCGCGACAGCCTGGCTGTGACGGACGTGACGGGCCTCGTTGCCGATCTCGATCGTCGGCTTGCAGCCAGCCGCGAGGCGGTCAGTGCATTGGACGGCCGGATCGAATCGCTGATCCGCCGGCAAAGCGCCTTGGCCACCGAGCGCAGTCTGATCGAGCGGGAGCTTGCCGGGCTGGACGGTCTGGAATCACGGGTCCAGCGCCTGTCCGACGAGATTGCCCAATGGAAGCTGCTTGCCAAGGGTCTCGGCAACGATGGCGTCATTGCCCTGTCGATCGACGACGCGGGCCCTGCCATCACCGCGATGGTCAATGACCTGCTGCTGGCGTGCTACGGAAGGCGCTTCACGGTCGCCATCCAGACCCAGACGAAGCTGGCCAATGGTGACGCCCGGGAGGGCTTCGCCATCAGCGTTCTTGACGCGGACAACGGCACGACGAAGGATTTCTCGGTGCTGAGTGGCGGCCAGAAGGTGTGGATCAACGAATGCCTGACGCGTGGAATCGCCCTGTACCGGGCGCAAGACACGCAGCAGCCGTTCCAGACCCTGTTCACCGACGAAGCGGACGGGCCGCTCGATCCGGAGCGCAAACGTGCCTTCATGCAGATGAAGCGCGAGGTGCTCCGGCTTGGCGGCTACGAGCGGGAATTCTTCATCAGCCAGACGCCCGATCTCGTGGATGAAGCCGATGCCGTCATCGACGTCGTGGCGCTCGCGGCTCTGTAGCGCCGCGACTCCGTTCCTTTCTGATCATGCCCGCATTCCCGAAAGGGGTGCGGGCCTTTTTTCTATGACTTCCGAGATGACACCATGAATGCAACGACAATGAAGCTGACCGCGGAGCAGGAGGAGTTCGTCGCCAACGCGATCGAATTGGGAAAGGCTCAAATCCGACAGGAGATCGCTTCGGGCCGCATACCGCCGACAGTAGAGACCTTCAGCGCGCTTCACGACTACGTCGACGCCAACGAATTCGGGGGACTGTGTGCGGACGATGGCGACCTACCGCGCCTCTTTCCCCGCGTCACCGAAAGCGATGCTGAAGCGTTTTGCGAGGCGGCAAACCAGGTCCAGCAGGCACTGGATACTTGGCTGGCGAGCGGGATGGAAAAGGTAAGCATGCTCATTTCGGGGCTGGTGGAGGATGCCCTGCATGCAGCCTGTCTGGCGGTGCAGCTGCGCCTGAAGATCGACCACGGCGACGTGGCCGGTGTCTTTTTCTCAGGCAAGCAGAAAGAGGACTTCGACGCGATGTTCTCGCGCTATGTCCTCTGTGAGGTCGCCATGCTCGCGTCTTCGGACGACAAATGAGTGTAGGCCTCCTCGACGGCGGATTGTCGCCGCGTGCGCTTCTCGCTAGAATCTGACTACTACCCGCGTCATCGACGCATCGACCTCGCTGGCACCAGTCAGCAAATTTCTTTCACCCATAGGGGCCTTCCCTATGGGCAAGGCTCCGTCCATTTCCGGAGCCTGTCCATGTTTATCCACTCTCGCGTTACTGGCACTGCTGTCCTTGCTGTGGTGGCGATGCTGTCGCTGGCGCTGTACTTTCGCGTCACGACTCCCGATGCGGCCCTTCTCCATTGGCAGTTGCTGTGTTGCTTCGGCGCTGATGCAGCCATGGCAGCGTTGTGTATCGTGCTTCGCGTGCGGGCCCTACGCAACACGCGAAAGCTCATGAAACTTGTTCGTCCGGGCTGGCTGTGAGCCATGCACGCACATGCCGCCCTCGCTCATCGAGGGTTTATTGCTTCCTATAGAAGGCCCGGCCAACAACCGGTGAAGCGACTTCATGAGTGTGATGCTCGTAATCGCCATCATGGGGCCCAGCATCGATGACATGGACGGCAAGCAGCCGGGCTCATGCGTGCCCGCCTATGAGGTCATGGAGCGGATTCCAAAGCTTGAACCCTGGCCAGTCTGTCCGACTCGATCCACGATCCGGTCTGACGGCCGTGGTGACATTCACGTAAAGCGCGAAGCGAATTTCTCGTTCAATCGTGCAGGTGCTGGCCTGCAATCTACATCTCACACTATGACAAAAATCATGATTTCGGCGGAACACGCCGCAAAGTTGCTGCCTCGCGGCAAGAAGGTACATACATTCATCCGCGTGTTTGCATGGGTGGGTGCAGACGTTGACCGTGCGAGGGTCCTGGCCGCCTTTGAGTCGGCCAAGGAGGTCGAGGTATCGTCGTATGCCGCCTGTCTTGACCACCACCTCGTGATCGAGCTGGACGGGATGCGCACATACATCAACACCAACCCGAAGGAGCTTCGCAGACTGCATCCGCAGGTTGCTGCTGGCTGACACTGAAGGAGCGTCAATGAACCCGATTGTCAATATCGGGCTGCATGACTCGGAGTTCGATGGGCTCTGGCGGCCCTGCGGAGGGCGCGCGCCGGCTTCAGCCAACTGGCTAGCGAGGTATTGCGGGTCGGTGGTTACGAGCGGGAATTCTTCGCCTCCCAGACGAGGCAGACGCTGTCATCGATTTCGTAGCGCTAGCGCTGCAGTACGCGCCTAAAATCCTGCCTCAATCGTGCCCGGTGCCCCAAATGGGGCGAGGGCGATTTCTATTTCGAACCAATCATGATTAATAAGAGTCTCTCTGGCGCGCTCTCAGCGGCCCATAGCGCCAGTGACCAGACAGCATCTGGGGATTCCGGACAACAACATGCCGGCCCGGGCGATGGTCGGTCGTCTAAGCAGCGATCGACGCCAAGAGCACGGCTCAAAGTACCCTATGCGCCAGCGCTGACTTTGATTCCCTTCCGGGAAAGCTGCCCAGCGGAATGGGCAGATTCATGTCCAACGCACATGGCGGGAACGCTGCCTGTAAGCGAAAAACCGGAATCCGACAATGACTCAATCTTTTGCTTCTGGATTGGTGACCAAGACCCGGAATCGGTAATCGATGAAGTCGCGGAGTTCATCGCCTGCTACTACGTGGCCGACGTATTCTTCGTTCGAGCCTTGCCAGACATGGCGCGAGTCTCTCTCGAAAAGCTTACTCGCTAAACCATCGACGGGAGGGCCCGTTACACTCCGGGCTGCGGGCCCGCTTCTTCTTGAAATCCTTCATGTTAGTTGTTGTCTTTACATGGGAAAAGGCCCGACATCTTGCGATGTCGGGCCTTTTCCGTTTACGCCTTTTAGGCGATTAAGCGGCAGCGTCTTTCAGCTTCTTGAGCGGGCGCACCTTCACCTTCACGCTGGCCGGCTTCGCGGCGAACCATTGCTCCTGGCCAGTGAAGGGGTTTTTTCCAAAGCGCTTCTTGGTGGCCGGCACCTGAATGGCCGACACCTTGAAGAGACCCGGCAGGGTGAATTCGCCAGCACCCTTCTTGTGGACCGCGCTCAGCACGGTGTTCTCCAGGTGAGCCAGCACGGTCTGAACGGTCTTCTTGTCCAGCTCGGTCTGGGCAACCAGGTGTGCCAGCAGGCTGGACTTGTTGAAGGTGTCCTTCAGCGGCTTGGCTACCGGGGCGGCAGCGGCAGCCTTTTTGGCAGGAGCGGCCTTTTTGGCCGGGGCAGCCTTCTTAGCTGCGGTCTTCGTTGCAGTCTTTGCTACAGGTTTCGCTTTCGTGGCCATGGTCGTATCTGGTTGGAAATGCGCGCCTGCAAGCCGGATCTGACCTGCAGCGCACCGGCGAAGAATAGCAAAACCCGGCGCCTATGCAAGCAGGAAATTCCCCGCACTTCACTGGCGGACTCGCCGTGAAAGGGCCCGGGATGCGCGGCGTATACGCGCGGCAGCTGCCTTCGGCGAATCGCTCACCTGGCTCCAGTCATGATGCCACCAGGCAATGATGGCCGCGGCTGCGGCGTTATTCATCTCCGCGCGAGCGACGGCCAGCACTTCCGCAGCGACAGCGTCCCACCAGGCGGCACCTTCGCCGTCACTAGCCCGCGGATCAATCGCGCTGCGGTAGATGGCTTTGACAGTGTCCCGCGGGATGTCCATATGGCTCTGGTACGGTGCCGGCATTGTTGGTCCCTCTGTAGCGCTAGCGTGTTCCGCTAGATTGTTGGTTGATGGATGGTGGCAAAAATTCGGTCGCAGGTCCGGTTGCTGGCAAGTCCGAGCATTTGGCTGACTTCGTCCCGTGGTTGGCCCGCCAGAAGTTGGCGGCGGCAGAAGGTATTGCGCAGCGTGCGCGGGCTCGTTTCGACGTTGGTGGCGCCGATCGCGTTGAGGATTTCAGACACGATTCGGCCGAAGCTCATGTCGGTGATCGGCAGACCCTCTGGGGTAAGCGTGAAAAGCAACTCGCCCTCGATGGCTAGGGCCGCACGCCGAGTGCTCCAGGCCCGCAGCGGCGGTACCGCGAAGCTGGCCAGGTGAACCGTTCGGGCGTCTCGTAGTCCATGTGCCCGCACGACAAGGTAGGGTGGCGTCGCGTCCGGCCACAGATCCGCACAGCGGGCTGCGCGCGCTTCCGCCGCGGTAATGCCGGTACCGAGGAATGCCGCGACAATTGCTTGGCTGCGCAAACTGGCCAGATCGTCAGGAGGCGATTGCAGATACGCCTGCAGCCGTGCGTCCACGGCTTCGGTCAGGAACTGAGGCGTCGGCTCCTGGTCTGGCCAGCGTTCAGCTGAAAGCAGGGCAGCGGCTGGGTTGTCCTGCCGTACGCCGGTGAAGACCAGGTGTCGGCACAGCCGGTCCAGCAACTTCACATACCGCATGCGGGTTGCCTGGGAGTATGTGCGGCCATTGTGGGTTTGCCAGAACGCGTCGACGTCGGCTGTGCCAAATGAGGCAATGGTCGTGCCTCTTGCTAGCAGATGCCGACGAAAATGCTCGAACATCGCCTGATGCTGGACGATCGAGCGCGCCGAGAAGGGGCGGCCATCAGCGCCGGCCGCTTCGCGAACCTGCCAGTCCCCGTACGCTTGCGTTGGGTTGCTCAACCAGAGGGAGTCCATTTGGGTCATGCACGCTGTTATATACTGAATTTGGCCCATCGCACACCCCTGCCACCGCTACGCGGCGGATATGACTGCCAGTGTCACGTCTCAAAGTTGTTGAGTTTTGTTTCACAGTTAGTGGGTTGGATTCTCAAAGTTGGGTAAAAGGCGGAGGGAGGACTATATAGGTGCCAACCGGTGGCAAACCGGCCGGGACGCCGCCTCCGTGTACCCATTAACTGTGAGACAGATCGCACCATTAGCCCACTTACTGTGAGAATCCAGCCCAATTATCTTGAGACACAGGAGTCCAACTTGTTGATTCTTCGGGAGCCTGTCGTCCATTTACTGTGAGACGGGACACTGCCAGTCAGTGGTCAGAACCGCGGGCGTCCATAGCGGTTGCGGCGCGCGTCGAGTCGTGCGCGGGTGCAGGCGTAGCGAGGGTAGGCGGCGTCCAGCATCTCCGCGATCCGCTCCAAGCGGTCCGCCTGCGTGAAGCAGCACGCCAGCAGGCATTCCCAGGCGCAGTAACGCATGATTTGTTGGAGCAGTGCATACCGCCTTTCGGGAGGGAACTGCAGATTGCCGACCTTCGCCCACGCCTTGAGCCCTGCATGGGCCAGTGCCACGAGTTTGTCGGGCGTTGCTGGCCCGGTTTGGCACAGCTCAACCGCATCCCGATGCAGCTGTCGGTCAAAATCGCTCATGCCAGCACCTCGGTGGACGGATGGAGATCCCGGACGCTGACCCAACGCGGGCAGATTTTCGCGCGGCCGCGTACGAACTCTTCCACTTCGACGTCGGCGGTGGGGCCGCCCGGCCCCTGGAAGACGGAGAGCACGCGAGCCTGGCGCGAGGGAAGAGCGGGCGCGGCCCGGTAGAGCAGGGTGGCGATGGCGCCGGCCTCGATCCATCCGTACCCACGATAGAGCGGTGTGCCGTTGGCATGCTGGCCGATCCGGTGGCGGAAGACCGACGTCAAGCCGTCCAGGAAAGCGCCGAGCTGCGACCGCTGCATGCCGATGCCACCACTGGTTTCCTGCAGGGCAGGCAGTGTGGGACCGTACTGGCGGGCCAGCGCGGCATGCATGACGCGCCGATACTCTTTGCCCCCGGCGAGCATCACTTTGCCGATACGGGTTGGCCACGCAGCGGGCCGCAGGTAGCGCGACAAGTCGGCCACCATTTGGTCGGCGCGTTGCCGCGTCATGGGCTCATCGTAGGGGGCGATCTTGGTGTCGGGTTGCAGGAAACCGTGGCGCGCGGATAGGATCAAAACACGGGGCGCCGCATCGCTGCGCACGTGTGCCCGGTACGATTCGTACATCACGCCCCGGTATAGGTCGATGGCGCGCGCATCCCGATCGAGCTTTGTGCTCGAGCAGGCCATCAGGAGCAGGACCGGCTCGCTGGCATCGGGGCGGGGTATTGTTGCGTGGGGGAAAAGGGAAAGCTGCATAGTCGAAAGCATGGGCATGGAGTTGCGTTGCATTGCTTTTCACTCTACAGACCCGCCACCAAAGTCAAGGCAACCACGCGCCGCCGCCTGACGCGGAGTGGGCTGACAAGACGTCGAACGGGCCCTTCGCGGCCGTCAGGTGTTTATTGTTCGTGGTGACTCAGTCGGAGGACGCAGTCGGCGACGGTGTGGGACTCAGAAGCTGTAACCTTGGTCGCACCAGTAGTGCCAGTCGGAGACAGCAAGTCGAGTACTTTGGTCGGCTCGGACCGGAACGAGCTGGGCAAGGGGCACGACGAGTTCACGCCGGTTGTGCTGTGCGCGCACGAAGATGGCAACGCGGCACAGCTGGTCATGAGCGAGGACGATGACGGAGACTCGCTCGCCAGCACGTAGCGGGGACGCGGCCATGGCCTGATGTACCCGCGCTTCGAAGGGAAAGCTTAGGCTGTCCTCAAGATGGCAGTACCACGCCATCGCGCATTCTTCTTCGGTGTACGCGTCGACCACAATCTCCATCGAGATTCGCTGTTCGTGTTGGTTGACGCCTGGCTTTGCCATGGGGTTTGGGGTGGTCAGATGCCGACAATGCGTCGCAGCAAGGCCAGATTATGTTCCCGCTTTGGTACGAACCCGTGGCTTCGCGGCTAACGCGACGACGGTGGGTGCAGCCGGGATCGGTTCGAACAGCGCCTCGATGTCTTCGGCGGAGAACTTGGCGGCGCCGGCGCCAGCTTCCGACAGGATGGCCTCGGCAAGCGCTGCCTTGTGTTCCTGCATCGCGACGATTTTCTCTTCGACGCTGCCCGCGGTGATCAGTTTGTAGACGAACACGGGCTTGTCTTGCCCGAGACGGTGCGCGCGGTCGGTGGCCTGATTCTCAACGGGGGTAGTCGTCCTTTTTGTGCAAAATCTTACGGTTTCCCCGCAAAGCCTTTCTTTATAAGGCGCTCCGGGCAAAGCAGACAGCTGCCTGCTGCCCTCAAGTGACTTCGGGAGTACCATGTCCGCCCGCGATTTCGGATCGTGTCACCTGGATGGGGGCGGAAGATGCCGGGCTTGGAATTTCGCTATGTGGGAAAAGACAGTTTGCCTTCTCGATTGTCGGAATTCGATGTCGAGTACTATTTCGCGCTGACCGACAGCGACGTTGCCGCAATCAACCAGAAATTTCGGCGTGCCGGCCGTGCCGGAGCCGCCATCCAGCTGGCATTTCTGCGGGCAAGTGGCCGTACCCTTGACCAACTGAACACACTCCCCCGTCAGCTCTTGCGCTACGTGGGCGAAAAGCTGGGGTTACCAACTCCGACGATCGCCTCGCTGCGCACCATCTATCAGCGATATCCGACGCTGTATGAACACCAGGTCTGGGCCTGCCAATACCTCGGCTTGACACGAATCGATGACGATCACTGGAGAGGCCTCGGAGCTTGGATGCGGCAAGATGCCGCCGAATCGCTTTCCCTTGAGGAGTTGATCCAGCACGCCCACTACTGGCTGTATGAGCGACGGATTCTGATTCCTTCGACACGAGCGCTGCTGAGCCTGGCTCGCTCAATTTGGGCGGGCATCGAGCGAGATTTGCTGCTGTCGATTGAGGCGGTCGTCCCCCTGGCGCAGATAGCAGGAGCCGAAGCTGCCGTGTTCGCCCAACATGCAACAGCGGGAACGACCGTGCTGGAATGGCTCAAGACCCCGCCAGCACGGCACAGCCCCTCAACCATGAATGAGACGCTGGCCAAGATCCGCTTCCTGAAGAGCCTCGGCGCGCATACTTGGGCGTTTGATGCCATTCCGATCGAGAAGCAGCGCGCCTGTGGCCAGCGTATCCAGGCTCGCCGTCCCGCCAAAGTCCGCGAACTGAAGACCTCCACGCGTACGATTGAGCTGGTGTTTTTCCTGCGTGTGACCTTGCTGGAGCTGACGGACGCGATGCTCTACCAAACCGGACGGCGCGTCTCCGACCTAGTTCGGCAGGCCTACAACAAGACCACGACGAAGCAAGCGCGCTCGGCGAGCGAATACCGGCAGCAAATGGTCGAGATCAAGGCCCTGGTTGACGATACCCGCCGCTCGGCCGAAGAACGGCTGGCCGACATCGGCAAGCTGCTTGAAGGCCTATCGGCCAAACCGCCGGCAAGCCACGCCGCCAGCGTGCGCGAAACGCTCACGGAAGACCACCACCGTATCCGCAACCTCGTGACTTCCTTGCGGGAGTTGGAATTTGCCAGCAACAGCACCGATCCGGCCCTGCGGCAGCTTGAGTTCATCGGTAGTCTGCACGACCAAGGCGCGACGGAATTGCCGCCCGATTGCAATGTGTCGGTGGGCGCGAGCTGGCGTGACCTGGTCGACGGCGAAGACCGTAAGCGCGCGTTGCGCGCGATGGAAGCCTGCGCGATCACGGGCCTGCGTAAGGGGCTGCGCCGCGGCACCGTGTGGATCAGCCATAGCCTGTCGTTTCGGGAACGCGATCAACTGCTGATCCCGCCCGCTCAGTGGGATTCTGAGCGCGACCGGTATCTGTCCACGCTTGACTTGCCGAACCAGGCGGACACCTACCTCAATCCCCTCATGGATCACCTGAAGGCAGGCCTCGCGGCACTGGACGAGGCCCGTGCGGCAGGCCACGTCACGATCGACACGAACGGCGTGCTGCATCTGTCGCCGCTCGAAGCGGCGGAAAGCGATGGCATCCCCACGCGCACCCGTGATCTGCTCTTCAAGGACATCGGCAGCGCGCAGTTTGCCGACATGATCCTCGAGATGGATGCCCGTACCAATTTCAGCGAAGTGCTGCTGGCACGCAACGGGGACGCGCACGAACTGATCACGCTCTACGCCGCGCTGCTCGCCCATGGCACCGAGCTCGACGCCAAGGGTGTCGCCGCCATGATTCCGAAGCTCGATCCGGCGCACGTCTCCACCGCGATGCGCGCGCTTGAGATGCCCGGGCGGCTGCGCCGAGCGAACGAACGGGTAGTGGAATTCCAGCGCACGCACCCGATCACCGAGTTATGGGGGACCGGTCAACAGGCGTCCAGCGATTCGATGAGCCTGGACACCTCGCGACACTTGTTCTATGCCCGCGCCGATCCTCGACGTCGCACTCATGCCGTCGGGATCTATACGCACGTGCTGGACCAGCACGGAATCGTCTATAACCAGCCCATGGTGCTCAACGAACGCCAGGCCGGCGTGGCCATTGAAGGGGTCATGCGCCACAATGAGACCCGCAGCGACGGCGGGCTGCTCCGGCTCGCGGTCGATACCCATGGATACACGAGCGTTGGGATGGCGGTGTCCAAATTGCTCGGCTTTGATCTATGCCCATGGCTGCGCAATCTGTCGGAGCGCAAGCTGTATTTGCCGCGCGGTCTGCAGGTAACGGATGGACTGTCGGCCGCCGTCTCGCCCGAGATCTCGCTCAAGGCAATCCGCGACGGCTGGGATGGCTTGCTGCGCCTAATCGCCTCCATCCACTCGGGCCGGGTGAGTGCAATCGTCGCGCTGCAGCGGTTCGGCAGCGCCGCCCAAGGCGACCCTATTCATCGGGCAGCTGATCATCTGGGCAAGATGCTGCGCACACTCTTCTTGTGCGATTTTTTCAGCAACATCGAGTTTCGTCGGGAGCTGCGCACGCTGCTCAACCGGGGGGAGTCGGTGCACCAGCTCCAGCGTGCCATTTACTCGAGCAAGGTACACCATGATCGCGGGCGCCGTCAGGACGAAATGATCGCGATTTCCGGATCGCTGACGCTGCTGACGAATCTGGTGATTGCCTGGAACACCCAGCGCATGCAAACGACGGCCGATGCTTGGCGCCGCAAGGGGCAACGGATTGAAGATGACTGGCTGCGCCGCATGGGGCCCGCACATTTCGCGCATGTGAATTTCCGGGGCATCATGAGCTTTCCGATCCACCTGTATCAAGACAGCCTGCTTGAGGTGGCACCGCAGCGGCGTGCGGTGTAGCAAGAAGAACGGACCCTCCGGAGCCAGACTGATCAGCTCCAGTGAGTATCGGTCAGCGGATCGTGCAACGTCACCTCAATGAAGCAATTGCAGAGGTCCGCGTTTTCGTGCATGTCCGCGAGCAGCACCTCGATGGCTTTCTCCAGCTCCGGCCCTGCGGTGAACGGCATGACGATTTCATAGCGGGGGCGGCGCTGCTCGAAGACGCGCATCTGGTACTGGGACAGGCAGAACTGCTCGATCCAGCGGCGCGCCTTCGACTTGCCGCGCACGAATTTGCTGTTGCGCTCGATGTATAGGTCAACCGTCAACCGCGTTTCAGGCACGGGCTTGGGCGGAACCGTGGGACGTCGCTCGGGCGGCGGCGCCGACGGTAGGGTGGCTGGTGGCGGTGCCAGCGCTGCTTCGATACGGTGCTGCGCGAATGGGTCTGCCGCGTCGATGTAGCGCATGGCCGAGCGGACATCCTTCCAGCCGACGTATTCCATCAGCATCTTGAGGTCCCACTGGTTCGCGTTTGCCCAGGTGGCAAAGCCGCGCCGCAGCGAGTGGCTGCTGTAGCGGTCCGCCTGCAGCAGCCCCGCATCCTGGAACAGCTTGCGCAGCAAGGGCACGACGCTGCTGGCTTGCAGCCCCGCTTCGGCGATCCGTCCCCAGCGATCGATCCGCCGAAACACAGGGCCCGCTGCCAAGCCTGACGCGGCCAACCAAGCCACATAGGCAGCCACCGGGCAGAGGCGCGACAAGGCAGGCGCCTTGTGCGTCGTGCCGGCGTGGTTGCGGTCCGTCTTGGTGTGCGGCAGGAAGATCGTCATGCCCCGGCCGGGCTCGACGGTGATGTGCTCGATCTGCAGCCGGCTCAATTCGTCCGACCGGAAGCCCCGCCAGAAGCCAATCAGCACCAGGGCCTTGTTGCGCGCCAGGACCTGGAGGTGGTGGTCATTGCCTGTCATCGAGGCCGCAGCAATTTGGGCGTCGAGCCACACCACCAGTTGCTCGAACTGAGCGAGCTGCAGCGGCTTGGCGCGCCGCTCTTGTGCGGGGTGCAATGCCTGGATGCCCTTGAGCACCTTCCGCACGTGTGGCGCCCGGTTCGGATCTGGGAAGCCTTGCGAGACGTGCCATTGTGCGATTGCAGCCAGGCGCTGACGCAGGGTGTTGATAGATAGCGTCTGCGCGTGCTCGGCCAGGTAACGCGCGATGCTGTCGGCGCTAGCCGCAGAAAACCACCCCATTCGACCTCGAAATGACGAATGGCTGCCTGGTAGCTTCGCCGCGTGTTGTCGCGGGTGGCGGCTTCCAGGTATCGGTCGACGTCGTGCATGGCCAAGGGGAGCAAATAGCGATGGTGCGGATGCGTATTGTCGCGCTTGTCTGGCCTCCATGACCATTTCGGAATCCTCTTGTGCGTTTCGCCACCTCGAATCGCTCCACGTCCGGGGCTATTCGTGAGGAGCTGCAGGGCGCTCTGCGCCGCCCAGCTGCCTGAACTTCTCCGTGATCGGGTCCGTATGGCGCCGTAGATCGCGAGCAGGTGTGCGGGCGCACGATCTTGCCGGTAAGGGGCATTCGTCAAGAGTTGCCCAGGTGCAACAACGCCCGGGCCGGTCGAGACCGCGGAAGGTTGCCCAGAGGCTGTGAGCCATTTCGTACTAGCGGGCCGGTTGGAGAGCCTCTCGCCAGGGCCTCACACGTGATAATCTGCCATTATCACCTGTCAAAAATCGACGAGAATCCGCTTGCTTGACGGCTCCATTTGGTATGTATATACATAGTACGTAATACGGTATCAAATTATAGGAGCACCATGGCCCGTGCCGGTCTAAGCCGTCTGGATGTCAAACGCGCCCGCGATTCGTTGATGGCCCAGGGGCAGCATCCGTCGATCGATGCAATACGTATCGCGCTGGGCAATACCGGCTCGAAAACGACGATTCACCGCTATCTCAAGGAACTGGAAGAAGAGGAAGGCGGGGCGCTCCAGCGGGCCGGCTCGACCTCCGATGCCATCCTGGATCTGGTAGGCAGGCTGGCGGCACGGCTGCACGAAGAAGCGCAGGCAGTGGTCGACCAGCAGGTCGCGGCCGCCACCGCACAGCGGCAGCAGGTCCGAGCGGAAGCCGACAAGCTGTCCGCTGATCTCGTCGCACTTCGCGCCGAACTGGCGCAGGCGCATGCCACCGTTGCCGAAGTGCGGGCCGCGCACAGCGACACGCAGACGGCGCTGCAGCAGCGGGCCCTGGAGGCCGAACGGCTGGCGCAGCAGGTCCAGGATCTCACCGAACGGCTGGCCGAACACGAAGGCTTCCGGCGCTCGCTGGAGGAGAAGCTGCAGCACGCACACCAAGCACTGGAACACTTCCGCAACGCCAGCAAAGAGCAGCGCGATCAGGAGGCACGCCGGCACGAGCAGCAGGTCCAACAACTGCAGGCAGAAACCCGGCAAGCCAATCAGGCGCTGATCGTCAAGCAGGGGGAGATCACGCAACTGAACAAGGACGGCGCACGGCTGGTCGCGGAGATTGCCGCCTCGGCCAAACGCAGCCGCGGCCTGGAGACGCAGGCGGAACAGGCACATGCCGGGCTGAACCAAGCTCGCGTCGATCAAGCCCGTGCGGAAGCCGAACGCGATGCCCTGCGCTCCGCGGTCCAGCAGCAAGCGGACGAGCTAACCGCCGAGCGTGCCGCGCGCGAGCGCCTGGCCGGCGAGTTGGCCAAGGTCACCGGACGGCTCGACGCCCAGCAGCAGTTGCTGGCCGACTATCGGACACAGCTCGGCGTGGCTGGTCCGGCAGCTTGAATGCGTAAGGTTTTGCACAAAAAGGATGGCTCTTGCGAAATCGGCGGATTTTCAACCCATTGATTCACAAGGAAAATCTGGAGGAAACCGTAAGATTTTGCACGAAAAGGACGACTACCCCGT
>NZ_AQUR01000058.1 GCF_000372525.1 Cupriavidus neocaledonicus
TATTCTCGGTGCGGGTGCCGGCGCATCGCCTCGATGTCGATTCCCTGGAGCAGCCAGTGCAACGGTTCGACCGTCAGCATAGCCACTGTCGCCTCGCGTGGCCAGGCAAACCGGTCCGCCTCCAATCGCTTCAACAATAGCCAGAAGCCGTTGCGATCCCACCCGAGAATCTTGATACGATCGGCCCGCTGGTTACGGAACACAAATACAGCCGATGCAAACGGATCCAGCCCGAGCGCCTGCTCGACCAGCAGTGCCAGGCCGTTGATGTTCTTACGGAAGTCCACTGCGTCGCGATGCAGATACACCCGCAGCCCAGCGTCGAGGCGGAACATCAATGGCCTCCACTCAGGGCTTCGATCATTGCCTTTACGAGCCCAACGTCTCGCTCGCTGCATTCCAGCTCGAGCGATACACCGTTGGGCAGCTTTGCGCTCAACAGCGCCAGCGGTTGCGCTCGCCGCGGTGGCGGATCGCCAGACACCACAACCTGTGCGGGTGTCTTGATTGGCCGCGAATCTAGAACCTCCTCGACAACCGGCACGAATGCCGGCAACGCACCTTGCGCCTGCGCTGAATCTCGGATCCCGAATCCATTTGCGCAACTGGTTAGCGTTGATGCCCGCCTTGAGAGCCGTGCCTGAAACCGATGCTCCCGATTGAAGACAGAACTCAATCAGACGCCGCTTGCCCGCTGGCTCGTAGTCTCGCTTCCCATTGGAGCGGGCACGCACCGCCTGCAGCGGAAATAGGTCAATCTCGTCGAGGCTAACAGAATTAAAAAACCTCCCGCACATAAAGAATGCGGACAGGTCCGCGCCGCCCGCATAAATTCCCGCGCCTCCAAAAGGCATACACGTCCACCACCGTAACCACGCCCGCACTGAGGGAAAGCCTGTCGGACAAGCAGCTAAGGAACGTACGTTGAACAAGCGCCTTCACACGTGAGACTACCGCGCCCGCTCCCAACAGAGCTCATCTCAATGGCTATCGGCAGGAAGAAAGCCGCTCGGAGCGAGCGATCACTCATTCGCTTTCCCCAAAGACGAGTTTCTTGCTTATCCGATTCAAAATCCTCACGCAAAAACGAAGAGCCGTTTGGCTATTAGACCTTCGATAGGCTACGCAGTTCGTTCACCGAACAATGTCATAGCTGTAGTCGGTCTCCGAAACAGCAATAGTGCTAGCGTCCAAGGCTTCAAAATATTCATCCAGTAGCGCCATAAGAATGCGCAGACCGCCAGCGTATCCCCAAGTAGGGTACCGATGATAGTGGTGACGGTCAAAAATTGGAAACACGAGCCGAACGAGAGGTGTCCCGGCATCGCGCTCCAAGTATTTTCCGTATGTGTTGCCGATCAGATAGTCCACCGGCTCCGTGAATAACAAAGAGCGCAGGTGCCAGAGGTCACGCTTCGGATAGACTTTGCATCCTACACCATATGGCGACGCATCGAGCAACGCCTGCACTTTCTCAGCCCAAGCATCGTTACCGTTTGTCGATAACACGTGGCTTGGTTCAGCCCCAATCTCGAGGAGAAATTGGGTGTATCCCAGCATCTGGTCCGGATCACCATACAATGCGTACCGCTTACCATGGAGGCTTGCCTGACTGTCCGCCATAGCGTCTACGAGTTGACCTCGCTCCTTTTCCAGTTCAGCTGGTATCGGCTTACCGGTCACCCGTGAAATCTCCATAAGGAAATGGTCAGTGCCACCAACGCCAACTGGCGCATTTAAAACCACGACATCCTGACCCTGTTCAGCGATAAACTTACTTGTTCGTTCGCAGCAGAACTCCTGGAAAACGAATGTTGCTTTAGCGTTCAGTGCGCGTTCCACCTCCTCTTTCGTTGTCCCACCTTGATACATTCTGAACACGCCATCCGTAGGTGTGTTCCAGGTTTCCGACGGGTCGCAGATAATGTTCACTTTTACGCCGAACAGATCAAATATTCTCCTGATTTCGCGCATGTTTCCGACGACAAAGCCATCAAAGCCGCCGATGAAGTTCACACTGTCGTCAGGCATTCGTACCAGCGGGTTGGACGTTCCTGCCCTACCGCCCCAAAAGTGCTTCAGGATGCCCAGTAGCGCATTGTCATAACCCGTCACGTGACTACCGACAAATGCTGGCGTGTGGGCGAAGGGCACGTCGTAATCTTCAGGGACGCTGCCCTTCTGCTTGCTGTTTTTGATGAATGCATCGAGGTCGTCCCCGATCACCTCCGCCATGCATGTTGTGGATACAGCAATCATCTCGGGCTTGTAAAGGTTGTACGCGTTAGCCAGCCCATCAATCATGTTGTTCAGGCCGCCGAACACCGCCGCATCCTCAGTCATAGAGGAACTCACACACGAAGTCGGCTCCTTGAAATGCCTTGAGAAATGTGAACGGTAGTATGCAACGCAGCCTTGAGAACCATGAACGAATGGAAGTGTCTTGTGAAAGCCGTTTGCTACAAACACGGCTCCAAGTGGCTGACACGCCTTGGCCGGATTCACAGTCAGTGATTCTCTTGCGAAGTTCTTTTTCTTATAGTCTTCTGTCTTAGTCCATTCGGAAAAATCCCTTATCTTTTCCTCGGGATCCTTAAATTCAAACTCTTTCTTCTTATTCTGAAAGAGCGCCCTGTATTCCGGCTCCCGGAAGAGTAGTTCATGGTCGAGAATTTTGTCAGTCGATTGTGGCATCACTCACTCCTGTACGTAAGTTCCAAATAAACGTTCGCTAGACGCGCCCGCCGCTGCGATCTCTGTGCTCATGTTCGATCTTTCCACGGCGTCTTCGCGAGGTTCCATACAGGACTTGAGATGGCAATGTCCATATCACGGGCGAATATCGCAAATCCGTCGTAGCCGTGATAAGGGCCTGAGTAATCCCAGCTATGCATTTGACGGAACGGTACACCCATTTTCTGGAATACGTACTTCTCTTTGATACCAGAACCGACAAGGTCGGGGCGCACCCGGTCTACGAATCTTTCAAATTCGTACCCCGTCACATCATCATAGATGAGTGTGCCATCCTTTAGATAATGCGTCGTTCGTTGGTAATCGTCATTGTGTGCAAACTCATACCCCGTTCCGATAACCTCCATGCCTAGATCCTCGTATGCCCCTACAACGTGCCGCGGGCGTAATCCACCTACAAAGAGCATCACCTTTTTACCTTGCAACCGAGGCTTATATTTCGCAGTGACGGCATCAGATACCTTGCGGTATTTAGCGATCACCTTTTCTGCATTTTCCATAATCGCATCATCAAATCGACCTGCAATTTCACGCAAGCTTTTCTCAATCATTGTGGGACCAAAAAAATTATATTCTACCCATGGGATGCCATACTTTTCTTCCATGTGTCGACTGATGTAGTTCATCGATCGGTAACAATGCAACAAATTCAGCTTTGACCTTGGGGTGTTCTCTAGTTCCGCCAATGTACCGTCACCCGACCACTGTGCGATGACCCGCAAACCCATCTCTTCAAGAAGAATTCGACTTGACCACGCGTCTCCCCCAATGTTGTAGTCGCCTATGATAGCAACGTCATAGGGTGTCGATTCAAGCGCGAGACGCTTATTGGAGTGAGCATCGAACACAAAGTCGCGGATCGCGTCGTTTGCCAAATGATGACCGAGTGACTGCGACACACCACGGAAACCCTCGCAGCGCACAGGTACGACGGTGTGCCCGCCATACTCCTTACTCTTCTTCTTTGAGACAGCCTCAATGTCGTCGCCGATAAGACCAATCGGACATTCTGTCTGAATAGAAATCCCCTTGTTGAGCGGAAACAATTGCTGTATCTCATCAATGATCTTGTCAAGCTTCTTGTCACCTCCGAACACTATGTCCTTCTCCTGGAAATCAGAGGTGAACTGCATAGTAACGAACGTATCGATGCCCGTGGTGCCAACGTAGTAATTGCGACGCGATCCCCATGAGTACTGGCCACAGCCAACGGGCCCATGGCTTATATGGATCATGTCTTTGATCGGCCCCCATACCACGCCCTTTGATCCAGCATACGCGCACCCGCGAATCGTCATGACCCCAGGCAGCGACTTGATATTCGACTTCACCCCGCAATCTGGCTTGCCTTCCTCGAATGAACTTAGGTGCTTGGCCCGTCGTTTTCCCATCTTTTCAGGGTAAGCCCGTAGCACTTCGTCAATGAGGGCCTTGTTAGCGGCCTTCCGTTCCTCAACCGTCGTGGTCATCGCGTAGTCCATAGGTAATCAACATGCTCGTCGCAAATAGCCGCCGTGCGTGCACGGCGGCTGTCGTTCAAGCCTGACTAGGCAGTAAGTTCTGACGCAGTCTTCCCAACTTTTGACTCGTCGATCTGCACCAGAATCCCCTTCGCCATCAAGAGATCCTCCAACTGGTCCATCGTGATTGGCGTCGGAATAACACCATTTCCGCCATTGTTATGGATCTTCTCGGCAAGCGCACGATACTCCCCTGCCTGAGCGCAGTCTGGCGCATACTCAATGACGGTCATTCGACGCAGTTCTGCATGCTGGACTACGTTGTCGCGAGGCACGAAGTGTATCAACTTCGTGCCTAGCATCTCCGCCAGCGATTCTGCTAGCTCAAGTTCCTTGTCCGTCTTTCGCTCGTTACAGATCAACCCACCCAAGCGCACGCCGCCGCTATTTGCGTACTTCAAAATTCCTTTAGAAATGTTGTTTGCGGCGTACATCGCCATCATCTCGCCAGACATAACAATGTAGATCTCTTGGGCCTTGTTTTCACGTATTGGCATCGCGAAACCGCCACAGACGACATCGCCGAGCACATCATAGGAAACGTAATCAACACCGTCATACGCGCCGTTCTCTTCCAGGAAATTGATTGACGTTATAACACCTCTGCCTGCGCAGCCAACCCCCGGTTCAGGCCCCCCCGACTCGACACATCGGATGTCCTTGTAACCAATCTTCATTACGTCATCCAGTTCAAGATCCTCGACGGATCCCGCTTCAGCCGCAAGCGAGAGGATTGTATCCTGTGCTTTAGCATGCAAAATAAGCCGTGTGGAGTCCGCCTTTGGATCACACCCAACGATGAGAATCTTCTGCCCGAGGTCGCTCAGCGCCGCTAGCGTGTTCTGCGAGGTAGTCGACTTGCCGATGCCACCTTTACCATAAAAGGCAATTTGCCGAAGGTTAGACATTGTGATACTCCATTTTGAATTGAAGGTGTAGCTAGAAAACCATGGTTTGCAAGGCCACGATCATGTCCTCAGTCTGCGGTGTTTCCCTATGGTCTTCTTCTTTCAAAAGCACGCATCGGCCAGCTCGTGTCCGCGCGACCGCGTTAACGCAGCTTTCGTGCCATGTCGCTAAGAACTCCAGAAAACCCGCGAAATCGCGGCTTTCCGGAACTTGTTGTAGCCCTAACTATGAACCATGGTCCGCGTCGCGATACTGACAAACCGATCGCACTGTGTCGAAATACGTCGCTTGGCAACTAACACGCCCTCGCGTCGCCCCCACTGACCTATTAACTTGAATCATTAAGGCTGGCACAGCCTGTGTGAAACAGAGACGTGTTTGGCAGCTTCACGCTAGCCATCGGACAATTTCGTAAAACTGAACGGCAAACGCCGTGCCCAGCGGTAATGTAGAATACCTTATGCTTTTTTTGGAAATCCATCGTAACCACGTACGGAGAGTCGTCGTACATTCGAGAGGTCCTAGAGAAGAGACCCCGAGGTCGACTTAGCCGTTGTTTAGCCAACTTTTAAACCATTATGGTCGTCTATGAGAGGCCATTTCCTCACTTAGTAAAGATGAAATCCATTCAGTTATGAAATCCCCCATTCAAATATTATGGTAATGTTATCCATCTTCATTGGATGCCCAATTTTCCGTGAGGATCAGCATATTCGCGTGGCTTGGCTCCGATGTTATAGAAATGCAGACGCCCGTGGATGCACCAAAATAGACGCGCCGCCCAGCCAATTCTATAACCGGTCTTTCGTACCGCATTTCGAGATCGCTCACCCGGATTGCACGAACATCCGGATAGCAGCTTTGCCACTTAGCCGCAACTTCGGGAAGTGATGATTCCTTGCGAATCAATTCCGTTATAATATTGATCTGATCGCCAGTGAGCGCCATGTCATTTGCCTCCAGAATCAACTCTTCTAGCTTCGACAGTCACTGGAAGCCTAGTATCTGGCGCCATCTCTGGTAACTGAAACTGCCAACCATTCCCAAGCTTAACGAGGCCGCCCCACATTTGATCCTTCGTCATGGAAACTATCGGCTCTTCAAGGTCCTTTCTTGGCAGATATGCCTTAAGTGTACCTGTAATATCCTTTCGAATCATAATTTTCATTTTTGGCCTCCAAAAACGGAGAAACTGGAAACACAGTGTATGGCAAACACTCCGTTACAAAGGATTTGTCAGGTTCACCGCCATGCATTGACCTTCGCGTATTGAAAAATTCTCCAGACAAACCACACACATTTTGTCATTGCCCCGACAAGCATAATCGACTCATTACGTACAAAAGGACCTGTAAGGACAGCTTACCCGTTTGGTCTGGTTCCGCCACATCTCGCCGGGGAATCGATCTCTTGCGCGACAACAGCGACAACAGGCAGTTTCTCTTAGCCGGCAAAATACCGCCGGTTCGTCTGGATTCCATACAACAGCACGCCGGCACCTTTTAGCGATCGACTCCCCCCTTGGAATTTAGAACGGCCCCGTCAAAAATTCCCCCGTCTGTGATGGACGGTGGACCCGCGATGTGGTCACGTATAGGCGCGCATACGCCTTCATTTAAGTAGTCCAGAGTGCAGAGTTCTCTTGCGCGCATGCCAACGCGACGATCATCCGCGACGAAGTGAACAGCATAGATGTAGAATCGTTGCAGAAAGGTGTCGATTCTAGTGACGTAGCCAATATCTCCTTTATTCACGATAACTTCGCCAATGCTTTTCCCAAAAAACGTACCATCATTGCGAACCATCGACCGTGCGATTACGCGCTCGCCAACCTCAAACCTAGGTTCAAAGGCTATTTCAACGGTGTCACCCCTCTCGGAGTTACATAAGAGCTGCTTTGGCCTCGACATCGCCTTTCCCCGAGATCAGTCTCTAAATTAGCATCCACAAACTTGCCCTCCACTATAGAAGCATGTTCGCACCCCACCGACGATGTAACGCCGACGGATCCTAGTTCCATATTTTCCGGCAATTCATAGTTTCGCTACCGGTAAGGCTTGAGCCATGAAATGAACCAGATCGATAAACACGCCTTCAAGAAGAGCGCTATGGCCAGGCTAAGCCGTTACTATGCAATCGTCCACGGGGCACACCGACAGACACTGCGGAAAATCGAGTCCCTCGCACATAGTGCACTTCTTAGGATCAATTGCCAACACGTCACCTTTCTCACTAATGGCAGCATTTGGGCACTGCGCCTCGCACGCCGAGCAGCCGGTGCAGGCTGAGGCAATAATCTTCAAGGCCATAGATACGCTCCTTACAATTTAAAGTACGGTACTACTCCTCCGCGCTTGCATGGCCTTTGCACATCAAACGGTCGTTGGAGCCTTTTAGACATCCTTTGCCTGATCATGCGTCTCGTCGCAATGTTTACGCAGCGATCCGCCACCAGCCACACGGCTTGAGTAATCATTGAACCAAGATCGTGCTGCGACCTCAACAATTTCCCCCGCGTACTGCTCCACCGACTCGATGCCCGCATCGGCGAGTTCCTTACGCGGACAGATACCAATTTTCGCCACAAAAATGGCATGACAATCGTTGATCGCGCGTATGATACGTACTAGTCGTTCATCGTCACCGTACCCCCCTTGGCAATACAATTCAACCCGGCGGTAACCCACAAAGTGCGCGCCAGAGGCGCTAACTTCGAAGATTTTTAGCTCAGAGATATTCCCAAAGTGCCCATTCACGCGACCCCGGCCTTTCGTTGCAACGGCGATATTGACCTTCAGTGCTCCTGTCGCTTTCCTGACCTTGGTTAAGGCTGGCACTTCCCGCTTTGCCTCACGTTGCGCCATGAGCTCAGTCTCCGTGCGGAACTGGTACTCTTGGCGGATGTTTCGGTCATAGCCGATATCCATCTGCTCGATACTCTCCAGTGAAAACTCGGCACCGCGATCCTCATCCAAGAGTCCTACCGCGTCCGCTCGGCACTGCCGGCAATGCCGCATCAATTTCAGACCGCCCGAACAAGCTTCCTGTACTGTCCTCAATTCACGGGAGGTAGGTCCTCGTGGTCCGTGCAGGCCGAAGTACGTACCGTGCGACGGGTCGGAGATTAGCGGCATAATGTTGTGAAGGAACGCACCTCGCTGTTTCACAGCACGATTTACCTCAATCAAATGTTTATCGTTAATACCCGGAATCAACACCGAATTAATTTTCGTCAGTACGCCTCGTTCTGTTAGCATCTCGAGCCCTTGCATCTGCCGCTCATGCAACACGCACGCGGCGTCCGTCCCTGTCAACCGGCGACGGTTCCAAAAAATCCACGGGTAAATTCTTGCCCCGACAACCGGATCGATCATGTTGATGGTTATTGTCACATGATCAATGTTGTATCGGCAGATGTCATCCACAAAGTCAGGCAACGCGAGGCCATTGGTTGAGAGACATAGTTTGACATCGGGAACTCGCTCCTTAAGCAAACGGAACGTCTCAAACGTGGTTCCTGGGCTCGCGAGCGAATCACCGGGCCCAGCAACACCCACCACCGTCAGTTGCGGTATGCGACTCGCGACAACCATCACCTTCTTCACTGCCTGCTCTGGCGTCAGCTTTCTCGACGTAACGCCAGGTCGCGACTCGTTTGAACAGTCGTACTTGCGGTTACAGTAGTTGCACTGAATGTTGCAGGCGGGCGCAACCGCTACATGCATGCGCGCGTAATGGTGATGCGCTTCCTCTGAGTAGCACGGATGATCTTTTATCTTATCCCACACCCCCGGCCGCATCCCCTCGGCCTCTCCAGGCGACTCGCACTTCAACACGCTGGCTCCAACAGACGGAGTACCCTCGCCCCGTAGGGCCGATGTTCTGCTAGTTGGCATTAGGGGCACAACTTTCTCCCCGCCTTCAAAACAGGCAGCCGATGGTCGCGTGCACGCCCTATTTCGCATAACTCTTTCCTTCACATCGAGAGTAGTTGTACATCCGCCAAAAAGCGAAATCCGTGCCATCGCGCAAGGAGCATCTCGACCGGTATGAGGGCGCAGCATCTGCCGGCGTTCTATAAGTTCGACAGCAGCGCATTCGTCTTGCGTGTGGGTTGAAGCCAGCTCGAAGCTCACTGCGAAAACAGGGTAGCTAAATTGGCCTAATACGGCTCCCTCTTCTCGGCACCCAGCAGCTTGTCCGGACAGAGACATTCGCGACACGAAAAATGTGCGAAGCCCCCAACGTTTACTGACAGCGTCGCCGCTGCCGCTCTTGAAGATAGCGCTCCAGCTTATTGAACTCGGCTGGCACAACGCTTGCTCGACCGTGTAGGACCAATGAAGCGCAAAGGCAACTACCGCGATGCTTAAACCGATTATTATCGAGAGAACATTGTCCGGCCTAAAACGGCCCGCAATGAGCCTTTATCGGATAGAAGAAAATTGTGCGATTGCCGGCATACTCGCGCATGGAGAAATTCCGGAGCTGCTTACAGCAATATTTGCAATGGGTGATGAGGAGATAACGCTTATCGATGCTACTGGGGACATAAACCTCAAGCCGGCAACAACAATTTCCGGCTGCTCGACAGACACCAAGCAAATCGCTGCCCTGTGCTGCAAAGCTGAGTTTGTATACTTGTCCATCTCCGTTTCCGATCGCTATTTTAACCATCTGCGGCTGTCGCGAATTTTGGCATTATCTCTGATCGCGTACCTTATCCGGAAGATAGAGGAATGCCACACAGGAAGCTCTATTCGTATGGCAAACCTTGCGCGTCCGCACCCTTCATTCCTTGTGGAAGTCGCGCTGCGCCCGAGGATGTATGGTGAACAGTGGATCCAATTCTCCAACAAAGTTGGTGCAATTCTCCAGTTTTCGGCCTACGACCTCATTGCAAGGCTGCACGATGTAGAAATCTATTTGCAACATGATGTCGGTCTCGCTACCGCACATACACTAGCTGCGCTCAACTCCAGCGCCCCACATGTGAGCCCAGCGGTAAATGGCATGGTTCACCCGAAGGGCAAGGCAGCGCTCAAGGAAGTCGTGACGGGTTCACGGCATTTGATTGAGCAGGATACAGGTGTCGATAGTAATACGTTCGTCCAGATCTCTTCTCTTGCCCAAGATTCGTCTCACTGGGCAGTGCCGTCGAAAAAAATAAGAACGCATATGTGCTCCCATCGAGTTAGGCGTTGGGATACACACTCCCGCGTATCCCATTTCGATTCCCGGCTGAGACGATGCGACAAGCACGATGCATTGCCTGCTAAGACGCATCCGCACCCAGATTACAAAGATTCGGGTAACTCTGAGGCCGTTTTCCAGGACCGAGTAGTTACAAAAATGTTGTTATCGCGACAACGCGAGCAGGCGCCGGAGATATCAAGCAAAGCCAATGATTCCTATTCTTAGCGACCATAGGTTGTCCATGTAGCGTTAGCTAACAATAAACGTCGGCCCGTCGAAATAGCGCGGCCCGCATCTACGTCACACACCCTATTTTTAACCTACTTCAAAGATATGCAAGGACACCTCCATCAGCAGCAACACCTCTCTTCGACTGAGGACTTTTTTCGGCATTTTGACATCGCATTCGACGAAACAGTTTTGAACGTTAGCCGTCTACATATCCTAAAAAGGTTCCTCCAGTACATCGAGCAACAAGAAGAGCCTCCCTTGGACAACGGCACCGCGCTGTTCGAGTTTTATCGCAGCTTGTTGCTCAAAGCCTACAACGATTTCGTGTCGTCAACGCCAGCGGAACAGAAGGTTTTCAGGTGTTTTGGGGAGGCAGAAGCACGAAGGTACGTTAGCCTTGACAACCTTCGCGCTTCGGTGGGAAAGCGCGACACCGTCTGACGCGGAGAAGGAACCATGCATATTGTTGTCTGTATCAAGCAAGTCCCCGATTCAGCGCAGATTCGGGTGCATCCGGTGACCAATACAATAATGCGCCAAGGCGTTCCAGCTATCATCAACCCATACGACCTCTTCTCACTAGAGGAGGCGTTACGGCTGAAGGACCGCTTCGGCGGACGACTCACGGCGCTATGCATGGGGCCGCCCCAGGCCGAGGACGCGCTACGCAAGTGCATCAGCTTCGGCGCTGACGATGCCATACTCATTACCGACCGCGCTTTCGCCGGAGCTGATACGCTTGCGACGTCCTACGCGCTTGCCGCTGCCATCCAAAAGATCACGACTCAACAAACAGTGGATATGGTCTTTACCGGTAAGCAGACCATCGATGGCGACACTGCGCAAGTCGGACCTGGTATTGCGACACGGCTCGGCTTCCAACTGCTTACCTATGTATCAAGGATCGTTGAAACGGATTTAAATAAGCGTTCAATCGTCGTCGAGCGTCGTGCGGAAGGAGGCGTGCAAGTGCTTCAGACCACGCTGCCTTGTCTCATAACGATGCTTGAGAACACGAACGAATTACGTTTTGCAACACTCCCCGCGATGATACACGCGGCGGCGGTTCCGATACGCAAATGGAATCGAGAACAAGCCGGCATCACTGACTTGAATAGGATTGGGCTCAAAGGCTCGCCCACCGTAGTCAGCAAAGTCTTCGGCCCAGCGCAAAAGGACGAGAAAGCCGAAATTCTGGAAGTGGGTGCCGCGAACCTCCGCGAAGTCTCCCACAAACTTGTTCAAAAGATCCTGGCCCGTCATCCAACATTGGAGGCAGACCTGTTAATGAAGAGGTTCTCATGAATTCCCCCGTTAGTTCACACAATATGCCGAACACCACCGTTAGAAGGGGCAGCAACCGCCACCTTGAGTTGCCTGAGCACCTGAAAACTTACAAGGGTGTATGGGTGTTCCTTGAACACGATCAGGGTCAGGTTCATAGCGTGTCGTGGGAGCTCCTAGGAGAGGCATATAAGCTCGCAGACAAGCTGGGCAGTGAGGTAGCAATTGTCGCGCTCGGCGGCCCTGAAGAGCCCCTTGAGCAGTTTGCAACTGAAGCATTTGGTTTCGGTGCAAATAAGGCGTATGTGATCCACGATCCCGTGTTGCTGGGGTATCGGAATGAACCATTCACGAAAGGATTGACCGATCTAGTTAGCAAATATCGTCCGGAGATCCTGCTTCTCGGGGCGACCACTATGGGTCGAGATCTTGCCGGCTCTGTGGCAACGACTCTTTCGACGGGGCTGACGGCCGATTGCACTAGCTTGAGCATAGACTCTACCTCGCGCGCTCTTGCGGCCACTCGTCCAACCTTCGGTGGCTCACTTCTTTGTACGATCATGACACTTGCATGCCGACCTCAGATGGCGACGGTCCGTCCGCGCGTAATGGCGATGCCGCCAGTTCAGACCGGCCGTTGCGGAGAGATTATTCATGAGCAACTAGGTATGATCGAGTCCGACATCGTGACGAAGTTGCTCAATTTTATTGCCGATTCAAAAAGCAATAAGATTAACCTTCCTTATGCGGATGTGATTGTAAGTGGGGGAAAGGGCCTTAAGAACCCTGAAAACTTCAAGCTGGTCTTCAATCTGGCGCGTGTCCTCGGCGGCGAAGTGGGTGCGACTCGCCCCTGCGTGCAAGCTGGCTGGGTCGAAGCCGAGCGCCAAGTAGGGCAAACGGGTAAAACCGTTCGACCAAAACTTTACATCGCCGCAGGAATTTCCGGTGCCATCCAGCATCGCGTCGGGATGGAAAGTTCTGACGTGATCGTGGCCATCAACACTGATGAAAACGCACCAATCTTCGACTACGCGCATTACGGTATCGTAGGAGATGCCATGCAACTACTGCCTGCATTGACTCAAGCTTGCGAGGATCACTTGGCGCAGCATAAGTCCAGACATATGAGGGTAGTCAAATGACAGAACCTTTGCGTTTTGACGTAATTGTCGTTGGCGCAGGCCCTTCCGGAAACGCCGCTGCCTACTTGATGGCCAAGGCCGGTCTAAAGGTTCTCCAAGTTGAGCGCGGTGAGTATCCGGGCAGTAAGAACGTTCAGGGAGCGATTCTCTATGCGAATGCCCTCGAACAAATTATCCCAGAATTTCGCGACGACGCACCGCTCGAGCGGCACATCATTGAGCAACGCATGTGGATGCTCGACGATACGTCGTTCGTAGGCACGCACGTACGAAGCGACGACTACAACAAACCACCGTACAACCGTTACACCATTATCCGCGCTCAATTCGATAAATGGTTCTCATCAAAGGTCCGAGAGGCCGGCGGATTTCTCATCTGCGAGACGACGGTGAATCAACTGATTATGGATGGAGATCAAGTTGTCGGCGTTCACTGCGACCGGGAGGAGGGTGACGTGTATGCAGACATTGTGATTCTCGCAGATGGCGTCAACTCAACTCTCGCCCGAAAGGCAAAATTTCACAGCGAAATTGAAGCGCATAACGTTGCGCTCGCTGTCAAAGAGATTCTCTTTCTTCCCGAGGAAACCATTCGCCAGCGCTTTAACGTTTCAGGGGACGAAGGCGTCGCTATTGAAATGGTCGGCCGCATCACCAATGGCATGACGGGCACGGGCTTTCTTTATACAAATAGAGAATCCCTGACCATCGGCGTTGGTTGCATGTTAAGTGACTTCAAGAATTCCGTACACCGCATGAGCCCTTATGAGTTGCTCGAAAAGATGAAGCACCACCCCTCGATAGCGCCGCTAATTGATGGAGGCGAAATGAAGGAGTACTGTGCACATCTGATTCCAGAAGGTGGCTTCAATACGATTCCAAAAGTATATGGCAATGGATGGATGATAGTGGGCGATTCCGGAGGCTTCGTCAATTCCGCGCATCGAGAGGGGTCTAACCTAGCAATGACGACAGGCCGCCTTGCTGCTGAAACGGCAATTCGAGCAAAGGCCATGGGTCGTGGCTACCGCGCCGAGGTACTTTCTGCGTACAAGAGCGCGCTCGATAGGAGCTTCGTGATAAAAGATTTACACAAATATCGCCACATGCCAGAGATCCTCCGACAGAACCCCCAGTTCTTTACGACGTATCCTGACCTGCTCGCATTCGCAGCACGTACGATGATTACCGTGGACGGCATCGATAAGACGACGAAAAAACATGAAATCATCGGAAAGTTTCGAAAGAGCCGGACTCTGCCCGGCCTTCTTGGCGACGCGTACAAACTCTGGAGGGCATTTCGATGAGAAAAGTAATAGTCAACATCGAAGAAAAGCTATATCAAAACCGCTATCGCGTGGATGTAGGTAGGCCACATATCCATGTCAAGAACGCGGAGGTATGCGCCAATAACTGTGCCGACAAAAGCTGCACCTACATCTGCCCAGCCTCTTGCTATCGCATTGAGACCAACGGTGCCGTTACGCTCATTACCGACGGCTGCCTCGAATGCGGCAGTTGCCGCATTCTCTGCACCGACCACAGTAACGTCGAATGGGAATACCCGCGAGGCGGACATGGCATCCAGTTCAAGTTCGGCTGAGTCCACAGCGCAATGAAATGAGCAGTATTGACCATACTGCTGCGCCACATTTACAAATAATCTCAGAACTTCTTCCCTAAGCTGAATCCTGCATACCGTCTGAGACGTTAATCCAAGTGGCCTTCTGTATGGACTGCTTCTTTATGATGCACGTGCGCCCAACTCACCATTCCGGCGGTCATCGCATCAGCCTGGAAGCAAAGACACCATCCGGCGCCCCACCTTGCAGGAGAGAAGAATGAACCTCATTACCGATATCGAATTAGCCGAATTTTTTGGCAGCACTGCCACTCCCCCGGGCATGCAGTTGATTAATACAATTCCGGAAGGGGGAAATGACGATGCGGAAGTAATTTTATGGACGACAGTTCTTTCCTTCCCCACCTGCTTACCACCGTACTATATGCTGTATAAGTTACAAGCAAGCTGCGGCAAGCTTCGAAAAGCGCGGGAAGTCGCAGGCAAAGCCCTGGTAGCTGCTGCGCGCCAGGCGTCTATCAACATTGATTGGCGGGCAGTATGGCCTGGCGACGCTGACTTCACTATTTCAGGCCCTGCTCGCTTCTGGCTCTTTACCCTAAAAGCCCAGACGTTATTTAGTATACGGCTTGGCGAGCATGCCATGGCGCTCCAACTGATGAACAAACTTCGCTGCCTGGACCCCGACAACAGCATCGGTTTAGATATCGTTGATTCCTTTCTCGCTCGTTCACCATTGAGATAACGCCAACTGATATGAGTCTCCTTATCCTTTTTATATGTTCCGGCCCTGACAGTTCTCTACTTGTAAAAAGCGATTATTTTTTCGTCATTCAGGCCCAAAACAGTCTCCGAAACTGGGGCAAACACTGCAACTCGGAGCCCTGCACACGTATAGCGCATCACGCTCACATAGCTGTTTGTAGAGGAACTTTTTCCACTTCATTCCATGGACGTTCTTTTCGGCAAGCATGGGAAACCAGTACCTCAGAACCTCTAACAGCGCGGCCCGGGATGGAAGGCGTAAGTTTTGCCAGAGATGTTTGTCTTTCAAACACCCGCAAGCCAATGCATGAGAAACACAGCGCACCTCGATGGGTGTACCGGCACTCGGATCTGCGTGTGCCTCAAGCAAGGCTACGAGTTCTTCGACTTCGTCATAGTACATCGGGTCTGGCGCGTTTGCCTCCCTATTTAGCTCCAAAGATAAGGCATACTCGGCACCTGGAAACCAGTGTGCAAGCAGCCACCTAGTTTCATTGGCGTCAAGTCCTATTATGGGGAGGCCATGTACATTTCCTTCCTCTAACGTCGACGAAATGGCGCCAGCTAGCGTCAGCACCGTGCAGTCGTCGTCATCTACCGCGTGACGCATTAGGGTACTGTGAAAATTCATCTTCGTCATAACAAAGGCCTAAGCAGGCGCGTGCGTATAACATTTTTTTGGACAAATCTTCGCGCAAGCGGTGCAACCTATGCAATACTCGCGATGCAAGATTGTCATAACCTTCTTCTCAAGCTCCTCCTCATTCTCGTTCTCCCCCTCAAGGGAAATATGGCTGCCATCCTCGCTCACTCCAACCAATTGAAGGACACCGCGCGAACACACACGAAAACATCGGCCACAGCCGATACAATTATGATGATCGATAGAATTTACGAAGCTCGGTGTCCAGATCGCGCCACTTGGTAGCACTACAGTAAAGTTGTCATTCACGTTTGCATTCTCGCGATATTCACTTATAAGCCAAGCCGGCGGTTTTCCGCGCCTCCATCAACGCGGCGTGGATTTCGTGGCAGCGTCTGGCAACCACTAAAATTTTCTCCCAACTGGCCGGCAACTCTTCGGATAAATCGTGTAGATCCATCTTGGCTTGCACCGCAAGCGTGTTCAATCTTTTCAAACGAGCTTTTGTTGCCTCAGGGTCATCTATCCTGTCTTCGCTGTCAGTTTCAGCACCAACAGTTATTTGTGGCGGAGGATAGTCCTTCTCTTTGAGGTAGGCGCGATTATTCGCTAACCCGTCGTCCGCGCCCAAATCGTATGCCGTGCCCGAATCCTTCTTGATCACCTTCCTTAACCACGGAGGCGGCGTCCCCTTCAACACCTCCTGCAGCTTTCTAAGGATCGTTTCAATAGGCTCCGCCTTTGCCACCTTGATAGGGTGGATCTTCAGCGCAACAACCCGCGCGGCTCCGGCACCTCCAATCGCGGCGACGTACAATATCGCGCAGTCATGGATTGCTTCAAGCCTTTGACCCAGTTTCTCTTCGTTGTCGTGCTTCTGTGGCGTGTCGCTGAAATCGAAAGCCTGGATGAACCTGTGCGCGGCGGCTGTCACGTCATAGACGAGTATATGTTTCGCCCACCCAAAGTGGGCGTCAACATGCTCCTTATCTTGCGTAGCGAAGGCGATTTTCATGTGCCGTCTCCTTGTAGGATCACATAGTGGCTGGAGGAAACCTTGAGATCAGATCACCGGTGTTTCCGGAGCGCGATGGGTATTGATCGTGGATAGGGGCTAATCCTTCGGTGCGCGGAACTGGATTCGCTCGAGCATCAGATTTGCAATCTCGAAAATCAGGTCCATCGTGCCTCGATATCCTATCTGACATCGATGTGCATTTCCGACGCGGTCGAATACGGGGAAGCCTACGCGCATCAGCGGCTTACCGAGTCGCGCAGCCATTTGGCGGCCATGCGAGTGAGTGATTAGCACGTCGCAATTGCCAGCCGCACGTTCCATGTCTTCCAAGTCGCCCAGCACTACTTCGCTTGCGGGCAAAAGCGCATGCGCTGGAGATGGGGTCGTGCTGACGCAGACTGATAGTTCTGCCCCTAGCTCGTGCAGCAGTGACCCAACCGAAAGGAGCATGTCCGGATCTGCACCAATCGCAACCTTTATACCCCCCGTATAGAAGTGACTGTCCAGCATTGCATCCAGAAGTTGTTCACGCTGCCGACGATACTTCTCTGGAATGGCTCGCCCTGACAACTGCGCGAGAAGCCGCAATAATCGATCGTTAGGTTCTAGACCCGTGAGACGTTCGAAGATTTCAAATGGCGTGCCACATATTTCCTGTAACGCTCGCGCACCAGCACGAGTCTGCTCTCCAATGCCAATTGTGAAAGAAGATGCCCCAGCAGCGCGGATTTGTTCGAGCGTGGTTCCGCCCCGCGTTACGCCACGCCATTCTGAATCAAAGTGGCCATCGAGCGAACCGGAAATGTCAGGGAGGATTATTGGGTCTAGGCCAAATGACTGGACTATCACGCGTAGTTCTTCAACGTCGCGCGGCGATAAATGGCTTCCCGGCAACACGCTAATTTGTCGATAAATAGCAGGCAGCGGCTCTACCAGCTCCATGACAATCTCCACCACAGCTTTGCTGTAGCCGTCCTCGAAAGCGCCAACATAATCTGGCGTCGAGACATACACAATTTCTGTATTGAAAAGTTCTGGATTACCTTTGCGTATAGCTCTTAGATGACCATCGAGATCCTCGCCATTGGTCTCGGTGAGACCTGTTGAACAGACCACAATGATTCTCGGCGCCTCGCGCTTTCGGATGTTAAGCAATGCCGTCTCGACATTATCGTATCCGCCCAAAACCGCAGAGATTTCATCCATTGCGGTAGTCTGCAGCGGGATTGCTTCCTTGAAATGTCGCGTCAGCAAAACCAAGGCAAACGACGTGCAACCTTGTGAGCCGTGCAATACGGGCATACAGGCCTCAAGCCCCATAGCCGCAAAGCTAGCGCCGAGCGGCTGGCTAGTCTTCAACGGGTTTACCGTGCAGGCTTTTTCAGATTGGATCACGATAGCCATAATGGTCTCCTCACTTTCCTAGACCGCCGCCACGCGTAGAGATGTACTTCCTGGATTCTGTGGCGGCTTAGTATTCCGAGTACATTAGCTGTGCCGCGAATCTTTTGACCAGTCGACTTCACCTCCGTTATTTCACGGCGCTGGGATTCGCACCTGTTGCCACACCGGGTTGTAAATAGTACGCTCTATCTCTCGGATCAACTCCACGATCCCTTCATACCCGGCATACGGATGATGACGTTCTTGATTTACGTCAAGCCAAGGCATAAGCGCCTTCAATGCGATAAACTGTGAGCGCCCACCAGACAGCATGATGTCGGCCTTTGCATCGTGCAATAGCTTGTACATCTCGCGCGCCGTCATGTTATCGAACATGAGCGCGTCCTGTCCGAGGATCCCTTTGATTCTTTCTTTGTCTTCCTTGGTACTCTTCTTCACGCTTGTGCCAATGATTTCTAAGCCGGCCTCCTGTAACGCAGCCACAACTGACCATGATTTCACGCCACCTGTGATTAGCAGCGCCCGTTTACCTTCAAGACGCGCACGGTACGTGGCAATCCGCTCCCATGCCCGCTCCTCCTGAGCTTGAATCAGGCGCTCTGTACTGTCTAACAGCTTTCCAGATGCCCCTCGCTGCACCAACAGACTCGCGATCTGGCGGAGAGCGTTGCTTGTGTCGCCAATTCCGTAGAATGAGCACTCAAGGTATGGAATCCCATAACGCTCTTGCATCTTAGTTGCCACATGGACCATGGACTTCGAACAGACCACCATGTTTGCTCTGGCCCGATGCGCGCTCGCAATATCGCTGTACCGGCCATCGCCAGTTATACACGACAAAAGACGGATGCCAAGTTCGTCCAAGAGCGGCTTTACCTGCCATAACTCGCCTGACAGGTTGTACTCGCCGATTACGTTGATGTCTGTGGGCGTTGTATATGCCGGCTCACGGGTACCTATCACATAATTCAAAAGCGCCTCGCCGCCAAGCTTATTGCCGAGGTTCTTTGATCCAGCGAACCCAGGCGCGTGCACCGGTATAACTGGCTTACTGAATTCTACTGAAGCCTGCTTGCACACTGCATCTATGTCATCGCCGATTAACGCAGTAACACACGTTTGATAAACAAAGACCGCAGGTGGATTGTACTTTTCAATGATCTCGCGGACGCTACGGAATAGACGTCGTTCACCCCCGTAGATCACGTCGAACTCATTGATGTCAGTCGTGAAGCCAGTGCGATAGAGCGTCGGCCCTGATGAGGCCGCCTGGCGGTTGTCCCAAGAGTTGCCTTCGCATGCGATTGGTCCATGCACGAGGTGCGCCACGTCAGCTACAGGCTGAAGTGCAATTTTTGCCCCATCGAAAGCGCAGCCCCCAGCGGCCGCGCCCGGTGAAAGCTGCCTTGAGCAGCCCAGCTTTCGCTCTTCCTCGCTCTTGGCCCGGTTCTTCGCACAATTCGGTTGGTCAAAAAGATCGGCAGCCCTCGCCTTTCGCGACATAACGGCTCCATACGCTCTGCGGTTCGCGAAGATCAGCAAGTTGCGTACCATCGTCGCAGCCATGCATTTACCGTTATGCAGCCCTACACGCCCGCTCCCGCGACTGTCGTGGATGGCCGCTCCTGTCGCAGAGTTGGAATCGATCCCGACACTTTGAAGTTCCTCGAGGGTAGACCAATGCGTTGAGTTGTCACAAACTTTTGTCATAGGTGTAGGGAAGCACCCAGGCTGTAGTGGTCAAGTAATAAGACGGTTCTGACCGACGACGGGCCGCTGCGGTTAGACATCCCTCGCGATCGCGACGGCAGCTTTGATCCGATCCTGATTCCAAGCACGAGCGGCGCTTCACCGGGTTCGACGACAAGATCATCGCCATGTATGCGCGCGGCATGACCTTGCGCGAGATCCAGGCGTTTCTGGCCGAACAGTACGGCACCGAGGTCTCGCCCGA
>NZ_AQUR01000059.1 GCF_000372525.1 Cupriavidus neocaledonicus
GGTCCAACTGGTGCCCCCAGCATTCGCGACCATCCCCCCAGCCCATTGGCCATCGACGTACACAACGCCGATCGGCACGTCGGTGTAATTGAGCACGCCGATCTGGCCGCCGAGCGTATCGTCCTCTTCGATAGCGGCCTGCGGTGCCTCCGCTTTGCCACACCCGACCATGCCGAATAGCACCGCCGCCAGAATTACAACAGACGAACTTCGGATCATTTTTGTAGCCATCATTGGTTATCCGTTATGCGGCTGGATGATGCCATGACGAATGCCCTCACCGTGACCATTACCATCTTGCCTCCGCGAACAAATACTCACGCAGTGCTTCCGGGGATTTGTGTGATTCACGCAAGCGTTGCTGAAGCCCGGGCGACTGCAGGCCGGCTTCTCCCGTTGCCAAGGCATAGGAAGCCAGCAGGAGCATGTCCGGCATCGCCTCAACGCGATGCTGCCTGGCCAGCGCGAAGGCCTGAGCGACGCGCCGATGTGATTGCACTCGTTCAGTCGCGGCCAGGATGCCAGGAGCTTGCCGGTACAGCGCGTCCAGCAAGGCATCCGGCATCGCTGCGTCCACCATCCGGTCGAGTTCATCCTGGGTGAGCTTAAGCGGCCCGGATCGATGCGCTTCGGGTTCGGTCCGGTGCCCGCCAAGCGGCAGAGTTTCGATCAGGCCATCGCGATTCACAAGGTGCCACTGCGCGACAGGGGCTGTCAGCTGCGCCCACGCGGCTGGACCAAGGGCAACAGGCAGAGCGGAAAGCACGCGTGTATCGGCGAAGCGCAGCAGGAAACGCGAGTCATCGCCCTCGACTACCGGCTGCAGGCAAGATTGCCACAGCTGCACCAGGCGCTCCGGGGCTTCCCATGAAGCCACGAAGCTCAGCATCGGCCTGCCCTGGCAATGCTTGCCCAACGCCGAGAGCATGGCGTGCCGTTCCTCGCCGGCCAGTCCGTCCAACGGCAACAGGTAAGGGGAGGCCGACAACAAGTCGCGCAGCGTGCCGTTCTCCCCGTATAACGCGTGGCGCGGGATAGCTGTCCGGAAGGGGCCCGCACCGTGGTCGAACGCGCCGTCAACGAGGGCAGACCAGTGCAGGCCCTCGGTACTGTCCATGCGTGGCAACAGGCCATCAAGCCATGTCTTGGGATCGCGCGACGCGACTGCGAAGTACATGGGCGCCTCTTCTACACGGTAGCCAGCGGCATGCCGGCGGCTGCCGCCTTGAGCAAACAATCGAGACACGCCGTCTGCGGAAACTGCGGCAACGAATACGGCGTGCTCTCGGCCCCCTCGAACCTCCTCGTCGCCGCCCTGTAGGTGATCGGTCCCGGGCATTCGAAGGTGATATTGCCGCTCTCCATAGTGAGGGCGGCGCCGCCGGCGGTCGCGATGCGGATGCGTTTCGCCGCGGCAAAGTCCACATTCATATTGGCCGACACAATGGTCAGATCCTCCCGCGCTGCCAGCTTCAGCAGATCATGCTGCGCCTGGAGCTCGATATCATCCTGCCCCGCCGTCAGCTGCAGCCCGACGTTGCCTTCGCCGGCGGCGGACAGGCCAGCCGCGATGCCGATGGCCTGTCCAGCGTGCACGCGCGCTTGCCCCGACACAGCGATCGAGCTGTCCAGGCCGCTGGCCAGCACCACGCTCTCTCCGTTGGCCAGCTGCAGGTCCTGTCCCGCCACCATCGCCACGCCGGCCCTGCCGTTCAGGTGAGCCATGGGATTCGCCTGGTGCGGCACCTTGCCGGACGTACCGGTGTTGCCTGCCGCCGCATCGTCTCTGGCGGCCTCAAGCGAGCGCCCATCTACCATGCCCGCGGCGGCCCTGGCCTGTTTCGCAAGCGGCGCCTCGTCGTCCTTCCCGGTCGACAGACCTTGGCTCTGGTGCGTGGTCGCGCCTTGGCCCAGCGTCCTGACAAGGTCCCCTGCCTGGCGCAGCAGCGCGATACCGGCTGCATTGTCACCAGTAGGCAGCGCGCGGCCCGTCACCGCATCGCAATAGGTGGTCAGCAGCACGCCGGCCTGGCCCCGCACGGCGGCGTGGCCGTCGGTGCGCAGCTCGAACCCCTGGCCACGGAAACTGCCGCGGCGGTTGTCCTGTTGGTGAATCACATGGCCCAGGTTGAGCTGGGTGGCTTGCTCCGTGGTGGCCAGCTGCGTACGCAGCTGCCCGTCGCTGTCGTCCAGCACCAGCTGGTTGTAGCCCTTGCCGCCATGCTCCTGGCTCTTGAACCCAGTCAGCGCGGCGGCGTTGCGGTGGCCATCCGGTGCGGCACCCATGCCATGCCATGCGGGGCTGTTGCCACCGGCCAGGTTGCCCTGGGCGCTCGGCTTGTTGTCCGAGCCCATCGCATAGATGCCGCTCGCCTCATAGGGCTGGGCGAACGTCGTGCTGTTCACAGACTTGCCGCCCGGCGTGGGTGCGATGCCGGCCTCACCCTGGCCGTTGTACACCGCGCCGATCACGAAGGGCTGGTCAATGTCGTCGTCCGTGAACTTGACCAGCACCTCCTGGCCGATGCGCGGCAGCCATTGCCAGCCCATACCGGCGCCGGCCTGCCGCTGGGCCACACGTACCCAGCGGCTGCTGCGGTCATCGGCGCGCACGCCGCGCTGCCAGGGAAAGCGCACCCGAACCTCCCCGCGCCGGCTGACGTGATGCTCGGCGTTGCCATCGGCCTGGGTCTGCCCGTCCGGGCCGACCACGATCGCACTGTGGACGCCCAGCGGCACGGATCGGCTGTACAGGCGCGGGCAGTTGCACTCGAGCACTGCGGCGCGCCATGGCCGCCGGGCATCGTAGGCGCGGAACAGGCACGCGTAGCCTTGCTCCTGGGCGGCCGCCCTGATGGCGTCGTCAGGCCCGCGCCGCTCAACGGTGCCGAAAGCGAAGAGATTGGGCAGGCCAAGAATAGGCTCCGCGACTTCCGGCGCCGCGGGCGGGGTATCGAAGCACAGGGCCGCCTCCAAGGGCCCGAGCCGGTCTGCGAGCGCCGCACGCGTGTCGGCTGCGAGGTTGTTGATGCCGCAGTGCTCGACGGCGTCGACCAGCAGCGGATAGCCGGCGGCATCGTCTTCCAGCGGCGGAAGGTGCGGGCAGCCGTTGACGCTCAGGTGGGTGCCGCTACGCAGCGAGCGTACCGAGGCGCGCCCGGTGAACCGCAGCGCCCGCACTTCGATGGCTTCTATGACCTGTTCGGCGACCCGCTGGGCGCTGGCTGCGTCCGGCGCCAGCGACAGACTCACCGACAGATAGGGGTCCGGGCTCGCGGCGCGGTTCACATGGCCGGTGTAGCGGGCCGGCGCGTGAGCACGGAACGCGCGCTTGGCTTCCGGATCCCAGGCGGACACCGCAACACCGCCCACGCCCACCGAGGTCTCGCAAATCAGCTGCTGGATCGCGTCGCGGGCCTCCTGGCTATGCGCACGGTGGTAACGGATTCCGTCGGCGGCCGCCGATTCGGCGTCTTCCGGCAGCTGCGCGCTGTTGGCAAAGATCACCACGGTATGGCCACTGGGCGCCTCCCCGTCCTCCACCACGGTGTAGCCCAGCCCGGCCTCGGCCAGCAGGCGTGAGAGGAACTGGTAGTCGGTCTCGCGGTACTGCGCCACGTACGCGCGCGCGCCAATCGCCGCAATGCGGGCCTCGGCGCCGGCGGCATAGCGCCACTGCGCGTAGGGTGCATACGGCTGCAAGACGGCCTCGATGATGCTGTCCAGGCGCCGGTCCTGAAACACCTGGCTGTGGCGCTGTTGCGTGGTCAGCCACAACCAGGGCACCACGGTCAGGCGGTAGCGCGCCAGACTGCCGTCTGCGCCGAGCTTCTCGGCTTGCCGGATCAGGCCGGTACGGCGCGACTGGACACCGTGGGCGAGCGTGGTGAGCAGCGTGACGCGCTGGCCGAGCAGGCTCTCGAGCGGGATGCCAGCATTGGCGCTGAGCGCGAGGATGCGCGATTCGGCAAGCATCGAGACACCTTCCCGGCCGATCCACGCCTCAACGGCCAGTTCCGCAACCGGCGAACCGCCCTCCAGCGCGTACAAGCGATGATGGGAGGTAAAAATTTGCTGATAGAGCGTGGCAAGGTCCATTTCCCGTCCAACCAGGGCAGCGCAATCGCCGATGGGCAAACGCCCGAATTTGCCCCGAAACCGTACGGAAATCCATGTGAAATGTCCTAAATGTTCTTTCTGAATATTTCTATCAGATTTCAGCGATATGCATGCATGCCGGCCTTCCCGGCCCGTTCGCGGACCTGAGCTATCCGCTGGTGGTGACCGCCGACGAATGGATCCTGCATGGCTTCAGTTCGCCCAACCACCTGACCGAACTGGGCCAGATGGCGCAAAGCCACATCTACCTGAAATCCACGCTGGACGACGCCATGCGCGATGCCTTCCGCAAGACGCGCCGCTTCCTGATGACGGTCAAGGGGCTGCGCGAGGACGAGGCGGTGACGCTGATCTCGGTGGCGGTGGATTTCGGCATCACGCAGGTGGTCAACGGCAACTGGGGTGTCCACGCCATCATCAGGAAGGCGTTGTTTGCGCGGTCGTGAGGGTGGGCCGGAGCCTGCTGCCGGGCCCTATAGTATTCTCGCGGGTTCCCCGACCCGTACCACGAGATTGATGCCACACACCGACGACGCGCCGCCCGGGCACGAAGCCCCAACCATCCACGAACCGCGCCTGTGGCGCGACAAGGGCTGGACCGCCCGCGTGATCAAGAACGAGGATGGCGAAGGCTGGGCGGTCGAGATGATCCGCGACGGCAGCGCCGAGCCGGCGCTGGTCGGCCCCTGGACCATGGGCCGCAACAAGGTCGACCCCAAGCCGCTCGATGCCACCGCGCACCAGACCCTGGTCAAGACCGCGTCCGAAGTGATCCGGCGCCACGAGCAGCAGCTGCATGCGCAGCTCAACAAGCAGGTCAGCATCGACGCCGAAGCCGGCAGCGTGACCGTGAAGCTGGCGATCACGCCCGACGAGTTCGAGCCCTTCGGCACGCTGAGCGCCGAGGATGCCTTCGGCGAGGTGCTGGCCACCATCAAGGTGCGGCCCGACTTCCGGCTGACACGCGACAGCGCCGAGCGTTGGGCCGCCACCGGCTTCGACAAGATCCGCTAGAAAGGACGGTTACTTGCGCAGCCGCAACAGCTCGGCGTAAGAAACCAGTTTGCTTTTTTCCTTGGTCAGCGTTTTGGTCTTGGCAGCCGGGCGCTTCGGCTGGCCGCGCTCGAACTTGGCGGCGGCGCGCTCGTCTTCGCGCGCGTAGGTGCGCGCGGACCTGGCTTCGGCCTTCAGCCGTTCCGCTTCGAGCCGCGCGGCGCTGCGTTCCTCGCGGGCAATATCCTGCGCGGCCGACATGATTTCGGCCCTCAGCAGGTTGCGCCTCTGCCTGGCGGCGGCACGGGCCGCCTGCAATTCTTCCTTGCGCTGCCGCAGCCAGTCCCTGCGGTTGACCGGCGCGGGCCTGGCTTCCGCCGGCACGCTCAGGCGCAAGGCCCGGCTGAGGGAAACCTGGTCGGTGCGCCGTGCGCGCCGCGGCGCTTCCTTCCCATTACTCACGCTGCATGACTCTCCTGACACCACACGGGTGCCGCCGACGTCTCGTCCATGGATGTCGTTGAAACCATCCGCCAACCTTACCACAGCGACCAAAGCCGCTTGCCCGGTTTTCATTATTCGAATATAGTCGAAACATGGAAACCGATGACGCCCTTGTCGCGCTTGCCGCGCTCGCCCATTCGATCCGCCTGGCCGTGTTCAGGCTGCTGGTGCAGGCGGGCCCGGCCGGCTTGCCCGCCGGCCGCATCGCCGAACGGATGGAGATCCCGGCATCCTCGCTGTCGTTCCACCTGAAGGAACTGCACCGCGCCGGCTTGCTGACCAGCCGGCAGGACGGCCGTTCGATCATCTACATGGCGCATTTCGACACCATGAATGGCCTGCTGGCTTACCTGACGCAGAACTGCTGTGGTGGCAATCCTTGCTCGCCGGTGTCGCCGTGCTCGGTCGCCTCACCGTCCTGATGTCCTGATACTCCCTGACCCGGCCTCATGACTACCAATGTACTGATCCTCTGTACCCACAACTCGGCGCGCAGCGTGCTGGGCGAAGGGATGCTGAACCACCTGGCGCGGCGCACCGGCCGCGATGTCCGTGCCTATAGCGCGGGCAGCGCGCCCAGCGGCCGGGTCAACCCGTTCGCCATCGAAGCGCTCGCCAATGCCGGCGTCGAGGTGGGCGACCTGCGCAGCAAGAGCTGGGACGAATTCGCCGGCGACAACGCCCCGCCCATGCGTATCGTGATCACGGTGTGCGACAGCGCGGCGCAGGAAACCTGCCCGTACTGGCCCGGCAGCCCGGTCAAAGTGCATTGGGGCTACCCCGACCCGTCCCGCACGGAAGGCAGCGACGACAACAAGCGCCAGGCCTTCGAGCTGACCCGGCAGGCCATCGCCTACCGCATGCTGCAGCTCTTGCTGCTGCCGCTCGACGACATGAGCAACGCCGAGCTGGAACCGGCGCTGCAGCGCCTGGCGCGGAGCTGAACCATGGCCAGCCAGCACGTCGCCGCATCGACCCCGGCCGCCCCCGCGCCGGCCATCGGCTTTTTCGAGCGCTACCTGACCCTGTGGGTGGCGCTGTGCATCGTCGCCGGCATCGCGCTGGGTCAGGTGCTGCCCGGCTTCTTCCAGGCCATCGGGCGGATGGAATACGCGCAGGTCAACCTGCCGGTGGGCCTGCTGATCTGGGTGATGATCATCCCGATGCTGGTCAAGATCGATTTCGGCGCGCTGGCGCAGGTGAAATCGCACTGGCGCGGCATCGGCGTGACGCTGTTCGTCAACTGGGCGGTCAAGCCGTTCTCGATGGCGCTGCTCGGCTGGGTCTTCGTGCGCCACCTGTTCGCGCCGCTATTGCCGGCCGACCAGCTCGACAGCTACGTGGCCGGCCTGATCCTGCTGGCCGCCGCGCCGTGCACGGCGATGGTGTTCGTCTGGAGCCAGCTGTGCAGGGGCGACCCGTACTTCACGCTGTCGCAGGTGGCGCTGAACGACGCCATCATGGTGGTCGCCTTCGCCCCGGTGGTGGCGCTGCTGCTGGGCCTGTCCGCGATCACGGTGCCGTGGGATACGCTGCTCACCTCGGTGGCCCTGTACATCGTCGTGCCAGTGATCCTCTCGCAGGCGCTGCGCAAGCTGTTGCTGCGCCGCGGCGCCGGGCATTTCCAGCGCGTGGTCCGGCGCCTGGGGCCGTACTCGATCACCGCGCTGCTGCTGACGCTGGTCCTGCTGTTCGCGTTCCAGGGCAAGGCCATCCTCGACCAGCCGCTGGTGATCGCGCTGCTGGCGGTGCCGATCCTGATCCAGGTCTTTTTCAACTCGGGGCTGGCGTACCTGCTGAACCGCAAGCTGGGCGTTGCCCATTGCGTCGCCGGTCCGTCCAGCCTGATCGGCGCCAGCAACTTCTTCGAGCTGGCGGTGGCCACCGCCATCAGCCTGTTCGGCTTCCAGTCCGGCGCGGCGCTTGCCACCGTGGTGGGCGTGCTGATCGAGGTGCCGGTCATGCTGCTGGTGGTGGCCGTGGTCAACCGGTCGCAGCGTTGGTATGAGGCCGGGGCCCATCCGGGAACCGGCATGCCGGTCGCGTCCTGCGATGCGCAGGGACGGAGGATGGAATGATCAGGCAGGACCTGCCCAATATCGTGCCGGCAGTGCTGGACACGCCGGACCTGCACAAGCTGGAGCCCGCAAGCATCAGCATGCACCCGCCGCGCATCCTGCTGCTCTACGGCTCGCTGCGCGAAACGTCATATAGCCGGCTGCTGGTGCACGAGGCCGAACGGATCCTGCAGCACTTCGGCGCGGAAACCCGGGTATTCGATCCGCACGGCTTGCCGATGTGCGACAGCGTCCCGGCCGACCATCCCAAGGTGGTGGAACTGCGCCAGCTTTCCGAGTGGTCGGAAGGCCAGGTGTGGTGCAGCCCCGAACGCCACGGTACGCTGACGGCGGTATTCAAGAACCAGATCGACTGGCTGCCACTGGAATTCGGCGGCATCCGTCCCACCCAGGGGCGCACGCTGGCCGTGATGCAGGTCTGCGGCGGCTCCCAATCCTTCAATGCCGTCAATGCGCTGCGTGTGCTGGGACGCTGGATGCGCATGGTGACGATCCCGAACCAGTCGTCGGTGGCCAAGGCATGGCAGGAGTTCGATGCCAGCGGCCGCATGAAACCTTCCTCTTACTATGACCGCGTGGTCGACGTCATGGAGGAACTCTGCAAATTCACGCTGCTCGTGCGCGACCGCAGCGACTACCTGACCGATCGCTACAGCGAGCGCAAGGAAGCCGCGCCCGCCGCGGCCACGACACTTGCGGCGGCCGCGATGCGTCATGAGCGGGACGCGCAGGTTGGCGATACCGACAGCGGCGAAGTCGAATAGCGCCTGCGACCGGTACCGAACTCATCACACGGGCGACGCGGCGGGAATGCCCAATACATGAGGGGGCAGGCTTAGTCCGTGGGCATGGCGCGGCGGACGATCGTGAACGCTGCGCCGGCACGCGCGCCGCAGCGCAAGCGAGCCCTCTCCGACAGCCTGCCGGACATGCGTGCGATGACGCACAGACCAGAATCCGCCAGGCATTAATCTCGATGCCATGAACACGCCATCACTTCGAATGGCGTGCACCGGTCTCTCAGGAGCATCGGATGGATCGATTTTACTTGTTGGACGCCTCGTGCTGCCCGAGCGTCAACCAGGGTCGCACCCCCATTTACGTCAGCTCGCCCGAGCGCGCCGTGGCGTCGCAGATGACCGCCTTCACCGCGGCGCTGCAGGCCTGCACCGGCCAGTCGTTCCAACGCTACGGCGCGCTGCACGATTACTCGGTACGGGAATACCGGGCCTTCTGGCGCTGCTTCCTGCAGTGGTCGCAGGGGCTGGCGTGGTCGGGCAGCCCCGAACCGGTCTGCGTCGGCGACGATTGCGAGCATGCCCGCTTCTTCCCGAACCTGTTGCTGAACTACGCGGACAACCTGCTTGGGCTGGAAGTCGCGGGCCCCGACGCACCGGCGCTGACCGCTTGCCACGCCGATGGCCGGCGTGAACGCCTGACCCGGGGCGAACTGCGCGAGCGTGTCGCGCGCGCGGCACATGCCTTGTCGCAGCTGGGGCTGCGCCAAGGCGACCGCGTGGTGGGCGTGATGCGCAACGACGCCGAGGCCATCGTCGCCGCGCTTGCCGTGACCGCGCTCGGCGCGACGCTGTCCACGGCCGCGGCCGAGATGAGCATCGAAACCCTGCTCGACCGCTTCGCCCCGCTGGCGCCGCGGCTGCTGCTTGCCCACACCGCGCAGCGCGCCTTCGACACCGGCATCCCGCTGGCGGACAATGTCGCCGGCGTGGCTGCCGCGCTGCCTTCGCTGCAGGGCATCGTCCAGCTCGACGACGGCACCCTGCCGGCCACCGTCAGCCAGCCGGTTCATACGCTGGCCGGACTGATCGACCGTGGCGACGCCAAGCGCTTCGTATTCCAGCGCTTTCCGTTCAACCATCCGCTCTTCATCATGTTTTCGTCGGGCACCACCGGCAAGCCCAAGTGCATCGTGCACGGCGCCGGCGGCAGCCTGCTCGAGCACCTGAAGGAACACCGGCTGCACTCCGACCTGCGCCCCGGCGACCGCATGTACTTCCACACCACCTGCGCGTGGATGATGTGGAACTGGCAGCTGTCGGCGCTGGCGTCCGGGGTCGAGATCGTGACCTATGACGGCCCGATCGCCACGGTCGACGCGTTGTGGCGCCTGGTGGCGGACGAGCGCGTCACCGTGTTCGGCACCAGTCCCGCCTACCTGAAGATGTGCGAGGACGCCGGCCTGGTGCCCGGCCAGCAGTTCGACCTGGGCGCATTGCGCGCGATGATGTCGACCGGCTCGGTGCTGTTCGACGCGCAGTTCGAATGGGTGCGCGATCGCGTCAAGGCCCTGCCGTTGCAGTCGATCTCCGGCGGCACCGACATCCTCGGCTGCTTCGTGCTGGGCAATCCGAACCTGCCGGTCTATGCGGGCGAAGCCCAGTGCAAGAGCCTGGCACTCGATGTGCAGGCGTGGGAACACGGCGCGCCCACCAGCGGCATCGGCGAGCTGGTATGCGCGAACCCGTTCCCGTCGCGTCCGCTGGGGTTCTATGGCGACGCGGACGGCCAGGGCTTCCACAAGGCCTATTTCTCAGCCAATGCGGGGGTCTGGACCCACGGCGACCGGATCGAGTTTCCGCCCGAAGGCACGGCGCGGCTGCATGGCCGGTCCGACGGCGTGCTCAATGTGCGCGGCGTCAATGTCGGGCCGGGCGAGATCTACCGGGTGCTGCGCGATATCCCCGAGATCCGCGAGGCGATGGTGGTCGAGCAGCGCGCGCGCACGGCACCACCGGACCGCACTCACGCGGAGCGGTACGACCAGCGCATGGTGCTGCTGCTGGTGTTGCAGGACGGCGTCGCGCTGACCGGCGCGCTGGCCGCGCGCGTGCGCCGCGACCTGGCGCGCCGGGCCTCGCCAACCCATGTGCCCGACCGCATCCTGGCCGTGCCCGCGCTGCCGGCCACGCATAACGGCAAGCTTTCGGAAGCCGCGGCGCGCAATGCGGTCAATGGCCTGCCGGTCGGCAATACCGCGGCGTTGCGCAATCCGGACTGCCTCGACGCCATCCGCAATCATCCGGCGCTGCACCTGGCCGCGCGCGAACTGCCCGCTCCCGGCACGTCGCGCGAGCAACTCGAACGCCATTTGCAGGCCCTGTGGGAGCGACTGTTCGACTTCACCCCGATCGGCCGCGACGACAACTTCTTCGATCTCGGCGGCCATTCGCTGCTGGCCGCGCGGCTGCTGGCGGACGTGCACCAGTCGACCGGCCGCACCATTCCACTGGCGACGCTGCTGTTCGCGCCCACCATTGCAGGGCTGGCCGCGGCAATCGACGAAGCCGCGTCCCCGCGGCCTTCGCCCAACCTGGTGCCCGTGCGCAGCGGCACCGGCGCGCCGCTGTTCCTGGTGCATGGCGCGAGCGGCTCGGTGATGGAGTGCTGGGGCATGGTCAACGCGCTGCGCACCACGCGCCCGGTCTACGGGCTGCAGGCGCGCGGCCTTGACGGCGAACAGCCGACGCAGCGGCGCGTCGAGGATATGGCGGCCAGCTACGTCGAACAGATCCGCACCCTGCAGCCGAGCGGCCCGTACGCGCTGGCCGGCTACTCCTTCGGCGGGCTGGTGGTGTTCGAGATGGCGCAGCAGCTGAGCCGCGCGGGCGAGCAGGTCGAGCTGCTGTGCCTGCTCGACACCTATGTCTGCGAGCATTTCCTGCCATGGCGCACCTGGATGCGCTACTGCTGGAACTATCCCGGCTGGCAGCTGCGCAAGCTGCGCGCGGTGCCGGCGGCACAGCGCGTGCGCTACCTGAAGTACGCGCTGCGCCGGGCCGCGGAAGGTGTGGGCATGCGCCGCGGCGGCATTACCTGCAAGCCCGACGCGTTTACCGAATCGCTGCCGCCGGCACTGCGGCAGGTGCGCGAAACCATGGTGCGCGCCATGACGACCTATCGGCCGCGCCCTTACCACGCCGGCCCGGTGCTCTACCTGCGCGCCGCGGTCAGGCAGCAGCAGCGCGGCGACCCGCTGTCGCTGTGGCGGCGCGTCGCGCTGGGCGGCCTGACCATTGCCGAAGTGCCCTGCAGCCATTTCGACCTGGTGCTCGAACCCAACCTGCAGGCGGTGGCGGCGATCCTGGACGAAGGGCTGGCGGGCGCGTGACGCCGCGGACATGGCACAGCATGCAGCATGATGGCCTTGCCGGACGAGGCGCACGGGCCGCCGCGCCGCTCGAGTTGCCGCAACCCGAGCGCCTCGCGTTGCCGGACGGCGCGGTGCAGGTATGGGAGCTGGATGACATGCAGGTCAATCCGGCCTGCACGCGGCTGGCCCACACACTGGCACCGGACGAGCGCGCGCGCGCCCTGGCCTACCGGCACGCCAGGCATTGCAATGGCTATATCGCGCGGCGCGGGCTGCTGCGCTGGCTGATCGGCGGCTACCTCGACTGCCGGCCCGAGGCGCTGCGCTTCACGGTGTCGGCATTCGGCAAGCCGGTGCTGCAATGGCCGCAGGCGAGGCTGGCTTTCAGCGTGTCGCACACCGATGGCCTGGCGCTGCTGGCCTTCGCCCGGGATTGCCACCTTGGCGTGGACGTGGAGCGGCGTGCCGGTGGCCCGGGCGTTGCTGACGTCGCGAACGTCCCGGGATTTGGACGCGGCATCTTTTCCGCGCAGGAAGCGCAGGTGCTCGCGCGCGCGCGACCCGCTTCCTCCGAGGCGATGCTAAGCATCTGGACACGCAAGGAAGCGCTGCTGAAAGCGCTCGGCACCGGCCTCTCGGCCGACCCCACCGCGTTCACGACGGAAGACGACTGGCAGCGCGGCGCGGGCCATTGGCGGGCGTCGCGTGATGGCACGCCCATGTCCGGCTGGACTTGCCTGGACCTGGATGCCGGCGCCGGGTTCAGGGCGGCGCTGGCCGTATCGCTGCCGGACGCAAGTGTCACGTGGCACCGCTGCTGACCGGTGCCGCGGCTCGGCAAGGGCCAGACCACGTAACACGTTACGTTACACGTAACGCGCGCCGGCCTGATGCCAGCCATGCGCGCGGGCCGGTCCGCCGCGGCGACCCTGGCGCAAACCCGCGGCCCGCCTGGGTCGTGGCGCTGACCGGGAGCGCACGCCCGGGCCCCGCCGGAGTTGGCATTCCCTTTGCTGATTCCGGTGCCAGGCGTTGGCCGTGAAGCCAATGCCGGACAACCGGAGCAAGGTATGAGCTGGACTAACCGTGGAACGCCGGCCTCGGCGCAGGTACTGGAGTGCAGCGGCGAGGCGCATGCCGTGGTCATCGACGACATGCCGATGTACCGGCACGGCATCACGCGCCTGCTCGGCGAGATCGCGGGCATCGGCCGGGTGGAACCGCTGGAGGCCGAGGCCCTGGCGGCGCGCAACCCGCGCTTGCCGGCGCCGGCGCTGCTGGTGTTCGGCATGCCGTCTGACCTGGCCGAGGGCTGGAACCAGCTGCGGCTGGCCAGCCTGGCGCTGCGGCCGCGGCGCCTGCTGCTGATTTCGGACAATATGTGGCTGCGCCTGCCGCCCGGCCTGGACGCCCGCTTTGCCCGCACCCTGTGCCGCGCGGCCTCGCTGGCAACGATCGAACGGGACGTGCGCGCGCTGCTGGACCTGCCGCTCGCCGCACCGGCCCGGCCAGGGCCGGACGCCGTGCCAGCCGGACCGGCCGGATTCCGGCGCCCCTTCCACGCGTTTGCCTAAGCCGGGGCTATCCGCGCCCACCCCGCGCCCACCCCGCGCCTAGCGCGCCGGCGAGATCCTGTGCACCTGCGCCGTGGCACCGACGATGCCGCGGCGCGCGAACGCGCCTGCGTTCTCGTTCTCGCCGTAAAAGAAGGTCGGAGCGGGGGCGAGATGCCTCAGGAACGGCTGGAATTCCCGGCTGCCGATGCAGATCTTGGACCGCTCCGAGGCCGCGCCCAGCAGCACCTCGCGTGCTGCCTGGTCGGCCCGGTCCATGCCCACGGCGCGTGCGCGCTGGTCGGTCAGGTCATCGTCGACCAGCACATAGCGCCCCGGCAGCAGGTGCGACAGCATGAAATCGCTGAGCGCTTCCTGCACCGATATCGACAGGCCGAACAGCCGCCTGGGCATGTTGGCGGGATTGATGCCGCCCCAGTCATAGGTGCCGCCCTCGCGATTGCGGCGCGGGTTCACGGTGAACTTGGACGACATCGTTCCGATCGCCATGACGTGCACATCGGCGGGCGAGCGCAGCAGGGAATACTGCGCTTCATGCACCGCCAGCAGGCCCGGCGCATTGGCATAAAGACCGCCATCGACGAACTGGTTGTGGTTGAACGTGTAGCGCGCGAAGTAGGCCGGGGCGGCACTGGTGGCCATCGCGATATCCGCGATGCGGAACTTGTGGTCCCGCTTGAAATTGATATGGTGCGGCGTCTTGAATATCTGCGGCCGCCCGGTGGAGTAATTGATCGCGGGAATGACCACCCGGTGCGCGCAGGCGCCGAGCAGGCGCTCGCCGAACAGATGCTCGGCGCAGAGCAGCTCCAGCAGCCGGCGCGAGCCGAACGGCGCGCGCCAGATGCCGGCAAGCGACCAGCGCCGCTGGAAGATCTGCTCGCCGTGCCGCGTCAGCAGGTCGACGATGCGGCTTGCCGGCAGCTCCAGCGCCAGGGCCAGCGCAATGACCCCGCCGATCGAGGTCCCCGCGATCAGGTCGAAGCGGGTCGCAATCGGCGCCCCGATTTCCTCCTCGAAATCGGCAAGCAGCTTGGCCGTGTACAGCCCGCGAAAGCCGCCGCCCGAGAGCGCGAGGATCTGAAACCGGTCCGGAGCCGACTCGTCCAAGGATTCCCCCTGCTGCCGTATGAACTGTCGTCGCACGGCCGCAAACCCATGTCGCAGTCGCGGGGAATGCAGCCCGTCCGAGTGCCATGCGCATCCATACTAGGCGACGGCAGCCAGTTTTTACAGAAACGGCGCGGACGATGTAGGCCGATCATGCAGGCAATTAGACGGCATTTCATTCTGATTTGCGCGACGGCACTGTCATGCGCCATGGGTCCCGCGCCCTGCCAGCGCGGCCCTTGACGCCTGGGCGGCAGCGGGTCGTTGCGTACGGCGATGCGCCGCCACGGTGAAACCGAATGCCAGGGCAATGAGCGCGGCCGCGACCACGCCAAGGTACCGCGCGTCGGCGGTGCGGAGCACGAGCCCGCCAAGCACGCCCGAGCATGCAAGGCCGAGATACGTGGCGGTATTGTTCAGCGCGAGCAGCAGCGGCGCCACCGGCGGCGACAGTTCCACCAGGCGGTGCTGTTGCGGCACGATCAGCCCCCAGCCGCACAGCCCCCACACCACCAGCGCGAAGACGGCACCGAGGGGATGCGCGGAGGTCCATGGCAGCGCGCAGAAATTGGCAATGGCCACCCACAGCATCGCGCTGACGATATGGCGGCTCTCGAACCGGTCCACCAGGCGGCCGGCCAGAAGATTGCCCACCGTGGCGGCGACGCCCCACAGCAGCAACATGCCCGCGAGCATGCGGCCATCGCCGCGCGTCACCGGTTCGAGGACCACGCCGGCATACGTATAGACCATCAGGAAGCCGCCGAACGCGAACAGCGAAGTCATCAAGGTCAGCAGGACGCGCATGTCGCGCAACGGCGCGAGCCGCTCACGCAACCGGACCGGTGCCGGCGGCGCGATGGATGGCAGCAGCGCCCAGACACCGATCATCGCCGCGACACCCAGCGCAGTGACGAACCACAGTGTCGTCCTCCAGCCTCCGAAGCCACCGATCAGCGTGCCGATCGGCGAACCCAACGCGGTGGCTCCGGTCAGGCCGGCCGTCACGGCGGCCAGCGCGCGCCCGCGCTTGCGCGGATCGGCAAGTACCGAAGCCACGCCCAACGCGGTCGGCGCGAACAGCGCCGCGCCGAATCCGGCCAGGGCGCGGCTCAGCAGTACCCATTGCATGTCCGTGGCGAGCGCGCTGACGGCGTTGCCGACGACAAAGATGCCAAGCGCCGCCACCAGCAGCAGCTTGCGCGGCAAGCCGCCAGCCACCGCCGCCATCACGGGTGCGGCCACCGCGTAGGTCAACGCGTAAAACGTCACCATCAGGCCGGCGGTGCTGACCGAGGTATGCAGCGACGCCGCCACGCTCGGAAGGATGCCGGCGATGACGAAGTTGTCGGTGCCCAATGCGAACATGCCCAGCGCCAGTATCAGTAGTCGACGGTCCATACGAAAAGCCTGCTGAGAAATGCGGTGAAGGTTAGGGTCTGAGGCGGCGCAAGCGCCGTGAAATTGTTGTGCAGTTTTCGCCACGGCCGGCCGGTGGGAAGACTGCCAGTCGATCATAGCCAACGTTGACCGCGTCTCAAATGTCATATATACGGTCAATTCAGGACATCCATTCAGGGCACATCTGCCGGGGACATTCCATGCACACGATCGGCTTCGTCGTCTTTCCGAACTTCTATGTAATGGGCCTGGCGGCGATCACCGCGTTCGAACTGGCCAACGTCGTACTGGAGGAACCGGCCTATGGGGTGACGGTCCTGTCCGAGGACGGCGGACTGGTGATGTCGTCGGCAGGCATCCGCGTTGAATCAGCGCCCTTCGGCAACACCACCTTCGATACGGTGATGTTCGGTTCCGGCGTCGAGATCGACCTGGTATCCCCCGCGCTGACGGCGTTCGTCAGGCGCGCACTGGAGACCTCGAGACGGATCGCCGCGCCTTGCACTGGCGCCTTCATCCTCGCGCACGCCGGCGTGCTGGACGGCCGGCGGGCAACCACCCATTGGCGCTTCGCGCACGACCTGCAGCGGCACTTTCCCCGGGTCACGGTCGAGGAAGACCAGATCTTCATCGTGGACGGCCCGATCTGGACTTCCGCGGGGATGACGGCGACCATCGACATGGCGCTGGCCATGATCGAAAAAGACCACGGCGCCGAAGTCTCGCGCGCGGTCGCGCGCAAGCTGGTGATCTACCACCGGCGCGCGGGCGGACAATCGCAGTTCTCGACCCTGCTCGACCTTGCCCCCAAATCCGACCGGATCCAGAAGGCCATCGACTACGCCAGCGCCAACTTGCGCAACGCCTTGACGGTCGAGGAACTCGCCGGCGTGGCCGGCCTGAGCCCGCGCCAGTTCAGCCGGGCTTTCAGCGCGGAGACCGGGCAGTCGCCGGCCAAGGCCATTGAACTCCTGCGGGTGGAAGCCGCCAGGCTGATGCTGGAGAAAGGCCGGCTCTCGCTCGACGTGATCGCAACCGAAGTCGGGCTTTCCGACCGGGAGAGGATGCGCCGCGCATTTCTGCGTACGACCGGACAGCCGCCCCAGGCGGTCCGCCGCATGGGCCGGGAAACCCGCGCTCGCGTCCCTGCATGACTGCGGGACCGTCCGTGCAGCAAGACCTGGCATGGCAGCTCGCGCCGTCTGAAGACAACCCGCGCCCCAGGTGAGCCGCGCGCAGCCGCTCCGGTGCCGATTTTTCTAAAGCTGGCCACCGAAAAGTTTCACTTCCGCGATACATCGCAAGCTGCAACCATGCACCCAACTCTGTCCCCGGCCCGCATGGATGGGGAACGCGCGCGGCGGTGACACCGCCGTTTCCCCAATCACGCGAGCGACGGATGACATGGTGCTCTTGCTGATGCGGCGGCTTTCCGTGCTGGCCATCCTGCTGTGGCTTGGCATCGCCGCGGTCCAGGCCGCCCCCGATACCGTTCGCGACACCGTCCCCGATACCGTCCCCGATACCGCCGCCGAAGCGCAGGCCGCCGCGGTCGAAGTCCGCCTGATGAACCGCCCGATCGTGGTGCTGCGCGCAACGCTGGCCGGCGTCACGCCCGAGGCGCGCGCCCGGCGCGCGCGCGACCGCTTCGAAGCCCTGACCCCGTCGGACCTGCGCCAGCCCGTGCGCACCAGCGCTGGCGAGCTTGCCGGCCAGCATGGCGAAGCCATCTATATCGGCGAGCGCCTGCTGCTGGCCGTGGTGGAAGGCGACCGCGATCCCGAGGACAAGGCCGCCTCGCTCGAGACGCTGGTCCGGCAGACGGTCGACCACGTCGGCCAGGCCGTTGCCGCGCGCCGCCAGCAACAGCACTGGCCCACGCTGATTCGCGGTGCCTTGCGCGCCGGCGGCGCGCTGGCGGTCGCGGTATTGCTGGGCTGGGCGTTGACGAAGACCCGGCGCCTGCTGGGGCGCGTAGTGGACACCTCGCTGCAGCGGCACCTGAAGGCGCGTACCGCGAACGGCTTCGACTGGACCGCCGCGCTCTACCAGCTGACCGACCGCATCGTGCGCATCCTGGCGGTGGCGCTGTTCGCGCTGGTCGCCTTTGTCTGGCTGGAATTCTCGCTGCTGCAGTTTCCGCTGACGCACCCGCTCGGCGCGCGCATGGGCGCCTACCTGTGGCGGCTTCTGGAAGGCATCGGCGGCGCCGTGGTCGACGCCATCCCGGGCCTGCTGGTGGTGGCCATCATCCTGTTCATCACGCGCGGCGTGCAGGCCGTGGTCTCGAGCGTGTTCACCGCCACCGAGCGCGGCAACCTCACGGTTCCGGGGCTGCATCCGGAGACGGTGCCGGCGACGCGCCGCCTGGCCACGGTGCTGGTGTGGGCGCTCGGCTTCACCTTTGCCTACCCGTACATTCCGGGATCGCAGAGCGATGTGTTCAAGGGCGTGTCGGTGCTGCTCGGCTTTATGCTGACCCTGGGTTCGGCCAATGTCGTGAACCAGCTGATGAGCGGCATGGTGCTGGTCTATGCGCGCGCGCTGCGCGTGGGCGACATGGTCAGCATCGGCGATACCGTGGGATGGGTCGAGAGCCTGGGTCCGCTGTCGGTCAGGCTGGTCAACCTGCGGCAGGAGCAGGTCACGCTGCCGAACGCGGTGGTGGTCGGCAGCGCTGTGCACAACTATTCGCGCTCCGGGGACATCAACCAGGGCAGCGCCGCGCTGCTGTCGTCGACGGTGACGATCGGCTATGACACGCCCTGGCGCCAGGTCCATGCGATGCTTCTCAACGCCGCGCGCCAGGTGCCCGGGCTGGACGCGGCAACGGCACCCTTCGTGCTGCAGCGCGGCCTGTCGGACTTCTATGTCGAGTACGAGCTGTTCTTCGCCATCGAAGACCCGCGTCGCCGCTTCTTCGCCCTGTCCACGCTGCATGCCGCGATCCAGGACGAGTTCAACCGTCACAACGTCCAGATCATGTCGCCGCATTTCGTGCTGCAGCCGAAGGAACCGGTAATGGTGCCGACCGAGCAATGGCATGCGCCCCCCGCCACGCCGGCCACGCAGCAGCGCGGCGAGGGCTGAGTCCGCGCGCCGCGGCGATCACGCATCGGTGCTCACCATGCAGGCCTGGCCGGCCCCCGCGGGTCTTCACCAAGGAACGGACATGAACACCGCATACGGCAACGCAGAGCGTCCTGACTCCGGCCGCGAGATCCGCGCCGATGCGTTTTCGCTGGTGCTGCTGGCCACCGCCCTGCCCGCGGCGCTGCCAATGCTGACGCTCGCGTTCTCACACCTGCCGCTGAAGTCCACCCTGGCCAAGCTGCTGATGACGTTGCTGTAGACGGGGACCCGCCATCACTATCCGACGATCCCCGACGCTCCACCGCTGGTCCGGCCAGGCCTGGCAACTGCTTGCCAGCCGGCCGCATCGCTTCGTCGTGGTGGCGTTCTCGCTGTCCGTCATGCTGCTGTTGCTGCTGCTTTGGCGCGGGCTTCAGCTGTCGCAGGACCGCGAGATCGAATCGCTGCGGCATATGCAGGCGGTGCGCGCGCAGAGCATGGATGCGTTGCTGCAACGCGAAGCCGAGCGATTGCTCAGTGTCCGCAATGTTGCGCAACACCTGCTGCAGATCCAGGCGACAGCGCCGGGCGCATTGGATGCCGACCTGCGCGCTACCCTGGCACATCGGGACCAGCCGGTGTGGCCCGTGCGCGCGCATGACGCGGCGGCGGTCTACGGCGTCAGCGCCGCGGTGCTGCGCGGCCTGGACGGCTTCGCCCGCAACGAAGCGCGGCTAGCGGCCGACGTAATCGTGGCGCGCTCGCTCAGCCACCTGTTGAGCGCGGCGCCAGAGGGATCCGGCATACGACGGCGCATTGCCTATGTGTCGCGCAACGGCGTGCTGACAGCCTACCCTTCGATACCGCAACAGGAGGTCGTGCCCGCCGTGCAGCGCCTGGCGGCCGCTCCCTACTTCCGTGACAGCCTGCCCTCGCACAATCCCGGCCGGCGCGTGCAATGGCGCATCGCCCCGGCCACGGTCGAGCGCGAGCAGGTTTCACTGTTCCTGAGCGTGCCGGTCTATGCCGAAGGGGATTTCCGCGGCGTGGCCATGCTCGAACTGCCGCAGCGCAGTCTCGACGACCAGCTCAGCAGTGCGCCCTTCCACCAGGCCAGCAGCTACCTGGTCGATCGCGAAGGCCGCCTGGTCGGCGCCACCACGCGCAACGTGCGTGCCGGCGAGACCATGCAGGCGGCGCTGTCCGGCCGCTGGCCCGCCGCCACGCTGGATGCGGTCTTCCATGCCGACGCCGGACTGCTGGACGGCGCAGGTGGCGCGAGCGGCAGCGAGCTGATGTTCCGCCAGCTCCGCCAGGGCGGCCTGGCGCTGGTCGACGAGATTCCGGTGAACCGGCTGTGGCTGGCCGGCGCCGCACGGCTGAGCGGCGTCATTGGCGCGGGCGCGGCCGCACTGGGCATTCTGCTTTGCGCCACGCTGGCGGTGGTCCACAGCCTGTTCCGGCACTATCTGGCGCGCGGGGAGGCGCTGCGCACGCTGGCGGAAACCGATGCCCTGACCGGCCTGGCCAACCGCCGTGTCTTCGCCGCGCGGTTCGCGGCGGAGCAGCGGCCAATCGCCGTGGTCATGCTCGACATCGACCATTTCAAGTCCATCAACGATCGCTGGGGCCATGCCAGCGGCGACGTGGTGCTGCGCGCGGTAGCGGATGCGCTGCGCGGCGGCGCGCGCAAGGACGACCTGCCCGCACGGCTTGGCGGCGAGGAGTTTGCCGTCTTGCTGCCGAACACCGGCGTCGGCGATGCCGCCGCGGTGGCCGAGCACCTCCGCCAGCGACTGGAAGCCCTGCGCTGCGAGCCGGCGCCCGACGCGGGCAGTAGCGAACCGATCCGCTTTACCGCCTCGTTCGGCGTGGCCGGGATTGCGCCCGGCAATGGTGGCAACCTCGATGCGCTGCTGATGGCTGCCGACCGGCGCTTGTATGAAGCCAAGGCCAACGGCCGAAACCAGGTGGTGGCGCGGTAGCGGGCAGCGGTAGCGAATCACGCCGGCTTAAAGAGCTTATCAGCTGTACTAATCACCGGCTGGTGCGCGTGCTGGAGGACTGGTGTCCGAAGTTCAATGGCTATCACCTTTACTACCCAAGCAGAGGGGAAAGGGTGAGGTCAGTCAGTCATTGTGCTCAACTCGCCCGCATCACATTCATTGGCATGGGGTTGAGACGCTGGGCCGAGACATTAAGAGATCCTCTTAACTGTCGAAAACCCTACGATAACGTCCGTGACCTTTGGGCTCGCGGCGCGTCGCTGTTCCCATTACTGCAAGTACCGCTTCCGTACTCATCCCAGCGATTGCCCGAAGATCAGCTGCATCAGCATCCGTCATCAGGGGAACGCCACCTGGAGTCTTTTTATTCTCTTCGAGAACGCGTCGTTCAAAGGCATTCAATTCATAAGCCAACGCTCTACGGCGCATATTGTTCGCGTACCCGGGATTGCCCGACTTCTCCGCGCTCTCCATCAATTTGTCATACATCGCCTTCTTCTTCCTGACCTCAGCGATGAATACTGCTCTGTCGTCCTTGGTAATCGGACCGAGGAGCCAGAACCCCCCATGTGAATCATGCACGAACTTGTCGAAGAACTCACTCACCGCGGCGGGGACCCTGGACGCCGCGTTCACTTCCGCCACTATCTGTCGTTGCACAGCGTCCGCTGGCGGCGGTAGGTCAACATAACCGATTCTGGGATTGAAAACCCTTCGCGGCTTGCTTGCCTCCTGGGCGCGTGCGACATCCTTGCGCCAGTCCAACTCCGATTCCCACAGATCCGTCTTGTCTTGGGCGCTGGAATTTCGATAGCTGGACAGACCTTTGAACTTTGAATCAGGAGATACCTGCGCACGCCAACGCCAATAGAGTTGCATGTGATATTGCATGCGGTTCTCGCATGGAGGACCATTTCCAGCGCTTACGCTTTCCTTCTCGACGAATCTGGTCCAGTCGCAATATGCATTGAATGCATTGTCCAGCTCTGGAGCGATATCGAAGTCCACACGCGCTTCAGGCAACATCTTGTCTTTAGGCAACAACTTGACGCCTGCATTGCGCGCTTCAAAGTACATGTCATTCAAGGCTATCTGCGACAGCAGTGCCGATCTACCACTGACTGACTTGCCCTGATCTCCTGGCCCATATCCACCCCCCAGGTCCGAGTGGGCGCCAGGATAGATGAACTCTTTTGTGTTGGATGGGTAGGCCTTGGCACCGATACGCGCGGTGGACAGTGGAAAGGACTGACGGATTTCGTGAGCCGCCACGTAGTGGACTACCTTGCCAACGTTCTCGATATCCATAGTGCCGTCAGCCCAGTCCATCAAGCCCTTGGCAATAGGCATTGAATCGGCCACCCCAACCGAGGCGACGGTGTCAAAAATCCCCAGGAAACGGAGATCGAGCGTGGCGTTGCCGACCTTCATGCCGGTTGCCTTGCGAATCCATTGGCAGAATTCCTTCGATTGCTTTTAGCAAGCGATTTTGAAGACCGCCGAAAATACCGATCATTTTCCCATCGCCCAAGCGCCAGCTCGTGCGAAGGCCATGCATTGCACTTGTCGTGAGCGTAAGCATCTCCTGCTCATCGAGCAAGTCATCGTCTGTCACGGAGCGATGCAGTGCATTGAAGACCTGTAACATCGCCCAATGGATGCGCGCCTCTCCGCCGCTGGCAAAAGCTTTGCCCCCGCCAGATTCCGAATTCTCACCGATCTGAGGGAATTTTGTTCCGACACCAGGCATATAGTAACGAAATCCCTCCACACGATCATTAACGTGAACATTGTGGAGGGCTACGATATTGGAGTGGCTGTTCGTAGGCATATCTCGCACCATGTTGTTATTAGTGCCATCAAAAAAAAGACCAACGTGAATTTCCCGCGTACAGCTTAGAGTGCCTTCATTGGCGGCGGCGGTGCCCACACGTTGGCAAAACTCGCGCGGCGTGGGAGCACGCGTTGCCCGTGGCCCTGCGATCGGCAGCAAAGGCCGAAACGTTGCACCACCCGGTGGTTCATTCCACCAATCGGTGGTCGCTGCAGGGGTAAGCCGACGAAAATGTGGTGACCATACCGAAGGCCTGCCATTCCCATTCAATCCAGATGAATCGAGCCATAACAGAGTTTGATGACCGCTACTCTGGACCAGGCATTCGGCTGTCAACGTTGTCGCGCTCTTAAAGTATCCACACCGCACATCACGCGTCGTGGCATTGAAATCAAGTTCATACCAGCCGGGCTGAAAAGCGCTCATTGTCGCTCCTTCGGGTATAGGGGCATCTGCTCCGGGGGAAGTGATGGCGAATCGTCAGGACTAACCTGCAGCGCACGGTGTGCCTCCCGAGATCGGGCACGAGCTTCGGCCTCGCTTGCCGCACCACGCCACGGTTCGAAATGAAAGTCCGGTGGCATTACCGGATAATCTGGCCCGGGATAGTCGGGATGGCCTGCCCCCTTGCTTGAGATGATGATCCTGACTTTCCCGTTCGGTAGAAAATGGACGTTAACGTTGCCGGGCTTGTCGTACTTTTCGATTGAAACGATCGCCTCGTGCCATTTACCTACTGCCGCGTCCCCGGTCGCATTCGGATCCGAACTCGAGGTCGTCCAGCGTACCGTTGCGGTCAGTCCTTCATGCCACTTCCTTGGGTAGGTCACACAACAAACAAAGCCTCCCCCACCGCCATAGGCGAAGGAATTGCCTCCCCACGCGTCGTTGACGTAGAACTGATGGATATAGTCGGGCGTATGATTGTAAGCAGTGATACTTGAAGCAGCCATATCATCCGCCCGCCCCTCACTCTTGCTGCATGCCGCAATCATCATGGTCAGCGCTGCCAGGATAACCGTCATCAATGTCGTGCGCTTCAGCTTCATACCATTTCCGTCCTTCACCGTTTTGTCTTATGTCCACGCATTGCTCACCTACGCACTATTCCGGGGATTTCACCGTATTGCCGGACTCATAGCAGTACTACCCGCCACCTTCCCTTCCAGTACGTTCCATATGGCATCAGACCATTGCGTCATGCAGTCCTTGAGACTTTCTCCACCAGCCACCTGTCTCCAGGTATCCGCCAGTTCCGGCAATCGATAAAACGCCTCAGTACAGGTCAGACTTAGTACTATTAACTGAAGCTTGTCTGCCGGCGCTCCTATTCCTAGCTTCGTGGCACGATCGATATGATCCATTAGAGTTGCATGGAACTCCCCCCGTTGTTCGACAGGAACCAATTCAGGCGTTGTGTCGAGAAGAAGGCTGAACATGGTGTCGCCCTCACTGGCATCAACCATTGCGGCAAACTGGCCGCCGGTGAGATTTAGAAATTCATGCTGATCGGCAACTTCATTGCTGTTCGCGACAACAGGGTTCAGCCGACAAGGCGCATTTGTCCGGTCCAAGCAACTCCACGATGCTATGTCTTGCGTCACCCTGAGACGTTGGGAATCCGTCAACAATCGCCACAACTCGGGCAATATGCGCGTGTCGGCAAACCGACAGTGGAGTTCCATGTCGCTGTCGATCTGAGCCATCGCCAGATATGAAAGCGTTTGACATACCTCCTCGGCGCGCTTTGCGGAAGAAAGCCAGCTGAACGCGGGAGCGGCGGCACCTGCCGCAATGAGTTGACTGACACGCGCTTGTGCGCTTGCATCTCTGGCGCGCAACTCGATTAAGTGCGGTGCCATGTCGCCAAATGCGGCAAGCCTGGAGTGTGCCAGCACATTATGGATCGGCCAGGCATCTTTTCGCGCAATTGTGCGGATTCTCGCAAAATCAACGAGCATCGCATCTACCAATAGCCACTGTGAACGACCATCTTGTGCGGATTGCCACTGCGCAATTTTTGCCGCCGCAGTTTCAGGATTCAGGATGTCGACAGCAAAGTCCACCGCATTCCTCATTGCAACATCGAGAACGGCGCCCCGCGCTTGGCGGCCTCCAATGCGCATTCAACGCAAACACTGGAAGGAAATAGCGGAATGCCATAAGCCTGACTCACGGGCCCCTCTTTAACTTCCTCTGCGCCGCCTTATAGGTAATCGGCCCCGGACATTCGAAGGTAATATTGCCGCCCTCAATCGTGATGGCAGCCCCACCAGCCGTCGCAATGCGAATCCGCTTGGCCGCAGCAAAGTCCACATTCATATTGGCCGACACAATGGTCAGGTCCTCCCGCGCAGCCAGTTTCAGCAGATCATGTTGCGCCTGGAGATCGATATCGCCCTGACCTGCCGTCAGTTGCAGGCCGACGTTTCCGTCGCCGGCCGTAGACAGTCCTGCCGCCACGCCGATCGCCTGTCCCGCATGCACACGCGCCTGACCTGCGACGGCGACATTGTTGTCCTTGCCGCTGGCCATCACGACGCTTTCCCCACTGGCGATTTGCAGGTCCTGTCCCGCCGCGATCGCCACGCCGGCCCTGCCGTTGAGGTGGACCATCGGCTTGCCCTGGTGCGGCACCTTGCCCGGCGTGCTGGTATTGCCGGCAGCCGCATCCGCCTTTGCTGCTTCGAGCGAATGCCCATCGACCATGCCTGCTACAGCCTTGGCTTGCTTCGCCAATGGCGACTCGTCGTCCTTCCCGGTCGACAGGGCTTGGGTCTGGTGCGTGGTGGCGCCTTCGCTCAACGTCCTGACCAGATCGCCCGCCTGCCGGAGCAGTGCGATGCCAGCGGCGTTGTCGCCGGTCGGCAGTGCATGGCCGGTGACGGCATCGCGATAGGTCGTCAGCAGCAGCCCGGCCCGGCCACGTACCGCGGCGTAGCCATCGGTGCGCAGCTCGAATCCCTGCCCGCGGAAGCTGCCACGGCGGTTGTCCTGCTGGTGAATCACATGGCCGAGATTGAGCTGGGTCGCNTGTTCCGTNGTNGCGAGTTGNGTCCGCAGCTGCTCATCCGTGTCATCGAACACCAGTTGGTTGTAGCCCTTGCCGCCGTGCTCCTGGCTCTTGAAGCCGCTCAGCGCAGCGGCGTTGCGATGGCCGTCCGGGTCGGCGCCCATGCCGTGCCACGCCGGACTGTTGCCGCCGGCCAGGTTGCCCTGTGCGCTGGGCTGGCTGTCGGAGCCCATCGCATAGATGCCGCTGGCGTCATAGGGCTGGGAGAAGGTGGCGGCAGCCATCGACTTGCCGCCCGGCGTTGGGGCGATGCCGGCTTCGCCCTGGCCGTTGTACAGCGCGCCGATCACGAACGGCTG
>NZ_AQUR01000060.1 GCF_000372525.1 Cupriavidus neocaledonicus
GGGGTAGTCGTCCTTTTTGTGCAAAATCTTACGGTTTCCCCGCAAAGCCTTTCTTTATAAGGCGCTCCGGGCAAAGCAGACAGCTGCCTGCTGCCCTCAAGTGACTTCGGGAGTACCATGTCCGCCCGCGATTTCGGATCGTGTCACCTGGATGGGGGCGGAAGATGCCGGGCTTGGAATTTCGCTATGTGGGAAAAGACAGTTTGCCTTCTCGATTGTCGGAATTCGATGTCGAGTACTATTTCGCGCTGACCGACAGCGACGTTGCCGCAATCAACCAGAAATTTCGGCGTGCCGGCCGTGCCGGAGCCGCCATCCAGCTGGCATTTCTGCGGGCAAGTGGCCGTACCCTTGACCAACTGAACACACTCCCCCGTCAGCTCTTGCGCTACGTGGGCGAAAAGCTGGGGTTACCAACTCCGACGATCGCCTCGCTGCGCACCATCTATCAGCGATATCCGACGCTGTATGAACACCAGGTCTGGGCCTGCCAATACCTCGGCTTGACACGAATCGATGACGATCACTGGAGAGGCCTCGGAGCTTGGATGCGGCAAGATGCCGCCGAATCGCTTTCCCTTGAGGAGTTGATCCAGCACGCCCACTACTGGCTGTATGAGCGACGGATTCTGATTCCTTCGACACGAGCGCTGCTGAGCCTGGCTCGCTCAATTTGGGCGGGCATCGAGCGAGATTTGCTGCTGTCGATTGAGGCGGTCGTCCCCCTGGCGCAGATAGCAGGAGCCGAAGCTGCCGTGTTCGCCCAACATGCAACAGCGGGAACGACCGTGCTGGAATGGCTCAAGACCCCGCCAGCACGGCACAGCCCCTCAACCATGAATGAGACGCTGGCCAAGATCCGCTTCCTGAAGAGCCTCGGCGCGCATACTTGGGCGTTTGATGCCATTCCGATCGAGAAGCAGCGCGCCTGTGGCCAGCGTATCCAGGCTCGCCGTCCCGCCAAAGTCCGCGAACTGAAGACCTCCACGCGTACGATTGAGCTGGTGTTTTTCCTGCGTGTGACCTTGCTGGAGCTGACGGACGCGATGCTCTACCAAACCGGACGGCGCGTCTCCGACCTAGTTCGGCAGGCCTACAACAAGACCACGACGAAGCAAGCGCGCTCGGCGAGCGAATACCGGCAGCAAATGGTCGAGATCAAGGCCCTGGTTGACGATACCCGCCGCTCGGCCGAAGAACGGCTGGCCGACATCGGCAAGCTGCTTGAAGGCCTATCGGCCAAACCGCCGGCAAGCCACGCCGCCAGCGTGCGCGAAACGCTCACGGAAGACCACCACCGTATCCGCAACCTCGTGACTTCCTTGCGGGAGTTGGAATTTGCCAGCAACAGCACCGATCCGGCCCTGCGGCAGCTTGAGTTCATCGGTAGTCTGCACGACCAAGGCGCGACGGAATTGCCGCCCGATTGCAATGTGTCGGTGGGCGCGAGCTGGCGTGACCTGGTCGACGGCGAAGACCGTAAGCGCGCGTTGCGCGCGATGGAAGCCTGCGCGATCACGGGCCTGCGTAAGGGGCTGCGCCGCGGCACCGTGTGGATCAGCCATAGCCTGTCGTTTCGGGAACGCGATCAACTGCTGATCCCGCCCGCTCAGTGGGATTCTGAGCGCGACCGGTATCTGTCCACGCTTGACTTGCCGAACCAGGCGGACACCTACCTCAATCCCCTCATGGATCACCTGAAGGCAGGCCTCGCGGCACTGGACGAGGCCCGTGCGGCAGGCCACGTCACGATCGACACGAACGGCGTGCTGCATCTGTCGCCGCTCGAAGCGGCGGAAAGCGATGGCATCCCCACGCGCACCCGTGATCTGCTCTTCAAGGACATCGGCAGCGCGCAGTTTGCCGACATGATCCTCGAGATGGATGCCCGTACCAATTTCAGCGAAGTGCTGCTGGCACGCAACGGGGACGCGCACGAACTGATCACGCTCTACGCCGCGCTGCTCGCCCATGGCACCGAGCTCGACGCCAAGGGTGTCGCCGCCATGATTCCGAAGCTCGATCCGGCGCACGTCTCCACCGCGATGCGCGCGCTTGAGATGCCCGGGCGGCTGCGCCGAGCGAACGAACGGGTAGTGGAATTCCAGCGCACGCACCCGATCACCGAGTTATGGGGGACCGGTCAACAGGCGTCCAGCGATTCGATGAGCCTGGACACCTCGCGACACTTGTTCTATGCCCGCGCCGATCCTCGACGTCGCACTCATGCCGTCGGGATCTATACGCACGTGCTGGACCAGCACGGAATCGTCTATAACCAGCCCATGGTGCTCAACGAACGCCAGGCCGGCGTGGCCATTGAAGGGGTCATGCGCCACAATGAGACCCGCAGCGACGGCGGGCTGCTCCGGCTCGCGGTCGATACCCATGGATACACGAGCGTTGGGATGGCGGTGTCCAAATTGCTCGGCTTTGATCTATGCCCATGGCTGCGCAATCTGTCGGAGCGCAAGCTGTATTTGCCGCGCGGTCTGCAGGTAACGGATGGACTGTCGGCCGCCGTCTCGCCCGAGATCTCGCTCAAGGCAATCCGCGACGGCTGGGATGGCTTGCTGCGCCTAATCGCCTCCATCCACTCGGGCCGGGTGAGTGCAATCGTCGCGCTGCAGCGGTTCGGCAGCGCCGCCCAAGGCGACCCTATTCATCGGGCAGCTGATCATCTGGGCAAGATGCTGCGCACACTCTTCTTGTGCGATTTTTTCAGCAACATCGAGTTTCGTCGGGAGCTGCGCACGCTGCTCAACCGGGGGGAGTCGGTGCACCAGCTCCAGCGTGCCATTTACTCGAGCAAGGTACACCATGATCGCGGGCGCCGTCAGGACGAAATGATCGCGATTTCCGGATCGCTGACGCTGCTGACGAATCTGGTGATTGCCTGGAACACCCAGCGCATGCAAACGACGGCCGATGCTTGGCGCCGCAAGGGGCAACGGATTGAAGATGACTGGCTGCGCCGCATGGGGCCCGCACATTTCGCGCATGTGAATTTCCGGGGCATCATGAGCTTTCCGATCCACCTGTATCAAGACAGCCTGCTTGAGGTGGCACCGCAGCGGCGTGCGGTGTAGCAAGAAGAACGGACCCTCCGGAGCCAGACTGATCAGCTCCAGTGAGTATCGGTCAGCGGATCGTGCAACGTCACCTCAATGAAGCAATTGCAGAGGTCCGCGTTTTCGTGCATGTCCGCGAGCAGCACCTCGATGGCTTTCTCCAGCTCCGGCCCTGCGGTGAACGGCATGACGATTTCATAGCGGGGGCGGCGCTGCTCGAAGACGCGCATCTGGTACTGGGACAGGCAGAACTGCTCGATCCAGCGGCGCGCCTTCGACTTGCCGCGCACGAATTTGCTGTTGCGCTCGATGTATAGGTCAACCGTCAACCGCGTTTCAGGCACGGGCTTGGGCGGAACCGTGGGACGTCGCTCGGGCGGCGGCGCCGACGGTAGGGTGGCTGGTGGCGGTGCCAGCGCTGCTTCGATACGGTGCTGCGCGAATGGGTCTGCCGCGTCGATGTAGCGCATGGCCGAGCGGACATCCTTCCAGCCGACGTATTCCATCAGCATCTTGAGGTCCCACTGGTTCGCGTTTGCCCAGGTGGCAAAGCCGCGCCGCAGCGAGTGGCTGCTGTAGCGGTCCGCCTGCAGCAGCCCCGCATCCTGGAACAGCTTGCGCAGCAAGGGCACGACGCTGCTGGCTTGCAGCCCCGCTTCGGCGATCCGTCCCCAGCGATCGATCCGCCGAAACACAGGGCCCGCTGCCAAGCCTGACGCGGCCAACCAAGCCACATAGGCAGCCACCGGGCAGAGGCGCGACAAGGCAGGCGCCTTGTGCGTCGTGCCGGCGTGGTTGCGGTCCGTCTTGGTGTGCGGCAGGAAGATCGTCATGCCCCGGCCGGGCTCGACGGTGATGTGCTCGATCTGCAGCCGGCTCAATTCGTCCGACCGGAAGCCCCGCCAGAAGCCAATCAGCACCAGGGCCTTGTTGCGCGCCAGGACCTGGAGGTGGTGGTCATTGCCTGTCATCGAGGCCGCAGCAATTTGGGCGTCGAGCCACACCACCAGTTGCTCGAACTGAGCGAGCTGCAGCGGCTTGGCGCGCCGCTCTTGTGCGGGGTGCAATGCCTGGATGCCCTTGAGCACCTTCCGCACGTGTGGCGCCCGGTTCGGATCTGGGAAGCCTTGCGAGACGTGCCATTGTGCGATTGCAGCCAGGCGCTGACGCAGGGTGTTGATAGATAGCGTCTGCGCGTGCTCGGCCAGGTAACGCGCGATGCTGTCGGCGCTAGCCGCAGAAAACCACCCCATTCGACCTCGAAATGACGAATGGCTGCCTGGTAGCTTCGCCGCGTGTTGTCGCGGGTGGCGGCTTCCAGGTATCGGTCGACGTCGTGCATGGCCAAGGGGAGCAAATAGCGATGGTGCGGATGCGTATTGTCGCGCTTGTCTGGCCTCCATGACCATTTCGGAATCCTCTTGTGCGTTTCGCCACCTCGAATCGCTCCACGTCCGGGGCTATTCGTGAGGAGCTGCAGGGCGCTCTGCGCCGCCCAGCTGCCTGAACTTCTCCGTGATCGGGTCCGTATGGCGCCGTAGATCGCGAGCAGGTGTGCGGGCGCACGATCTTGCCGGTAAGGGGCATTCGTCAAGAGTTGCCCAGGTGCAACAACGCCCGGGCCGGTCGAGACCGCGGAAGGTTGCCCAGAGGCTGTGAGCCATTTCGTACTAGCGGGCCGGTTGGAGAGCCTCTCGCCAGGGCCTCACACGTGATAATCTGCCATTATCACCTGTCAAAAATCGACGAGAATCCGCTTGCTTGACGGCTCCATTTGGTATGTATATACATAGTACGTAATACGGTATCAAATTATAGGAGCACCATGGCCCGTGCCGGTCTAAGCCGTCTGGATGTCAAACGCGCCCGCGATTCGTTGATGGCCCAGGGGCAGCATCCGTCGATCGATGCAATACGTATCGCGCTGGGCAATACCGGCTCGAAAACGACGATTCACCGCTATCTCAAGGAACTGGAAGAAGAGGAAGGCGGGGCGCTCCAGCGGGCCGGCTCGACCTCCGATGCCATCCTGGATCTGGTAGGCAGGCTGGCGGCACGGCTGCACGAAGAAGCGCAGGCAGTGGTCGACCAGCAGGTCGCGGCCGCCACCGCACAGCGGCAGCAGGTCCGAGCGGAAGCCGACAAGCTGTCCGCTGATCTCGTCGCACTTCGCGCCGAACTGGCGCAGGCGCATGCCACCGTTGCCGAAGTGCGGGCCGCGCACAGCGACACGCAGACGGCGCTGCAGCAGCGGGCCCTGGAGGCCGAACGGCTGGCGCAGCAGGTCCAGGATCTCACCGAACGGCTGGCCGAACACGAAGGCTTCCGGCGCTCGCTGGAGGAGAAGCTGCAGCACGCACACCAAGCACTGGAACACTTCCGCAACGCCAGCAAAGAGCAGCGCGATCAGGAGGCACGCCGGCACGAGCAGCAGGTCCAACAACTGCAGGCAGAAACCCGGCAAGCCAATCAGGCGCTGATCGTCAAGCAGGGGGAGATCACGCAACTGAACAAGGACGGCGCACGGCTGGTCGCGGAGATTGCCGCCTCGGCCAAACGCAGCCGCGGCCTGGAGACGCAGGCGGAACAGGCACATGCCGGGCTGAACCAAGCTCGCGTCGATCAAGCCCGTGCGGAAGCCGAACGCGATGCCCTGCGCTCCGCGGTCCAGCAGCAAGCGGACGAGCTAACCGCCGAGCGTGCCGCGCGCGAGCGCCTGGCCGGCGAGTTGGCCAAGGTCACCGGACGGCTCGACGCCCAGCAGCAGTTGCTGGCCGACTATCGGACACAGCTCGGCGTGGCTGGTCCGGCAGCTTGAATGCGTAAGGTTTTGCACAAAAAGGATGGCTCTTGCGAAATCGGCGGATTTTCAACCCATTGATTCACAAGGAAAATCTGGAGGAAACCGTAAGATTTTGCACGAAAAGGACGACTACCCCGTGCAGGCGGAGCTGGCGGCCGAACGCCAGGCGCACGCTGCCACGCAGGCCCGGCTCGAGGCGGGGCGAACGGAACTGGAGGCGGGCCGACGCCAGCTGGACGCCTTGCGCACCCAATTCTCGACGGAGCTGGAGCGCGCCCGCGAGGCGGTGACGCTCGCGCAGGAACGCGCCGAGGCCAGCGAGCGGCGCAGCTTGCGCGAACTGGACCAGGAGCGCACCGCGCGCCAGAAGAGCGAGCGCACGGCCGAAGACCTGCGCGCGGAACTGGCGGCGGCGCGCAGCGAGGCCCGTGATGTGGCCGTGGCGCAGGCGGAGAGCCGCGCCAAGCTGGAAGCGCAGGCCGCGGCGCTGGCCGACCGACTCGCAGAGGCCGAGCAGGCGCAGCGCCAGGCGGCGGGCGATCTTGATGCCATGCAGGCGGAGCTCGCCGCAGCGCAGCGCCGGGCCGAGCGGGCCGAAGCGGAAGCCGCGCTCGCGCGTCAGTTGCTGGCCACCCTGCGCGTCGCGCCGCGCGAACGCGACGGCGGTGGCGGTGGTGGAAGGCGGCGCAAGGGCGGCCGTTCGGCGGCGACCGCGCCGGAAGCGCAGGGCGACGGTCAGGGGGACGCTCAGCAGGATGAACTGGGCGAAGCGCAGGGTGAAGAGCGGGGCGACGCGCCGGGGGCGGCGCCCCCCAACCATCAGGACGAAGGCAACGACAGCAGTGACGGCAGCGATGACAGCAAAGACTGAGCGGGCGGACGCGAATCCGCTGGATCCAGGCGCAGAGGGGCGTAGGCGAGAAGCGAATGACACGCAAGAGACAAGGTCTCACCGTCCATGGGATTAGGAAGCGTCTGCACGGGCAGTGGCTTCAATGAAGGAGAACAAATTGGCCCCAGAGCAAGAAGTTGAACCCCGTGTCGCGAGCAATGCGACGGACGGACTCGGTCAGATGGAGCTTCCCATCGCTGAGGCGATGCGCGACGCGGATCCCGCCATGGGTGAAGCCAGTGGTGCAGGCGTCGGTCGTGGCAGCGTTGACACGCAGGCCCAACGCTTGGACTTCTGGTCGACAAGCCGGGATAGCGGCCCGACGGCGACCGTGTCCTATCGGCGCCGGCGGTCTTACGCCCCCCCGGACGCTTCAACGGAAGACGTGGCACCGGAAGCATCGAGGGAAGCTGCCGCCTCGGCAGCGTTGACGGAATCCGACGCGCCGGAAGCGCCCATGGAAGCCATGTCCTCGGCAGCGACCACGGAAGCCGTGGCCGAAGCTCCGGTTGAAGTCCTGGCCACGGACGAACCGATGGAAGCTGCCGCCCAGGACGAACTGACCGAAACGGCCGCCCCGGTAGCACCGCTTGACGCCCCAGCTCCGGAAGCTGCGCCGGAAGAGACGCGGGCCCCTAAGCGCGGTCAGAAGCCGAAAGCGCTCACCGAAACTGCCGCTCCGGAAGCTGCGCCGGAAGAGACGCGGGCCCCGAAGCGCGCTCGGAAGCCGAAAGCGCTCACCGAAACTGCCGCTCCGGCAGCTGCGCCGGAAGAGACACGGGCCCCGCAGCGCGCTCGGAAGCCGAAAGCGCTCGCCGAAACTGCCGCTCCGGAAGCAGCGCCGGCAGAGAGGCGGGCCCCGAAGCGCGCTCGGAAGCCGAAAACCCTAGCCGAAGTTGCCGGTCCGGAAGTCACGACTCAAGAGACCCCATCCCGGAAGCGCGGGCCGAAGCAGATAACTCTGCCTGGAGCGCCGACTCAGAAGCCGCAAACCCGGAAGTCGCGACAGGAGCAAAAAACGCCTACCGCAACCCAAAGCCCGTCCCAATCCTCACTGCTCGCTCAACTGGCATCTGTCAATGCGCAACTTGAGCAGTTGCGAGCCACGGAAGTGCCAAAGGTCGTAGAGGAGATTCGGCAGTGGATGCAGGAGTACGACCTCAGCATTGAGGACATTGCGGGCAAGCCCAGTGTTGCGCCCGCTGCCCGCGCTGCTCCGACCAAGACGAAGGCCGCGCCGCCTCCGAGGTACCGCAACCCGAAGACGGGCCAGACCTGGTCGGGGCGCGGTCGGGCTCCCGCGTGGATTGGCAAGAAGCGCGAGCGTTTCCTAATCGATCTCTTGTCCTGAACGACAGGTTGGCGGGCGCGGCCGGTCCGCCCATTCCGACTCGCAAACTCGGCAGGCCGGAAGTTCGGCGGCCACTGTGCAGGAAGCCCAAGGGGAAGAGCCGGGCAACGAGCCAGGGCCGGCGGCGCTGGCCTAACAACCAGGACGATGGCAACGACAGCAGTGACGGCAGCGATGACAGCAAAAACTGAGCGGGCGGACGCGATCCGCTGGATCCAGGCGCAGATGGACGACTACGGGCTCACCCTCGAAGAGCTCGACGCGGCGGGGTGCTTCGCGCCACCGCCCCCGCCACCGGCCGCACCGCCGCCGCCGGTGGTCTGCTACCGCAACGCGGAAGGGCTGACCTGGGATGGGCAGGGCGAGATGCCGTCGTGGCTCAAGCGCGCGGTCAATGCGGGGCAATCGGTGGAGTTTTACCGGGTCGGGTCCTTGTAGCGCCCCATGCAATCGGCCTTGACGCTGCCGGCAGGACGCGTAGAATCTGGACCGTTGGGTGCTGCAAGGTTCCCGATAATGGTTGTGAACCTTCTTCTTGAAGGCCTTCTGGACGGCGGTTCGATTCCGCCCAGGTCCACCAGAAGCGCATTGCACGGATAGTGCGCTTCTGATGGGCCTGACCTGGTTTCGACAGGGGGAGATAGGGTCGTGAGGCAACTCGTCAGAGAAGACGTTAAAACTAAATCGAAGTAAATGCTAACGACGAAAAGTTCGCATTGGCCGCCTAATAGCCGCCTTGGGTTGTAACTGACCTCGAAACAGAAAAGTTACTGACAAGGGCTCCTTCGGGGGCCGTTGTTCATTTGAGGGCTTGGCATCGATGGCAGCATGGGGTCATCGTACTTTCCATGCAAAAAGTGGCGGTAGCAGACAGCAGAGCCGCCCGCAGCAAGGTTTCTCGGCGCAATCAATCACACACCGACCGAGCATTGTAAGTTCTTGATAAGAAAGGGCTTTCTGGAGCATACCGCCAGAAAATGCACGGAAAGTACAACTACCCCATAAGTGGCGATAGACTATCTCGTTGAACGTGCCACATGGGGTGAGGATGAACCAAGGCGAAAACGCGAGCGAACGAGACGTTGAGGGATTGGACGAGGGCTCCGGCGATGGATGGGGCGAATACCCTTTAGATGCGGTATTCGTTCGGACGGAGACTCGCTCCGTTTCCGAGGTCGTCAAGCGCATACAAAATCAACGCTACGTTCTTGATCCGGACTTTCAGCGAGATTTCGTGTGGCCAAATCCGAAGCAGTCCAAGCTAATCGAGAGTTGCGTGATGCGCATCCCTCTCCCCGTTTTCTATGTTGCGGAAGCTCTGGACGGTCGGATAATCGTTGTCGATGGCCTGCAACGTCTGACCACCTTCGCTCGTTTTCTAGGTGACGAGTTGAAGTTGACTGGTTTAGCGAGCGACAACGTAGGACTAGGTGCTCACGTGCTCGAGGGAAAGTACTTCAAAGACTTGCCTCTCAACTTGCAGGAACGTGTTCAGGATACGCAGCTCACTATGTATATCTTGGATGCAAAAGCCCCCGAGCGAGCGCGACTCGACATCTTCGAACGGGTGAACAGTGGTGAACCGCTTACGCGTCAGCAGATGCGAAATGCGCTTTATAACGGACCGGCGACCCAATGGCTTAAGCAAGCGGCCGAAAGCGACGCGTTTCGCTCCGCGACGGGCCAGTCTCTCAATGCGAAAACCATGCGCGATCGGGAGGCTATCAATCGGTTCTGTGCCTTCAAACTTCTTGGCCGGAAACAATACACTGCTGGAGACATGGATCGGTTTCTTGCCGAAGGGCTAAGAGCACTTACACGTCTTAGTCAAGCAGAGAGGGAAGAACTTTTATTCTCCTTCGAGAGAGTCATGGCCTTGAACCGAGCCTTATTCAGCGACCATGCGTTTCGTAAATCCCTCGCGTCGCAAAACCCAGGCGCCGGGCGCAGTGTCATTAATATCTCCCTGTTCGAAGTATGCTCCGTCACGATGTCTGATGATGGCTTTTCGAATCTCGAATCGCGGCACGACGCCCTACGTGAAGCCATCGTTGACCTTGTCCGAGACGAAGAATTTGCACGCGCAATTACCTATTCGACCAACAGCACTGCAGCTGTTCAAAAGCGTTTCGAGGCAATGGAATCCACTCTCTCGAAGGTGGCGCAAAAATGATTAAGACGCTCGATATCGAGAATTTCAAGTGCTTCTCAAGTCTGCGCTTGCGTTTCGGCGCTTTAACTCTGCTGACTGGCTTCAATGCTGGCGGAAAATCAAGTGCCGTCCAGCCGCTGCTCCTCTTGGCGCAAGCTTTGCGGACATCGGCATCAGCACAAAAGTTACCTTTGAATGGTCCAATTGTGCATTTAGGCACCGTTGGTGATGTACTGCCGGCGAATGCTTCTGGATCAAGTTTGGCTTTCAAGGTTGCAGGCGTGGAACACGAGGTCACGTGGACGACCTCGGCTCGCGCGAGTGAAAGACATCTCGAGGTGACTGAATCACGCATTTGCGATGTTGCCGGTTCAACGAATACGCCGCCTACCGAAGCCATTAAGGAGCCCTCGACTGAGGTTTGCCGTTCGATTACAGGGCTTTCCTACCTGAGCGCCGTGCGCGATGGCCTTACCGACGCTTACCCCATGCCCGAATCTGATGAGGAAGTGACAGATGTGGGCGCTGACGGTAGGTTTGCTCCGTACTGGTACGATCGGTATGTTGACGATGAAGTGCAAGTTGCGCGTCGACATCCTGGCGAGCCTGCGAGTTCCCTTCGCAAACAGGTTGACGCTTGGTTAGCTACGCTCTTTCCTCACGCACAAGCTAATGTCCATCACGTCCCCCAGGTATCACTGGAAAGCCTGCAGTTTCGCATTTCCGATTTTGGAGCCTGGCGGAGACCCGCCAACGTCGGCTACGGATTTACCTACGCTTTCCCTATTCTCATTGCTCTGCTAGCAGCTAACGATGGGCAAATGATAGTGATTGACAGTCCGGAGGCTCACCTGCATCCATTTGCCCAGTCGCAAATGGGCCGACTGCTCGCCCACTTCGCAGCTGCCGGCTTACAAGTTGTAGTAGAGACCCACAGCGACCACCTGCTGAACGGTGTGCGCCTCGCCGTGAAAGAAGGCCTGCTTCCACCGGATGAATTATGCGTCCACTTTTTTAGTGGAACGACAGAGACCGGACACGGGGTACTAACGCTAGCTGTCGATAATGAAGGTCGCATCGCCAGTTGGCCAGAAGGATTTTTTGACCAGTCTGAAAAAGACTTGGCTCGGCTCTCAGGTTGGGAGTGAGGATGCGCTGGTATATCAATGATGCTTCTTTGCAAGGCCAATACAATGACGTACCTGAATTCCTCGCACTGCTACAGGGTCTCTTATCCTCAAGAAGCAGATTCGCTGTACTGAAGTCCGCCCTACACACTACACGAGCTCTCCCCCATCGAAATGTGACGGTCAGCCAGACACTTCGTGAAGTCTTGGCGGCGACAAACCTAGCCGATCTGCGCAGGGCCGTGTTGATATGGCTTGATCGGACAGGGCCGTTCTTGGATGACGATCGCCAGCCTGAACCGGAAGATTATTTTGAGTGTCTGGGTGTCGACGTTACTAACACCGGCTTGGGGGAAGCGACGAGGCGCATCAAAGCAGGTAATGAAGCTACTGCGTTTAGTTTTCCGGGTGGTGTGATCGAGTTTGGGAGATCACCGCTTCCAGTGGATCATGGCATTGCGGAAGACCGTCGAGGGACTTACGAAGTCGAAAACCTCTGGGCGCTTGATAGCCTCGCGACTTCCGCCATGAACGCTGGAGTGGAGCCGACCAACTGGCAACAGCTTGTAGTGGCTGCGCGCGAGAGATTTCCCAGACTGCACATTCCCAATAGTCTCTATGAGAATAGTGTACTTGCCAAGGAACCCTTTGAGGCACCGATACGGGACCGAGCAATGGCACTCTTCAAACACCTTGATGACTATATGGCCGGGCGTATGCCTGATGGCTCAGAAGGCCCCAACGCTCGCGCTATTGTCGATCAGTTCTTCACTGGGGATAGAGCTCTATTCTCGGGGGAATCACCTACAAATAAACGCACATTCAAGCAAGAGATGACCTTTCCCGATCCGGACGATGCAAGCAAGGAGATATTTGCACACTGGCATGGGAAAATCAGCCACCGCTATTTCCGATTGCATTTCGAATGGCCGGTTGCAGTCGATGCAACGAGGCTGAAAATCCTCTATCTGGGGCCCAAGATCACGAAGGACTGACCCCCTTACAGCCATTTCGATCTGGCAGGCCGCGAACGAGGCCGCCACCGGGGAGCTCGCCACGCTGCGCGCCGAGGCGCGGCAATCCATCGAGGTAACCCAGGCGGCGCTGGCGGCGGAGCGGCAGGCGCACGCCGCGACCCAGGCCTGGCTCGAGGCCGGCCGCACGGAACTGGAGGCGGGCCGGCGGCAGCTGGAGGCATTGCGCACCCAATTCTCGACGGTGCTGGAGCGGGCGCGCGAGCAGGTGACCATTGCCCAGGAACGCGCGGCAGAAGAGCGAGCGCGCGACGGAGGAGTTGCGCACAGAACTGGCGGCGGCGCGCCACGAGGCGCGCGACGCCGCGGTGGCGCAGGCCGCGGCGCTGGCCGACCGGCTCGCGGCCACCGAGCAGGCGCAGCGCCAGTCAGCCGGCGACCTGGACACCGGTGCAGGCGGCGCTGGCCGCAGCACGGGGCCGGGCCGAGCGCGCCGAAGCCGAGGCGGCGCTCGCGCGCCAGCTGCTGGCAGAATTGCGCCTGGCGCCGCGCGAGCGCGACTGCGGGGTTGGACGGCGGCGCAAGACCGGCGGCGCGCGGCGCCGACCACGACGGAAGCACAGGGCGAAGAGCAGGGGGCGCCGGCGCGGCCCGGCCACCCGGATGACGGCAGCGACAGTACCGATAGCAGCGATGACCACGAAAACTGAGCGGGCGGAGGCGATCTGCTGGATCCAGGCGCAGATGGCCGACTACGGCTTGACCATGGAGGAACTGGGGGCGGCGGGGTGCTTTGATCCGCCGCCGCCCCCTCCGTCCCCTGCGGCGGCGCCGGTCTGCTACCGCAACGCGGAAGGGCTGACCTGGGACGGGCAGGGCGAGATGCCGTCGTGGCTAAAGCGGGCGGTCAATGCCGGGCAGAGCGTGGAGTTTTTCCGGGTAGGATAAGGCGCGCCTCTTGTTGATGCGGTTAGACAGCACGAAGCTCAACGCCATGATCGAGGAGGGGGAGCGCTTGATCAACCCAGACGAAATACACGCGCCCGGGTCGGGCGACGAGCTTGTTTATCCGCCCGCATTGACGTTGCATGGCGGTACCGAAGCGATGCTGACTTTCGCCCTGGACGGCATGGGCGTCCTGCGCCACGTCGATGCGGTACCAAACGGCAAGCAATGTGGTTGCGTCTGCCCCGCCTGCAACGAGCCACTGATCGCCCGCCATGGGGCCGTGCGGGCTCACTCGTTCGCGCACGACTCCGGTGCGGAATGTCGGTGGGCACACGAGACTGTGCTTCATCACCTGGCCAAGGTACTGATTGCACAACGAGGGGAGTTTGCGGTACCGGGCGTTGACGTGGTGGTTGAGCGCCAGGGCCCGGTGATTCCGATTCGGGCCAGGGGATCACTGCCGGGACGGACTATCTATCCGCAATCGGTCGCCTTGGAGCACTTGCTCTTTGACGTGCGGCCCGACGTGGTGATCACCTATGGTGACCGGCTGCTGCTCGTCGAGATTGCCGTGACCCATAAGGTTGGGCAGTCGAAGCTCGCCCGCCTGCAAGAACTCGGTCATGCCGCGGTCGAGATCGATCTGAGTCGCCAGCGACCGTCGACGGTTGGCGAACTGGCGGCGGTGCTATTCCGGAATGATCCTCGCAAGAAGTGGCTGGTGAATCGAAAGCAGGACGAGCTCCGCGCACGTCTGGAAGCCCAATGCGAAGCAGATTATCAGAAGCACCTCGAGGAGACGCGGGCTTTCGAGGCAAGAGTCGCAGCGTGGCGGTCCAAAGAAGACTGTGTTGCCAATAGCTTCAAGGAGCAGACTGCCGAGCCGCTGCGCGTAGCAGAACCATCATTGGCAGCGCGTACCTCTTTGCCGGGCGTGCGGTACGCGGTTAGCGGAGGCGCGCTCGTCTTGTACAACGGGGCTGACAATTGTCTCCGGATCGCTATCGAGGGACAGCCGGAGGCGTTACGCGATGCCGTTGAACAGTTGAGCTTTGGTTCCGACGCAGTCGGCTATGCCATGACGAAATCGGCATGGGCTCGCCTGATGAGCGAGCAAGGTCATCGGTTTGGCACCATTACCAACGACTATGAACCACCCAGTGAGGGGACGGCGTGAATGAGATGCCAGTGGCATAGGGCTTCGTCGGCGAGGTTAAGGTCATAATCCTTGGTCTGGCCCGCCAAGGGCCCAACGTGCATGCGGTGGGCCTTGTGGCCTGTTCGGGCACGCCGCAGTCCTAGTCATTCACCAACAGCTCCGGGGAGTGTTCCGCGGGTGGGGGCCCGGCGTGATGAAGTCATAGACCAACGCCTGACCACGACGCCGCGCTGCAGGCTGACCTGGCCGCTGATGTGGCGGAACTGCGCAGCCGCTTTCCCGAGACCCGCGCGCTGTACCGCGAGGTCTGCGGGCTGCTGTTCTTCCGTTATGGCGTCACGCCCACCGCCAACAAGCCCTACAGCCTGGTACGCAAGGGCAGCATGGGCACGCCGGCCGAGGTGCTGCAGGCGTTCTGGCAGGAGCTGCGCGGGCGCACGCGCGTGACCATCGACCACCCCGACCTGCCGGATGCATTGAAGGACATCGCGGCCGGGGCGGTCCGGACCATCTGGCAGGCGGCCAACGAGGCCGCCACCGGGGAGCTCGCCACGCTGCGCGCCGAGGCGCGCGCGGCCGCCAGCGCCGCCGAGGCCGAGCGCGCCGCGGCGCGGCAATCCATCGAGGAAACCCAGGCGGCACTGGCCGCCGAGCGGCAGGCGCACGCCGCGACGCAGGCCCGGCTCGACGCGGGCCGCGCCGAACTGGAGGTTGGCCGGCGTCAGCTGGAGGCATTGCGCACCCAATTCTCGACCGAGCTCGAGCGCGCCCGCGAACAGGTGGCCATCGCGCAGGAACGGGCCGAGGCCAGCGAGCGGCGCGCGTTGCGCGCGAACTGGACCAGGAGCGCCGCACGGCAGAAGAGCGAGCGCGCGGCCGAAGACCTGCGTACGGAACTGGCAGCGGCGCGCCACGAGGCGCGCGACGCCGCGGTGGCGCAGGCCGAGGCCCGCGCCCGGCTCGAGGCCCAGGCCGCGGCGCTCACCGACCGGCTCGCGGCCGCCGAGCAGGCGCAGCGCCAGTCAGCCGGCGAGCGGGACACCGTGCAGGCGAAACTGGCCGCGGTGCAGCGCCGGGCCGAGCGCGCCGAAGCCGAAGCGGCGCTCGCGCGCCAGCTGCTGGCAGAATTGCGCCCGGCGCCGCGCGAGCGCGACGGCGGTGGGGGACGGCGGCGCAAGACCGGCGGCCCGGCGCCGACCGCGCCGGAAGCCCAGAACGAAGAGCAGGGGGCGCCGGCGCGGCCCGGCCACCCGGATGACGGTAACGACAGCAGCGACGGCAACGATGGCAACGAACACTGAGCGGGCGGCCGCGATCCGCTGGATCCAGGCGCAGATGGCCGACTATGGGCTGACCCTGGAGGCACTGCAGGCGGCGGGGTGCTTTGAACCGCCGCCGCCCCCTCCGCCACCTGCGGCGCCGCCGGTCTGCTACCGCAATGCCGAAGGGCTGACCTGGGACGGGCAGGGCGAGATGCCGTCGTGGCTCAAGCGGGCGGTCAATGCCGGGCAGAGCGTGGAGTTTTTCAGGGTCGGATAAGAGCCATCAAGGACAAAGCTGGGTACCGGAGTGCTGAAATATTTCAGCAAAATCAGAGGCTTGCCCAGGATGTGGCGGCTTTTTACGAATCCCGGGCGACCCTCAAGTACGCAACCGGTCGTTTTCGGACAGTCGTTCCCCCGTCACGTCAGGATCGTTGGGACAAGCATAAGCAGGCGGTATGGGCTCGATACCGCAGAAGGCAATGCTTAGGGCAATGGCGTGTCGTGATGTATCCTCTTGAACTTTATCGACATTCTTAGGGTACCGGCGATGGGGGGGAGTCTTTCTACGGATGACGTACTGACAGTTTCGGAAGTGGCTGAGTACCTCAAAGTCAACGAACGCACCGTCTATCGCCTCGCTGCGGCAAAGAAGATCCCGGCATTCAAGGTCGGGACCGCCTGGCGATTTAAGCGCGCGGAGCTGGATGCCTGGATTACGGCTCAGAGCCAGCCCCCAACAAAAGAGTAACGCCCGTGATTACTGCCTATCACGCCAAGTACTTCGCCAGCGAGCTGAGCCGCCGCTACTCCGCGGCGGACTCTGAGAAGCTCGCCGGAACGCTTCTTGACGCCCAGGTCGACCTTAACCCGCACCAGCTCGAGGCGGCGCTTTTCGCGTTCAGGTCCCCCCTCTCGAAGGGCGCGATTCTTGCGGACGAAGTCGGCCTTGGAAAAACAATAGAAGCGGGGCTCGTGCTTGCCCAGAAATGGGCAGAAGGCAAGCGACGGATCTTAATCGTAACGCCCGCGAATCTTCGCAAGCAGTGGACGCAGGAGATGGCGGAAAAGTTCTTCCTGCCTACAGTGATCCTCGAGGCAAAGAACTACCTTCAGCTCCAAAAGTCCGGGGTACGACGCCCGTTCGAGCAGCCTTCGATGGTGGTCTGTTCATACCAGTTCGCAGCGAAGCACGCCGAGGAACTAATGACGACCCGGTGGGACTTGGTGATCATGGACGAGGCCCACCGACTTCGGAATGTCTACCGACCCGACAACAAGATCGGCAATACCCTGAAGCGGGCATTGGCTAACGCACCGAAGCTCCTGCTCACCGCGACTCCGCTCCAGAACTCTCTCCTCGAGCTTTATGGACTTGTGAGCATCATTGACGACTACGCCTTCGGCGACGCAAGGAGCTTCAGGACTCAGTTTGCCCGGCTTAACGGCGACGGGAATTTCAACGAGCTGAAGGCGAGGCTTAAGCCCGTCTGCCACCGTACTCTCCGCCGGCAGGTACTCGAGTACATCCGGTACACGAACCGGATTCCGATCACAGAGGAGTTCGTCCCGTCCGACGTCGAACACACCCTCTACGAGATGGTTTCAGACTACCTACGGCGCCCCTCCCTATACGCTCTTCCGAGTTCGCAGCGACAACTGATGACGCTGATCCTCCGCAAGCTGCTCGCGTCGTCGACCTTCGCCATTGCTGGCGCCTTGGAGTCCCTCGCCAACAAACTCCGCAAACAGCTCCCTGGCAACGCGTCCGCCGCCCGGTCCGGCGACGGCATTGAGGACGACTTCGAGGAGTTCGAGGAATATGCCGACGAATGGGGTGCGGACGCCCAGCCAGAACCGCTTACCGCGGAAGACGTGGCATCAATTGACGAGGAGATAGCGTCGCTCGAGGAGTTTCGGGCCCTCGCGGTCTCAATCTCGGAGAATGCGAAGGGCATGGCGCTTCTGAAAGCGCTCCGCGCAGGCTTCGAGAAAGCTAGAGAGCTCGGGGCGGCCGAGAAGACCATCGTTTTCACGGAGTCGCGGCGAACGCAGGACTACCTGGTGTGCCTGCTTACGGAGAATGGGTACGCCGGTAAGCTGGTGCTGTTCAACGGGTCGAACTCCGACAAGAAGTCGAAAGCCATCTATGCCGAATGGGTGGAGGCGAATAAAGGGACTGACAAGGTCACCGGCTCCCGCACCGCTGACATTCGTGCAGCGCTTGTGGACTATTTCCGCGATCACGCGACAGTCATGATCGCGACGGAGGCAGCGGCCGAAGGCATCAACCTACAGTTCTGCTCGATGGTGGTGAACTACGACCTCCCTTGGAACCCTCAGCGGATTGAGCAGCGAATCGGCCGATGTCACCGGTACGGGCAGCGTTACGACGTCGTAGTGGTCAATTTTCTGAACAGGAAGAACGAAGCCGACCGGCGGGTCTTTGAGCTCCTCTCTGAGAAGTTTCGGCTGTTCTCCGGCGTCTTCGGTGCAAGCGACGAGGTTCTCGGCGCAATTGAATCGGGAGTCGAATTCGAGAAGCGCATCGTCGCTATCTACCAGAACTGCCGTACCCCCGCGGAGATCGAAGGCAATTTCCGACAGCTCCAGGAAGAAATGGATGCGCACATCATCTCGACGATGGAGGACACACGGCAGAAGCTCCTCGAGAACTTCGACGCGGAGGTCCATGACCGCCTGAGGGTCAACTTGGACGAAAGCCGGTCTTACATCAATAGGCATGAATCGATGCTCTGGGCGCTAACGCGCCGCGAGCTCGAGGACAAGGCTGACTTCGACGCGGAAGAGCTCCGTTTCCGGCTTCTGGCCAACCCATTTCCAGAGCAAGCGATCCCCGTCGGCGCATATGCACTCGCAAAGGACCCGGGGAAAGCACACCGGTACCGGATCGGGCATCCGTTGGCCCAGGCGGTGATTGCCTCCGCGGCCGGGCGCCCCCTTCCTGAGGCCACGATCGAGTTCGTCTATTCGGACCAAGCGAGGAAAGCGGCCAGCATCGAGCCTTTTGTCGGGATGTCCGGCTACCTCCTCGCGACGAAGCTATCAATCTATGGGGCGGACGCCCAAGACCATATCATCTTGACGGCCATGACTGACGGCGGATTGGCTGTCCCGGAAGACACAGTCCGAAGGTTTCTTGAAATCCCCGCGGAGATCGTCCGAACCGTAGAGATCGACGGCGACGCAACGGTTCGCGACGCTGCCAATCGCCGGAAGAATGAGATCCTCGAAGGGCTCGCGGCCCAGCAGGCGGTCTGGTTCGATGAGGAAATGGAGAAGCTCAACGGCTGGGCAGAGGACAAGCGCCGAGGGCTCAAGGCGGAGCTCAAGGACTATGACGACCGGATCAACGAGCTCAAGAAGCAGGCGCGCTGTGCCCCGACGCTTCCTGAGAAGCTCGAGGTCCAGAAGAAACTGCGAGACCTCGACAAGAAGCGCGACGAAGCCTGGCGCGAATATGACGGTGCTGCCAAAGACGTCGAGTGGCACAAGGACGAACTTCTCGACCAAATCGAGGATCAGCTCCGGCAGACGGCGGCGGAAGAGGTCCTTTTCTGCGTGCGTTGGACGGTCAGGTGATCCGCCCTCCGAATTGAAGACATTTAAATAAGATTGGCATGAACGACATTTCCAGAAAACTCCCCGTTCCGCTCGATGGCGGCGCTCTCGACATTGCCGCAGATAAACGCGCCCTGCTCCGTGACCTTTTCCCGTCGGTCTTTACCGAGACAAAGAACGATCACGACGAGCTCGTCTTTAGTGTCGATTTCGAAAGGCTGAAGGCGGAGTTGGGGGCCTTCACGGAGGTCTTCGAATCACGAAGGGAGCGTTACGGGATGGACTGGCCGGGCAAGAAGGACTGCTTGAAGACTATTCAACACCGGTCATACGCCACACTCAAACCCGTTCCGGAGGAGTCTGTTCGGTGGGACAGCAGCGACAACCTCTTTATAGAGGGTGACAACCTCGAGGTCCTCAAGCTCCTGCAGAAGTCGTACTACGGCAAGGTCAAAATGATCTACATTGACCCGCCGTACAACACCGGCAATGAGTTTATCTACCCTGATAACTACTCCGAGAGCCTCGAGACGTATCTCGCCTACGCGAAACTCACGGACGAAGAAGGCAAGCGTTTCGCCACGAACACAGCGAGCGAAGGGCGCTTCCATACAAAATGGCTCAACATGATGTATCCGCGTCTTTACCTGGCGCGTAACCTTCTTACCGAGGATGGGACGATTTTCGTGTCGATCGACGAGCACGAGATCGAGAACCTCAACCGGTTGATGGACGAGATCTACGGAGAATCGAACCGTATCGCCACCATTGTTTGGAAAGGCGCCACAGACAACAACCCGACTAGGGTTGCCGTTGAGCACGAGTACATCGTTTGTTTCGCGAAGGATATCTCCAGATGCCCCGCCGTTTGGAAGAGCCGGGTAAGCGACGCAAAGGACATGATGCTAGCCAAGTACGAAGAACTGCGCCCCGTGTACTCCAGTCCAGGGGTGATCCAGGAACACTTCCGCCGATTCATCAAGGACAACTCCGAATCGCTCGCGTCCATCACGCACTACAACCTAGTCGACAATGACGGCGTATATACAGGATCTCGGAAGGTCCATAACCCGAAGCCGGGCGGATATGTCTACCGGGTCGAGCATCCTGAAACAGGCGAAAACTGCGTCTTGCCAGCTAATGGGTACCGATTTCCCGAGGAGCGGATGAAGGAGCTTATTCAGCAGAAGAAGATCATTTTCGGTGACGACCATACCCAAATCGTACAGATCAAGGAATACCTCAAAGACTTCGAGGAGAAATTGTCGAGCGTCATCCACTTGGACAGTCGTGCCGGCGCTAACGAGATCGGCCGTCTGCTGGGAAATCGAAAGGTGTTCACAAACCCCAAGCCTTACGAACTGCTCGCGTACATCTTCGATTTTCAGTTAGACAACGGGGACATCCTTCTCGATTTCTTCGCCGGCTCGTGCGCGTCGGCCCAAGCCGTCATGGATTTGAATGCCAGGGATGGGGCCAAACGCAAATTCATCATGGTCCAGCTTCCCGAGCGCTTGGACGCGAGCGTCAAGGAGCATAAGGAGGGGCTAAGTTTCTGTCGGGACAACGGCCTTCCTGAGAACATCGCAGAAATCAGCAAATCGCGCCTGCGGCGCGCCCTCGACCGCTATTCCGGAGAGGATGCACGCCAGGCAGAGCTTACTTCTTCCGATGCTGACCTCGGTTTCCGCGTTTTCAAGTTGGACAAGTCGAACTTCCGCCGATGGCAACAGATTGGAGCGAACGCTACGGTCGACCAGATCGCTGAACAACTTGAACTCCATGTCGAGCACGTCGATCCCTCGGCCTCCCAGGAAGCCCTTCTCTTCGAGATCCTGCTGAAAGCCGGCTTCCGCCCAACGGCGAAGGTAGAAACCGTGGAGATGGCCGACCTTCCCTTGTATTCAGTAGCAAGCGGCGCGCTACTGATCTGCCTAGCCCACAGGATCACGAAGGAACTGATCGATGCTGTCGCCGCAGCAGAACCGATGCACTTCTTCTGCCTCGATTCGGCCTTCGGCGGCAACGACCAGCTAAAGGCAAACGCTGTTCAGACCTTCGCCGCGCGCAACCAGGGCCGCGAGAAAGCCTCGCAGATCGTATTTCGCACTGTTTAACCCAGGGCTCTACGATGAAGCTCAAATTTGACTCAACGCTGGAGTACCAGCACGACGCGTTCAACGCCGTAACGGACCTGTTCGAGGGAATGGCGTTCAGCCAGGATAGCCATTCCGTCACGCTCGGAACGGAAACGATGTTCGGCGGCGAACATGCCGAGCTTGGGATCGGCAACATAATGCCGTTGGCTCCGACGCAATTTCTTGCAAACTTGCAGTCTGTCCAAGCACGCAACAACGTTCCGAAATCCCGAGCCTTGATCGAAGAAGGCGGCCCGTACGATTTCCCGAATTTCTCCATTGAAATGGAGACCGGTACCGGGAAGACCTACGTCTACCTGCGCACTGTGTTTGAATTGAACCGCCTCTATGGTTTCCGGAAATTCGTCGTCGTCGTCCCGTCAGTCGCGATTCGCGAAGGCGTCACGACTTCTCTCGTGCTGATGCGGGACCACTTCCGAGATTTGTATGACAACGTCGCGTTCGACAGCTTCGTGTACAACTCGAGGGATCTGAGCCGCGTCCGGCAGTTCGCCGTAAACAACGAGATCCAGATCATGGTGATCAATATCCAAGCCTTCGCGAAGGATGCGGAAAAAGCTGGAAATGTGATCCATCAGGAGCAAGATCGAATGTCGGGCCGCAAGCCGATCGACTTCGTGCGGGCAACGAACCCGATAGTCATAATTGACGAGCCGCAGAGCGTCGATACCACCGCGAAATCCCAAAAAGCGATCGCTGGACTAAATCCGCTCCTCTGCCTGCGCTACTCGGCGACGCACGTCCACCCGTACAACCTGCTCTACCAGCTCGACCCGATTCGGGCATATGACCTCCGGCTAGTCAAGCAAATCGAAGTCGTGGATGCGAATCCCGTACGGGACTTCAACCGGACGATGGTCCGCCTCGACTGGATTGGTTATCCGGGAAGGGCCAAAACGCCTCAGGCCAAGGTCACGGTTTTCGAAGATACCTCGAACGGACCGCGGGAGAAACCAGTCACGCTCAAGCACGGCGCGGATTTATCCTTGTTCACAAACCGCTCCGACTACGAGGGGTATCAGGTCACCAACATCAGCGCCGAACCGGGAAGCGAGTATATCGAATTTGGAAATGGGCAGATCCTCGAGCTATCGCGGGAAACGGGGGGCATGGCCGACGAGCGCATGAAGAATCAGATTCGACAAACCGTCGAAGAGCACTTCGCCAAAGAGAAGAAATTTAAGGCGCTCGGGATCAAGGTCCTGTCGCTGTTCTTCCTCGACCAGGTCGGCAGCTACCGCCAGTATGACGACGAAGGGAACCGGTGCAATGGAAAGGTCTCTCAGTGGTTCGAAGAGATCTATGCAGAGGTCGCTGCCAAGTCAATTTACCAGGGCGTGCTCACCTACTCAGCCGAGCAGGTTCACGACGGCTACTTCTCGGCAGACCGCAGGAAGGGCAAGGTCGTCACACTTCTGGACACGAGCGGCAGCACCGCCAAGGATGACGAGACGTACGAGCTGATCATGAAGGACAAAGAACGGCTGCTCGACCCGGAGGAGCCACTCCGCTTCATCTTCAGTCATTCGGCACTCAAAGAAGGCTGGGATAACCCGAACGTCTTTCAGATCTGCACACTCCGGGAGATGGGAACTGAAAATGAACGCCGCCAGACGCTCGGCCGCGGACTTCGCCTTCCCGTCAACAAAGACGGGGACCGGATCTTCAACGAACAGATCAACCGCTTGACGGTCATCGCGAACGAGTCTTTTCAAGACTACGCCAAGGGCCTTCAGGCCGACATTGAAAAGGCCATCGACCCGGACGGAAGTTTCCGTTTTGGTCGGGTTCCGAAACTGGCGTTCACTCCTCTGCTCAACCCGGAAGGAACTGCCCAACTCACCGAGGAGCAATCCGAGGCAATCTGGAAGCACCTTGTGTCCAAAGGGTTCCTCGACCGAAACGGCGACTTCGAAAGTGCCTTCAAGCCGAATTCTGAAGGCTTCACCCTGAATCTACCCCTGGATTTTTCCGCCGAGGGATTCGAGGCTGCCGTGGTAGGCCGTCTCAACCGATTCGTCCCCCGCGACTTCGTTAAGGACGCCCGAATGCGCGAGTCAGTCAAGTACAACAAGCGGGTCGAACTCAATCCCGAGTTCCAGATTCTCTGGGAAAAGATCAGTCGGAAAACTCGCTACTCGGTGGAATTCCAAACCGACGAGCTGATCGCGAAGGCTATCTTAAAGATGCGAGACATGCCTGAGATCAAGGCCGTCCGGATAGAAGTCACGAAACGATCAGTCGACATCACCGAAGCCGGGGTGGACGGCGGGCTCGTGACGAGCAACCGCACATATGTCGTGGCCAACGAGCAGCCGCTTCCGGACATACTTGCATTCCTTCAACGCGAAACCGAGCTCACGCGCGGAACGCTCGTACGTATCCTTAAGGATTGCGGACAACTCAACTACTTCGGGATAAATCCGCAGGCCTTCATGACGGAATGCGCCAAGCTAATCAACCGAGCCCTCCACGAACTTATTGTTGACGGGATCAAGTACGAGCCGATTGCCGGTCAGGCATACGAAATGCGCCTGTTTGAAGAGGCAGAAGTTGAGGAATACCTCGACAGGCTGTACGCGGTGAAAGAAAAGGCCGGAATTCTCCCGGACGGCACCGAAGTGCCAAGGACGCCGTATGACTGGATTTCTTTCGATTCGGAAGTGGAGCGGACGGTGGCCGAACGGCTCGACGGGGATCCCCAAGTAAAGTTCTTTTGCAAGCTCCCGCGGGGATTCAAGGTTCCGACGCCGATCGGCAACTACAACCCCGACTGGGCGATCGTCCTCGAGGACGATGGGAAACTTTACCTTGTCCGCGAAACGAAGAGCACGCTCGATTCCGACAAGCTCCGCGACAGTGAGAACCGGAGAATAAAGTGTGGTAAAGCACACTTCAAGGCGCTCGGCGTTGACTTCAAGGCGGCGACGAACATCCATGAGGTACTGACTGGAGCTGCCTAATTCGTCGCGCCGCGCTCTGCGGCGCTAGTCGCTCACAGTAACCCGTCAGCACCATGAAAGTGATTGCGGGCGATTTACCCAGAATGATCGACGAGAAGGCAGCATGGGTTGGAAGGCGGTGTTCCAGTTCGATAATCAAACGTCCGCGGCGGCGATGGAGCAGCAGGGGTGCGCGGCCGAGTTCAGCGGGGCTACCCACCGCACAAAAAGGCGGCGCAACTGGCGGAGTCAGGGTGGCGAGCAACGTGGGCCGCGGTGGATTAGCAAGCGAGCGTGTAGGGAAGGGACGAACTTCGCATGCGGCTCAATGCTGACCAACAGCAGCAAGTCCAACTGGACCCTCGAAGAATTGCAGTGGACCCTTCATCCAGAAGGCGACACGAATGGGATGGCATGGCGCGATGGTTCCTCGATCAAGTTCATCAGCAACCCGCCCTGCTTAAGAAGGGCCAGCAGCATCCTACTTGAAACGTTCGTACGGACCGGCCATGGAATTCGTTCCCGCTAAGAATGCTACCGCTACTTGCGTAGCCGCCCGCTTCGAGCCCGAAGTGCACCAATTCGGACTCTGTTGGCCGCAGCTGTCGCCTCGTCATTTTTTTGAGCAGAGTGTTGAAAAACCTCTGCCTCCGAGAGAACCTGGCGGCCTACAGCTTTATCATTTAGGGACGGCAGTCCGACAAAACATGAGAGCGAGAGGGTAATTTGCAAAAATCGTCGAACAATCAGTCTACATTTGGGAATTCGCTGAGTGGGAGGCTGCTAGCTGATTTGCGTCGTGCGAACACCGAGGCAGCTAAGAAGGAGCGGTTCTTGCAATATCTCTCCGCCGTCTTCGCGCACGACCTCGGTGCGCAGGAACTAATCGCCGCACTTTCACTCGGTGCTGAGAGGACCGTAGCCAACGTTGTTCGTGGCGGCAAAGCGAGCCGCGGCCGGGCAGACACCCAGACGAATACCGTCATTGTGGAATGGGAAAAGGACCTGTCGCGTACCGGTGAGCACGCTATGGAACAGCTAGAGGAATATCTTGCGGGTAACTGGCGCTCCGGTCAAGAATACCGCTTCATTCTTATCGCAACCGACGGAATCAAGTGGCGAATATATGCCCCTGATTGGTCCACCTTGGAAATGGGGCAATTCTCTCTAACATCAAATTATTCACTCCGAGAGATTAGAAAATTTGATCTAACCGAGGAATCCCTGGGCGAATTCCCGTTTTTTCTCGATGAAATTCTGTTCGCATCTCAGCCAAAGATTGCGACCCTAGAAAGTATCCGTTCCGATTTTGGTGATACGTCATCTACGTTCATCAATTCAATCAGTTTCTTATTTGACTGCATTAAAGATTTTTCTCACCACTCAGAACTTCAGGTGGCACTTGATCAGTGGAGAAAATTTCTTAGCGTTGCTTATGGACGGTTCGATGCTTCACCGGGAATGTTCCTCGTTCACACGTATCTATCTATTTTTGCAAAATTAATCGCGTTTTCGGTCATAGCGGAGGAAACCGCCAGAGGGGATCAAAGAGTTAAATCCATCCTCAGCGGAAAGGAATTCGCGAAATTTAACGTTGAAAGATTTATCGAGGACGACTTCTTTCATTGGGTAAACGCTGAGCCCTATTTTTCCCGCCTAAAACCTGCCTTCCGCGAAATTAATAATCGGATCGGCGAGTACGACTTGACTGATGTTCGGGAAGACATTCTCAAGGGTGTTTATCAAGAACTTGTTGATTTAGATACTCGTCACGCACTCGGAGAATATTACACACCGGACTGGCTGTGTGAAAAGATCGTCGAAGAAACCCGATTTACCGAGACGTATCGAGTATTAGACCCCGCATGTGGCAGCGGGTCATTCCTGCGCGCCGCAATCGCGAAGATGCGAAATGAATCGCCTCAGATTGACGCTACCACAATATCGAGAAGAGTTGTGGGAATCGACATTCACCCGCTTTCGGTACAGATCGCAAAAACGACGATCATCATCGCGATGGGGAAGCTGATTGCCCAATCAAATGACCCAGTAACGTTGCATATTTATTTGGCAAACTCCCTACTGGTCCCGGAAACATCGGCCGACTTATTTGAATCCACATTCAAAGTTAGCGTTGACAACCGTCAGTACTCTCTAAATGTGGCTAGAATAGCCGGCCCAGATGAATTTGATTCCCTCATTACATTTTGCGACGATCTGGTGAGACAGCATGAAGGCTTGATTGCCCAATCGAGGTTTTTCAAGCTGGCGACTTCCGCATTGGATGGGGCTACCGACCAGCTCAAGCACGATTTGTATTTCGTGTACAGGGGCATGAAGGAAGCAAGCATTAACGGGCGCGACTCGATTTGGAAGTTTATTCTTCAAAATAGCTATAAGCCTGTTTTCTTGCGCGGTCAGTTCGATCTAATTTTGGGAAATCCGCCATGGTTAACGTATGCGGACGTCACCAATTCCGATTATCAACAGATGCTAATGGGATTGGCAGATCACTATAACGTCACCCCCCCAAAAAGGGCTGATATCCCACACCTCGAAATCGCCGCGATCTTTGTTGCACACTCGGTCAATTACTTTCTGAAACCTAGTGGAACACTTGCATTCGTACTGCCAAGGAGCTTCGTTTCTGCTTCCCAACATGAAAATATTCGGAGAGGAACCGTAAGCAGCCTCGAGTTAAAGGAATTGTGGGACTTGAACGACGTAAGTCCACTTTTCCGTGTTCCCTCATGCGTTATGTTCTTCAAACACAGCGCATCGGATAACCTCCGGCGGCGAGTTTCTCTTCCGACTTTTCCTGGGAAGCGACTGGAAGGAAAGCTACCTCGCGAGCATCTACATTGGGGGAACGCTACAAGATTCATCCGCCTAGAAGACGTTTCATGGCACTTGTCTACGTTAGGTGCGTCGGGCGCACGCTCGGCGTTTACTGTGGGCGGGTCCACGCAGTCAATAGGCACTAATGCATATGAGAAGAAATTCTCGCAAGGGGCGACGGTTGTTCCACGCAATTTCTTTTTCATTGATCTGGAAACGGATTATGATGGTGGCGGCTTTGTCGGGCGCACTTGGTCTGTCAGAACCGCCACGGCAGCGGCCCGAGAGGCAAAGGCGCCTTGGAAAAACCATTCCCTAACGGGTCGAATTGAGGGCGACTATATCTTCAGGACAGCCATCGCAAACAATCTCGTACCCTTCGCGCTTTTCTCCCCCCCCATCGTGGCACTTCCAATTACTGAGAATGGGTCAGATCAGGAAGCCACTTCATTCAGTCTCTTAAATAATGCCGATCTTTTGGGTAGGCGTTCAAGATACGCCGCGGCTTGGTTCTCTGAGGCAGAACACCTCTGGGATAAGCACCGCACGGAGAAAAATAGGAAAAACGGAATTGGACTGCTTCGATGGCTAAATTGGCAAAACAAATTGACCGATCAGAATCCATCTGCGCGATACCTTGTTATCTATACGTCTTCGGGACAAGATGCCTGCGCCGCGGTGGTAGACCGACAGGATTTTGATGCGCCCTTCATTGCCGAACACAAGACATATTGGGCTGAGTTCGGGACCAGAACAGAAGCCGACTATGTGTCAGCATTCATTAATTCTGATTTTGCTAACTTTCAGATTAAGGATTTTCAATCTAGAGGACTTTTCGGAGCGCGTGATATTCATAAGCTGATCGTAAAGGTACCGTTCCCTCGATATGACGCCAGCAATGAGATGCATAAGCGACTCTCTGCACTTGGCCGGAAGTGTGGTCAGTCGATCAGCACGTACCTTGAGAAGGAGATCGCCCATGATGCATCCGCCCGAGGACTTGGACGTTTACGAGCTCGGATTCGGGAAATGCTGTCTGGAGAGATGCAAGAAATAGACGAGATCGTATCGGTGCTGTCTACAGGACGATCCATTGACGCTGCGGCTCGCCGAGGAAAAAAAAGAAGCCGCCAGCCCCGATTGCCTGGACTGTTCGACTAAGCGGGCTGATTGGCGCAAGTGGATGTCTGGCGTAATTGCGCGCCCGCCCAAGTAGCGCCAACAGTTGGGGCACGCCGCGGCTGGCTAGGGTAGTCGTGCCTGCAGCCGCGTCGTACGCCTGATTGGATTAGATATGCGAGCTCTCGACGACAGCAGCGCCTCCAGCATTGAGTCAGACGATCTAATCCTTCGGCTTCCATGACAAGGCGGCCGACGTGCGTCTGCGCCAGCAAGGGGTCATCGTACTTTCCATGCAAAAAATGGCGGTAGCGGACCGCAGAGCCGCCCGCAGCAAGGTTTCTCGGTGCAATCAATCACGGGCCGACGGTGCATCCGTAAGTCCTTGATAGCCAAAAGCTTTCGGGGTCATACCGCCAGAAAATGCACGGAAAGTACGATGCCCCCACCTTCAGTCCAGTCGCTAACTGTTTGCCTGAGCGGGTCAGTCCAGAACTCGATCGACTGCGGAGAACATACCCCGCCTGGCCTTCGCGCGGGCGATGGTCATTTCCCGACTCGACAGCCTCGAGCCAGGCGAGATCACAGCGATGCTTGATCTCCACGAGCGGCTATCGGCCGGCTAACGCTGGAGGGCGGCTGCGGTGCCGGCTTGCTGAGACGGCGATCCGGGCGCTTCCAACTCAGCTTCGCCAAGAAGCGGCGCCATGCCGACTGCGGCTGAGAGAACAGCCAGCGCTCGGTGTCGGCGCCGTCTTTGCGTCCGAGGACCGCGACAAGGGACTCGACGGCCAGGCAGTATTTCTCGTAATCGTCTTCGGTCATCGTCCGGTCGATAGCGGCAGGTTTGCTGGCCGCGACAAGACGGATGTAGTTATCCGCAGCGATCGCGAACACAGGCTCGCCGTCTGCACCTACAGTCCAGTTGGCCCGGTTCAGCGCCAGGATGGACTTGGCGAGCCACTGGTCCAGGATATAGGCGCCCGAGCACCCGAAGAAGAACATCACCTTCGTAAAGAAGGACGGGCCCATGCCTTCGAGTTGGGCGGACGCGATCAAATAGCGAAATGCACGGTAGGCCTGCCGGCGAGTCATCGTCGGCAGTTTTTTGGCGAGCGCTTCAATGGCAGGCACGCACGCCCAGAGGGCGCAGCCGGTCGCCTTCCTGCGGGACCTTCCGCCAAACGCCATCATCGCTGCGAAGCGCCACTTGAAGGGGACATCAGTGCGTGCGCAGAAGTCGAGGAGTTCGTACCGGTTCAGAGGGCGATAAAGCTCGGGAAAGCCAGATTGTTTGGCGGCCTCCAGAATCGACGTTTCGGGCAGCTTCAGCCGTTCGAGCCATTCGATCGCCGACAAGGCGATCCAGTCCACCGGATCATGGTCCGGGTCCAACAGACGCTCGAGAACGTGCTGTGCCACCCAGATCGGAGGCTGGACTTGTGGCGTCGAATTTGCGGGGGTGGGGTGCGACAAAGGCATCGTTGTCTCCTTGCGGAAATAAGCCGATAGCTGTGTCGCAGGCACCATGCCCGCGATCCAAGACAGCCATCGGAAGGACTCTTGACGATGCGGGCGTAAGTGTGCCGGCATCGTCAAGAATCCTTCCTATATGGGCTATCGATTCGAAGGCCTGACGAAGTGTCAGACTGGGCTGTGCATGCCCTCTACACCAACTTGATGTAGTCGAACCCTATGGACCGCGATGCGGTGTCTTTGCCTGCTTCCCTAGGAAGGGAACGTAAGAATAGCCTAGTTCGCGGCGAAGTCAAGCCTGCCGCTCTGCGATGCCCGGGAATCTGGTGGCCCGCGCGTGGCAAGCGGGCCATCGCATCGGCGACTCAAGTGCCGCGACGCAGGGAGAACAGGTCGCGCAGTTCCGCGTTGCTGAGGCTTCCCAGCGACTCGTCGCCGGCTCCCACAGTCAAATCCGCAAGCGCGCCTTTGCCTTGAATCATCTCGTTGATCCGTTCCTCGAAAGTCCCTTGGGTAATGAAGCGATAGACCTGAACATTCGCATGTTGCCCAATGCGCCAAGCCCGATCACTGGCTTGATTCTCGGCGGCGCGATTCCACCACAAGTCGTAATGGATTACGTGGGAGGCGGCGGTCAGGTTCAAGCCCGTGCCGCCGGCCTTGAGCGTAATCAGCATGATGCGCTGCACCGGGTCGGTCTGAAAGCGCTCGACCATGGCATTGCGTTGGGTGGTTGTGGTGCCTCCATGCAGGAAGAGCGGAGCAAGGCCGTATCGCGACTGGTGCCAATCGGCGAGAATCTCGCCCATCTCCCGGAATTGGGTGAACAGGAGCACCTTCTCGTGGCGCTCATAGATGGAGTCGAGCAACTCAAAGAGCGCCTCGGATTTCCCCGAGTGCAAAACCCCAGACTTGAGATACTGGGTCGGGTGGTTGCAGATCTGCTTGAGTGCCATCGTCATCCGGAAGACGAGGCCGTGGCGCGAGATGCTAGCCTCCGCGTTTTCGAGCGCTTCCAGTTCGCTATCCAGCACCCTCTTGTACAGGGCCGCTTGTTCGTCTGTCAGGGCGCAGTAGCGGTCCTGCTCGATCTTGTCTGGGAGATCGTTGATGATGGTCTTGTCGGTCTTGAGGCGACGCAGCAGGAGCGGTGCCGTCACGCGTTTGAATTGATCCACGACGCTATGATCCCCGTGCACCTGGATCGGCGTCGCGAACTCCTTCTCAAACTGTTTCAGCGTGCCCAGGTAGCCCGGATTGACAAAGTCAACGATGCTCCAGTAGTCCGCCAGGCGGTTTTCCACTGGCGTCCCGCTCATGGCGATGTGGTTGGTGGCCGGGACGGACTTGAGCGCCTTGGTTTGTGCCGCGGCTGGGTTCTTGATGTTCTGCGCTTCATCGGCGACGAGCAGGTGCCACTGCATGCCGGCGAGCATGGCTGCGGACCGCCGAATCACCCCGTAGGTAGTAATCGTGACGTCCGGGCGGTCGGCCTTGAGCTCACGCTTTGCGCCGTGAAAGATGCCGTACGTGAGGCCGGGGGCAAAGCGCTGGATCTCTTTCGCCCAGTTAGTCAGTAGCGTCGTCGGGACGACCACGAGCGCCTTGTGGGCGGCGACAATCATTTTGTCCGGCGTAGCGACAAACATCTTGGCCGGTGGCGGGAACTCGGAGGCGGCGTAGCCGCCGGAGAGTTTCCGCCACCGGCGGCGCCGAGTTGGCCGGGTTCTACGATGGCTGATCGCATCAATAAGCGGTCAGTCCATGTCTGGAACCCGTATTACCGACCAACAGGTTAGCCTCTACATGTCCAAACGCAAACAGCATACCCAGGAGATTGCCGCTGCCAAGGCCG
>NZ_AQUR01000061.1 GCF_000372525.1 Cupriavidus neocaledonicus
AGCAACTTCTCCGGCGCGATACTGGGGCGGCCACCCTTGATATCGGCCTCGTACATCTGCGCGAACAGCCGGTCCATCTTCACCAGCGCCTGGTTGGCCATAGTCCGGATCGAGCGCAGCGGATGGGACTGCGGCACGAAATCCTCCAGCCTCCGCATAGTGAACAAGCTTCCCGTGAAGGTATCTGCGCCGCGCATGAATGTGGGATTGGATGGGATCCTCAAAGCAACGCTTCAGCCAGTCGTCGCGCTGACGTCCGCTGGAGGTATTTCAGCGGCCTGTTAAGGGTGGTCACCTTGCGCCAGGCGCAGTCGCGGTTATGCATTCGACAGACTCCTGATCAGGCAAATTGGTGATCATTCAGGGATATCCGGGTAACAAAGGACTGCCATTTTGCGAGCGCAGCTTGCACCGCTTCGTCGTGCGCAAATGCGCGAGGTCGTTACGGGGCGCGATCGCCAAAACCGTGAGCGAGCTATTGGCCATCAGTGACGAAGAGATCGGCATCATCCGGAAGAACCAGCGGTTAGTCTCGCAACTTGGTAGACCGGCCACCATGAGGCGCACCCTGTTTCCGAAAGTTGGCTCTCTGGTGCCTTTTTTGGACATTCATTCAAATTGGGCTCCCTGGCAATCATGAAAAAAGCGCCACGTCATTGACGGTACGCCGCTCTGGATGCGCCGTGGCTTAACTTAGCCGTTCGATCGCGTCGGTCAACATCTGTGGGGTTTCCCAATAGGACGACCATGGGTCCGCGACCTGGAAGCTCAGATATTCACGGGCATCCCGGATCGTCCATTGCCCGCCACTCTTGAGTTTCGGCAACTGCTCCCACGACACAGGCATTGAGACCCCAAGTCCGGGCCGGGCACGCGCTGAGAACGCGGCGGCGGTGGTTTGCGAGAAGCCATTGCGCAGGTAGTCGACGAAGATCTTTCCCTTGCGGTTGGTGGCGCCGGAACGTGCGGTGAAGCGCTGGGGCAGGGTGGCGGCCAGATGCTGAACTGCAGCCCGCGAGAAGGCTTTCACCTCATCGTAGGAATGCTGCGGTGCCAGCGGCACGACGACGTGTAGCCCCTTGCCGCCGCTCGTCTTCAGCCACGACTGCAGGCCCAGTTCGTCCAGCAGCGCGTGCACCAACATGGCGGCCTCGAGCATCGTCTCCCAAGCGACGCCTGCGCCGGGATCGAGGTCGAAGATGACCCGGTCAGGATGGTCGATGTCGCGGGCAGTGGAGTTCCAGGTGTGAAACTCCACCACATTCATCTGGGCGGCCGCGACAATCGCTTCGGCCGAGTCGGCCGTCAGCAGCGCGGCATGTCCCGGCCATAGGGACGCCGGCCGCTCGGTCAGCCCCGGCATCGCGGTTTCGGCATGCTTTTGGAAGAACGTCGGGGCATCGATGCCCTCCGGGGCGCGCACCAGCGATAGCGGGCGGTCCTTCAGATGGGGCAGCATCAGCATCGCGATGCTCTCGTAGTAGCGCACCAGTTCGACTTTGGTGATGCCCTCGGTCTTGTCGATCACGCGTTCGGGATTCGTGACCTTGATCGCGGCCATGCCGTGGGGTGTCACGGCGGTCTGAACCGCTTCGCGCCGGATCGACTTCGCGGCATGGTCGGTGCGCAGGCCCTTGAACGAGGCGTGGCGAACATGGCCTTCGGGCGTCCACTCGGAGAATTCCACTTCGGCGACCAGCGTCGGCTTAACCCATTGCACAGCGGTGGCGCGGCGGCCTCCCCATCGACGGCTCGCTCGGGCTTCCGTCGAAAATGGGCTTTTGTCCACTTGCAGTTTCACGAGCCGCTTGCGCAGGTCCGTCGCCGCGGCGCTGTCCCAGCCCGTACCGACGCCGCCGGTGTAACGCAGTTCGCCGTCGGCGTAGACGCCAAGATAGAGTCTGCCGACCTCAGTACGGGAGCCTTCGCGATCGGAATAGCCACCAATGACGAACTCCTGACGCAGCTTGCACTTCGCCTTCAGCCAGCTCTGCGTACGTGCCGAGACATAGGGCGAATCTGCGCGCTTGAACATCAAGCCTTCCAGGCCGAGCTGGCACGCCGCCTGAAACATCTGGGTCGCCGGCGCGTCGAAGGCTTCGCTGAAGCGAACGCGCTCCGTGCGCTCCGCGACCAGCGCGGCCAGTTGGGCCCGGCGCTGCACCAGCGGCAAGCTGCGCAGATCGCGGCCTTCCAAGTAGGGCAGGTCGAAGGCGAAGTAGACGATGGCGTCATTGCGATGGCCGTCAATGGCATTCTGCAAGGCGTTGAAATCCGGCACGCCGTCGCGCAGCACGACAATCTCGCCGTCCAGCCAGCCTTCCGAGATGTCCAGCTTCTCGATCTCCGCCGCCAGCGAAGCCAGCTTCCGGGTCCAGTCATGCCCATTTCGGGTAAAGAGCGTGACCCCGGCGTCGGAGATCCTGGCCAGGATCCGGTAGCCGTCGAACTTGTTCTCGATGATCCAGCCGGTGCCGGCGGGAAGTGTTGGCGACAGCGTGGCCAGTTGCGGGGCGAGCTTTGCGGGCAGCGGGGCACGGGGCGCGCGCTTGACGGCGGTGGCGGGATCCTCGTCGAGGACCGCGACAGATTCCTTGTCGCCATCCTCTGCATTGAGCGCGCCCAAGGGCTTGGCGATGACGCTGTCCGGCAGCGCCGTCAGCACATCGAATTCCGACAACGTGCGCGCCCACGCGTCGCGTTTCTTGAACAGGATCCACTGCTCGGATTTGTCGCCGGGCTTGGCGATGCGCACCAGTTCCCAGCGGCCGGCAAGCTTTTCGCCGTGGAGATCGAAGAGTAGCTTGCCCGCGGCCATGCCTTCGCGGGGATCGCCGACCGGTACCCAGGTGCCGCGGTCCCAAACAATCACCGATCCGGCGCCGTATTGCTTGGGCGGGATTTCGCCTTCGAATGCGGCATAGTCGAGCGGGTGGTCTTCGACATGGATGGCGATACGTTTTTCCGCAGGATCGTAGCTCGGTCCCTTTGGCACGGCCCAGCTGAGCAGCACGCCATCGAGCTCCAACCGAAAGTCGTAGTGCAGTCGGCGAGCCCAATGCTTCTGGATGACGAAGCTCAAGCGTGCTGGCTTCTTTCGCCGCGCTTTCCGTCCCGCTGGCTCAGGGGTGATGCTGAAATCGCGCTTCTTCTCATAGCGCTCAAGCGGCGGCGATGGCTCCGTCTCGCCGCGCTTGGTTCTGCGCCTCGCGTGGGTTGTGGCCATCGAATGAACGGTCCCTTGTCAGCCGCACGCCGGCTAGCCCTTGATGTCGCGCGGATCGTGGCCGAAGGAATTGCGCTCCCGAATCTGCCCGTCCCGGCCGTGGATCAGCAATTCGACCTGTTCCTGCTGCGCTTTCGCCGTGCCAGCCGCGATCGCGTCTTCCTGCCGCTTAAATTCCTGGCGCTGGCCGCCGCCCTCATGCTCAATCGCCCAGCCGTCGCCAGCGGGTACGACGTGGATGTTCTTGCCTGGCATGTTCATCTCCTAACTTGTCTCTGAATGCTGTCAGCGTCGGCGCTTCGCGACCACTCCGCTATCCGGCGGCGTCCGACAAGCCGCGTGCAACAGACGCCGCTTTTTGCTGCATTGATTCGGATGACCGTAGAATTGGGGGAGGGCAGCATCCCGAGCCGCTACAGGATTACTGGAGGAAACCAACATGTGCTATTCGGCGCAGATCCAGGCCAGCTACCGCAAGTACGTGCGCGACTTCGGCGCACTCATCAGCCTTGAGCGCTTTATCGATCTTTTCTGGGAAAAGCGACGTGATGGAGGCTGGTCGAAGCTACCCAGGGCCATGCGTGCGGCATTCGAGGCGCCGACCAACGAGGGTGAGTGTGCCATTGCGGACCTGATCGCCGCAGCAGAACAAGAGCAGGCTGGCGTCTTTGAGGCAGAGCTGTTCCAGCAGAAGACGCGTCTGACGACTGCCGAGCGCACGCTGGCCACCAAGCCGACGAAGAAGGCGGAGAACGACCAGCGCATCGCCACCGACAAAACTTCTCGCGCCCAGCGCAACCTCGCCGACCTGCAGCGCACAGAGTTGCTGCCTCGCGATTCGCGGATATTTCCAGGACACTACGCGCCCGTGCTCGTCGTTGAGGATGGCCAGTTCACCGTCATTCCGATGCGCTATCAATGCCGCCTGCCAGGCTGGACTGCGGCAATGGAACGGCAGAAGCCCGGGACCTACAATGCGCGACGCGACAATCTGAAGAAGGCCTGGCGCCAGCTCTACGGCTACAAGCACGGCATCGTGATCGTCAATGCCTTCTACGAGAACGTCGCGCGCCATAAGATGGAGCATCGCGATCTTGCGCCGGGCGAGGTTGAAGAGAACGTGGTTCTGGAGTTCCGTCCGGAGCCGCAGCAGGACATGCTGGTGGCCTGCCTGTGGTCCTGCACAAAAGGAGGGGAGGGCGAAGCCGACCTCTATTCGTTCGCCGCAATCACTGATGAACCGCCGGCCGAAGTGGCTGCCGCTGGTCACGACCGATGCGTCGTTCCGATCCAGCGCGAAAGCGTCGACGCATGGTTGCACCCAGATCCGAAGAATTTAGCGGCACTCGATGCCGTTCTCGAAGAGCGCAGCCGTCCCTTCTACGAGCACCGTCTGGCCGCGTAGCGTCGAGCGCATCCCGTAAAATTCCTCACTTCTCAACTTGCGCTGCAGAGGTCAGACCATGCGCGTTGGCCGCCCAATTCCTGTGCTTCCCCAGCCGGTATGCGATGACTGCGGCGCCAAGGCGAATTTGGCACGCGCGGGCGATGAAACGTATCCTTATCTCGAAGATCACGGACCTGTGTGGATTTGCACCGCCTGCCAGGCCTGGATCGGCGTGCGGGCACGCAGCAAGCACAACGCGCCCCTCGGTCGACTGGCCAACGCGGCGTTGCGCGAGCGCAAAAGCCAGCTGCACGATGCGCTTGAGCCTTTGGTCGCGGCAAAGATGCGGCGCGACGGCGTCAATGCTTTCGCGGCTCGCGGCAAAGCCATGAAATGGGTCATTGCGTCGCTTGGTATGGCCGTCGCAACGCCAAGCATTCATGCATTGTCGCTGGAACAATGCGAACAGGCGATCCAATTCATCGCAGAGTTTCAGGCTTCCCGTCATTCAGATCGGACTGCTTGAACCGAAGTCGCCAGTTCGGCGCCGCGCCAGATGATGACGTCGACGGTTCTCGGTTGCCGCGTTATGGAGACGATACATTTCGAGATGCCGGGCCGCTTGGACACCGCCACTATGCCGGCCCAGCGCCCATCCCGTGAGACATGAATCGCCAATGGATATTGACGCCAATCTCCCGGCGCGATCGCTTCAACGCAGCATGTTGACGGCCTGGCAAAGTGATCAGCGACCCTCGAAGCGTTCACAGCCCCCTTCGCGTGAGATCCGTCATGGCTGCGTCGTTGGCGCGGCTAGCGCACCAGTCAAGGCTATTTTGGCACCGGACTTCTTGAGCACCGGCCCCCAATCGGTCAATCGATAAACGGGACCGAGCTTCTCGATACGAACCGCTGCCTGCTCAGCCGCTTGCCGAACCAACATTGTCACCGTCTTCTTGTCGATGCCGCTCCGCGCCGCCACCTTGACCAGGGTCGCGTCGGGGATCTCGTCGATCGCGGCGAGGACTGCAAGCATGCGTCGCAGGTCGCCCCTCGGGTATTGCGGCACTTCGCTATCAGCTAGCATCCAATCGCCCCCGTCACGATAGGCCAAGCGGTACTGCCGTCCGGTAGGTTCCGTTGCGAGACAGTATGCAAGGGATCAAGGTGCTTTTCAATGCACGATCACGACACTTGGGCGTCCCCGGAACATCCGCAGGGTACTGCGTTGTCAGCAAAAATTCCGGCTGGCCGTATCGAGCCGGCCGAGCATCGACGAGAGATCCACCACGCGCTGAGCGATGAGGTGACGGACCTCGCCCTCGCATTGCCACTGACCATAGATGCCGGCCATCCTCGCCCCGAGGACTTCTTTGCGGAAGCGTTCGAAGACCCCTGGCCAGACAATCACGTTGACCACACCGGTCTCATCCTCCAGCGTCATGAAGATGACGCCATTCGAGGTGCTCGGGCGCTGTCGCACGGTGACCAGGCCTGCGGCACGAGCGGTTTGCCGCGGCTGGTATTGCGCCAGCTCTGCGGCGGACACGAAACGTCGAGCGGATAGCATCGGGCGCAGCAAGGCAAGCGGGTGGCGACGCAGTGTCAGGCCCATCGCCCGGTAGTCGCCAACGATCTCCTCGCCCTCGGTTGCCGGCACCAATTCGGCGGACTCCTCGGCCAGCTCGGTGGCACGCAGCATGTCCTTGTCCGGTACCGCTGCGGCGGCCTGCCACAGGGCTTGACGGCGCCCGCCCGTGATCGACGCCAGCGCATTGCCGCTGGCCAGCACCTGCAGGTCGTGCCGATCGAGTGCGGCGCGACGCGCCAGCTCTGCCGTGCTGGCGAACGGCCGTATCGCGCGGGCCTCCTCGATGCGCTGCGCGGCCTCGCGACGCATGCCGCGTAGGAGGGACAGGCCCAATCGCACCGCCGGCCGTGAGCCTGCGTGGAAGGGTTCGAGTGCGGAATCCCAACCGCTCACCGCCACATCGGCAGGCAATACGGTAACGCCGTGGCGCTTGGCATCCTGCACCAGCTGCGAGGGCGTGTAGAAGCCCATGGGCTGACTGTTCAGCATCGCACAGAGAAAGGCTTCGGGCTCATGGCATTTCAGCCAGGCGCTGGCGTAGACGAGCAGCGCAAAGCTGGCTGCATGGCTTTCCGGGAAGCCGTACTCACCAAACCCCTGGATCTGCCGGAAGATGCTTTCGGCAAACTCGCGATCGTAGCCGCGCTCGAGCATGCCCGAGACGATCCGATCGTAGTACTTGTCGATGCCACCCTTGCGCTTCCACGCGGCCATAGCGCGCCGTAGCTGGTCGGCTTCCCCGGCCGAGAAGCCGGCGGCCAGCATGGCCACCTGCATCACCTGCTCCTGGAAGATCGGCACGCCGAGCGTGCGCGACAGCGCTTTTTCCATCGCGGCACTCGGATAGGTGACTGGCTCGAAGCCCTGTCGCCGGCGCAGGTAAGGGTGCACCATGCCGCCCTGGACGGGTCCGGGTCGCACGATCGCCACCTCGATGACCAGGTCGTAGAACGTGCGCGGCTGCAGGCGGGGCAGCATCGACATCTGCGCACGCGACTCGATCTGGAACACGCCAACGGTATCGGCACGGCAGATCATCTCGTAAGTTGCATGGTCTTCCGCCGGAATGTCCTGCAGCTCGAAGGCCTCGCCGCGCTGTTCCGCAACGAGGTCGAGCGCGCGTCGCACGGCGGACAGCATGCCGAGCGCCAGGACGTCGACTTTGAGCAGACCCAAGGCGTCCAGATCGTCCTTGTCCCACTGGATCACGCTCCGGTCTGCCATCGCGGCGTTTTCGATGGGCACGAGGCGCGAGAGCTTGCCTCGCGCCAACACGAAGCCGCCCGTGTGCTGCGACAGGTGGCGGGGGAAACCCAACAACGAGACGGCCATGTGCGCCCATCGTTGGGACAACTCGGCTTCCGCATCCACGCCGCTTTCAGCGAAGCGCTTCAGCAGGTCCGCTTTCCCGTCGAACCAGTGATGCGACTTGGCCACCAGATCCACAATCGCAGGATCGACGCCGAGCGCCTTGCCGGTGTCGCGCAGGGCGCTGCGCGGGCGATAAGTCGTCACCGCGGCGGCAAGCGCGGCCCGGTCTCGCCCGTACTTGCGATACAGGTACTGGATGACCTCCTCGCGTCGCTGGTGCTCGAAGTCGACGTCGATGTCCGGTGGCTCACCGCGCTCCTTGGAAATGAAGCGCTCGAACAGGAGATTACCGCGTGCGGGGTCGACCTCCGTGATGCCCAGGCAGTAGCAGATCGCGGAATTGGCCGCCGAGCCGCGACCCTGACAGAGGATCCCGTTCGAGCGCGCAAAGCGCACGATATCGCTCACCGTCAAAAAGTACCGCTCATAATCCATGTCCCGGACGAGCGCGAGTTCATGCTCGATCTGCTGCTGCACGGCAAGTGGGATGCCAGCCGGGAAGCGGCGGTGGGCCCCCGCATAGGTTTCGGTGCGCAGGTAATCGGCCGGTGTGGTGCCGTCCGGAACCACCTCGTCAGGGTATTCGTATCGCAACTCATCCAGGGAGAATTGGCAGAGATTGGCGATGTGGACCGCTTCGGTCAGGTAGCGGTGCGGGTAGATGTTGGCCAGTCGCAGGCGCGAGCGCAGATGCTGCTCGGCATTCGGTGCCAGGTCGTAGCCGCACTCCGGAACAGGACGGCCAACACGGATCGCCGTCAGCACGTCGAGCATCGGTTTGCGCGAGCGCACGTGCATGGTGACGCAGCCGGTGGCCACGACGCGCAGATGGTGGCGGGCCGCCGCCGCCTCGACGGTGCCACGATGGATGTCGTCCAGCGGACGGTACAGCAGGTTCAGCCCCATCCAGGCCCGTCCGGCAAAGGTCGCGCTCACCCACGCAGCCTGGAGGTCCAGCCTGTCCGCCGGGGCACCGTAATCCGGCGTGAAGATGATGAGGCAGTCGGGCAGGCCCTTGAGGTGCTGGTGGGGCGCCTCTGGCGCGGCGAGATCGCGTGGCGTCAGGACATACGAACCCTTGGCGGCGCGCATGCGGGCCAGCGTGATCAGCTCGCAGAGGTTGCCGTAGCCTTCCCGGTTGCGAGCCAGGGCCACAACGGACAGGGCAGGGGAGCCGTCGGCATTCTGCAGGTGGAAGGAGGCCCCCACGACCAGGCGCATGCCGGCCTTCTTCGCTTCCGTATGCGCGCGCACGATCCCAGCCAGCGAGCATTCGTCCGTGATCGCGAGCGCATGGTAGCCCAACTGCGCCGCGCGCTCCGCCAGCTCTTCCGGACGGGACGCACCCGTGAGAAAGGAGAAGTTGGACAGGCAATGCAGTTCCGCATAGTCGGGCAGGCCTGTTGCGAGAATCTCGCCCATGGCGGTTATCCGAAGAGACCATGGAGGTACCACCGCGATTCGTCGCCTTCGCGGCTGCCCATCCGCTCCTGGAAGATCCAGTAGCAGGTGTGGTCCTTACCTTGCGCCACGAAGTAATCGCGCGTGACCACTTGGCCGCCCCACCAGCCGGCTTCGATGCGCTCGGGTGGCGAAACGATATGCAGGGGCGAACCGTAGAACGGCCGGTGATCCCGCTCGATGAGCGGGACCGGCTTGCCCAACAGCCAGGTTGGTCGAGGCAGGGCTGCCGGCAGGGACACGCGTGCAGGCTTCTCGGTGGCCGGTCGCCATGCGTTGGCCACCTCGGGGCGGTAGTCTGCCTGCAAGCAGGGCTGGCGAACCCTGTCGGCGCCGAGGCGCGCGCTGAGCAGCTCGAGTAGCCGGGCGTGATCGGCATGCGTCCCGCCGGGTTCCGGGAAGAGGGACTCCGTGGGCGGTGCCATGGGCTCCGTGTCGATCGCGGACACGGCCACGGCGATCATCGGGGCTTCGACGACAACGAGGGCGAGCCGCTCCTTGAGGATGCGGATCAGATGTTCCTCATGCCAGTTGGGCTCGGCGAGCGCAATCTCGATCGTCGTCGGCGGGATGGCCGCGCGGCCGCGCTCGTGGCGCAATGCCACATGGAACCGCTTGATGGCCAGGTGCCGGGCGGTCAACCAACCCACCATCTGCACCAACAGGCCGCGAACATACGCCAGCGTCTGTTCGGCATTCTCGATGCGATCCGGCAGATCCACCGTCGCATCGAATGCTGGGGGAGCTTCGACCCACTCGAAGATTTCCGGGGCCTCCCCGTAGGCGCGATCCAGGGCATCCAGGAAGTCAGCGCCGCAGCGGCGCTGCAGACCGGCGCGAGGCAGGCGGCGCAGGTCCTCCAGCGTCAGGCAGCCCAGGCCTTCGAACCAGTCGGCAAACTTGCGCGCGGCGGGCAAGGCGTGAATCGGCAGGCCGGCCATCCTGCGTTGCAACGACGCCGTAGTCAAGGCGGTGCCACCGCCGGTGCGCGCCAGCAGCCACGCTCCCTGCGCCGTCGGGGCGCTGCCGACCATCGTGCTGAAGCCCATCGTCTGGACGGTCCCCATGATCCGTCGGCGGAGTTTGCGCGGGCCACCGAAGAGTCGTAGCGTGGTGCTGACGTCGATCAGGACCGCAGCTTCATCTGCAGCGGCGACATTCGGCGAAAACTGCAGCGTCGCCATGGTGACTCTCGCCAGTGCGTCCTCTTCCTTGCCGGCATCGCGATCAAACAGGATGGCGGCTGGCGCGATGGTTTGCACGCCGCCGCGGCGCATGCCCGGCTTGACGCCCGCAGCCAGGGCCAGGGGCGTAGCGAGATGGACCCGTTCCTTGTCGAGGACGGCAACGGCCAGTTCAGTGGTGGACCAGGTCGGCCGGAAGACTTCGAGAGGGAGCGACGGCAGGCGTAGGCAGATCCACAGGCGCAGCATGGCGATACAACAAAATGGGGGACGGTTCCAGCGCGACGAGCAGAGGGGTCTCTTGCTGCGGCCCGCGGCGCTTGACGAAGTTGACGGTGACGCCGCCGACGGCAGGCTCGAGGGCCAGGCGCAACGGTGACGGCGAGGCATCCCGCGCGCACGCAGCGGGGCGCACCACGAAGAAGAGCGTGTCCGAGGTTTGTGCGGCCAGGTGCAGGCGCCGTAGCGCGTCGTTGCGAAGGTGGGACTGCCAGAGAATCAAGGCGCCACAAGTCCCGGCCCGCAAGGTCTGCTCGGCCGCCCAAAGGACATCGGCAGTCCGTTGCGCATCAATCCACAGCAGCCGCTCCGGCGATATTCCCCAGCTCACCAATGAAAGGGCTTGTGGGGCGTGCGGCGGCGCCAGGAGCACGATCGGACGTCCAGATCGGGCCACGAGCGTGGGGCGCAGCAGCCGGAGTTCGCCGATGCCAGGTTGCTGCAGTAAGAGTTCCACCTGGCTGCCGATGGGCCATCCTCCGCCCGGCAACTCCTTGTCCAGCGCGGTATAGCCCGTCGAGGCGGTGCGCGCGTTGTCCCGGGCCAGTTGTGAGGCGACCCAAAGTGACGGATGGATGGTTTCAGGGGCGACGGTGAGCATTGGCAAGTCCTGTCACCAGAGTACTGTATATTTATACAGTTGTCACCTAGACGGAACGCCACGCCGCTCGGACCCGAAAAGCTGTATGAAGCCGGAATTAGTCGGAGTTAAAGGTGCGCTATATTTCACTCGACTACCGATTAGCCGGCGCGTAGACCGTGGTCTGAATCCCGGATTCGCCACCATTTATTTGAAAAGCCGCGCTCCCAACAGGGTTCGCCGCTTTTTGCTTTCGACTGCTGCCGAGGGTCTCACACAGAACCCGCCACCTTGCCGCTTGCAATGTGGCATACCGGCAGCGACGAAGAACTGGTCCGAGATGCTCGCCTTCAGTCACGGCCTACTCACGCCTATCCCCGGTCACTGGCGGTCTGTGCGTCTACTGTTTGGTCGCAAGGGGCTACTTATGCAAGCTTCCCGATCCGTGGTCATGGGCAGACCGCGGTCTTGACGAGATTTACCAAGACTGGCCTGGTGAACGAGAGCGCAAGGTTTTTCTGCATGGAGTGGATGTGCTGCGCAGCTTCCCGAAACCTGATTAGCCACGCGGATCCGGATACTGCATCGATGCGGTCTGGTCTACGCACATGGCAATGCAGGAAACGTCGTTCGAAGATGTCGTCCAACCGCGATCCTATTCGGTCACGATACCGACACCACGGCGTGCGTCGGCGGGGGACTGGCTGGCATCAAGTTCGGTCTGCCGGGAATCCGACGCGCTGGCTGCGTCAGCTTCGCGGGTCCGCAATCAGCGAATTCGCGCAACGGCTTGCAGGAATGAATGGCCGTGCGGCGTGACGCGAGGTAGCTGCCGCCCAGAAGCCAGAAGTTCCACGGTTACATAGTGACGTTCCAGCAGGGCGTGAAGGTCCGCACGGTCCAACTCGATTTGTTCAGGCGCATCGTTGACCACCTTCAGCGTTGCAAATTCATGCGGACTCAGCATTCGTGTCTCCCTGATAGTTTTGTGCCTCACTGCCTCTCACGTCGATGGTGGTCTGCTGCGAAAATTTAGAGGAAGGATTCTAACGCCGGAAGTTGACTTTCTGACGTAAATCTTACTCAGTGAATTCCCCTAACCCGAAATGCGTATGCTGCTCAGGTCGGATGAAAGGTATTCTTCTCAACAAGCGCCCAAGAGCGTGCAAGCACCGCCAAGACGGTGAAGGGGAGATATGTACGTCAGCTATCGAGTGGTCCCACGGGTGGAGGTGGTGACAAGCGGAATCTTCCCGCCCGGCGTACTGATCATCGCCTATGACGATGACGTGCCGATGAACGAACTGGTCTGGGACGGCGTCAATCCGGTTGCCGCCTACGATGACGCGATTGGTTGTGGCAGAAATACTGGCGCTGCGGGTTCGATCTAAGGTTGAGAAATCGACCCAACAAACCGACATCCGACTACCAGCTATCCAGGCGATACTGCAACGGATCGCCTCGACAGGTCATTGGGAACCTGAACAGGTTCTCCCTCTCGGCCCAACCATCGCCAAGCATGTGTGCCGGACCTCTCGGCGTCGTCGCATCTGACAATAGGAACCGGTGCTATGCAAGCAAATGTTGTTCGTGGAAAAGCATTTACCCTTCACTGGAACAACGGATGGGGTGAGCACTACAAAGGGGCCGTCACGCTGGTACTGCGGACCGCTCCAAACAAGGAAAGGATTGAGACGTATCAGTGCGATCAGACACGTTCTGAACGCGCCTTGGCGCAGGCAGACGCCGACCAATTATTCACACTGAAGACGAACGAAGTTGTGACGGCACGACCCTAACGGCGCAGGCTGCCAACTTGCGCCCCGACTATGGCTGTTGTCCGGGCAATTCACTGACCGGCCCACTGGTCAAAGCGACCACGCGACATACAGCAGGCCGAATGCCAGAATGCAGGCCCCTAGAATCAGGTAATACCGGCTGCCATGATGGGTGTCACCGGCACGATAGGCGTGGTGGGAGTGCTGGATGTGAGGCTTCATGGTGCTCCTGATGGGGAACTGGTACTAGTTAGACCTTAGACAGGCCCCGTTTCTCATGCAGATTCTGTGCCTGCGGGCTAATTCGCGCTTCTTTTCACCGCAGTCCACGTAACTCCGGTTCTGAGACGGCCCAGCCGCGACGGAATTAGCTGTCAAATCATTGATTTCTTGGGGATCGCAGTCCGGCGAATTCCGGTGCCTCACAAAACTGCACAGGTCACAGCATCCGCTCAGTGCAGATGTCCGCCAAACAGTCCGAGCAGTCCGATGACGATTAGGTAGATGGCGACGATGTAGTTGAGCAGTCGCGGCATGACAAGAATCAGGATGCCGGCAATCAGCGAGATGAGAGGCCCAGCGCTGGTGACAATGGTGATGTCTTTCATGATGCCCTCGCTATATGCTGCGATGGCACCAGTTTCGCGCTATGCAGCACGGCGGGATAGCCGAGGCTGTCCTACACGCTCGGCGACACCTTTGTCGCCATGCGGGGTCAGGGTAGTGATCTAGCCGCCCAGCCAGGGGTGCCAGAGGAAAAACGGAAGTTCTGCCAGAATTTGACGACCCTGGCAGCCAAACTCGGCGACGGCCTGGTGCTCGACCGGCTCTGAACGACCGCAGATTCAACCGGCCATTGCCTCAGTCGCCGCTACTATTTCTGCTTCCCGATCAAGGGTGATCTCGACCGAGTGTTGGCCACTATCGTCAGAGCGCAAGCTCCGGCTTTCGAAGACTCTCTTCACACCTCGCACCTTGGGTTAAATTGGTGTCGAAACCAAAAACATCGGGAGGCATGAGTTATGGGGGTCATTCGGGAGAGGATCGACTGGCGCGTCACCTTGGCGGACGCGGCATCGACGCAATCGGCTGGGATGCGACGGGAGATTAGATGATGAGCGCCGACGCCGTCGTGCTGGTCGACTTCGAGAGCGTCCAGGACATCGACTTCTCCCAGTTGTGTGGCTCGCGTCTGGTGGTGTTCGCTGGCGAGATCCAGAAGAAGGTCCCCATCGAAGTGGCGATGGGGCTGCAGGCGCTAGGCGAGCGCGCCCGGTGGGTTCGCTCAAGCGGAATCGGGCCCAACGCGCTCGACTTCCACATTGCCTTCGAGATCGGCCGCATGGTGGAGAAGGGCGAGAAAGGGCCCGTGTTCGTGCTTTCCCACGACCGGGGTTTCGATTCTCTGCTCACCTGGCTCGGCACGAAGCTTGGGATTCCTGCGCGGCGCGTGACCGCGCTCGCCGAGGCGTTTCGGGCCAGCCCGGCGGACACGGGGGCCGCCGAGGGTCAAGCCTCTGGTCCGGCTCAGCCGAGCCCCACGCCCGCACAGCCCGCGCGCGCGACGCCGGCTCCGGCGGCTTTCCCAAAGCCGAGCGCGAACGCCAAGCCTGCGGCCCACACGCCTCCGAAGGCGGCCAAGGCGGCCTCCGTGAAAACGCCCGCCAAAAAGGCCGCGCAGCCCCAGTCAGGCAACGACAAGAAGGGCAGTGCCAAGCCGAACGCCGAGCTCACGCGCCAGATCCTGGCCCGCTCGCAGAAGGTTGCCCGGCCGCGCCGACGAGTGACCTTGGCGAAGCACATCCACGCCATGTTTAAGGTGCACGCCATCGCCGAGCGCGAGGTTGAGTCCATCATCGCCAAGCTCATCGCCAACCGCTCCATCAGCGACGTCGAAGGGGCGATCACCTACCATTTCTGACTCGTCGGTTGGCGGGGGAGCGCGATAGGGCCGCCGCAATATTGGCGGCCTCGGCGTGCGGGCTAAGCCGCGGCCAGGGGCTATTGCCATGGCTGCACCATCCAGATCCCAATGGCGACCGCGCAGCGTCGAGGCCGCCCGAATGCGGCCAATGCCGGTAGGCATCCGAGAGAGGAGCTGCCCCTGTGCAAGCAAGGGGCTCTGGCCTTTCGAACCGGTCCCTACGGTGAGTTCCGTTCGTCCTTTCCCGCTTGCAGCTACAAGCCCAAGAAGCCGGGAACCTCGCCCTGTCCGCGGATTCGTAGAGACCAGACGGCACCGGAAGTCCTGGCTCTCATGCGCCAATAGCGAGCGGACGATTTCGGTCGGGTAAAATTCTAGTCTGCGCCGCAGGCAAAGCGCACCCCTTTCATCGTCAGCATGAACCTACCATCCGCACAAGAGAGGCCTGCGAGCCTCGTTCGCGAACTCTGTAAGCTGCCAACGGAGACCGAGTGGCTTGAGTTCAAGCGCAATCGAGTGGACCACGAGCAAATCGGTGAGTACATCTCGGCATTGTCGAATTCTGCGGCTCTGGCCAACCGTGCCCACGGGTATTTGATATGGGGAGTCGACGATGCCAGTCATGAACTCGTCGGCACGATGTTCGACCCCAAGGCCGCGAAGGTGGGCAACGAAGAGCTGGAGAACTGGCTATTGCGCCTGCTCAGCCCGAAAATTCTATTCTCTTTCGAGTCCGTGGAAGTTGATGGTCAACGCGTTGTCGTACTCGAAGTTGGTCGCGCTTACCGGCATCCGGTTCAGTTCATGCACAATGAATTTGTCAGGATCGGGTCGCTGAAGAAGAAGCTGAAGGAATTTCCGGAAAAAGAGCGCGAGCTCTGGCGCATCTTTGACGAGACACCATTCGAGGCAATGGTCGCTCGCCGCGACGCTTCGGACGAGGAGGTTGTGTCTCTCCTCGACTATCCGGCGTACTTCGATCTGGCAGGAATTCCATTGCCGGAAAACCGCTCCCAGGTCTTGGAGCGCTTGGCCGCGGAAAGCCTGATCCGGCGCAACGATAGCGGATCTTGGGACATCACCAACCTTGGCGCTATTTTGTTCGCCAAGCGCCTGGAAGACTTCAGTGGACTGCGGCGCAAAGCAGTGCGGGTAATCGCCTACGAAGGCAGAGATCGCGTCAGCACCCTTCGCGAGCAGGTTGGTGCGAAGGGGTACGCGGCTGGCTTTGAGGGATTGATCGGTTACATCAATGCTTTGCTGCCGTCCAACGAGATCATCGGCAAGGCTATCCGAAAGGATGTTCCCATGTATCCGGAATTGGCAGTGCGGGAGCTTGCGGCCAACGCGCTCATCCATCAGGATTTTGGCTTGGGAGGAGCAGGGCCGATGATAGAGATCTTTAAGGACCGGATGGAGGTGACAAATCCTGGTAGTCCACTCATCAATGTCGAGAGATTCCTGGATACGCCCCCGCGTTCGCGGAACGAAGGGCTTGCTTCCCTCATGCGGCGCTTCGGCATCTGCGAGGAACGGGGAAGCGGCGTGGATAAGGTAGTGTCGGTCACGGAGGCTTACCAGCTGCCCGCTCCGGAGTTCTCGACAGTTTCCGACCATACGCGGGCAACCTTATTCGCGCACAAAGAACTTACGAAAATGGACAAATCCGACCGAGTGCGTGCTTGCTACCTGCATGCATGCCTTCGGTACGTCCAGCGCGACTATATGACCAATGCGAGTTTGCGAGATCGGTTCGGCATTCCGGTCCAGAACAGTGCGACGGCGTCGCGACTGATCAAGGAGGCCGTGGAGGGTGGCATGCTTCGGCCGTACGATGAGACTGCAGGCCGCAAGTTCATGAAGTATGTGCCGTACTGGGCATAGCTTATTTGACAACTAGCTTCGTACTTTGCTGCGCAGGATCGCCTAAAAGTGGAAACACCAATAAAATCAATGTGTTACGAGACACGCTCTTTTTGATGGTCATTTGATAGCAGCACCATCTCTGTGCTCCATGCGTCGTGGTTCAACGCGAGGCAATGTGCCTATAAAGCCTCTCGGAGAACTCTTCGGAGCGGACAGGGCGCGCCCCATCCCGGGCAACCATAGACGCCGCCCGCAACTACCTGTAGTCCTTCGCCATATCTTAACTTTCACACTTGAAAGTCCGGCGCATTTACCACGGAATGGTTCCGTTCGTTTCTGAGCCCATTGTCTAAGCCGTCGGACGCTTGAACGATCCAGACACGATAACCATTTAACATAAGTATTCTTATGCGCTCTGTGGCGTAGAAAGCACTTTATGGCGGAGCCTGCGACTGTCTCCGGGATCGGCTCGGACATGCCGGAACAGTCTGTTGGGAGGGATTAGCTGTCACCGGGCTAACGACTCGCCTGCATACGTAGTCGACTGGCACGGTTGGTCACGTTCGAGCGGCGTGGAGCAGAGATGCTCATAGGCCCGGGAATGGCGGGAACCGAGGTCATTACAGTAAGCATGCGTGAGTTAGACAGGCTCCAGATCGTCCAGGCGGTCGTGGATGGTCAGTTGCGGCCAGGCGTGGCCGCCGAACGGCTGGGAGATCACGGATCGGCAATTCCGGCGGCTGCTGGAGCGTTATCGGCAAGAAGGCTCATCCGGGCTGGTTTCTCTCGCCGGCGCGGTCGAACTGAGCCATTGGTGAATGCCCCCCGCCAATCTCCTCGACGGAGGCATTTTGGACGGTGAGGTCTGCGTGCTAGACGACGGTCGCAGCGACTTCGCCCCTGCGACACGCAGCGGCTCTGAGGGGGTCGTTAAGCGGCAAGGATTCGGAAATCCGTAGCTTTGGCGACCGGGCGCACATGGTTCTTCTCACGTTTGAGGTCGACGATGCCATAGTTGGACATTGTTTTCAGCGTACGCGATAGGTTGCCGGGCTTGCGGCCCGTAGCTTGTGCGAGTTCTGAGATGGATTCCGGCTTGGTCTCGGTGATGACCCTCAACAAAGCACGATTGTCGTCGCTCAGCACTTCGGCCAACGACTTCATGGAAGTGAACCAGATCTTAGGCTCGCTGGCCTTCGGCCTGTACTCACCCCGCGCAATTGCCAACACGCGCTCACGGATTTTCTCTTGCGGCATGATGCCAATCACAATGGTTTTCATCTCTTCTTCACCTCCGACAGAACGCGGTCAACGTCTGCGAAAAAGTCGTTCATCAGTTGCTGTGCATCCTTGAATTCGTAGGGCACCCCTTTATCCGACACGTGCCTGTGCTTGTGGTCATAAGCCAAAATGCGTCCGGCATACTTAAATTTCTTGGGCGGCTTCACTGCATGCGCGTTGTCATACCCAAGAATTCTCTTGCCATACGGCTCATGCAGGGTGAGGGAGTACCTGATGCCATGGGGAATCTCCTTCGATATTTCGACTTGCCAGGCTTCGAGCTTGATCCAGTAACCGCCCCCTTGATCGAGGATCGAACCATGCAGGTCAAGCAGGGTATCAATAGCCGTGTCTCGTTTCATACCTAACTATATCACCTGCTGATAAAGTAGAAAAAGCGGGGTTCCCGATCTAGCCGGCGCGTCACCAAGCCATGATGCTAATGGCGCACATTTGGAGTAGAAACAACGTTTTGAAGGCTTTCGAAGTTCGCACAGGAATCGCATTCTTGCCGCCCTCCCGCGAATTGGTGACACCAGCGGTGACACGTTTACCGAGTTCCGCCCCGTGCGCTCGAACAAGGCGGCCTTGAACCGGACGCTCCGGTAGGCCAACCGCATGCGGTACGCAACGCTGTTGGATCGGCTGTGCCGGCATCTGGTCTTTCGCTCGCCTCGGTGCACCGGCCAGAGGAGAGCTGACGCCGCAATCCCCCAATGTGACCACTGACCAGCGGCGTCAGGCAGTCCCCGGCTGCGGACTGGGCCAGCCTGCGCAGCCGCGCACCTCGTGGGCACCATGCTCGAAGCATGGCATCATCGTAGCGGAGGCGTGCACAGCCCGCATCGCAATTCGATTCGTTCTGCCACCATGGTCATCGTCCAGACCCAATACCGGCGCGCCCTCGACCCGTGGCCAGCGACAGCGAAGACGCCGCTTGGTGGGACCGCTGTCACCACGACTGGACACAAGTGGGCGATACATCGCTGGCGGCAGTCGCGCCCGTACGCCTCCATCCTGATCACCCTGCGCCGGGCCTCGACGCCTTGGCTGCGCCACTCGGCGCCCTCCCCTCTGACCGACGCCGGCATGTCCAGACCGTTCGGGCTTGACGGAACTGGATCGTTTCCATATCCGCCGGCAGCCTCCCCGCGTAGAATGCTCCCCGCGTTGTCAACCTGAAGCCCTCGGCCGATGTCTGTCTCCTACGACCCCAGGCAAATCGCAGCATGGCTGGACTCCTTCACGGTGTCCAAGGCCCGCTCCTATGCGAGCGCAGTCTCGGAACTCCGCTGGATCGACGGGGATACTTTAGCGGGTCTGGTGCAAGGCACACGTTCGCGTCCGTACGACGTGCGTGCGTATTTCCACGACATCGACGAAGACATGTGGGTGGAAGGGGAATGCACGTGTCCGGTCGGCGTTGACTGCAAGCACGTTGCCGCGCTGCTGATCGCCGGGCTTGCGCTTCAGCCCAAGCCATCGGCCACTGGCGTGCGCGCCGAACTGGTGACCTGGCTCGAAGGTTTTCGCGCCCGACGCACGGCGGCCACTCCCGCTGCCAAGAAAAAGTCTGCCAAAGCCACGCATGCACTGGCTTACGTGATTGAACAATCCTATCGCGGCGCCGAGATCTTTCTGTACAAGGCCCGCGTGGGCGCTGACGGGACGATTCGCTCGCTGGACGATCCGTGGCAGAACGTGGAGAAAGCGCTGATCCAGCCGCCGAAATTTGTCACCGAGGAAGATCTGCCGATCCTGCGCGGGCTGTGGCTGGGCCGCTCTGGCGCCTATTCCGGAGGTTTCAGTTTAGAGGGCACAACCGGTGCCGCTACCCTGGAGAAGCTGATCGCTACCGGCCGCCTGTTTGCCTCTTCCGCTGTGGGTACGATGCACCCCGGAACGCCCTGTCTCGTGCACAGCGGGCCCGCACGCAGCGCACAGATTACGTGGCAAGCGCAGGCCGACTCACGCGTGCGGCCAGTCTTGCAGGCCGAGCCACCCGCCACCCTGTTGCTGACGACCACCCAGCCATGCTGGTATGTGGATGCGCATTCGGGCGAATCCGGACTCCTCGCCTTACCGTGGCCCGCGGAGCAGGTCGCGGATTTCCTGTCGATGCCGGCCATCACGCTCGACGAAGCGGCACTCGTTGGCAGTGTGCTACGTGAAATTGCCCCGGACCTCCCTGCGCCACCAGCGGCCGACGCGTCGTCCATTCAGATGATCGACTCCGTACCGGTCCCAGTCCTGGCTCTGGATACCCTGCCGGTCTGGGGCGCGGGCTGGTCGCCGTCTGCTTCCCAGGGCGGATTGGATTTTGCGACGGTCAGCTTTGATTACGCGAGTCACAGCCTTCCCGCAAACAGCAACACGACCCTGGTTCGAACCGCTGGCGGTGAAGTCATACAGATCCGAAGGTCAACTGAGCTCGAGCGCAAACGTCTGACAGAGCTACAGAAGGCCGGTTTCCGAAAGATTCCGGCCCATCGCGCTCAGGGCCCGAAAGCGTTTCCGCCTGGCTTGCTGGGCCCCGAGGATGACGGCGGCTGGCCAGACCTCATGACGCTGGTATTGCCCGCGCTCCGGGCAAGCGGCTGGCGCGTCGTCATGACCGACGCGTTTCGACACAACGTGATCGAGATCGAGGCCATTGACGGCAACTTGCGTCCGACCGGCGATGGCTGGTTTGACGTCGAGATGGGCATCACCGTCAATGGTCGCACGGTGCGCCTGGAACTACTGCTGGCAGACCTCTTTCGTCGGGACTCGCGCTGGCTGTCAGGCCAGCTCGAGACCATCGCTGACGACGAAGCGATCGACCTGAAAACCGATCGCAACGAACGGCTGCGCCTACGGGCGGACCGGCTCAAGCCGGTCGTGCGCGTGCTGATCGACCTGTTCGACTCGCTGGGCACCGGCATGCGCATTTCCAAGTGGGATGCGGCGCGACTCCATGCCCTGGATCAGACCGGGCGCTGGCAGTTTCATGGCGACGCATCGATCCGATTGCTCGCGCAGCGTCTGATGGCGGGTCGTGGCGTGACGGACGTGCCAGTGCCGCGTGGGCTGAAGGCCGACCTGCGTGCTTACCAGCGCCAGGGACTTGCCTGGATGCAGTTCCTGCGCGAGCACGGGCTATCCGGCGTGCTTGCCGACGATATGGGCCTCGGCAAGACCATCCAGGCACTTGCACACATCCTCACCGAAAAGGAACGTGGCAGGCTGGACCGGCCAGCACTGATCGTCGTGCCGACCACGCTCATGCACAACTGGTGCGAGGAAGCGCAGCGCTTCACTCCGAGGCTACGCGTGCTGGCTCTGCACGGATCCCAGCGTCACGAGCGCTTTGACCAGATCGGCGAGCATGATCTCATCCTGACCACCTACGCTTTGCTTCGATTCGACCCAGTAGCCATTCGTAGACGGTTGGTCCAGTGTGCTCCTTTGCCGCCCAGTGGGCGATGTCGTGCAACTGCTCGTCAATCCGACGAAACTTCGCATCGTTTACCTGGCGCAGTCGCTCGAGGTTCTGTCGAATGGCTTCCCGGTTGAGCATCGCATTGTCCGCGGTCAACTGCTTGGAGTACTCGCGCTGGAAACGGTCAAGAAATTCGACGAATTCGCTCCATTGCCGTTGGACCGAGGCTGTCTGCATTAGGTGGCGCACGAGTTCCTGGAAGTAATCGATGCCTTCGGTTAGGTCCTCGATAACCTTCTCGGCGTACTCGTAGGCGTCGACCAGGTCGTGAGCATCGCCGCGGGCTTGAAGCGCTGCTTCGAGCGCATTGCGGCAGCCGCGCATGTTTCGCTGGCGACTTCGACCCGGCCGGTCAAGCATCCAGAGCGCCTCGGCAAGGAGTTTGCCCGGGCGCGAGAATCGAAATGCCGTGACCAGGCCATGCCGGTCTGCGAACTGTTCAAGCCAGCCGTCGGTCAGAAGGGCCCGCATCAGCAGGTTCGTCAGTTGCACTGGCTCACCGTCTGCGCTGCTGAATTCGTCGGGCTCAGCTTCCGTGGTCAGCCGGTCGGGGTTGTCACGCACGACCGCCATGAGCAGTTCGCGTAGCAAGTCACGCGTCATTGTGTGCGCATAGTCGGCTGCTGGCCCGTGCAGGCGCTCGTACAAAGCGCGCAAGCAAGCGACAACGAGCTCCCGACGTGAGCTGTTCAGGGGCCTGAAGAAACGTTTGCGCTCGGCCTCGAAGAACACGGGTTGACTCATGGAATATTTCCCCCGTGCAGCGGCGGCAGCGAGACGACCTGAGGAACGAGGTCCCTCATTTCACCACCTTCTTGGCGACAGACTTCTTGAGCGGCACGGGCTCGTCGTCCGATGATCGATGGCCAGCACCTCAATGCTGTGGCACTGGCGGTAGCCAAGGATAAGCACTTCAAACATGTTGGCAAATCGGCGACCTTTTCCAACGGTCGCCGCCTCCCAAGCCCCCCCGGAATTGCAACGTTAGCTTGATGGTTGCCACTTCGGTTTTGGTCCTTGCGTGCACCACAGCGCCCTCTCTCGGCTTCAGGTATTGCCCCTTATATCGTAGTTCGAAATCCCCCTCAACCACCGACTAGCGGGGTCTGGCGCCTACCGATAAAGGCGCAGAACTAAGTGTTCCACCACTTGCGCAGCAAATCTATCAGCTGACGAATAAGTCCCGGCGCTGTTCCCGAGGTTGGAGGGTTGTTCCCAGTCTGCCTTTCCGACGCGGCATTGGTTCGACTGACATAGCGCTCCATGTCGCGCCGATCACGCTGCCGTACCGATTCAATGGCTTTGGCATCGAATGCTCCGGCCTTGATTACCTGGTTCCGGATTATGTTGTAGTGTGACTTACAGGCGTATTTCCAGTTTCCAACAGATGGCAAAAGGGTCACCGCCTCTCCCTCTTTCCGGATTCGCCATTTCGCTGGGTTTAGCGGTGTGATAACCTTTTCACCGCAACCACAGCAGCAAAGATGGGCAGCAGTCTCGAACTCCTCACTAATATAAAGGACGCCCTCTTCTAAATTGGCTGGAAAATGTTCCACATATTCCGGGCGGATCGTGCGTATCTTCATTGATGGGTGCACTGGTTCCAGGAGCACTTATAATTGATCACGTTTGGCGAGATTTCATCCGTAAAGAACTGCAGATGCTGCTTGTATCGGATTAAGGCTAAATTTGCGTTGATCGAATTGAGCTCAGCCAATTGAATGTTGCCATAGACTGCCTCATCGGAATCATCGGCAGTCGGAAGGGAGTCAACCAGATACGCGGTGTCTGGTGTGACCAATGTTACCCGCGCCCGGCCGTGTAGCTTGAGAAGATCCGGCTTCTTGTCCACACCAATGCCTACATCAATGAACGGGATACGGGCGTTCGCCAAGTACCGTGCGATGAGACCGCGCGACGGGCCATGGTCGACCGCAATAAATACAAACTGACAATCGTGCAATTGCCCGAGGTTGGCTTCGGCCACCATCTCCGGATGACTAACAATGCCGGTTCTGAACTGGCTGAAGGTTTGCTGCAGAAGGTCCGTCTTCTTGTGCTTACCGTACACAGTTTCTATTGGCAGTGCGCCCGGCACCCGGAACGCATTATGTGGCTCGATGATATCACCATCAAACAGGTGAATCTCTGCCACCGGCGTCTTCGCCAGACCGTCGAGAATATAAGCCCCGGTTCCACCTAGCCCGACGATCGCCACCTTTTTAAGCTCAAGTTTGGCCTCGTATGCTTCGAGCCCGGCCCTCGCAGTGGCCCAGTTCGGATAGTGAAAAACCGACGCCGTGTCCCGGCGTGTAAAGCTACCCCTCCCGCGCGCACTAGCCGTGGAATCAATGGCCGAAGCGTAGCTGCCTAGTTTGCGAATGTAGTGGGTCAGCTTGTTGTAATAGCAACTGAGCATATCGCCGATTGGTTCCGGCTTATATGAAAGTTGGCAAAGTGCAGTTCGCCCCGCCACAGTCTGGGGAGTGGAATTAGCCACCATCGCACTTTCCAGCGAAACACCGTCATCCCTGTATGGAATCGACCCAGTAAAAAACACCCAGTGGTCGAGGATCGCGGGTACGCCGGCATGCTCGGCGTACGTCGAAATCATAGTCCCATAGCCAAGCGTACGGGACTGCTTGACATAAGGCACCCTGTGGACGATCAGGTGGCTGCCTTCAAGGCTGATCTCGTAACCCTCGTCAACGAGACGCTGCAAGTCGGCATTAGGAGCGGTTCGATTTGCCAGCATCAAATTTCATCCCATTCTCGAGATCCACCGATTGACCGGGCGTCAAGCTTCCCACCTTATGACCGTGCTTCCAATCCACGTCATACAAGCCAAGGTCAACGCCCGACACGTTAATGTTGGCCAACTCCAAAACTTTCTCGAAAGTGATTTGTGGGCCCGTCACCTTCTTGGGGTCCGTGTTGATGAAAATCTGAAACTCATGGGGATTCATAGTGGTCCTCGTTAGGCAGTAATTCAAAGGTCTAAACGTGCGTCATTGCACGCACAACAATGCATACAACACATCACTTCAATGCAAGTTAACTCGGCCCCCATTGCACTGGTGAACGGTGTCGGCCTCAAACCGGGCATTCCAGCTGCCCGTAGAAAGTGACGCGATGATTAGCGACTGCTGTTCGGCGTGATCTTTACTGGAGTCCAGGTACGCCCAGGCTTAGTCGTCGTGGGCAGTGACCTGTTGTCTGGCACTGTGGCGTAGTTCCGCTGCTTGCCACCGCGCGGACCAATCTCCTGGTAGATCCCGCCCTTGTTTCCGGTGCTTTCACCCGGCTTCTTCGTGGTCACCATAGGGACCTCCTTAGGTAGATTGGCGTTACTACAACGGACACTGGTTCAGCGCCAGCAGGTTGTTGTTCCAGCGGCCGTCCGCATGTGTGCGCAGATACGGTGCCTTCCCAGCGTCCCGGACCACGCCAATGTCGGCGCGCTTGCCTGTAGACGGGTCCAACACATAGAACGTGTTGGTCTTGGCATCGATGCTTTGGATTACCTGTTCGCGTGTCCACATCCAATCCGCGGCTGGATTACCCAGATGTGTGATGTGTTCGTGCGGGCTCTGTGGGTTGGGCTTACTGATACAAGTTACACGTGCGTCAGCCATAACAATCTTCCTTTCTTTCTTGCTGCTGCCAGAAGCGTCATCTACAATATGACGAATTCGTCATGCTCCTGACCGAAAGAGAGGCCCCGCGGGGCCATGACGAATCAGTCAATTTTTACTATACGCTTTCGTCATGTCGCAGTCAACACCCCCGCCCACCTCACCGTCCGCCGTCTTTCCAAGTCGATTGCGAACGGCGCGTGAGTATCGCGGCCTGAACCAGGGCGAACTAGCCCAAAAGGCCGGGATGCAGCCGTCCGCGATTTCTCACTTCGAAACTGGCACCCGAAAACCATCCTTTGATAACTTGCGCATCTTGGCTGACAGCCTTGATGTCACTACTGATTACCTTCTAGGCCGTGTTGAGGACTTCAAGGCTCTGGCTGGAGCGGATCGCCTTCATAGGCATTATGGGTCACTTCAACCATCGGACCGAAAGATGGCCGACGATCTGATAACCATGCTTGCCAAGCGCGCGCAGGAAAAAGGCAAATAATGATAAAAGCCGATCCCTATGCCTTTGCCTCTCTCGCCGCGGAACAGATCATCAAGGGCCTTGGGATCGCTGCACTTCCGGTCGACCCTAAAGCAATCGCTCGCGACTGCGGCATCGAGGTGGTCGCGAAGCCCATGGAAAATGAAGGTGTCTCAGGAATGCTTGTCCGGTATGGCAATGACTTCGCCATTGCCTATGCCACGCACCATGAGAATGAAGGCTTTGAGAACTTCAGCGTCGGTCACGAGCTAGGCCACTACTACCTGCCCGGCCACGTAGATGCCGTCATCGTTGGCGACGCCGGCTCGCATGTGTCACGCGCAGGATATTTGTCTGGAGACAAGTATGAAGCGGAGGCCGATCGCTTTGCCGCAAGCTTCCTGATGCCTCGCCATCTGTTCTTTCCGGCACTTGAGCGTGCCGGTGTCGGTCTTGCGGCTATCGAAAGACTTGCGGTGCTGTGCAAGACGTCCATCCATGCCACGGCAATTCGATATGCGCAATGCACTCGCGAGGCTGTGGCGATCATCGTTAGCCGCAGCGGCATCATTGACCACTGTTTTATGTCTGAGGCGCTAAGGAATCTTGATGGGATTGATTGGCTTAGGAAGCGGAAAGCGGTACCGCAAAATACAGCCACCTACGCGTTCAACCAGGACCCGGTCAATGTGCGACACGGGAACCGCGTCGAAGAAGGTTCAAATCTCCAACACTGGTTCGGCGGCCGACGCAGCATCGAGATCTGCGAAGACGTTGTTGGTCTTGGCCGCTATGGCAAAACACTGACAGTGCTTTACGACATCGACCTACCCTCCCCAGAAGACGAGGAGGAAGAGCGATCTCTTATCGAGTCTTGGACCCCGCGATTCAAGCGATAGTAGGCGGACGATGCAGCCTAGCGAATTTTTATCGATATAGTGGGCGGCGTTTAGCCGCCCACTATATCGATAAACGGGAAGGACGTATGCTTGGCGACTTACTACCATCGGCTATCCAATTGCAGCAAAAGGACCATCCCCGTGTCGCGCTCGGAACGGCAACAGCGCTCAACGTCAATGCGAGACTGGCCGCCAGACACACGAAGCGCGTTGCCCTTTGGCGACATCTGCCGCGGAAGGTCGTGGAATGTCGGTCGGCCCCGCGCCGCGCCTTGCCTTCTGGCCGGCCTTGGTGTTGCCCCGCGATCGGCAATAGACATACGGGGGGGCTATGTCAAAAACCGTGAGAGGGGAGCGCCTTTGTTGCTGCTGTCGTTTGCCATATGACCCGATTGTAGGAAACCGGAATTAGCCGGACTACTCCAGTTCGCCGGACTGAAAATCCGGAATTGGCCGGACTGGCTTGAAACCCCCATGACGCTGAGCCAGGACCTGACGGTCCAGTTCCCGTCGCCAATTGGCTTGTCGGAAGTGCAATGGATGGATCAAGAAATCGGCGAGGCGGCCGTCAATATGGGAAACTTCATTTCCTGTCTGCGCCATGCGTTACGCCCCCATCCAAGACCAGCACCTCGCCATCCCAGCTTGCGACCGCGTCTGGCGGGCGCAGCCTGAACGACGTTTTGACGTCGAAGACCTCATCCAAGCATGCGTTCCAGACGCCGCTACCTGTGATCCAAGCTTTGTGGCGGACGGGATTCGGGAGTGGTTTGATAGTTTCGGGGTCGGCATTCCGACGTGGCGGGTGGCGTCACAAGATGGATAAGATGGCCCGCACCGGCGCTACGACATTTTCGACCTTGACTACCTGATTGCCGTCAGCGTCGGCCAACGGCCGAGGCCGTGTGGAAGCGCTCCGAGGACGCGCTGCGCGCATCCATATATGCAACTCATGCTGGGTGCTTCCAATTTTGGCCCCTGACCGGGGTCCCTTTGATTTCTCTGCAATTTGAATGTGTAGCGACCCCTAGCATTCATGCGGCTCTCCGGACTATGCCCACCTGAAATTCCCATTAAATCAATAGGTTGCTGTTACGAGTCCAGCGCGCATGCGGGTGGCGTCGGCCAACGGCGTTCGGCGTGTGCGATCGCCGCGACCGTCGGGGCTGGCCGCGCCCTGTCGCAAGGCCTGGCAGTAGGCGAGCAGGAGCTGGCGCGTGAGGTCGGACAGCGGCCCGCGCCCCTGGCGGCTCCCACCAGCCAATCAGGCGGCGCAATTCCGCAGATTCTGGTGATGGCTACGGAGTGGGTAGCCGCTCGGCCGGCCCGTGCCAGGGCTCCAGTGGAGTAGGACCATTGGGAAATGGCGGAAAAGGACAAGTCAGCAAGTGTCTGATTTGACGGCGATTTCAACTGAGCATCGCCCGGAAACCCGTATGGGTGCTAGGGGTGGCTACCCCAGTAAATTGCGCGGAAATCAAAGGGACCCCCTCTCGGCGCACCGAAATGTGTGTAGGTCTGGCAGCACAACCACTGTCAAGAAAAAGCTCGCCGAGGTGGGTTGATAGGCCGCTTAGCGATTTGTTATGAGCCAGCCTTCGAGTTGCCCAGCCAGAGCATCGGGCCGCGTATCGGAATACGAAACGACGCCCATATCCTGCACTTCCTCAAGCAACTGGCCGGTCTTTTTCGCTATTGCCATTTCGACCGGCGTCTCCGGATCAGGCAAGACAACGAACAGCGCGGGTGGCGCCGCGTGTCGATGTGTAAGATTGTGCGCAACAAGAACGTCTTTTAGCGACTTATAGACGTGACGCTCGACAGTTTGCATACTGGAATATCGGGCTGAGAGAATATTCCCAAAACTCTTCCCATTGTCTAGTCCCACATGCAGTTTCCTTGCGCCGATGGTCAATTCACGATTTGGCACAAAGATCTTTCTCGATAACGAAGCCAGGGCTTTGCGCATCTCCATGTATGCCCAATCATCATCCATCGGCGATTCGCGTGGCGCAACATCGACCCAAAGAGCGCCAGCTTGGCGTTTGAGCAAGCTTGTGAGTTCCTTCTCGACATGATCCGTGGCAAGGTAACCGCAACTCACCATCCGCACGTGTGGCGTCCCAGTCGCTGCTTTGGAGAGACCCTCTCGGAAGCTGGCGCCAATAGCGTTTTCGATGCCTTTCACCAAATCACGAAGGTCAGTTCCGCTCAGCGCATCTCCATAAAGACTTGAAAGCTTGTTAAACGCCGGAAGCCATCGAAGGAGCGGACGCTCGTCCCCCTTGATCACCGCCGCGACGCCTATGACAAAGTCCTGCTGACTGGCCAGGTCCGGACGGAAGAAAACGGTCGCCCACTCTCCAGTAAAGACTGGCTCGCGTACGGCCGCTGTTCGCGAAAGAAGAAGTGAGAGGTCCATTAGATTAAGCGCCCGCAAGCTTGCGCAAGCGTACCATTGCTGGCGCGCGTGCTCATGTATTCAACGATCGTGTCGATCTGCTCCGAGTCCAGGAGGCCGATTAAGTCCCTACGCAGTTGGTTTGACACTTCCGGCCAGATGTCTTGCGTCTTAAGACCCTCCTGTAGCACTGATGCATACCACGACGAAAGTTGGGATGCCGTCATCTCCCTCTGTGCCGCGAGGTTGAGTTGATTTCCGGCCGTCTCGTCTGGCCAGGAGGAATGCCAATAAGGGCCTCCACCTACCGCGCCTTGGTCGATGGCAACGTACTTCATATCGTCCAAGTATAAGAAGTTGGCATCACTTCGATCGCTGTTACCTGTGGCATGGTCAACACCAGTGAGGATGTGAGCAAACTTGCTTCTAAAGAAAGCGGCAAGCTGATCCTGGTCGAAAGTGGACAGACGGCGCAAGAACCGGAACGGTTTGGCATTCTGCACCAACGTGGCAGCCCAGCACACGGCCAGACCTGTACTCCGATCTACGTAGGCTGTGACATCGGCATCGAAGACTGGCAACATCTCCCGGTTCAGCAGAATGACTCCTCCCCTCGCTGGCTGGTCGACTCCCCTTACGGCATTCGCCGTAAAGCCGATGACCTCGTTTGCCACGCCGCACGAATCGGTTGGGTAAAGCTTGATCACCGTATCTTCCGGCTCACTTGCCCCTGGCCACAGAACGCGCCCCACAAAAACAGGTTGAGCGCCTGTCGCGTGGACAGCATCGTGGTCACTGACCCAGCCCGAAAATCCACAATACGCATCTGCGTGCAAGACGCTAATCAAGGCCGCTCCCTAGAAGGTATCGGCTCGACGACATGCGGCGACCCGATCTAATGTTGCGCATCAGGCGCTCAAAGCGCTTGACGGAGTATTGTCCTTGGTCGGCAACCGTGGCGCAAGACAGACGCCCGAAAGTTACGGATAGCTATCACGTGTCGACTAGCCATCAGGGAAATCTGGCAAGCGGGCGCGCCAAGATAAGGAGAATCCGCTATCACAAGGAGACCCCTCGGTATTGACGCCGCTATCCGACCCGATAAGACTCCCCGCTCTGCCCCGCATTGACTGCCCGCCACAGCCAGTCCGGCATCTCGCCGGTCCCGTCCCAGTTCTGTCCGGCGGCGTTGCGGTACCAGACCACCGGCGGCGGCGGGGGCGGTGGTGGAGGGGGCGGCGGATCGAAGCCCCCCGCTGCTGCCAGCTCCGCCATGGTCATGTCGTAGTCATCGTTGCCGTCGCTATCCTTGCTGTCTGCCTGGTTGGCGCCGGCCCCCACCGGCGCCCTCCCGCTCGCGCGGCAGGCGTAAGTCTGCCAGCAGTTGGCGCGCTAGCGCCGCCTCGGCTTCGGCGCGCTCGGCCCCGGCGCTGCGCCGTGGCGTTCTGCAACCAAGCCCAACAAGGGCCCTAACCAAGATACGCCCCCGACTGCGTTGACAGTTCGTTGATACCCAACTCAAACGGCAGGAAAATTACTCTCCCGTCGCCGACGAAAGCAGCCAATGGCGCTCCACGCACAATCTGCCGCTATCATGCCTGTACTTCGACTCCGCAGTGTGGTACGGCACACTTGGCACGGTAATGTATGGGATCTTTTTCAATACCCTTAGTTATCAGGCAAAACGCTTCAAGAAGCAGTGGCGCCGGGAGAACACCGAGCGGAGGGCAACCAAGTACTCAAGACTGCATGGTTGCCTGGTGTATTGCGGCAACCATCTCGCTGCCTTTTCCTTCTCAGTGTTTGCGGCCGTCCTCTTTGCCGCGATTCTTTGCTTAACACTGCCCGAGTATCCCGGACTAGTCCTCGCGCACGCCAAAGCTAGCGACTCTCTTCCCTACTTCACAGCACTGTGGGGAACGCAAGCAACGCTCGCGGCATTGTCCTACCCAATAGTGTTCGCGTTCGTTGCTGTCAACCTCCAACAGCGGGCAACGGCAAAACTTGGCCTGAAGGTCTATCTTCTGGACTCCGGAGCGCTCGTCTCGGGAACCAGTTCGGTCTGCCTACTTGCCTGGATGACCTTTCAGTACTTCTTTGTTCCCTATCACGAAGCGGACTTGGTTGCCTCCTTCATGGCGGGCAACGTCGGATGGTTTCTCCTCAATGCAGTTCTAACCGGCATTTTCCTTTTCCGCACAGTCCTCTTCCTCTCTGATACCCACCGCCTAAGAGCAATCTCCAGTTACGCTGTCCATGTGGCACTGCCGCGCGAGATGGCGCTGCGCCTACCCACTCAGCTACTACTCGCAGCAAAGCAAAACGGATGGGTACCGAACACGCCAGATGATAGCGATCCGACTCAGCCCAGAATTGAGTGGTTCCGGCTAGGCGACGACGAAGCCTGCGTGGAACTGACCAGCCGCCCTGGCTTGCGGATCGTGGACATTCGCCTTCGTCTACTTGATTGGGCCATCCGCCTATGGATGAGTCGGCTGCAAGAAGCGCAGAAGATCGAAATGACGGACTGGAGCGCGCAAGATGCTATTGGTCGGCAACCATGGCTTTTGCTTCCGATATGTCCTGGCACACCAACGTCCAGCAAGACGCCTATCTGCAGCGTACGAAATGCTCCCCCGCCCGGCGTGCTAGCTCGAACCCTACTGCGGTGGTCAATAGATCTTGGGCGCCCCAAGGATCCCGGTGACGACGAAACCGTAGCAATACTTACGGAACTAGTCTCCGAGGTTGTGTCGCTACTGGAAAAGCGACACTCCGACGCAGCCATTCAACTGGTGGTCCACGTCGTGGACGTTCACGCAACGCTGCTAAATGCAAGTGTCTTCAAAAATGCTGAAGGAGAGCTCGAGCACATTGGACAGCTGCAAGACGGCAACTTCTTCCGCACCATTCATGAACGATGGGTGGACGAATATCGTAGCCTGGCAGAAGCTGCTATCGACACCATTGAAAGCGACAACCGCTTCTTTCGTAAGCGTGGCCCCAGCACCGTCTGTTCATGAAGAGCCATAGGCGGCAATCTGGTTCCCACCAGAATTTGGTGGGAACCAGAAGAAATGGAAATCAAGGCGCGGGGTCGCCGGCGAGGCTCCAAGAACTACTCGAAGGAATTCCGCACGCAGGTCGTGGCGGAAACGCTGGACCCGGCAAGCTCACTGGCAGAAGTTGCGCGCTCGCATGGCCTGAACGCGAATCTCGTGTCGAAGTGGCGGCGGGATTATGAGCGAGCTGCGACGTCAGCATCCGAGCCT
>NZ_AQUR01000062.1 GCF_000372525.1 Cupriavidus neocaledonicus
ATGCGTCAGGTGATGGTGCGCGGTCTGAAGAAAGTCGATCAGATGTTTGTGCTGAGCATGGCCGCCTACCACCTCGTGCGCATGCGCTCGCTGGGACAAATCCGTCCGCAGTTGCAGTAATCGCGCTAATGAGGCCGGAATGGGCGCCAAAACGCGGAAAAAGCCGAGGCAGTGACGTCCGGCTTCCGGATTGTGAAAAACAGCGCTCCCCGCCTTGCGGGGAAAAACTCATCGCTAGCGCGATGAGTACTTCAGCAGCCTGATAGGTCTCTGGCGGCTCCCCACTGCAACTATGTACCTGCAGGGTATAAGTCTTGCAGCTCCAGGTTTTTTTTCGTTGGTTGAAGTCTCATTCACTTTTCCTTGGAAATCCGCGAGGCCGAGTCGTACTTGTACGTGGCGGACAAGTAGAAGGCCCTCAGGTCGATTTAGGGATTACTTTTCATCAAACACGACAAGGTCATCCTTCCTTGCACTTTTCCCGTTTGCAGGTCGCAAAAATACCGGATCACTGCGCTACATCTTTTGCGTCGTCATGTAGTGGTCAACGCATCAAGGCCTGCCTCTAAGACAAAGGGAGAGGTCGGATTCTTCTTGGCCATCGATAGCCGCAGATCCTCACGTGCTCTCGTCACTGCTACGTAGAACAAGCGACGCTCTTCCGATTCGGTGCTTTTCTCATCGGGCACAACGGTTTCCTCGGCCCGGATGATCCATACCCGATCCCACTCTAGCCCCTTGGAGCTGTGCATGGTTGTTAGGATCAACGCATCCGGCGCCGGCTCATTGTTGCTGCGGCGCAGGAACTCCAGCCTGTCGGAAAATGGACCATTGAGCCGGGACAGTACGTCGAACGTCGTGGTCGTGGCCCGGCGGGCAGGATCAGAGTCGGTCTGGTGCATCATCCATTCGTACACTCCTTCCAGCACCAGCGAATAAAACTGCCGGTCGCAGAGCGTTCGCCACTCGACAAGCCGTTTCATAAGTTCCCGATAGCGATCCGCCGATGCTTCCGAAAGGCCCAGTTCCAGAAGCTCTTTTCTTTGGCGCTGTTCTGTATTCGCGCGGCCCTTGCTGTGCAGGAGCCGTAGTTCTTGGGTATCAATCCCGACAAAGGACAGCAGCGCGTCCACACCGGTACTCTTCGTCCTCTGGACCAGTTCCAGAAGATTGCACATGAGGGCGGCCTCAGGCCGGTTCAGAATCGACTTGCCGGACGCCCGAAAATACTTGACGCCATGCGATCGGCATATCGCCTCGACGGGGTCGAGAATGCGGTTGGTCCGGGCAAGGACTGCCGCCGATTGGCCATTCCTTACCGCCGCCGTCAGATGCTCCATCGCTGCGACAGCCTCGGCATACTCGTCAGCGAACCGCTGGAACTGAACCTTCCCGCCGGGGCCCTTGTACGCAACCAGTTCCTTTGGGATCCTGTCGCGGTTATTCCGGATGATTCGGTCCGCCGCCCCAAGAATCTCTGCGTGGCAGCGATAATTGTTGCCCAACACCACTGACTGCGCGTCAAACTGACGAATGAAGGATTCCATTCCGCGGAAGCCCAACGCTGATCGGAAGCCATAGATGCTCTGATCATCATCGCCAACAACGGTCACAATCGATCCGGCCTGAGCATGCGAGGCGATCCACTGATATTGGAGAGGGTCAGTGTCCTGAAATTCGTCGACCAGGAGGTACCTGAACGGATACGGCTCGATGGTGCCGTTCTGCATGCCTTCCACGGCTAGCCGAAGCATGTCCTGAAAATCAATCTTGCCGTTTCGCTCCAGTGAATCTTGGTAGCCACGGTAAAGCACTTCTTCGGCGCTGCCGCTTTGCACTTGGCCGAAGTTGGTCTTAATCGCTTCAACCGCCGCGATGGCGTCCTCCACCTTCCAGTCCAACCCTAGGTCAGAGAGAACCTGGATCAGAAGCCCGGTACGATCGCCATCGGTGGCGACGTCTGGCGCGCTGCCGCCGTCGCGCCGTCCAAGCTGCTTATAGGCGAGAGAATGGAACGTACCAGCAAGCAGTCGCCTCTTCGTCGCTGATCCGGCAAGCGCGAGTATCCGCTCGCGAAGCTCGACCGCGGCGTCCTTACTGAACGTCACTGCGCCCACAGTCACATGCGGATCCGCAAGCAGGACTGCGGTCTTGGCAGCGATCGTCGCCGTCTTTCCAGCTCCAGGTACCGCCACGGCGAGGCAGTGCTGACGCAGGTCCACGACTTCGCGTTGGGCGGGATTAAGGACTGCTAGTACCTTTTCGAGCGACATTGGAATCCCGTTGTGGTGCTGGTGATAGCACGTGTGAGCAAGTGCCCCGAAGTACGACTACGAGACAGATACGAGGCAGTTGGGGCGCTGATGTTGGTGGGACCATCTGTCACGGGGTGATAGCAAGTGCCCCCACGGGACAACTTGTTGCCTCTGGGGTGACGTGCTCACACCAGGTGACACTTGGGCTTACATCCCGCGCACAGTCGTCATTAGCTTCAGGTGCGTGGTGTAGCTGCGCAGCCCCAGCGGCTGGAACTTGCGCAGGAAGCGAGTGACCTCGTCGTTGACGTCGCTCTGGTCACGGATGCCGTTCCAGACCATGAAGTCGAACTGGTCCATGGTTTGATCGAACTTGATCAGAACCTGCAGTGCGCGCACGGAGAACCGCGAATAGGCTTGAACCTCGAGTGAAAGGGAGGGGCGCTGGATTGTCGGCACAAACACGATCTCGCCTTGTGCGCGCATTTCCTGTTCCCGTTGTTCGCGGTAGGCTTTCGCCACTCGCAATTGCTCGTCCACATAATCCTCAATCTTCGAGAGTTCGCGCTCCAGGTAGTTTTCGAGTGTCGACAATTCAGAGCGCGAGAACGTGGCAGCTCCGAAGCGCTGCAGGTTCAACGACATCCGGTTCATGTACGGCCACCATTGCTCGAACAGCGGCCGCAGGCGGGTGTGATTGAGCTTGAGCGCCACTGGAACAACTGCCGCACCGGCAAGCTCGCGATTGAGGATCTGCAGGCCGAGCTCGCGCCGGCGTCGAACGATCGCTTGGCGGTCTTCAGGCGCCAGGTCCCGAAAAAGGTTACGGGTGCGCTCCACCTGAGCCTTGCGCTCCTCATGATCCGCTGTCGAGATCAGACCTTCCTGGCGCAGTGCGTCGGCCGATTGCTCCATCTCCGCGAGTTCGGTCTCGACGTCGCCAGAACTGTCAATTGCGCCAAGCGTTGGAGGTGTTGCGACGAGCGGCGCAGCAGCTACGTCGGTCGGCGCGGATTGCTGCAGGGTCTCTTCGGCGGGGGTCAAATCGGTCGTGGTCATGATGTTCTCCAATATGTGGCCGGGCACCGGCCTTGGTAGTCGTTACGGCACCGGCTACTTGCCGACATGGAAAGACGCCGCAAGGCGCCAGCAGAGCAGGCCAATCAGGCAGACACCAAAGGTCCACCAGGTCGCCAGCATGGGAAGGGGTAACAGCAGGGCAGACGTCCCGAAGCCGAAGCAGAGCGTCAATCCATGGGCCGCAACGTGGAATGTCACCGGATTGGCGAACCCAGCCCCGGCGGCGCGAATCTTTCGCGATACGGTCCCGTCGTTAAATAACGCAACGAGCAGGACGATCGCGCCGAGAACCCAGTGATGAGCCACCGCGGCCCGGTACACCGCACGGTAGATCGTCAGCCAGAAATGCTGCATCCAACCTCTGCCGAAGGCGGCGGCGCCCCCGTCGGAGAAACTGGTCTGGCCGTCGGAGCCGGTGAACGATGCCTTGACCGCACCGCTGTCGATGAACCATTTGTGAAAGCGGGCGTTGGCCAGCGAAACGACGATATCCGCCCTTTCCTGGCCGAGCACGCGTTCAACCGACGCCTGTTCGGCCTCACTGATTTCGAAGGCGCGATCGTTCTGCATGAACGGCGCCAGGGTGCAGATCATCAACGGCGAGACGATCAACCACAAGCGTACGTGCGAAGCGAACCGGCTGTTGGCCATGTCAGATCCAGCGCAGTGCCAGCCATAGCGGCAGGCTCAGAAAAGCGAACAGAGCGCCCCAGAAGATGGCCGGCTTGTCTACCGAAATCTTGACGAGCGCAAAGCATGCCGCGGCCGCTCCGCTGGAGAATGACTGGGGCATCTCCTGAGCAAGGTGGGGCGGCGCCGTCAACCACTCATGCATGTGCAGGGCGAGAGCGGGATCGACACCACAGAGCCTGGCCGCAAGGCGAGCGGGGGCCTGTTTGACTCGGATCGCCGCCCGGCGCGCGTCAGTGTGCAAAGTCGCCAGCGACATCGTAGTTCTCGAAGTAGCGGGTGAAGGTGTAACCCGTCAGGACCCGGGCAGCGAGCTGAAACGCTGCGCAGCGTTGCGTGATTGCGCCAGGTGCCGGTTCGTCGACGACGCGGCAGACATAGCCATCCGGCTGGCGCTGCTCGAACGCCGGAATGGATTCGTGAAACGGATACCAGACGTTGTACTTTTCGCCCTTGAACGCGGCATAGCGCTTGCCATAGAGCTCGTGAGCGCGGGAGAACAGCCCCATCATGAAAGCGACGTTGGGATCGCCGTGCTTGCGGGCGGCGCGCCACGCCGTGATGCCGTCGGCAAGCATTTCCTTGACCAGCGGCTCCTCGCGGACGCGGAAATTCACGCCGATGTAGTCGACTACCCGCGTGCAAATGTCATCAAGGTCCGGCGATAGCGAGAGCACGGGCGAGAGCTTCGCCGAAAGCTTGTATTCCTTGACGATTTGTCGGAACAGGCTGCTGCGCATTGGTATTAGTCCGTGATAATTGGAATTCGACCCTGGTAGACGGCGCCTCCAGAGATTCGCAGGAAGTACTGCAGGTTCGGCAGTTGCATGACCAGGTCGTGCGGAATGAGCGGCGCCTTCTCAAGCTGGGCCGATCGAGACACAGAGCCGCTGAACTCGCCGACATGAGCCTCCGTTCCGGTGCTGGTGCTGCTTGAGACGACCAGGTTGCGGATGGCTGTGGTCCCGGCTTTCTCGGAGAACCACTTGGCCGTGTCGATGTCTTCCAAGCGTAAAACGATCTGGTTGTTCAAATTCCCCAAGACTTGCTGCATTTTTGCCACGTTTCCGAGTTTGGCCGTGAAGTCGGAGCGGGTCTGGTAAGCGACGAACGCCTTGAAGCCTGCCCCGCGGCCCTTGTTCAAGAGCTGGAGCAATTGCTCGTTGATGGCCTCGGCCGCTTCGTCGACAACCAGGACAATCTCGGGCGGCTTGGCGTAGAAGTTGTAAATCGCGCCGGCGACCGATGCGATGTCGGCCAGCAGCATCGACATGACCGCCTGCGCCACCATCGAATTGGATAGCGAATCGGCGCCGACATAAAGCACAGCCTTCTGCTTGATGACCTTGTCGATATCCCAGATCTCGCGGTCATCCTCAAAATCGTCCGCTTTGGGCGCCAGCATCAGTCCGGTCTCTCCGGTGGCAAGCATCTGCAGAAGGGGCAGGGCAGAGGCAATGATCCGGCCATAGTGGTCGCGGTCATGCTGAAAGGTTGAAATCAGGCCGTCGATCGTCTCGTGCCCCTTGCCGAGCTTGGCGAATCGATCGATGTACATACTGACCATGGCATCAAGACGCGTGCCACCCATCTTCTGTGCGACCTTCTGCATGTACGCCGTGACTTCCTCTTCCCAATCAGGCTTGCCGGCCTCAGGGAAAAAGCGCTCCAGCGCTCGCTCGAGCAAATTGTTGATGCCATTCTGAGCGTACTGGAGGATCGACCGGAGATTCGGCTTGTCGCCCACGTACAGCTCGCCCTTGACGGATCGGTCAATAAACAGGAAGGCAAACTGGCGAAACGGACCTTCCTCCATCAGTTGGGCGATGCGAGTCGGAATTTCCGACGGCTGGGACCAGTTTTCCAACGGGTTCAGGCGAATGGATCGCGAGGGCGCCGCCTGTTTCCAGTACAAGAACTTGCGTCCGGTGCGCTCGCATTCACGCTTGCACCGTGCGACCCAGTCGGGATCGTTCTTGGGATCGATCGCGATCAACACGTCATTGGGGTTGTGGATCACCTGCGTCGAAATCAGCTCGAACGTGCGTGTCTTTCCCGACCCGGTAGTGCCGCTGATTGACGTGTGACCGCCCATTGCCTTGTAGTGAAAGGGGATGGGGCCGCGCTGCGATTCCATGCCCCCGATCCAGGATTTTCCCTGTGGCGAGCGGTCCGCAATGCTGTGCTCGGGGGCGAACGTTTTCTCGATCGCCTTGACGGTATCCTTCGGCAGCCATTTGGGCAGCCCCGGAACATCGCTTGATGGCATACGCAGGATGTCGTGGGCGATCTGACAGTGCTTCTGCGTCCATTCATATCCGGTACCCAGATACATGGCATCCTCGTCTTTGTCTGCGGAGCGCAGCTGTCGGCTCTTTGCAAGCAGGTCTTCGATCCTGATCAGGGTCAGCCATTTCGTGGAGATGGCAAGCCGGAACCGCAGCGCCCGCCACACCTGTGTGGAACGAACGAGCAGGAATGCCAGGCAAACCAGTGAGAAGTAGGCTCCGTTTGGCATGCCGCTCACGAGCAGCACCACGCAAGCAAGCGCCCAGCCGACGGCGGCCCGGAACTCGTAAATGGGGCGGAAGTGGTTAATGTAATGATTCATGCGTCGGATTGCGGGCCAGGCATGATCAGGTTTCCTACTTCGTCGACCAGCAGGATGTCCTGGCCAACGATCTTGTAGAGATGCCTGAACTTGCGCAGATGCTCAATGAGTGTGTCGGAGGCAATGCCATAGTTGCCGAGTGAGCGCTTGCTGATAGCAACCTTTCCCTCAACACGCGTCACTTTCGTCTTTCCAGCGGCCGCGTCCTGCGAGAGCGCCTTGAAGAACTCGCGCATGAGGTTCGAGGTGCCAGCGAGTGCCTTGAAGGGATCCTCGGGCGTCGGCTCCTTGCGCAACGAACGCGCTCCGTCGAGTTGCACCACGTTGCGAGACGTCTCAACTCGTGCATGCGGCTCGCTGACCGCCGGCGAGCCGTTGGCCGTATCGGGCGAATCCGGTCTGCTACCTGCCGCTTGGGGTGGCGTCTCTGCTTCTGTCTTCGCAGTATTCGCGTTCGCCTGGGGCAGGTTCGCTGGCGACGTCGGGGCGTCGGCCCCATCGGCGGCCAGGCTCTGCGCCGCCGGCGCTGGGGTCGCGTCCGGGGCAAAGGCGGCACGGCGAGCCTTCACCTCAAACTGGGTTGTGGTGTCGATTGCTTGCCGCACAACCTTGTGCAGTAGCGTCTCCAGGCCTGACGGTCGTGGATCCGGGTTGATGGCGCCGAACAGTTCGGAGAGCACGTGGCTGTCGAAAGCGCCCAACCGTTCGGCCCCGAGGATCTCTCGCGCGAGCAGCGCCGTGCGCATCCGTTCGATCGGCAACGCTGCCTCCCGCCGCGTCACCTGGTAGGTGTCAGCGCCGAGCCAGCTGCCGAACGCCCCGTGTGCGGCAGGAACCCATTCCGCTCCATCCCGATGCCGAAAGAACTGGAAGTGGCGACAGGGCTCGTCCAGCCGCGAACAGCAGGCAGCCAGAAAGAGCGCATACAGGTACTGAGGTTCAAGCTGGCGCCGTCGTTCCGACGTCTGGTCTGCGGCAAATTTCTGAGCGCCGGAAAGGCGCATGGCGAAGTAGGCCGCTTCGACCGTGGCACGAAACGCCCCGCCGGGCTCGGCGTGTTCGGCCGGCCGAAGCGGCATGCTGGAGAACCATGCGGCGCAGCGTTCCAACACGCTCAGCCACTTGCTCTTGATGTCTGCCTCGTTCGTTTCGTTGGCGTATTGCCGAACCAACGCGAGGCGGCTGTCGTGGGCTGCCAGCAAGTCCGCTGCTGGCAAGGGGTGATGGACCGTCATTTCTTGCCCTTCTTGGCGAGGAACCCACCGATGCCGCCAGCTGCCTTCATACCCAGGCGAGCCGCGGCGCCACCGCTAAGACCACCCCCCGATCCAAAGACCGCACCCGACATCTTGGGAATCTCGAGTGCGACCAGCAGCATGAACAAGGCAACACCAAGGGCATAGGCGGCGCCAGCCAAAGATTTCGTGCCAATGCCAGTCTGATCAGCGATCGTGGAAGTGAAAGCGCTTGAAACGAGTCGCGCCATGATGGTTGAGATGACGATATACATCGAAGCGCCGATCATGAAATCGAGCCACGACATGAAATAGCGCCGTGTGTAGTCGGAGAACGCCAGGGCTACTGCAAGGGGGCCGATCACGATACCCACAGCGGCCTGAATCTCACCCAAGGCGATGAAGAAGCTGTACATCAGCGCTGCCACCGCGCAGACCACGAACGTAAAGAGAAGAGTCAATCCCGAAACCGCCACGCCGAGCTTGCTCAGACCGCTTGCCGCGTCCATCGCCTGGTTGTACGAGTCCAGGAATCCCGCGCCCACCGAGATGAGGGTCATCGCCGGATTGCTGGACCGCGTACCGGCGATCTTGTTGGCGAGTGTCGTGAACCAATCATAGATGCCCGGCGCAAATTGGCTGTATCCCACATAGATCGAGGCGAGAATGCCGAGCACCATGATGGTTTCCAGGATGTCGTTCCATGCGCTGGTTGGATCATTCGTGGCGGCGAACCGGATGGCGGCAAGCGTCAGCGTAATGAGCGCCAATCCGTATGCCACCTTGTCCGTCTCCGATCGTATGCTCTGACTGAGTGAGGTGGCGCCCCCAATCAGGCCGGTGCGGAAGGAATCGAACTGCCCAATCCAACTTTTGAGGGATTCGGCAACAGTGCCCGTCGGACCCGAGAAAGACGGCGGGGTCTGGGCAGACTCCACGGACTGGGAAGGGGACCCGGCTTCGGCACTCGTTGACTGAGCAAAGGCCGGGGCGGTGTGCAAGAGCACCGCGGTGACAAGCAGAACCAGTAGGCGCAGCAGCATGGCGTTCATTGCAACCGGATCAGTCAGCTTGCAGCTTGCGGGAGAACACGCGGGCGCGCAGCTGCTTGAGTTCTTCATCCTGCGCGATCGTAATCGCGCGCATGGCCTCGGCGCTTTGGGATTCCTTCGCGACGCTCTGTTGTTCCTTGTCCGCGTCGGCTTGAGCGCGAACGCTCATGAGCTGCAGCAGATCCGAGTTCTGGCTGGCGAGCACGTCCAGCATCTGGTTGGTCGTCTGCGCCGCGGCTTGCGCGGTCGGCGAGAGCTTAATGCTCGATTGAATCTTTTGCCGGCGCTTCGCCACTGACTGCGTATTCTTGTAGATTTGCTCGCCCAGGCTGAACAGGGCCTTGGCAGTCTTGTCGCCGTTCCTAAACAGATTGCGCTGGTCCTCGAACCATTGCTCCTTGGTTTTTCCCGAAGCGACGACCATGCTATGAATCTTCTTCAGGTAGTCGGCGTTGTCCGAAACCGTGCCGTAGAGGTCCTTGAGCGTGGTGCCGTAGATCTCGTACTTACCGATGTCATCGGCGATGGAGTCCAGTTGCTCCGTAATGGCGGCCACATCCAGACCTGTGGCCTGCAGAAGCTGGTTGGCCATCATCTTGTACTGATAGATGATGTTGGTATTCTCGTAGACCTCGGTTTTCAGCGACTGCATTGCCGTCATGGTGGTTTGCACGAGGCCAACCCAATCGGTGACCGGCAGGGCAGCGTGGGCAGACGAAGCCCCGAAGACCGAGGTTGCGATGGCGATGTTGGCGATCCACTTCTTCACGTTGTTTCTCCAAAGTTATGCTGCGCGCGCAAGCATTTCGCGCACATAGCGGTCCTGCCAATCGGATTCACCCGACGCGTAGTGCTTGTCGCAGATTGACTGTGCGACCCCGTCCGAGCGCAGCATGGCCACCATCTCGTCGGAGAATGCCGTCTGCAGCATTCGTGTCTGGGTGTTAGTGATCAGTAGGTAGTCGCGGTTAGGCACCGCGTCTGAAATCAGCTGCACTTGGTCATCGGTTAGCCCGAATTTCTCCTTGTAGAGTTCGGGACTGGTCTTAGCCTGGCTGTTAGGCAGGTAGATCCAGTTGGCGATGTTTTCCTTGAGGATCTCGAAGTTCGCCACGCGCGCAATCTGACGCAGGGACTGCGTCGCGCACCAGATGGCGCCGTTGAGCTTGCGGATGGTGGTGATCCAATCCTCGTAGCGCCGATAGAATCGCTCGTTCTGGAAGAAGAAGCCGCATTCCTCGACCTCGATGATCGTGTAGCGGATGCCATCCATCGACTGACTGATCCGGTAGAACGCATAATCGGTGAACAGCACCGCTGCGCGTTCGTACTTCTGGAACAGTTCACCCATCTCGATACACAGGTTGTCACTAACCGAGAAAGCGTCTTCGGCGTGATCGAAGAAGTGCCCGTACTGACCACCCTTGAGCCAGATCTGAAGCCGCCCGCGCAAATCCGCATGCAGCATCGTCGAGAGCGAGCTGAGGGTCCAGCGCTCGCGAGGGTAGCCAGCCAGCAGCTTGACGGCCTCAAAGAGATCCTGCACCTGCTGAGGCGACAGCGTGAAGTCGTCATCCTCTAGGGAGAGCGTCAGCCACTCCGTGATGTAAGTGAAGTTCTTCGGGTCGGCCAGCAGCGACAACGGATTGACCGGCGTGCTGGTCTGAAACTTCCCGGTGACGTCAATGAAGGTACCTCCGCTCAGCAGCGTCGGAATGCGTGTGGAACGGTCCTTGTCGAAGCGAATCCGCCGCGCCTTGTGCCTGTCGCCTTGCGACACCAGGAAATTCAGGAACACCGATTTGCCGGCACCGATCGGGCCGATGACGAACAGATGGCCGTTGCCGCCGCGCTGATGCATGTCGACGCGCTGAATTGTGCGGTGGCGCGTTGGCAGGCAGGTCAGGGGAGGCACTTCCGCTCCGGTCTTCTCGCTTAGCCACGCGTTATAGGACGGGCCTTCCAGGACCGAGCGAACCGGCGCGATGTCGGACACGGCCGGCGTTTCCACGAACTGGAGGCGGCGTTGCTTGTCCCAGCGGCCAGGCAGGGTACTGTTCCAAGCGGGCATCAGGTTCGCCTTCTCGCGGATCGTCCCGAAGCCGGCGTTGGTCAATGCGCCGACCACCTCGCTGACGGCGTCCTCGCATTCACCTTCGGAATCCGCGTAGACAATCACCGAGATATTGGCAAAGCCGTGCTGGATCCCCTCGGCGGTGAGACGCTTGAGTGCGTATCCCGCCTCCTTGGCCAGTTCCTCGCGGCCTTCGTCGTTCTCGCTTTCCTCCTTGGAGACGTACTGCTTCATCATGGAGCGCAGGTTCACCGCCGCCATCTTGTAGAAGCGGCGCACCTTCTCGATGTAGGCCGTGGCGCGCGCGGTGTCCAGAAAGCGGTACATGATGCAGATATCCAACTCGGCATCCACGTGCATCAGGCTGTCAAGCGCCGCTTCCTGGAAGCTCATCCATTCCTTCACCGCAACAACCGCGGCATAACGCTTGCCGTGGGCGGATTCGAATAGCAATCGCTCGGCGCCCACCGTGACCTCGGATTCCGTCAGGTGCGTGTCGAGCAAGGTGACAGGAAACCGGATGCGGCGCGGCGGCACGCTAGGATTGGCGACCTGGTGAAGCGCGGCATAGCTGTCCTGCATGGTGAGCCGGGTCGGCTTGATGCGCGGAATGCCGCCGGTAAATGCATCGAGCATGGCCTCGAAGCGCCGGGTATCCGCGTGCATCCGCTCCATGTCGAAGGCGAAAGCGCTGCGAGAGAGAACCGTGTCTTTTGCCGCCTCAACGATGGCGCCGTACACCGAGCGCCCCCCAACCGTCATGTGATAGCCAATCTTCTCGAAGAACTTTGCAATGCCCGACTCGGGGGTGTAGGCAATGCTGAGGGCGTGCGTGTTCCGGAAGTACCGCCCGGTGGTCATATGCGCACGGTTCAGTGCGTTCAGACGTGCGTCGGCGCTGTTGCTGAAATCGCCGTCGATGAAGCCGGTTGTGCGGCGGTGGGACAGCCGCCACCAGGCGGTGATGCGGTTGTCGAAGGATCGGCAAGCCTGGTCGAGCTGGTCGCGGGCCGAGGTAATGTCACTGGCATCGGCGCTATCCGCGTCGACACCCCGAAACTCATAGGCCGCCAGAAGTGATCCATCCTTGTTCAGGATCAGTTCCGGCGTAATGGACGTGAGCCACGGCACGATCTCGGCCAGCGGCCGGCGTTTCAGTTTCAGCATGGCAGGTCGCTGTCAAAGCCGTAAGGCCGGCGAAAGACCGAGTGAGATTTCCCGTGCCAGGGGACGGACTCGTACAGGTCGCCGTACATGTTGTAGATGTTGAGAATCTGGTTCCACCATGGATCCCGGCTTGTCAGCCAGGCCAGCAGCGCGTGGTTGCAAAGACCGCTGACGAATATCGCCGCCGGGATCTCCCAGCCACTGCGGTAAGTGACATAGATCAGCAGCGCGACGATGGTGCCGTTGGCGATGGCCAGTCCGCGTACCGCGCCGGCGATCAGGCGCGGCATCGACAAGCCGATGCTCACATGGTGCTTGCGCATGTCAGAAGCCGGTGCAGGCGGCCACAATATTCAGCGTCTTGAGGATCGACGGTGCCGCCGCGGCGAGGCCGACGCCCACGCACGCCCCCGAAATGAACTTGGACAGGCTCGACTCCGCATTGGCATAGGCGTACGCGCCGAGCACGATGACGATCAGGCCAATGACGAAGAGGTACTTGGTGTTGATGAAGGTGGCGATGCCACAGATGAAGTTGCCGAGATTGCCGAGGAACGAATCGTCCGCGGCGGCGGCGGAGGTGGCCACCGCCATCATGCCGACGAGCAACAGGACGGAAGGCGCGTACTTGCGTGCGGTGGCGCGGGCGCGCAGGGAGAACTGGGGGGTCATGCGGAGGGACTCCTGAGGTTAGAAAACGCGTTGGAATTCGTAGTCGTTGTTGCGAAATCCCTTGATCTCAATGATCTCGGAGAGCACACGCATGTCGCCCGATCGCTTCATGTGCACCACGTAGTGAATGCAGTCTGCGATGAGCCGGCGCATGTCCTCGACCTTCCAGCCGGAGCCGGGTGGAATGCCGAGGAGCGCCATGCTTTCGAGACGGGACAAAGCCATGCGTGGGCTTGGTGCGTGAAGAGATCCCATGCCACCGTCGTGGCCGGTGTTGAAGGCCTGGAGCATGTCGTATGCTTCACCGCCGCGGACTTCACCAACGAGAATCCGGTCGGGCCGGAAGCGCAGGGAGAGCGCAATCAGATGCTGCGTGGTGACCCCCTTGTCGGCGTTGGATAGCAGGCGCACAACGTTCGGCACGCTGGGCTTGAGTTCGGTCGTGTCCTCGATGGTGATGACGCGCTCGTCCGGCGGGATCTCCCCAACCATGGCGTTGAGAAGCGTGGTCTTGCCAGAGGACGTACCGCCTGCGACCAGGATGTTCTTGCGTTGTCGGACAAGCTCTCCAAGGGCCTGGGCGAGCGCTTCGTCCTCGACGCGACCGGTGAAAATGGGTGTTTCGGCTTCCGTGCGCGCGTGTCGCGAGGAGAAGGCACCGGCCTTCACGTAATCCGACAACCGCATGTTCTTCTCGCGATGGCGACGAATGCTGAGTGCGTGACCCTCGATCGAGGTCGGCTGCATCACCGCCGCAATCCGCAGGCCCTTGTGACCTGCGTTGATGATGCCTTGTGATGTCCCACGGACTGCGGACTTCTCGACAGAGGAGGCCAGTGACCGGATTGCCCCTTCGACCTTGAAGGGGTCGAGCACGACATCGAGGCGGGTCATGACGCCGCGCCGCTCGACCCAGATGCTGTTGTGGCGGTTGATCATGACTTCTGCGACATCATCCGCATGGATGACGTCGTGCAGCGGCGCCAGCGATTCGAAGAACATCGAAACGGCGCTATCGGCCAGCTGCGTGAGCTGCAGAAGAGGGTGGTTGGCGGACGCTGATTCCATGCCCGCTATTGTTGGCGGGCAAAGCCTGACTTTGCGGACCGAAAGCTAGGCCATTTTCAGGAGCTTTCGATCGAGTCTGCAGCGTGTGGCGGCACCGTCGTCGCGAAAAGGAACATGTTCCCTCCAATATCAGCGAAAGGCGCGGTCAAATCCTGAGCATTCGACGGGGGATGCGCCAATGCTGTCGCTCAGCATGTGCAATCGGCAGAACCGGCATCGGAAGCTCGTTCGCTCGTTAGCATTGAAGGCCGATGCGACAAATATGGAAAGCTCTGCAAAATGGCATAGCTTTCGAGGCCAGGTAGAGGGCAATTCGCTGATTCAATTAGCGGCATCCCAAAGTCCTGCCGCCACATGCTCTTCTCTCGCAAATCCACCGACAAAGCCAAGCCCCTGACCGTCGCGCCGGGCATGTATGGCGAAGAGCGTCCGGAGCAAGTCGTTTTCGATCGGACCACGCGCATCACCGTGGACCGCAACCACTGGAAGCTCGCTACCGCCGGCGCCGCATGCCTCGCGCTCGTCGCGATTCTGACCCGGGAGCCGCCGCCGTCGGTGGTGAAGGTCGTGGGCGTGTCGGCCGATGCGACGGGCAAGCCCATCACGCGCGAACTGGACGCATTCCACCCGGATGAACGGCAAGTGCAAGCTGCACTGAAGGATCTTGTGCAGCGGTGGTTCACCATCGAGCCCATCCTGACGCCGCAGATCGAATCATCGCGCATGGCGGCGAACCTGCGTTCGGTGCGAGAACAGATGCTGGGATCGGCGAAAGAGCAGTTCAAGGCATGGGTGGACGAGGATGAGCCGTTCCGGCAGGTGATGGCATCGCCGACGCTCACACGCGAGCCCCGGTTCACCAACATCGCAAGCCTGCCCGACAGCACGGTCGTGGTCGAGTTCGTCACGACGACAACCGAAGACGGATACAAGCCGCGCAAGCAGCGGTACGCGATTACCTTTCGCTACCAAGTCAAGCCGGCCGACAAGGAGGCCATGCTCGGCACGAATCCGTTTGGCGTGTTCCCCATCTTTTTCTCGATCCAGAAATCCGCGGCCTGAGCCGCGACTATGCCCATGGAAGCCCGTACCCCCTCCCGAGTTCTCCCGCTGGTCATCGCCCTTGGCCTGGCACTGTTGCTTTCCATTCCGGATGGCCACGCTGCGGACAAGACTGGGCGCCGTCCTGGCGCTGGCATTGCCGGGCTGGGTATCGGCGACCTGAGCGACGCCATGAATCCGGGGAATCCGTTCAATGGCGGTGTCGATCCTATCGCGCTGCCGGGTGACTCTCGGCTCGTGGTGTTCACGTACAGCCGGGACCAAATTTTCCGGGTGCTGAGCGCGCCATTGAAGGTCACGACCATCGAGTTTCCGGACGACGAGCAGATCGTTGGCGACCCGGCCTGGGGCGAGAACGTACGTTGGGACTATGACACCGATGGCGCCAACCATCTCTACGTGAAGCCGCAGGCGGCGGGCCTCGTCAATACGCTGTCGGTGAACACGAACAAGCGCAGCTACGAGTTCACGCTGGTGTCGTCGCCTCTGGGCGGTATCTTTTACCAGAAGGTGCGATTCCGCATTCCGACGTCGATCTCGGCCAAGGTCAAGGCCCGCAATGACTCGCGTAGCGAGCAGGCGGACAATGCGAAGGCGACAGAGGGGGGCGATTCGCGTAACGTCGACGCCGTGGCGGTGCCACCGGACCAGCTGAATTTCGAATACGCCATTTCGGGAAGCGCCAGCTTCAAGCCGGAGACCGCTTTCGACGATGGCAAGGCGCTATGGCTACGGTTACCTGCCGCCGCGCTTCAGAGCTGGCCGGTCGCCCTGGTGAAGGACGGCAGCGACTTCGTGGTGGTGAACCAGATCCGTCGCGGCGGCTATCTGGTGGTCCAGCGTCTGGCCGATACCGTTGTGCTGCGCTCCGGCGACGATGAAGTCAGGATCGAGCGTGGCCGTCGTCGCGTGTTGGGGCTGTTCTGATGCGCGGCGCGAAAATGGATCAGGTCACGTCCGTGACCGACGCGCAGGAGCGCACGGTCAAGGGGAAACTCCCTCGCAATGTGCTGTTCGCCCTCGGTGGCATCTCGGCGGTACTGGTCGGTGGGTTGGGCTACTACTTCCAAACCATCACCGACGATCAGCTCGAAGCGAAGGCGGAACAGGCGCGCGCGGATCAAATCAAGCAGCGTGCGGGCAACGCCGACACCGGCCAAAGCCTCGAGGCCGCGATCCGCGCGCAGGCAGACAAGGCCCGCGAGGAAGCGGAGCGGCAGCGCAAAGCCGCTATTGCCCCTGACACGAAAACGCCGGTCATGACCGCATCGGACCTGGGCGGCGGGGCGAAGGCCAGCCCCACCGTGGACCCGAATAAGAACGAGCAGGATGATCTCTACACGGCACCGGTGTTCAAATCGGGCGCGCGCAAATCGCAACTGAATCAAAGCCGGACGCCGCCCGGCATGGCCGATGTCACGGACCCGGCTCAGATGCGTGCGCTGCAGCAGGCGGTGGCGGCACGCCAGGGCGCTGCGAACGCGGCCGCACTGGCACAGGAAGGCGCGACAGCGCCACAGTTGCCCGGCGACCGGCAGTTCCTGCGGGACGCCGGCGGCACGACGACGTTGCGAACCGGCTTCGATGGCAAGTTGCCAAAATGCACGGTCAGCCGGGGCTTCGTCATCCCAGCGAACTTTGCCGGCGGACTCAACTCGGACAAGCCGGGCGAATTCCGCGCCACCGTGTCACAGGACGTCTATGACACCGTGCAGGGCAACTGCAAGGTCATTCCTGCGGGCAGCACGCTGGTTGGCATCTATAGCGCCGACATTGCGGTCGGCCAGGAGCGCGTCCTCACGGCGTTCGTGCGCATGCAACTGCCGAACGGCAAGACCGTGCCGCTGATGGGCATGCAGGGCGCTGATCCGGATGGCACCGCCGGCAATAGCGGCGACGTCAACAACCACTTTCTGAAGATCTTCACCGGTGCGCTGGTGATCGGTGCGCTGTCGCTTCGATTCAACGATAACCCAACCACTACCACCGTCGGGCCGGCGGGGCTGGTCGCCTATGGGAACGCTGCAGGGCAGATTGCCACGCAGACGGCGCAGACCATCCTGAACCGTAACCAGAATATCCGTCCGACCATCACGACCGAGCCGGGGCAAAAGATGCTGGTTCAGGTCAAGCATGACATCGTGCTGGAGCCCTATCGTGACTAAGCGGCTTGCGGGCATGCTCTGGTTGGCTGCCGGACTCATCACTGCCGGCGCACAGGCTGCAACGATCGACGCGGTCATTAGCCCCACTGCCATCGTGGTGAAGGTGGACGGGCAGGCCCGGTTACACACCATGGAAGGAAAGCCGGTTCTGTACTGCGGACTCGATGCGTTCCTTGCTTGGTCGGCACGTCTGCTGGGCGCGCAGGTCGATGCCGGGGCGGAAGCCGGCCCGGTCGTGACACTGGCTGGCAAGCCTGTGCCGATCACCGCATTGCTGGTGCGCGAAGGTTGGCTGCGCCCGTCCGCGCTGAACGATGCCGCTCAGGAAGCCATCGCGGAGCGGCGCGGTGGCTGGGCGTGCGCGCCGAAGACCGAGCCGTTCGCGCAGATGGGCGGCCGCGTGGATCCCAAGATTACAGCGGGCATCGCCATGAACGAGTCGTCTTACCGCGGCCGGCCCTGGCCTTGGACGCTTAACGTGGCAGGACGCGGCATGTTCTTCTCGACGCGCGAGGAAGCCTACGCGGCCATCAACCGGCTTCTGGCCAACCAGCGCTGCGATTTCGATGTCGGGCTGATGCAGGTGAACTGGTGCTACCACGGCAAGCGCTTCGCCTCGCCATGGGAGGCGCTGGCGCCGGCGACGAACATCCGCGTGGCGGAAGACATTCTGGCAGAGAACCTGCAACGAAGCGGCTCTCCGATGAAGGCGGTGGCGTGGTACCACAGCGCGAACCCTGAGCGCGGTGGGCCGTACTTCTCCCGATTCATGAAACACGTGGCGCAATTCCAATGATCAGGTCGTTCATTCTCTCTGCACTGGCGTTGGTGGCTGTACAGGCCATGGCCGCCGACACCGACCCGCTCGATTTCGACTACCAGGTCATTGCGCGCGCCGCCGATCGTCCCGCGATGGTGTTCAACGATGGACTGTCGACCTACATCCAGCCGCGGCACGGCCAGGTCGTGCAAGCCGACGGCGCCATCCAAAATGGCCCGTACTGGGTGATCGACGGCGTGCCGGAGGTGGTCCGCTACTCCGTCAGTGGTCAGCCGGTTGTCGCGCGCTGGAAGCGAGCCAACGGCTTCACGTCCGAGCCGGCAAATCCGGTGGGAGACATGCCACGGAGTCTCGCCGCGATCTCCGGACGACTGGCGATGATCGGCAACTACGCCGGCCAGCCGTTGGTGCGCGCTGGCCGTTCGAACCTGCCGCTCGCGCAGATGATCAAGTCGATCGCGCCGGCGGGGTGGACCGGCACCGCCCAGAAGGATATCTCCCTGACCGACGACGTGGCACTGGATACCCGCGGCGGGGAGAACTGGCTGCAAGCGCTCGCGCGGGTGCTTGAACAGCGCAATCTCTACGCGGAAGTGGACTTCACGCGCCGGAACATTGCGCTGCGTGCCGGACCGCCGAAGAGCTTCTCCGTGGCCGAGACCGGCTCAAGCGCCGCGACACCTGGCGGCGTGTTGCAGGCCGCTCTGACGACGCCGGGCAACGTGGCTGCAGCGCCGAAAGAGCCTGCGGCGCCGACGTTGCCGGTGGCTGGCACGCCGCTGCCGGAAGGGCCGACGTTGGCCTCCGCCTTCGGAGCACTGGCGATCCGTGACAACAAGCAAGGTCGGATCGAGATTCGCTTCGAGCAGGAGCCCAAGGACCTGGTCCTGCGTGACGAGACCGATAGCAAGATCTGGACGAGGTGGGACGAGGCCCAGCGCGTGTTGTCCTTCGCGACCGTTGACCGGTTCACTGCGACTGCGGACGGCAAGGCCGTCGAAGTCAGGCGCTCGCCGGAGATCGATTACGAATTTCCGCGCGAGAACAGCGCCGGCCTGGAAATGGTCTTCGAGAAAGACGGCGCCACCTACCTGAGCTTTGCCAAGTCGTTGGTGAGCGTTTCTGTGTTCGGTGATGAGCATCAGCGCAACGGTGAACACAAGGACCGCTACTACAAGTTCAACGGCATTGCCGCACGCCTGACGGTGATCGCGGACGGCAATGTGGTCTACGTGGACCGCTCGCCGCAGGTGCGGTTCAAAGAGCAGCCGGGCAAGGTGGCACTGTGAAGATCCGCTGGATGGTGGCGCTCACGGCATCCGCCTTGCTGGCCAGCGCAGCTCGTGCCGACTGCCTCGATGATGCCGCGAAGTTCCATGGGGTCAGCCCCTCCTTGCTCCGGAGCATCGCGTTGCAGGAGTCGGGCATGCGGCCGTGGGTCACGAATCGCAATGGCAACGGTTCGGAGGATATCGGCCTCATGCAGATCAACTCGATCCACCTGCCGCGCCTGGGCAGGTATGGGATCACGCGCGCCCACCTGTTTGATGGGTGCATCAATGCCTACGTCGGCGCGTGGATTCTGCGCGAGAACATCCAGCGCTTCGGACCAACGTGGAAGGCGGTCGGGGCCTACAACGCCTCCTCGCCCGACAAGCAGTTGCGCTACGCCAACCAGATTCATGCGCGGTGGCAGGCGCTGCAGCGCGCCGCCTTGCGGTAGTTCCTTCACCTCAACCGAACGCATAGTTATGTGCCAATCCAACCGAACCGTTCGCATTGCCGTCGCCGCAGCATCACTCTTGAGCGGCCTGATCCTTGTGCCGGCGGTGCACGCCTCGCAGCTGTCGAACGACGGCTGGCAGCAACTGCAGGCGCCACGTGCCGCCAAGGCTGCTGCCAGCCAGACATTGCTGGCCGCCAATACACCATCCGCAGGCGCAGCGCCGAGCAAGGCCAGCACGCCGGCCGTGCCGAACATCGCGCCGGCGGCCGGGGCCGTGTTCCGGCTTGTCAAAGGGGAGGCACTTCAACAGCAGCTTCAGAACTGGGCGAGCCGGGCCGGGTGGACGGTGGCCTGGAACGTGCCGGACGGCTGGATCGTGCCCGGCGACAAGGACTACGGCAGCGACTTCGAAAGCGCAGTCAAGCGGGTGGTGGAGGAGCTGGCCAATAACGGCGCCGACGTGGTGGGGGATAGCTGGCGCGGCAATCGCACGGTGATTATCAGCCAAAACGGGATGGTCCAATGATGATGAAGAAGAGCAATGCAGCGCGCTACACCGCGTCCGCCGTGGCGGCCGCCACGCTGCTGTCGGGCTGCGGTGTGATGGAAACGCGCAACGTACAGAACGCCATCGGCAACGAGGCGCACGCCGCATACGCCGATGCGCCTCGCAGCCGCCCGGTGTTCCGGGTGCATGAGGGCGCCTGGCTGATGGGGGAAAAGATCCGCGCCAGCAAGCCGCAGCCGGACATCTACAACAAACACGTGGTGTTCAAGGGCACGCTTGGATCCTTGACGGAAGCTGCAAACTGGATCGCGCAGAGCGTCGGCGTGCGCGCGACCGTGGACGCCTCAGCCGTGGCGTCCGCAACGGGCGGTTCGGCACCAGCGCAACCTGCCGCCGGATCGCGGCCGACTGGGCCAATTCCGATGGGTGGCACGCCCCGAGTGGACCTGGCCGCCCCGTTGGCCGGCGCTTCCGGCTCGGGCCAGGGTGCTGGCATGGCGATCACTACGCCCTTGACCCTCCGTTACGAAGGCAACTTCAAGGGTTTCCTCGATGCCGTCGAGGCGTATTTTTGGGTCTGGTCGCGTTACAACGATGGGACGGTGTCGTTCTTCCGGACGGAAACCCGGACCTTCATGCTGCCGAGCCTCGCGGATGCCTCATCCATGAACGGTTCGATCACCACGTCGGACAGCAGCTCCGGGGGCATGGCCGGCGCCGGCGGGAACGGCGGCAGTTCAGGCGGAAGTGGTGGCCGTAGCGGCCAGTCGATGAACATGTCCGTCGAGATGAAGCCGTGGGAAACGCTGCAGGCGACTGCCAAGGCCGTCGCTGGCGCGAGCGCCGAAGTCGTGGTCGACAAGAACCTTGGCACCCTGACCGTGACGGGCGATCCGGTGCAATGCGATCGCATCGAACAGTTCGTCAAGAGCCTGGCGGCCATGTACGGCAAGCAGGTGGCGATCGACGTGCAGGTCTACGAAGTCCGCGTCACGCGTGAGGACAACTACGGGCTGAACCTGTCGCTCGCCTATCAAAGCTCCGCTGGCCAGACCGGCGTCGCGTTCAGTTCCGTCAGCACGCCGACGATCTCAGGCAGTGCCACCCCCATGAATCTGGGCGCGACCATCATGAGTGGTCCTTTCGCCGGCAGCAAGGCCGTCGTGCAGGCGCTCTCGACGCTTGGCAATGTATCGCAGGTGGTATCGCGCTCGGGCGTCACGCAAAACGGCAAAGTCCTGGCTTTGCAGACCGCCACGCTGCAGGACTATGTCGCGCAGTCGCAAACGACGCTGGCTGCCAATGTCGGTTCCACCAGTTCCATCCAGACCGGAACGGTGACCTACGGCTTTACCAGCAACTTCCTACCCAAGGTGGTCGATGGCCGGATTCTGATGAACTTCGACATGACGCTGTCGGACCTGCTGCCGCTGCAGCGATTCAACTCGGGCGGGGACGCGAACCAGACCAGTGTGCAGCTGCGCACCATGCCGACCAACCGGTTCACGCAGTCGATCACCTTGAAGCCGGGTGAATCGCTGGTGCTCACAGGCCTGCGCAACCAGAAGGCGTCTACGACCAATAACGGCGTCGGCGAGCCGTGGATGGCCGCACTCGGTGGTGGCGTCGGTGCGCTCAAGGGAGACACGGTCATCGCCATCATGATCTCGGCCCGCTTGCTGTAACCCAGAGACAATTCCATGCAGAATCGCGCATTCAATCATCGTTGGCCCCCTGCCGCGCTGGCTTTTGCCGCTACCGTCGGCCTCTCGGCTGCCGCCCCTGCCAATGCGGCGTCGGCGATGTCGAACCCTGTCGCAGCGGCGATCGCGTCGGCGGGAGGCAGCCCAGGGACGTCGCAATCTGGCACCGCTCCGTCAATGCAACCGACGGCTGCCGCCCCAGCGGCGGGCGTTGCGAGCCCCACAGCGACGAGCACGCCCGCGGCAGAAGCCGTCCAACCGTTGCGTCCCACTGACGCGCCGGAACTCGCGGCTTTGCAGTCCCAAATGGCTTTGTGGAAGGCGCGCGCTGAGATCGCCAAGTACAAGGCAGAGGCCAAGCGGGCGGAGGATTCGCTGATTGCAGCTCCTGCCGGTGCGGCGGCGGGCGCCGGTGTGGCATCGATTTCGCTGGCCGGTCCGATGCCGGTCGGCGGCGTTGCAGAGCGCGCACCGCGGCTCGCGCCGGAGGCGCCCCGCGTGGTGTCGCTGCGCGCGTTCGACGGTCACTACAACGCGGTTGTGGAAGTCAGCGGTCGAACCATCCCAGTCCAGGCTGGCGACACGCTGGACGGCGGCTGGAAGGTCGTCAGCATCGACGACGGTGGGGTGAAGCTTGCCAACGGCAAGCGCGTGCGCACGCTGAGGCCTTGAGCGATGGCTGAGATCCTGTCATTCCCCGGACTGAAGGGCAGCTTCGCCATCGGGCTGACCTGGCAACACGAGGAAGCCCAGCCGAGCCAGGGTGTCCTACGCGCGCGCGCGCTGGAACTCGGCCGGAACGTCCGCTGGGGCCTGGTGCATCAAAGCGCGGAAGGGGCCATCCAGACCGGATTCTGCGAAGCGATCGCCGGCGCGAAGCCGGCCGGGCTGAAGCCGCTCGCCGCGGTCGTTGCCGGCCAGCACCGCCAGCCATGGAGGGGACTCTTCCACCTGCAGGGCAGCCTCTACTGGTACATCGCCGTCCGGCAGGGCCACGCCGTCATTGCCGGTGGCGACCGGGTGGGCACCCTGGAGGAACTGGCACCGATCCGGGAGCGGCATCGCGCCCTTGGGGAATGGACGGAGGTAGAAGGGACGATACGGGATCTCGCCAACATGGCGCGGGCTGCAAAGGGCGTGTCGCCTATGCGGGACGTGCTGACTGGACCTTGGAAGTCGACCTCCTATGCGGTGGCAGCGGCAATCGGCGTCGTGGCGCTTCTCGTCGGAGGCTGGTACTGGTACGACCAACAGCAAGCCGCTGAGCGTGAGGCGCAGTTGATGCGACAGCGCGCGGTTGCCGCCGCGCAGCTCGCCAATGAGGCCGCAAGGCAGCGGGCCATACCCTGGGTCGAGGAGGCGATGCCGACCGCCTTCCTGCAGGCCTGTCGCCGCGCCTGGGACCGGCAGGTCCTTGCGGAGGCCGGCTGGACGCTTGCCAGCTGGCGCTGCAAGCCGGCCACGTCGACCGCCCTGACGATCGAAACCACGTGGAAGCGCGATGGCGGCTTGGCTGCCAATGCTCCCGGAGCGCTTTCCACGGACGGCAATCAAGCGACGGCGACGGCGAATGCGCCGGCGGCATTCCTGCCTTCCCCGCGCGCAGTCAGTGCGACAGCCGCCGCGCAGCGGTCGATGTGGACGTACGCACAGGGTAACGGCGTGAGCTTGCAGTTGACCTCGCCGCCCGCGCTGCTGCCGGCAGACGGCAACACCCCGGTCGATCCGTGGCTCGCCATGACCGCGGACATCGGCTTTGGCGCGCCGCCGTGGCTGGGTGTGGGCGAGGGACTGGATGACGTGGCAGGCCTGCGGCTGACCGAAGTCAGCTACGAAGCAGCTGCCCAGTTATGGAAGGGCACCGGAAAACTGTACGCAATGCGGGACGGTGCAGTGCCGCCCGCTGGGAGTCAATGATGGTCAAGACCCTATCGCGCCTGTGGCGCAGTCCACGCAACGCCTCGACAGGGGGCGCCGCACTGGCGGCGCGCGCCGAGCCGTCTGTGAAGTCCGATGCCCTGGCGTTGCCGAAGCCTCCCGAGGTGCTTGAGCCGCATATCCTATACCCGCGCAACCTGCCCGCCACCTTCGACCGTGTCGCCTTCAACCTGAACCATCTGACTGCCGAGCAGGCATCGGCGCTTCGCCAGCGCGCCGCGGAAAGCGGCCTGCATGTGGAAGATGTCGCCAAGGAGCTTGGCCTGACCGATGACAACGTGCAGCAGGTGCTGGCTGTGCACGGTTGCGATATTTATGTGGATGCCCGGCATTTCGGCACGCCGCGGCTTCTGACCTGGGAAGCCAAGCTGCGGCGCAGCGGTGCGGCGCCCCAACTGCGCAAGGTGTCCGCGCAGGAGCTTGCCGTGTTGCGCCAGCAGCGCGGTTCCGGTCAACTGCAGGATACGGACCTGCAGACCCTGACCCTCGCGCGCCGGCTGATCGCGGATTGCGCTGTGCTGATCGCCTCGGACATTCACATCCTGGTTCGCGAGCACCACACCGAGATTCAGGTGCGGATCAAGGGAGATCTGCGCACGGTCTCCGCGCTATCGATGCGCCGCGAGGAGGGTGAACGCCTGATCCGCGCGATGTACACGGGCCTCGCCACGGTGAAGGCCGCGACCTATAACCCGCTGGACGTGCAAGACGCGCAGATCGCCGGCGACGCGCTGCCGGGCACCGGGCTTTCGAGCGTGCGGATCGTGCGTGGGCCCGCTTACCCGGTGGAGAGTGGTGGCGGCTTCCTCGTGGCGCGGCTGCAATACCGGGAGCACCATGAGGGCGCGCTGAAGGCGGACGCGGTCGACGCGGCGAAACGACTCGATCTGCGCTCGCCGAAAGCGCCTGGCGGCGAATTCAAGCTCGGCCAGATGGGCTACACGCCGCTGCAGGTGGACCTCATCTCGCAGCTGCTGCGCCGGCCCATGGGCGTGATCGTCGTGACCGGCCCGACCGGGAGCGGCAAGACCACGACGCTCTTCGAATGCACACGGCATCAGGCACGCCTCTTCCCGGAGAAGCGGCTCATCACGATCGAGAATCCCACCGAATATCCGATGGACTGGGCGATCCAGCTCACCACGGAAAGCGAGCGGTTCCCGGAGATGTTGCGCATGACGTTGCGGATGGACCCGGATGCGGTGCTGTTGGGCGAAATCCGCGGTGTCGAGGAAGCGATCGCGACACTGCAGGCGGCGGCGACCGGCCACCAGGTGCTCACCACGCTGCACGTGACCGACCCGTTCGAGACGTTCTCGCGGCTGGTGATGCTGGACCATGTTCGCCTGGCGATGGAGGTGATCGCCAATCACAACCAGATCATCGGCCTCATTGCGCAGCGGATTGTGCCACTGCTGTGTCCGAAATGCTCTGTGGAGCTGGACAGGGCCCCAGAACCACTGCCGGATTACATGCTCAGTGCGATGCGAACCTGGGGCGATCTCTCGGAAGTCCGAGTGCGCGGCGCGGGCTGCGGTCACTGCCACGGCGAAGCCATCATTGGTCAACAGGCGGTAGCTGAAGTTGTCGTGACCAGCGAGCAGCTTATGCAGGATTGCATCAACGACGGCGTATTGGCAGCGCGGCGCAATCATCGGCGCCGGGAGGGTTCGGACAAGCCCATGATCGCGCACGCGATGGACCTTGTGCTGGCGGGACGCCTGAGCCCTGTCGATGCGGAGCGAAGCGTAGACGCCATTCCGATGAGGGATCAACTATGAACGGGCTGTCTTGGACGATGCGCCGGCGCCTGTATCAACAGGCATCGAGCCAGTTGGAGAATGGGCTGACTCTCGCCCAGGTCATTGAGGACTTCCGGGAGCGGCAAGCACGGCGAGGCCGCAAGCGCGCCGCTGAGGCGGCGCACGAGGTCGGTCGGCAGGTGCGCGATGGCAAGACGCTGATGGCGGCGATGGGTACGAGCCTCAGTGATCTGGAGCGCAGCGTGCTGGACGCCGGCGAGAAGGCCGGGCAGTTGCCGGACGCTATGCGGCTGGTGCTGGATGTGCGCGAACTGACGACGCGTCTGCGGCAGAAACTGCAGGCCAGTTTTTTCGCGCCGGCCGTGTACCTAGTCACGCTGTATGTCGTCCTGCTGCTGATCGGCGGCTACATCGTGCCGCAGTTCACCGATGTGCTGCCGATCGATAAGTGGACGGGCTGGGCATATGCCATGTACGGAATGGGCCAGTTGGCTGTGGGATGGCCGGCGCCGGTCATCTTCGGGAGCCTCGGTGCCTACGCAGTCTGGAGCTGGTGGGCGTTGCCGAGGTGGGCTGGGCCGGGCAGGCGATTCTTTGACCAGCATGTGTTTCCGTTCACGGTGTACCGAGAGATCACCGGATTCAGCTGGCTGATGTCGTTCGTCGCGCTGCTGCGGGCGAAAGTGCCTGACATCGCAGCGCTGGAAGGCCAGATCGGCACGGCATCGCCATGGCTGGCCTCACGCCTGAGGCCGATTCGACTCGGCCTGGCCGATGGCCTGGACCTCGCCGAAGCCATGCGGCAGACCGGGAACGGCTTCCCTTCGCTGGATCTGATCGATGAAATCGGCGCGTATGCCGGCTTTGACGACTTCACCGAGAAGATCACGGTGGCCGTGCGGCAGAACGCCGAAGTCATCGAGCGGCAACTGCTTGCGAAGGGGATGGTGATGTCGGCGACCTTCACCGGACTGATGTTCCTCGCCTTCGTTGTTCTGCAGCTCGGCTCCAACTCGCTCTCGGAGATCCTCACATCTTCCATGGGCAAGCTCTGACAATCGCTTTCGCAATCTCACAAGGAGTATCACATGGACGGAATTCTTGGGCGTATCGTCGCCATCGTGTTGGGTCTGCTGGCTCTCGTTGGCATCGCCTATGCCGGGTACAACGGCTTTCAGAGCCACAAGGCCGGCGTGGTCGCAACCAATATCACGCAGCTGATCACGAATGCGCGAGCAGGGTTCTCGCAGGGGAACAACGGCTATACCAATTTCACTACCGCCAATATCGCTTCGATGATTACTGGCGGTATGTTCCCCTCGGACATGGTGCGCGGCACGGCACTCGTCGACCCCTGGGGCAATGCAGTCACGCTGGCCGCTGCCAACAACGGGTCCCAGGGTGTCATTACCTTCGGCGGCGGCAATGCGCAAACGGCAAAACAATGCGTGAGCACAGCACTGGGCCTGAAGGACTACGTGACGTTGGCGGTCGGCTCGACCACGTTCAACCAGACCAACTTGCCTGACCAGGCCACCGCCGGCGCTGCCTGTAGCGCCACAGCGACCTTCACGCTGACCTTCCAGTAAGCAGGCAAAGCGATCACAGCGACGAGGCGGAATTTCCACCGGCATCACGTCCACGGTGGAAGGCGATGAAATCAGGACGTGGACTTTAGGGAAATGACATGGATGGGATTCTCGGGCGCATCGTCGCCATCGTCTTGGGCCTGCTGGCACTGGTGGGCATCGCATACGCGGGCTACAACGGTTTCCAGAGCCACAAGGCTGGCGTGGTCGCCACCAACATCGCGCAACTGATTACGAATGCCCGCGCTGGATTCTCGCAGGGGAATAACGGCTACACGAACTTCACCACGGCCAACATCCCGGCGATGATCACCGGCGGCATGTTTCCGACGGACATGGTGCGCGGCACGACCCTGGTCGACACGTGGGGAAATGCCGTGACCTTGTCGGCCGCAAACAGCGGCTCGCAAGGCGTGATCCGGTTCGGTGGCGGCGGTGCTCAGACAGCCAAGCAGTGCGTGAGCACCGCGACCTCCCTCCGCGATTTCGTTTCATTGGCCGTTGGGACCACGACCTTCACGCAGGCGAACCTGCCAGACCAGGCCACCGCCGGCGCCGCATGCAGCGCGACCGCGAGCTTCACACTGACTTTCCAGTGAGATTCCACGCGGCCACCAAAGTCTGAGGAGAAGGGCATGGGCTATCTCATCCTGCCGATCGCGACCGTCCTGTTCTGTCTGGGGATTGTTGCCCAAAGCCGGCAACTATCAGAAGCAGCACCTGGGGCCGGCGTGGCTGGCCGTATGGAATCTGTAGCGACGGTCACAGCGCAGCAGGCGCAAGCATACGGCTCGGCCTGTGTGTCGACCGCCGGTGCAACACCGGGGCTGGTCGGTGCGAGCGTGACGCCAGTGCTGCCGTCAGGGATGGTGGCGCCGGCTGGTGCCGGCTGCATGGCCGTCGCCAATCCGGGCGGCGGGCGCGACGTCTACGGATACGTGCGCGTGTCATCAGGCGCAAGCGGCGCGCTGCTCAGCAGCACAGCGGGCAGTCTCGCGTGGTTCCGGGTCCGCAGTCAGGGCACGGCCGTCAATCTTGCTACCGGCATCGCCTACAGCGTGCCGGCGACCATTCCCGTTGGGGCGCTGGTCAATTGGGTCCAGTTGAACACCTGAGAAACGCATGGAAGCCATCCTCGGATATCTCGTCGCGCTGATGCTCTCGATGCTGAGCCTTGCCGGCTTCGCGACGTGGGCAAAGGCCGGCGTGACGAACGTGCAGACCGCCGCCGCGGCGAGCCAGATGCTTGTCTTCGACAAGGCCGCCCTGCAGTTCGTGCAGGACGAATCCGCCACGCTGGTTGCTCAGGCAACTGCAAGCGTGCCTGTCAACGTTACGCCGGCCATGCTCATCAACGGCGGCTATCTGCCAGCCGGGTTCTCGGCGACCAATGTGTTCGGCCAGACCTGGCTGCTTCAGGTTCTGCAGCCGACGCCAAACAACTTGCAGGCGCTCGTCACGTCGCAGGGCGGGCGGCCGATCACCGACACCCGCCAGCTCGTGCAGATCGCTGCGCAGGCGGGTGCGCAAGGGGGCTTCGTACCCTACGCCGGACAAAACGGCGATCCGACGATGGTGGCAACCCGCGCCTATGGGGCATACGGCGCGTGGCAGGTGCCGCTTGACAACTACGCGAACCCGGGCAGCGGCCGGCTCGCGTCTTTGCTCGCCTTTACCGGCGCGCAGGCCAACAACGGCTATCTATATCGGGTGCAGGTTCCGGGCCATCCGGAACTCAATCGGATGCAGACGTCGATCGACATGGCAGGCAACGACGTCAGCAATGCCGCTCGGGTCACGGCAACGACTGCCTTAACCAGTGGTGGCGATACCTATCTAACAAGTACCGGTGCGCCAGGTACTGCGTGCGGCGTCGAAACGTCGACCCGCCGAAGCACCACTGGCACCGGGCATGTGATCTGTGCCGGCGGCATCTGGCAAGCGGTAGGCACGGCCGTGGCAAACATCTATGAAGGGCTGTGGTGTGGGAACAATGGTCAGATAGCGACCAGCGCGACCAATGTTGGATTCATCTGCAAGAGCAACAGGTATATCGCGCTCAACAACGCGCTGGGCAATATGACCGTTACTCGGAAAATTGAGAACGTTACAGACGGTATGACGTTCTCGAAGGACAACTGCCCGGGTGGTACCGCATGGGCGTTGTACACCCCGAAGCAGGAAATGGTCAACATCACTGGCAATGTGATGCCGCCGATTCAGGGCACGTACTTCTCCATGAACGACTGGGGTACTACATGGTATGCGCAAGCAAGCGCAATCTCTCCTGCCGCATGGTACAGCGGCAACGATACTGGGGCGCTCGGGGGGCGACTCGTGGGCACCGTTACAACTGGATGCACCTTCTAGGACCGGGATTGATTGATGAAAAGAATTCTTTGGGCATGCATTCTCGCAGCTGATTTCTCGGCAGCCAACGCACAGTTGTACTCGTTTCCGGCACCGCCGATGACCGTGGCAGACTGTAGGCAAGGGCACCACTGGTATCGGGAGCCAGGTAGATTGCCGTACTGCAAGGTCGATGATCCCCCGCCGCCCCCGCCGCCGCCGCCCCCTCCAACATTAGTGTGTCGCTACGAGTTTTGGAAATTCATGATCGCGATTGGGCCGGGCGGTAACTGCAGTGCGGATGGTGGATGCGACGGATATGGATACTCCGTTTATGATGGCGTCGCCAACAACCCCACGGTTGCGCGCACTTGGAGTTCCTGGGATGCCGGACCCATTGTGCATGATCCCTCGGCGATGTGGCCGCTTATCCAGGTTGATATGCAGTCGCGCGGCTATTACGCTGGTGCCACTAAGACGTCAACACCTGGCAACGGGAATTACCCGGGCACCAGCTACTACGAGGTTTGCAAGTATTGAGATCCCAGGGCTGAACAGACAAAGAACCCCGTCGTTGCGGGGTTCTTTGTTTTTAGAGGGGTAACATGTTGCTCAGAACGCCGTAAAGCTCCAGGACTTGCTGATAGCAACACCATTGCGAGCACCTGCGAATGTTGCTGTGTGGGTGCCCCCTGTGAGGGGTTGCGTCGGGAGCATGAACACCACGCCAGCGTAGAGGCTCGTGTTCTCGATCGCGCTGGCGACGGAACCGGCCTTTGCATTAGCCGGAACCAGCACTCGTACCGGAACCGCTGCTCCGCCAGGGCCAGTCAGCGTGAAGCTGGATACGGTCAAAACGTTGGAGGACGACGGTGCCGCCATCCGGAACATGATCGGATGTCCAGCACTGGCAAGATCCGACGCCGGATTGGGGTTTTCCGTAGCTGGGTAGAAAGTTCCGAATATGGAGTCGTTGTCAGCAGGGTAGTATGCCACGGCATTCGCAGCGAGCTGCTGACCACCCCATTGCGCGAGACCATAACCGCCACCCTTGGCGCCGGTGACTATGCCAAAGTTGATGACGCAGCGGTTGTCGCGCACCGAAAGACCGACCGTCTCTTGATTGCTGGTGATGGCTTGTAAATGGTAGACAGACCGCTTAAAGCCCGCGAGGCAGCTCTCCGCGTCGGGCGCCCCGCTAGACACAGCTTGGCCAATCCATTGATCCTCCGACCCGCCCGCTGCAACCACTTGATCATAGGGATTCGCACCAGTGAAGCCAGCATTTCCGGCTACTTCCAAATGGCCTGTAGCGCTATTTGCCTTCATGTAAGCCAGATGGTTATCGGCGGCGATGTCGAGCTTGTCGTCTTGCTTAAGCGCGCCGACGCCGATCTTCAGGCGGAGTGAGTTCAAAGCATCATAGGCCGCAAGCCGCTGATCTCCGTTCGGATACGTCGATACCGGAGCTGTGGTCGCCGGCGGCACCGACGTCGGCTCCTGCGGCGGCGTCGTCGGAGTTGTAGGCGGCGTGGTGGGATTCTTGGATCCACCATCGTCACCGCCACCACCGCCGCATGCGGCAAGAGCGAGCGCCATGGCAGTGGCCAGAACCGAGAGAGCGAGTTTGGAGTTTTGCATGCTTTTCTTCCTCTGACTTTGACCGGCCGGGGATCGACCGTTACTTTTAGCTTACCTATCGGCGCGCGAAGTCAAGTGCCCGCAATCCCCGGCCGGACGTGAGAATACACGAAGGCGATCAGCATCTAGTCGACGAATTGGAGCCAAACTTGACCCCCCGGAAAGAGGGGTGTCCTGGTAATCGTTACGGCTGGCGGACCCGAAGACCGCGTCAAGTGCACGTCACCGCGATCGGTAGAGCGATGTGCCGCAGCTATTGCAGATGTGCCACTGATGCGCGGCAATGAACGGCTGCTCGCGCCAGAGGCGGATGCTTCTGGATCCGCACCGATAGCAAGACATGCCGCGCTCGGTCACGCATGCTGGATACTTCCGCGCATATTCGCTCACCGTCGGCAGGCCTTTGCGCGTCAGCGCAAAGGCGATCAAGGCGAAGTACGAGAACATGAAGGAGGCAATCGCCCATGGCCAGGCCAACGCCCCTCCTGTCTTGCCCACTTGAACGCCAGGTAAGCTGGCAAAACCAGAAAGACCGCGATCGTTATCCATTCCATCGTTGAATCTCCGTTGTATGTGTTTCGAGGCCTGCCCCGCGAAACCGTCCGGCGGGGTCGTCGGCGCGCTTGGGCTATCGGAAAGTGGAGGCTCCCGGCGTAGCAGTCCTGAAGGTCCAGGAGATACTCACCGGCTTGCCGGCCCGAGTGCCAGAAAACGAAGCCGTGTAGGCCTCGCGGTCCGCCAGTGGCGCGAGCGGGACCAGGAAGGCCGCGTTGTTCCGGAGGTATTCGTCTGCCATACCATTCGAGCCATCCGCCTTCGCCGCCGGGGACACCAAAACGCGCGCAGGCAGCTCCGCGCCGTTGCCGTCAACGAGTTTGAAGGCTTCTACGGACAGCACCTCCGCGAGCGCACCATTCGCGTAAATCATCAGGGGGCGGCCTGGCGCCGGCAGATCCGGCGCAGGATTCGGCGACTCGCCGGCGAAGTTGAAACCGGGTCGCACGTCGGTGTCGCCGTCTGCTGGCACAGTGACGAAGATTTCAGCATCGATCTGCTGGCCTCCTCCATAGGGCACACCGTTGGGTGTCGGGCCTGGTTGTGTTGCAGTGTTCGTGCCGAAGTCCACGACGCAGTGATTCAGGCCCAAGGCACCAGTATCACTGAATCCAATTCCCATGGATTCCTGGTTCGTGACGAGCGACTGCAAGTGGTAGACGGTGTGGTACCACTGATCGATGCAGCCTGCGCCGATCTCGCTATCATCGGGGCCTCTGGCTGCGCCCACGATTTCGGCCACCCATTGGGTGTCGCCGACACCGGCCCTTCTGGCTCGTAGCAGAGGCGTGGTTGCGTAGAAATGCAGAGAGCCTACGGATTGGTCATGCTGTGCCACGCTGTGCGCGCTGAGATAGACAGCATGTGCCTGGGCGGCGGTGTCGAGCGCGGGGTCTTGCATGAGAAGACCGACGCCGAGCTTCCGGCGCAAGGCGTTGACACCGTTGAAGAGCGCGAGCTGTCCCGAACTCTTTGCGTAGGATGGCTCCGGCACGCTGGTCCGCAGCGCAAGGGAGGGAACTTCTGCCGGGCCAGGAGCAGCCGACGGAACACTTCCGCTTGCCCAAGCTTCCTCATTGCCAATGAGCGCCAGCAACAGCAACGCAAACCATTTTCTCGTCTTCACGAATTCTTCCGATATAGCAGGAGAGATGTCATTGCCTATTGCCGGCCTGTCCCGCAGTCTTCGCTGTTGCTGCTACTGCCAAGCCAGCACGGACAGCAGATGCTCTGTTCGGAGCAAAAGTGGTGTCACGAAGTCTGCTAGCAGGCGCCAACGCTTGCGCGAACACCATTTCTCCGCGGTGAGATGAGGCAATGGGATCGCGGCTGGATTCGAGCCGCTTGATTCCAGATTAGCGACATCGTGCCGAAGTCAAGGCTCGCCGAACGGGAGGTTCCGACACTGGCGTTAAGGATGGTTAGTCGGCAAGATTTCGCAAAGGTTGAGCCCAGTTGGTTGGGGCGCAGAGCATAGGCAAAAAAAGGGTTCTTCGCAGAAAACCGTGGCCCGAAAGAGCACATTTTGTATGCTGATGTCTGTTTCTTCAGGTATCAGGGGGATGTGTGCTGGATCGCAAGACGCTGCAAGCACTGGGTTGCTGGAAGGGCTACCGGCTGGAGCGCGTGGAATGGCCGGAGGGAGAGAGCCGTACGCTGTCGTTGTACTTGAAGCCGGTCAGCAAGGTCATGCATTGCGAGGAGTGTGGCGCGCGCTGCCATCAGGTGCATGAGACAGTGGTCAGGCGAGTCCGGGACCTTCCGCTGTTCGAGTATCGGGTCG
>NZ_AQUR01000063.1 GCF_000372525.1 Cupriavidus neocaledonicus
CAGCGGAAGATCCCGCACGCGCCGCACCACCGTCTCATGGACCTGCCGACACTTCGATCCGCATTCCTCGCAGTACATTACCTTGCTGACCGGCTTCAGGTACAGCGCCAGCGTACGGCTTTCCCCTTCTGGCCATACCACCAGATCCAGCTTGTAGCCATCCCAGCAGCCCAACGCCTGCAGCGTCTTCCGATCCAGCATCCCGTTCCCTATGACCGTCTTAACGGCCATTAGGATACGGAATGTGGCAAATCAGGCCCCGGAATTCTTCGAAGAACCAAAAAAAAGCCACCTTTGGTGGCTTTTTTTCTTACCGCGACAACCCCATCAATCGACGCGCTTGTCCCGCTCGATCACCGCATACGCGCTGTGGTTGTGGATCGACTCGAAGTTCTCCGCCTCCAGCACATAGGCCACGATGCGCTCGTCCGCATTGAGACGCATGGCGATGTCGCGCACCAGGTCCTCGACGAACTTGGGATTCTCGTAGGCACGTTCGGTGACGAACTTTTCGTCGGGCCGCTTGAGCAGCCCCCACAGTTCGCACGACGCCTCTTCCTCGGCCATGCGCACCAGCGCTTCGACCGGCAGCTCGCCGGCCAGCTCGACGTTCATGGTGATATGCGAGCGCTGGTTGTGCGCGCCGTACTGCGAGATCTTCTTCGAGCACGGGCACAGGCTGGTCACCGGCACCAGCGCCTTCAGGAACACCCGCGTGGCGCCGTTGCGCACTTCGCCGGTCAGCGTGACCTCGTAGTCCAGCAGCGACTCCACGCCCGACACCGGCGCGACCTTGCTGATGAAGTACGGGAACGTGACCTCGATGCGGCCGGCCTCGGCTTCGAGCTTCTCCAGCATCTTGTCCAGCATCAGCCGGAAGCTGGCCAGCTCCAGCGGCGCGCGCTCTTCTTCCAGCAGCGCGACGAAGCGCGACATATGCGTGCCCTTCTGCTCGGCGGGCAGGTGCACGTCGAGGTTGAAGGTGCCGACGGTCGGCACGATGCCGGTCGGGGTTTTCAGGGTCACGGGATAGCGCACGCCCTTCACGCCGACACGCTGGATCGGAATCTGGCGGGTGTCGGGGCTCGACTGGACGTCGGGCATCACGAAGGCGGGGTGGATGTCATTCATCTACGGTTTCCTCCAGGGTTGCGCAGTCGGGCGCAAGCCCTTACGGTCGCGGCATTTTCGCAGTTCCTCCATGCCGCGCAACGAGTGTGAAACCACGGGACCCGGCACTGGCGTGCCGACCCGCAGCTGCGAACACAAAAATCGGAGTGTAAGGGAATTCGGACGCACCCGTGGCGCGACGGCCCGAATCCCCTCGGGATGGCAGGTGATCAGGCCACGCGCGAGGCGACCGTGACCTGCGGCTGGTCGAGCCCGAAACGCTCGCGCACCGAGCGCTCGATGCCGGCCGCGTCGAGGCCGCATTGCTGCAGCAGGAAGGCCGGGTCGCCATGGTCGACGAAGCGGTCGGGCAGGCCCAGCGTCAGCACCGGCTTGTCGACGCCGGCCTCGGCCAGGGCCTCGAGCACGGCGCTGCCGGCGCCGCCCATCACGCTGCCCTCTTCCACTGTCACCAGGTAGTCATGGTCGGCGGCCAGGCGCCGCACCAGCGCCACGTCGAGCGGCTTGACGAAGCGCATGTCGGCCACGGTGGCGTCCAGCGCCTGCGCCGCGCCCAGCGCCGGCTGCACCATCGAGCCGAACGCCAGCATGGCGACGCGATGCCCGGCGCGCGCGCCGCCCTCGCGGCGCACCACGCCCTTGCCCACCGGCACCGGCGCCAGGTCGGCGGCGATCGCCGCGCCCGGGCCGGAACCTCGCGGATAGCGCACCGCGCTCGGGCCGTCCTGCTGGAACGCCGTGGTCAGCAACTGGCGGCACTCGTTCTCGTCGGACGGCGTCATCACCATCATGTTGGGGATGCAGCGCAGGTAGGCGATATCGTAGGCGCCCGCGTGCGTCGCGCCGTCGGCGCCGACCAGGCCGGCGCGGTCCAGCGCGAACACCACCGGCAGGTTCTGCAGCGCCACGTCGTGGATCAGCTGGTCGTAGCCGCGCTGCAGGAAGGTCGAGTAGATCGCCACCACCGGCTTCAGGCCCTCGCACGCCAGGCCGCCGGCGAAGGTCACCGCATGCTGCTCGGCGATGCCGACGTCGTAGTAGCGGTCGGGGAAGCGCTGCTCGAACTCGACCATGCCCGAGCCTTCCCGCATCGCCGGCGTGATGCCGACCAGGCGCTTGTCGGCCGCGGCCATGTCGCACAGCCAGTCGCCGAACACCTGGGTGTAGGTCTTGCGCGCAGGCTTGGCGGCCGGGCGGATGCCTTCGGCCGGATTGAACTTGCCGGGGCCGTGGTAGAGGATCGGGTCGGCCTCGGCCAGCTTGTAGCCCTGACCCTTCTTGGTGACCACGTGCAGGAACTGCGGGCCGCCGCCTTCGAGCGCGCGCTCGCGGATGTTCTGCAGCGTCGGCACCAGCGAATTCAGGTCGTGGCCGTCGATCGGGCCGATGTAGTTGAAGCCGAATTCCTCGAACAGCGTGGCCGGCACCATCATGCCCTTGGCATGCTCCTCGAAGCGCTTGGCGAACTCCAGCACCGGCGGCGCCACCGACAGCACCTTCTCGATGCCCTTCTTGGTGGCGGCGTAGAACTGGCCGCTCAGCAGCCGTGCCAGGTGGCGGTTGAGCGCGCCCACCGGCGGCGAGATCGACATGTCGTTGTCGTTGAGCACCACCACCAGCGGCAGGTCCTTGTAGACCCCGGCGTTGTTGAGCGCCTCGAAGGCCATGCCCGCGGTCATCGCGCCGTCGCCGATCACCGCCACCGAGACCCGCTTCTGGCCCTGCGTGCGCGCGCCCAGCGCCATGCCCAGCGCGGCCGAGATCGAGGTCGACGAATGCGCGGTGCCGAAGGTGTCGTATTCGCTCTCGCTGCGGCGCGGGAAGCCCGAGATGCCGCCCCACTGGCGCAGCGTGCGCATGCGTTCGCGGCGCCCGGTCAGGATCTTGTGCGGATAGCTCTGGTGGCCCACGTCCCACACCAGCCGGTCGTCGGGGGTGTTGAAGACATAGTGCAGCGCGATGGTCAGTTCGACCGTGCCCAGGTTGGACGACAGGTGGCCGCCCGTCTGCGAGACCGACTCCAGCACGTAGGCGCGCAGTTCGTCGGCCAGGGTCTGGAGCTCGCGCCGGTCGAGCTTGCGCAGGTCCGCGGGGGCGTCAATCTTGTTGAGGAGTGCGTAGGTCATGATGTCCGTTCGGCCGGCTCTAGTTTAATGCGTGCGCAGCACGATCAGGTCCGCCAGGTCGCGCAGGCGCGCGGCGCGCTCGCCGAAGCCGGCCAGCGCCTCGTACGCCTCGGCGCGCAGCGACCCGGCCAGTTCGCGGGCCGCGTCCAGCCCCAGCAGCGACACGTAGGTCGGCTTGTCGTGGGCGGCGTCCTTGCCGGCGGTCTTGCCCAGCGTCGCGGTATCGGCAGTGACGTCCAGAATATCGTCTACGACCTGGAACGCCAATCCCACCGCCGCCGCGTAGCGGTCCAGCGCGGCCAGGCCAGTGGCATCGATCTCGCCGCACAGCGCGCCCATGCGGACGCTGGCGCGCAGCAGCGCGCCGGTCTTCATGCGGTGCATGGCCTCGAGCGCGTCACGCGTCATGGCGCGGCCCACGTTCTGCAGGTCGATCGCCTGGCCGCCGGCCATGCCGGCCGAGCCCGACGCCCGCGCCAGTTCCGCCACCAGCTGCAGCCGCACCGCGGGCGCGATCGGCCCGGCCTCCGCCAGCACGATGAAGGCCTGGGTCTGCAGCGCATCGCCGACCAGCAGCGCGGTGGCCTCGTCATAGGCCTTGTGCACGGTCGGGCGGCCGCGGCGCAGGTCGTCGTCGTCCATGCACGGCATGTCGTCGTGGACCAGCGAGTAGGCGTGGATCATCTCCACCGCGCAGGCGGCCGCGTCGCAGGCCGCCGGCGCCGCGCCGCTGACCTCGCCGGCGGCATGGACCAGCAGCGGGCGCACGCGCTTGCCGCCGCCCAGCGCAGCATAGCGCATCGCTTCATGCAGCGTATGCGGCACCGTGCCGGCGTCGGGCAGCGCGGCCTGCAGGGCGGCCTCGGTGCGGGCGCCCTGCGCCTGCATCCATTGTGCGAAGTCGCTCATGCCTCGTCCGTCCCCGGTGCGCCATTGGCACCGTTGGCCTCGCCCGCCAGCGGCCTGAGCGCGTCGCCCTCCAGCACCCGCACCTGCTGCTCCACCCGCTCCAGCTTCTGCTGGCAGTAGCGCACCAGCTCGGCGCCGCGGCGGTATGCCGCCAGCGAGGCCTCGAGCGGCAGCTCGCCGCTTTCCATGCTGGCCACCAGCGTCTCCAGTTCGGCCATCGCCGCCTCGTAGGAGGCGGGCGGCGCCGAGGCGGCGTCGGCGGGGTTGTCGGTCTGGACCGGAGCGGTCGTCGTTGTTGGCATATCAGGCCCTGGGATCTGGAACCGGGGGAAACCCGGATGGGGAAGCCCGGATTTTACGCCAAAGCGCGCGCCTGCCCCCATCTTGCAGGGGGATACGGTGCCCCGATCGGGTGCTTCCGCTGCGGAAGTGACTTGTGCGCTCGGGTCGTCTTTCCGAATGCGGCCGGTACGGCACCCCGATGACGACCCGGGTCGACTTTTTCGCTAAAAAGGCAAAAAAATCAGTCCCTTAACTTTTCGGGTCGGGTACAATCTTTCGTTCGCCGCCAGGGGTTGCAAGTGCATCCTCGCCGGGCGGTCAGTCTTTCCCAAATCGATTCCATTTTCGATGGTTGGGTTGTTCACTGCTTTCACCTGTTCATCTGGGAGTGGGGATAATGTCCAATCTCAGCACCGCGCTCAACCTGGCGCCGGCTGATTCGCAACTGCCCGTCGGCGTCTACTTCGACGAAGCGCTGCATCAACAAGAACTCGAACTGCTGTTCAGCAATGGCCCGGGCTATGTCGGCCACGAACTGATGGTCCCGGAGACCGGCGACTACCACACGCTCAAGGCCGAGGACGAAGGCCGCATGCTGGTGCGCAACGCCGCCGGCGTCGAGCTGATGTCCAACGTCTGCCGCCACCGCCAGGCCATCATGCTGAACGGCCGCGGCAACCAGCAGAACATCGTCTGCCCCCTGCACCGCTGGACCTACAACCTCAAGGGCGAACTGCTCGGCGCGCCGCATTTCGAGCAGCAACCCTGCCTGCACCTGAAGCGCTCGCCGCTGCAGAACTGGAACGGCCTGCTGTTCGAGGGCCCGCGCGACGTGCGCGCCGACCTGGCGCGGCTGGGCGTGGCGCAGGACCTGAACTTCGACGGCTACATGCTCGACCATGTCGAGGTGCACGAGTGCGACTACAACTGGAAGACCTTCATCGAGGTCTACCTCGAGGACTACCACGTGGTGCCGTTTCACCCGGGTCTGGGCAGCTTCGTCTCGTGCGACGACCTCAAGTGGGAATTCGGCGAATGGCACAGCGTGCAGACCGTGGGCCTGCACGCCGGCCTGAAGCGCCCCGGCAGCCCGACGTACCAGAAATGGCACGACGCGGTGCTGCGCTTCAATGATGGCGTGCTGCCCAAGCACGGCGCGATCTGGCTGACCTACTACCCCAACATCATGGTGGAGTGGTACCCGAACGTGCTGGTGATCTCGACGCTGCACCCGCTCGGCCCGCGCAAGACCCGCAATGTGGTGGAGTTCTACTACCCCGAGGAAATCGCGCTGTTCGAGCGCGAGTTCGTCGAGGCCGAGCGCGCCGCCTACATGGAAACCTGCATCGAGGACGACGAGATCGCCGAGCGCATGGATGCCGGCCGCCTGGCGCTGCTCAAGCGCGGCACCAGCGAGGTCGGCCCGTACCAGTCGCCGATGGAAGACGGCATGCAGCACTTCCACGAGTGGTACCGCCGCGCCATGGCCTACGCGGGCTAGCCGGCCACGTCGGCAGTGCGATCAACGCACAACGCAAGCTCTGAACGGACCGCCTCGGCGGTCCGTTTTGCTTTGGCTGGCGATGTGCGCTGCTAGAATCATTGGCCGGCGCGATCGGCGCGGGGCCGCAGAGCCCCGCTCGCGCACCGGCCTCCTCTCCTTCGCTCCTGCCCGCTTCACGCGCCCTCGCCATGCAATCGCTCTGGATGCTGTTCGCCGCCTTCGCCTTTTCGCTGATGGGGGTTGGCGTCAAGCTGGCGTCCGACCTGTACACCACCGGCGAGATCGTGTTCTACCGCGGCCTGATCAGCGTGGTGATCATGTGGGTGCTGCTGTCCTCGCGCGGGGTCTCGGTGCGCACCCCGTACATGCTGTCGCATATCAAGCGCAGCGTGTTCGGCGTGACTTCGCTGATGCTGTGGTTCACCTCGATCTCGCTGCTGCCGCTGGCCACCGCGATGACGCTGAACTACATGTCGCCGGTGTGGATCGCGCTGATCCTGGGCGCCAGCGCGGCGCTGGCCGGCACCGGCGGCAATGCCGACCGCCGCCTGGTGCTGGCCATCCTGCTGTCGTTTGCCGGGGTGATCTGCCTGCTGCAGCCGTCGGTGGGCAAGGACCAGCTGACCGGCGGCCTGGTCGGGCTGATCTCGGGCATCTTTACCGCACTGGCCTATGTCGAGGTGCGCCAGCTCGGCCAGCTGGGCGAGCCCGAAGGCCGCATCGTGTTCTATTTCTCGCTGGTCGGCATGATCGCCGGGCTGGTGTGGATGCTGCTGGGCGGCACCAGCCCGCATACCTGGTATGGCGCCGGCCTGCTGCTGGCGATCGGCATCCTGGCCACGCTCGGCCAGACCGCGATGACCCGCGCCTACAAGCGCGGCAACACCCTGCTGACCGCCAACCTGCAATACGCCGGCATCGTCTTCTCCAGCGTGTGGGGCATGCTGATCTGGTCGGATCGCCTGAACTGGCTGTCGTGGCTGGGCATGGCGCTGATCATCGCCAGTGGCATCGCCACCACGCTGATGCGCGCGCGCCAGGGCACCGACGCCAAGCCCACGCCGGCCACGCCGGTCAAGTCGCCGGAGGCGGAAGTGCACCCCGAGGTGTAGCATTCGGTAAGCCCGACCGCCCTGGATTTTTCCCTCCGTTCGCTACAGGATTCCCATGCAGAAACCGCTGATTTCCGTCACCGCGCTGCAGTCTCTGCTGGCCGGCCCCGGCCGCTGCGTCGTGATCGACTGCAGCTTCGACCTGGCCGACCCCGCCGCCGGCCGCGAGACCTACCGCACCGGTCACCTGCCAGGCGCCTTCTACCTGCACCTGGACAACGAGCTGTCCGGCCCCAAGACCGGGCGCAACGGCCGCCATCCGCTGCCGGACGCCGACGACCTGGTCGCGCGCCTGCAGGCACTCGGCATCGACGACGACACCCCGGTGGTCGCCTACGACGCCCAGAGCGGCATGTTCGCCGCGCGGCTGTGGTGGCTGCTGCGCTGGATCGGCCACGACGCCGTGGCCGTGCTCGACGGCGGCAAGGACGCCTGGGTCAAGGCCGGCCTGCCGCTGGAGCACGATGCCGCGGCAGAGCCCGAGTTTCCGGGCAAGCTTCGCCGCGGCAAGTCGCTGGTGCCGACCGTCGATGCGGACACACTGGTCGACAATCTCGGCCAGGGCCGGCTGCTGGTGGTCGATGCGCGCGCTCCCGATCGCTTCCGCGGCGAGAACGAAACCCTGGATCCGGTCGGCGGCCATATCCCGGGCGCGGTCAACCGCTTCTTCAAGCACAACCTGGATGCGGAAGGCCGCTTCAAGCCCGCCGAGACCCTGCGCGCCGAATTCGGCGCGGTGCTGGGCACGCATGCCGCCTCACAGGCGGTGATGCAGTGCGGCTCGGGCGTGACCGCGTGTCACAACCTGCTGGCGCTTGAAGCCGCGGGCCTCGGCGGCGCGGCGCTGTATCCGGGATCGTGGAGCGAATGGTGCGCCGACCCGGCGCGTCCGGTTGCCACCGGGGCGGCCTGAGCCGGCTAGCGTGACGACGCGACGGGCGCGGCGTGACTGTGCCCGTCGTGGCCGTGCCCGACCTGGCTGTGCCGCTCGTGCACGCCATTGGTGATGAAGACGATGGCCGAGATCCCGGCGGCGACCAGCACCACCTGGATCGCCGATTCGCGCCAGCGCGGCTTGCGCTGCATCTGCGGCATCAGGTCGCTGACGGCGATATAGATAAAGCTGCTGGCGGCGATCACCAGCACGTAGGGGATCCACCCGCTCAGCTGGTCGAGCAGGAAATACCCCACCACACCGCCGGCAATCGCCGCCAGGCTCGACAGCAGGTTGAAGGCAAAGGCGCGCGCCTTGGAGAAGCCGGCATTGAGCAGCACGATAAAGTCGCCCACTTCCTGCGGGATCTCGTGCGCCGCGATCGCCAGCGCGGTGACCACGCCGATATGCGGGTCGGCCAGGAACGCCGCCGCGATCACGATGCCGTCGGCGAAGTTGTGGAAGGTGTCGCCGACCAGGATGGTCAGGCCGCTGCGGCCGGCTTCCTCGCGGTCATGGCCGTGGTGGTGGTGGTGCCCGTCGCCCTCGTGATGGTGCGAATGGCGCAGCAACGAGAGCTTTTCCAGCAGGAAGAAACCCAGCAGCCCCGCCAGCAAGGTGCCGAACAGCGCGCGCGGATCGGCGCCGGACTCGAACGCCTCGGGCAGTGAATGCAGCAGCGCGGTGGCCAGCAGCACGCCCACCGAGAAGCTCACCATGCGCTCGACCACGCGCGACGCCACCGTCAGCGACAGCAGCGCCGCCCCGAAGATGCTGCCCACCCCCGAGATCGTGGCGGCGAGCAGGATATACAAAAGCGTCGAATGGATGATGGGCTCCCGGGGTGGCGGTGCCGGGCGGCCCCGCCGTTCCGCCCGCATCGCGCCGGGCGGCAAACGCAACAATGTTGCAATAACTCAAAGGCCGCATTGTACGTATCCGCCGGGACTTTGCAATCCTGCCGTCGGCCGCCTCCACGGGCGGGGGCCGCCTGCCAGGTCAGGCGACGCCGTACTGCCTGAACCAGTCCACGCACTTCTGCCAGCCGTCCCTGGCATCGGCCTCGCGGTAGCTGGGCCGGTAGTCCGCATGGAAGGCGTGGCCGGATTCGGGGTAGACGATAAAGCGCGAGCGTTTGGCGTCCGGATCGGACGACGTCGCCAGCGCGGCCTTCATCCGGTCCACCTGCTCCAGCGGGATGCCGGTGTCCTTGCCGCCGTACAGGCCCAGGACCGGCGCATGGAGCTGGCTGACCAGGTCAATGGGATTCTTCGGCTTGATCGGCGTCGGCTCGGGCGCCAGCTGGCCGTACCAGGCCACGCCCGCCTTCAGGCGCTGGCTGTGCGCGGCGTAGAGCCAGGTCATGCGGCCGCCCCAGCAAAAGCCGGTAATGGCCAGGCGCGAGACATCGCCGCCATTGGCGCCGGCCCAGGCCACGGCCGCATCGAGGTCGCCCATTACCTGCGCGTCGGGCACCCTGGCGATCAGCTCGCGCTGCAGTTCCTGGATGGTGCCGAAACTCTGCGGATCGCCCTGGCGCGCGAACAGCTCGGGCGCGATCGCCAGGTAGCCCAGCTTGGCAAAGCGCCGGCACACGTCGGCGATATGCTCGTGCACGCCGAAGATCTCGCTGACCACCAGCACCACCGGCAGGTTTTTCTTTCCTTCCGGCTGGGCGCGGTAGGCCGGCATGCTGAAGCCGCCCGACGGGACGGTGACCTCGCCCGCGTTCAGGCCGGCAAAATCGGTCTTGATCGCCTGCTGCGCCATCAGCGGCAGGGCCGCGGCCGCAAAGGCGGAACCCAGCGCGGTCTTGACGAAGCCGCGGCGGTCGAAAGTCTGGCCGGGGACCAGGCTGTCCACTTCTGGTTTGAGCATGCTTGTCTCCAGGATCGTTGGTGGCTGGGCCGCCACGCGGCGCCCGCGCCCGATTTTAAGCAGACATGGAGAAAACATGGCGGCGCAGGCCGCCGGCGCCCCCACCCGCAAGCGGGGGGCCCGGGCCATGCGTCAGTGCAGCTTGACGCGCGGACTGGTCTTGCTGCGCAGCCAGTGCGAGACGGTGTCCAGCGCCATCCCGACCGCGCCGTGCAGCGCCATCACGTGCATCCGGTACAGCGAGGTGTACATGAAGCGCGCCAGCAGCCCTTCGATAAACATCGAGCCGCCGATCAGCCCGCCCATCAGGCTGCCCACCGCGCTGAAGTGTCCCAGCGACACCAGCGAGCCGAAGTCCTTGAAGGTGAACTGCGGCAGCTGCCGCCCCGCCAGCCGCGCGCACAGCGCCTCGTAGAGGAAGGTGGCCTGCTGGTGCGCGGCCTGCGCGCGCGGCGGCACCGAGGTCTGCTTTTCGGGCCACGGGCAGCTGGCGCAATCGCCAAAGGCAAAGATGTCCGGGTCGCCCTCGCTCTGCAGCGTCGGGCCGACCACGAGCTGGCCCTGGCGGCTGACCGGCAGGCCCAGGCTGGCCAGCACCGCGGGCGCGGTGATGCCGGCCGCCCATACCGTCAGGTCGGCATCGATGGTCTTGCCGCTGGCGGTCAGCACGGCCTGCGGCGTGACTTCGGTCACGCGCTCGCTGGTGAAGACGTCGACATCCAGCTTCTTCAGCAGCTTGGCGGTCTCGGCCGAGACCCGCTCGGACAGCGCCGGCAGGATGCGCGGACCGGCCTCGATCACGTGGATGCGCACGTCGCGGCGCGGATCGAGCCGGTGCAGGCCGTAGGCGCTGAGCACGTGCGCGGTGTTGCGCAGCTCCGCCGACAGTTCCACGCCGGTGGCGCCGGCGCCGATGATGGCCACGTCCACGCGCGGGCGGCCGTCCTCGCCGACGCGGCCGCGCCCGTTCTGGGCGCGCACGCAGGCCGCGATCAGCCGTTTGCGGAAGCGCTCGGCCTGGGCTACGGTGTCCAGCGCAATGGCATGCTCGGGGGCGCCCGGCACGCCGAAGAAATGCGTGACGCAGCCGATCGCCAGCACCAGCGTGTCGTACGGCAGTTCGCGCGCGGGCAGCAGCTCGGCACCGTCCTGGTCGACGCAGGCCGACACCGAGATGGTCTTGCGGCTGCGGTCGATGCCGGTCAGCTCGCCCTGCTGGAATTCGAAATGATGCCAGCGCGCCTGCGCCGCGTATTCGAGCTGGTGGGTGTTGGGATCCATGCTGCCGGCGGCGACCTCATGCAGCAGCGGCTTCCAGATATGGGTGGGCAGGCGGTCCACCAGCACCACCTGCGCCGAGCCCTTGCGGCCGAGCTTGTCGCCCAGCTTCGTTACCAGTTCCAGCCCCCCTGCTCCGCCGCCGACGACGACGATGCGGTGCGTCCTTGTTTCTGTCATGGTCTACCTGCTGCGTTTTTATAAATGCTTAGCCTGCGGCGCTTGCTGAGGCGTTTCCCACAGTCTGCTGCATTGCAGCATGACTGGCAAGCACCGCACGCCGACACAGCAGTCGCTTCATTCGATACCACCACGCAGGGGCCGCGCGCCGGCCGGGCGCCGGCGCGCGGGAACGGGCCTCAGTGCGCTTCTTCCCAGTTGGCGCCGCTGCCGACCTCGGCCACCAGCGGCACGCGCAACTCGGCCACCGTGCACATCAGCTCGGGCAGGCGCGCCTTGACCAGTTCGAGCTCGTGCTCGGGCACCTCCAGCACCAGTTCATCGTGGACCTGCATGATCTGGCGGGTCTGCAGGCCGTCGCGCTCCAGCCAGTCCTGCACCGCGATCATCGACAGCTTGATCAGGTCGGCCGCGGTGCCCTGCATCGGCGCGTTGATGGCGGCGCGCTCGGCCGCCTGGCGGCGCGGGCCGCTGCCGCCGTTGATATCGGGCAGCCACAGGCGCCGGCCGAACACGGTCTCGACATAGCCCTGCTCGCGCGCGGTCTGGCGGGTCTCTTCCATGTAATGCGCCACGCCGGGGTAGCGCATGAAGTAGCGGTCGATGTAGTGCTTGGCGGCCTCGCGCTCGATACCCAGGTTGCTGGCCAGCCCGAACGCGCTCATGCCGTAGATCAGGCCGAAGTTGATCACCTTGGCGTAGCGGCGCTGCTCGCTGCTGACGGCGTCGCGCTCGACGCCGAAGATCTCGGCGGCGGTGGCGCGGTGGATGTCCTCGCCGTTGGCGAAGGCGCGCAGCAGGTTCTCGTCGCCCGAGATATGGGCCATGATGCGCAGCTCGATCTGCGAATAGTCGGCCGACACGATCACGCTGCCCGGCTCGGCGATAAAGGCCTCGCGGATGCGGCGGCCTTCCTCGGTGCGCACCGGGATGTTCTGCAGGTTGGGCTCGGTCGACGCCAGCCGCCCGGTCACCGCGGTGGCCTGGCCGTAGCTGGTGTGCACGCGTCCGGTCTGCGGGTTGACCATCTTCGGCAGCTTGTCGGTGTAGGTGGACTTGAGCTTGGACAGGGCGCGGTAGTCCAGCAGCAGCTTGGGCAGCGGGTAGTCCTCGGCCAGCTTCTGCAGCACCTCTTCGTCGGTCGAGGGCGCGCCGCTGGCGGTCTTCTTCACCACCGGCAGCTTCATCTGGTTGAACAGGATCTCGCCGATCTGCTTGGGCGAACCCAGGTTGAACGGCTGGCCGGCGGCCTCGTAGGCCGACTGCTCCAGCGCCAGCATGCGCTGGCCCAGCTCGGCGCTCTGCGCCGCCAGGCGTTCGGCGTCGATCAGCACGCCGTTGCGCTCGACCTTCTGCAGCACCACCGAGACCGGCATCTCGATCTCTTCGTAGACCCGGCGCAGCCCCGCCGCGGCCTCGACCTGCGGGAACATCCTGCGATGCAGGCGCAGCGTCACGTCGGCGTCCTCGGCGGCGTATTCGGTGGCGCGGGCCAGGTCGATCTGGTCGAAGCCGATCTGGCTCGCGCCCTTGCCGCACACCTCTTCATAGGTGATGGTCTTCAGGTTCAGCAGGCGCTCGGCCAGGCTGTCCATGCCGTGGTTGCGGTGCGAGGCCAGCACGTAGCTCTGGAGCATGGTGTCGTGTGCAATGCCGCGCAGCCTGATGCCGTGGTTGGCGAACACATGGACGTCGTACTTCAGGTTCTGGCCGAGCTTGGGGCGGCTGGCATCCTCCAGCCAGGCGCGCATGCGCTCCAGCACCAATTCGCGCGCAAGCTGGCCGTGCTCGGGCAGGCCGGCCACGTCAGGGCCGCGGTGCGCCACCGGGATATAGCAGGCCTCGCCCGGCGCCGCCGACAGCGAGATGCCGACCAGCTGCGCCTGCATCGGATCGAGCGAGGTGGTCTCGGTATCGATCGCCACCAGCGGCGCGGATTCGATGCGCCGCAGCCAGTCTTCCAGCATGCCCGCGGTGGTGACGGTCTCGTAGCGGATCTCGGTGGGCGCCGCGTCCTCGGCCGGCGCCGCGCCGGCGTCGGCCGACGGCACCGGCGCATCGAACAGGCCGCCCTGCGCGGGCGCGCTGGCCGCGGCGCGGGCGCGGGCCTGGGCGCGCGCATCGGGCAGGCTTTCGCCGGTGGCCTCGCGCAGCCAGGTCTTGAAGCCATAGCGCTGGAAGAACGCCACCAGCTGTTCCTTGTCCTCGCCGGTCTCGCGCAGCGCGTGGAAATCGGCGACCGACTTGCTCAGGTCGCAGTCGGTCTTGACCGTCACCAGGCGGCGCGCCATCGGCAGCCATGCCAGCGTGTTGCGCAGGTTCTCGCCGACCACGCCCTTGATGCCGGGCGCGGCCGCGATCACGCCGTCGAGCGAGCCATGCTCGGCCAGCCATTTGACCGCGGTCTTGGGGCCGACCTTGGGCACGCCCGGCACGTTGTCCACCGCATCGCCGATCAGCGACAGATAGTCGATGATGCGCTCGGGCGGCACGCCGAACTTGGCCACCACGCCGGCAGGGTCGAGCACCTCGCCGCTCATGGTGTTGACCAGCGTGACCTGCTCGTTGACCAGCTGCGCCAGGTCCTTGTCGCCGGTGGATACCACCGTGCGCACGCCCTGCTCCATGGCCTGGCGCGACAATGTGCCGATCACGTCGTCGGCCTCGACGCCGTCGACCACCACGATCGGCCAGCCCAGCGCGCGCACGGCCTCGTGGATCGGCTCGATCTGGCGCGCCAGGTCCTCGGGCATCGACGGGCGGTGTTCCTTGTAGGCGGGATACAGGTCGTCGCGGAAGGTCTTGCCCTTGGCGTCGAACACGCAGGCGCTATACTCTGCCGGGTAGTCGTTGCGCAACTTGCGCAGCATGTTGATCATGCCGTAGATTGCCCCTGTGGGCAGACCCTCCCCATTCCTCAGGTCCGGCAAAGCGTGATAAGCGCGATACAGATAGCTCGATCCATCGACGAGCAAGAGTGTTTTTGGACTATCCGACATTCCCATGGACTCAAAATTGACTGGTGCCGCTGCAGGCGGTGCCTCGACCGCCCCCCTTGCTGATCCGGACGTTGCTGATATCTCCGGCGATACCGTACAACCGCCGCCGGAGGCTGCCTCCGAGCACGCCGCGGCCATTGCCGCTGCGGCCGATGCCGCCGCCGCCGGCAATCCGCCAGAAGTTGCTGCTGAAAAGGCTGCTGCGGCGGCGGCGCGCGCCAATCCGCGCAAGATGATCCCCAGCCTGCGTGCGCTGGCCGACGAAGACCGCGCAACCGCAAAGAAGGCGCGCGCCTCGTGGCAAATGTTCACGATTATGGCAGAGTTCATCGAGGCCACCGAGTACCTGTCAGAGATCCGCCCGGCGGTGTCGATCTACGGCAGCGCGCGCCTGCGCGAGGACTCTCCCTACTACCAGCGCACCATCGAGATCGCACGGCTGTTCTCGGACGCGGGCTTTGCCGTGATCTCCGGCGGCGGCCCCGGCATCATGGAAGCGGCCAACAAGGGCGCGCACGCGGGCAAGTCCGCCAGCGTCGGCCTGAACATCGAACTGCCGCACGAGCAGCAGGGCAATCCGTACCAGGACATTGCCATGCGCTTTCGCCACTTCTTCACCCGCAAGGTCACCTTCGTCAAGAATTCGGACGCCTTTATCGTGATGCCGGGCGGCTTCGGCACGCTCGACGAGCTGGCCGAGGTGCTGACGCTGGTGCAGACCGGCAAGTCGCGCTCGGTGCCGGTGATCATGTTCGGCAGCCGCTTCTGGAAGGGCCTGCTGGACTGGTTCCGCTTCACGCTGCTGCCGATGGGGCTGATCGCCGAGCACGACCTGGACCTGATGAAGATCGTCGACGAGCCGCACGAAGTGCTGGAAGCGGTCTACGACTATTACGAGCAGCGCGGCGGCGACAAGCCGATCCCGCCGAAGGAAGAGATGTTCTACCTGTAAGGCCGCGATCCGCGGTCCCGGGCTTGCCGGGGCGCCGCGGCCACGCATGCGCCACCCGGCGCCGTGGCGCAGGTGCCCCCCGGGGCACGGCGGCGGCCTGTGCGGGACAGGAATTGCTAGAATGGAACCTGTCCGTCTGCCACGCCCGGCGCCACCGGGTTGCAGTCCAACCGCCGCATGCCGCGGCGCTGCGTGCCGCTTGCGCCGCAGCCCGCACAGGAGCACCTGATGACCTCCCCTTCTCCCGTCCGCCCGGTCCGGTCCACGCGCGCAGCCGCCGTGGCCGGCGAGCCTGAATCGCCTGCCAGGCGGCCCGTGTCCGGCCTGGCCGCGGCAGTGGCCGCCGCTCTGGCGCTGGCGTCCGGCTGGGCCGTCGCGCAGGAAAGCAATGCGCTGACCCAGCAGGAGCTGAACCAGATCAACAACCAGCCGATCGCCCCGGCCGCCAGGTCGCAGCTGAACCAGCCGCGCCAGCCGAGCTTCCAGCTGAACGAACGCGATGGCACCCAGGTGCGCGAGTACCGCGACAAGGGACGCGCCACCGATATCCAGGTCAGGTCGGGCTTCGGCACCAGGTACGAGATGAGCAAGCCGGAAGACAGCTCGCCCAAGATCCGCGAGCATGACGTCAACCGCGTGCCTTCGGTCAACCTGAAGTTCTGAACCCGCTTGCCCACGGCCCGGCCTTGGATGCCGGGCCGCGCCGGCCCTCCGGCAGTCATGCCGCGGCGGCGGCCCGGACTTTGTCCGGAACTCGCGCCCGCCGCTTTCCGATTCGCATCACACAACAAGTATGGCCGTATTCACCACGGTCTCGCAGGACGAGATCGCACGCTGGCTGCTGGATTTCGACCTTGGCGAAGTGCGCGACCTGCGCGGCATCGCCTCGGGCATCGAGAACAGCAATTTCTTCCTCACCATGGAGCACGCGGGGCAGACGCGCCAGTACGTGCTGACCATCTTCGAGCGGCTGTCGTTCGCGCAGCTGCCCTATTACCTGCACCTGATGGCGCACCTGGCCGAGCGCGGCATCCGCGTGCCCGCGCCGATCCCGGCGCGCGACGGCGAGATCCTGCGCCCGCTCAAGGGCAAGCCCGCCACCATCGTCACGCGCCTGCCCGGCGCGTCGCAGCTGGCGCCGGACGCGCAGCACTGCGCCGAAGTCGGCGACATGCTGGCGCGCATGCACCTGGCCGGCGCCGACTATCCGCGCCGCCAGCCCAACCTGCGCAGCCTGCCGTGGTGGCAGCAGACCGAGCGCGAGATCCTGCCCTTTCTCGATGCCGGCCAGCGCGCGCTGCTGCAACGGGAGATCGCCCACCAGGCGGCGTTCTTCGCCAGCGCGGCGTACGCCAGCCTGGGCGAGGGCCCGTGCCACTGCGACCTGTTCCGCGACAACGCGTTGTTCGAGGAAGACGCCAGCGGCCGCCACCGTCTGGGCGGCTTCTTCGATTTCTACTTCGCCGGCAACGACAAGTGGCTGTTCGACCTGGCGGTCACCGTCAACGACTGGTGCATCGACCTCGCCAGCGGCGAACTCGACCCGGCACGCGCGCAGGCGCTGCTGCGGGCTTATCATGCGGTCAGGCCTCTGACCGGGACCGAGGCCGCGCACTGGCAGGACATGCTGCGCGCGGGCGCGCTGCGCTTCTGGGTGTCGCGGCTGTGGGACTTCTACCTGCCGCGCGAGGCGGACATGCTGCAGCCGCACGATCCGACCCATTTCGAACGCATCCTGCGCCGGCGCCTGGACGCACAACCCGCGAACCCCGAGAGCGCCCCGCTCCCCTGGATCTGACCCGTATGCAACTACTGGAAGTCCCTGCCAAGGAAGGCTACACCTGGTTCCGCCAGGGCATCTGGCTGTTCCGCAAGAACCCGCTGACCTTCCTGATGCTGCTGTTCGTCTACCTGATCGCCGCGCAGCTGGCCATCGTGGTGCCGCTGATCGGCATCATCGCGCTGCTGGTGGTCACGCCCGGGCTGTCGGTCGGCGTGATGACCGCCTGCCGCGACGTGATCCAGAACAAGCGGGTGCTGCCCACCGTGCTGCTGGCGGGCTTCCGCGCCAACGGCAAGGAGGCCACGCGCAACCTGCTGGTGCTGGGCGGCATCTACGCCGGGCTGGTGTTCATTCTTGGCCTGATCGCCGGCGCGGTGGTCGACATGAGCGCGCTGGTGCCGATCGTGCTGAAGGAAGAGGCGCCGACCGCCGAGGCGGTGCGCCAGCTGTACTACGCCATGCTGATCGGCGCGCTGCTGTACACGCCGATCGCGATGATGTTCTGGTTCGCACCGCTGCTGGCCGCCTGGCACGGCGTGCCGCCGGTCAAGGCGCTGTTCTTCAGCTGGACCGCATGCTGGCGCAACCGCGGCGCGTTCTTTACCTACGCGGTGCTGTTCGCGATGCTGCTGGTGGCGATCCCGTTCTTCCTGGAGGCGGTGTTCAGCGCCTTCGGCGCCGAGACGGTGCTGTCGTTCCTGGTCACGCCGTATTCGCTGCTGATGCTGGCGATCCTGTATTGCTCGTTCTATGCGACGTACCGCGGCTGCTTCAACGTGACCCCGCCGGGGGTCGAGCCGGCGGCGCCGGCGGCGCCGGGCGCCTGACGACAGGCGCTTGGGTACTCCCTCTCCCGCTTGCGGGAGAGGGGCGCGAGCAGTACGCATGGTCCCTCTGCCTCAATCAATCGCGTCCAGCTTCGCCACCGCCAGCGCCAGCCACTTGGCGCCATGCCGCTTGAAGTTGATATTGGCGCGCGCATCGGCGCCCTCGCCTTCCAGCGCGGTGATCACGCCTTCGCCGAACTTGTTGTGGAACACCGACTGGCCGACGCGGAAGCCGGTGCCGGCCTCGCGCCTGGCATCGGCATAGCCGTTGCCGTTGTCCATGCCGCCGGTCGGCCTGGTGCCGGTATAAGGCACGTCCTCGGGCTTGCGGAACCAGTCGCGGCCCCAGGCATTGTCGCGCTCCTGGCGGCGCACGCCGCCGTAGCTCTGCGCCGGCGGGGTCAGCCATTTGAGCGCGGCCTCGGGCAGTTCCTCGAAGAAGCGCGAGCGCACGTGGTAGCGGGTCTGGCCGTGCAGCATGCGGCTTTGCGCGAACGACATGTAGAGCCGCTTGCGCGCGCGCGTGATCGCCACGTACATCAGGCGGCGCTCTTCCTCCAGGCCGTCGGGATCCATCATGCTGTTCTCGTGCGGGAACAGCCCTTCTTCCAGGCCGCTGATGAAGACCACGTCGAACTCCAGCCCCTTGGCCGCGTGCACGGTCATCATCTGCACCGCGTCCTGGCCGGCCTGGGCCTGGTTGTCGCCGGCCTCGAGCGAAGCGTGGGTCAGGAACGCGACCAGCGGCGTCATCACCACCGGCAGCGCCTCGGGGTCGAGCAGCTGCTGTGACTGGTCGCCATCGGCCAGCACCGGCGTAGCGGGCCCGCGCCCGGCCGGGATCACCGCGGCCAGCGCTTCCAGGCCGTAACCCTCCTCGACCACGAAGGCCTGCGCCGCGGTCACCAGTTCCTGCAAGTTCTCGATGCGGTCCTGGCCCTCTTTCTCGCCCTGGTAATGCGTGATCAGGCCGCTGTGGTTGATCACGTATTCGACGGTCTCGGCCAGCGTCAGCCGGCGCGTGTCCTCGCGCATCTTGTCGATCAGCCGCGTGAACGCGGCCAGCTTGCTGCCGGCCGCGCCGGGCACGTAGGCCACCGCCTCGGCCAGCGCGCAGTCATACTGGCGCGCCATGTCCTGCAGCACTTCGAGCGAGCGCGCGCCGATGCCGCGCGCCGGGAAGTTGACCACGCGGCCGAAGGCGGCGTCGTTGCGCGGGTTCTCCAGCAACTGCAGGTAGGCCAGCGCGTGCTTGATTTCGGCGCGCTCGAAGAAGCGCAGGCCGCCGTACACGCGGTACGGGATGCCGGCCGAGAACAGCGCGTGCTCGATCACGCGCGACTGCGCGTTGCTGCGGTACAGGATGGCGATCTCGGCGCGGCTGGCGCCCTGCGCGATCTGGTCGCGGATTTCCTCGATGATCCAGGCGGCTTCCTGCCCGTCCGAGCCGCCCTGGAACACGCGCACCGGCTCGCCGTGGCCGGCGTCGGTGCGCAGGTTCTTGCCGAGGCGGCGCGCGTTGTGCGAGATCAGGTGGTTGGCCGAATCCAGGATATGCCCGTGCGAGCGGTAGTTCTGCTCCAGCTTGATCAGCCGGCGCACGCGGAACTCATGCTCGAAGTCGCGCATGTTGCCGACATTGGCGCCACGGAAGGCGTAGATACTCTGGTCGTCGTCGCCCACGGCGAAGACCGCCGCCGGGTTCTGCGTGCCATGGCCGGCCAGCAGCTTGAGCCACTGGTACTGCAGCACGTTGGTGTCCTGGAACTCGTCGACCAGCACATGGCGGAAGCGGTGCTGGTAGTGCTGGCGGATGGCGTCGTTGTAGCGCAGCAGCTCGTAGCAGCGCAGCAGCAGCTCGGCGAAGTCGACCACGCCCTCGCGCTGGCATTGCATGTCGTAGGCGGCGTAGAGGTCGACGAAGCGCTTGTTGAAATCGTCGTTGGCCTCGACGTCGGCCGGGCGCAGGCCCTGCTCCTTGGCGTTGTTGATGAAGTACTGCAGGTTCTTGGCCGGGTACTTCTCGTCGTCGACGTTGAGCGACTTGAGCAGCCGCTTCAGCGCCGAGAGCTGGTCCTGGCTGTCGAGGATGGCGAAGGTCTGGGGCAGCCCGGCGTCGCGGAAATGCGCGCGCAGCATGCGGTTGCACAGGCCATGGAAGGTGCCGATCCACATGCCGCGGGTATTGATCGGCAGCATCGACTGCAGCCGCGTCTGCATTTCCTTCGACGCCTTGTTGGTAAAGGTCACCGCCAGGATGCCCGCCGGCGAGACCCGGCCGTTCTGCAGCAGCCAGGCAATGCGCGTGGTCAGCACGCGGGTCTTGCCGCTGCCCGCGCCCGCCAGGATCAGCGCCGGTTCGTCGGGCAGGGTGACGGCGGCTAGTTGTTCGGCGTTCAGGTTGGCGAGCAGGTCGGACATCGGAAAGGCCTAATGGAATCGCCGCAATTATACCGGGGGGCCCTGTTCCATAAATCACATCCGGCCTCGCGCCGGCGCGCGCTCACTGGGCGCGGCCGCCCGGCTCCGGCCACGAAATAGGCACCGGCCGCCCGCCCCCGTATAATTTGTGGTTTCACTGGCGCCAGGCCGGCCCTCGCAGGCCGCCAGCGACCGCCAGGCGCAGGGCACCGCACCTGCCACGCATCCCGACGCCAACCTCGACATCCCAGCATGACCGCCCAAGACCAATCGCTTGCCAAGAGCTTCGAACCCGCCGCCATCGAGGCGAAATGGGGCCCCGAGTGGGAGAAGCGCGGCATCGCCAAGCCGACCTTCGACCCCGCCCGCCCGGACTTCGCGATCCAGCTGCCGCCGCCCAATGTGACCGGCACGCTGCACATGGGCCATGCCTTCAACCAGACCATCATGGACGGCCTGGCCCGCCACGCGCGCATGCTGGGCGCCAACACGCTGTGGGTGCCGGGCACCGACCACGCCGGCATCGCCACCCAGATCGTGGTGGAGCGCCAGCTCGAAGGCCAGGGCGTGTCGCGCCATGACCTCGGCCGCGAGAAGTTCACCGAGAAGGTGTGGGCCTGGAAGGAAGAGTCGGGCTCGACCATCACGCGCCAGGTGCGGCGCATGGGCGCGTCGATCGACTGGAGCCGCGAGTACTTCACCATGTCGCCGGAGATGTCGAAGGCGGTCACCGAAGTCTTCGTGCGGCTGTACGAGCAGGGCCTGATCTACCGCGGCAAGCGCCTGGTCAACTGGGATCCGGTGCTGGGCACCGCGGTGTCGGACCTGGAAGTCGACAGCGTCGAGGAAGAAGGCTCGCTGTGGCACATCCGCTATCCGCTGGTCGAGGCGGACGCCAAGGGCGGCCTGACCCACCTGACCGTGGCCACCACGCGCCCGGAAACCATGCTCGGCGACGTCGCCGTGATGGTGCATCCGGAAGACGAGCGCTACGCGCACCTGATCGGCAAGTCGGTGCACCTGCCGCTGACCGGCCGCCAGATCCCGGTGATCGCCGACGAATACGTCGACCGCGAGTTCGGCACCGGCGTGGTCAAGGTGACCCCGGGCCATGACTTCAACGACTATGCGGTGGGCCTGCGCCACAACCTGCCGCAGCTGTCGATCCTGACGCTGGACGCGAAGATCGTTGCCGACGCCCCCGCCGCCTATGCCGGCCTGGACCGCTTCGATGCGCGCAAGGCCATTGTCGACGACCTCGACAAGCAGGGCCTGCTGGAAGACGTCAAGAAGCACAAGCTGATGACCCCGCGCAGCGAGCGCACCGGCAGCGCGATCGAGCCGATGCTGACCGACCAGTGGTTCGTCGCCATGAGCAAGCCGGCGCCGGAAGGCACCTTCTACCCTGGCCGCTCGATCGCCGAGGTGGCGCTCGAAGCCGTGCAGAGCGGCGAGATCAAGCTGGTGCCGGAGAACTGGATCAGCACCTACAACCAGTGGCTGGGCAATATCCAGGACTGGTGCATCTCGCGCCAGCTGTGGTGGGGCCACCAGATCCCGGCGTGGTACGACGATGCCGGCAACTGCTTCGTCGGCCGCACCGAGGAAGAAGCCGCCGCCAAGGCGCGGGCCGCCGGCAGCACCGGCGCGCTGCGCCGCGAGGAAGACGTGCTCGACACCTGGTTCTCGTCGGCGCTGGTGCCCTTCTCCTCGCTGGGCTGGCCTGAAGAAACGCCCGAGCTGAAGCACTTCCTGCCGTCGTCGGTGCTGGTCACCGGCTACGACATCATCTTCTTCTGGGTGGCGCGCATGGTCATGATGACCAAGCACTTCACCGGCAAGGTGCCCTTCCACACCGTCTACGTGCACGGCCTGGTGCGCGATTCGGAAGGCAAGAAGATGAGCAAGTCCGAGGGCAACACGCTCGACCCGGTCGACCTGATCGACGGCATCGACCTCGACACGCTGCTGAAGAAGCGCACCACCGGCCTGCGCCGGCCCAAGGACGCGCCCAAGATCGAGAAGAAGACGAAGAAGGAATTCCCCGACGGCATTCCGGCCTTCGGCGCCGACGCGCTGCGCTTCACCTTCGCCTCGCTGGCCACGCTCGGCCGCAACATCAACTTCGATACCGGCCGCTGCGAGGGCTATCGCAATTTCTGCAACAAGCTGTGGAATGCGACCCGCTTCGTGCTGATGAACACCGAGGGCCATGACTGCGGCATGGGCCCCTGCAACCAGGACTGCGGCCCGGACGGCTACCTCGATTTCTCGCAGGCGGACCGCTGGATCGTGTCGCTGCTGCAGCGCGTGGAGGCCGAGGTCGAAAAGGGCTTCGCCGAGTACCGCTTCGACAATATCGCCAACGCGATCTACAAGTTCGTCTGGGACGAGTACTGCGACTGGTACCTGGAACTGGCCAAGGTGCAGATCCAGAACGGCACCGAGGCCCAGCAGCGCGCCACCCGCCGGACCCTGCTGCGTGTGCTCGAGACCGTGCTGCGCCTGGCGCATCCGGTGATCCCGTTCATCACCGAGGAACTGTGGCAGAAGGTGGCCCCGCTGGCCGGCCGCGCCGGCGGCGATGGTGCGGAAACCATCGCATTGCAGCCTTATCCGCTGCCCGCCGTCGCCAAGATCGACGAGAATGCCGAGCAGTGGGTCGCGCGCCTGAAGGAAGTGATCGATGCCTGCCGGAACCTGCGCGGCGAGATGAACATCTCCCCGGCCCAGCGCATTCCGCTGTACGCGCAGGGCGACAGCGCCTTCCTGAAGGCGGCGAGCGCACATATCCAGGCCCTGGCGAAACTTTCGGAGGTGCGCGTCTTCGAAGATGAAGCCTCCCTGCAAGCCGAGGGCGCCGGTGCGCCGGTCGCCATTGCCGGGGGCAACCACCTGCTGCTGAAAATCGAGATCGATGTCGCCGCCGAGCGCGCGCGCCTGTCGAAGGAAGTCGAACGCATCGGTGGCGAAATCGGCAAGTGCCGCGCCAAGCTGTCGAACGAGAGCTTTGTCGCCAAGGCACCGCCCGCGGTGGTGGCGCAAGAGACGCAGCGCCTGTCCGATTTCGAACAGACGCTGGCCAAGCTGCAAGGCCAGTTGCAGCGGCTGCCAGCCTGACCCGAAGGGTCAGTCAGGCGGCCTGCATCACGCCCCTGCCGGTCGGGGGTTCTGTACGGCATCGTCGGACAGAACCGGACAGACGGCGCCCACGCCGGCTGGCAGGGTTATGGACTGGAATCTGAGAGGTACACCTGATATGGAAAATCGCGTCACCAAGGCTGTGTTCCCGGTTGCGGGCCTCGGCACCCGCTTCCTGCCAGCCACCAAGGCCAGCCCCAAGGAAATGCTTCCGGTGGTGGATAAGCCGCTGATCCAGTACGCCGTGGAAGAAGCCATGGCCGCCGGCATTACCGAGATGATCTTCGTCACGGGCCGCTCCAAACGCGCCATCGAGGACCATTTCGACAAGGCCTTCGAACTGGAAGTCGAGCTCGAAGCCAAGAACAAGCAGGCGCTGCTGGACGTGGTGCGCTCGATCAAGCCGGCCAACGTCGAGTGCTACTACGTGCGCCAGCCCGAGGCGCTGGGCCTGGGCCACGCGGTGCTGTGCGCGGCCAAGCTGGTGGGCGACACCCCGTTCGCGGTGATGCTGGCCGACGACCTGATCGACGGCAACCCGCCGGTGATGAAGCAGATGGTGGATGCCTTCAACCACTACAACTGCTCGGTGCTGGGCGTCGAGGAAATCACGCCCGAGCAGAGCCGCTCCTACGGCGTGATCGACGGCCGCGAGTGGGACGACGACGTGATCAAGGTCTCGGGCATCGTCGAGAAGCCGGCGCCGGAAGACGCACCCTCCAACCTCGGCGTGGTCGGGCGCTACATCCTGACGCCGCGCATCTTCGACCACCTGCGCGAGCTCAAGCCCGGCGCCGGCGGCGAGCTGCAGCTGACCGACGCGATCCAGTCGCTGCTGGGCCAGGAGCAGGTGCTGGCGTACCGCTACCAGGGCCGCCGCTATGATTGCGGCAGCAAGCTGGGCTACCTCAAGGCGACCGTCGAGTTCGCGCTGAAGCACCCCGAAGTGGGCACCGATTTCAGCGCGTACCTGGAATCGCGCGAACACCTGAACGGCCCGGGCCGCTGAGCCTCGCCCCCACGAAGAAAAAGCCGCTTTCGGGCGGCTTTTTCCTTATGGACGGTCGAGCGCTGCCAGTCCCGCGGGCGGGAACGGCAGCAGGCCGTCAACGACGGCGCATGTAGAACACGAATACCTTGTCCACTTCCGAGTGCGACAGCAGCTCGTTGCCGGTCTGCTTGGCAAAGGCCTGGAAATCGCGCGTGGCGCCGGGATCGGTGGCCAGCACCTTGAGCACGTCGCCGCTGGCCATGTCGGCCAGGGCCTTCTTGGTGCGCAGGATCGGCAGCGGGCAGTTCAGGCCGCGGGCATCCACTTCTTTCTGGAACTCCATTCGTCTCTTCCTCTGATGCTTGGGGGCTGGAGGCCGGCTAGAAAAACCGGCCTTACCAGCGGTATTGTAGCGAAGCCCCGACCTGGCTGAAGTCGTGGGGACGGCGCGGGTCCGGAATGTCGGCGCCGGTCTGGCGATCGAAGAAGCGCACCGGGTAGCCGCGCGCGGCAAGCCAGTCGGCCACCGCGAAGCCGGTCCCGGCCGACCACACCCGCACGTCTTCGGGCGCCACCAGCTTGTACTCGGCCAGTTCCTCCGACAGTTCGACGGTGCCGGTCGCCTTGACGTGATAGGCGATGATCAGCTCGTTCTTGCGCATGAACTCGTAGACGCCGATCAGCGCGACCGACTCGGTATCGAGGTTGGTCTCTTCCTTCAGTTCGCGCGCCACGCCCAGTTCGGGCGGCTCGTCGCGCTCCAGGAAGCCCGTCACCAGCGCAAACATCTTCTCCGGCCACGCGGCGTTGCGCGCCAGCAGCAGCTTGTCCTGGTATTCGACCACCGCCGCCAGCACCGGCAGGGGATTGTTCCAGTGCACGAAGCCGCAGTCCTGCTGCACGCAGGCGTGGCGTTCGCGCCCGGACAGCGGCAGCAGCTCGAGCGGCGCGCCGCACTGCGGGCAGAATCGGTAGCTCATGGGGGCTCCTGGGTCTCGTCGTTATCAGTTTGAGTAGGCGAATTTGGCCCCGCTCATGCGCCGCAGGCGGCGCGCATGTCGGCGGCCAGCGCCTCCACGGTCTGCGGCTGCAGGTCCCACGAACACATGAAACGGCAGCCGCCCGCGCCGATAAAGGTGTAGAAGCGCCAGCCCTTTGCGCGCAGCGCCTCGATCGCCGGCAGCGGCAGCTCGGCGAAGACCGCATTGGATTGCGTCGGGAACATGATGCGCACGCCCGGGATCTCGCGGATGCGCTGCTGCAGCCGTTGCGCCATCGCATTGGCATGGCGCGCGTTGGCCAGCCACACGTCGTTCTCGAGCAAACCCAGCCACGGCGCGGAGATAAAGCGCATCTTCGACGCCAGCTGTCCGGCCTGCTTGACGCGGTAGGCAAAGTCCTCAGCCAGGCGGCGGTCGAAGAACACCACTGCCTCGCCCACCGGCAGGCCGTTCTTGGTGCCGCCGAAGCACAGCACGTCGACGCCCGCGCGCCAGGTGATCTCGGACGGAAGCACGCCCAGCGACGCCACTGCATTGGCAAAGCGCGCGCCGTCCATGTGCACGCGCAGCTGCCGGCGCTTGGCGATGGCGGCGATCGCGCGCACTTCTTCCACGCTGTAGACGGTGCCGACTTCGGTCGACTGCGTCAGCGACACCACCTTGGGCTTGGGGTAATGGATGTCGGCGCGGCGCGTGACCAGCGCCTCGACCGCATCGGGCGTGAGCTTGCCGTGCTCGCCCGGCGCGGTCAGCAGCTTGGAGCCGTTGGAGAAGAACTCCGGCCCGCCGCATTCGTCGGTCTCGATATGCGCCAGCTCGTGGCAGATCACCGAGTGGTACGACTGGCACAGCGCCGACAGCGCCAGCGAGTTGGCCGCCGTGCCGTTGAACACGAAGAACACTTCGCAATCGGTCTGGAACAGGTCGCGGATGCGGTCGCAGACCTTCTGCGTCCAGCTGTCGTCGCCATAGGCCTGCTCATGGCCGCTGCCGTTGGCTTCCAGGAAATATTTGAGCGATTCCGGGCAGAAGCCGGCGTAGTTGTCAGAGGCGAAGTGTTGCATGGTGTTCAGTGTGGAGCGGGCTGGCGCCTTACTTCTTGTCGGCCCACAGCTCGCCGCCGGTGGCCCAGTTCTCGCGCTTGATGTCGGTAATGATGATGTCGACCGCCGACGGCGAGCAGCCCAGCGTTTCGCAGCTGACGCGGGTCACTTCCTCGACAAACTTGCGCTTCTGCTCGATGGTGCGGCCTTCAAACATTTCGACGTGGAAAGTGGGCATTCATGGCTCCTGTGCTTGATGATTGTTGTGATCCGGGCGGGGCAACGTCGTCCCCGTTCAGTCCCGATAGGAAGGATCGATTCTATCCAGTTTGCGCAGCAGCGCGGGCCATTCCAGCACGCCTTCGATCGCGCCATCGTCGTAGAGCTGCGCGGAGGTCTGGTCCGCCACCGCGGCGTCGGGCTGCACCAGCGCGCCGCCCGCCTGCGCCGCGATCTGGACCTCGCAGGCCTTGATCAGCGTCGCCATCAGCACATAGGCTTCGGCCACGGTGCGGCCCACCGTCAGCGTGCCGTGGTTGCGCAACAGCATGGCCGGATGCGCCCCCAGCGATGCGGTCAGGCGCGCGCCCTCGGCCGGGGTAAAGGCCAGGCCCTCGTAGTCGTGGTACGCGATGCGGCCATGGAAACGCATGGCGTGCTGCGACAGCGGCAGCAACCCCGCCGCCTGCGCCGACACCGCGATGCCGGCGGTGTTATGCAGGTGCATCACGCACATCGCGTCGGCGCGCGCGGCATGCACCGCGGCGTGCAGTGCGAAGCCGGTGACGTTGACCGGGTGCACCGTCTCGCCGACCACCTCGCCGCGGCCGTTGATCTTGACCAGGTCGCTGGCGCGGATCTCGTCGAAGGCAAAGCCGAAGGGATTGATCAGGAAGTGGTCCGGCTCGCCCGGCACCGTGGCCGAGATATGGGTGTAGATCAGGTCATCCCAGCGCTCGCGCGCGGCCAGGCGATAGGCCGCGGCCAGGTCGACGCGCACGCGCTGCTCTTCGGCTGAAACGGGATCGGAAGCGCCCGCGGCGCGCGCGGGCTGCAAGGCAAAAGACATGGGGTCGCTCCTGCGCCGCCCGGTCTGGCGTGCCGGGTACGGCCCGGCCTTCTGTGCCGCGCCGCGGACCGCGATGCCGGCAATCCCGGCCGCAGCTCCTCGCGCGGCGCGCCGGACGGCAAAGACGATACTTTAGCGCACCTGGGCGCCCGGGCTCAGGCCGGTCCCGGCCGCCGGCAGCGGCCACGCGCGGCGCATCCAGGCGAACACCAGCGCGCCCAGCGCCAGTGCCGCGGCGGCGCACGCCAGCGAACCGGCAAAGCCGCCGCTGCGTGCCACCAGCGCAGTCGCCAGCGGCGGCCCGGCGATCTGGCCGAGGCCATAGGATGCGGTCATCAGCCCCATCAGCCGGGGCGCCTGCGGCCCCCACAGCCGCCGCGCCTCGCGCATCGCGAACGCCACCAGCGCGGTGAACGGCAGGCCCGCCAGCAGGCTGCTGGCGGCAAAGCCGGGCACGCTCGGCAATACCACCGCGATCGCCACGCCCAGCGCCTGCATGCCGTACAGCAGCGCCAGCAGCTTGCGGTTGTCGTGCGCCATGCCGACCCGCGTCGCCAGCAACGCGCCCACCGCCACGCCCGCGCCGAAGATCGGCCAGAACAGGTCGGCCCATACCGTGCCGGGCAGCGCTTGGCGCGCGATCACGGGCAGGAAGGTCGCGGTGATGATGTAGCCGAAGCCGGCCAGGCCGTAGGCCAGGGTCAGGGCGCAGGTCTGGGCATCGAGCCGCGCCGTGCCGGCAGCGGCTTCGGCATCGGCGGCACCGGCCGGCGGCGCCGCTGCCCCCACGGCGGCCGGCGCGACGAAAATCCGCCAGACCGCGGCCGCCAGCACCACCGCCAGCGCGGTGAAGGCGAGCCAGCCATGGTCCGCATGCCAGCCCGCGCCGACCATGCCGGACGCGCCCAGCCCGGTGACCACGATACCCACGCCCGGGCCGCAGAAGATCAGCCCGCCCAGCTCGGGCCGGCCCAGCTCGGCCAGCCGCTGCAGGCACCAGGCCGCGGTGTAGACCATTGCCACGGCGCTGACGACGCCCGCGGCGGCGCGCCACAGCGACCACGCCGGCATGCCGCCCGGCAAGGCCATGCCCAGTGTCAGCAGCACCGTGGCCACCAGGCCCCAGCGCACCATGCGCGCCGCATCGGGCCGGATAAACATGCACACCGCGGCGCCGACGAAGTAGCCGATGTAGTTCACCGTCGCCAGCCAGCCGCCCTGGTCCAGCGTGACGATGCCGTCATGCAGCATCATCGGCAGCAGTGGCGTGAAAGCGAAGCGGCCGATGCCCATCACCACCGCCAGCGACACCAGGCCGGCCAGCGCCACCGCCAATGGCCCGGCCGCGCGACGCGGCGGCGCGGCGGCCGCCACGCGCGCGGCGGGGTGTTCGGGCTCGAGGGGGCGGGGGATCGGCATGAGGAATGGACCGGTGGTGGCAGCGGTTGCACTGCGATTTCTGTATGCTACGCTGCCATAAGCATCTTGAAACATGAATTATCAAGATGCCATCCATCCTGAAATCTGATGAATAACCGTGGGGAGCAGGCCATGGATCTTGCCGCGCTCGAGATTTTCCGCGCCGTCGTCGAAGCCGGCGGCGTCACCCGCGCGGCCGAGCGGCTGCACCGGGTGCAGTCCAATGTCACCACCCGTATCCGCCAGCTGGAGCAGTCGCTGGGCGTCGAGCTGTTCGTGCGCGACGGCCGGCGCATGGTGCTGACGCCGTCGGGCCAGACCCTGTTCGACTATGCCTGCCGCATCCTGACCCTGACCGAAGAGGCGCGCCACGCGGTGCTGCCGGCGCGCCCGCACGGCCGCCTGCGCATCGCGTCGATGGAAAGCACCGCCGCGAGCCGCCTGCCGCAGGTGCTGGCCGCGTATCACCAGGCCTGGCCCGAGGTGCAGCTGGAACTGGTGACGCTGGCCACGCGGCAGGCGTTCGACGCGCTGGCGCGCTTCGAGGTGGACTGCGCCTTTGTCGCCGAGCCGCTGGCCGACCCGGCGCTGCGGGCCGTGCCGGTGTTCGAGGAAGAGCTGGTGGTGATCACGCGCGAGCACCATCGCCCGGTGCGCGGCGCGGCCGACCTGGAAGTGCCGACCCTGCTGGCGTTCGAGCCGGGCTGCAACTACCGCGCGCGGCTCGAGACCTGGTACGGCAGCGGCCCCGCGCCGACGCCGCGCGTGCTGCAGCTCAGCTCCTACCATGCCATCGTCGCCTGCGTCGCGGCCGGCATCGGCGCGGCGATCGTGCCGCGCTCGGTGCTGGGCCTGTACCGCGACCTGCCCGCCATCCGGCAGCACAGCCTGGGCGCGGCGGGCCGGGTGCGCACGCTGCTGGCGTGGCAACCGTCGATGGCCAGCGCCGCGCTGCATGCGCTGGTCGCGGCCCTGCCCGAACTCACCCCCGCACCGCCCGGCTCGGCCGGACCCGAACTGGCGGCAGCCTGAGCTGCGCGGCCACGTGCAAGATGTGCCCGGTGGCCTACACTTGAAGTGGCGTCACCACGGCACCTTGCCTGCCCTGCTCCTGCCATGAACCCTGCCACCGCGTTGCTGCGGGCCTTCCGGCTGCTGTCCAGCCTGGCGCTGGCATGCTGCGCGCTTGCCTTCGGCAGCAGCGCCGCGGCCCCGCCGACGGCCACGACCACGGCTACCGCGCCGGTGTACGTGATCCCGCTGAAAGGCGCGGTCAGCCCGGCCAGCGCCAGCTTTATCCTGCGCGGCATGGCGCGCGCGCGCGAAGCCGGCGCGCAGCTGGTGGTGCTGGAAATGGACACGCCCGGCGGGCTGGATGCGTCGATGCGCGACATCATCCAGGCGATCCTGGCCTCGCCGGTGCCGGTGGCCAGCTATGTCTCGCCCGGCGGCGCGCGGGCGGCCAGCGCCGGCACCTACATCCTCTATGCCAGCCACCTCGCGGCGATGGCGCCGGGCACCAACCTGGGCGCGGCGACGCCGGTGCAGGTCGGCATCGGCGGGCCGCAGAAGCCGGAGTCCCTGCCCGGCGCGCGTCCCGCCTCGGCGCCCGCCAGCGAACCCGCCTCGGGCGACACCATGGCGCGCAAGCAGATGCACGATGCCTCGGCCTATATCCGCGGCCTGGCGCAGCTGCGCGGGCGCAACGCCGAATGGGCCGAGCGCGCGGTGCGCGAATCGGTCAGCCTGTCGGCCGACGAGGCGCTGGCGCAGCGTGTCATCGATGTGGTCGCGCCAGACCTGCCGGCGCTGCTGCGCCAGCTCGACGGGCGCAAGCTGACCACCGCCGGCGGCAAGGCCAGCACGCTGCAGACGCGCAACGCCCCCGCGGTGACGCTGGAGCCGGACTGGCGCAACCGCTTCCTGGCGGTGCTCACCGATCCCAGCGTGGCGCTGTTGCTGATGATGATCGGCATCTACGCGCTGATCTTCGAGTTTTCCACGCCGGGCATGGTGGTGCCCGGCATCGTCGGCGCGATCTGCCTGCTGCTGGCGCTGTTCGCGCTGCACATGCTGCCGGTCAACTATGCCGGGCTGGCGCTGGTGGCGCTGGGCATCGGCTGCATGGTGGCGGAGCTGTTCCTGCCCACCTTCGGCGCGCTCGGGGTGGGCGGCATCGTCGCCTTCGCCTTCGGCGCGGTGATGCTGATCGATACCGACGTGCCCGGCTTCGGCGTGCCGCTGCCGATGGTGGCGGCAATGTCGGCGCTGTCCGCGGTGTTCGTGTTCGGCATGTCGGCGATGCTGGTGCGCTCGCGCAAGCGGCCGGTGGTCAGCGGTGCCGACACGCTGGTCGGCAGCCGCGGCGAACTGCTCGATGACCTGCGCGAGGAAGGCTGGGCCAGCGTGCGTGGCGAGACCTGGCGGGTGCACAGCGCCACGCCGCTGGCGCGCGGCACGCCGGTGCTGGTCACCGGGCGCAGTGGCCTGGTGCTCGAAGTGATCGCCGCCGGCAGTGCGCCGGCCTCCTCTTCCCAACCGACCCCTGACAAGGGAGCCTGACCATGGCCTACGGATTCAGCTTCGGCGGTGTGATCTTCCTGCTGGCACTGCTGGTGATCACCTCGTTCCGCGTGCTGCGCGAATACGAACGCGGCGTGGTGTTCATGCTCGGGCGTTTCTGGAAGGTCAAGGGCCCCGGGCTGGTACTGCTGATCCCGGCGGTGCAGCAGATGGTCCGGGTCGACCTGCGCACGGTGGTGATGGACGTGCCGCCGCAGGACGTGATCTCGCGCGACAACGTCTCGGTCAAGGTCAATGCGGTGGTGTACTTCCGCGTGGTCGATCCCGAACTGGCGATCATCCAGGTAGCGAACTTCCTCGAGGCCACCAGCCAGCTGGCGCAGACCACGCTGCGCTCGGTGCTGGGCAAGCACGAGCTGGACGAGATGCTGGCCGAGCGCGAGAAGCTGAATCTCGACATCCAGCAGGCGCTGGACGCGCAGACCGACGGCTGGGGCATCAAGGTCTCGAACGTCGAGATCAAGCACGTCGACCTCAACGAGACCATGGTCCGCGCCATCGCCCGCCAGGCCGAAGCCGAACGCGAGCGGCGCGCCAAGGTGATCCATGCCGAAGGCGAGCTGCAGGCCTCGGAGAAGCTGCTGGAGGCGGCGCAGATGCTGGCGCGGCAGCCGCAGGCGATGCAGCTGCGCTACATGCAGACGCTGACGCAGATCGCGGGGGACAAGAGCTCGACCATCGTGTTTCCGCTGCCGATCGATTTGCTGACGACGCTGGGCGGCGGCAAGGGAACACCGGAAAAGTAAAAAAGCATGAAGGGCGCCGGGGCGCCCTTCATGCTTTTGTGACAACGTGGCCTCGACCGAGGGTGTACTCCCTCTCCCGCTTGCGGGAGAGGGAGTACACCCTGCCGATCAAACCTTGCTGGCCACCCACTCGCTGACACCAGCCAGCGCCTGCGGCAGCTTGGCCGGCTCGGTGCCGCCGGCCTGCGCCATGTCGGGACGGCCGCCACCCTTGCCACCCACCTGCTGGGCGACAAAGTTGACCAGCTCGCCAGCCTTGACCTTGCCGGTGGCATCGGCGGTGACGCCGGCGATCAGGCTGACCTTGCCGTCGGCGACCGCGCCCAGCACGATGGCGGCGCTCTGCAGCTTGTCCTTGAGCTTGTCCATGGTCTCGCGCAGGGTCTTCAAGTCGGCGCCGTCCAGCTGCGCGGCCAGCACCTTCAGGCCCTTGACGTCGACAGCCTGCGCCGCCAGCTCGTCGCCCTGCGACGCGGCCAGCTTGCTCTTCAGGCGCTCGAGTTCCTTCTCGAGCGCGCGCACCTGCTCCTGCACCTGGCCGATGCGCGGCACCAGCTCGGACGGCTGCGCCTTGAGCACGGCGGCGGCTTCGTTCAGCCTGGCGTCCAGGCCCTGCAGGTAGTGCAGCGCGTTGTCGCCGGTAATGGCTTCGACGCGGCGGATGCCGGCGGCGACGCCGCCTTCCATCACGATCTTGAACAGGCCGATATCGCCGGTGCGGTGCACGTGGGTGCCGCCGCACAGTTCCTTCGAGGTGCCGATCGACAGCACGCGCACGTCATCGGCGTACTTCTCGCCGAACAGCGCCATCGCGCCGCTCTTGACCGCGTCGTCGAACGGCATGATCTCGGCGTGCGTGTCTTCGTTGCGCAGGATCTCGGCGTTGACGATCTCTTCGACCTGGCGGATCTGCGCGTCGGTCAGCGCGGCGTTGTGCGAGAAATCGAAGCGGGTCTTGTCCGCGTCGACCAGCGAGCCCTTCTGCTGCACGTGGCTGCCCAGCACTTCGCGAAGGGCCTTGTGCATCAGGTGGGTGGCCGAGTGGTTGCGCACGGTGCGCGCGCGGCGCAGCGCGTCGACCTGCGCGGACACGCCATCGCCGACCTTGAGCGCGCCGCCCTGCAGCGTGCCCTGGTGGCCGAACACGTCGGCCTGGATCTTGGTGGTGTCGGCCACCACGAACACGACATTGCCGGCCTGCAGCACGCCCTGGTCGCCGGCCTGGCCGCCGGACTCGGCGTAGAACGGGGTGTTATCCAGCACCACCACGCCGGTCTGGCCGGGCTGCATGGTGTCGACCGCGGCGCCATCCACATACAGCGCGGTGACCGTGGCCCGCGGCAGTTCCAGCTTCTCGTAGCCGTGGAACACGGTCTTGTCGCCGGTGTACTCCAGGCCGGCGGCCATCTTGAACTTGCCGGCGGCGCGCGCCTGCTCGCGCTGGCGGTTCATGGCGGCATCGAAGGCGGCCTCGTCCACGCCGATTTCCTGCTCGCGGCACACGTCCTGGGTCAGGTCCAGCGGGAAGCCGAAGGTGTCGTGCAGCTTGAAGGCGAGTTCGCCGTCCAGCGTCTTGCCGCCCTTGAGCTTCAGGTCGGCCAGCGCGGCGTCGAGGATGGCCATGCCGTTCTCGATGGTCTCGAAGAAGCGCTCTTCCTCGGCCTTCAGCACTTCGGTCACGCGCGACTGCGCCTCGGCCAGCTCCGGATAGGCCTGGCCCATCTGCTCGACCAGGTCCGGCACCAGCTTGTGGAAGAACGGGGTCTTCTGGCCCAGCTTGTAGCCGTGGCGGATGGCGCGGCGGATGATCCGGCGCAGCACGTAGCCGCGGCCTTCGTTGCCCGGGATCACGCCGTCGACAATCAGAAACGCGCACGCGCGGATATGGTCGGCGATGACCTTCAGCGAGTTCTGGTTCAGGTTGTCGATATGGGTTTCGCGCGCGGCGGCCTTGATCAGCGCCTGGAACAGGTCGATCTCGTAATTGCTGTGCACATGCTGCAGCACCGCGGCGATGCGCTCCAGGCCCATGCCGGTGTCGACACACGGCTTGGGCAGCGGCGTCATGTTGCCCTGCTCGTCGCGGTTGAACTGCATGAACACCAGGTTCCACACCTCGATGTAGCGGTCGCCGTCTTCTTCGGGCGATCCCGGCGGGCCGCCCCACACGTCGGGGCCGTGGTCATAGAAGATTTCCGAGCACGGGCCGCACGGGCCGGTGTCGGCCATCTGCCAGAAGTTGTCCGACGCGTAGCGCGCGCCCTTGTTGTCGCCGATGCGCACGATGCGCTCGGCCGGCACGCCCACTTCCCTGGCCCAGATGTCGTAGGCCTCGTCGTCTTCCGCATAGACCGTTACCCACAGCTTCTCTGCCGGCAGCTGGTAGGTCTTGGTCAGCAGTTCCCATGCGTACTGGATCGCCTCGCGCTTGAAGTAGTCGCCAAACGAGAAGTTGCCCAGCATCTCGAAGAAGGTGTGATGGCGGGCGGTGTAGCCCACGTTCTCGAGGTCGTTGTGCTTGCCGCCGGCACGCACCGAGCGCTGCGCCGAGGTGGCGCGGCTGTAGGGGCGCTTGTCGGTGCCGAGGAACACGTCCTTGAACTGCACCATGCCGGAATTGGTGAACAGCAGCGTCGGGTCGTTCGCCGGCACCAGGCTGGACGAGCGGACCACGGTATGGCCCTTCGATTCGAAGAACTGCAGGAACTTGCTGCGAATGTCTGAGACTTTCATGGGATGGCGGACGCTTGTCCCGGCGTGGCCGGGCGCGACGAATCAGTTTGGGATTTGCAAACCGTTGATTATACGGGCAAGGCAGGCCATCGGGCAGGTCGGCCACGGCGCCGCGGAAGCGGCCGGCTATCGCCCTGAATCCCATTGCCGCAAGATACTCTTAAATCACTTACGACGGCAGCGCCGGACTGCCGGTGGTACAGTGCAGCCAACCCGCGCCGCCCCCTTTTCCGGGGCTTGCCGACCACCCACATTCCGGATCCGATCCCCGCCTTACCTCTGCCTCGAATACCGCCATGGGAGCCTTAAGCCATCTCCGCGTCCTCGACCTGACCCGCGTGCTCGCCGGGCCGTGGTGCGCCCAGAACCTTGCCGACTTCGGCGCCGACGTGATCAAGATCGAGCGTCCCGGCGCCGGCGACGACACCCGCACCTGGGGCCCGCCCTGGCTCAAGGACGAAGACGGCCGCGACACCGCCGAGGCCGCCTACTACCTGGCCGCCAACCGCAACAAGCGCTCGGTGACGTGCGACATCAGCACCCCGGAAGGCCAGCAGATCGTGCGCGACCTGGCCGCGCAGAGCGACGTGGTGCTGGAGAACTACAAGGTCGGCCAGCTGAAGAAATATGGCCTGGACTACGACTCGCTCAGGCAGGTCAAGCCCGACCTGATCTACTGCTCGGTCACCGGCTTCGGCCAGACCGGCCCGTACGCCGCGCGCCCGGGGTACGACTTCATCATCCAGGGCATGGGCGGCTTCATGAGCCTGACCGGCGAGCGCGACGACCTTCCCGGCGGCGGCCCGCAGAAGGCCGGCGTGGCGATTTCCGACCTGATGACCGGCCAGTACGCGACCATTGCCGTGCTGGCGGCGCTGGCGCACCGCGACCGCACCGGCGAGGGCCAGTACATCGACATGGCGCTGCTCGACGTGCAGGTGGCGATGCTGGCCAACATGAACACCAACTACCTGGCGAGCGGCGAGGCGCCGCGCCGCTGGGGCAACGCGCACCCGAACATCGTGCCCTACCAGACCTTCCAGGCCGCCGACGGCTGGATCATCGTCGCGGTCGGCAACGACGGGCAGTTCCGCAAGTTCGTCACCGACGGCGGCATGCCGGAGCTGGCCGACGACCCGCGCTTTGCCACCAACCCGCAGCGCGTGGCCAACCGCGACGTGCTGGTGCCGATCCTGGCCGGGATGGTACGCCCGCGCACCCGCGCGCAATGGATCCGCGACCTCGAGGCCGCGGGCGTGCCGTGCGGCCCGATCAACACCCTCGACGACGTGTTCGAGGACGACCAGGTCAAGGCGCGCGGCCTGCGCGTGGACCTGCCGCACCCGAGCGCGGGCGAGGTCAAGCTGGTCGGCAGCCCAATCAAGATGAGCGCTACGCCGCCGCAGGCGCTGCGCCACCCGCCGCTGCTGGGCGAGCACACCGACACCGTGCTGGCCGAGAGCCTGGGCTACAGCGCGGCGCAGATCGCCGCACTTCGCGCAAAGGGTGTGCTGTAAGATTCTCCTCCAGCCCGCGGCCGGCCAGCCGGCCGCGGGCGCTTTCCGGAAATTCAGTCCCCACTGAAGTACTTTCCGGGCCCGCGCCGCGGCGCGCGCCCGCGCAAAGCGAAGGAGAACCCCATGCTGACCGACGCCATCCTGGCCTTCCTGCATTTCCTGGCGATCTTCGTCCTGATCACGCTGATGGCGGCCGAGGCCGTGGCGCTGCGCCCGGACCTGACCCCGGCCACCGTGCGGCGCCTGTCGCTGTACGACCTGTTCTATTTCCTGTCGGCGATGCTGGCGCTGGCCACCGGCCTGCTGCGCCTGTTCTACGGCGCCAAGGGCGTGGACTTTTACCTGCACAATCCGTGGTTCCACGCCAAGATGGGCGTGTTCGTGCTGATCGCGTTGTGCTCGCTGCCGCCCACCCTTGCCATCGCGCGCTGGCGCAAGCAGGCGCGCAGGCTGCCCGATTACGTGCCGCCGCCGTCCGAGATCAAGGCGGCGCGGCGCTGGGTCATGATCGAATCGCACCTGGTGATCCTGCTGCCGCTGTGCGCCGTGATGATGGCGCGCGGCATCGGGGCCCGCTGAGCATCCCTATCCCTCTGTCCTCCGCAACATGCTGAAGAAACTGCTTGCCGCCGCGCTGACCGCGGCACTGATGCCCGCCGCGGTGGCGGCGACCAACACCTACCCCTCCAAGCCGGTTCGCTTCGTCGTGCCCTACCCGGCCGGCGGCCCGCTCGACACCGTGGCGCGCGCCATCGGCGACAAGCTGCGCGACAGCCTGGGCCAGCCCGTGATCGTGGAAAACAAGCCGGGCGCCGGCGGCAACCTGGGCGCGGACTACGTCGCCAAGCAGCCCGCCGACGGCTACACCATCGTCATGGGCGCGGTGGCCACGCACGCGATCAACCCGACGCTGTTCAGCAAGATGCCGTACGACCCCGTGAAAGACTTCGCGCCGATCACGCTGGTTGCCGACGTGCCCAACGTGCTGGTGATGCATCCGGGCAAGGCCGCCGAGCTGCAGATCCACAACGTGCGCGACCTGGTCGCCTACGCGCGCAAGCACCCCGGCAAGCTGGACTACGCCTCGGGCGGCAACGGCAGCGCCGGCCACCTGTCGGGCGAGCTGTTCAAGAGCATGGCCAGGGTCAGCATGGTCCATATCCCCTACAACGGCGCGGCGCCGGCGCAGCTGTCGGTGCTGTCGGGCCAGACCGACCTGATCTTCGACAACCTGGCCTCGGCCTCGGCCAATATCAAGGCGGGCAAGCTCAAGGCCTTCGCCGTCACCACCGCCGGCCGCGCGGCGTCGTTCCCGGAGCTGCCGACCATTGCCGAGGCCGGCAAGGGACTGGGGCTGGAAGGCTTCGACATCTCGACGTGGTTCGGCGTATTCGCCCCGGCCAACACGCCGCGCGAGATCGTCGAACGCCTCAACCACGACATCGTGGCGATCCTGAAGACCGACGACATGAAGGCCCGCCTGGCCCGCATCGGCGCCCAGCCGGCACCGACCACGCCGGAGCAGTTCGCGGCGCTGATCCAGAAGGAACTGAAGAAGTATGCGCAGATCGTGAAGGTGTCGGGAGCGAAGGTCGACTGAAGCCCAACCATCGCAGCACCAACGGTCTTGAGTGCTCCCAGGCCGCCCGAGCTGGCTAAAGCAAGGTGTTCTCCCTCTCCCCTCACGGGGAGAGGGCCGGGGTGAGGGGCGGTTTGGCGAGGCACCACACCGAGCGAAGCCTTCGGTTTTAACCCGCAAGCCTCAGCCTTCGAAACGCCTGCCCTCACCCCCGCCCCTCTCCCGCAAGCGGGAGAGGGGCGCAAACCGGCAGGGATTACGCACTTTCGCGGCTCTGCTTACTCTGTTCCCCCCGGCGCCGGCGCACCCACAGCTTCCCGCCCGAATCCCCCTCCAGCCGCGGCAGCAGCAACCCCACCTGCACGATCTGCGCGCCTTCCATGCGCGTTACCGTCAGCGGCAGCCCGGCGATTTCGACGCTGTCGCCCTCCACCGGCGGCGACGTGAACGCGCGCTGCATCGCGCTTTCCAGCGTCAGCGGTTCTTCGTCCGGCGTCAGGGCACGCGTGCCGTAGAGCGCGGCCACGTCGCGCAGCGGCGCATCGCCCGACAGCAGGAAATCGTGCGAGACCTGTTCCCAGGTGGGCGCCCGGCCCGGCGTCTGGAACAGCGCCGACAGCAGCGGCAACGAGACGGTCGGTCCCAGCACGCAGACCGCGTCGCCGGCGCGCAATACGGTCTGGCCCGGGTCGGCGAGCGCGTCGTCGCGGGCCACGGTCAGCAGGCGGCAGCGCGGCGGCAGTTCCAGCTGGTCGGCGCGCACGTTCTCGACCGGCGCGTTGGGGCCGACCTCGAACTGCATCACTTCCAGGATCGGCGCGCGCGTGCCGCGCAGGCGCGAGCGCGCCAGCGGCTCGGGGTAGCCGGGACGCAGCACGCGCGCCAGCCGCGCCGCCACCGACACCGTGGTGCCCTGGAACAGCAGGCTCGCCAGCACCACCGCAAAGGCAATGCGGAACAGCAGCCCCGACTGCGGCACCTCGCGCAACAGCGGGAACAGCGCCAGCACGATCGGCACCGCGCCGCGCAGGCCCATCCATGCGATAAAGCCGGTCTCGCGCGCATTGAAGCGGAACGGCAGCAGCGCCAGCCAGACCGCCACCGGCCGCGCCACCAGCATCAGGAACGCCGCCACCGCGACCGCGGGACCGGCGACCTCCCAGATCCGGTGCGGCGCTACCAGCAGTCCCAGCAGCAGGAACATGGCGGACTGCGCCAGCCACGCCATGCCGTCCATGGCGCGCATGGTGTCGGCGGTGACGGCGCGCTCGCGGTTGCCGATCAGCATGCCGGTCAGGTACACCGCCAGGAAGCCGCTGCCGCCGGCGCTCTGCACCATGGCAAAGACCATCGCGCCGCCCGAGCACAGCAGGATCGACTGCAGCCCTTCGGCCACGCGCGTGCGCTCCAGCACATAGGCCAGGCAATAGCCAAGCCCAAGCCCCAGCACGCCGCCCACGCCGAACTGCACCAGCAGGCGCAGCACCAGGCCCAGCGGCGTCAGGCCCCCGGGCGCGGTCAGCCATTCGATCAGCGTCAGCGTCAGGAAGATCGCCATCGGGTCGTTGATGCCGGATTCGATCTCCAGCACGCTCGCGACCCGGTCCTTCAACCGGATGCCGCTGCTGTTGAGCGTCGAGAACACCGCGGCGGCATCGGTCGAGCCGACGATGGCCCCCAGCAGCAGCCCCAGCCGCCAGTCGATGCCGAGCAGCCAGGCGGCGAATATCCCGACCAGCGCGGCCGTCACCAGCACCCCGACCGTGGCCAGCGACAGCGACGGCCTGAGCGCCACGCGGAAGGTGGCAAGGCGGGTGCGCAGGCCGCCGTCGAGCAGGATGATGGCCAGCGCCAGGTTGCCCACCAGGAAGCTGAGCCAGGTATCGGAGAAGCGGATGCCGCCGGGTCCGTCGACGCCGGCCAGCATGCCCACGGCCAGGAACACCAGCAGGAACGGCACGCCGAAGCGCGCCGAGAACGCGCCCAGCACGATGCCCAGCGACATCACGACGGCGCCGAGCAGGATGACATGGTCGATGCTTTCCAAAACGCTCCTTGTATTGCCCGGGGATTCGCCTGCCGAAACTTCCAGGACCTTTCAGGCACTTTCTGAAGCTTTCAAAACCCTTCAGAACCCCGTTGCCGTGGCGGGCCAGCGCGGCGCCCCAGACCGTCCCGGATGATAGCGCAGCGGCCCGGGCCGCTGCCCGCAAAGCCGCCTGCAGCCTGGCGCAGCGGCACTTTTAAGCGCGCCCTCACTAGGGGATACCCGAACCATGACCCCATTTGCAGACATCTGAAAGGTAGCTGAAAGGTCGCCCCCTTACCTTCCACCCTGCCCGCCGGAAGGCCTCGGAATTCGCCGCATTGGTGCAACGCAACAAAGGCAACGCTGAGGCCCGCCGCAGATTTCAAGCAGTCTTATCGAGGAGATTCACTTTGCGCATACGTAGCCAAAAGGACTTTGCCTCCGGCCTGATGTTCATCCTGGTCGGATTCGGCTTTTCCTGGGTCGCGCGCGGTTATTCCATGGGAACCGCCGCCAAAATGGGACCGGGATACTTCCCGTTCTGGCTCGGCATCGTGCTCGCCCTGCTGGGCGCGCTGGTGCTGTTCGGCTCGCTGTCGTCCAAGTCGGAAGAAGACAGCCTGGCCCGCTGGGACATCAAGACGCTGTTGTGGATCCTCGGTTCGGTGGTGCTGTTCGGGCTGCTGCTGAAGCCGCTGGGCATGGTGCTGTCGGTGCTGGTGCTGGTGCTGGTGTCGTCGATGGCCAGCCACGAGTTCAGCTGGAAGGGTGCCATCCTGAACGCCATCATCCTGGTGCTGATCAGCCTGGGCGCGTTCGTGTACGGCATCAACCTGCAGATGCCGGTGTGGCCGGCTTTCCTGGCAAGCTAAGGAGGCCGCCAACATGGAACTACTCACCAACCTGGGTCTGGGCTTCTCCACCGCCCTGACCTTCCAGAACCTCGCGTACGCCTTCCTCGGCTGCGTGCTGGGCACGCTGATCGGCGTGCTGCCGGGCCTGGGGCCGCTGGCCACCATCGCCATGCTGCTGCCGGTGACCTACACGCTGCCGCCGGTGGCCGCGCTGATCATGCTGGCCGGCATCTACTACGGCGCCCAGTACGGCGGCTCGACCACCGCCATCCTGGTGAACCTGCCCGGTGAATCGTCGTCGGTGGTGACCACCATCGATGGCTACCAGATGGCCAGACGAGGGCGAGCGGGGGTGGCGCTGGCCACCGCCGGCCTGGGCTCGTTCTTCGCCGGCTGCGTCGCCACCATGATCCTGGCCGCATTTGCCGCGCCGCTGTCGGAACTGGCGTTCAAGTTCGGTCCCGCCGAGTACTTCTCGCTGATGGTGCTGGGCCTGATCGGCGCCGTGGTGCTGGCCTCGGGCTCGCTGGTCAAGGCCATCGCCATGATCGTGCTGGGCCTGCTGCTGGGCCTGGTCGGCACCGACGTCAACTCGGGCGCCGCACGCTTCTCGTTCGACGTGCCGGAACTGACCGACGGCCTGAACTTCGTCTCGGTGGCAATGGGTATCTTCGGCTTTGCCGAAATCATCGCCAACCTGGAGCAGAAGGAACACCGCGAGACCTTCACCGACCACATCACCAACCTGTTCCCGACCAAGGACGACTTCAAGCGCATGATCCCTGCGGTGCTGCGCGGCACCGCGCTGGGCTCGGCGCTGGGCATCCTGCCGGGCGGCGGCGCCTCGCTGGCCTCGTTCGCGGCGTACTCGCTGGAGAAGAAGACCTCCAAGTATCCGCAGGAATTCGGCAAGGGCGCGATCGAGGGCGTGGCGGGTCCGGAATCGGCCAACAACGCGGCTTCGCAGACCTCGTTCATCCCGCTGCTGACGCTGGGCATTCCGCCCAACGCGGTGATGGCGCTGATGGTGGGGGCGATGACCATCCACAACATCCAGCCCGGCCCGCAGGTGATGACCAGCAACCCG
>NZ_AQUR01000064.1:0-42259 GCF_000372525.1 Cupriavidus neocaledonicus
CCGCCGGCCATGCCATGAAGGTGTGGGGCGTGACGCCGGAGATCGGCCTGATCCTGGGCACCGGCACGGGCGCGCTGATCGGCTACGTGGTGGGCTCGCTGGCGATCCGGCGCCAGGGCATCTATTTCTCGATGATCACGCTGGCGCTGGCGCAGATGCTGTTCTTCATCTGCCTGCAGGCNCCGTTCACCGGCGGCGAGGACGGGCTGCAGGGCATTCCGCGCGGCAAGCTGTTCGGCGTGCTGTCGTTGTCGGATGACCTGACGCTGTACTACGTGGCGCTGGTGATCATCGTCGCGGCGTTCGCGCTGATCGTGCGCACGGTGCATTCGCCGTTCGGCCAGATCCTGAAGGCGATCAAGGAGAACGAGCCGCGCGCGGTGTCGCTGGGCTATGACGTCGACCGCTTCAAGCTGACCGCGTTCGTGCTGTCGGCGGCGCTGTCGGGGCTGGCCGGCTCGATCAAGGCGCTGGTGCTGGGCTTCGAGACCCTGACCGACGTGCACTGGTCGATGTCGGGCTCGGTGATCCTGATGACGCTGGTCGGCGGCCTGGGCACGCTGTCGGGCCCGATCGTCGGCGCGATCGTGATCGTCGCGCTCGAGAACAAGCTGGGCGACATCGGCGCCTTCCTCGCCTCGGCCACGGGGGTGGGCTGGTTCGATACGCTCGGCGAGTCCGTCACCATGGTGATCGGAGCTATCTTCGTCGTCTGCGTGCTGACTTTCCGCCGTGGCGTGATGGGCGAGCTGTCCGCGCGCCTCGAACGCAAGCGGGAGTAGGCGCCGCGGCCGTATTCCACACACGGCCCCCGCCCGCAGGTCATACCCGCGGCGGGGCGGGCGTCCCGCCCCCCGGGACACCCGGGTTCCATCGCTATCACCGCTAGTTCCGGCAATGAGCGTGCCGACCCAACCCCGCCTTGCCGCGCCTAGCGTGCCGAAGGCCGCAACGCCCGCATGCCGGCCTTCACCACGCTGACCGCCGCCAGCACCAGCCCGCCGGCGACGATGCCGGCAATGCCGTCCAGCAGCACCGGCGCCAGCACCGCCAGCACGCCGCCGATTGCCGGCACCTCCGCCGCCGCCAGTGCCACGGCTTCGGTCACGTGGTGCATCGCCGGAATGCCGTGCATCAGGATGCCGCCGCCCACCAGGAACATTGCCGCCGTTCCGGCAAACGACAAGGTCTTCATCAGCAACGGTGCCAGCCGCAGCAGACCTTGCCCCAGCCGGCGGAGTCCCGCCGACGTCTGCTTGCTCAGGTACAGGCCCGCGTCGTCGAGCTTTACGATGCCGGCCACCAGGCCATAGACGCCGACCGTCATGATGACCGCGATCGCGCACAGGACGGCGAGCCGCTGGCCGAACGGCGCATTGGCGACAGTGCCCAGCGAGATCACGATGATCTCCGCCGACAGGATGAAATCGGTGCGGACCGCGCCCTTGATCTTCTCTTTCTCGAAGGCCACCATGTCGACGGCGGGGTCCGAGACCGCCTGGACTTCGCGCACGTGGTGTGCGGCGTCCTCGGCCTTGCTGTGCAGGAACCGGTGCGCCAGTTTTTCAAAGCCTTCATAGCAAAGAAACGTGCCGCCCACCATCAGCAACGGCACCACGGCCCAGGGAGCCCAGGCGCTGATGGCCAGCGCCGCCGGCACCAGGATCACTTTGTTGCGGATCGACCCCAGCGCAACCGCCCATACCACCGGCAGCTCACGCTCCGCCCTGACGCCGCTGACCTGCTGCGCGTTCAATGCCAGGTCATCGCCCAGCACGCCCGCGGTCTTCTTGGCCGCCATTTTGCTCATGACCGCGACATCGTCCAGGATGGTGGCGATGTCGTCGATCAATACCAGCAAGCTCGAACCGGCCATGTCAGGGCCTCCGCGCGCGGCACCGCTGCCGCTCATGCAGCCAGTTTGTCATTCGGTCATGCTCCTCGATGTCGTTGGTCCGCGTAAGCAGGTTTCGTACCGGCCGCCGGTACCGCGGGGCTTCAGGTTGCAGCCGGCGAGATTGTAAAACATATGATGGGTTCCGCACCGGTAGGCATTCCGGCTTGGATGCAGCTTGCTGTGGCGGTTCTCGGCGGATTCAACGTCTTGGATCATATCCCGGTGCACGATGAAAATCGCCCCGGTTCTCTTTCGCTTGGCTCTTGGCCTGCCCTCGGAGTCGAGGCCCGTCCGGAGCACTACCTGGCGAAGATCAAGCTGACCAAAAGCATTGTTGATGCCGCAAAAGCGCAGACCAATGACGTCGGCTGTTCTGGCGCATCGGTCCTCGAAATCATGCTGATGTTCTGTCCGGCCAGGGGGTCGGCTACGGCGAGCAAACCCTGCCAACCTTGGCGGCACACCTTATCCGTGACTATGGAGGTAGCTTTGCGGACAAGAACTTGTGCAGAATGGTGCAATTCGCCATCGCGTTTCCGGACGAGCCGATTGTCTTGACGCTGTCACGGCAATTGAGCTCGTCGTATTTCGTGGTGTTCCTACCAATGAAAGACTCGCTCCTGCGCAACTACTACGTACAGATGGCTAGCGCGGAACGCTGGAGTGTGCGGACGCTGCGCGAGCGCATTGACTCGATGCTGTACGAGCGCACGGTGCTGTCCAAGAAGCCGGATTCGCTAATTGCACAGGAATTGACCGCGTTGCACTGCACTTCGCGCATGTCGCCAATTCTCGTCATGCGTGATCCGTATTCCTCGACTTCCTGGGTTGCGGGACACTTGGCAAGAGGGGAGACCTGGAGCGGGAGTTCAGTGCCACCATCTTCCGTATAGAACGCTTGGGTAATGTGCAATTTCAGCGCCTTATTGCAGGCGTCCTCATAGTCGAATATATAGCAGGGTGTGTCGCCCCCCAGCGCCTCGCGCAAGGCAGTCAGTTCCTCGATGAGATCGTCTAGGGTTTTGGTTTTTGGAAGCAGCATATTAAGACTGACGGCGTCTCGTGATATGAGACTAATCACACGGACCTGGTCGAAACGTCAAGCCTGAGTAATATGCTCGCCGGATCCCCGGCGCGGTCCGACGTCTTTGCTACCCAGCGTGATGATCCTGGCTGGCTTGAACAAGTGGCTCAGCGCGGGGTCGGATGGGAACGCGCGTGGCGAATGAGCGCGGTCACCCCGACGTCGGCTCAGGTGATGGCGCCAACCTGCCAGGGAACGAATTCGTTCTGGCCATAGCCGTGCACTTCGCTTTTTGAGCGGTGTCCCGACGCTGCCGCCAGCATCAGCTGGAAGATCTCTTCGCCAAGCTGGTCGATCGTCTGCAAGCCATCGATTAGGGTACCGCAGTTGATGTCGATATCCTCCTGCTGGCGCTGCCACAGGGCAGTATTGGTGCCGAGCTTGAGGGTCGGGGCCGGAGCACAGCCATAGGCGGAGCCGCGCCCGGTGGTAAAGCAAATGAGGTTGGCCCCGCCGGCCACCTGTCCCGTTGCGGAGACCGGATCATAGCCCGGGGTGTCCATGAACACCAGGCCAGCTGCCTGCACCTGCTCCGCATAGCCGTAGACGTCGACCAGGTTGGTGGTGCCGCCCTTTGCTACGGCACCGAGCGATTTCTCCAGGATAGTGGTGAGGCCCCCGGCTTTGTTACCAGCGGAAGGGTTGTTGTCCAGGCTGGCGTTCATGCGGGCACAGTAGTCTTCCCACCAGCGGATCCGATCGAGCAGCTTGTGGCCGACTTCGGCAGATGCGGCGCGGCGCGTCAGCAAGTGCTCGGCGCCATAGATCTCCGGCGTCTCGGACAGGATGGCTGTACCACCATGCGCCACTAGCCGGTCCACCGCGGCGCCGAGCGCAGGATTGGCACTGATGCCGGAATAGCCGTCGGAGCCGCCGCATTGCAGTCCTACTACGAGGTGGCTGGCAGCGACGGGCTCGCGTTGCACCCGGTTCGCGTCGGGCAGCATCGCCTTGATCTGCTCAATGCCTGCCGCCACCGTACGGGCCGTGCCACCGGTGGCCTGGATGGTCATGGTTTTCAGCGCGGCACCGCGTGCCAGTCCCCCGCTGTCGAGCAGGCCGTCGATCTGGTTGGTTTCACAACCAAGCCCGACGATCAGCACGGCGGCAAAGTTGGGATGGCGCGCGTAGCCCGCCAACGTGCGCCGCAGCAGCGCCAGGCCTTCGCCTTCGCCATCCACCGCGCAGCCTTGCCCGTGCGTCAGGGCCACTACGCCATCCACGTTCGGATAGTCGGCGAGCGCCTGCGGATTGACCTCCCGCCGGAAATGCTCGGCGATGGCGCGTGCCGCGGTGGCAGAGCAATTGACGGACGTAAGGATGCCGATGTAGTTGCGCGTGCCGACCCGCCCGTCGGCGCGGACGATGCCCATGAATTGCGCGCGCTGTGCGGCCGGCGCGGCAGGGCGCTTGTCCTCGCCAAACGCGTAGTCGCGCTCGAACTGGCCGATGGACAGGTTGTGGGTGTGGACGTGCTCGCCCGGCGCGACCGGGCGCGTGGCGAAGCCGATGACCTGTCCATAGCGGCGCACCGGCGCGCCGGCCTTGAGTGCGCGAACTGCCAGCTTGTGCCCGGCGGGCACCAGGCCGCGTACCACCAGGCCTGCGCCGAGGTGCGCGCCTGCTACCAGCTGCGCACGCGCGATGACGACATCGTCATCCGGATGCAGCCGGATGACGGGTTCGGCGGCGGCTGCCGCATCTTGTTCCAGGACGGCGCTCATGCTGCGGCCTCCAGGTCGTGCGCGTCTTGCTGCGCGGCGCGTGTCGGCACGCCGTCGATCAGGCGCGGCAGCTGCCATGGGTTACGCTCGCGCAAGGCCGGCGGGAGCAGGGGATCGGGATAGTTCTGGTAGCACACGGGGCGTAGGAAGCGCTCCATTGCGGCGCTGCCCACGGAGGTACCGCGCGCATCGGTGGTAGCCGGGTAGGGGCCGCCATGCACGATGGCATCACTGACTTCCACGCCGGTCGGGTAACCGTTGAAGAGCAGCCGGCCGACCTTGCCTTCCAATCGCTCGACCAGCGCGGCATGGTGACGGAGGTCACCGTCATCGGCCATCAGCGTTGCCGTAAGCTGGCCGCGCATCCTTTCCGCAAAGGCCAGGAAGTCGTCTTCGGAATCCAGCGCGACGATCACCGTCGACGGACCGAATACTTCCTCCTCTAGCGCACGCTCCTCCGCAAACAGGGCGCTGCGATCGGCCTTCAGCAGATGCCCACCGATGCGGCCGTCCGCTTGCTTTGACACCAGGGCTTCCACGCCGGGGATGTCGCGCAAGCCGGCCAGCCCGCGCTGGAAATTGTCCCGGATACCTGCGCCTAGCATGGGCAGCGGCTCGGCCAGCGCAAGGGCCTTGCTGAGTTCGGCGACGAACGCATCGAATGCCGGTGAGCGAATGCCAAGCACCAACCCTGGGTTGGTGCAGAGCTGGCCGCAGCCGAAGGTGACCGAAGCTGCCAGTTCGCGCGCAATCTGTGCGCCGCGAGAGGACAGTGCCGAGGGCATCAGGAACACAGGGTTCACGCTCGACATCTCCGCAAACACCGGAATCGGATCCGGCCTGGCTTGCGCCATGTCAAACAAAGCCCGGCCGACCGCCAATGATCCGGTAAAGCCCACTGCCTTGATGTGCGGCGCCCGTACCAGTGCCGCCCCGGCGGAAGCGGTGCCGAACACCATGTTGAATACGCCCGCCGGTGCATTGGTGCGCGCGATCGCGCGTTCGATCGCGCTGGCGACGTATTCAGATGTGACCATGTGGCCCGGATGCGCCTTCACCACCACCGGGCAGCCCGCTGCCAGCGCGGAAGCCGTGTCGCCGCCGGCCACCGAGAATGCAAGCGGGAAATTGCCGGCGCCGAAGACCGCCACCGGACCCACGCCGACGCGGTACTGCCGCAGATCGGGCCGCGGTAGCGGCTGGCGTGCAGGCTGCGCACGGTCGATGCGGACATCGAGGAAGTCGCCGCGCCGTACCGTGGTTGCAAACATGCGCAGCTGACTGGTGGTGCGCTTGCGCTCGCCTTCCAGCCGGGCCGGCGGCAGGGCGGTCTCGCGGCTGGCCGCCGCGATGAACGCCTGGTCCAGCGCATCGATTTCATCGGCGATGGTCTCCAGCAGAGCGGCGCGATCGGCCGGGCTGGTGGCACGGAACACGGGAAAGGCCCGGTGCGCGGCCAGCACGGCTGCTGCACCTTCGGCTTCGGTGGCTTCGTGGAAGCTGACCGGGTACCGTTCGCCTGTCACGGCGTCGCTGCTGTACAGCAGGGTGCCGGCGGCGTGGCGTTCGCCGCCGATGTAGTGAAGTCCGAGGATGGTCATGTCAGGTTGCTTTTGTGCAAGGAATACGGGAAGCAGTCAGGCAGCCTCGGAGGAGCCAAGCCGCAACGTCGAGGCGCGGCGGGCCCGTGCGCCGACGGTGCTCAGCAGCAGCACGCCGACTACGCCGGCGATTGCCAGGGCCAGCATGCCCGCTTGCTGGCTATGGAAGGCGGATTCGACCGCAGTCTTCAGCGTCGGTGCGATAAAGCCACCGAGATTGCCGAGCGCGCCGATCAGGGCGATGCCGCTGGCCGCGGCGGTGCCACTCAGGTACGCGGTGGGCAGCGTCCAGAACAGCGGCTGGACCACGACAAAGCCGACGGTAGCCAGGCAGAAAGCCATCAGCACGGGCACCAGTTCATGCCCCAGCGTCGACAGTGCGATGCCGATGGCAGCCATGGCGAGCATGGCCATGGCGAATTCCCGTTGCTTGCCCCTGGCGTCGGCGATGCCGGTGATCAGGCGCAGGGCTATCAGCGCGCACAGCCATGGAATCGCGGTAAGCAGGCCGACCTTGGCGCCAATGGCCGTGCCGGTCAGCTCGGAAATGCGTGTCGGCAGGTAGAAGATGACGCCATAGACGCTGACCTGAATGGCGAAGTAGATCGCGACGAAACGCAGTACCTGCCAGTTGCGCAGCGCGCTCAGTGCGGTGGCCGGGCCGTGCGCGGTCTTCCGGTTGTCTTCCGCGGCGATGGCGGCTTCAAGCGCAGTCTTCTCTTCGGCGTTCAACCACTTCGCATCGCGCGGCTTGCTGACCAGGTAAAAGAAGGCGATCACGCCCACCACCGACGCCGCCAGGCCTTCGATGACGAACATCCATTGCCAGTTGCGCAGGCCCAGCTGGCCACCCATCACATCGAGCAGCAGCCCCGAGACCGGCCCGCCCAGCACCAGTGCCACCGGCAAGCCGAAGTAGTAGACGCCGAGTGCCTTGCCGCGCTGGCTGGCTGGGAACCAGTAGGTGGAATACAGGATCACGCCCGGCGAGAAGCCCGCTTCGGCGACGCCAAGGATAAAGCGCAGCACGTAGAACGAGGTCTCGTCGTGCGCGAACATCATGGCCGCCGACGCCAGCCCCCAGGTGACCATGATGCGGCTGAGCCAGACCTTGGCGCCGACCCGGTGCAGGATCAGGTTGCTGGGGATTTCGAAGACAGCATAGCCAATGAAGAAAATGCCGGCCCCAAGCGCATAGGCCGCGTTGCCGATATTGGAATCGACCATCAGGGCCTGCTTGACGAAGCCGACGTTGGAGCGGTCGAGCATCGATAGCGCGAACATCAGGGCAAGGAAAGGCGCGAGGCGCAGGCGTGCCTTGTTTACCGCGCTTGCGAGCGGATCGTGGTTGGCAGCTTGAGTCTGCATGGGTTGTCTCCGGTAACAGGCCGCGCGTCGCGGCCTGACGTCATGGATTGCGGCATCCCCGTCTTTTGCTTGCGCGAGGGTGGCTGCGGTTTCAGGGCGGGGCGCCATGGCGCCCATTCAGCAATCGCTGTTCAAAAAGTGGTGTGGCCGCGTGCGGCCAGGTTGGTCATCAGGGCGCGTACGCCAAACGTCCAAGGAGCGATACGGTCGCTTCGGCCCACGCGGTTGACCAGGCTGCCAAGCTGGCGGCTGGAGATGAGGACGAGATCGCCGTCCTTGTGTGTGAAACCGCCGCCCGCGGTGTCGCGGTCTTCCACTGGCGCAAATAAAGTACCGAGGAACAACATGGCGCCATCGGGATACTGGTGGGTCGCCCCTATTGCCTGCCCGGCCAGTTCCAGTGGATCGCGTGTGATCTGGTCCATCGAACTGGTGCCAGACAAGACGAAGCCGTCCGCGCCTTCGACGCGCAGGTGCACCGTCGCTCGCCTCACGTCATCCAGCGAGAAGGTCTGGTCGAACAGTCGCAGGAACGGACCGATCGCACAGGAGCCGTTATTGTCCTTGGCCTTGCCCAACAGCAGCGCACTGCGGCCTTCGAAATCACGAAGGTTGACGTCGTTGCCCAGCGTGGCACCGAGCACCTCGCCACGGCTGTTGATGGCCAGCACGATCTCGGGTTCCGGATTGTTCCACGCGGAGCCGGGATGCAGGCCGATTTCCGTACCGGTGCCCAGCGCCGAAAGCAGCGGCGCCTTGGTGAAGATCTCGGCGTCCGGGCCGATGCCCACTTCGAGGTATTGGGACCACATGCCATGCTCGATCAGCACGGCCTTGAGTTCGCCTGCCTCGCGGGAACCCGGCCGGATCCGGGACAGGCGCTCGCCCACCAGCGCCTGGATCCTGCTGCGGACCTCGGCGGCGCCTAGAGGGTCGCCCTTGGTCTGCTCCTCGATAACGCGCTCGAGCAGGCTGCCGGCAAAGGTCACGCCTGCCGCCTTGATCACCTGCAGGTCACATGGTGCCAGCAAGCGGGCCAAACCGTCGCCGCCACGGGGATCGGCCGTGTTGACCAGCAGGTCGTCGAGCTTGCCGATCCAGCGCCCGGGCGCATGGTGCACCACCGGGAGCGGGTCGTCTTGTTCCAGCAGGGTGCTCATGGTCGGGGCGACATCCGAAATGTCGAAGACACCATCTGGCCGTACGACCACGACGCCCGGGCCGGCCGGCACGCCATTACCTGCCGGGATCCATGCGCGGCCGACCAGCGTCCCTGCCAGGCCGTCGGCAGGAAGCGTTTGTGTTGCGCTGAGGGTGAGCGGCGATGCCATCGATTGTCTCCACCTGATGTTGTTGTCGTGAGCGCCGCGACTGCAGCGTTGGGTGAAACTCTACGTGGCACTCTGATAAACATCCAATCGATTGTTGGGTAGAATCGATTCCATTTGGTTATCGATTCAACCGGGTTTACCCCTTTCATGGCCCGACAAACCGCTTCCGCCCCTACCGCCGTGCTCGCCAAGCTGCGCTTCCGGCATCTGCAACTCCTTGACGTGCTGGGTCGCAGCCGCAATTTACGCATCACGGCGGAGCAACTGCACATCACCCAGCCAGCTGCCACCAAGATACTGGGCGACATCGAAGACACCTTGCAGGCCAGGCTGTTCGATCGCCTGCCAAGAGACATGCGCCCGACTGAACTGGGCGAATTTGCCCTGCGCTACGCGTCGACGGCCCTGGCCGAACTGGGCAAGTTTGTGAGTGAACTGGAAGCGCTGCGGGCGGGAGGCCACGGCCACCTCACCGTGGGCGCGATTTCAGCGTCGGCGGCTCAAGTGGTAACCACGGCCATCCGCGAGCTCCTGCAGCAGCGCCCGCGGCTGATCGTCAAGCTGATCGAGCAGAGCAGCGATCAACTCGCCGTATGGCTGGAGGACCGCAAGCTGGACATCATGGTAGGGCGCCTAACCGAGCCGAGGCACCAGGCCATCTTCGATTTTGAAGCCCTATCACCCGAGCCGGTGTGGGTCGTGTGCCGACCGGGACATCCTTTGCTGGAAAGGACCAGGGTGGAAATTGCCGACCTCGGTGAATGGCCGTGGATCCTCTACCCACAGCTGACTGCTATCCGGCAGTTGTTCGACGAAACCATTGCGGCGGCAGGCATCCAGGGCGTGGTCGGCATGGTGGAAACACCGTCCATTTTCTCCACGCTTGAACTGCTGCAGGTGACGGATATGCTTTCGCTGCAGCCCCGCGCCGTGGTCGAACGTTTCGTCGCCGAAGGCATGCTGGCGCGGGTGTCGGTGCCCATCCGGCGCGCCATGTCGAGCTATGGCATCGTCACCCGCAAGAATGAGTTGCCGTCGGAGGCCATGCTCCACTTCATGGCAGCGCTACGAGCGGCGGCCCGATGAGACAGGAGAACAAGCGGCGATAGCGGTACCAGTCGCCGACAAGGACTCGGTCCAGCACCTTTTCGAATAGACCGCGCTTGGAACCGAATGCCTTGTACAGACTGCCTCGATGCAACGACGCCGTTGCCTCCACCAGGTCGTCGACCGAGCAGGCGTTAAAGCCGATGCGACCGACTGATCCGACGACCACTACGGGTAGCATTTATAGAGTTCCGCGTCCGGCGGTCGCGCCGCTCCAAAAATACGTGCGACGACTGATTTTCGTTATGGTCACCGTCGGAACCACAGCAATGACAGGCTACAAGCAGCGATCAGCACAACTGAGGTCCCGGCCAGCAAAGAACTTATTTCGGTCTGCCTGCGTTCGAGCGCCAAACGGGCACTAAGCTGCCGATATACCCGTGTCAGATCCGCGGCCGAGCCGGCTAGGAAGTACTCGCCAGCAGTCAGCGTCGCGACCGCGCGCAAAGTCGGCTTATCCAGTTGTGTGAAGGAGGACTGGCTCGACTCCGCTTGCGGGGTACCGTAGCCTACGGTATAGACGCGAACCCCACGCTGGGCAGCCATGCGCGCGGCGTCTGTAGCCGACCGTTCCTGGCCAGTCTCAGCCAGCTGCTCATCTGGGCACAGGCTTCCTGAAAAAATGGCCATCGCTGGCCATCTTCCTATCCATGCCACCCCATCACTGCAGGCTCTGCAGCTCCTGGCCCGTGCCAGCGCGACGGGCCTTTGCTTGCGCGACCATCAATCAGTAATCCCATTGCAGCGGCCCGAACCGAAAGCCTGCGCGGTGTTCTGCAACATGCGCGGTGGACGGGAACGCGGCATGCGGCGTGTCAGCAGGGCGCTGGCAGCGCCGTGAAGGCCGGGTGTCATGGCGACTCCATCTCAGGCTGCGACTTGGCAGTTGCTGTTGATGTGGTTGCGACCAACTTGAGGTCACCCCCGTTTTTTGCCACTCGGCCTGGAATGGAGATGGCCGGAAACGGCGCGCAAGAGCTGAAGACGTTTTGTAAGCTATCCAGCAGACGGATCAGACAAACGGAGTAGAGGCGTCCGTGCGGTTCCTTGGGCCTCTGCATCGTCTACATCCGATGTGAACATGCGACTGCCCCTTTGATCCACATATTCCATGGTCCTCGTCCGCCTTCCAAAAAACGTGCTTGCGCTAGCTGCGGTCTGCCTGACCTCGCTGATGTTCGGTCTCGAAATATCCAGTGTCCCGACGGTCCTCTCGACCATTGAGCATGTGCTGAACGCCGATTTCAACCAGATGCAATGGATCATGAACGCCTATACACTTGCCTGCACCACGGTGCTGATGGCGACTGGGGCGCTGGCGGACCACTTCGGACGCAAGCGCATTTATCTGGCAAGCATTGTGCTGTTCGGGCTCACGTCCCTGGGCTGCGGGCTCGCTCAAAGCGCACCCGTGCTGATCGCCAGTCGGTTTCTTCAGGGAATCGCTGGCGGCGCCATGCTGATCTGTCAAGTGGCAGTGCTGTCGCATCAATTTCCGGAAGGGCGGGAACGCAGTAAGGCATTCGGCGCCTGGGGAATCATCTTTGGCATCGGCCTCGGCTTTGGTCCGATTATCGGCGGCCTAATCGTCGCGGTTGCCAACTGGCAGTGGGTCTTCCTGGTTCATTCGCCGGTCGCTATCGTTGCACTGGCTCTGGTCTTGGCCGGCGTACAGGAATCCCGGGACCCGAATGCGCAACATCTGGACGCTCCCGGCATCCTCACTCTTTCCGCGTCGTGTTTCGGGCTCGTCTACTTCATCACGCAAGGCTCGGATCTCGGATATGCCAGTCCCACTGCATTCGGTCTCATCGCGGCGACGGTATTGAGCTTCATTGCATTTATCTTTGTCGAGAAGCGCAGCCCTCGACCCATGTTCGATTTTTCGGTGTTCCAGATCCGCTCGTTCTCAGGCGCGCTGTTCGGATCAATCGGCATGAACTTCAGCTACTGGCCGTTCATGATCTACCTGCCGATCTATTTTCAGGGTGCCCTTGGCTACACCAGCGTGTCCGCCGGACTGTCGCTGCTCGCCTATACGGTACCGACGCTTATCGTGCCACCGGTTGCAGAGCGACTTGCACTCAGGTTTGAAGCGCGCAGGGTCATTCCGCTCGGCATGTTCACCATCGGCCTTGGCTTCCTGCTGCTGATGTTTGGCGCTGGCGCGGAGCACGCGAGTTGGCTCACAATGCTGCCGGGTTGCCTGTTGTGCGGAACGGGGCTGGGCCTGACCAATACACCGGTCACCAATACAGCCATGGGTTCAGTTTCGCCAAATCGCGCTGGCATGGCGTCGGGTATTGATATGAGCGGGAGACTGATCAGCCTGGCCGTCAATATCGCGCTGATGGGCCTGATTCTTCTGGAGGGCGTGCATGCTTATCTCATCGGCGCACTTTCGAGTGTTCCAGAAACCTCGTCGCTTCGTTTGCTCGCAGCACAGGTAGCCGGGGGCAATATCGTGCCTCTCACGCAGAGCGGCGCTGAGATCGCGGCTATCGACGCGAACGGCGTGATCCTTCAGGAGGCTCTCGTACACGGCTTCGGGTTCGTGATGCTGTACGGGGCGCTCGGGGCTTGGGCTTTCGCCCTGCTCAGTGTCGCATCGTTCTACGCTGGCACGCGCGCACATCGCCGGGCACCTGCCGTGGATAGCGGTGTTCGCCATCCAAGCCCGTAAAGCAATCATCAAAGGGGAAGGTTAGAGGGACAGCAGGAAATTCAAATTCCACTTGCCCGCAAAGGCAGGCTCCCTCGTACGACGACGCGCTTCGATTCATTTGGAGTCACGAAGACTTCCTGTGGCGGGCGGCTTGCGCCAGAGACGCCTCTCGACCCTTCTCGGTCAGCCGGCCTAATTGCAATTAGGGCCGGTAAGCAATCTTTAACGGCCATCCAGAATGATCTTAGTTGCAGCGGTGTACAGTAAGCGACCAGTTCATCCACTGCAATCGATGGAGGGATCTGGCGTCTTCCTCACGAAGGAGGATCAGGGAAAGGCGTCGAAAATTGAGTGGGCGCGCTAGCGCGGGTACAGCACCGACTTCAGGCGACGCTCCGGGCGAAGGACGAATCGAGCGTGAGCGGTGAATGGGCTCGAGCCTGTGTTAAGGCGGCCTGAAATCAATGGTGGAACCATACGGCGTCGCGGCCAGCGGGCGATTACCGAGAGCCGTCAGTGGTTCGTCCAGCTACATACCATGTCTGTAGCTCGCCGATTCCCTTCGCGTTGATGGTTCCGCGCGCTTCCAGCAGGAAGGATTCCCCCAGCTGTTCCTTGGTGGCTTCCGATATCTGAACACGGCCGGCAATACCGTGGGACTCCATCCGGCTGGCAATATTGACGGTTTCGCCCCACAAGTCATAGATGAATTTTCGTCGGCCGATCACGCCGGCAACGACCGCGCCGCTGTGGATACCGACCCGCAGTTGCAAGCTGAAGCCGCTTTGCTGGTTAAACCGGGTCAGGAAATCCAGCATGTCCAGTGCCATGTGAGCGGCCCGGGCTGCGTGGTCGTCAGCAGGGACGGGAAGGCCGGCCGCTGCCATATAGGCGTCGCCGATCGTTTTGATCTTCTCCAGCCCGCGGTTCTCCGCGATATCGTCAAACTCAGCGAAGATCTCGTTTAGTACGGCTACCAGGCCTTCGGGGCTCAGGGCAGGAGAGAAGCAGGTGAACTGGACGAGGTCGGCAAACAGCACCGACACTTCCTCGAACCTGTCGGCAATGATTTCGGGCGGACCGGGGGCGATGAGATCGAATCGCAGCTTCAACCGTTCGGCAACGGGCGCCGGCAGTACATTAAGGAGCAGTCGTTCGGCGACCTGTTGCTCGCGAACAAGCTTTTCGTAGAGCTGCCTGAGTTCATCGCTTTGGTGAACGATCGTTTCCCTGCTCGCTTCCAGTTCACATACCTTGCGCTCGAGTTCCTCGCCGTACCGCAGGGACTCACAGTGGAGCAGGCGCACTTCCAACATGTTCCTTACCCGCATCAGCACCTCGCCGAGGTCGAACGGCTTGCTCACGAAATCTCTCGCTCCGGCCCGAAGTGCTCGCAGCTTGTGATCGGGCTGGGCGGTGATGACGATCACCGGCAGGTAGCTTTCCGGCTGTACGGCCTGGAGGTGCGCCATGACTTCAAAGCCATCCATGCCCGGCATCTGGAGATCCAGCACAATCAGGTCATAGTGATTCCTGCGGTGAAGCTCGCCGACCCTGCGTGGATCGGTGGTTGCCTCGACACGGGTGTAGCCGGCCCCATGCAGCATGGCCTCGAGCAGCAGGACGTTGGCCTCGAGATCGTCGACGACGAGGATTCTTGCAGCGAGGATATCCGCCGTGTCGATCATGGCAAGCTGGTTCGCGGCGGTTCCAGCGCTGCGTTCAGTGCGTCCATGAACTCCTGAATCCTGATCGGCTTGGTCAGGTATCGAAAGAATCCTGCCTTCACGCCACGCTCGATGTCGCGCGGCATCGCGTTGGCACTGAGGGCGATGACCGGGATATGCCGCGTCACTGGGTCGTGGCGCAGGCGCTCCAGTGCGTCGATGCCGTTGATGTCGGGCAAATGGATGTCCATCACGATCACCTCGGGCAGGGCAGTGCGCGCAAGTTCGACGCCGAGCGTCCCCGTGGCCGCGGACAACAAACGCACATCTGCCCGGCGCGCGACAAGTTGCTCGACGAGCTTGAGGTTCGCCGGATTGTCTTCCACATACAGCAAGGTATGCACCGTGCTCGAGGATTCGACACGCGCCCGGACGGGCGCGGCGGTGTCCGTGCTTTCGCCAGAGATTGCCGGAGGGGCGGCGGCAGGCAGCCCGACCCGAAACACGCTGCCCACGCCGGGCGTGCTTTCAACGTCGATGGTCCCACCCATCAGCTCGGCCAGTCGCCTGGCTACCACGAGCCCGATGCCGGTGCCCTCCACGGGGCCCGCCTCATGTCCGAGGCGGTTGAACGGCTGGAATAGCTGGGCGAGCCGTTCCGGTGTCAACCCCGTGCCGGTGTCGCGCACGCTGACGCATACGCGATGTCCCGTCGTCGTCACCTGCACATCGACCGAGCCCCGGTCCCGGTTGTACTTGATGGCATTGGAAAGCAGGTTTAGAAGGATCTGCTTCAGGCGGGTCCGGTCGGCACGGACGAAGCAGGGTGGCGTGGCCGCGGGAAACCGCATGCGGACCGCGCGTTTCACTGCTTGCTGCTCAAGCATTGCCTGGCACTCGTGCAAGGTGTCGATGACCGAAACCGGCTCGGGGGACAGCGACGCCTGGCCGGCTTCTATTCTGGCCAAGTCAAGCACTTCATTGATGAGCTCCAGCAAATGCCAGCCCGCTTTCAGGATCTGGTCGATGCTGGCCTGCTGCGACGCAGTCGGAGGCGGAGACTCGGAGGCCATCACCTGCGCGAAGCCAAGGATGGCGTTCAGCGGATTGCGCAACTCATGGCTCATGTTCGACAGGAATTCCGTCTTGGCATGGTTGGCGCTTTCAGCGGACGCCTGGGCTTGCTTCAGCGCTTCGATATCGGTGCTGGATGCGAGCCATTTCACGATCTTGCCGTCGGCATCCTTCAATGGCGACCCGCGTTCGAGGTGCCACCGGTAGGCGCCATCGGATGCCCGTTTCAGGCGATATTCGATCTCGTATTCGCGGCCCTGCGTCACCGCGTCTGCCCAGCGGCCGAGATTGCGCGCGATGTCCTCGGGGTGGACGGCCGATTTCCAGGCGCCGGACCGGGTCTGGTCGAGGCCAAGGCCGGTATAGCTGGTCCACCGCTGGTTGCAGTAATCGATCTGACCATCCGCATCGGCGGTCATGATCATGTGAGGAATGCCATCGGCGAGCAGCCTGAAGTGCGGCTCGAGCTGCCTGAAGTCGTGGGCGGAAAGGCGATCCTTTCCCGCTCTGCCGTGAGTCTGCCTGCGCATGATCTACCCCCGCAGTCCGCGGGCGGGCGCCTGGCATGCAAGCGGCGATGGCAGGCCGGCCGGAATCCGCGTCTCAGGGAAAGAATACGCCCAGCCACTGCCGGTGCAAACCGGCCGGCGCGGTGACGTGGCTGGTCAACTCATAAGTCGATAGTGCACCACTCCAGGCAGCTCAACCGAGGCTGGATGCACTACATCCTGGCGAGATAGCGGGCCACGGCCGGGATGTCTTCGTTCGACAAGGTGGCGGCAATGCCGTCCATCACGCCGGTCGCGTCATGGCGCTTGCCGCTCTTGTACGCCGCAAGCTGGTGCGCGAGGTAATGCTCTCCCTGGCCGGCGAGACGCGGTGCCAGCTCCTTGCCCGTCAGTGCTTCCCCATGGCAGGCCTGGCAGCTGCGCGCCTGGACCACGGCCTTGCCGCGCGCCTCGAGCGCGGCGCTCTCCATCGCGTCCGTGCTGTCGGCCGGTGCCTGCCTTGCGTAGTAGGCTGCCAGTGACCGGATCTGCTCGTCGGTCAGGCTCCTGGCAAGTGGCCCCATGGTCGGGTTGTCGCGCTGCCCGCTGGCGAACGCGCGCAGCTGCGCCTCGAGATACGCTGCCGGCTGCCCGGCCAGGGCCGGGTACTCCGCGTTCCGGGATTGCCCTTGCGGACCATGGCAGGCGAAGCAGGTCTCCGCAAATTGCGGCCAGGGGCCGCCATTGGCCTGGCTTGCCCGGGCCTGATTGTCCAGTGCCGAGCCGAACCGGTGGTAGCCCACCAGTTCGGGAACGAGGAATGCGGCCGCTGCCGCCACTACCGCAGCCGTCGCGAACATCATGCGCTTCATCTTCATTTATGCCTCCGCGACGGGAGAGGGCAGCGGCGCTTGCAGCGCGCCGAGTGCCTGCAGGGCGGCACGGTGTCCCGAGCGCACGGCGCCGTCCATGGCGCCGGCCCAGATGTCGGCCGTCTCGGTCCCCGACCAGATCAGCCGGCCCAGTGGTGGATGCAGGTGCTGGCCCAGCTTCGTCCAGAAACCGGCGGGCATCGGGTTGATGCAGCTCATCGACCAAGGGTCGACCTTGCCCCAGTCAAGGTCGTGGTATTGCGTGGGCTTCAGCGCCTGGTCTCCGAAAGCCCTGGCATAGACGGCGGAGAGGATGGGCTCGGCGGCGCTCGGCTCGGCCGGCAGGTAGCCGGGTTTGACGAAGGCGCTGAGCACACCGACCGAGCCGTCCGGCGGCGAGTTGTCGACCGACCAGATCAGCGGGCCGTCGAGCGGCACCACCTGGCCGTTGAAGCCTTTCTCGCGCCAGAACGGCTGTGGGTAGACATGTGCGGCCTTGCGCATGGGCGCATGTGCAGGCCAGGCGCGGTGCAACTGTGCCCGGCCGGGAGGCAGGGGGGGATCGAACACGATCTGCTGGCACAGCGCCGGGTTCAGCGCGGCAATGACGTGACGCGCCCGCACCACGCCCCCGTCGGTATGCAGTTCGACGATCTCGCGGTCCCAGCCGACGATCTTGCGCACCGGGCAGGACAGCCGGACCTTGTCGCCGAGGTCTTGCGCCATCCGGACGCTGAGAATCTGCGAGCCGCCGACGAAGCGGGTCTCCTGCGCGCCGTCCTTGATCTTCTCGAGCGTGTCGTAGTCACTGTTCGCGCTGTTGATCACCGACAGGTAGTGCAACAGCCCGAGTTGTGCGGGAGGCGCGCCGAGCGACAGGGTCGCGGCCATGCTGAAGGAGAATTTCTCCTCGTTGCTCAGGCCTTGCCGCGCCAGCCAGTCGCCCAGCGTCAGCTTGTCGTATTCCGCTGCTTTCGACGCCTTCCATGGCGCGCCGCTGGGCACGCCGCGCGCCATCTCGCTGAGCCTGGCGGCAACCTGTCCCTGGGCACCGATGCCCCCATGCAGATCCTGGGTCACGCGGATGTTGTCGGCGAGGAATACGGTCTTGCCGGCGTAATAGGTGCCGAAGGTTTCGACGCCGAGCTCGCGCGCCAGGTCGGCAATGGCGGTCTGGCCGGGGCCGATCCACTGGCCGCCCGCTTCGGAGACCACGCTGTTGCCGAGGTCGTGGTTATAGGTACGGCCACCGACGCGGTTGCGCGCCTCCAGCACCACGAAGGCCTGGCAGCCGGCGCGCTGCAGGTCGCGCGCGGCGGTCAGTCCGGCCAGGCCGGCGCCAAGGATGGCGACGTCCAGCACGTCGCGCTGCGCGCGTGCAGCGCCCGCGCGCCGTGGTGCGGCGTTGGCGGCATGCGGTGCCGCGGCCACCGCCAGCGATGTGGCGGCCGCCGCTGCCGCAATGCCGAGCAGCCGGCGCCGCGTGTGTGAGTCCGGCCCGGAGCCGGGCGTCCTGTTCTGTATCGCCTCGACCTGTGCCGCGCCATCCCGGCGCCTTGTGTGCTCGCTCATTGTTCGGTGAAAGCCAAAAATAGTATATGGAGGCAAATATAGGACGAAAAGACAAACAAGTCAAAAGCCCATGGCGTAGGTTGTTTCGACATCGCTTAACGCATGAAGGCCAATGTCATGGCAGGGAATACCCTGTCTTTTTTCTTCTTTCTTTCTTTGCCATAGTTACCTAACTTTGGTGTGTTGGCCTACTAACGAGTCGGCCGCGGAACGACAGGAGTTCACCCATGGATCAATCCAAGCGCAAGGCTTTCGCGGAGGACGGGGCCGTCCTTATCGAAGGCTGTCTCAATGCGGAACAGCTGGCGCTGTGCCGGCAGGCGTTCGACTGGGGCATCGAGAACCCCGGTCCCAATGCGCACAGCCTGTTCGACGGCTCGGTGCAGAAGTCGCATGTCGACAACGCAAATCCCTTTGCCAAGGGCAGGCTGGATGAACTGGCCGCGGCGCTGCCCTTTGGCAGGTTGTTTGCCGACCTGTGGGGCTCCGAGCACGTCTGGTACTTCGCCGAGGAACTGTTTCTGAAGGCCGGCGGCAACGCAGGGCGCTCGCCCTGGCACCAGGACACTTCCTATCTGCCCTGGGCCGGCAAGCACTTTGCCAACGCCTGGATCAGCTTCGAAGCGGTACCCAAACGCAACGCGCTGGAGATCGTCCGCGGCTCGCATCTCGGTACGCGTCACGACGGCAGCACCTTCCAGAACCCGGACGATCCCACCGAACCCTTGCACGGTGGTGACGCCTGGCCGCGGTTGCCGAATATCGAGGCCGAGCGCCGCGCCAATCCCGATGCGTACGACATCGTCTCCTGGGCGACCCGGCCCGGCGACGTGCTGCTGCTGCATCCCGGCGTGCTGCACGGGGGCGGCGCCGTCGATGCCGACTTCCCGGATCGCCACACGCTGGTGATGCGCTTCTTCGGCGACGATGCGGTCTTCAGTCCGCTGCCGGAACACAGCGATGCGGGTTTCACGCCGGCGGGCGTCCTGTTTGTCGAAGAACTGGCATCGCTGAAGGCGGGCGACCCGTTCCGGGCTTCCTGCTTCCGTCAAATCCTATAAGCCAAGTCCCTCCCTGACATGACGACTCCCGCCATGAACCGACAGTCCATCATTCCGCCCGGCACCGAGGCGCTGTACGACGCCCTCCATTTTTCTCCCGCGACCCGCGTTGGCGACACCATCTGGGTTTCCGGGCAGGTTGGCATCGACGCCACCATGACCCCGGCAGAGGGCATGGAGGCGCAGGCGCGGCTCGCCTTCGAAGCGCTGAAAGGCGTCCTGGCGGCCGCCGGTGCCAGCCTTGCCGACGTGGTCGAACTGACGACCTACCACACCCGCTTTCGCAGCGAGCTCGCCGAATTCACCAAGGTGAAGGACGAGTACATCCCCAACCGCTATCCCTCCTGGACTGCGGTCGGCGTGACCGAGCTGGCGCTGCCGGGGCTGTGCATCGAGATCCAGGCGGTTGCGGTAGTGGGCAGCGGCGAAACCTGAGCCAGGTCGCTCGCGGGCAACAACCGTCATTTTTTTGCGCCTATGTTTGTCATAGTGTCCTATGTTAGGCACTCTGTTTAAAGAATACAAAGCCGGCACAGTAACCGGTTGAACCTGGTGGCAGGAGACACAGATGAAATACACGACGTGGTTGATCAGCGCGACCGTTGCGCTTGGCGGCGCAGCTTACGCCGCCGCTCCCGAGCAGGACATGGGCCGGCTCGGCAAGGACCTTACCCCGGTGGGGGCCGAGCGTGCCGGCAACAAGGACGGGTCCATTCCGGAATGGACCGGTGGCGACATGAAGGCGCCAGGCGGCTGGAAGCCCGGCACGCCGCGCCCCGATCCCTATGCGAACGACAAGCGCCTGCTGTCGATCGACGCGTCCAATGTCGACCGATACAAGGACAAGCTCGCCCCCGGGCAGGTCGAGATGGTGAAGACGATCCCGGGCTACCGCATGGACGTCTACACGACGCGCCGATCCTGTGGCTTCCCCGACTTCTACTACGAGCGCACGAAGAAGAATGCGGCGAGCGCCAGGCTTGCCGACAACGGCCGGAACCTGGCCGAGGCACTCGGCGCCGGCGTGCCGTTCCCGATCCCGCAGAGCGGCGTCGAAGCGATGTGGAACCACAAGCTGCACTGGAAGGGCGAGGGCTTCCAGATGAGCTACGCCGGCTATATCCCGCCCAAAGGCGGCGACAGCATCGGCGAGCCGCTCGGCCAGGAGGAATGGCAGACGTCGCCGATGTGGTCGCCGTCGAACAAGGGCGTCGCCGACGCGCGCGGCATCGAAAGCCTGTACCTCAACACCTTCACCAGCCCGCCGTCGATCGCCGGGGATGCCACGCTCACGCAGTACAAGTTCGCCGAGGCCAACGACGTCTGGCTGTACTTCGCCAGCCAGCGCCGTGTACGCCGGGCGCCGACGTACCAGTACGACGCGCCGCAGCTCAATACGGAGAACTTGCTGACGGTCGACCAGTATATGCAGTTCAACGGCCCGCTGGACCGCTACGACTGGAAGCTGGTCGGCAAGAAGGAGATGTACGTCCCGTACAACACCTATCGCCTCAACTCTTCCGCGAACAAGGTCGAGGATGTCGTCAAGCCGAAGTTCCTCAGCCGCGACCACACGCGCTACGAGCTGCACCGCATGTGGGTGGTGGAGGCCACGCTCAAGTCCGGCATGCGCCATACCTTCCCCAAGCGCGTGTTCTATCTCGACGAGGACACCTGGACCATCCTGGTGGAAGACATGTACGACGCGCAGGGCAAGGTCTGGCGCACGACCGAGATGGGCCCCTACATGGCCTGGGAAATCCCGGCCTGCGTGTGGGCGGCCAACACCAGCTATGACCACCAGACCCGGCGCGCGGTGCTCGACCGCGTGGTCGCGGGCCGCAAGGAGCCGGACTGGCTGGCCACGCGCGAAGGACGCCTGAAAGAGAAGACCTTCGAGCCGGACGGCCTGCGCCGATTCACCACGCGCTAAGCGATCACACGGGTACCGAGAGGCCATCATGAAACTGCGTGATCACGCGGGACCGGTCGCCGGGGCGATCGGCAGGGCGAGTGCGAATGCATGTGCAAGCGCAAGGAAACTGGACCGGAAGCTGGTCTGCACCGCGATCGTCGGCGTGCTGGCCGGGGCCAATGCAGGAGCGGCCCGCGCCGCGCAATGGACGCTCGACAACGGCTGGCAGGTGGCCTTCGACTCGACGGTGTCGTTCGGCGTGGCGGTGCGCACGTCGAAGACGAACTGCAGCTTCGTCGGCAATGACAACGGCGGTTGCGTCGGCGACGCCCCGACGCCGCTGCAGCAGAGCAACCCGGCCGTGTTCTCGTCGAGCCTGGACGTGCTGCGCGTGAACCAGGACGACGGCAACCTGAACTACAAGCGCTGGCAGCCGGTGTCCGCCAATGCGCAGTGGACCAGCGACCTGTACCTCAAGGCGTCCGACGGCTGGAGCGGGCTGCTGCGCGGCGTGGTCAACTACGACTTCGCGGTCGACCACACCCGGCGCAGCGACCTCGACCCGTCGGCGCGCAACTTTGCCACCAGCAACCCGCGCCTGCTCGACGCCTACGTGACCAAGGAGTTCGAGGTCGGCGACCAGCAGGCGCGCGTGCGCGTCGGCAACCAGGTGCTGAGCTGGGGTGAAAACCTCTACATCCCGGGCGGCGTGAACTCGATCAACCCGATCTACCTGCCGTCGGCGCACCAGCCCGGCACGCCGCTGAAGAACCTGTTCATCCCGTCGCCGATGGTCTCGGCCAGTTCGTCGCTGGGTCCGGACCTGGGCATCGAAGCCTTCTACCAGTGGAAGTGGAACAGCTTTGTGTTCGATGCGCCCGGGACGTTCTTTTCGACCAGCGACTTCGTCGGCAGTGGTGGGCGCGGCCTCTATATCCCGACCTCGACGGTCAATGCGGCGCTGGGCGCCGCAGGCTTGCCGCCGTTTCCGCGCGCCACCATCGGCGACAACGGCACCCGGATCGTTGGAATCAATCCCGCCACCGGGTTGCCCTACAACAGCCGCCTGAGCGCCGGCGAACTGGCTGATCCTGGCGCCAACCCGGTGGGGCCGCTGCTTGGCGCCGGCACGTTCATCCCGCGCGGCCCGGACAACAAGCCGACCAATGCCGGGCAGGGCGGGCTAGCGTTGCGCTACAAGTTCCCCGATAGCGGCAACGAGCTCGGCTTCTACTACCAGCATTACAGCGACAAGGTGCCGTTCGTCAGCTACCAGGTGGGCAACACCACGGCCAATCCGTTCGGCTGGCAGGCGTCGCTCGACTATGGCAAGAACCGCGACCTGTTCGGCCTGTCGTACAACTTCCAGGCGGGCGAGTGGGTGATCGGCACGGAGCTTTCCTATCGGCCGCGCGATGGCGTCGCGATCGACCCCACCACGGTGATCGATCCGGGCAATCCGTACTACTGCAATGCGCTGGCCGATTTCACCGTGAAGCCGGTCGGCAGCAGCTGCAAGGGCTGGGTCGACACGCAGCACTACCAGCTGCACCTGACCGGCATCCACATCATGTCGCCATCGGGATCGTTCGGCTGGCTGCTGCGCGCGCTGGGCGCCAGCGAGGGCACGCTCACCGCCGAGGGTGCGCTGGCGTACTACCCGAAGCTGAAGCTCAACGCCGGCATCCCGTATGCGGTCACCGCCGACTACCAGCTGCCGACGAAGCTGTCGGCGGGCATGGTGCTGGCGGCGTCGGTGACCTATCCCAATATCTTCGGCACAAGGGCGTCGCTGTCGCCGGATATCGCCGTGATGCAGGGCATCGGCGGCTATTCGGCAACGGCGCTGCCGGGCTTCATCCAGGGCGCGGGCGCCGCGGTGATCGGCGCGACCATCGACTTCAAGACCAAGCCGGAAACCAGGCTGCGCCTGGACTACACCCACAACTGGGGCGGTAGCGGCAGCAACCTGCTGCGCGACCGCGACTTCTTTTCCCTCAGCATGACCACCGCATTCTGATGCTTGCACGCCTGTTAACCCGTCTAGAAGCTGCCCTGTTCGGGCATCGCCTTCCATTCCTGCTGCTGCTGGCGGGCGTCACGGCCGTCATGGGCGTGCTGGGGGCGAAGCTCGAGCTCGAAGCCGGCTTCGAAAAGCAGCTGCCGCAGGGCCATGAGTACATCAAGACCTTCGAGCAGTACCGCCACCAGCTGTTCGGCGCCAACCGGCTGACCATCGCCGTCCATGCCCGCGACGGCGACATCTGGAACGCGCAGGCGCTGACCCAGGTGCTCAAGGTAACCGAAGCCGTCACCTACCTGCCCGGCGTGGACCGGGCGAGCGTGACTTCGCTGTGGACGCCGAACGTCTTCTTCACCGAGATCACCGAAGACGGCTTCCGCGCCGAGGCGGTGACCGGCGGAGACGTCGTGCCGGAGAAGCTCTCGGCCGAGGTGATCGGCATGGTCCGCCAGCGTGCCACCGCCGGGGGCCATATCGGCACTCTGGTCGCGCGCGACCAGACCAGCGCGCTGATCACCGCCGAGCTTGGTGATGTCGACCCGGCCACGGGCAGGAAGCTGGACTATATCCAGTTCAACCGCTTGCTGGAGGAGAAGATCCGGCGCCCGTTCGAGAATGACAAGGTCGAGATCCAGATCATCGGGTTTGCCAAGCAGACCGGCGACATCGCCGACCGCGCGGCGGACGTGGCGCGCTTCTTCGCCATCGCCTTCCTGCTCACCGGGCTCGCCGTGTACTGGTACTGCCGCTCGCTCCGCCTGACGCTGCTGCCGCTGGCGTGCTCGCTGGTGTCGCTGGTGTGGCAGTTCGGCACGCTGCGCCTGCTCGGATACGGGCTTGATCCGCTGGCGATCCTGGTGCCATTCCTGGTGTTCGCCATCGGCGTCTCGCACGGTATCCAGCAGATCAACTTCATCGTGCGTGAAGTGGCGCAGGGAACCGATTCCGCCATGGCCGCGCGGCGCAGCTTCACGGGCCTGCTGATTCCCGGCTCGCTCGCGCTGATCACCGCGCTGGTCAGCTTCGTCACGCTGCTGCTGATTCCGATTCCGATGATCCGCGAGCTGGCGCTGACCGCGGCGATCGGCGTGGGCTACAAGATCGTCACTAACCTGATGATGCTGCCGGTGGCCGCGTCGTACTTCCGCTTTTCGCCGGAGTTCGCGCGCCGGTCCCTGGCCCGGCGTGAACGCCATAACTTGTGGCTGGAAGCCATCGCCCGCATCGCGCGGCCGCGCAACGCCGCGCTGGTGACGCTTGCCGGCGCGGTGATCTTCGGCCTGGCGGTATGGCAGAGCCAGGGGCGCCACATCGGCAGCCTGCAGGCGGGCGCGCCGGAACTGAGCGCGGACTCGCGCTACAACCTCGACGTGGCGGCGATCGTCGACCGCTTCGCCGTGGGCCTGGACTGGCTGACCGTCGTGTTCGAGGCGAGACCGGAGCACAAGGGCGAAGTCTGTTCCCGCGCCGACGAGCTGCTGTTCATCGACGATTTTGCCTGGCGCATGGGCAGCGTGCCTGGTGTCGTGTCGACCGACTCGCTGGCCGCGCAGCTCAAGCTCTACAACGTCGGCATGAACGAAGGCAGCCCCAAGATGGCGACCGTGACGCGCGACCCGCGCGGCCTCGGCTCGCAGTTCCAGGGCGTGAACAACCGCATCGCCGGCCTGTCGTCGATCGACTGCCGCGTGCAGGGCGTCAACCTCTACCTGCCGGACCACCGCGCCCCGACCATCAAGGGCGTGGTGGAGGCGGTGAAGGACTTCCGCGACGCCAACCGGATCGACGGGGTGCACGTGCGGCTGGCGAGCGGCAACGCCGGCGTGCAGGCCGCCACCAACGAGGTGCTGGAGGCAAGCGAGCTGCCGATGATGCTCTACGTCTACGCCGCCATCCTGATCCTGGTGTTCCTGGTCTACCGCGACTGGCGCGCGATGATTGCCTGCTGCCTGCCGCTGACCGTCGCGACGTGGATCGGCTACTGGTTCATGAAGCAGCTGGAGATCGGGCTGACCGTGGCCACGCTGCCGGTGATGGTGCTCGCGGTCGGCGTCGGCGTGGACTACGCCTTCTACATCTACAACCGCCTGCAGGTGCAGCTTGCGCACGGTCTGGAGTTCACCCGGGCACTCGAGCTGGCGATGAAGGAGACCGGGCTTGCCACCGTATTCACCGCCATCACGCTGTCGGTCGGCGTGGCCACGTGGACGTTCTCCAGTCTCAAGTTCCAGGCCGACATGGGCGCGCTGCTGACCTTCATGTTCATCGTGAACATGGTGATGGCCATCACGCTGCTGCCCGCCTTCGCGGCGATGCTCGAGAAGTTCTTCCCGCGGCGGGGACCGGTGTACATGCCGGAAATTCTGAAGCACTAGGACGCAACGATGAGCCAACTTTCTAAGAGCCCGCTCCGATACCTGCCCTTTGCTGCGCTGATGGCGTGCCTGTCGTTGCCCGCGACCGCCGCCGGAACCACGGCCGCGCACTGGCCGACCATGGAACCGGCCCGCCAGGTTTCGAATGCAGCCGCCGCGCCACTGCTGGCGGCTGCGCGCGCCGGGAAGCGCGTCGTCGCTGTCGGCGACCACGGCGTGATCCTGCTGTCCGATGACGGCGTCAGCTTCCGGCAGGCGAAAGCCGTTCCGGTCCGTACGCTGCTGACCACGGTCCAGTTCATCGACGCCCGCCACGGCTACGCGGCGGGCCACGATGGCGTGGTGCTGGCCACGCAGGACGGCGGCGAGACCTGGACCTTGCTGCGCGCCACGCCCGGCGTCGAGCAGCCGATTCTGGCGATGCACTTCGACAGCCTCAAGCATGGCATCGCCGTAGGCCTGTACGGTTGGGCGATCGAGACACACGATGCAGGCCGGACCTGGACCGACCTGGCGATCGCGTCAGGCGAAAGCGCCGACCGGCATCTGCTGCACATGTTCGCCACCGCCCGCGGCTCGCTGTTCGTCGTCGGCGAGGGCGGGACGATTCACCGCTCAACCGACCGGGGCAAGTCATGGGAAGCGACGACCACCGCAGGCAAGGGCTCGCTCTGGCACGGCCTTGCGCTTTCGGACGGCACGCTGCTCGTCTGCGGCATGCGCGGCCACCTCTATCGCAGCAGCGACGACGGCAAGACGTGGCAAGCCGTCGACGCGCATACCACCCAGTCGCTGACCGGCATCGCGGAGCTCGCCGACGGCAGCGTGACCATCGTCGGCATGGGCGGCACCGTGCTCGGGAGCACGGACCACGGCAAGACCTTCGCGCGCTCGGAGCGCGCCGGGCACGAGGCGCTGACAGCGGTGCTTGCCGACGGCGCGCGCGCGCTGCCGGTGTCGATGACCGGCCCGTTGCAGGTGTCCGGCCCGGCGCAGCGATAGACCTTCGCGCACAAGCGGCACTGCAACACCTTCATTCACCGAGCAGAACCAACCTGCCCACCCATACCCTCAAGGAGACAATCATGGCAAAACACCCCGTCGTCATCTATGGCGCAAGCGGCTACACCGGCATGCTGATCATGGACTGGCTGATCGACCAGAACATTCCCTTCACCGCCGTTGCGCGCAATGCGGGCCGGACCAGGGAAATGATGGCGCAACGCGTCGTCCGCCTCGAAGCGGCGGAGTACGAGATCATCGAGGCGGAGCACGACGTCGACTCGCTCACCAAGGCCTTCCGCGGCGCCAGGGTTGTGTGCAGCACCGTCGGGCCGTTCTTCCGCTTCGGCATGGTAGCCGTCGAGGCGGCGCTCAAGGCCGGATGCCACTACCTCGACCCGGCCGGCGAGCAGCACTACATCCGCCGGGTCCGCGACGAGTTCGGCGAGCAGTATCGCCAGGCCGGGCTGCTGGTGTCCCCGTCGAATGCGTACATGTATACGTTCTCGGAGATCGCGGCGGAACTCGCGCTGGAGACGCCGGGCGTTGACGCGCTCGAGACCGCTGCGCTGTGCCGCGGTCCGCGCGGCGGCGCCGGCGTCAGCGTCGGCTCGACCGCGACCATCTTCGAAGGCTACCGCCAGGAAGCGTGCTTCCTGTGGGAAAAGAAGCTGGAGCGCCATGCGCCGGACGCGTCGTTCAACATTGTCGACCCGGCGTTCATGCAGCCGGTGTTCTGCCTGCCGTGGGGCGGCACCTCGCTGCCGGTCTATTTCGAGAACGATCCGCGCGTGCGTAGCTGTACCTCGTGCGTGGGCTTCTACGACAACAACGCCATGCGCATGGTGCATGCGATCGGCCAGAAGTGGGAGTCCGAATACAAGCACCTGCCGCCCGAGCAGCAGGATGCGGTGCTCAAGCAACTGGTCGATTCAACCACGCCGGCCATGCCGCCGCGCGAACGCACCACGCTGCAGCGCACGGTGGACTTTGCCATCGGTCGCGGGCAGCTCGCCTCGGTTCGCGCGACCGTGCACGGCATCACGCCCTACATCGCCACGGGCGCGATCCAGGCGGCCGAGGTCATCAAGCTGCTTGACGGCGACACGGCACGCGTCGGCTTTGCGTCGGGCTCGAAGGCCTTCGGCCATCGGTACCTGCTCGGCTTCCTCGAGCAGCGCGGGCTGGCCCGCGCGACGGTGTCCAACCTGTAACTTGCCGGTTCGGCTATTCCTTGCCCGCCTCAGGGCAGGGAATGGCTTCAAAAAAAATAGCTTCACAGAATTCGTCAGAACACGCAGAGAGTGAGGAAAGCCTGACATGGCAATCATTGATTTTTTTGACCGCGGCCTGCGCATCAATCCGCACGGCATCGCCTATATCCAGGACGAGCGCAGCTTTACGTTCCGGGAGATCGGCGAACTGTCGTGCCGCATCGCCAACGGGCTGCTCGCTGAAGGGCTAGCCAGGGAGACCAAGGGCGCGGTCTGGGCGGACAACGATGTCACGGCCTGGGGCTGTGCGCTGGGGCTATGGCGCGCGGGGATGGCGTATATCCCCGTCAACGGGCGCAATGCGCCCGACGAGAACCAGTTCATCCTCGACGCCTTCGACTGCGAGGTGCTGTTCTTCCAGCAGGCGTTCGCGCCGGTGATCGATGCGTTGCGTGGCGGGCTGCCGAAGGTGAAGCTCTGGGTGTGCATCGACGCCGACCTGCCGTGGGCGCCGTCGCTTGCGACGTGGAGCGCGAGCCAGCCGTCGAGCGCACCGGTGATCGACTACGACATGGACGAGGTCGTGACCCTGTCGGCCACTGGCGGCACCACGGGCCGGCCCAAGGGCGTGATGAACACGCACCGCGCCTACCAGACCTATTTCGCGCAGTTCATGACGGCGTTCCCCTACCAGGGCGAGGAGCGCCCCGTGAACCTCGCCGCCGCGCCGATGACGCATACGGCCGGGATGCTGTCGCTGCCTTGCACCGCGCGGGGCGGCACCGTGGTGGTCCTGCCCAAGCCCGATCCCGCGGCCGTGCTGGGCGCGATTGCGCGGCACCGGGTGACGGAGTTCTTCCTGCCGCCCACGGTCATCTATCGTCTGCTCGACATCCCCGGCATCTCGAAGCAGGACTTCTCCTCGCTCAAGTGCTTCCTTTATGGCGCCGCGCCGATGTCGGTCGAGAAGCTGAAGCGCGCGATCGAGGTGTTTGGCCCGGTCATGGCGGGCGGCTACGGCCAGACCGAGGCGCCGGCGTCGATCTCCTACCTGACGCCGGCCGAGCATTTCGTCGGCGGACGGCTGGCATCGGACGAGCGGCTGTCCTCGGTTGGCCGGCCGAACCCGCTGATTCGCGTGGAGATCCTGAACGACCGTGGCGAGGTGCTGCCCCAGGGCGAGAGCGGCGAGATCTGCGTGCGCGGGGACCTCGTCATGAAGGGTTACTACAAGGCGCCCGAGAAGACGGCCGAGACCATTGTCGACGGCTGGCTGCACACCGGCGACATCGGCCATCTCGACGCGGACGGCTATCTGCATATCACCGACCGCAAGAAGGACATGATCATCAGCGGTGGCTTCAACGTGTACCCCAGCGAAGTCGAACAGGTCATCTGGGCGCATCCGGCGGTGCAGGACTGCGCGGTGATCGGGGTGCCCGACGAGACGTGGGGCGAGGCGGTGAAGGCGGTGGTGGAACTGAACGCGGGCCATAGCGTCAGTGCGGACGAACTGGTCGGCCTGTGCAAGCAGAAGCTAGGCTCGGTGAAGGCGCCCAAGAGCGTGGACTTCGTCGCCGCGCTGCCGCGCAGCCCGGTCGGCAAAGTCCTGAAGAAAGACCTGCGCGAGCAATACTGGCAAGGCCTGCAACGCAAGATCTGATCGGGTTTTCGGGGAACGACAAGCTATGAGCAATATCTACATCGCCGGCATCGCCATGACCGTATTCGGCCGGCATCCCGAGCGCAGCATCGAGGACCTTGCCGGTGAGGCGCTGCGCGGCGCGCTGGCGGACGCCGGCTGCACCGCCGGCGCCATTGGCGCGGCGTTCTACTCCGGCATCACCAACGGCGCGCTGCAGGGCCAGTTGTCGGTCCCCGGACAAGTTGTCTTCAGCAAGACCGGGGTCGAGGGCATTCCGGTGTTCAACGTCGAGAACGCCTGCGCCTCGGGCAGCACCGCCGTTCACCTGGCGGTGCAGCACCTCAGGGCCGGAGCGTGCGACGTGGCGCTGGCCATCGGCGCCGAGAAGATGAACGTTCCGGACAAGGCCAGGTCATTTGCGCTGTTCGAAGGGGGGTGGGACGTGTCCAGGGTCGAGGAGAATTTCGCGACGCTGGCACGGCTGGGCGAAGGTATCGAGCCACCGCCCGGCTCGGAGTCAGACAAGCCCTACAGCCGTTTCATGAAGATCTATGCTGCGCTGTGCCGGTATCACATGAAGACCTACGGCACCACGCAGCGCCAGATCGCGGCTGTGTCGGCGAAGAACCACGGGCATTCGGTGCATAACCCGCACTCGCAGTTCCGCCGGCCGTTCACGATCGACGAGGTGCTTGCCGCGCCGCCGATCACGTATCCGATCACGCTGCCGATGTGCGCGCCGGTCTCGGACGGCGCGGCGGCCGCCATTCTTTGCACCGAGGCAGGCCTGCGGCGCATCGGCGCGGACCGCGGCCGATGCATCCGGGTTGCGGCGAGCGTGATCCGCAGCTTCACGCACCGGCCCATCGATGCGCCGGAACGCAACATCGGCTACCTGGCCGCGCGCCAGGCGTATGAACAGGCCGGCCTGGGCCCGCAGGACATGCACGTCGCGGAAGTCCATGACGCCTCGGCGATGGGTGAAATCATCCAGGCCGAGAACCTCGACCTGGTGCCTTTCGGCGAGGGCGGGCCGGCTGCCGAGCGCGGCGAGTTCACGCTGGGCGGACGGATCCCCATCAACACCTCGGGCGGGCTCGAATCCAAGGGTCATCCCTTGGGCGCGACCGGCATTGGCCAGCTCTATGAACTGGTCACCCAGTTGCGCGGGGAAGCCGGCGTGCGGCAGGTGCAGGGCGCGCGTCACGCGATCCAGGAGAACGGCGGAGGCTTGCAGGGCGTGGAAGAAGCGGCGCTCGCCATCCATATCCTGAGCAAGGACTGAAGGAGACAGGCATGACTGGGTTCGACAGGCAGGGCAGGCCGGTGTATCGCCCGCTCGGCGGCTGGGTGGAGGCGCCGGATGACCCGCAGCCGGAACTGGAGGGCGAGGCGGCCGCGGACGTGATCGTTGTCGGCGCCGGCTTTGCCGGGCTGTCCACCGCGCTGGAGTTGGCCGCGCGCGGCGCAAAGGTGATCGTCCTCGAGCGCGAGTTCGCCGGATTTGGCGCGAGCGGTCGCAACGCGGGCTATCTCGCGGGCGGGCAAGGGCTTGAGTACGATTTGTTCCTCCGGCGCGTGGGTCACGCGCAGGCGAAGCAGATCATCCGCTTCTACGATGAGGGCGTGGATTACGTGGAGCGAAAGCTTGCCGAGCTCGGGATCGATTGCGACTACAACGCCTCGGGCATTATCCGTGCGGGGGTTCATCCTTCGCAGGAGAAGAAGCTGCGCAAGAGCCTGCGGACCGGCGTGGCACTCGGCTCGCCGGGGAAGTTCCTTGACTACGCCGCGATGCGCGCGCGCGGCATACCGCCGGCATTCCTGTTCGGTTGCTACCTGCCAGGCGGTGGTACGCTCGATCCGGGCAAATATGTCATGGGCTTGCGGCGCGCGGCGCTGCGTGCCGGGGTGAGGATCTGCGAGAACACGAAGGTGCTGTCCTGGGCCGACGGCCCCACCGTCACGGTGCAGACCGAACGGGGCCGCGCGCATGCGCCATTCCTGGTGCTTGCCACCAATGCCTATACGCCGCAGCTTGGCCTGCTAGGCAACAAGGTGATCCCGCTGCGGGTGTCGGCGCTCGAGACCGAGCCGCTGTCCGCGGCACAACTGGCGTCGCTCGGCTGGCCACGGCGCGAAGGCATCGTGACGGCGCACTGGACCATGGAAAGCCATCGCCTGACCGCGCGTAACACGCTCGTGACAACGACGAAGCGGCTGCACTACGTCTACGGCAGGCAGACGCCGAATGTGCCGGACGAGGCAGCCTATCGGGCGCTGGCGAACGGGCTGCACCAGCGCTTCCCGATGCTGGGGGACCTGGCCATCCGGTCATGCTGGAGCGGCTATATCAGTTTCGCCTACGACGCGCTGCCCGTGGTCGGCGAAGCCGGCGCACAGCGCAACGTCCTCTATGCCGCCGGTTGTTCGGGGCATGGCGTCGGCACCCAGTCGCTGATGGGGCTGCTGCTGGCCGAGCGGATCTGCGGCGCGGAAAATCCGCTGCTTGCGGCGTTGCGCCACAACACGCCGCTGACGCTGCCCGAACCGCTGCAGTGGTGCGCGGTCAATGCCGCGCTGGGCGTGGCCAACAGGCTGGACCACCGGGTGAACCGCAAGGCGAGGGACGCCGCGCGCCGGTAAGGTGCGGCAGCATGCCATTTCACTGCTATCTTCAAGGAGGGACCCGCCGCCGAAGCGACTCTGGCGCCATGCGCGCCGACGGGCGTCAGCTATAATGACGCCCGCCCAGCGACCCGCTGGCGCGATCCTTTCCCCAGTGCCGAAAGGCCCTGATTCAAGGCAGAAGAGATGACCGTGCCTACGGAACCGCGCACCACCAGGAAGCGGCGCACCGCGACCGCAGCGTCCACCGGAGCAGACCCCGAAGGGCTGCGGGCCCAGGGCCTGCGCACGCGCAATGCCATCATCCGCGTCGCGCGGAAGCTGCTGCTCGAAGGCGGCAGCCTGGAATTCTCGCTGCGCGCCGTGGCCCTTGGCGCCGGTATCAGCATCAGCAACCTCCAGTACTACTTCCCGACCAGGCAGGCCGTGCTGCGCGCCATCATGGCGCCGATCATCGACGCCTACCTCGAAGACCTGAAGCGCGCGCTGGACAGCCGCATGGCACCGCGGGAGGCGCTCGACACGCTGCTGGATAAGGCGCTCACAGACGCCAGCAGCCACAAGGAGTCGGCGTTGTGGTGGCACTTCGTTTCGCTGGCCTCCACCGATCCCGAGTGTGCGCGCATGTTCGACGAGTGGTATGACACGCTCACGCGCGGCATTGCTGAACTGGCGCGAGCCGTGAATCCTGAACTGAAGACGGCAGAAAGTCTGCATGTCGCCTCGCTGCTGATCGCCATGGCCGATGGACTCGCCCTGCAGCTCGGTGCGGGACGACGCAAGCGTGCGTACCACGGCGGCCTCAACAAGGCCTTTCGTGCCACCGTCAATCATCTCGTGCTGGGCGAGCGGTCGACCGAAGAGGCCGGCTAGGCGTCACAACGTCGGTGACCGGATGCGGAAAGACAGGGATAACCCTGTCTTTTTTTATGCTTGTATGTTTGGCAACATGACCTATGTTTTGTATAGTGTTCTAATAAATGAGCGACTGGTCCCGACAGCCGCCCGGTTTGTCCACGAACAATGGAGACAGAGATGATTCGCCTGAACAAGACCACGGCCCTGCCCGCAGTCGGCCTGACCGGATTCGAGACGCCGTTGAGCGAAGAGGAAAACGCGATCCAGCAGACCGTTCATCGTTTTGCTCGCGAGGTACTGCGGCCGGTTGGCCGCGAGCTTGACCGCATGACGCCGGAGGAGGTCATCGCCCCGGGGTCGCCGTATTGGGCGGCGATGATGGAAAGCGCGAAGCTGGGGCTCGACCCGCAGCTGATCGCGCAGTTTCCGCCTGAGGTTGCCGTTCGCATCGAATCGCTGATCGGTGAGGAGTTCGGGTGGGGCGATGCCGGCCTGGCCGTCTCGCTGGGCGCCGCGACCATGCCGCTGACGATGGCGCAATCGCTCGGCAACCAGGAACTGGTCGAGATGTGTGCGGGCAAGGTCGGTTGCTGGATGAATACACAGCCCGACCGCGGTTCCGATGCCGCGATCCTGTACCGCGAGGAACTGAGCGCCGGCGGCAAGCAGCCGGTGGGCAACGTCACCGCAAAGGTCGGTGCCGATGAGATCGTCATCAACGGCCAGAGCTCGGCCTGGGTGTCGAACGGATCGGTGGCGCAGGTCGCGCTGGCCTACATGGCGGCGGACTACGGCGACGGCTTCCATGGCACTGGGGAGCAGGGCGGGTTCACCAACGGCATCGGCCTGATCCTGCCGCTCGACCTGCCAGGCATCTCGCGCGGCAAGCCGCTGGACAAGATCGGCCAGCGTTCCCTGCCCCAGGGAGAGATCTATTTCGACAACGTCAGGGTGCCGAGGCGCTTCGCCATTGCGCTGAAGGACGACTACCTTGGCAACCTGGCCTCGACCTGGTCGTTCGCAGGCACCCACATGTGCCAGGTCTTCGTCGGCGTGGCGCGTGCGGCCTTCGAGCTGGCGCTGGCCTATTGTCACGAACGCAAGCAGGGTGGGGCGCTGCTGATGGACCACCAGATGACCCACTTGCGCGTCGGCGAGATGCTGCGCCGGCTGGAGATGGCGCGCGCCATCGCGCGCCGCAGCCTGGCATTCGCGCGCTTGTCGCCGCAGAGCCATCCCTATGCGACCGCGCAAGCCAAGGTCAGCGTGACCGAAGAGGCGATGAAGATCACGCATGAGGCCTTCCAGCTCTTCGGTGCCAACGGCACCACGCGCGAGTTCCCGATCGAGAAGCTCTTCCGCGATGTGCGCTCCGCACTGATCGAGGACGGCGAGAACTACGTGCTCGCCTCGCGCCTGGGGGTGCTGGCCGGGCGGCTTTACCAGAATGGTTGGGCGCGCGAGTAAGCGTATCGGCATGCGTCCGGCCATGCGCCAGACACCGGCCGTCGCGGCGGCCGGCGCAGCGCAACGGACAAAGCAGCCCTTTGCAGTGAGAAGCAGTCATGACGACATGTTCCAGCGCGAGCGCAGCCGCATGGGGGCAGCAGCCCGGCTCCAGCGAACTGCTCCACCGGATCCGCGCCTCGGTGGCGCGCATTCGCGTGGATGCGGCAAACGGTGCCGGCATCGAACGCCTCTTGTCGACCCTCCTGCGCCACGCGCTCGCGGCGGGCTCGCCGTTCGAGATCGCGCTGGTGCTCGGGAGCGCGGCAGAACTGATGTTGTTCCCGGAACCGGAGATCCTGGAGCAATGTACGGCCGCCGTGCAACAGGCTGACCAGCAGGCGCTGCGCGGACTGGTCTGGGCTGTCCGGCACAGAAGCATGAGAAGCGGGAAGGGCGCGCGCAGGTTCGCGCTCGACCCGCAGTGAGGCAATGAAATTGCGAAACAACATGGTGAAGCCTTCAATCAACACGCAGCGCAGGCAGCTGCTCAAGCTGGCTGGCATCTCGACTGCGGTAGGCAGTATGGGCAGCCTGAGCCCTGGGCCGGCGCATGCCGGCAAGCCAGCGGACGTCCTCGACGTCGTCATTGTCGGCGCGGGCCTGGCGGGCCTGACGGCGGCACGGGACCTGAGCCATGCCGGCTGCGAGTCATTGGTCGTGCTCGAAGCGCGTGATCGCGTCGGCGGGCGGACGCTGAACTACGACGTGGGTTCCGGGCACGTGTCCGAGGTCGGCGGCCAGTGGATCGGCCCTGGCCAGACCGCCGTGGCCGACCTTGCGCGTGAACTGGACGTCGGCACGTTCCCGAGCTTCTACAAGGGCAACACCGTCATTCTCGGCGGCGACGGCCGCCTGGAGATAGACCTCAGGGGCACGTTCGGCAGCGACGAGGCGATCGGGAGCAAGCTCAGCGGGCTCTCGCGCGAAGTTCCCGCCGGCGCGCCATGGAAGTCACCGAAGGCAGCCGAACTGGACAAGCTCTCGGTCGGCGACTGGCTGGCGCGACAGAACATCAAGCCGGAGGACCGCACCGGCTGGAATGCGAGCCTCGCGCTCACCGGCGGCGTGATGCCGGCCAAGATGGGGCTGCTGCATTTCCTCTCGATGATCAATTCGGCTGCCTGCGACTATATGCAACTCGACAGCATCAAGCATAGCGCGCAGGAAACGCGTTTCGTCGGCGGGTCGCAGGTACTGAGCAACCGGATGGCGCAGGCGTTAGGCGGGAAGGTGCGACTGTCGAGCCCGGTGCGACGAATCTCCGGATGGGACCGCGACGTCGTCACGCTGCACACGGACCATGGCGAGATGCGCGCCCGGCAGGTCATCATGGCCCTGAGCCCACCCTTGTGCCAGCAGATCCAGTTCGATCCCCCGCTGCCGGCAAAGCGTGCCGCCCTGCAGCGTGCCTGGCCCGCCCACTCGCCGGCGCGGAAGACGGCCATGGTCTATTCCCGGCCGTTCTGGCGCGACAAGGGCTTGAACGGACATATCTTCCAGGTGAACGGGCCCATCCTGTGGGCTTTCGACAACTCTCCGCCAGGGGGGGAGATCGGCGTCATCAACGCCTTTATCTCGAACGCGCAGGTCCCGTCTGAACCCAAGGCCGCGCAGCAATTCCTGACGGCGTTGTACGCCCGTGCCTTTGGCCGCGAAGCGCTGTCCCCGGTGTCATATCACGACCACGACTGGGGCCGCGCTGATCCATGGACGATCACCTGCGTCTCCGCGATCCCGCCGGGCTTCTGGAGCACCCACGGCGAGGCCTTGCGCCCACCGTGCGGGAAGCTGATCTGGTCCGGCACCGAGACGGCCGAGATCTGGGCCGGCTACATGGACGGCGCCGTGCGATCGGGTCACCACGCCGCGCTCCAGGCGCTCAACGCGCTGCGTCGGGCGTAGGAGGCTGAGATGAAGAAACGGATTTTGCTGGGCGCCGCCGGCGCCATCGTTGGCGGATTGCTGGCCTGGTTGGGGCCCGACCTCCTCGGACTCTATCGGCTTGACCGCTACATCTCTGCGTCCGCGGCGGCCTACGAGACCAATAGCGGACCCTGGCCTCACGTGACGGACGCTTGCATCGCGTGCCACGGCGTCAGGGGCAATTCGATGCATCAGGGTTATCCGAGCCTGGCAAGCCAGCCGGCCCCGTACGTGGCGGACCAGCTCCACAAGTTCGCGAGCGGCGAGCGGCACAACCCTACCATGGGCCCGCTGGCGATGACCATGAGCGAGACCGAGATCAACCATCTGGCCGATCACTTTGCCAGGCAACCGGCCGTGGCCAACCGGACTTTCACGCCGGATGCCGTGTTGCGGGAGCGGGGCAGGCAACTGGTGGCATCGGGCAACTGCATCGCTTGCCACGGCGGCCAGTTGATGGGGCGTGACCAGTTTCCGCGCCTTGCCGGCCAGGGTTATGACTACCTGCTCGCGCAGTTCGACGCGTTCGCCGACGGCACGCGCAGCGATCCGACCGGAATGATGAAACGCATTGCCATGGCGGCTTCAGCGCAGGACCGCAAGGCGATGGCGAGCTACCTCGCCAGCCTCGCCCCGCAGAAGTGACGAAGCTGCCCGAAAACATATACCTGGAGTCGTAATGGAACTCAGCTTCTACATTCTCTGCCTTTCGATCGCCACTCTGGTGGCAACGTCCTTGATCTTCGGCCTGAAGTTTCTGGGCAAGCGCAACTATCTGCTCGGGTTCGAGTGGCTGGTCGTGACGTTCTCGGCATCGAACTTCCTGCTCTATTTCCTGGGCGGTGTGGAATTCTCCTATCGCATCTCTTACTTCCTGGATGCGTTCTCCCGGGGCTTCGGTATTCCGGTGATCGCCACTGCCGGACTGATGGCCGTCACGCATCGCTACAAGCCGTCCATCCTGTCGGATGTCCTGTTCTTTGCCGCCGCTATCGCGGCAACGGCGGTCCTGGTGTCGGCCGACTTCATGGCGCAGCCCCGGCCGTACTTCTACGTAGCGATGTGGTCCGCATTCTCGGTGTACCTCGCCTACTTTGCCTGGAGATTGCTGAGCGCCGGGGAAGGTCTGCTTGCACTCGGCGTGCTCGTAGTCCTGCTGACGTCTCAGGCCATCGCCACCATCTACGACTTTTACAAGATCCCCGGCGATGACGAGCAGGCCCTCTTCTATGTGCTCGCGTGCCTGGCGTGGTCGCTGATGTGCGTCGTGATGTATTACGCCTATGGTGCGCTGGAGCGCGCGGAGAAGAACGAGGCATCGCTGTCGTCGATGCTGGCGGCCCGATGAACCCGGCGACTCCCATGGGCACGGACTTCTCCGCGTTCGCCGGCACGCGCCCGGTGACCGAAGCCATCGGCTTCGATCCCGCTGCACTGCACGACTGGATGACGCAGCACGTGGAGGGGTTCGCCGGCCCGCTGGCCATCGAGCAGTTCAACGGCGGCCAGTCCAATCCCACCTTCAAGCTGGTCACGCCGGGTCAGACCTATGTCATGCGTGCCAAGCCCGGGCCGCGGGCAAGGCTGCTGCCATCGGCGCATGCCATCGAGCGCGAGTTCCGCGTGATGGCCGCGCTTGCCGGTACCGACGTGCCGGTTGCGAGGACCTATGCCATGTGCGAGGACGAGGCAGTGATCGGCCGCGCCTTCTACATCATGGAGCATGTCGAAGGGCGCGTGCTGTGGGACCCGTCGCTGCCGGGCATGGCCCCGCACGAGCGCGCGGCCATCTACGACGAGATGAATCGGGTCATCGCGGCGCTGCACAGCGTCGACTGCAAGGCTGTTGGCCTGGGCGATTATGGCAAGCCTGGCAACTATTTTTCGCGACAGATCGAGCGGTGGAGCAGGCAGTACAAGTCTTCCCAGACCGAATCCATTCCGGCGATGGATGCGCTGATGTCATGCCTGCCCCAGCACATTCCGCACGAAGCGGAGGAGCAGGTCTGCATCGTTCACGGTGATTACCGGCTCGACAACCTCATCTTCCATCCGACCGAGCCTCGTGTCCTTGCGCTGCTCGACTGGGAACTCTCGACCCTCGGCCATCCGATGGCGGACTTCAGCTATCACTGCATGAGCTGGCATATCGAACCGGGCCCACTCCGGGGCATGGCAGGCGTTCACGCCGCCAGCCTGGGTATCCCGGACGAGGCGGCCTATCGGCGTGCCTATGAGCAACGTACCGGACACAAGATTGCGCAGGACTGGCACTTCTACCTCGCCTTCAGCATGTTTCGCACCGCGGGCATCCTGCAAGGCATCATGAAGCGGGCGTCGGATGGCACCGCGACTTCCACGCGTGCGCTCGAAACCGGGAAACTGGCCAGGCCGGTCGCGGCAATGGCCTGGAAGCATCTGCAAATGCATTCGCGCTGACCGGCACTTCTTCCAACATCACAGCATCATGGCGAATTCAACACCGACCCCTATCGCGCAGCCCGGCCTTGCCGGATTCCTGGACTTCACCGGCAAGACGGTGCTGGTGGTGGGAGGCTCCAGCGGCATCGGCAACGGCATTGCCCAGGCATTCCGGCAACTCGGCGCAGAGGTCCACGCATGGGGCACGCGTGCCCGCGCGGCGGACTACAGCGCCGACGAGGGCTCTGATCTCTCCGGTCTGCATTATGCGCAGGTAGATGTCTCCGACCAGGCCGCCATCCACGCCGTGCAGCCTGCCTTTCAGCGCCTGGATGCGCTGGTGCTGTCACAGGGCACCATCCTGTACAAGCGGGCCGAGTTCGAAATGGAAGCCTTTGATCGGGTCCTGAGCGTTAACCTGTCCAGCGTGATGGCGTGCGCGGTCAAGTTCCGGCCAATGCTCCGCGAGAGCCAGGGTTCCCTGGTTACGCTGAGCTCGATTGCGGGCTTCCGGTCCGTGCGCGGAAACCCTGCCTACGCCGCATCCAAGTCAGGCGTGGTGGGTCTGACCCGCACGCTGGGCGAAGCCTGGGCAGCCGAAGGTATTCGCGTCAACGGCATTGCCCCGGGACTGGTCGATACCAAGCTCACCAAGGTCACCACGGCTTCGCCGGCGCGGCTCGATGCAACGCTTTCGCGCGTGCCCCTGGGCCGCATGGGCTTGCCACACGAGATCGCCGGAGTCGCCGTTTTCCTGGCCTCGCCGTTGGCCTCCTACATGGTTGGTGAGACGCTGCTTGTCGACGGCGGGCTGACGCTGGCCTGACACAAGGGAATCGAATATGCAAATTGGTATTCCACGGGAAACACTCCGCGGCGAGACTCGCGTCGCCGCCACCCCGGAGACCGTCAAGAAATACGTCGCCCAGGGCCACAAGGTGGTGGTGCAGGCCGGTGCCGGCCTGAACGCCAGCCAGCCCGACAGCGCGTATGAGGCGGTCGGCGCCACCATCGGCAGCGCCGCCGACGCGCTCGGCGCGCAGCTGGTGCTCAAGGTGCGCGCACCCGAGCCCGCCGAGCTGGCGCAGATGAAGCCCGGCGCGGTACTGGTAGGCATGCTCAATCCCTTCGATGCCGAGAACAACGCGCGCATGGCGGCCGCGAACATCACCGCGTTCGCGCTCGAAGCCGCGCCGCGCACCACGCGCGCGCAGAGCATGGACGTGCTGTCGTCGCAGGCCAATATCGCGGGCTACAAGGCCGTACTGGTGGCCGCGCACCACTACCGGCGCTTCATGCCGATGCTGATGACCGCCGCCGGCACCGTCAAGGCGGCGCGCGTGCTGATCCTGGGCGCCGGCGTGGCCGGCCTGCAGGCCATCGCCACCGCCAAGCGCCTGGGCGCGGTAATCGAAGCCTCCGACGTGCGCCCCGCGGTCAAGGAGCAGATCGAATCGCTCGGCGCCAAGTTCCTCGACGTGCCGTTCCTGACCGACGAAGAGCGCGAAATCGCGCAGGGCGTGGGCGGCTACGCGCGCCCGATGCCGCCGGACTGGATGAAGCGCCAGGCCGAGCTGGTGCACCAGCGCGCGATCCAGGCCGACATCGTCATCACCACCGCGCTGATTCCGGGGCGCAAGGCGCCGGTGCTGCTGCAGGAAGCGACCGTGGCGCAGATGAAGCCCGGCTCGGTGGTGGTCGACCTGGCCGCCGCGCAGGGCGGCAACTGTCCGCTGACGGTGGCCGACCAGGTGGTCAACCACAACGGCGTGGTCCTGATCGGACATACCAACCTGGCCAGCATGGTGGCGGCCGACGCCTCGGCGCTCTATGCCCGCAACGTGCTGGACTTCCTCAAGCTAATTTTGGACAAGGAAGGCAGGCTTGTGATCAACAAGGAAGACGATATCGTCGCCGCCTGCCTGATGACGCGGCGGGTCGAACAGGCGGTGGCCTGATCAGGAGAACAATGATGGAAATGGTGAACCACACGGTGATCAACCTGATCATCTTCGTGCTGGCGATCTACGTGGGTTACCACGTGGTCTGGACGGTCACGCCGGCCCTGCATACGCCCCTGATGGCGGTAACCAACGCGATCTCGGCCATCATCATCGTCGGCGCCATGCTCGCCGCGGGCCTGACCGAAGGCGGNGTCGGGCGCGTGATGGGCACGCTGGCGGTGGCACTGGCCGCGGTCAANGTGTTCGGCGGCTTNCTGGTGACCCAGCGCATGCTGGAGATGTTCAAGAAGAANGAACCGAAGGCCAAGGCGCCCGAGGGCAAGCCGGCACTGGCCAAGGAGGGCGCGTGATGGCGGGCCTTGTCAGCATGAACCTCGTCACCCTGCTCTACCTGGTGGCCTCGGTCTGCTTNATCCAGGCGCTCAAGGGGCTGTCGCACCCGGCCTCGGCGCGCAAGGGCAATGCCTTCGGCATGATCGGCATGGCCATCGCGGTGGTCACCACGCTGGTGCTGATCATCAAGCTGAAGAATGAATTCCTCGCGGCGGGCACGGCCCAGTCGTCGGTGGGCACGGGCCTGGCGCTGATCTTCGCCGCGCTGGTGGTCGGCGGCGGCATCGGTGCCTACGTCGCGCGCAAGGTGCAGATGACCAAGATGCCGGAACTGGTCGCGGCGATGCACTCGCTGATCGGTCTCGCGGCGGTGTTCATCGCGGTGGCGGCGGTGGCCGAGCCGGCGGCGTTCGGCATCAGTCCGGCCGGCTCGCACCTGATCCCGCTGGGCAACCGCATCGAGCTCTTTATCGGCTGCTTCGTCGGCGCGATCACGTTCTCGGGCTCGGTGATCGCCTTCGGCAAGCTGGCCGGGCGCTACAAGTTCCGCCTGTTCCAGGGCGCACCGGTGGTGTTCGCCGGCCAGCACATGCTGAACCTGGCGCTGGCGGTGGCCATGGTTGGCTTCGGCATTGCCTTCTTCATGACGCAGGAATGGCTGCCGTTCCTGGTGATGCTGGCGATCGCCTTCGTGCTGGGCGTGCTGATCATCATCCCGATCGGCGGCGCCGACATGCCGGTGGTGGTGTCGATGCTGAACTCGTACTCGGGCTGGGCTGCGGCCGGCATCGGCTTCTCGCTGAACAACCCGATGCTGATCATCGCGGGCTCGCTGGTGGGTTCGTCCGGTGCCATCCTCTCGTACATCATGTGCAAGGCGATGAACCGCTCGTTCTTCAACGTGATCCTGGGCGGCTTCGGCNGCGATGCCNNNGCCG
>NZ_AQUR01000065.1 GCF_000372525.1 Cupriavidus neocaledonicus
GGCCCGCCGGTACGGCTGTTTGCTTACAGCCCAACGCGGTCAACGAAACATGCTGCGGAGCTCTATGCCGGCATCAAGCCAGGAACGGTGTTGATGACCGACGGGTACGACTCNTACGACAAGGTCGCGCACGCGAATCGACNGATCCATCTTGGATGCTGGGCTCATGCCCGTCGTTACATGATTGAGGCCGAGGAGGCTCTGCCCAAGGAGCAGCGCGGTGGCGAACATCCAATCACGCAGTTCATCGCGCTCATCGCCAAGCTCTTTGCTGTCGAGGCTCGGACTCGCGAGATGAAACCAGAGCAGCGCCAGCAGATCCGTGCCGAGCAGAGTCGGCCTGTGCTAGACGAAATCGAAGCCATGCTGTTGCAGCACCTGCACACCGTGTTGCCGCGAAGCAAGTTCGGCGAGGCACTACACTACTTCCATAACCAGTGGCCCAAGCTCGTCCGTTACGTCGAGAACGGCGCCTGGCCGATATCGAACAATGTGATTGAGAATTCGATCAGGCCGTTCACCGTAGGGCGCCGGAACTGGCTCTTCTGTGACACCGTGGCTGGCGCGAACGCAAGCGCGAATCTGTACTCGATCATTGAGACCTGCAAGGCCAATGGCGTCGATACGTACCGCTATCTCGTCGCCTTGTTCAAGGCGCTGCCGCTCGCGAAGACCGCTGACGACTACGAGGCCTTGCTGCCTTGGAATCTCAAGACATCCGCTGTTTAGCCGACCTCGTATCCGGCCGCAAGAGGCGTTGTTAGTCGACCGCTTACGTTACGTCAGCGGGGACTGCCGGCAAGCGTGCCGGGGTAGTCGAGCACCCCTGCAGTACGACCAGGACCAGGGCAGCAGCGATCAGGGAGGGAACAGCAGATGTCAAGGCTGCTCCGCCGATAACCCTGCGCAGGCACTCCGCTGCTGCGAACAATCTGCTCATGACGTCGCCCTCGGTTGCGCTGAGTGGCCTGATCCGTGCCGCGGACGGCTATAGCTGCCTTTAAGCTTTCATCAAGGCTCTCACCTTTTATAGGCTACACGCTGAACGATCGGGTCCGGCCCTGCTAAAAGATGATGGGGACATTTCCTTTAGTTGCTAAATTCGCCCGCCTGGCGAGGGAAGCACTCACGGAATCCGTCACTGCCCTTTTCCGCTATTCGCGCGAGGTCACGGGCAGCGTCCGAAGAATGTGCGGCGCAGGCCTGTCGATGGCCGCGGACAGCGCTCCGTTTCGTGCAGGTGAAAGAGGCGCGGCCGTCTGTGCTGAAGCCATAGGCAGAAAGGCGCCAGCACCCCAACCATGGCTAACACGTCATCGTGGGTGGGTGCCTCTGGCCCGCGCGCATGCTCGCGGGTAATGCTGCGAAGATCACGGGAGTACATGGATTTCCGAACAAACCTTCGACTGTGGCGCGATCTGCAAGTCATACTGACCGGAGCAACGGACAGGATACTGAGATGGCTAACCCGTCTCGGACTGGTGAAACTGGGACGCAGCGACGTAACCCTTGTATGCGACCATGCGCAGTTATTTGTCCTCGCCTGCCGGTGCCGTCGGCGAGGAGGCGCGACGACAGTCCATCCGGTTTCCGGAGCAAACATCAGCAGAACTACTCCGCCGAAGCTTGGAGAGAAACTGGCCCGTTTCAGTGGTTCTCCCCGGCCCCGCACGGCGCCGCGGGCTTACCTCGTGCAGCCCCTTCCCCAAGATTTCCACACTCATGTCGCTTGCGACTAGTCCGAATTGACGTTGGCTAGCGGCTCGCGCCCCCGTATCCTCGTCTGCGCGCCACTGGCCAGCTATCACAGCCTTCTGGTGCGCCATGCAAATTGAAACCATGCGAGGATGCCACCAGATGCAGTCATTCGAAGGTAAGGTTGCGTTTGTCACCGGCGCGGCTACTGGCATCGGTCGCCAGACTGCGCTGAGCTTCGCCAGGTCCGGCGCTGACGTCGCACTGCTAGATACCGCCACGGTTGCCGCTGAGGAAACCGCGCATGACATCGAAAAAGCCGGGGCCAAGGCCATCTTTGTCCGCGCAGACGTTGCGCAAGGTGCGGACGTCGCCGGGGCGATAGATCAGACCATCCGATCCCTGGGCCGTCTTGACTTTGCTTTCAACAACGCCGGCATCGCTCCGCGCGGCGCGCCGATCTGCGATTTCTCCGAGGACGAGTGGGACAAGACCATTGCCGTCAACCTGAAGGGCGTCTGGCTGTGCATGAAATACCAGTGTGCACAGATGCTGGAGTACGGCGCAGGGGTCATCGTCAATACGTCCTCCATCATGGGGCTCGTCAGCGGACCCGGACTGTCGGCTTACTCCGCCTCAAAGGCCGGGGTGCTCGGACTGACCCGGTCAGTTGCGGTGGACTACGCCAGCCGCGGCATCCGCGTCAACGCCATTTGCCCCGGCGGCATTGCGCACACGGCTATCACCGACCGCCCAGAGAACCAGCAAGACATGGCCCAACTGACGCTCGCAACGCCCATGCAAAGGCTGGGCGAGCCGGCCGACATTGCCAGCGCCGTGATGTGGCTCTGCTCGCCCGGCGCAAGCTTTGTCACTGGCCAGGCCATCGCTGTCGATGGTGGCTTCACGGTCTGGTAAGGCGAAGCGGTCGTCAAGTACTCCCCAAGGAGGCCTAAGATGTTCTGCTACGGAATCTGTTCCGTCTGGATCGCGTCCGCCACGGCAACGATACCATCCCGCTTTAGGGGCCCACGATAAAGCCCCCGGCTCGGCTTGCCGAGCGGGCACCGACGGTCGAGCGGCGGTTGCACTCGGAATCGGTCGATACCGTCTCTCGGATCTGAAAGCCTGTTGAGGGTCTCGAAGAGATGATGAACAGTATGCGGAGATCCGTGACGTGCCGCACCGCCCTGCCCCGCCGATGACGAAGACTTCTCGCCGGCGAGCAGATCGGCGATACCACCGCCAGTGCCGCGAGACATACCCGGCATAATGTCTAAACTCTGGCGCTGCGCGCGTACGTTATCAGGTAACGCAAAAGAGAGAGTCGAGAACTAAATGCGAAAAAAGCATACGGCAGGCAACCTGCCTGCTCGGCCACGGGATTGCAACGTGTCACCACGCGAACCGGCACAAATTCATTGTGCTTCTACTAGCGTGCCGGAGCATGGAAAATGCGGCGGTCAATACCAAGCTTTGTCCCAAAGGCATGCATTCATCGGCAGGTTTTCGCGTAGTTGTCTGGCGCGTCGAGACGCTACAGACTTTCCTGGTCGACAAATCGGCCGTGCCTGCGTAGTGCTGGCAGCAGCACTTCATCCGCATAAGGGCAGCCGGTAAAGCCCGGATCGGTCTGGCCCGACTTCCTTGCTTCATCCGCCGCGTGGGACTCCTCCGCGAGCAGGCGTGCAAGCAGCGCCTCGTAGCCAGCTTTCCACGCTTGCGCGTCTGGAAATACCACGCGCAACTCCTTAAGAATATCCATCCCGGCAAAATCCAGGTCGCCCCAGAAATGAACTGGGCGCGTGTCGTCGGTGCCATGCAGCCATGCAAGAAAGCTACGCCCCAATGCCGCATTCCGCTCAAACACGCTCGGGGCAAAGTAGACTGAGCTGCCACCCGGCTGGCGCAGCCTCCTCGCGCTCGCCTTGTATCCGGATGCGAATATCAGGACAAAACCCTCGGCGGCGCTCAGCCTCCCCGCCGCCATCGACTCGAACGTTGCGGCATTCTCCACAAACAGGACCGGGGCGGCAGGATCGGCTGTACGCGCAGCTACCAGCAGTTGCACCGGCTTGTCTGGAAAGGGGCAAACTTCCGTGTCAAGCAACAGGGCAATGGCCTCCTGCTGGCCGTTGAGAACTTTAGACAGGCCCCAGAACTGCCGGCTTGCTACCTCATGGAGCATGAGGCTCTCGCTCGCAAGCGCCGGGATGCCCGCGAAACGCTCTAGCACCTGCTCCGGTGAACGCGGAAGGATGAGGATCGGGCGGGACAGCAGCCGCTCGCACAGCGCCGCGTTGTTGACGCGCGCTGGCACAGCCTTCCGCCACTGAGCCATCCAGGCGACCACGGCATTGGGCTGGCGCCCCGTCTCGTCGCGAAGAAACGCTTCCGCTTGAGCTGCGATGACGAGCTTCGGTGAGCGCTCCCAGATATCAAGATCCCGCTGGCCACGACGCTGGTCTAGCATCAGTGCAAATCCGGGTTGCGCCTGCAGCGCTTCCAGGGCGCGCCATACGAACATGCGTTCGCCGTGAAGGTCGATCGAGAAAAACTCCGGCCACGTCCCGGCACTCAACGGGAAGCCGATATCGCGGCGTCTCTCGGCAAACGGCTTTGCCTCGATACGGTCCACCAGTGCATTCAGCAACGCGGTGAGCGCGTCCGGCCGGCGCCCCGGAATGTCGTCGGCGCTCATGCCCCCATGTCCGAGATCAACTGCTTGCGCGCCTCTTGCAAGTCGAACTGCCATGCCGCTTCACGGCGCACCGCCTCCCGACGTTCAGTCCATAGGGCATGTAGTCGGTCGGCCTTCAAGAGGGAGCTGTCCACCTCGGTAATCTTATCGAGTTCGCCTGCCAGGCCCTCAACCTTCATCAGAGAAAAACGATGCTCGAAGCTGAACAACTCGAGCAGGGGACCGGACGCGCGGGACGGCATGGCAACCACCAGTTGCAAGCCAAGGTTCTCATTGAGATAGCGCATCACAGCAGCGGTGCGGCCTTCGTCCATCTTGTCGAAGGCCTCGTCGATCATCATGAGCTTCAGGCTCGGCGTCTTCTCGAACTGCCGAAATGCCTGGGCCAGCACCGCGGCCCGCACCAGATAGGCTGGCGTCATCAGCTCGCCTCCCGAGAACGTCGCCATTCTTGCCAAGGACGCCTCGCGCCCGTCCTCCGAATATTTGCGGATGTCATATTGGCGATAGTTGCGGTAGTCCGCTATGTCCTTCAGTCGCCGCAATGCGTGGTCGCGGTTGGTGTCGAGCAATAGCAGCTTGATGTCGTCCAGCGCCACGACGCTTTCGGCAGAAAGGACGCCTTCGGCGGCCGAGAACAAATCCACCGGCGTTTGTGTCTCGGCCAGCCGGTTCAGTTCTTGGAACAGGTCGAAGTACTTTTTGTACTCCTTGACCATCTGCCCGTATTCGATCTCAAAACGGTCTTCGCCGAATGCCAGTCGCTTGAGCTTCTCATTGAGCCGCTTGAGCGGATCGATGCCCTGCTCCACCGCGGTGCGTACGGCCAGCGCGAAATGCGTGCTGAAGGTGTTGTTGAAGCTCTTCTCGGCGTCCCGCAGCTCGCTGGTGTTGTTGAGAATGCGCACTTGGTCGAGCCGTTCTAACATGGCCGAGATCTGTCGCCGGGCGGCAGGTACGCCGCCATAGGCTTGCCACTCGTACTCCCCCTGGGTTGACTGGCAAGGCTGAAAGTCGACCCGCTCATCGAACGAGGATGACAAGAGATTATGGGCCTCCAGTTTCCGCTCGAATGCCTCGCGCTCCTGGCGGTAGATCCCGGCTTGCTGGCGCCGCCGCCCATCAAAGGACGCGGCGGTCTGCTCCTTGGCCGCTTCCCGAGCGCGCTGCTCCAGCCGGACTGGATCGAAATGCGGATTGAGCCGGATCAGTTCAGCCACGCGGGCGTTTATCTGGCGCACGGCATCTTTGCACTCAACAAGCTTAGCTTCAGCGTCACCGATGTTCGCTTCGAAGCCACGCGCCCTCCCCTCCGCTTCGCCTGCTAAGCGTGATGCGGTATTGGATAGGCGGTGGTGGCCCTCCAATAGCTGCTCCGCACGCGCCACGCGCCGCTCCAGCACGATGAGATCGGCGTCATCTAGGCTGGCGAGCTGCGCCGCGAGACTATTCAGTTCGCGCTGCGTCTCACCCAGCTTGTCCAGCATTGGCGCGACAGGCACAAGCTGCAGGGCGAGCAGACGCGCACCCCACGCGGCCAACTCCGCAGCGCCTGCGCGATGTGCGTCCCTTTCCTGCGACTTTTCGTCGATCTGCCGGACGAGCCTCACCACGCGCTTGCGCCGGGCCTCGGCACCGAAGGCCAGTTCGCCGTCGTCCACCCATGACGAAAACATCTTGAACCCCCCACTGGCCATGCCGTCCACGGTCAGTGCCTGTGGCGCGCCGCGCAGCGCCTGCGCATCCGCTACCTTGACATAACGGCCGTAACTTGCAACCAGATAGGCGCGCGCGGTCTCATCGGCGATCACCAATTCCTGCAGCACGGCGTCGGGCGACAGCGCCTGGTTTTCCGCCCGCCGCTTGGCCAGTTCGCCCTGCACCACGGAAGCCTCTCGTCCTTGTCTAGTCGCCACCAGCTCGTGTCGCAGCGCCCGGATGGCGCTCGCCTCGTATTGCGCGTCCACCAGGATCACGAAGCGGTTGCCGCCCAAAAGCCCTTCGATAGCGTTCTGCCAGCGTGAGCCCTCCCGCGGCTGGACAAGGTTGCAAAGTACCCTGGGACGGGCGCCCGGCATCTGGGCCTCGAGATATCGGACTGCGACCTCCACATGCGCCGGCAAGTCAAAGTGGCCATCTTCCAGCCCTTGCCGGCGCCGCTTCAGGTCGTCGATTTCTCCTTGCAGGGCGGCAGCGCGATCCGACTCCCGCGCCTGCTCCTGTACCACTGCCCCATACAGGCCGTCGGCGCCGTGCAGTCGCTGCGCAATGGGAGCCAGGGCGGCATCCAGCTTGGCGAACCGGTCGCGCCGCAGGCTCGCGGGTTCGATCTGCGCGCCTGTCAGCATCGCCGCCAACTCACGCGCGGCGGCTTGGCCGTCCGCGCCATCGATCGCCGTGGCATCGACAACCAGCCGCTCCACATGGGATGCGTAGGCGGAGGCCGGTCCTGCAGGCAGTTTGGCCAGGGCAGCCAGTTCGTCGAGCACGCCGCGCAAGCCCGCTAGGGCGGCCAGAACGTCCAGCGCGATACGGGATCGCCCATCGGTGGCCACGGCTATCTCGCGGCTGAGCCGCTCACGATCCTGCGCCACCGGATTGCCGTTGAGCCGACCCTTGGCAGTGCCATGCAATTCCGTGGCGCGCTTCAGCGCCTGTGCATGCCGGTCGGCAAGCGCCTGCTGCTTCTCGACATCGGCTAAGGCAAGACGCCGGCAGGCCTCCAGCCTTTGGATCTCCTCCTCGACATCCCGCTGTCGGCGCAGTACTTCGCCCAGTTCGGCCTCCATGGCCTCTTCGAACGCGGCAAGGAACGCATCCGCGTGTGCCTTCAGCACGCCCAGCCGCTCCCGGCACGCCAGTAATTCGGTGGCGATCTTGCGCAGACGTTGCACGTTTTGCATGAGCGAAGCGATATGCCCGATCTGATCGGAAAAATCAGGCTCGGCCAGCACCTGCTCCCGGATCAACTCGTCCACCGAGCCGACGGTCTTGCGAGCAATGGACTGGACGAAAGCCCGCGCCGCCGCTTCGGCCTCGCGCGGCCCGACCAGCGTCTTGCCACCACCGCGAAACTCAGCATAGAGCTTGCACAGATAATCTTCGATGCTGTTCTCGAACGGCAGGACGCGCGGATAGCGCTGGCGCAGCCGATGGTAGATATCCTCGACCTTCACCGCGGTAATGGAATTGCCCTTGCGCGACTCGATGAAATCCGCCTCCATTACGCGGCTGCCTGGTAGCACAAAGTAGAGCTTGCGCGCCACGTCGACGCTGCGACCTTGCTCGCGCGTACCAGACACGGCAGCTTCGACGGCCACCACGGCGGTGAATGGTTCGGCGGACTCCCACTCATCGGGCGCGAAGACGGCGACGACATAGGTGTGCGATCCATACGGCCGGACGCAGAGGTTGTCGCGCATGCCTACCGCGTAAGACGCCAGCGTCCGCCTCACCTTGCCGCCCGCGCGCGAGGCGCCGCTCTCGTCCTGCGCCGAGTTGAACACGTTGATGTGCTGCTTGCCGCCGGTCATGACCAGCTGGATCGCGTCCTGGAAAGAGGACTTCCCAACGCCGGTCGAACCCGACAGCAAGGTGGTGTGGCCAAAGGGGTATTCCCGGGACACCACGAAGCCCCAGTTGACCAGGATGAGCTTCTCAAGCCTCATCGTCGGGCTCCGGCGACGTGACGGCCGACACGGGCGTCCGTGTTTCGGTCAGCAGGGCATCAATGGCGGAATCCGCCACGAACTGCAGGATCGTCCCACGAATGGCGACCAGAGCGTCAGCATCTTCCACCTCGGAATCCGCCCGGTAATCGATCAGACGGGCACGCTTCAGGTCGGCGAAGAGCTTCTCCCGCGCAGTCTTGGCCGGCAGTGAGCGGCGCGCCTGCGCAGTCAGCGTGGCATTCAGGTATTCCACGGTGACAAGCGCTTCGTTGCGCTCGTTGATCGAGCCTTGGCGCAGGCTTTCGTTGTACAGCAAGCGCAGCACCAGGCAGCATGCCACGAAATCGGCGGAGAGCTTCGCCCGCACGGCGTCCACCGCGATAGCATCGTCCTCGGCGGGCAGTCCCGGCACGCGCGCCCCCGGCGGGTAAAGCCGAAAATAACTCTGATGTCGCTCGTGCAGCAGCCGGAACCCGCCCACATCGAAGTACGCATTGAGCAGGCCTTCGATACGCACGGCGTCGTCGTAGAGCTGACGCTCGATGGCGCTGTCCTCCCGGTGCAAGATGGACAGCCCGAACAGGCGGCCAAGGATCTGCCCGAACGCCTCCGGCCGGACGCCCCCCGCCTTCAGTTCCGCTTCCACCAGTTGCCCAATCGTAATTTCATCCATGGCCGATGTGGCGCCTCCTGATTGCATAGTCAGTGCCCGACATGATGGCATTGTCCAGCGGCTCGGCATCTAGCCGCTCCACGTCCAGTCCCTCATGGTCCCGTGCTGCCTCGACTGCCCGCAACAACGATAACGCCTGGATAGCATCGTCGACCGGCAACTCGGATAGGCGCAGCGCGCCCGTACCACGCATGGAACCGAGCAAGTAATCCACGACATCGTGATGCGACAAGGAGAAGGCCCGCTCCTGCGCTTGCCGCACGAACTGACGCAAACGCTCTTCTCGTGTGATTTCCGGAACGATGCTCACGGCCTGTGCCCGGTTACGCTCGGCGGTCTTTCTCGGCTGCACCGCGGCCGGATCATACAGCGCCACGCTTACCGGTGCGAGCGCCGCTCCCTGCCGCTCCAGCCACGCGCCCTGATCCCGCTCCGGCATCTCCCCCAGGCGGCGGATCAGGGTGGACAATGCCGCCCCGCTGCCTGATGCCCCCATGAACAGACTCTGCGACAACAAGACCACATGGCGGCGGACATAGCTTTCCATGGCCCGGAACAATTCCGGCTGTTTCGTCCGGCAGGCCGCGGTCACCATCTCGTCGATCCGATCAAGCATCCATCTCAAGATCGCCCCGTCCGGCGCGGCCTGCGCGGCCCATGCCGCGTGGTTGGCCAAGTCATCGTCAATGGCCTGCATCTCGGCCGCGCTCAAATCGTTAAGACGTTCGATTAGCGCCCCGATGTCCAGCCGGTGGCGCTCGGCATTGTCATAGACTAGGCGGGGCGAGAACTCATCACGAAAACGTCGCTCTACGAACTCGATAAACCCATCCCAATTGCCCTGCACATGCGCATCGAGCAATATCTTGCGAGCCAGGTCGTAAAAGAGCTCGATATCTTCGGAGAGGTCGGCAATGACCCGATCGGCATACTCGTAGGCGTCGAGCAGGTCCTCCACATCGCGGCGCTCGATGAAGGCACTCAGTGCATTCTTGCAGGAGCGCATGTTGCGCTGACGGGTCCGTTCGCGTGGGCGGTCGGCCAGCGTCAGCGCCTGAGCGAAGATCTTGCCGGCGCGGGTGAAGCGATAGGCGGTAACCAGTCGGACGCGATCCTCGGCGGTTTCCAGCCAGCCGTCCGCAACAAGGAGGCGCACGATGGCGCTTGCCAGCTTCTGGTCGTCGGCCAGGTCACCGGCGGCGAATCCGTCGTCGCCATCTTCACCGGCAGGATCGGCCGGCAGCGTGGCGGACTGCATCGTCTGGACAAAGAGGTCACGCAAGTCCTCGCGCCCAAGGATGGAGCGGTAGTCGGCATGGGAGCCATAAAGCCGCGCATAGAATGCGCGGATGCAGGCAGCGATCAGCTTTCGCCTCTTCAGCGTCAACGGACGAAAGAACTGCGGATACCCCGAATCCACCATCGCGGCTGATGTCCCCCTTAACACTCTCGCATTGCACCTGCGTACCATCGACACAGCGAACAAAATCGTACGATACCACCCCGCCCTGCACTGCGCCGCCGCGCGACCTGTTTCAGGGATTCCATTACGCCTGGCGCCGGCGCACCCAGTGCTGGGCTGCGCCCTGGCGACCCGGTAGGTGCCTTACGAGCCGGAATGGGTACCGCAGTTGGACTTGGCCCAAATACGATGGGGGACGGAACCTCACCGGGACCCGCTCGGCATCGAGCCACCCGCCAGCACCACGGCCTGCGTCTGCGGCCGGGCCGTCACCCATCTATCTTCGCGTCGCATAGCGCTCGCCCCTGGCATGGCACCACCGACCGGCGCAAACCTCAGGCCGTCATCCCATAGCCCAACGCGCGAATATGTGTCCGGAACTTATCTTCGTCCTCGAGCCGCACTACCACATGCTTATCACCGGCGCGCAGACACAGATGGGCGGTCTCCTTGCGAGTGGCCAGCATGGCTGCCATTTGCGCGTCATTGCAATCAATCAGCAGCGTGGTCCCCGCAACTTTCAGCGCCTTGCCCTGCTTGCCAGCCCGCTTGATGAAGGATTCCACCGTGTCTGGTACCGGCTGGTCGTCCCGGGCCTGCAGGAATTCGCGAAGTTCGGCGATGTCATGCCCCCTCTCGACCGCTACGATGGCCTTCTGAAGGTCGAGCCGCCAGAGTCTGTCCGCCTCTTCGGTTGCCCACATGTCCAGAACCAGAGACTCTTCTGCCGACAGACGGCCCGCGATGACCTTGACCTGCATGCCGGGCATGACGGATAGCCTTACGCTAGACTGGACCGGCGCCGGCGTGTAGTGGCCGCTGGCGCCAAGGCAATAGGCGCCCAACGAGGTCACGCGAAAATAGGCCAGGCCATCGTAGCGACTGAGGAATTGGAGTTCGTCCGTTCCCCACATATCGTGAAAATTAGGCCGAGCCCCCGCCGGTTCGGTGTATGCGATATCAATGATGCCAAGTGGCGCCACATACTCGAACAGGAAGCAGAGCATATACCGCAACTGAAGAATGTCCCAGTCATGGTAGCCGCTGTGCCCCAGGCTGCCGTAATCCGGCTCACAAATGTAAAGACTCCAAGGGTCGCGGGCCACGTCGAAAGTATGCCCAGTTGCCACCATGAAACGGGAAAACGCGTCGATGCTGATCCACTTCCCGGCCGGACAACGCTGCAGCATCTCTGCGATCGCCGCGCGGCGCGGCGCCACTGCAGCCATCGCACCGCCCTTGGCTTTTTGCCCCTTGATGACATCTATTCGGCTAAATTCATCCAGCGACGTCGCTTTCAGCCATTTCCGCCAGATTTTGACAAGCACGTCAGCCGTTGGCGTCGTCAGGGCTGTCAGTCCAGCCTTGCTTAGCACCAGCTTGCTCCCGTTACGCTGCACAAGCCCCGCTGCCTGAAGCAGCATCGGCCAAGAAAATGCCTTGATCGGCCCTATCTCCTGATCGGTGGGTCCCGGCACGGGCTCGGCGTAGTAGTCGCTACCGGACAGTTGCCCGCACAACAATTGCAACGTCGCCGTGCCCGGCAGCGCTGTCTTCTCGCTGACCTTAAGCTTTCCCTGATCCACCAGACGCAGTAGCAGCGGTAGATCCGCCAGGGCATCGCGCTCACACAGCCGCACCGACAATGGGCTTTCACCGTATATGCCGGGAAGCGAATCGACCGTGTCCAGCCGGACAGGCTCTGGCGCCGGCACGAATGCCATGAGCCGCTCGTTCAGATCGGCTGGCACGTAGCGCCATCCATTCTGATAGTACAAAAACAGGCACAACGCCGTGGGCGGCCCATGGTGCTCGTGTCGGCGCCGCTCGTCCCGGACCGAAAAATTCGGCAAACGCCCATACTTGGCTCGAAACCGCGTGGCATTAAAGCAGCCATCCTCCGCATAGGTGGCCTCTGCTACCGCCAGACGTTGAGTCTTGTCCAGCCCCTCCCACAGCGCTTGCAGCCTGTCGCCGGCAAGGTTGCGCAGGATCTCTTCAACCAGCCCACTCTTCTTTCCGATGCGTGAGGCTTCCGGAAGCCAGCGCATCAGCGATTTCAGATTGTCTACCGTGAGATTGTTCAGCGCTTCAGTGAGAGAAATTATGGGCATAGGCAACCTGGGCAATTCTTCAGAACACTTCCGGCCTAGTAGCAGGGGCCAGAAATCAGCAAACGTGATGATAGTCCGTACATTGACATCCTCCCAATCAGCGACGGCAAGTGGGTCACTTTCTACAAGAACGGCGAGGAAGTCTGGGCGTGCAATGCCCTGTATGCCGCTGCGCATTTCGATTTTTCTGCCGTATCCAACGCCTGCACGCCGACCACCGGCTGAGATGCGGGTGCCGCCGGCAGACACCCTGCTCTTCACCTCCAAACATAACGCCCCGGTAATCAGCAAAATTTCGCTCTTCGTGCCTTATGTTTAAAGATTGCACGCAGCAAGCGGTGAAGGCCTGCGCAGACCGTTCCATTCGCAGGACGCGCTTTTGGCGAAATGTGCACCATAATTATCAAAGCTCACCTACCATATTGCACCTTATGTGGCGAGTTCGATGCATTGCGCTCCTTCCGACGCTATGACGTTTCTGGCCAAGTGCCTCTTGCACGCCAGGCGTCAGCCCCTTCAGCACGTAGATTTGCTATACTTGTACAAGTTATAGTACTAGTAATCTAAGGAGGTCGGTATGCGTACCATCCATTTCTCCGACGCCCGCAGCAACCTAAAGGCAGTCATGGACCAGGCCATCGACGACCACGACGCTGTGCTCATCACACGCCGCGACGCGCCGAACGTGGTCATCATGTCGCAAGACCAGTACGACAGTTGGATGGAAACGATGCATTTGCTTAGCTCGCCGGCTAACGCCGCGCGCCTGCTGCGTTCTATTCAGCAGCATCGCGCTGGCATGGCCGAGAAGCACGACCTGATCGACCCGGACGCTGAATGACGCGCCGGTTGACCTTTATGCCAGATGCCTGGGAAGACTATGTCTATTGGCAGGGCCAAGACAGGAAAACGCTCAAGCGCATCAACGCCCTAATCCAGGACGCCCAACGCGAACCGTTCGACGGGCTCGGCAAGCCCGAGCCGCTGAAAGGCAACCTGTCGGGCTACTGGTCGCGGCGAATCGACGACAGCAACCGCTTGGTGTATTTCGCCAACGACGATGAACTGACCATTATCGCTTGTCGGCTTCATTATGGCGACAAGTAAGCCCTAAAATCCGGCTCCTAACACAGCTGTTCGATCACGCTCGGGTACCGTCAGCAAGGACCCGAGCGACAAAGGTGCCCGCGGGCCCCAAACAGTAAGTCCAGCAGTTTTCGGGATATTCGCCTGTATCACCCTTCGGCCCGATAAGCAGTTCGTTATCGGACCTTATTGCCCTGCCGCCGCAACGCCGGCCGAGCCTCCCTCCGCCCGCATCAAGCATGTGACGACGTCAAGTGCAATGGCAGTAGCCGGCCATTAGCTGCCCTTGGCGACTGTCGACTCCCCGGCACTGACCTACAACCCTGTCGGTCGGTCCGTCGGTTGACGAATGTCCTCCGTTCGATAGAATGAGCGTTCACTCACTCATTGCTCTTTATGGCCCGCCCTCTCAGTGCAGACAAGCGCCAAACGATCCTCGAGGCGGCCACTCGGCTGATCGCAGAGGAAGGACTATCCGCCTCCACAGCTCGCATCGCGAGGGCAGCCGGCGTGGCCGAGGGGACCATCTTCATCTACTTTGGGAGCAAGGACGAGCTGGCCAATCAGCTGTATCTGGACCTCAAAAGCCAGCTGCGACTGGCTTATTCGGAACCGCCGGGCTCTAAGGATTTGCGCGAAAGTCTTGGGCAGTTTTGGTCCGCCTACGTGAGCTGGGGGCTGGCGCATCCAGCGCAGCGCCAAGCGATGGCGAAGCTCAAAGTCTCCGACCGAATCACCCCCACAACGCGGGCGTCGGCCGCGGAAAGCTTCCAAGTCGTCAGCGGCCTATTGATAAAGGCCAGGTCGCTGGGGGCGCTGCGCAAGCAGCCCCCGGCATTCGTCGGCGCGCTGATGGTTGCGATGGCCGAGGCCACTATCGATTCGATCGCCGCGGAGCCCAAGCTCGCCAAAACCGCTTGCGCCGACGGCTTCTCAGCATTCTGGCGCGCCATCGCGACGGGCTGATTTCTAACGAGCGCCCCGCCGTTTTTCGACCCAATTGAAGAAGGAACGAAGATGAATGTACCAACCCGACGCGATTTTCTCGCGGTCGCGGCCCTAGGCGTCGCCGGACTCGTCGCGGGCTGCACGTCGCCGGCCCGACGGAATCCACACAACTTGGAAGGAAGCATGATGATGCGTAAAGTGAGTTTCAAGCGAGATGGCTTGACGCTGGCGGGAAACCTGTTCGAGCCCGAGAACTTGAACGAGAGCGGCCGCTACCCGGCGGTCGTCGTGGCGGGCTCTCTAAGTTCGGTTAAAGAGCAGATGGCGGGCGCTTACGGGCGCACGCTCGCGGAGAACGGGTTCGTGGCGCTTGTGATCGACTACAGTCACTATGGCGAAAGCGAAGGGCAGCCTCGGCAATTGGAGTCTCCCGCCGCAAAATTGAGCGATCTGAAAGCCGCCGTCTCGTATCTAACTGCCTTGCCTTATACGAAGGCTATCGGGATGGTCGGAGTGTGCACATCAGGCGGAAACGGCGCTTACCTCGTCGCTGCCGATGAGCGCGTCAAGGCGTTTGCGACGGTCGCTGCATTCCTTCCAGACCCCGAGTTAAACGAACGTCTTGTCGGCGCGGCGGAAATTGCGCGGCGTCGCGCGGCGGGAGCGGAGGCGAAGCTGAGATTCGAGCGGAGCGGCGAGCAGGTGACGGTGCCGACCTACAGCGTGGATGATCCGAGCGCCCTGAATTACAACCCGAAGGGAAATTACGACTACTACTTCAACAAGGCGCGCGGCGGCGTTCCAGAGTGGAAGAACGAGTTCGCCGTGATGTCGCACGGGCCGTGGTTGGATTTCGATCCGGTGAGCAAGGCGTCGGCCATCAAAGTTCCGACGATTATGGTTCACTCCGACGGATGCGCCTTCCCTGAGCAGGCCAAGAAGTTCTACTCGCTCCTGGGGGCAGTGAAGGAATTGGCGTGGGGGGACGGCACCCATTTCGACTATTACGATCAACCGGCGCAGATCGACTATGCGGTAAAGAATGTCGCCGCCTTCCTCCACAAACATCTGTCTTAGGGAATGTTCTATGACACGTGTGAGGCTACCGACGAGATCAAGCCTCCGAGCGACTGATCGCCAGCGTCAAAGTGCGACGGCTGGATGCTAACGCTCAATCAACCAAACGGTCGTCTGCCTATGTGTTCCTCCTGCGGAGCCCCCTTCGGGCGGGTCTGCACGGGTCCGACTGACTGCTTTGAGGCGACGAGTTCAGGATCGCGGATGTCGCTGAAGGGTCGTCCTCTGCCCTACGCGGGCCGGCCCAGGAAGCCGCTCAGTTTTGCTCGGCGTCGGACCGTACCCGGCCAAAAGGAGCCACTCGGGAGCGGCCGCCGCTCCGGCGAACGGTCGCGGGGGTGCACCCGGCTTGGCGCGCGGTACCGAACGTCACGGTCTTGCAAGTTGTACGCCGCACTTCTGCAATGGGGCGGCGCTATACTTCGCAGCGATGCGTCCAGCGCATCCCCGCCCCGCACCGCGAGAACCCACCCTATGACCGAAGCCACCGCCCTGACGCCCGACGAACTCCAGGAGCTTGACGATCTGCTGGACGACCTGCGCCAGCGCGCTGAGGAAATCCCGCAATGGGAGTTCTGCGACGGCTTTCTCACGGCCCTGGTCTGCACGCGCCGCTGCATCCCCGCTTCCGACTACCTGCCCATGCTGCTGGGCGACGGCGCGGCGCTCGACGTGGCCGAGGGCAGCCCGTTGCCGTTGCTACCCGCGTTCCATGATGCGGCCCAGCAGGCCCGCTTCATGGAGCTGTGGCAGCGCCGATGGAACGAGGTGGAGCACCAGCTCGACCAGCCCGTGGAGACGCTGGAGGACGAACGCACCTTCCAGCCCGAGGCCATGGACATGCGCGGCGCCATCTTGAGCCTGCCCCAGGAAGAGCGTGCCGAGATGGACGGGCGGGAAATCCCGTCGTTTGGCCAGGTGTGGGCGCTGGGGTTCATGTTCGTGGTGGAGAACTGGCCCGAGGAATGGGCCACCCCGCGCGACAAGGAGGCTGCTCAGTGGCTGGACGACGCGCTCGACGGCATCGTCGCTCTGACCGAGGACGACACCGGCCAACCCGAGGTCTGCATGTACAGTGAGGATGGCCCGCCCAGCACCAGCCTGGCGCGCGTGGAAACCTTCGGCGAGGCGATCTGGGCTGTCTACGACCTGCGCCAGATCTGGAAGAGCCTGGGCCCGCGCGTGGAGGCCGTGGTGAAGGGCGACCAGCCCGGTCGCAACGACCCGTGCCCTTGCGGCAGCGGCAAGAAGTTCAAGAAGTGCCACGGGAGATAAGGGCAAAGCGCTTTCTCGCAGTTTATAGCTGCATGTACCTTGTCTTTCGAGTGGCGGGCCGCCCGAATTGCTCGGGCGAGTCGGGTGAGGCTGGCTGGTCGTCGCCGCCCAAAGTCGAGCGACCGGTGGCCAGCCGGCGATTTGCTCGCGGGGGCCGTGTCCGTTTAGGCTTGTTCGACGCCTGCCAGCAACGCGCGGTGGCACACTCACATTCCTGCGGATGACGGCAGGCATCGAACAACCCTAAACGGCAAGAGACGATTGATCTGGCGGCCGAGGCGCTGCCCTGCGCTCAGCCCAGAAAACCGAAGCGGCAGAACTACAGAGTCATGGCCTGGCGACGAGCCGTTGGCGAATCTGCCAGGCCAGCACGTCTACCGACCGAGTCGCTGGGGCAAAACGAAAGCGACCTGGTGCGACCCACTCCCCAAGACGCATCCATCCGTCAGGGAATATGCAGACGTGCAGGTCTTGATTATTGACGACCACACCAGCGAGCTCTGGATGGGTAGTGACCCCGCGGCAAGCGATGCCGAGGCGCTCCAGATGACGTCGCACGGCACTTGCTCGCATGGCGGCCTACCCCGGTTATCTGGCCATTTTGGGGTCGACTCTAGGAGCTCGTCAGTTCGCGTGCGCACCGAATGGACGATGTGCCGGGCGCGAGGCGTCATTAGTCCCTATTGGCTCATTATTCTGCAGATGGCCGGTAGCATCAAAAGTCCCCATGGCTTGCGTTTCAAAATACGCCAATCTCTTCGCATCCAATTCAATTGCACCACTCGGTACCCCTTCCCCTCTTTCATAGTTTCACGATCACGAAACTATCCGAGCCCACCAGCGTCCCAGTATTGGAGAGCGTTCGCCAGCTCAGGACTCTCGACAACGAGCACGCGGCCGCGAGTCAGCCTCTACAGCCAAACTGTGCTCATTCTGCAGACGATCGTGCATCGTCTCGCAGCGAATCAACATCATTGTTGCGGGTTCCTCATCCGCATCGGCTACGTCAGCCTCTGCGGCGCTGCGCAGATAGACTTGCCGGGAGACAATGGCGACGATCACAATGATGACACCGACGCAGAAGGCCCGGGCCAAGAATTGAAGATGTCGCGTCATGGAAATTGCCGGATAGCAGGAGTAGTTGGGTGGCGAGACTACACCAGGATGTCGCGGCGTGATGCTACGCCCGTTGCAGGATTGACAAGCGGCCCCATTTCGCCATACGAAGGCGGGACCGCGCCGCCCGTGACACCACATCGGGCCTGCATGCCAAAGACGATCGCGCCCCTACCGCGTGGCAATTACTGGGCCACGCCGCACGCGCCCTTTCCGCTGGACAGTCCGAACGGCCATGCCGAAGTCTTCCCCGGCGCGCATTGCGTCAGCGACGGCAAATGGGTCGTCTTCTATAAGCACGGGGAAGAGGTTTGGGCGTGCAATGCCATGTATGCCGCGGCCATTTCGACTTGGCGCCTGCCTCCAGGGACAGAGCGCCGACGGCGGACTGAGCGACTGGCTGCGACCGCAGCCGGCTGGCCTCTCAACCAAACATAACACTCCAGCCCACAGCAAAAAAACGCCGATCTGGCGTTATGTCAAATTGGCTCTGCTTGTGAAGCAAGCGGAACCGCCAGCGTCGGTTTGCAGAATATTGTTCCCGGATTTTGCAGAATTTTGTGCCTGGCCCCATGGGCCCGGCTAATGGGCGCGACTGCGAGGCGGCCAGAGCATGGCGGTAGCCCCCTCCCACCCCGTCCGCGTGGCCCCGACTTGGCACCGTGATCGCGCGGCACCCCCTGACGGCAACCGTTCCCGGCTCCGCAAGCCGTAGTGCGCCGCCAGCAACGGATCGAGCCGTTGGCAAAGGAACAAAATTACTCAAAACGTCGGCCGGAGGAACAATCTTCAGCAAAATTCCTTGGCATAAAATTGTTCCCGGCGCCTCGGAAACGGCCACCTGGCGGGCGACCAGCAGGAACAATATTGTGCAAACCGACGCCGGTCGGATCCAGGCCATCCCGAGCCCTGCGCCCCAACTGGGATCACCCGATGTCGCTGTATAGGGGATAAGCCAAAACGACTTGGCGACATGAGGAAGCGTCTTGTTCAGCATGACACGTGACATAGGTTTCGCGAGACGCCGGACATCCAAGGTTTTTCCGCCATTCCATCTGGCAGCCGCGTTTTTATGATGGCGCTACACCGGTTTATTCAGTTTCCCTGCAGTCTGCCGTTAGTTTGTCTGTGAATAACTTCCCAATGCATTACCGTGAAACACAATCCTGCTAATAGGAAGCCCCAAGTACTTCGTGGGCGAAGCAACCGAGGCCGACCGGTGCGTCCCCGACGACCGCGTCGAAAACCGCTATTTGGCGTACCCCCGCTGGGCTGTCCATCCTTATCTTGATTCTGTCTACCGTGACGTATTACATCGGGGTCGTGTATCACGATACTCGGTTGGGCGTATACGGAATCGACTGGAAGATGTTTCGCGTTGATAGACTCGACTACATCTATTTCGGCATTGCCGCTACGCTTAGTGTGCTAACCAACGGTCTGGTAGCCTTCGGCAAGGAATGGACGTACATGGTTATCCTAATGTCATTTGGGACTGGCATAGCGCTGCTTGTTCTCGCACTTGACTATTTGAGCAGCAAGAGCAAAGCGCTTCGGAATGGCGCAACCCGGGTATTTGGGAGCAACGCCAAGATTATTGCTTTCATCGTGGTCTGTGCCACGATGTTCCCAATGCTGATGTTTGGCCCCATCTTTCTGTTGGCATTAGGACTGGTTGTTCCAGCCGCCCTTGGAGATTTCGCTGCCATGCGTCAAGTCGCCGAAGAGCGGGCCGCGATGGCTGAAGGATGTCCCGTACAGAGTGGCCGTGTGCGATGCATTGAACTGGTAGCAGATGGAAAAACGCTAACAACGGGATTTGCTCTAGAGGTTAGCAAGGAGAGGGTCGCTATACATGACGGGTTGGCGACGTCTATATGGAGCATGAATGGACGGGAATTAATTGGAGCGAGTCCTCGGGCAATCGAGGCAATGAAGGTGAAAATTGCTGGGCAGAGGGAAGAGTCGTGCCTCTCAAAGCCGGAACGAGACTGAAAGATACATACCCGCTCATTTAGCGAGCGGAGCGCAGCGCCTCGCGTGATGCCGTGATTTAATTCGCGATAGTTGGAGAGATCCAATTTCAAGCAAAAAATGACGGCAATCACCCGGAGAGACAAAGGGCGAACTCATTCCAATGGCCGGCAGAGCCCCCGATTTTCAGCTCCGCGCGACCCTTGGCCAGGACTTGAACGACCTGCCCCTCCATGTGCACTAGGCGCTGCTAGCGGACTTGGCGGCGGGCTTGCCTCGCGCGTTATACGAGCGCGCCGGCGTGACGGTCGGGCCGCCTGGCCGGTACAGGCGCTATAGCTGGATAGGATAGTGGCCAGTGTGCGGGTAGCCTCGAGCCCTCGATAGCGAAAGCTCCATCAAGCTCCGCTGCTGTATATTTATACAGGTATCATATCCGCAGCCCGCGGCGACGAAGAAAGGCAAAGCAAGTGGCGGAAACCGGCTTAAGTGACTCGTGTACCACGTTTAGCTCACGACTTTGAGCGCTCTCGGGCTTGACTGCTTAGCGTCGCCTCGGCCGCCAGGTTGGCGGCCGAGGCGACTGAAGATGTTCGAGCCTGCGATGTTAGAATTCTCCAAACAACAAGGAATTCAAGACGGACGTTGATGATGACAAACGAGCGTAAGCATCTCGCCCGCACGCTTTTCCAGCTCCAAGTGCACCGATCTGATGGCTTCGCATTCGAACATTTGTTCGGACGGGTCATGGAGTATTCGCGACCTGGATTTTTGAAAATCAAGCCGTACGGCAACCAGCGAGACCGCGGAAACGACGGCTACGAAAAGGCTGTTGGCAGGTACTTTCAAGTCTTCGCGCCCGAAAACCCTACCGCCAGCAAGAGCGCTGCGATCGCGAAGGCAGCGGAAGACTTCAAAGACAAGCTGCTGCCGTACTGGGGCACATTCTGCGTCCCACGCGAGTACGTATTTGTGTTCAACGATAAATATCGCGGCACCGTCTTCGACATCGAGAAAACTCTGGCCACGATCAAAACGGACCATAGCCTTAACGCCTGCGAAGCCTTTCTCAGCAAGCATTTGGAGCAAGAGTTTATTTGCTTGCCTGAAGATCAAATCTGCATGATTGTAGGCGGTTTACCGACGTGGGATTCGTTGGAGGGCCTTGACTACACCGTCCTGGGAGAAGTCATCCAGCATATTCAAAACTCTCCGCCCCAGAGCGCTCCGACAGGCAAAAAAATTGCACCGGATTTCGAAGAAAAAATCGAATTCAACGGACTCGCCGAGAACGGCGATTGGCTGCGAGCAAAGCAACGCGAGACATGGCAGATCGATGACTATTTGAGTCGAAACAGCGATTTCACCAAGCAAGCACTGCGTGACTTTCTGGCTGGGTTCTATGCGGAGAGCATTGTTGCAGTCAAGGATGACCAAGGTGAATCAGGCGTTACGCTCGGTGACCTGCGATTCGCGTTTATCTTGAATCGAGTTGCGCCTCAAACCAACAATCCCGCTGCAGATCGACTGCGGCGCGACGCTGCTTTGGTTCTCATGGCGAAGTACTTTGAAGCCTGTGACATTTTCGAGGAACCGAACAATGTTGCTTCCTGACAAGCACATTTCTTTTGCGGAGTCCCTGCTCGGTCTCGGGGCTTTCGTCATGGAAAACGTCTCTCAACCGATCACAGTCGACAATCTGTGGCGCGCTTTTCAGCGACAAGCCTCATGCTATCCAGCCTTCCAGACGTTCGACAACATGGTGCTGGCTCTCGATGCTTTGTTTGCGCTCGGACTTATTCAGATGAATGACGCTGGTGAACTGCATCGCCACCGCCCGGAAGCGGCCTTATGCGCCTAATCGAGCTTACATCGAATAGAACCACCTTTAAGACCGTCAAGTTCAATCGGACGGGCGTGTCGCTCGTCATTGGCTCGCGGAAAGATCAATTGCATGGCGAGGACGACAGTCGATCCTATAACGGCGTTGGAAAGTCCCTACTGATCGAAATCATTCATTTTTGTTTGGGCTCCAGTACAAATACGAGCTTTCGCCAACATCTTCCCAGTTGGGAATTTACGCTGCGCTTTGAGATTGGACAAACCGCTTATTCTTCATCGCGTAGCACCGACAAGCAAGGCACCATTTCCCTGAACGGGCAAATATTGAAAGTCAAGGCCTTCAACGAACTACTAGGGAAGCTTTGCTTTCATTTTCCTGATTGGGGTGGGTCGCAACTTAGTTTCCGTTCACTACTGCCGCGCTTCATTCGGCGATCCAAAGCTGACTATAACGATCCAAAAATTACCTCATCAGATCGAGAGCCATATACGGTCTTGCTACGGAATTTGTTCCTGCTTGGGATAGATATCTCTTTGGTTGAAAACAAGTACTCACTTCGCACTCGACAGTCTGAGCTGGAACTTTTTGAGAGAAACTTCAAGAACGATCCTTTCATTCGAGAATACTACACCGGTAGCAAGGATGCGTCGCTGCAAGCAAAACATCTTGAAGAGCAAATTGCAAGGTTTGAGAGCGATCTAGCGCAGTTCGCCGTCGCGGAGGATTACTATCAAATCGAGAAAGAAGCAAACGATTTGACGGGCCGTCTCCGTGCGCTAAAAAACAAGAGAGCTGTCGTGGAAAACGCTCTTTCTAACGTTCAGAAGAGCCTCGAAGCACGCGCAGATATTCCGCGCGAGAAGGTGCTCGCTATGTATGGCGAACTCCAAAGAGCATTTCGCGACGAAACTTTGAAGCATCTGCAGGAAGTGGAAGCGTTTCACTCGCAATTGCTGACAAATCGCATAGCCCGACTCGGCCAGGAACGAATGAGGTTGGAGACGGAGAAAAGGAATCTTGAGTTGGAGATTCACCAACTTAACCAGTCGGTGGACGCCAAACTTAGGTATCTATCGGATAAAAGGGCGTTGGATCAATACGCTGCAGTAAGCGCGCAGCTGTCTGACTTGCGAGCTAAGTTTCATAAGCTACAAGATTACCAGCACTTACTACATAAGAGTCGGGAAGACGCCGCGTCCATTCGAATAAAATTGGCCGAAGAAAATATCAAGACCAATGCGTATCTGGATGAGACATTTTATGAAACGGAGTCACGGCTCAATGTTTTCTCGTCTCTTGCGAAGCGCTTCTATCCTGACGCGCCGGCGGGTATAACACTTCAAAACAATATAGGCGACAATAAAACTCGCTATGATTTTGATGTCCGGATAGGAGGTCTGCTAGACAAGCCCCTATCCCGGTCTAACGCAAACGGCCGACCTTCTGCACGATATTTCGTTCTTCACGACACAAGCGACAACGTCTGTGCAAACATCAAACGTCTAGCGAGCGCTGATTTGCCGACGGCGCCATGGAATCGTGTAGAACGCTGGAAAGATTACAAACAAGCGCACATGTTCATCACGCGGGACGGAAAGACGGTGCGCCCCCAAGAACGAGATTTCTCGGTTCCTTGGCGTGCGACGAGACTTGAGAACAAGGTTGTGGGCGAAAGATCTAAGGGGATTTTTCTGCACGTTGAGAGTGTTCAGGTCCGTTCGGTAGAGTTAAAGCCAGGTCAATCACCTCTAAATGACAAAGGGAAATGTATAAACGACAGAATTTCCCAATCTCCCGGGTTTACCGACGCACAGTATGACCGATTGGCACTTGCTTATATCAATGCCAGCGTCCGCGCAGGGGAGTGGTTAGTGCCCGCGTTTCACGTCGCAATAGATCGTAACATTGGCGGCGGACACGACGACCCTCGCAATTTCGATCTTTCCCGTTGGGGAACCTTCATCTGCCACCGATTAGTGGCAATAGGCGACAGTTGCTCGTAAGCGCTCATGACGTCAACCCAAAATATGTCTCCGTTTAATCTTCGAAGCTGATCGGAGCTACGTGCAAGCGCATTCATCGACGCTGTTTGGATTGCACGTCCGCCGCCGACGTATCGATTTTCCGCCGATCGCGCGTTGCGTTCGTGCCCGGCATGCGCATAAAACTTGGCTATACCGACGATAAAAAGAGCTTCCTTAGCTTTAAACCGAGCAAGTCAGTGTGTCAGGTTGGTTGGAGGTTGCTGTATGCGGTTCATCGAACCACCCCCATCGGCCGCGCTGGGAACCCGGCAATCCGGGGTTGCCTCCAAGGCGACTGGGCTCGCGAGCCGGCGTCGCAAATAGCACCAACGCATCCTGACTGGCGATGACGAGGTCATTTGTTGAGGCGCGGAACGGTCATGAAGCGGTTTGCCGGCTTTTAGCGCGCGTCTCTGGTTCACGCCCTGTTTTCCCCGTTTTTTTCACCAATGAGGTTGCCCTCCGCGATTAAAATCGTCTATACCAAATACTACCTTTCCGTGCAGGAGCCTTCATGCCGACCCTCTTTCAAGAATGCCTCATTGCGATAGCGAAGGGACAACACCAGAAGTATCACGAGATGAACGAGGATAATCCAATCCTTGCCGAGCAAATCCGTCAGTACTGGGAGGATCTCGGCAAAACGTTTCTAGGAACGGATGTGTATTGGTCGGCGGTATTCGTGAGTTGGTGCGTAAAGCGAGCCTCGGAGGACGCGGCGGTGGCACCCGTGGGGTTTGTGTTCGCGCGTCGACATTCTCAGTTTTGTTTCCGGGCAATCAAGAATGCCCAGGATGGGACGGGATTTTTTTGGGGGCGAAGAATTGAACAGTACGCTCCGAAAGTTGGCGACATTATCCAAAATAATCAACCTGGCGAGCACTTCGACTTCGATTACGCCGCCGCACACGAAAAGTATGCTTCGCACTCGGCCATCGTCGTAGAAGCTTCGGATAGCGAAATAGCAACGATTGGGGGTAATGAACACAACTCAATTGGAAAGGTCACAATTCAATTGGATTCGCATGGACGCATCAAACAAAGGAATAGCCAGTCCTTCATCTCCATTGTGGAATGTGCCTTATGATGTGGCCGCCCATTCTTCCTCGGGCCAACCCCTCCGATACAAGCATCAATGCCCAATCGGAGCGAAGAAAGAAAGCGCTGCGCCCAGAAACTAGCTGCGCACTGCGTGCCGCCAGGCAGAGAGGTAGTTGACGGCAAGCGAGATAAGAAGGGCCCAACAAAAATGTGCTAATGAAAGCCATTCGATGTTTAATAGGACTGGTTTCAGACTGCGTCCGATATGTTTATCCGACTAGTAATGCTCACTGCTGGTCGGAGACTGCGGTACAGAGCCAGAAGCCGGCAACCCAGAGCACGAGCACAAGCACCAAAGTGTCCACGGGCGAGGCGGTTGTAGGCAGCGCCAGTTGCATCCAAGCTCAGCGGGGAATGGCGCAGGGCTGCCAGGCGAATCACGAGCCAGTGGCGACTTGAGTTTAGGCTGCACAACAACGGCGAACGTGGTCAAACCGTTGGGAGCCAGACAGTGTGATCACCACTGGAGATTGCAACAGCGGTGTCTTGTCCGTTGAAGGCGGACGGCTTGGCATAATAGTGGCAGGGGTTGGAAAAATCCTCCCGCGGATGTCAATTACGTACGACTGAACGCAGATATAAGTGTCTGGGTGTCAGCCCCCATCGCTGGAACAACGGGGGTTCGCTCTGGTATTCGACAGCTCATTGACGCCCAATATCTCAGACGTTATGGTCGAAATCAAATGCGCCACGCGAAACATGGTGGTTATTTTTGCCGTGTCTGCTCAGCTAACTGATGATTAGCATAAAATCTGTAGACTACGACCGCGCGCATCATATACGGCCAACGTCGCTTGTGATCCGGCTTCCCATGACAGTCCTTCGATGCATACGCATTTAGTTGGGCTGAGATGGCATCGCCGCTACTCCTTGCCTTTCCCAGCGTGCAGTTTGCCGTGACAGGAGATGAGTTGCGAATCCGTGAATTGATAATAACGTCCTCGATTTTTCCATTAGGTTGCCCGGCGACCTTCCGGTAAGAGGGCCACCAATATTCCTTCAACCATGCATTGATGAGATAAGCCTGCCCCTCCCTGGTTCTAAGGACGAGGCGCATATTGTGCCGAAAAATTCTCCAGTCTTCTTCGTTGGTTTTGTACTTTCTGTATATTCCACAATAGCGATCCCCAGCATATCCATGCTCGACGTATCCAAATGGCTTTCCGTTCAGATCAATAACAATTACGGTCGAAGGCCTGTTGCAATGGCCGCCGTCCGCGTAAAGCCGGTCGAAATTGATGCCTTGAAGCTGATAGAACCGCGTCGCCTGTGGCAGGGAATCTCCTCTATCTTTCTTGATGAAGGAGAAGAAATCAGCGAGAGAATCGCTGTCAGCATGGGAAACACCAATCGCGCCCTTCGAATAGCTCATTAAACGTTTTCCGTCTGCGCCAATGACGCCCCCCCAGTTCTTTCCGGCAGGGTCGTCCGGTAGTCCATCAGCAGGCTCTACTCCCCATTCCGCCACCGCCAGCGCCAGACCGACTAACCCCAAGTCATTGATCGCTTTAGGATCGGATGGCTTCGCCACGTATGCGTCAACAATGCCCTTAATGTAACTTGCCTCAAGTTGCCTGGCACTAGGATCATCATCCGCAGTTTGGCTCCACCCACCTTGACGCAAAAACCCATCCAAGAGGTCGTCATTGATGGGCTGACCGGGCGGCTCGACCATCGGCATTCGAGCATAAGCGACATTGGCAGATGAGAGGATTGCGATGCAAACAATTAAGCGGAGCGGCCGTGCGAAGCCCCAGCTGCCTGAACCTTCATGCATAGGTTCCTCCTCCGTCGCTGTCCTTTGGTTCATGGCCACTGGCGTAGCGCCCTACGTAAGCGTGGGTGTGGGTGTCGATAGTAGTAGTCCATCGCTGGCGCATTTTCAACCTCGCGGTCTTTCGCCACCCTGGCAATCCAAGCCTGAAACGGCGGATTCTGAGTTGGCGATGTTCGTTCGTGTCGATTTGCCGGTGGCGCACGTGCGTAACGGCATCAACGATGGAATATCTCTTGGAAAGAGCTTGCTCGGCCTGTTCTCTACGCTTAACCAAAGTCGTAAGCGTTGCACCAGCACCGTATGTTCATGAGAGTCCGAAGACGCGGTCTAATTCCCATCAGAATCTGGTAGGACAAGATGAAATAGAAATCAAGGCGCGGGGTCGCCGGTATGGCTCCACGAACTGCACAAAAGAGTTCCACACGCAGGTCGTGGCAGAAGCACGAGACCCGACACGCTCGCTGTCAGAAGTTGCCCGCGCGCATGGCCTGAACGCAAATCTCGTGTCGAAGTTGTGGCGGGATCAGGAGCCAGCCGCGACATCCGCGTTGGCTCCGGCCGATTTAATCCTGCCCGTGCACATGACGTCGCCGCCGGCGGCGGAGCCGATCGACCGGGCTTGTCATCGCATGTCGTGGCGCGCGCGTGTGTTTCGATGGCAAGCCTGAGTGTGTTGTTCTACGGCTTCTGCTAGCGAGCTTGGTGGGAGGGGATCTGTGATGCTGGGCCTTCCCGCCGGGACGCGGGTGTGGGTGGCTGCTGGCGTGATGTCAGCGCCAAGGGAGGCTTGAGAAGCGATCCTCGTTGCCCTGCTTGCGCAAAACAGATGGCGCAAGCAGGGCAACGGCCATTCACACCTCGTCACCTGCCAAGCGTTTTTGGCGCAAATTGCAATCGTTCTTGGCCCATCTTGAGTGGGTTGGGCCGAAGGACCGGCGCAGGCATTCACCTGATGCAGGAACAGAATTCACGCCACTCACACAATCAAAGCATGGTATTTTGACATTTAGCGAGATTCGCATTCAACTGTAGTACCCGTGTAATGGATACCGAATATCTATCGAAAATCAGTTGCTGGGCTTCACTAGCGCTCCTACCTTTAGCTTGTTCATCTTGGATCAAACTTTGAACGGCGGCTCCATTCATGTTCGGCTGCGGCTTTCCTTCACTAGCCTTTAATTTGTTCATATATGCAACCAGATCATTCTCTGATGGATTTGATCTAGGCGCTGCCTTGAGTGCAGTCCGAAGGCGGGCCGTTACCGCATTGGCCTGTATGAGTATGGAATTTTTGGCATTTACACCGGCAAGCCTATCGTCATCCTTTCCAGCATAGGCAATTGTGTTTTGTATATCATTATCCGAGACGCCGTTTGCAGCATTTATCACGCACATGAGATTGGTCACGGCATGATCATATGCGACAGACTGGGCCGTAAGATTGTACTGTTTGTCGACAGCGTAACCCGCGCCGCTGACCCCCACACCTGTGAGTATTAACGCCGTCTTTTCGTATATCGCTCCAAATGTTGCGGCCAAAGCGCCTAAAAACGTTGCTGTAGACACATAACTCTGCTGCTGGTCAACCAGGTTTCCTGCAGTCAGAATGTCACCGAGGTAATCGTTCAGCGCTGGAATAATTTCTGTCTCAAGGCTCTTGTTGGAGTTCATGTGGTACGCTACCGAAAATGGTTGCCGGGCTTTCACGTCGCGAGATGGATTTGGGTTAAAGACCGCCAACCCGCTCTCACCCGTGTTATGCGTCGCACAGCCTGGCAGAATAGCAATGCAAAGGCCCAGAAAAGCTGCATACGTGCCACGAAAGTTCATATTATTGTGTCGTTTCTTTTTGTTTAAAAAATACAAGTATATGTAAAATGCTTCAGTAACCCTACTCACTTGCGGAAATAATGATGCCATCTATGATTCGCTGAACATTTCCGGGCAAAGCATTCGTGTTCGTTCATACAAATTATCAAGAGCATATTCTGAAGCTTTTCCGTCGGCGAGTTGGTAAAAGCGCTGGATATTCGGGGCGTGCTTTAATACCGATGAGCAAGCAGAGATTCGGAGCCAAGATACATCACACTCATCGGAAAGATGATATCTTGTAGAAACTTCCGAGAGCCGCCTTTGCGCATCCTCGCGACTTAATGGAACGCGACACCCTTTCGGTTGAATTCGATCTTTAATCCGCCTCGGAGCTCCTTCTAGCGCTAGCGCGCCTACTTGGTCGGCATCGCTAAGGTCCGTGTGCCGGAACTCGATGATTTTCATTCTGCTGATGGGATTGTCAGGTGTTCCAGCTACCATGTTTGTATTACCCCCCGCAAAATGCCAAAGACTTTTTCGATAAAAGTTCGTTCTTTCCTCTTGAATATCACTGGGTTGACCGGGATCAGCTAGGATGGTCCAAAGCGGCGTTGTCCTGTTCTTGAAGGCAGGACTACTTTCCCTGAATGGGAGCGACGCATCGACTTTGATGATTAGCGCGTAGTCCATGTTTTCCGTGATCGGAGATTTTTCCGTGCCACTTACCTTGTTCGTATACGGGCTTATAAGATCACGAAGAAATATTTGCGCCAGAGATTCTACGCCGCTATTATCGGTCACTCCTCCGTCAATCAGGTGGACGTATGTGTAATCGAGAACGTTTCCATTCGGCGCTTTTACTGTTAATGGTAAAGGACCTAGCCCTGGGAAGGCACCGGATGACGCTACTGCCAATGACAGCGGCATATCCTCGTAATCTAGGGAAGCGGACCCCGGCCCCTGAATAGCGTCAAAGCCCTCGGGTACCAACGTATTGAGGAGTTCAGGAGTGGCCTCATGGAAGCTCTCTGCATAGGTCGAGCGCTCGATATTCGAAAACATACGGGCGGATAGCGAAGACTGGTCGAGAAGCGATAACTTTGCTTTTCTCTCTTTCAACTCAAGAATGTCTATTATAAGTTTATCAGTGCGTAGCTTGAAAGTCGCGGTCGGCAAGGTACTCATCACGAATTTTCGACCTGTATCGTAATGAGTAGCATTGAAAATCATTACGGGCGACCTTCCGGAGGCCTCCTTCTGCGCCAATGAGCCAAATGTTTCCCCCTTCAAGAAATCACTCTCGAGGCTCCGCTCGAGCAGTTCGATCGGTGTTCTTGTAAAGATGGTGGCGAATAATCTCCACCCGATGGCAGCCTCCCAATTCTCATTCATTTTCGAGTGAAATTGGCTATAGAACGATTGCTTAGTTGCGTTCCAATCAGGCCCGTTGAGTGAGGCATCCCTCTTTGTCGAATAGTAGGAAGCAGCAAAGCCGCCTCCAGATACGCTGGATATATACTGCACGGTATCCATGAAGCTGTACTGGCGGGTGGGAGCCATGGCTCGGACCGGCAGCGCCGAAAGGAGGTCTATAACATATGAGGAATACAGTGCAGATCTATTGCCACCACCTGACAAGGCCAGACCAATATAGGGGGGCGGGGTCTTTTCTCGAAGCAATGGCGGAGGTGTGTTTGTGTCGACTGGCACCTCTTTCGTAGTGACCTCCACGGAGGCGCAACTTGACAGCATGAAAATTACCCAGATTGCTGCAGTATGCATTTGGATAGGCGACATTAGATGCCCTTTATTTTTATTGAGAAGCATAGATAACAACCGCGATGCGCACAAGCGAGGATAGGGCATTTCTTGCCTCCATAGAGATGGTGCGATCCGAATTGCAGGGGGGATGTTGGGTGTGACTGGTCAGAGAGCCTTGTCGCTGAAGGCTTTCGGGGAGGCGCCAGATTACCGAGATGGACCCGGGGGCCTCCATTCCCGGAAGCGCACTCGGCCTAATCTGACACGGGGGATGCTCATGGCTGTCGTTAAAGCTGCAACACCTTCCATCATTGGACAGTGACCTTTCTCGTGAAAAAGCTTTGATTCCCTGCTCACCATGGCCACCATGGCGCATCCATCAACACCTCGCTATGCGACGGCTCCCTTCTCCTACGACCCATGTCTCTACCTGTTGCTGTTCTTAACGTCATTACCGCGGCATTCCGCTCACGGGCAAATCTACCCGATTTGACATACAAGGTGGGTTGCATCAGACCAACACCCCACCGACTACGGGTGGCAGAGCAGTCGGCGTTCGGCTGCTGCTGAGTCCACGTAACCCGCTCCTCTCATCCCTTAAACTTGGACCTCAACAATACAGACGAGAATCATGAAAAAAGCGGGTCGGGTCAAGACATGGCATACAGACAAGGGTTTCGGGTTTATCGACGTCCGCGCGGACACGAAGACGTCTTCTTCCACGTCACGGCGCTACAGACACGCACCGTGACGCCTAAGCTTGGCGACCGCGGGAGCCTCGAGTTCGGCAAAGGGAAGGACGGCCGGGTTCAGGCGTTGAACATCGCCATAGTTGGCGCACCGAAGCCGCAGTCGGACGCAAACCTCTTGCCGATTTTTGCCCGTCTGGTGGCCCTGGAGTTTATAGCCGGCGGCGCCTTTGCTGGTTACTTCCCTCGACAGGCGGGCATGGTCAGCCTCCTGGCCAGCATGGCCCCTGACCAAGAAACGCCCTTATGCGCTGCAGCGCATAAGGGCGTTTCTTGGTCGCAGGCCCTCTTCACGCCGACGAAGCAGTGAGTGGCTCAAGAAATCGGCGAGGCGGGCCATCAATACGCGTGCCCCCCAGTTGCTACATGATGAGGAGGCAGCATCCATACCTCCGAATTTCTTTATGTAGGTCCAAAGGCGCACGCCATTACGGCATCCGGATGCTTTCGGCCCACGCGGTCACGTTTGGAGCAGGCCGCTTACGCAGCAAGACGCCAGATTCCCTTCAACCACACTAAAGAACGCTTAGCCAATTGCACGGTCTTGGACCCACAAGACCTCGTTACAGAGTACGGCGCGAATTTTTCCTCGACCAATGGCTTCGGCGAGTTTGTCCTTGGTGATGCGGAATTTTTCAACGTGGCGGACTGCCTTTATTGGCTTCCCGAGATATTCAACTTCCTCTTCAGTGAGGCCAAACTCTCTTGCTTCTCTCACCGGATCGCTTAAGGCGGCCATTCGCTGCCGGGATTCGGCTAGGATTTCGCCCCTTAGCTGAGCGACGCGCATCTTTACATATAGCGCCTTTGCCGAGGGCTGGTTCCAATTGCTGTCAGACAGCGCCTTGGCCCACAAGCCTTGCTTGATCATTGAGTTTGCCAGTTCAGCAGCGACAAATTCATACAGCAACTCATCCCTCGGGCGGGGCGCGGGGTCGTGGCCATGCAAGAAGTTGAAGTTGTTCATGGGCTTCTGAATCAATGTGAATGCCTACTGACACCGCTCCGGCATGTAGGAGCCGCTTCACCGCATCGCACTTAATTTCATTCGGGTAGCAACGGACCGCGACGGTGTCACCTTTATGTCATCAAAAACGTGACAGCGATGCTCGCGCATGCCGCCGCTGTATTGATCGTAAAAAGGCTGGCGTCGCCTTGACATCCTCCATATGGATGGCGGGGGTCAGGAAGTTGGCAGGCAACTATGTCGGAGACTACTGTCGCTGCCGTCATCCGGTTTGGAGGCGGCCGTAGGCGTGCCTGCTCTTCGTCCAGTTTTTCGCCTGCCTGGCGCCTCCTGCTCAGTCGACGCCGGGCCTGGGGGCGCCACCCGCGATTCTGCCAGCAGCTGGCGCGCCAGGGCGCTTCGGCCTCGGCCCGTTCGGCCGGCGCTGCGCCGCGCCCAACTCTGCCTGCACCCGCGTCCAGGTCGTGCGCCGCTGCGCGCTGAGTCTGCTCGGCGCTTGCAAGCCCATCGGCGGGCACCACATGCAACGAAAACAAAGGCATACCTACGTAAGCGCTTTTTTTTTCGCTTGCCGGCGACCTTCCAACTCAAGGCGCCCACTTTTTGCCATTTACGCCGCTGCCTCGGCACCTCGCTTGGCGCCCCGATCCAGCGAGATTGAATGCCGCCCCGTGCTGCGCTGTCAAACCTAACGAACCATCATTTCACGCACCGCTCCCCCCGAAACGTCACCCATCGGTGCGGACACGAACATTTCCAGCCTGCACAAAGGTTGAGCCAGCCGCGGCGGGCGACTAAGCTCGAAAGGCGCGTCGACAGCAAACGTGCCGCGCTCTTCTCTGTTACTCCAATGCGGCGCACGTAACCCCATGGCTGATATGGCAAGCGTGGCCGGCGCGTCTGGGGCGCAATCGGACGTCGAGCCTCCGGCCACCGCGGGCCCATCTGAAAACGGTGCATCTCCATTTCGCTTCGATGCGCACGGGACCAGGTCCGCGTTCGCGGATGCCAGAAGAGGCCAACTCTTTAGCCATGTCAGCGCGGACCATGCGACGATCTACCGCGCGATTATGGATGTGTTCGCGAAGGCGAAGGCACAGTATCGCCTCCAACTTCGTCCCGACGAGGTTCTCACCGAGATCGCCCTGCCGGCCGGTATTGCCCGTCCGGACATCGATCAGCTCACCCAGCACCTAGACGCGCTGGTGCGCTGGGGAAACCTCGAGGCCCAGCAGGACATGGCGCGCTGGTCCTCCATCGCAGATTTCAAGCGCAACTACAAGATCTACCGCCTCTCAAAGCCCGGCGAGGCCGTCGAGGCGGCCTTGCAGCGCTACGACGAAGTCCTTCGACAACGCGCGGAGCTTCAGACGGTGGCTCTCGCGGATATCGAACAACTTTTGCGCGCCCTTGTCGCCCTCACTAGTAGCAAGGAGCTGGATGCAGACAAAGTACGATCGACATTGCGAGAGTTGACGGGTGTGTTTGCCACGATGACGGAGAACGCCGCCGCCTTCATGGCTGGCGTGGATCGGCACCTTAACCCGAGCGACGTCGAGGTCAACAACGTCGAGCGTTACAAGAAGCAACTGATCGACTACCTCGAGCGGTTCGTGAGCGACCTCGCGCGCCGCGGTGACACCATTTCCGATCTCATCCAGGCACTTGATAGCCATATAGAGAGCATGCTCTTCGCGGTTGCAGAGCGCCTGGCGCCAGACGCCGCACCCGACGCCGAGCAAGACGCTGAGCAAGACGCCGCCCGTCGCACGTGGGAATCTACTGACGCAGTCCTCGCCATCCGGCGGCAATGGAAGGACCGATGGACTGGCCTGCGTGGATGGTTTGTCAATTCCAACAATGACCCATCGACTGCCGACCTGCTCCGCCAGAAGGCTCGGTCAGCGATCCGTCAGCTTGCCATCGCGATCAAGGAGATTAATGATCGCCGCACCGGGCGCAGCGACCGCTCCACCGACCTGCGCACACTAGCAGCATGGTTTCTCTCATGCGATAGCGAGACAGACGCACATCGACTTGCGCGGGTGGCTTTCGGTTTGAACCCGGCCCGACACCTACCGCTGGACACGGCACAAGAGGAATATGTCCCGCCCAGCACCCCGTGGGCTGAGGGACCGGCGCTCCGGATCTGCCCCCGTCTGTATCAGTTGGGCGACGGCCCACAGCGCGGTCAGTTGCCAGGTGTCAAGGATCGTTCCGCCGATCGGCGGCGCATCCAGCAGTTGATGGAAGACGAGTCGAATCAGGTTGCGGAAGCGAGGCGCCGTTTTGCCACGGCGCTACCAATGCGGCTGTCTGAGCTTGGCGCCCTGAATACCAACGAATTCGCCCTCTTCCTCGCACTGCTAGGCGAGGCGCTCGACCACCAAATCGGCCCCGACGCTCCCACCGACATCCTGACCGGCGATGGATCACTGCTCGTGCGGCTTGAACCGCTAGGTGCGGACACTCACGCTGAGATTTCAACACCAAGCGGTACGCTCGCCGGCCGAGACCACCTAATCACCATAACACCTGCCTGGTCATGACCGAGGAAGACAACGTGTCTGGCGCCGACGCGCCCGCCCCCTCTGAAATCGCCGCGAAGCCACATGCCTATGAGCGCGAGGAAATGCGACTCGCCATGCGCGCTATCCTGATGACGCCGTTGATGTCCCCGGATCATGACGAATTCGGGCTGGTGCGACGGCACGCCAAGAGTTTGCAGGAGTTCTTGCGCCGCGAAACAGGCTGGGATCTGAGGGTGTCACCGAATGGCGCGAGACTGCGCAAGATACCCGCAGATTTCCAAGACGGGACTCGAGGGATTCCCGACTTTGACCGCCGGCGCTATGCGATTTTTTGCTTGGTCTGCGCGATTTTGAATGGGTCGCAAGCGCAGATCATGCTTCAACATCTAGGCGAGAAGCTGACCCTGGCAGCATCCGACGAAGCGCTTACCGCCCGCGGATTCGTCCTGAAACTAACCTCCCGTTCCGAGCGGCAGGACCTGGTCACGGTTCTCAGGACCCTGCTGACCCTAGGCGTACTCCAGCGTGTAGACGGCGACGAAGACAAATACGTCGCCGAGCAGTCCACCGAGGTGCTGTACGACATTAACCGTTGGCTGCTGAACGAAGTCATTACCGCGGTGCGCGGTCCGTCGACGGGCATTCGGGACGCCATTTCGACCGATGAGCGTGTGGAGTGGCTCGCGAAGGAAACAGTCTTCGACAACGAGGACGCGCGTCGCACGGCGATGCGCCATCACCTTTCACGGCGGTTGCTCGACGACCCGGTGATCTACTTTGCTGACCTTGACAAGGAAACCCACAGTTACCTCGCCACCCAACGCGGCCTGATGGCGGCCCGATTGTGCGATGCCATCGAGATGTCCGCCGAGCAACGCATGGAGGGCGTCGCACTCGTCGATGAACGCTGTCAGATGACAGATCTGAAAATGGGCGGTGACGGCACGATTGGCCATATCACCCTGCTTGTTGCCGAGTACCTTTCCCAGAAACACATTCGGGCAAGGCGCGACACGTACGAACTGGCTGCTTATTCGGCAATAACGGACATCGAAGACTTCGTACGGAGTTGCATCCCCACACACGGCTCACATTGGCGCAAGGAGGCGCGTGAGCCCGGCGCTGAACGATGGCTCGCCGAGGAAGCCCTCGAACGGCTTGAGAAACTGAAGTTGGTGGGGAAAGACGGGGAGCGAGTCTTCCCGCTTCCGGCCATTGCCAGATTCGCCCTTGGGACACCTAAAGTCAGCAAACCCGCCAGAACGCGAGCCTATCGATGAAAGATACCGACCACACTGATCCCCGGCACGACGATGAGATCCCTACGCCGACGATGTCCCGCTGGCAACCGATGCGAATCGGTCTCATTGACATTTACCTATACGACAATGAAGAGTTCGCTTTCTATGATGGCAAGCTGAACCTTCGCGGACGCAATGGTGCCGGCAAGTCGAAGGTCTTATCGCTGACCATGCCGTTCCTGTTCGATGGCTTTCTGATGCCCAGCCGGATGGAGCCTGACGCGGACCCCGGGAAAAAGATGCTGTGGAACCTGCTCCAAGGGAGCATCGACCGCCGCATTGGGTATGTCTGGATGGAATTCGGGAGGTTACGTGACGGCGATGAACCCGAGTACGTCACGTTGGGAGCCGGATTGTCTGCGGACAGTCGCCGGCCCAATGTGGACCATTGGTTCTTCATGATCGATGCCGGCGTCGCTGGGAGGGTCAACGATGACCTCTCCCTCATTGGCAACGGCAATCGTGCACTCACCAAAGACGGGCTGCGAGAGGTGCTGGCTTACCGGGGGCGCGTATTTGATACGACGCAAAGCTACCGCGACGCGGTCGATGAGCGTCTGTTCGGGGTGGGCACGACGCGGTACGACGCCTTGATGAATACGCTGATTCAGTTGCGCCAACCGCAACTGAGCAAACGCCCCGATGAGCAGTTGCTCTCCAATGCCCTCACCCAATCCCTTACGCCTCTACCAGCCAACCTCGTCAACGACGTATCTGAGGCACTGGTATTGCTTGATGAGCACCACGACGAACTTGAGAAATTCAATGAGCTGCGGAGGTCCGTGGCAAAGTTCGAGCGCCATTATCGTACCTACGCCGGCATGCAGACCCGGCGCAAAGGAAGACTCCTTCGTCAGGCCCATGTGGACTTCCAGACGGCAAGTTCTACCCGCCACGCCGCCACTGACCGGGTGAGCGCCGCGATCGCAGCCCAGGCCCGCGTGGAGATTGAACTCACCACCACCAATTCAGAGAAGGAACGACAGCAAACTCGCGTGAACGTCCTACGAGATGATCCAGCCAACAAGGATTCCTATCGGATGGCGATGGCTGCGGAGGATGCGGCAGAGCGCCGGAAGGCAAAGGACGAAGCCGCAACCGAACTCGACGAACGACGCCGCAAGCTAGACGCCTCCCACACGGTTGCAGGCGAGCGAAAAGACCATTTTGACAAGATGGGGCACCAGATTGCCGACATCCGGCACGACGTCACACGCATTGCGGGTCTTGCCGGCGTGAGCCGAGCGATTGCGAACAACCGACTCATCAGCAGTGAAGCGACGGATCTGGTGGGGGCCGATGACGCCGCGATCCTTGCTGCGAAGACCGCGCTCTTTGCCGAAACCGGCGTGCGGCGCAGCCAGATTTCGGAGATGCGCCGAATGCATGGCGTCGTGAACACCGCGCAGAACAAATTCGAGATGTTTCGAGATCTCCGCCACGACAAGGAGAGCGCGAAGAAAGCCGCGGAAGAGCGCCTCTCACAGGCCGACAATGAACTGGACGCTGCCTCGGACGACCTCCTCGATGCGTGGCAACGCCATTTTGTAGGGCTGCGTCGGATTAAGGTGGACGTTGATGGCAACATGGAAAGACTGGCGGAGTGGATTCAGCGGCTAGAGGAAAAGAATCCCTGCCTGACTGCGCTCTTGTCGGGACAGCAAGAAGCTGTCGAACAGATTGCCAAGGAAGAGGCGGAAATCAAGCTCAAGTGGCTGGCGAACGAACGCTTGGCTGCCGACTTGCAGGGCGAGCGAGAAAAGTTGGTCGCCGGCGTTGATATCCCTCCTCCCCCACAATACACCCGTGACTATGAGGCTCGCTCAGGCCGACCTGGCGCACCTTTCTGGAAGCTTGTTGATTTCAAGCCGAAGGTACGGCCGGAACAACGCGCCGGAATCGAGGCAGCGCTGGAGGGCTCAGGACTACTTGACGCGTGGGTCAGCCCTAACGGCGCGATCACGGACGCCGAAGGCAAGGTTTTGCCTCTGGACGCCAACTGGAGTCAACGGTCGTCGGTCGCACAATCGCCATTGAAGACCCTTCTCGCACCGAGCATCCCGCCGGAATGCGACGTGCCGACGGCCGTCGTCGAGCGGTTACTCGCCGGAATCGCCTGTTCAGACAACGATCCCGGTGGTGAGGCGTGGCTCTCGCCCAGCGGGCGGTACCGCCTTGCGTCGCTGGCGGGCGCATGGACGAAACCCGCGCCTGCCTATATCGGCACGGCGGCAAGAGCCCAGGCACGGGCAGCGCGTCTTTCCCTCATCGATGAGGCTGAAAAGGAGCTTGGTGCCGAACGAACTTCGCTGCGCGAACAGATCAATACGGCTGTCCAGGAACAGGAGCAAGTCAGGAAAGAGCTCGAGGACATCCCCAGCGATGTCGGGCTACGCCGCGCACATCTGGCGGTGAAGAGCGCCACGGAGAGCCTGAACAGCGCAAAGGCGGAGTTTTCACGTGCAGATACCGACTGCCAAGAAGCCGAACGTAGGTTGCAGCAAGCCGTTAATAGGCGGCTGGAAGCCGCGACGGACATGGGCCTCCCCGTCGAGCCGTCGGGTCTCACGGCCGTCGAGGATTCCTTGACCGAGTTGGATCCGAAATTCCATGGGCTTGACCACCTAGTGTACGGGATCCGACAGGCGTGGCGGGATTATGAAACTGCCTCACGCCATGAAGACGATTGTCGCCAGGAATTCGCCAAACAGGAGGCGATCCTCGCGCAATGCCAGATTGACGACACACGCGCGGAAGCCCAACTTGCGGTTCTGCGGGAAACGATAGGCATGCGTGTTGATCAATACGAAGAGTTGATTACCGCGGCGAGGCATGCTCTCAGCATTGCTACTGACGCCTATAACGCGGCAAATGCCAAACAAGTTGCGGCGGCAAAAGAGGAAGGTGCTGCGAACGAGGCGCTCACATCCGCTGAGACCCAGGTGAAGGAGGCGGCAGACAATCGGTTTCGGGCCATCGATGCATTCAAGCAAGTTGCGGAGGCCGGTCTGATTCCTGCAGCGCTCCCTGCCATCGACATTCCCGATCTCACGCGGCCATGGGCGGTCGATGCAGCCTTGGGCCTCGCGCGCAAGGCCGAGCAGGAATTGAGCAACCTCGAAGACACCGACGAGGCGTGGAGGCGTTCACAAAGCGTCATCAATACCGAGTTTCGCGAATTGGATCATGCGCTCAATGCACTCGGTCATGAGGCCCACGGCACCCAGTCTGATTCAGGCATTTCGGTAAGGATTGTCTTCCAAGGGAAGGAGGAACAGCCGCACGCTCTGCTTATCCTTCTGGATGAGGAGATTGTGAGGCGCGAAAACCTGCTGAGTGTGCGCGAGCAAGAGATCCTTGAGCAGCATCTCAAGCAGGACATCGCCATCGAGATTCATCGGCTGCTTAGGACCGCCGAAAAGCAGGTGCATGAGATCAACAGGGAACTGGACAAGTATCCGACCGCGACGGGAGTCAAGTTCAAGCTTCAGTGGGAGCCGACCAAGGACAACGCCGGCTCAACGGCGAACTTCGAGCGCCTGCGTACAATCCTCCTCCAAAAAAGCGCAGAACTCCTAACAGAAGACGAGCGCAAGGAGATCGGGGATTGGTTCCTCCAGCGCATCAAAGCGGAGAACGAGAACCCGGACTCCTATGGCCAAAAATCGGCAGACCGGCTCGCAAGAGCACTGGACTATCGTCTCTGGCACCGCTTCCGCGTTCAGCGCTCTCAAAACGGCGGATGGAAGTCGATTTCCGACCCGGCATCCAGTGGAGAACGGGCACTGGGCCTGACTGTGCCGATGATTGCGGCCGTGGCCAATTTCTACAACCAGAGCGCGGGCCAACTCGCCCCGCGATTGATCTTGCTGGATGAGGCGTTCGCCGGCATTGACGACCACGCGCGTGGGGACTGCGCCAAGCTGATCCAGATGTTCGATCTGGATTTCATGATCACCAGCGAACGTGAATGGGCATGCTATCCAGCGTTCCCAGGCGTATCGATCTGCGAACTGCAACGGGCGCCCGGCGTGGATGCGGTCTTTGTCTCGCGTTGGAAGTGGGATGGAAAACAACGGCGACAGGTTACCGGGCGTAGCAATCCCACGACGTTGCAATGACTGATGCGCCCTCTCCTCGCCTTCACAACCTTCTCGGTGGCGATGACCGGGCGTCGCTACGGGCGCGCCTGCGCAGGGTCTTCGAGCGCGAGCGCCCCGAAGCACCCATTGCAGGCGTAGTCAATCTGAGGGGACTCCCCCCTGCCCATATGGAGACGCTCCGCCTGATTCTCGGGCGCCCGTACCGGCATGCCGACTCCATTTCCTTTTGCCTCGAGGACGTCGACTGGGCATTACACCGAGCCGGGCTCGCGCCAAGCCTGCGGATTGCGCTCGAAATGTTGGATGGGCCAATCGTCAACAAGGAAAAGGCCCGCACCGACGAAAGGCTCGCGTGGGAGGGTGTGGCCGACAGTTGCCAGGACCCGCCCCTGCAAAGATTTTTGGAATCCAGCCTGGGGCGCGGACTGATCAAGCGCTTGTCAACGCGAAGCCCGGAACGTGCGCGAATCCTCTGTCGCCATGCGGCCGAGGTCCTCCAGAGGCTACCCCTGAAGGGCGTGCCACTTGCCCAGTTGGCGGCCGAGACCCACGGTGATGCCCACGCACTGGATCGCAACAGGCCAATCGCGTCCCTGGTCCTCGCCGTGTTACGCCAGTCGTCCACAACACCCGACGACGAAAATGACGACACGACCCGCACCGCCGACGAGGTGGCGGAGGAGCGCGCGCGCGATACCTGGGCCCGCGCCGGCGTACTGGTCAACGAGCTGGCCCGGCCCGCGCTATGCCTGAACCTCCCGATGCGTCCCTCCGACAGGAGCAGATTCATGCGTGGCGAGCCCGGCTATCTGACCCTACGCCAGCTAGTGCGTAATCCCGAAACATGGGAAGTCGCGGGGATCGCCGTTTTCGTTTGCGAGAACCCAGAGGTCGTTACCATCGCGGCCAACGCCCTTGGTGCATCGTGTGCCCCGCTCGTCTGCACCGATGGCATGCCGGCTGCGGCGCAGCGGCATCTTCTCACCAGCCTCAAGCGTAGCGGCGCCGACTTGCACTACCACGGCGACTACGATTGGGAAGGCATTCGTATAGGTAACCACGTCATGCGGGCGTATGGCACGAACGCCTGGAGATTTGGTGCCGCAGAATACGAGCGCGTGGTTGCTGCGACCCGCGACAAGGACTTCCCCGCCACCGGCGAACCTGTCCTAGCAACCTGGGAGCCGGAATTGACCACGATGATGAAGCTCCGTAGTCAGTCTGCGCCGAAGAGCGTGTCGTGGAGGATCTATTGGGCGACCTGGCGGCGGGATTCCGCACCTAGGCGGAAAAAGGAGTTGGTATATCTTAACGTGCCGCCTTAGACACTTCTAAATGGAGGAGGCTTGCTTGTAGCGGCGCCGTCGGCATACTTGTCGTGCTCGATTGTGCATCCGGTAGATCTAGTGGCAACAAGAACGAAATTCGGGAACACGTGGTGGGGCGAACGCTGGCTAAACGCCCTGCAGCATATTGACCACGAGAACCGGTTGCCGCGCGGCCGCGCCTACGTGCGAAACGGCGCCGTGACCTCCATGGAGGTGTCCGGTAGTTCGGTCACCGCACGCGTCCAAGGCTCGCGCGTCGAACCATACAAAGTCAAAATCGACATCCCGCCCTTTCAGCGCGCGGATCGGGACAGCCTTTTTAAGGCCATTGCCGGCAACCCGGCGCTCATCGGGCGGTTGCTTAATCGTGAAACTGGACCCGGCGGTACTCGGGCTCAGCCAAAAGGAAGGCATCAATGTCTTCCCAACCGGGTGGCGCGATCTTCGGATGACCTGCTCGTGCCCGGATTGGGCGGTCCCCTGCAAACACCTGGCGGCCGTTATCTACGTCCTGAGCGCCGAGATTGACCGAGACCCTTTCTTGGTGTTCAGCCTTCGCGGGCTGGATCTGGTCAGTGCGCTCGATGATTGCCGGCTCAGCATCCAGAACGAGGTGAACCGGCCAGTGCCCACGCTGTCCGATCTGCTACCTATGGCGGCGCCAGTACGTCGAGGGGAAAAGCGGGAGGAGCAGGCGCAAGTCACCGAATTCAAACCGATCGATTGTTCTTCGATCCCTGACCTGCTCGAACCGCTGAGTCGGTTGCTGCCCGAGCATCCAAGTTTCTCTTTTCCAAGGGGGATTTCCGGGAAGCGGTCCGCAGCCGTCTCGCTAGGGTCGCCAAGACTGCCGCTAAGAACCTGGCCGGCGAGAGGGATGAGGACGATTACTCGCCGATTCTCCCCTACGACAAGCCACATATCCGCCAAGGCCTGGTGTGGCCATCGACACTTGGTGCAGCGATGAGCGGAGTGACTCGGGCCACCGCGCCGTCGGATTTCCTGGGTGCATTAGCACGTATTGAGGCAAGCGACCTACCCGACTACCAGCCGGAGGTGGCGGCCTTTTATCAACTCCGGCTGGTGACCTTGCACCTGCTTAGCAAGGGAGCGGTCACACCCCAGATCTATGCCCACACCAATAACGTCGCAGGGGTGCGATGGTTGCCCGCGATCGCGGACGAGCAGGTGAAAGGTGTAGTTCACGCCGTGGCACTGCCACCGCGCCTACTTACCGTCGATGGCCAGTCACGCCCACGGAAGACGGTGGAGCGGTATGCAGGAGCCCTGCACCTATGCTCCGTATGGCTCACGCACTATGTCCGCACATGGGCTGGCTCGCCTAACGGCGACATGATCCTTGGGCTGTTCTTCACTGACAACTACGCCCACTTCGACCGGCCCGGCGAGGGCGCTATCCCGGGCGCCATTCAAACCTCCCTCTCCGCCTTCCATCTCGCCGAGCGGCGATTCTCGCCCGTCCTGCGGGTGGACGATATCGGGGCGGGCTTCACGGTCGACATTGACGTCCAGGACAGAGAGCACCCGACCCGGGAACCAACAGCCTTGGCAACCGTCATCGCAGACAATCAATGGGGCAAGCACCGCTATGCGGTTCTGCAGACAATCTCTGTGCTCGACCAGCACTGCCCTCCCATCAACGACTACGTACAAAGGGAGGCCAGGACGCCGATCGCCGTGTCCTCGGCGCAGTTGCCGTCATGGCTGAATGACACGCTGCCCGTGCTGCGGCTGATGGGGATTCGCTCGCTTTTGCCGAAGGGAATGGAAGCGCTGTTGCGGCCGAAGCTCTCCATGCGAATTGCCGGGCAACCGCCGAGTACCGTCAGTTGGTTCCGGGCTGACGACCTGTTCTCGTTTGACTGGCAGATCGCAATCGGCGATCACATTCTCGGCAAGCGTGAGTTCGAGCAGCTCGTGCAAGGCGCGAGTGGTGTCTTGCGGATCAAGGACGAATACGTTTATCTGGATCCCAAGGAACTCGCCAGCCTAAGCGCTGCCCTCGCTGCGCCCCCGAAGGTGACAGCTCCGGAACTTTTACGCATCGCCATCGCCGGAGAGCTTGATGGCGCGGCAATCGCGCGAGACAAGAACGCCGAAGCGATCCTCCGAAAATTGCAGGATATCGAGCCATGCTCGTTGCCTGACGGGCTGGAAGCACAACTGCGCCCCTACCAGGAGCGCGGGTTCAATTGGCTCTTTCGCAATGCTTGCATCGGCTTCGGGAGCGTCATTGCGGATGACATGGGACTGGGCAAGACCCTCCAGGTCATTGCCGCGATTCTCGCGCTCAAGCAGGTTGGCGCGCTCGATGCGGCCAAGGCTAGATAGCGTCAAGCAGGACGGCCGGTCCAGCGACAATCATTTTGGCCGGTTGGCCGGGATGATTGTCGGTGAGTGTTAGGTCATGGTTGTCGCTCCGTTATCGATGTCGCGGTGATTGTCGTTGTCGCTGGATGATTGTCGTCGGCGAGCAGACTGCTTGTCGCTTGCGGTGCGCCGACGGTAGCTTTCGACGTTCATTTCAAAGATCGTCGAATGGTGGACGAGTCGGTCAATCGCGGCGATGGTCATGCCGGGGTCAGGGAACACGTT
>NZ_AQUR01000066.1 GCF_000372525.1 Cupriavidus neocaledonicus
GCCGCACCACGGCTATTTGCTGGAGCGCATCGAAGCGGCACGCCCGCGCTGGATTCCGGCGACCGTGCTGCTACGCGAGTTGCGCGAACGCGGCTACGACGGTGGCGTCAGCCAGCTCGAGGTGTTTCTGGCGCCGCATAAGNGCGCCGAGCCCGAGCCGCTGGTGCGCTTCGAGACGGCCCCTGGCAAGCAAATGCAGGCCGACTTCACAGTCATTCGGCGCGGGCGCGAGCCACTGCTGGCACTGGTGGCGACGCTGGGCTACAGCCGCGCGAGCTTCGTGCGTTTCACGGCCGGCGAGGACACCGCCACGCTATGCGCCTGTCTGGAAGAGGCGCTGGCTTTCTTCGGCGGCGTGCCTGAATAATCGGCAGCTGCCGATTACTCAGGTAATCAGCAGCAGCGAGAAATCCGAAGGAACTCGCCCCGTCCTTTGCTCCTCCATACCCAACAGCGACAGTTCCTTCAGATTTGGTAGGCCAGCTCAAAGCGATTCCAGCCAAGTGAGCAAGTCCTCGTTGCGGCGCCATGGTGGTGGCTTGTCGATCTTCGAATGCGGCTGCAGCCGCTGCAGGGCTTCGCGTTTGGTGTCCAAATTTGCTTGGGCGTAGTGATTGGTGGTGTCGAGGCTCGCGTGCCCCAACCAACTCCGGATCACGGTGACATCGACGCCAGCGGCGACCAGGTGGACCGCAGCCGCGTGCCGAAAAGTGTGCGGCGAGATCTTATTCGATGCCAACGTCGGCACAACCGCAGCGGCGCTACGCACGTACTGCGTGAGCTTGAAGCGGACTCCCGAGGGTCCCAGAGGCATGCCATATCGATTGACAAACAACCTTTCGTTGCTAGCGCACGGTTGCCGCTGCAGCAATGCCTTTAGCAACTCGACGATCTCTGGCCACAGCGGGCAGATGCGTTCCCTGCGGCCCTTCCCGAGCAGTCGCACGCAGTTCGGTGGGTCGAATCGGATGTCGGCAGGACAAAGATTGAGCACCTCTTGTATCCGCGCACCCGTGTTATAAAGGAGCCATAGCAGCACGTGATCACGTTGTCCTTCCAGCTGGGTGCGATCCGGCTGCGCCCGGATTGCCTCGATCTTGTGCATGTGGAGCTCCTGGCGCACCGGCATCGGCGCCTTCTTAGTCGGAATTCGCAGCACCTCGGAACACTGCTCGATGGCTGTGGGGTCACGCTCGGCGACGAAACTGAAGAAGCTGCGCAACGCAGCGAGACGACAGTTTGCGCGTGCCGATAGAGACCTTGCGCTCGCGCTCGCTGTGCTGCAAGAACGCAGCGACCTCGGTTGCGTTTAGCGCTTGCAGCGTGAGATCGGCGACACGACAACGTCGGCGCTCAGCGACAAAACGCAGGAACAGTCGCCAGGCGTCTCGGTAGGAACGTATCGTGTGGGCGGAGACGTTGCGCTGTTCTGCCAGCCGCTCATAGAAGAAGGTCCGCAGCAGTCGCGGGAAAGGATCGGTCGGCTTCATCATGATGCTCTCCCGGGGATGTGCACCTGATGCAGCACCAGATGTCGAAACCGCTCGCTGGCGAGCTGCAGCAGTTCCTGCGTCACGGTCAAGTAGACGAGCGTGGAGTTGATGTCCTTGTGGCCTAGGTAGGTTGCCAGGTACGGCAGCCGCGCCTGAGGATTGATTCCTTGGCGATACCAGGAAAGCATCCGATAGACGACGAAAACGTGCCGAAGATCATGGATTCGAGGCCCGCAGCGTCCCTGTTCGGGCTTGAGCCCGGCGCGTCTCAACACGGCCACCAGCAACTTCTCGATCATCACCCGCGAGTAGCGACCGGCAGCCTGCTGATGCCAGAACAAGCCGCTGTCGCCGTCCTGCGGTGCTCCGGCGCGTCGTCTCGCGTCGAGATACTCGCGCAGCGCTGCCACCACACTGTCAGACAGGGGCAGGCTTCTGGATTTGAAGAGCTTCGTCTCGCGAACTTCCAGCATGCCCGTGCTGAGGTCGAAGTTCCCAAGATCCAGCCGCGCGAGTTCACCAAGACGCAGTCCGGCGCAGCAGGCGAGTACGAGCATTGTGTACAGCGCAAGTGGCCGGAGCGGAGCGCGAGGAGATGGGAAGGCGCGCGCGGTGTCGAACAACAACTGCAGCTCTTGCGGGGTATAGATGTACGGACGCCGACGTTCCCATTCGATGCGGTGCTTCAGTCGACGATCCGGCGGCGGCAGTGCGACGCTCGGATCGACACGTCGCCATGCGCGCAACAGGGCGCGTCCCGCCTGTTGGCACTCCCAGGCGTGATTCAGCGTCCGGCCCTGTGCGGCCCACTGCTGCAACAGTACCGCCGGCGGTCGCCCGGGGAGTTCCGGGCGACCTTGCAGGAACCGGTCGAAACGCAGGAGCCAGCCCGACTGTGTCTCATAACGGTAGCCTACCGCGCGCATGAGCTCCACATGCTCGCGCAGCATCTCGCCGAGAAAGCTGGCGAACCGAGCCGGCGGGCGCAGAGACTCGAGCGCCTGCAGAGGTTCGGCTGCGAGCAGCGCACGCGCGATTGGCGTGCCGTATCGTTGACCATAGCAGGAGCGCAGCTCCGCCAGTGGGTTGTGCGAAATCATGCCCTCCGAGTGGAGATAATCTAGGAAGCGATCAACGATGCACGCCCGGTGCAGCACCATGTGGACAGGCGAGTGCCGCGCGCGCTCCAGCAGCCATCCCTGCATCGTAGAGGTGCTGACTGCGGCATCGCCACGTTGCCGCACGAAACGCTGGAACCCGCGCAAAACACAACGGTAGACCTTGGCCGTATCGCGACTGCGCAGCCCCAGGTGATGTACGTGACGCTCGATCGCGTCGCACTTCATCTTCGAGCCACGTATTCATTGCGCCCCGTCGGTCAGGAGTTCGCTGATCTCCAGGGAGACGTCGCGCAGTTCATCGACAGCGAGCTTCAGGTACGGCAACACGGAACTTGATGAGCGGTGCCCCAGCACGTCCTCAATCAGCTTGGGCGGCACCCCGCCGCGCAATAGGCTGATGGCACGCGCGTGCCGGAAGGCATGCGGTCCGCGCTTGCCATTGGTTTGCACGCCTGCAGCATCGAGCCGCCTGCGCAGTGAGGTGTACAGGCTTGAGCCGTTGGTGCGTATTCCGGTGAATGTGACCGACGATTCCGGCATCGTGACCACTGATTCCGTTTTATCGTGACCGCTGTGGCCCCGCAGTTTCCGGCTGATTGTGACCGGCAATTCCGGCGTCGTGACCGGTGATGGGTTGAGGGTGTTGCGCGGGGACGGATTCTACTCTGCCAAGCTAAGCAGTGTGGCTGCCGCTGGATGTCGTGCTCGTTTTTTGAGCAGACTTTCTGAGCGAATCGCCCGCCAGCGTGATGCGGTGAATACGGTGCATCAGACGATCGAGGATCGCATCGGCGATGGTGGAATCGCCGATCCAGCCATGCCAGTGCTCGACGGGTAGTTGGCTGGTAATGAGTAGCCCACGGCTGCTGCCGCGATCGTCAATGAGTTCAAGCAGGTCATTGCGCGTGACCGCGTCCAGCGGCGCCACCGCCCAGTCGTCCAGTACGATCAGGTCGGTTTTGGCCATCTGCAGCAGCCATTTGCCGAAGCCACCGCTGCCATGCAGAATACGTAACTCTTCTGCCAGCCTGGGCACGCGCAGATAAGCGACGGAATGCCCGCGGCGGCAGGCGTACTGCGCCAGCGCGCAGGCCAGCCAGGTCTTGCCGACGCCGGTCGGGCCACCGATCAGGACAGTATGTCCGGTTGTGATCCAGTCGGACAGCGCGAGACTGGTGACCTGTTTCCGATCAATGCCGCGGCCTGGACGGGCGTCAAGATCCTCGATGGTGGCGTGGGGGTACTTGAGGCGGGCACGCTGCAAGAGACGGGCAAGCTTGCGGTCATTGCGCCAGAGCAGTTCGCGGTCGATCAGCAGCGCCAGGCGTTCCTCGAAGGCGAGCGCGCTGGCGCCGGGCTGGGCAAGCTGTTCTTCCAGGGCGGCGGCAAAGCCGTCGAGCTTGAGTGAGCGCAGTTGCGCGAGCGTGGTGTGGGTCATCATGAGATTGGGTTCCGGTTGTGAGCGCCAGGCAAGCAAGATCGACTGTGGCGGCTGCCCAGCGGTGTGCGAGGGCCATTGAGGTGAATCGCGGGAGTTAGTGCTGCCTGGCAGACAGCGTTACTGGTAGTAGCTGGGGCCGCGCAGGTGTGCGTGGTCGGGACTGACCCACTCGGCAGGAGGGGCCGTGGTCAGCCTATCGCGACCGGTTTCGAGCACGTTCTTGTCATGACCCCAGGAAGCCGCGAAAAATCAAAAATGCAATTAACTACCAGACAGCTACCCACAACAGCATTGTCAGCTTCCAAGGCGAAGGCAACACCGAAGCGGTGCTCCTATTGCGCGTGGACGGCGATGGTAAAATTTCATTTTCGTGAAATTTTATTTCGCCCTATGCCGAGGCCTCTTCCTGATCCAACGCCACCATCACGCGCGACCATCCGCAGCATTGACTAACTTGGTGACCGGATACGGGCAACGCGGGCAGGGGAAGGTATGCCCATTGACCAGGCCGCCACTCATTGTGGCGTTTCCGTTGGCATGCTGTCCAAGCTGGAGAACGGCAAGGGCGTCAATCTGGCGCACGCGCTGCGCGTGATGGACGGACTGGGTTTGACGATGCTCGTCGTGCCGAGGGCGCATGCGGCGTTGCTCGAACAGGCAGCGGCTCATGCGGCCAAGATGGACAAAAATGCAGCCAGGGAGCGGAAAGCCGGGGTTGAAGAGTAGACAACAGCATGTGGCAGGCAACGCGCGGCTTGCTAAACACCCAGCCGGCGGTGGGCGAGCTCTTCCACGATCGATGCCTGGAGCCTGTCGCGAGATACCTTGAGCGGATCGCGCTCTGGGGTGGATGCCATCCAGCGCTCGAAGTCGACGAATGCGGCTGGACTGATCGTCGTCATCCGCGCCATTCTTCCGGTCACGGAAACGATGGGCGCAGAGAATGGAGGCGACCCCAACAGGACATTTGGGCGTCGCACCTGGATTGCCCAGAGGTCATCTTCATAATCTCGCAGAGCATGCCGCCGCGAACTTCTGTGGCCTTGCGGCGCGCGGATTACCACGCTTCGAACATCGTCTTCGCGTCAAGTTACTGGCGCAGCGCATTTTTATCCAACTCGATCCGACGATCCAAGGGGTTTCAGTATAAAAGTGCAATATGCAAATTTCATACTGAAACCCATGCATCATGCAGGCCTTGAGCATCCACCGCAGGGGGCAACTGAGTCGCGCGATGGTGTCATTGCGGATGAGACATTGCAGCCACGCTGCAGGCAGGTTCCTGCTGCAACCTTCATTGAACCCGCGTGGCGGTGCACGCCTTCGGGCTGGTTGATATCCCGGCGCATCCTCTTCGCTGTGCAGGGAGCCGTTCGTCGTGGAGATCGACGAATGCCCAAAGTTATCCCGCACGTAACGCAGTCATCTTGAGGATCCGCTATCGAAAGTCTTGAAAGCAGTCTTCAGACTATCAACCAGATCTGCCACGATCTGGTCATTCTCGAGAATGGGGAACTCCTTTCGGAGCTTGTTGGAGACTGCACCCTGATTGTCCCTGATCGAGCGGATGATCCGATCGATATCGGCATCAGGACCGTCGATGATGTCCTTCACCATCCGCCGAGCGGTTGTCCACTCCTGCAGAATCCCCGCCTCTGTCCTCATCTCCTGCCGGATGGTTTTGTCGATGATGTCGGCCATATATTCGACCTGCACAGTTAGGTCGGGGTAACGCCATGCCGGTAGTGCAGCGTCATATCCGGCAAACTCAAAGTTCGATTGAATGCCATCCGGATACAACGTGCGGGAGGGCGCAAATTCGCAAAGGTTGCCGTACCTGCGCATTAATGGTTTCGAGAAGCATTCAAGGATATGGTCGTAGCGTGCGATGTTCTGCGGTTTCTCCGTGATGACAGCCGAGATCGGCAGGATGAAGGGTCGCGGCACGGCACCATCTCGTCGCAGGACGTCGTTAATGATGAACCGGTGGATACGGCCATTTCCGTCGGCCAGCGGGTGGATGAAAACGAATGCGAACGCGGCCGCGCCGGCCCGAATTACCGAGGATTGCCCGGCGGTGCGCTCCAGAAAGACCTCAAGTCCGTGCAGCAGGTCCCGCAGCCTATCCCAATGCGGAGCGACATAGTGGACGATCTGTTCAAACCGATGCGTTTCGCCAACGAACACCGGCGAGGCCCGCAGCCCGAAACGGGAAATAGTGCTGCGCTCGCTAACGATTTCTCGCTGCAGCTCGGCTAGCGTATCCGGGGACAGTAGCGCGGGGTATTCACCGATCCGCCGTTCCATGACTGCCGCAAATCGGCGAATTCGGTCCAGTTGGTCCTGCTCGTGCTCGATCGCAAACGACGACTTGGATTCCTTGATCGTCAGCCAGACGGCGCTGCGCATCAGGACATTGTCCCCGAACTCGGCATTCAGCTCGTCGAGCCGGGCGGCGCAGTCGTAGTCCTGTGCCGCCTTGACTTCGGGTGTCCGTCGAATCAGGGGGCAGAAATCTCGATTGCCGGGAAGGTTGTCGCGCACGCGCCAACGTTGATTTCGAGTGGGTATCGTCGCGGCAAAGTAAGCCTCAGAGTCAATCGCGTCGACGTAGTTGCCCCCGGTCACGGCCCCGACGCCGGCGATCTGGCGGCCGGTTAGCCATTCATACAGAAATCCAACTCGTCTGGCATACTGGCCGGTGCGCTCGCTGTTCAGCCAGGCAGCCAACTCTCCCTGGGGAAGTACATCAAAGAGCCGTGCCAGGAACTCGAGATGGACTCCTTCCTGTCGGATCGCATAAGTCAGGTGGGCCTGCAGCGTTGGCTCCTGGCGAGAACCGGCGGGATAGATCTCCAGCGTCTTACCCTCGGTGACCACGGAACGCCGAGCGGCGCCAATCTCGCTGGTAATCTGAAATTCCTGTACCGGGGTTATCTGATAGTGCTCTGCGAGCCACTTGTACCCTATCCATTCCGTGCTCAACGTGAACTCCGTCGTTTAATTTGGCCTGCGGATGTTTAAAAATTCCGCTATTTCTTGATTATCGTTTAAACGACACTTCGTTGTTGACGTCGAACGCTTTTGGAAACGCATGCTTGGCGGAAGCAAGCGCTTTCGCTTGAGCAAGCGGCGGCGCATGCGGTCAAGATTCTGGTGTGAAAAGGGCAGGCCGCGATCGGGTCGGGTGTCAATCTCAGTTGCCCGCACGATCGACGCAAAGAGCCATTCGCCGGGCGGGGGGGCGCCTTAGGTCTTGCTGGTCCAGCCGATGCGATGCCGCACTTGCGTGGCCTCGTGCCGCGCATCGTCCTCGCTGTGCAGGTAGCCGCTGGTCGTCGAGATCGACGCATGCCCGAAGTTGTCCCGCACGTAACGCAGATCCACCTGCCGGTCGGTCATGTGGGAGCCGGCGGTGTGGCGCAGCCAGTGCGCCGAGGCGCTGGCCAGGACATCGGCCTGCGCCGCCCATTCGGGTCCGCGCGCGCGCAGGCTCGCTGCCGCCAGGCCGAACACTTCCTTCAGGATCAGGTGCAGCGCGCTGCGTGACAGGCCTCGTTCACGGTTCTCCTGACCGATGACCGGCAGCAGCAAGGGGCGGGTCTCCCCAGGCTGCGGCGTCGGCGCCAGTCCGTGGGCGCGGCGGTAGCGCGCCAGTTCAGCAATCAGCTCGTCGGTGGCCGGCACCAGCCGGGTCTTGTTGCCCTTGCCGGTCACTTCCAGCCACCAGCGCTCGATGCCCTGGGTGTCGCGCCGGCAGAAGAACGCCCCCATTGTCGTGCCGGTGACCTCCGCCGCGCGCAAACCCCCCAGGTAGAGCACGGTCAGCAGCCAGCGACAGCGCGCCGCATGCAGGCGTTCGCGCTCGGTGGCGGTGTCGGCGGTCCCCGGCATCGCCTCGATGGTGGCCTTGACCACGTCCCACAGTTCGTGACTGAGGTAGCGCTTGATGCGCGGGCGGGTCGGCGCGCGCCGCCGGCGCGCGAGCGCCAGCGGATTGCCGGCGAGGTAGCTGGCCTCGGTCAGCCAGGCGAACAGCGCGTTCAGGATCACCAGTGCCTGACGAATGCTGCGGGGCGCCAGCGGTCCGGCAAACGGCCGCCAGTCCGGATGACTGCGCGCGAGTTTTTTGCTGCCGGCCAGCACCCAGCGCGCGGCCGGTTGCGGGTCGGCGAGGAAGCGCTCATACGCGAGCAGGTCCTCGTGCGTCAGCGACGACAGTGGCTTGCCCAATTGCAGTACCGACCACAGGATCAAGCGCTCGACCTCGCGCCGGTAGGCGGTCAGCGTCGCCGCGCTGTCGGCATAGCGCGCGAGCCAGGCGGTGACGGCGGCGAGATCGTCGCCCGCGGCAATGCCGGTGGCGCGGTCCGGGGCGCGGTTGCTGCCGGCAGCGCCAGACAGTGCCGGAGGCAGGCGCAGGCGTTCCAGCGGGATGGGAAGCGCGGTGGGGAGCGGGGCGGCCGGGCCGTCCGAAGGTGGGAGCGGAAGCAATTCCATGAGTAGGCGCCGAATTTTCAAGAATCGGCGGAGCTGGGGGAGCGGTCAAATCGGGCCGCCCTCGGCTGCTATGCTGCCACTGCCGAAGTTTCTGTGGACCCTAAACCCGGATGACGAGGTCGGAATACTTCCAGACGTGTTCGTCTGCCGAGAGCAGTCGCAATGGTTCGGTGATCGCCTGAGCGACCAGCAGCCGATCAAACGGATCGCGATGGTGGTTTGGCAGATGACGCACTGCGGCTGCATGCGTGTTCGTCACCGGAAGTTCGCGAAAGCCTGCGGCGGGTATTTCAGCGATGAGTTCGTCGACATCGACTTCGATCTTGTCGAGGCCCGCCTTGATGGAGATTTCCCAGAGGCTGGCCGCACTGATGAAGACCTCCTCGGCCTCCAGGATCATTCGCTGCGCGCTCTGGCTCAACTTCGGGTCATTCGTCACCGCCCAGAGGAACACATGGGTATCGAGCAGGATGCGCATTACCGTCCTTCGAAGGCGGCCAGCAAGTCATCGGGGAGCGGCGCGTCGAAGTCATCCGCCGTGCGGATCTTGCCCAGCAGCCCGCCGAGGCGCCGTGGGGGCTTTGGCTTGGCGAACGGCACGATCCGGACCACCGGCTTGCCCGCCTTCGCAATCACGACCTCGTCGCCTGCCGCCACCTCTTCGATGAGCCGCGAAAGGTGGGTTTTGGCCTCATGAATGTTCACGGTCTGCATAGTGTTCTCCTGCAAGAGAAACTTAGTCTAGCTTAGTCTGTTCAGATCCGCAAGGTTACGTAGATGCCAGATCCTCCGCGCATTCGCTAGACATAAGCGGATTTATGTCTAAACTTTGTCGATTGAAATTACATCTATAACGTATTACGTAGTAATATATATAAATTCAACGACGCTTTTTGCCGATGGCCGCCGCCGACCTCGATCTGACCGACACCGCCTTGCAGGCTGACCTGACCGAACTACGCAGCCGTTTTCCCGAAACCCGCGCGCTGTACCGCGAGGTCTGCGGCCTGCTGTTCTTCCGTTACGGTGTCACGCCCACCGCCAACAAGCTCTACAGCTTGGTCCGCAAGGGCAGCATGGGCACGCCCGCCGAGGTGCTGCAGGCGTTCTGGCAGGAACTGCGCGGGCGCACGCGCGTGACCATCGACCATCCGGACCTGCCGGACCCCCTCAAGCAGATCGCCGCCGAGGCGGTGCAGACCATCTGGCAGTCGGCCAACGAGGCCGCCACGGCGGAACTCGCCACGCTGCGTGCCGAAGCGCGTGACGCAGCGAATGCCGCGGAATCGGAACGCGATGCCGCGCGCGCCGAGACCGCGGTCGCGCGCGAAGACGCGCTGGCGCTCTCGGCGCAGCTGGGCGAGGCGCGCCAGGCGCACGACGCCGTGCAGGCCGAACTGGCGGCCGAGCGCCAGGCGCACGCCGCGACGCGGGCGCGTTGGGAAGCGGGGCGGGGGGAACTGGAGGCGGCGGGGCGCCAGCTGGCGGAACTGCGCACCCAATTCTCGACGGAGCTGGAGCGGGCGCGCGAGGCGGTGACGCTCGCGCAGGAACGCGCCGAAGCCAGCGAGCGGCGCAGCTTGCGCGAACTGGACCAGGAGCGCACCGCGCGCCAGAAGAGCGAGCGCACGGCCGAAGACCTGCGCGGCGAACTGGCGGTGGCACGCAGCGAGGCGCGCGATGCGGCGGTGGCGCAGGCGGAGGGCCGCACGAAGCTGGAAGCACAGGCCGCGGCGCTGGCCGAGCGGCTCGCGGCCACCGAGCAGGCGCAGCGCCGGGCGGAGCGGGCCGAAGCGGAAGCCGCGCTCGCGCGCCAGTTGCTGGCCACCTTGCGCGTCGCGCCGCGCGAACGCGAAGGGGGCCGGCGGCGCAAGGCAGCCAGTTCGGCGGCGACCGTGCCGGAAGAACAAGGCGACGGTCAGGAGGGTCGGCCGGAATTCGCGAAATTTTCGCCAAATATGGCTTAACACATTGATCTAAAAGAGGAATTCGGTTCCATGCGCGCTCCTCGAACGCTGCATCGCTAAATCAAGCGCCACGGGAACCGCATGCTGATCGTCTCAAATCGGTCCGTCTCGACCGATATAGGGATGTCGCCAACCGTGGCTTGAATGACCGCTGGTCGCTCATCGCCGGACACCCAGCGAACTGAGGCCGATGCCCGTAAATCGGAGGCCATTGCGGACATGACTGATCCAGTCGACCGCTCTAACTTCAGAAAAAAGGACTCTGTGATGGCTTTCGCCGACACAGGGCTTACCGCAGCAAATCACTCAGTGGTGCTGGGGCTCCAGAAAGCCTGGCTGACAGCACTGGACGCTGCCAGTCTCGCAACAACGTGATCGAGCTTCTCCCCGTCGACTGAGGTCGCCATCAGCACGGCTTCGATCTCCACGTCGTCGGTACCAAAGGCGTGAACCACCAAGTCGCGGGTGGGATGATTGCTGTCCTCCAGGGCCTCATCCAACAAGCGCATTGCCTCTTTCTGGCGCTCCCGCGGAGCGATGACATAGACGGTATTAGTGACCTCCACGGCGGGCGTATCGATGGGCTGACGGTTGATACGGTCGACCACGGGGCGCAGCAGCGTATTTGCAGCCAGCACGAATAGACACCCGACTGTAGCCTCCGGAAGCAGGTCCGCGCCGGCACACGCACCTATGGCTGCCGAGCCCCACAAGGTGGCAGCGGTATTGAGGCCGCGCACATTCCCTTCTTCTCGCATGATCACGCCCGCGCCAAGGAAGCCGATTCCCGAGACCACGTAGGCGACGACACGCACGGCACCATCGTGCCCGGCCAGCCGGTTGGCCATATCTACAAAAATGGCAGCGCCGACAGCCACCAGCACATTGGTGCGTAGGCCGGCGGTACGTTGGCGGTACTGTCGTTCGTAACCGATTATCGCACCCAGCACGAATGCCGCGGCCACGCTGATACTGGTATCGAGCAGGGAATCCAGATTGATGTTTTGGATGGCTTCAATGGTCATGTTTCGAACTGGTCAGAGTCGGGCTCAGAGTGGGCAGCCTCAGCTTGAGGACAGCCAAATTGCATTAGCTTTCAAGCGAAAACCGCTCCGTATGGTCATCGCACGAGAAGATCTCAGCATAACGTCCCCATTCAATGATCGCCTCCAGCGTCTGCTTAGCCAGCTCATCGCTCAGAAAATCCTCTAACTTTTGCTCGAACCGGACGCGCGGGGCTTGCTGATCCTTTCGCTCAGCCAACACAGTTCGGATATAGCCGGCCATTGGTACGCGCCGCACCAGGTGTTCGGCGAACAGGGCTTTACGCTCCTGTGTACCATGCTCATTGAAGAGCAAGCCCGCTACGGTCAGGACAATATCGCCCTCGCGCAGCTCGGCGAAGCCGAGGTGCCCGAGGATCTCGGCGACGGGGAAGAGATCGTCCACTTCCAGGTGCATCGTGGCTGCGATTTCTGGCAGGTCAGCTTGGCCCCGATAGGGCTCAGCGGCTACCGTCTCGATCAGGCCCGCCATCAGATTGGTTGAAACCGGCTGCAAAGGGCTGCCGATGTCCAGGCCGTTTCTTGGCGCGGCACCCTTTGTCGGGCGGGCCGTCATCTTGGCGTAGATCTCGTCGACCAGTTCGCGGAATGCCGGCTCGAGGCGGTCACGCCGATGCTTGAAGGGTACTTGAAACTCAGCAACGACAGATCCCGGGTTGGACGAAAGCAGCAGAATGCGGTCGCACATGAACACCGCCTCCTCGATGTTGTGGGTCACGATCAGCATCGACTTGATCGGCAACATGCGCTCGGTCCACAGATCGAGCAGATCGGTACGCAAGGTCTCTGCTGTCAGCACGTCGAGCGCCGAGAATGGCTCATCCATCAGCAACAAGGTCGGATTGACAACGAGGGCCCGGGCAAAGCCGACACGCTGGCGCATACCGCCCGATAATTCGCGGGGGAACGCGTTCTCGAAGCCATCCAGGCCAATCAGGTCGATGGCTGCAAGCGCGCGCTCACGCCGCTCCGCCGGCGGCACGCCAAGCGCTTCCAGGCCGGCTTCAACATTGTCGAGGACGGTGAGCCACGGAAATAGCGCAAAGGTCTGGAAGACCATAGCGACACCTTCTGCTGGGCCTTTGATCGGTGAGCCGCAGTAGTCAAGCTGGCCGGACGTGGGCGAAATCAGGCCGGCAATCATGCGCAGCAATGTGGACTTGCCCGAGCCGGACCGACCAAGCAGGCCGACGATTTCGCCTTCGCGCAGTTTTAGGTTCACGCCGTCCAGCACCAGTCGCTTGCCCTGATCGCGGCCGTAGCCGTGGCTCAGGTCGCGAACGGTCAGGATGTTCTGGGTAGGGGTCAGGATTTCGTTTTGCATTATGTTTGCCCTCTCAGTTCATGCGCAGCTTGCTTTCGGCGATGGCGTACAGCGGACGCCACAGAAAACGGTTGAAACAGACCACCATGATCGACATGACAGCGATACCAAGGACGATTTTGGGATAGTCTCCAGCGGCGGTGGACTGGGCGATATAGGCGCCAAGGCCATGCGCCGACAGGCTGGTTGAGCCCCATGACACGGCCTCGGACACAATGCTCGCGTTCCACGCGCCGCCCGACGCGGTGATGGCGCCAGTCACGTAGTAGGGAAAAATCCCGGGCAGCATGATCTGCCTCCACCACTGCCAGCCACGAATGCGGAAGTTCGTGGCCGCTTCGCGGAAGTCGTTCGGAAATGCGGTGGCCCCGGCGATGACATTGAAGAGGATGTACCACTGCACTCCCAAAACGATCAGCGGACTCAGCCAGATGTCTGGGTTTAGATGGAAATGGACAATGCCGAACACAAATACCGGGAACAGCAGGTTGGCCGGGAAGGCGGCCAGGAACTGCGCCAGTGGCTGGATTTTTTCGGCAAGCCGGGGCCGCAGCCCAATCATGACCCCAACCGGCACCCAGATCAGGGAGGTGAGGACGATCAACACCAGCACGCGCAACAGTGTCAGCAGCCCCAGCCCAATGACTTTCACAACTTCGTCCAATCCGGCTTCAGTGTGCACATAGCTGACCGTCCGCCACAGCAGATAACCGGCAAGCACTGCCACAAGAAGGCTCCAGACCACGTCAACGACGCGGGCCAGGCCAGCCCGCTGGGGGCCTGAGGCCGCGGGCAGTTGCACCGCGAAGCGGGCCCGCGCCAGCTTGCGCAGCAGGCGGCCGAAGGTACGCAGCAAACTCTGGATCAAGTGGGTACGATGCACCAGGTTCAACACCCAGGACTGCGGCGCGGTTTGCGCGCTCGTGCTTTCCAGTCGGAAGCGATCTGCCCAGGCCACCATCGGACGAAACAGAAACTGGTCGTACAGGACGATCACTGCGATCATGGCCAGGATGACCCAACCCACCGCTGCCATATTGCTGTCGGCAATGGCCGTGGCCAGGAAGGCGCCGACCCCAGGCAGGGTGATTGACTTGTCGCCGACCGTAATGGCTTCCGAGGCGACAACAAAGAACCAGCCGCCCGACATGCTCATCATCATGTTCCAGATCAGCCCCGGCATGGCAAACGGCACCTCCAGCTTCCAGAATTTCTGCCAGGGCGTTAGGCGCATGCTGTTCGACACTTCGATCAAGTCAGGCGGTAGCGTGCGCAATGACTGGTAGAAGCTGAATGTCATGTTCCAAGCCTGGCTGGTGAAAATCGCAAAGATGGCCGCCAACTCGGCGCCAAGCATGCGGCCCGGAAAGAGCGCAAGGAAAAAGACCACGGTGAAGGAGATATAGCCTAGCACCGGCACCGACTGCAGGATGTCGAGCATGGGGACCAGTACCTTCTCCGCCCGGCGGCTCTTGGCTGCCAGCGTGCCATACGTGAAGGTGAACAGCAGCGACGCCGCCAGCGCGGCCAGCATACGCAGCGTGGTCCGCAGGGCGTACTCGGGCAGCATGGCAGGATCTAGCGAAATTGCCTCGGCGCTGGGTCCGGCAAGCGGTGCCAGTGTTTCACGGATGCCTGACGCGGCCACTACCAGCAGGCCGATAATCAGTGGTAGGGCAATGAAATCCCAGCGGTTCGGCAGCAGACGCCGAGCCGTACCTGGGAGTTGCGGCATGAATTCGTTTGCCATGGGGCTTCCTTGGCCGACAGCATGGTTAAACGGAAGCCCACGAAGCGTGTGCTGGCAGCTTGGTCAGAACAGGTTCGCGAGCCATTGGATTCACTACCCTGGCCGGGTCGCCAGCGGCTACGGGTAGTTGGCAGGCGCAGCACAGCGACTAGAGGCGTCATCCATAATGGCTCCTCCTGTTCACTGGGATACTATCGCTCTGCGCCTCAGAACTCGGCGTGGAACCGGACGCCATAGAATGTTGCCGGCCCCCGGTCCCGGTTGTAGCCCGGGTTGCGGATGTATTGAAAATTCGGACTGACGCTGAAGTACTTCAACAACGCCAGGCTGTAATAGATCTCGAGCACTTGTTCCGGTCCATAGCGCAATGCGCCATCGCCGAGGAACGCTCCCAGACCGCCGGCGGCCAGGTAGTCCCGGTGCGGTGATCGCAGCATGTTGACGGCCATCGCCACCCCGAGTTCGTCATTGGGCCGTCCCCAGGACGTGCCTTTGAGCGTGCCGCCGCCGGCAATTTGCTTGCCGATCTCGGTAAAGGCGTAGGTTTCCGTCTTGTCGTCCGACATATTGGCGCGGAAGAACACGCCCAGCGAATCATTGACCTCCTGCAGCAACGTAATGCCCACGCCCACCTTGGCATGTTCCGCGCGCACGTCGGCAACATCGGGCGTCACGTTGTTGGCCTGCCCGAATGCGATGGCATCGCTGAACTTGCCCATCTTCGCTTTATTGCGCCAGAGCAGCAGGCGCGCCGCTCCGGGACGGCCAGCGAGGGTATAGCGCTTTTCAAGCTCCAGGATGTCGCCGTAGTGCTCAAACATCCGTGTGTCGAGCTTCAGTCCGTTGGATTCGAGCGGTTGCAGGAAATGACCAAAGCGCGCCGACCAGCCATCGCCCACGTACTCTAGCGACACGCCCCAGTTGTAGCCGCGCGCATCGGCGGGATAGTCGAACGAGCCATGTGTCAGCGATGACCAGTTCATGAACTGGGTGCGCGGGTCGGAGCCGTAGGGGTTCAGGTCGAAGACGTCGAGCACGCCGAAGTTGCCAGCGGTCAGCACGACGCGCTGTTTGTCGACGGTTCGCGCAAACTGGTTGAAGTCGGCATCAAGCTTCTCCTCGCCACCACCCAGGCCCCAGGTCTGGCGCACGAAGGCGCGGGCCCGGTAGAACGTAGGATTGGTGCCCGACGATTTGGCCAGTTCCCCGTTGGTCAGGCCTCCGAGACCATGCAGGCCAGAGAAGGGCACACCCTGCGAGACTTCAGGATTGAAGTGAAACTCTGCCCCTTGCCATAGGCGCAGGCCCAGGTCGAGCGTGCTGGTGAACGAATAACTCTTGGCCCGTTCCGTGCCGAGGCTGTGCTCGCCGGAATAGGCCGCGCCAAACGAAGGCTTGCGCTGCCAGATGTAGGTGGCTTGCCCGTGGAAGGCAAAACGGTCCTCCATCGGATCTGCCGTCGCATTGCCGGGGGCAGCGCCGGAAGCCGGCTGGCTTTCACCGGCGTTCTGGGCATGCGCCGGTGCGAGACCAATGGCTAGGAGCACCACGGTCAGCGCCGCGAGCGTGCGGGCCGACCAACGAGTGCCCTTCAAAAGGGTGAGGGCGGAGAAGGCAAACTGAAAACAGGTAATGAACGACATGAGACCTCCCTCACGCGCTTCTATGGCGCGTGTAGGCTCGGGGCGACTACCCGAGAGGGCCAAAGAGTGAGCGCAAACGTCACCCGCATCTGCCTACTCGGTAGATCGCTAACAAGAAAAATCGGGAGGTGGCCACACAGGAGAATCTGCATGGTTGCCACTACCCGCCGGTAACGGCTAGGCAGTGGCGAGATGTCGCCTTGACTGACTAGCCGTTCAGTGATCGGCGTGGCGCCGACTAGAACAACAGTCCATGGGGAGAACCCTTAGTGATGACCGGGCGCAGCATACCAAAATGTTTCATGGGACCGCAATGGATTTTCGGAGGCCCATAGAGGCGACTGCGGTGTTTCTGCGACACGTGGTTTTCGTCGGCGGAACCGTCAAAATGCGCCTCACCCGGCGGCGGACCAAATCAGTCACTGACTCTCTCGATGCCGGCGCCTACGCGACGCCAGCGGAAACCCCGGCTAGGCCTTGGCTAGGCCGATCCATTCGAGGCCGATGGAAAGGGCCGAGCGCCTCACAAATGACAGGGGCGATCAGCGCCTACTGTGGCAAAGCGGGCGTGGTGGATGGTTGACACTGTTGCTCGCCCACGGTGTGCGCATGCCGCCGATCGTCCTCGGCGTGCAGGTAGATGCCAGTCGTCTCAATCGAGGCATGCCGCAGGTTCTTCTGGATAAAACGGATATCGGTGCCGGCGTCGGCCTGGTGCGAAGCCGCAGAATGGCGCAGCCAGTGCGTCGAGGCACGCGTCAGCGTCACCGCGCCGGCCGGATCGCTCGCCTCCAACACGGCGGCCGCCCGCCGGAACACCTCCTTCGCGATCAGATAGACCGCCGTCGGCGTGAGGTGCCGCTGCGCGTCGCCGGCGACGCTCAGAATGGCCGGGCTCAGCTCACCGGGCGCGGGCATCGGCGGCAGGCCGTGGAACGCGCGATAGCGAGCAAACTCGGCCATCAACGCGTCGCTCACTGGTACCTCGCCCTCGGCGCCACCCTTGCCGACAACGTACAGCCACCAGCGCCCCCGCCGCTGGACGAAGTCGGCTGCCCTCGCGCGGGCGGCTTCGCTCGCGCGCAGCGCTGTATGGTAGAGAAAGCGCATCACCCAGCGGCTGCGCTCGTAATGCTGGCACTCGCGCGGCGTGCCCTGCGGCCAGCCCTCCATCGACGCGAGCACCACCTGCCACAGCGCATGATCGAGATAACGCTCGACGCGTCGAGCGCGCGAGCCACGCGTTGAGCGGCTGCGGCGCAGGGCAAGCGGATTGCCCGCGAGGTAGCCGGCCGCGACAAGGTAGTCGAGCAGTCCGGAAAGGATGCCGAGCGCCTGACGGCGGCTGCGCTCGGACAGCGGCCCATCGAAAAGCCGCCGCGCGCCGCCGCGGCGCGGCAGGGCCGGGTCGGTCCAGTCGGCCGTCGGCGCGGCCAGAAACTGCTCATAAAGCAGGAAATCCTCGCGCGTGAGGCTCGACATCGGCTTGCCCAGCGTGCGTGTTGCCCAGACGAGCAGCCGCACCACTTCCTTTCGGTAGCTGCGCAGGGTGTGCGGCGAACTGGCGTACTCGGCAAGCCACAAGCGTACGGCCTCAAGGTCGGTATCGGCCGTGACCTGCCGGTTGGCGGCGCGCGCCCGGTTAGTGCCGTCACGGCCGTCCAGTGCAGAGGGCAATACGATCGGCAGGACTGATTCGTGTGCTGGAGCGGGCAAGTTCATGGACTGACACGATTTTGCGGCGGGGTTCCGCATCGTACACCTACGAAGCTTACGATTATGCGCGTTATCGTAAATTTCTGGCGCTTGTGATTACGTATATAACGTAATACGATCATATGCATTATTCAGAATCCAGAAATTCCACCTCTCAGCCGCTTCCGCCCATGAGCCGTATCAGCGATACCCGTCTACGCACCCGTGAAGCAGCCGCGCGCCTGGTTGCCGCGGGCCGACACCCGCATGAGCTCACCGTCGACCTGATCTACGCCGAGATTCGCCAGGGCAGCCGCACCACCATCAATGACGAGCTGAAGCTGTGGAAGGACGAGCAGGCGCGCAACGACGCGCTCTCTGCCGCATTGCCGCCAGCCGTCGCCAACGCCATGCTGTCTGTCTGGGCGTTGGCCGTCGCGCAGGGAGAACAGGTCTTTGCGCAGCGCAGCGGGGAGTTTGAGGCCGAAGCGGCCGCCGCAACCACGCGCGCCGAATCGCTGCAGGTCGCCAATGCGGGATTGCAGGCGGAAGTACAAACGCTTCGCACTCAGGTTGACGACCTGCAGGCGCGGCTCGCCACCGCGCTTGCCGATCACGCCAGGGGCCAGACCCAGCTGGACGCAGCCATCCGCCAGGCCGAAGCAGCCGTGGCTGAGCGCGATGCCGTGCGCGCGCAATCGGACCAGGCCCTGCACGAAGCGCAGTCCACCCATGCCCGCGAACTGGAAGCTGTGCGGGCTGCCCGCGCCGAACACGAGGCCGCCCTGCGGGCGGAGGTCGACCAGGCCACCGCCCGGCTCGAAGGCGTGCAGAAGCTCGTCATGCTGCAGACCGACGAAGCGCGCGAAGCCCAGCGTCGCGCGGAAGCGGCCGTTTCGAAGACCCGGCAACGAAACGAGCAACTTGTGGCCGACGGGCAGCGTCTCTCCGCCGACGCTGCTGAACAGCGGCGGCTGGCCGAACGGCATGAAAAACAGCTCGCCGGTGTCATGGAAGAAACGCGCGAACTGCGGCGCGAGCGCGATTCCCTGACCCAGCAGGTAGCCCTGTTGCAGGGCCAGCTCAAGGGCCGCGACGAATCCGCGCCAGCGCGTACAGCCAGACGTCGCGCCAGTTGAGCCAAACAGCGAACAACGGCTTTCGGAGTACCGCGGAGTGCCTCAGCGCCCGCGCTACAATCGGGCCTTCGGTCCTCGCCTGGCGGCGCTGGACCGATGCAGTGCCATGAGCAACCGCCCGACAGGAAACCGAGCCTCATGAACACGAACGAACCGCAAACACCGGCCTGGCAGCCGATCGCTGCGCTGCCGGTCATTCTTGATCTCGCCGGCGCGCAGATTGAAGAGGTACAGGCTACCTTCGACGCTCTGACCCGGTGCCGGTCGCGACCCCATGTGCTTGACGACGCCACCCTGGCCCGGACGCGCCAGGTCTACGGCGAGCAACGGGATTTTCTGCCGATCCAGCGCGAGCAGGTTACACGGTGGCGATCCGGGCCGCTCACACCGCAGGAGCGCGAAGAACTTGCTCATCTGAGCGCGCGGATCGAGCGGCTGGCGGCGCTGCTCGACGATATTCTCGCGCTGACAGACGAGCTGTCGCACGGCACGATCGACCGGATCCTGGGCATGAGCGATGCGGACCTTGCCGCTGCGGTGTTATCGGGCTCGCTCAGATTGCCGCAACGCTGACACGCGGAAAATGCTGCAACGGTACCGGCTGGCTCGATTCGCGCGGCACCTATGAACCAGATTTCCGAAACCGCGTACCCGTTACTGCCAGCGGAGATTGCGGCAGACGAGTTGCGGGCAGTCTTCACGCCCAGCGCCGCCGAAATCCGCTTCGTGTACGGCCAGTTCCGGCAGGCGCCAACACGCGTGCTGATTCTGACGCAGCTCAAACTGCTCCAGCGTCTGGGATACATGCCGCCAATGTCAGACGTGCCGCCCGAAATCGTCGACCATATTTGCTCGGTGCTCAAGGTCCGATCGCCGCCCCGCGCAACGATCAAGCGCTATGACAGGTCGGGCAGCAAGTCTCGGCACCAGAAGGTACTGCGCGAATTTGTCGGCATCCGCGTTGTTGACGCGCTGACCCATGAATGGCTTGCTGTCGTGGCGGACATCGCCGCGCGCACGAAGGCAGAGTTGCCGGACATCGTCAACGTGCTGCTTGAGGAACTCATCAGGCAGCGCTACGAACTGCCGCCGCTGGCCACACTCTCGCGCATTGCTGCTTCCGCCCGCAGCCGGCTTCACGAGGCCATCTACCAGGCCTACTCGGAGGCGCTGGACGAGCCGCTCAGAGCCCGCCTCGACGCTCTCTTCATCAACCGGGCGGGACGCACGCCCTGGGACGAACTGAAGCGGGAACCAAAACGGCCAAGGCCGCGCGAGGTGGCAAGCTTCCTCAAGCACATCCAGGCCATAACCGAGTTGGCCGACGGCTTGCCGCCCCCGCCGGACATTCTTTCAGTCCCCAAGCGCATGCAGCTCGTCCTGGAAGCACGAGCCCTCGACATCCATGAGATGCGCGTGCTCAAGCCGGCGAAGCGCTACACGCTTGCCGTGCTGTTCATCCTCGCGCAGCTGCAGAAGGCACTTGATGACGTCGCGGAAATCTTCATCAAGACGGTCCGCAACCTGGAAGGCACGGCGGATCTGCGCATGAAACAGTATCGGCTCGCACACGCTGACGAACTCGAATCGCTTGTCAGTCAGTTTCGCGATGTGCTCCACATCCTGCAAGACGATGAGGCTCCAGCCGCCGAGCGCATCGCGCGCATGAGGGCATCCCTCAATGACGATCCCAGCAGTGCCCTGAACCGATGCAACGAGCACATCGCATATACCGGCAATCACGCCATCCCGTTTTTGCTGGCCCCATACAGGAATCTGCGGTCGCTGCTGTTCCAATTCCTCGACATCCTGTCGCTGCGCTCTAGCTCGCAGGACGATACCCTGCTCGACGCGCTCGCTTGGATCCAGCCATACCGGGCGTCACGTCGCGAATACCTGCTGCTGGGCGACGCGGACCTCGCCGAGCTGCCGCTCGACTGGATCCCGGAAAAGTGGGAGAAATTTGTCTTCCCGGACGGGCGGTCCGCTCGACTGCTGCACCGGAAATATTTCGAGTTGTGCGTGTTCAGCCAGCTCAGACGTGAACTGAACTCCGGCGACGTTTATGTCGAGCACAGCGACCAGTATGACGATCCCCGTGAACACCAGATATCGTGGGAGGAGTTCCGCGAGGAACTGCCGCGCTATGCCGAATTCGTCGACTTCCCGGTCGATGGCCGGGCCTTCGTCCAGCAACTGAAGGACAAACTCAGCGCATTGGCAGACGAGGTCGACGCTACCTTTCCGGAGAACGACTACGTCGAGATTGGCGACCAGGGTCTGATTCTCCACAAGCTCGAGAAGAAGCCCGACCCGCCAAACAAGATGTTGATCGACCAGGCCATCACGGCGTCGATGCGGCCGGTGAGCATCCTTGACATCCTGACCGAAACCGAACAGTGGCTCGATTTACACCGACTGTTTGGCCCATTATCCGGCTTCGAGGCAAAGATCGACGAGCCGCGCAAACGCTTCATCACAACGCTGTTCTGCTATGGGTGTAACCTCGGACCGGCACAGACCGCGCGCTCGGTAAAGAACCTCAGCCGCAAGCAGCTTGCCTGGCTGAATCTGCGCCACGTGACCGAGGAGCGCCTGGACAAGGCCATCGTCAGGGTCATCAACGCATACAACCAGTTTGCGCTGCCGAAGTTCTGGGGCTCCGGCAGCCGGGTTTCGGCCGACGGCACGAAATGGAATCTCTATGAGCAGAATCTGCTATCCGAATATCACATCCGGTACGGCGGCTATGGCGGTATCGGCTACTACCACGTGTCGGACAAGTACATCGCGCTGTTCAGCCACTTCATCCCGTGCGGCGTGCATGAAGCCGTCTACATCCTCGACGGGCTGATCAAGAATACCTCCGATGTGCAGCCGGACACGGTTCACGGCGATACGCAGGCGCAGAGCGCGCCGGTCTTCGCACTCGCACACCTGCTCGGCATCAAGCTGATGCCCCGCATTCGCGACATCAAGGAGCTGCGCTTCTACAAGGCGGACCGGCGCCGTCGCTACAGGAACATCGAGCCACTGTTCCGCGGCAACGTCGACTGGGCCCTGATCGAAAGGCATTTTCCGGACATGCTGCGCGTTGCCATCTCGATCAAGGCCGGCCGTATGACGCCATCGACGATCCTGCGCCGCCTCGGCTCCGAGAGTGTCAAGAACAAGCTGTATTTCGCGTTCCGCGAGCTCGGCCGGGTGATCCGCACCCTGTTCCTGCTGCGCTATATCAACGACCCGGAAATGCGCCGGACGATCCATGCCGCGACGAACAAGAGCGAGCAGTTCAACGATTTCGCGAAATGGCTGATGTCCGGCGGCGACGTCATCGCGGAAAACGTCCGGCACGAGCAGCGCAAAGTCATCAAGTACAACCAACTCGTCGCGAACATGGTCATCCTCTACAACGTGCAGTGGATGTCGCGCAAACTGAAGGAGCTGCAAGTGAAGGGCCATCCCGTCGACGCCGAGGTGCTCCAGGCGCTGTCGCCTTACCGGAAGGACCACATCAACCGGCTCGGGTCCTATTTGGTGGATCTCCAGCGGAAGGTGCCGCCGCTCGATACGTCGATCGATTTCGTTTTCGGATCGGCGGCGTAGTGGGAGGTTGGCAAGAATGCCCGCGACTTCCGCGAGCGCGGCGCGCCATCGTCGTGCGAGACAGCGCCATCGACGCATGTCGAAGGCTTACCCGTCGTGACCCGCTCCTGCAAGCGGGCAACTGACGCAGACTCTTGGAAAACCACCGACCTGAACACCGTGACGAATCGGCTCGACCTCTTCGAACACAGCCGCGACGTCATGCTACGCAATGACGTGCTGGCGGCGCTTGAGCAACGCGACCACCGGCGGACGTGAGGCGCCGCTTCGGCTGACCTCGGAATATCCGATCGACGCGCTCGCGCCGACCATCGAGATACTGGTCGACATGCCCTCGCTCATGCTCGACATGCTGAGCCTGGAACGCGAAGGCCGGCAGCATGAACTCCTCGAACGACGAAAGACCTTCCGCGACCTGCACCCGGGGCTCTTCAGTGCCTACATCCGTATGCGATAGCGGCAGTCACGCCAAGTGTTGCCCACACAACCGTGGCTGGCTCGACGCAGAGACATTTTTTCTTTACGGATCAGATAGTTAAGCCAACTTTGGCGAAAATTTCACGAATCCCGGCCGACCCTCGTATACCATCACCATCCTCGTGGTCACTGAACCCCCACGGTCGTTCATTGCTGCCCGTCGGACCAAATCAAACCACGTTTAGCCGTGTGGCATCCCCAGTCGGAAGCGGTCCCGGGCACCGACTTCCGGTCAATGCATGTGTGTCTGCGTCAACCACGACGCCTTGGACCGCTCTGACCTTTGGGCCGTGCTTTTGACTTTTTCTTTGACTTTGTCATCGGCCCATGACGCCAACGAAGAAAGGCGGCAAAGGCGCCGAATAGCAATAGCAGCCCGACCGTCAAGACACCGATGGTGACCGCTACCTCATTGGAAACGTGATTGTGGTTCATGGGACGCTATTCCCCTTGCGAAGCGGCAAAACGCACAGGTCGACCCTCAATCCAAGACGCTTCCGAGGGCCATTTCGCGAAGCAACTCGCCTTTTGATCCGTATAACGCTTTAAATCAAAAGGCGATCGGCGTCACCATTGCTCCGTGCCCGCCTCAGCGCACCCCGGTGAACCCGTGGTGGTGGAAGGTTGGGCGCGCGTGACAGAATATTCTGAAGCCGGGCCCGGATGCCGGAACCCGGCTTAGTCACGGCCAGATCAGGCCGGCTGTCTGCCAGGCACTTCGACCACGGCCGCCTCCTCTTCATCGCGGCGATGGACATAGCGATAGAGGGCCGGCAGGACCAGCAGGGTCAGTGCCGTGGAAGACAGGATGCCGCCGATCACCACGGTGGCCAGCGGCCGCTGCACCTCCGCCCCCGTTCCCGTCGCGATTGCCATGGGCACGAAGCCCAGCGAAGCTACCAGCGCCGTCATCAGCACCGGGCGCAGGCGCGTGATGGCACCGACCCGCACCGCCTCGTCCAGCTCCCGGCCTTCCTCGCGCAGCGTGCGGATGAAGGAGAGCATCACCAGGCCATTGAGCACCGCCACGCCGGACAGGGCGATGAAGCCCACTGCCGCCGAGATAGATAGCGGAATCCCGCGCAGCCATAGCGACAGGATGCCGCCGGTCAGCGCGAACGGAATGCCCGTGAAGACGAGCAGGCCGTCCTTGAGATTGCCGAACATCGTAAACAGCAGCAGGAAGACCAGCAGCAGCGCGACCGGCACCACGACCTTCAGCCGCGACGTGGCGGACTGAAGTTGCTCGAAGGTGCCACCCCACGTGGTCCAGTAGCCGGCAGGGATCTGCACCTGCGATGCGATCTTGTCTTCCGCCTCGGCGACGAAAGAGCCGATATCACGTCCGCGTACGTTGGCGCTGATCACCACACGCCGCTTGCCGTTCTCGCGACTGATCTGGTTCGGACCCGGTGCCATGTCAAAGCTTGCCAGCTCGCCGAGTGGCACGTAAGAAGTGGCCTGCGAGGCGACCTCCTTGGGCAACGGCACCGGCAGGCGCTTGAGTGCCTCGATGTCCTGCCGCACCTCGTCTGGCAGCCGGACCAGGATATCGAAGCGGCGGTCCCCTTCGAACAGCAGTCCGGCTTCCCGGCCGCCGATGGCGGTGGAGATCGTCTCCTGCACTTCCGACAGGCTGATGCCATAGCGCGATACCTTCTGGCGGTCGATGTTGATGGTCAGCATCGGCAGGCCGGTAGTCTGCTCCACCTTGACCGATTCGGCGCCGGCCACGCCCTGCAGGGCCTTGGCGATGCCGGCTGCGGCCTTGTTCAACTGGTCCATGTCGTCGCCGAACAGCTTGACGGCCACGTCGCTGCGCACGCCGGAAAGCAGCTCGTTGAATCGCATCTGGATCGGCTGGGTGAACTCATAGTTGTTGCCCGGCACCTTGCTCACGATCTCCTGGATGGCGGCGAGCACCTCGGCCTGGCTGCGGCGCGGGCTCGGCCACTGGTCGGCCGGCTTGAGCATGACAAAGGTATCCGCGACGTTGGGCGGCATGGGATCGGTGGCAATCTCGGCCGTGCCGATCTTGGCGAAGACGCGCTCCACCTCGGGTACCTTCCGGATGTGCTTTTCCAGCTCGCCCTGCATTGCAACCGCCTGGCTCAGGCTGGTGCCGGGGATGCGCAGGGCATGCACGGCGATATCGCCCTCGTTGAGGTTCGGGATGAACTCCGTGCCAAGCCGGCTGGCCACGGCTACGGAGAACAGGACCAGGACCGCGGCGAAGACGGCGACGATCGACGTATTGCGCAGCGCGGCGTCCAGGGCCGGCTCATATTTCTTCCTGGCCCACGCCATCAGCCGGTTCTCCTTCTCGGAGATCCGGTCGCCCATGAAGAGCGCCACGGCCGCGGGAATGAAGGTGACCGACAGGATCATCGCTCCCAACAATGCCAGCACCACCGTGAAGGCCATCGGGTGGAACATCTTGCCTTCCACGCCGCTGAGCGCAAAGATGGGCAGGTACACGATCATGATGATCAGCTGACCGAAGATCAGGGCCCGGCGGGCTTCCTTCGATGCATTGAACACTTCGTGGAAACGTTCGGTCCGGGTCAGCGGCCTGCCATGCAGGGACTGGGCATGCGCCAGGCGCCGCACGCAGTTCTCGACGATGACGACGGCGCCGTCGACGATGATGCCGAAATCGAGCGCGCCCAGGCTCATCAGGTTGGCACTGACCTTGTAGCTCACCATGCCGGTAAAGGTGAACAGCATGGACAGCGGGATGACCAGGGCCGTGATGACGGCCGCCCGCATATTGCCGAGGAAGAGGAACAGCACCGCAATCACCAGGATGGCGCCTTCCAGCAGGTTCTTCTTCACCGTGGCAATGGCCTTGTCCACCAGCGTGGTCCGGTCGTACACCGGTACTGCCTTGACGCCGGCCGGCAGGGTCTTGTTGATCGCGGCGATCTTCTTGTCGACGGCCTGGGAGACCGCGCGGCTGTTCTCGCCGATCAGCATGAAGACCGTGCCCAACACCACTTCCTGGCCGTTCTCGGTCGCCGCACCGGTGCGTAGTTCCTTGCCGATGGCGACATCGGCCACATCCCGGATGCGAATCGGGATGCCTTTATTGGCACCGATGACCACATCACCGATATCCTCGATCGAGCGGACCTGGCCCGGCGCGCGCACCAGGTACTGCTCGCCGCGGCGCTCGATGTAGCCGGCGCCGACATTCATGTTGTTCTTGTCGAGCGCCGCCACCAGCTCGGCCAGGGACAGGCCGTAGCTCGACAACCGCTCCAGGCTGGGTGCTACCACGTACTCCTTGGCGTATCCACCGATGGTGTTGATCTCGGTGACGCCCGGCACGGTGCGCAGCTGCGGCTTGATGACCCAGTCCTGGATCTCGCGCAGGTCGGTAGGCGTATAGGGCTTGCCATCCGGTTTTTTTGCGCCCTCGGTGGCTTCGACCGTCCACATGTAGATCTCGCCGAGGCCGGTGGAAATCGGGCCCATCGTCGGTGTCAGGCCGACCGGCAGGGATTCGCGCGCTTCCTGGATGCGCTGGTTGACCAGCTGCCGCGCAAAGTAGATATCGGTGCCATCCTTGAAGATGACGGTGACCTGGGACAGGCCATAGCGCGACAGCGAGCGGGTCTGTTCCAGCCCGGGCAAGCCCGCCATCGCGGTCTCGATCGGGAAGGTGATGCGCTGCTCCGCCTCGAGCGGCGAATAACCGGGCGCGGCCGTGTTGACCTGTACCTGGACGTTGGTGATATCGGGTACGGCATCGATCGGCAGGCGGGTGTAGTTGTACACGCCCAGCGCGGCCATGCCGAGCACGACCAGCAGCACCAGCCAGCGCTGCTCAATGGCAAAGCGAATGATACGTTCGAACATGCTGGTCTCCGGTATCAGTGCGCGTGTTCCGCGCCCGCCTTGCCGAGTTCGGCCTTGAGCAGGAACGAGTTGGTCGCGGCGTACTTCATGCCGGCGCGCATGCCCTCTCGGATCTCGGTCCGTTTGCCGTCCGAGTGCCCGAGCTTGACCGGTTGCGGCAAGAATCCGCCCGGCACCGCCACGAACACGACGGGCTCATCGCGCACCGTCTGGATCGCTTCCGTAGTCACGGTCACCGGTGCTTCGGCGACGCCAGCCGTCAGCGAAACGGTTACGAACAGGCCGGGACGCCAGCCCATCTTGGGATTGTTCAGGGTCACGCGCGCGCGCGCCGTGCGGGTCTGCTCGCCCAGCAAGGCGCCGACATAGGAAACCTTGCCTTGCGCCTTCTCCTCGAAGGCCGTCGAAGAGATCGTCACCTGTTCGCCAACGCGGACATTGCCAAGGTCCTTGGGGGAGATGACAAACTCGGCCCACACCGTGCTCAGGTCCGAGATGGTGAAAACATTGGCGTCTTCCTTCACGGCCTCGCCCAACGCCAGATGCTTTTCCACGATCACGCCGTCGAACGGCGCGCGCAGCTCGAACCGGTTCAGGCCCTTGGACGCAGCCGAAGCGCCGATGGCACTCAGCTTCTGGCCGGCGTTACGCACCGCGATCTCCGCTTCCTGCAGCGCGGTCCTGGCCTGCAGGTAGTCCTGCTCGGCGGAAATCCGCTCTTCCCAGAGCTTCTTCTCACGCTGGTAGGTGGTCTTGGCCAGTGCAAGACGCTGCTGGGCCGCGAGCAGTTCGCTGCGCTGCTCGGAGAGCTGCGTGCTCGCGATCACGGCCAGCACTTCGCCCTTCTTCACGGTCTGGCCCAGGGATGCCGGCACGGCCTCGGCCACGCCCGCCAGGCGCGGCACCACGTGGGCGGTGCGGTCCTCGTTGAAGCGGATCTCGCCCGGGAACTGCAGGGTCGAGGCAATCTGCGCCGGGCCGGCTGCCTGGATCGCGACGTTCGATGACTTGAGCTGGCTCTCGCTCAGGCGAACGACATCCTCGTCCTTGTTGAGTGCGACGGTCAGCTGAGCACCAGCGGCGCGTACCACGATATCGGCCTGGAAGACATGGGGCTCGCCGATGGCGGTGGTACTTTCCAGATAGCCGTCCTTGGCGACGAACGCCAACGCTTCGGTCTCGCCCGTGGGACGCTTGAGTGTGCCCGTCGCCGCAAGGTCTTTTGCAGCGATAGCCTTGTCCTTGCGCGTGCCCCACAGCCGGAGGCGAGCGTCGTCGCCATCTTCGGCGAGGAGGGTTTCAATGGTCAGGTCCTTCTCGGTCTGCAACTGGCCGCCGTGAGGCCCCTTCGGGCCGGCTTCATGATGCTCTTCGTCGGCATGGCCCTCGGCGTGGTCGTGTCCTGCCTCCTTGCCGCCGTCGTGGTGTTCCGCGTCCGCGTGGCCCTTGGCCTCCGCATGGTCGCCATGGCTGTGCCCATGTTCGTCCGCGCCACTGCCGGACTGGCCGCTCGTCAACAGTACGCCTCCGGTTGCCAGCGCACCAATGACGACGATTGCCGCGATGATGGACTTTTGCTTGGTAGTAATTGACATGCTGCGGTAGTCCCTTTAGCGACCGAGGATGCGGTCAATGTTCGTGGCGGCCTCGTAGGTGCGGGCCAGTACGCCGAGATAACGGATGCGGGCCTGGAACAGGGTGCGTTGGGCGTCCAGTACGTCCAGGAAGTTGAACTTGCCGGCTTCGAATCCCTTGGTGGCCGCGTCGTACGCCTGCTGGGCCCCGGGCAACACGGTCGTCTTCAGCGCCTGGGCGGAAGCCCGTGACACCGACAGCTGGTTTGAAGCCTGTTGCAGGGCGTTGTTCAGGCGGATCTGGCTGGCAAGGTACTCGTCCTGCGCCTTGTCGGCGCGGCGGATGGCCTCGTAGAGATTGCCCTGGTTCCGGTCAAACAGCGGCAACGGGATGGCGACGCCAAGTACGGCCATGTTCCGGTTGGCTTCGTTGTCACGCTTGGCGCCGACACTGAGCGTCAGGTCCGGGTATTGGCGGCTGCGCTCGACCCCGACCAGTGCCTGTCGTCGGTCCAGTTCCAGCCGGTTTGCCAGCAGGGCCGGCGACCTTTCGAGTTCCGCGCGCAGCAAGTCCGGCGCCGGTCGCGTCGGCAGGGCATCGAGGTCACCGACCGCCTCCGTGAATTGCGGGCTGGCGTTCCCCCACAAGGTGGCAAGCGCCTGCCGTGCCGTCTGCAGTTCCGCGGTGGCCTCGGCGACTTCCAGTTCGGCGTTGGCCTGTTCGACACGCGCCTTGGTCTCATCGACTGGCGAGATCTTGCCCGCGGCCACACGCCGGGCAGCGGCCTGGGCACCCTTGGCGGCGATGTCCGCCGAGCCGGTCGCGAGCTTGACCCGCTCCTGCGCAATCAGGACACCGAAGAAGGCCGCGATGACCGATGCGCGCAGGTCGGCGCGGAGACTGCTCAACTGCGCCTGGGCGACGTCCCGCCCGCGTTCGGCGGCCGCAATTCGGGCCGAGCGCTTGCCGCCGAGTTCTAGCGGAATGTTGACCTGTCCGGTCGTGGTGCGCGTCGCCTTGCGCGTGTCTTCCATGACCGCGGCGATTTCCGGGTTGGGAATCACCCGCGACTGCATGATCGCGCCTTCGTTTGCGTCGACCTCCTTGGCCGCCGCGGACAGTGAGAAGTTGCCAGCTGCCGCCAGGGCGAGGGCGGTCTCGAGCGTCAGCGGCCCAGCGTCATCGCGCTGCGCTGCAACGGCACCGGTGGTGGCAGGCAGGGCCTGGCCGAGGGTAAGAGTAGGGCTGAGCGCGCATGCCGCCAGCCCGAGCTGCAGGAAAAGTCTTCGCATCGAATTGCACCACGGAAAGTACCAGGGGAATTCGGCGAGACGAGGATCGTCAGGAAGAGATCGTCTCGCCGGTCAGGCGAGACGGGGCCATTGGGGGCGGTCCGGCGCCCTGGCGTTGTGCGAGGTGAAATGCGCCTGCACGACGACTGGCGCCATTTCGACACGCTGCAGGGATTCCAGGCCAGGATTGGCGGCCCAGGCGAACGGCACGGATGCCATGTGGCAGACGCCACAGTCACTATGTATACCCGTTTTGTTCTGCTTTTCGACCTGTTCAAGGTCCGACTGGCCCTGGTGCTGATGCTCGTGGTGCCCGAAGTGCCAGATGCCCGGCACCGTTGCCTCATGCTGGCAATACGCTGCCGCACCGGCCCAGGCAAACTGGAACGGCAAGACAAGCATGAGGAAGATCAGGAACAACCGGCGCATCGGGGGAGCGGGCTTGGAGACGACGCAAGTTTACCCGAAAACCGCCCCGTCGCTTGTGACGACTTCATTACGTGTGTGTCAGAAAATGACGGCGCACGCCGCTCTGCAGGAGGCAGCCTGCCCTGCGCTCCGCCCCTTGGCAACTGGATCGCCCGTAAGCAAGAATGGGAAAACTTACCGGTGCTGGTCTAGTCGGGGCCGCCGATTCTGTCCACGAATGGCCTACCGCAGCGCCCACAAGGTAGGTGCGGTTCTTGCGTCCTGTTGAAAGGGAATCTGCTTTTCGATGGATCATTATCGCTAGTGGCAACCCGGCCAAGATCCGACCTCGGAATACCCTCGCCCTGCGAGTGGCTCGCGCAAAGACGGCAGGTGATTATGCAGTATGCCGGGTCCGTGATTTTGAAAACAACCGGTGAACGCGCAGAGGAGTGCAGGATGGGCACGGGGCACAATCATAGTCACGCGACGCGCAACGAGCGCGCCTTAAAGGTGGCGCTCGGTCTGACGTCGGCGTTTCTATTGACGGAACTCATCGGGGGCGTACTGACCCAGAGCCTGGCACTCATTTCAGACGCTGCCCACATGTTCACTGATGCAGCGGCGCTCGCAATCGGGCTGGCTGCGATTCAGATCGCCAAGCGTCCGGCGGATGCGCGAAGGACCTTTGGATACTATCGCTTCGAAATTCTGGCTGCAGCATTTAACGCCGTCATGCTGCTTGGCGTAGCACTGTACATTTTGTATGAAGCGTATCGCCGCCTGAGCGATCCTCCGGAAGTGCAATCTTTGGGGATGCTTGCGATTGCCACGGTAGGTCTCGTGATCAATCTAATCAGTATGCGCATGCTTTCTGCCGGAAAGGAGCAGAGTCTGAATATCAAGGGCGCCTACCTTGAGGTTTGGAGCGACTTGCTTGGTTCCCTCGGCGTCATTGCCGGCGCTCTGATTATTTGGCTGACCGGATGGGGATGGGTCGATTCGGCGGTCGCAGTGCTCATCGGACTCTGGGTGCTGCCAAGGACCTGGGTGCTCTTGAAATCGAGTCTCAACATTCTATTGGAAGGGGTTCCGGAAGATATCGAACTCGATGAAGTAAAACAAGTGCTGCTTTCAGTTCAAGGGGTGCACAGCCTTCACGATCTGCATATCTGGGCGCTATCGAGCGGGAAAATCAGTCTAACCGTCCACCTGGTGATTCCACCCGAAACTGATGTGGAACGCAAGATTCTACCTACCGTACGCGAGCTCCTTGCCGAGCGATTCGACATCACCCATATCGCGATCCAATGCGAGCCGACACCCTGTCCTCAGGCGGAAGCCTCGTTCCATTTGGTGGCCGCATCGGACGAGCACGCTGATGCCTCAATCAACAGTAATCACAGTGACCTTGGGCGCCCGCGGGCGGGACAAGCGCATCGAGAACTTTAGCGCCATGGCGGATGCCGTGATCGCGACTTGCGTCCTATGCGACACTCGGTGCTTATTTGGTTTTTGCAAATCTTCAGTAATCGCTTCCATCACCCGCGCAGGCTCGCCCGCCGACGCAAACAGCGGCGCGCTTGCATTTGGGAGAGTGGGCGTCCGCTCTGGCCGGTGCGAAGCCCTGCGAGGCTTTCCCGTTCAGTCGTCGCGCCGAGCAGTCCTGCCAAGTTCAAACCACTTTGGCGACGGACTGCTCCACTTGCTGAATTGCCATGAGAACGACGATGGCTCCTACACCGAGTGCCGACGACAGCCAAAGTGCCTTGGCGTCGAACGCATCAAGGCAAATGCCGAACAGCCATGGCGCCAATGCCTGGGCGACGCGCGCGGGGACCATCAATACACCTTGGCGGTGCCCGTAGCCGCTGGGTCCGAAGATGACCAAAGGCAGTGTTCCTTTAGCGATGGTCAGGATACCGTTGCCAGCGCCATGCAATACGCCGAACAATGCGGCCGCGGGTGCGCCTACGAGTCCAAAGGCCAACGCACCGATAGGGTGTAATGCTGCCGCTATGCGCGCGGAGAGCAAGGGATGGATCTTTCTCAGAAGCCCGAACTCAAGGATTCTTGCCCCGACCTGCGCAGGACCGATCAAGGCACCGACCATCACGGCCGTTGCCACAGTCGCGCCCCCGGCCTGCAGGAGGCGTGGCAAGTGTGCAGCCATCGCGGTGCTGATGAACCAGGTCGCCGCGAACACGAAAGCCAACGCATACGAAGCGAACCGCTGCTTGTCGCGCTCTGCCACGCTTGAAGGATCGCGCTTCGCCGGCACAACCTTATCTTGCTTCGCATCTTCGGAGACAAGTCTCTGCGGCGTGCTGGCATTCAGCAACAAGCCGAGTGTCAGGTGTAATCCCGCCCACGCAAGACATGCCCCGCGCCATCCGATGTGGGCTTCCATGAAGGTCGACAAGGGCCAACCGACCGTACTGGCAAGGCCTGCAATCAGCGTAATACCGGTGATGGCGCCCCGAGAGCGGTTGCCGTATAGGACCACAAGCGTGGCGAATGCGGCTTCATATAGCCCTGCGCCCATCCCCACACCCAGGACCAGCCAGGCAACAAAAAGGCCCATTGCGCCCTGTGCGAAGCCGAGCCCAGTCAGGCCGAGCGCAAACACAATGCTGGTGGCAACCAGCACAGAGCGGCCGCCCGACCGATCGATCATTCTGCCTGCATACGATCCAATTACTGCCGACACGATAAGCGCGGCGCCAAATGCTGCAAACACCGTCGAGGTGGAGACGCCGAGATCCGTCGCCATTGGCGTCGCCAGCATGGCCGGCAGGTAGTAGGTGGATCCCCACGCGAGTGTCTGGGCGATTCCCAGCCTCGCAATCACGCCGGTGCTCGGCTCCATAGCCATTCCTTGGCTTGTTACTCGACTTCGCCGCTGTCGGTATCGCTGACCTGAGCCTCCTGCTCCTGACTCATCGCGGCCGCAACGAGCGTCGTGGCAGTCGCCGGCGCCGCCTCCTTGCGCTCGCTGTAGCGGTCTGTCAGGTAGTCGCTGCGATCGCGCACGAGCAGCGTGAACTTGTATAGCTCCTCCATGACGTCGACCACGCGGTCATAGTAGGAGGATGACCTCATGCGGCCGTTCGCGTCGAACTCCTGGTACGCCTTGGCGACCGACGACTGGTTGGGGATCGTCACCATGCGCATCCAGCGCCCCAGCACGCGCAGAGCATTGACGGCATTGAAAGATTGCGAGCCACCGCAAACCTGCATCACAGCAAGCGTGCGTCCCTGGGTCGGGCGAATCCCGCCCATCTCCAGTGGCAGCCAGTCGATCTGGTTCTTGAAGATCGCGGTCAGCGTGCCATGCCGCTCGGGACTGCACCACACCTGGCCTTCGGACCACTCCGAGAGCTTGCGCAGTTCGGCCACCTTGGGATGGTCGGCAGGGACGCTGTCGCAGATCGGCAGGCCATGCGGGTCAAACACGCGAGTCTGCGCACCGAAGTGCTGCAGGATCCGTTCGGCTTCCTTAACGAGCAGGCGACTGTACGAGGTCTCGCGCAGTGAGCCGTAGAGCAACAGGATGCGCGGTGGGTGGGCATTGACGTGTGCCGGCTCCAGTTTGTGCAGGTCCGGGGTGTCGAGCACAGCCGGGAGGATGTTGGGCAGATCACTTGTCATGGCACCCTCCGTCCTTGCTCGTCGATCACGACCTCGCCATCTTCCTTGGTGAATGCGGCTTGTTGTGGCGAGGGCAGGATGTCGAGTACGACTTCCGAGGGCCGGCACAGCCGCACGCCCAGCTCGGTGATAACAAAGGGCCGGTTGATCAGGATCGGCTGGGCAAGCATCGCATCGAGCAACTGGTCATCCGTCAGCGCCGGATCGGACAGGCCCAGTTCGGCGTAGGGCGTGCCTTTCTCGCGGATGGCCTGGCGCACCGTGAGGCCGGCAAGCCGGATCATCTGCTGCAGCGTCTGCCGGTCCGGCGGCGTATTCAGATATTCGATGACATTCGGCTCGACGCCCGCATTGCGAATCATGGCCAGCGCATTGCGTGACGTACCGCACGCAGGGTTGTGATAGATCGTTACCGACATGCCAACTCCTTAATGTGCCTTCGCCTCATACCAGTGCTGGGACCGGTTGACGATGCTGACGACCAGCAGCATGACCGGCACCTCGATGAGCACCCCTACGACCGTGGCCAGCGCCGCTCCCGACTGGAAGCCAAAGAGGCTGATCGCGGTGGCGACCGCGAGTTCGAAGAAATTGCTGGCGCCGATCAGGCTGGACGGACCCGCCACGCAATGGGCCACGCCAAACTTGCGGTTCAGCAGGTAGGCCAGCCCCGAGTTGAAGAAGACCTGGATCAGGATCGGCACCGCGAGCAGCGCGATCACCAGCGGCTGGTCGATAATGGCCTTGTCCTGGAATGCAAACAAGAGAATCAGCGTAAGAAGCAGCGCGGTGATGGAGTAGGGCCCCAGTCGCTGCACGACACGCTGGAAGTAGGCAACGCCGTGGCCCAGCAACATCTTGCGCAGCAGTTGCGAGATGATGACCGGCACGACGATGTACAGGGCCACCGACGTGAGCAGGGTGTGCCAAGGGACAGTGATCGACGACAGGCCCAGCAGCAGCGCCACCACCGGCGCGAAGGCAACGACCATGATGGCGTCGTTCAGGGCGACCTGGGACAGCGTGAAGTACGGATCGCCCTTGCAAAGCTGGCTCCAGACAAAGACCATGGCCGTGCATGGCGCGGCGGCCAGAAGTATGAGGCCGGCCACATAGCTGTCCAGCTGGTCGGCAGGCAACAGCGGCGCGAAAAGGTGGCGCACAAAGATCCAACCGAGCAGCGCCATGGAGAACGGCTTGACCGCCCAGTTGATGAACAGCGTCACGCCGATGCCTCGCCAGTGCGATTTCACCTGGCCCAGTGCGCCAAAGTCAATCTTGATCAGCATGGGGATGATCATCACCCAGATCAGGATGCCCACTGGCAGATTGACCTGTGCGTATTCCATCCGTCCGATCGCCTGGAAGACATCCGGCAGCATTTGCCCCAGTGCGATACCAGCGACAATGCACAGCGCGACCCAGACGGTCAGATAGCGCTCGAAAAAGCTGATGGCAGGTTTGGCAGCGGGCTGGCTGGTGGCTGCTACGTTTTGGCTACTCATGTTCAGTTCCCCGCCAGACGCTGCAGCGTCCCCTGCAACTCGGCGTTGCTCATGTCCTCGATCGGGAGCAGCAGCAGTTGCAGCATCCGGTAGGCGATCGCCTGCCGGGTCAGCTCGAATGCCTGGCGCTTCTTCTCATCGCCGCCTTCCGCATTGGACGGGTCAGGGTAGCCCCAGTGCACCTTCACCGGGCTACCCGGCCAGTACGGACATTCTTCCTCGGCCGCGCTGTCGCACACCGTGATGACAACGCGCATCTGCGGCGCATCGGGGTTGACGAATTCATCCCAGCTCTTGCTGCGGAAATCGCCGACCTCGACGCCGGCGTTTGCCAGCACCTCGATCGCGAACGGGTTGATACGTCCGCTCGGGGAGCTTCCGGCGCTGTAGGCACGCACATCCCGACCGAACTGCCTGGCCAGGTGATTGAGCATGCCTTCGCTCAGAACGCTACGGGCGGAGTTGTGGGTACAGAGGATCAGTACGTTGGTCGTCATGGGGGCAAAAACTAGTTCTATTGGGAGCGCTTCAGCGCGTGCCGATGTCCCGGATGGCCTTCTGAAGCGCGATGGCGTCAAGCTTCGGCAGGGGCAGGGACAGGAACAGTTCAATACGACGCTTGAGCGAAATGACTGCGTCGTTGATGGCCTGCTGCTTCTGGGCGTCGGTGCCCTCGCAGGCGGCCGGGTCGGGGACGCCCCAATGTGCTGTCATGGGCTGGCCAGGCCAGATCGGGCAGACTTCTCCCGCGGCCTTGTCGCAGACCGTGAAGACGAAATCGAGTGTTGGTGCGCCGTCTCGGGAGAACTCATCCCAGCTCTTGCTGCGAAACCCGTTGGTCTCCATGCCGTGGCGCGCCAGCGCTGCCAGTGCGAGGGGATTGACGACACCCGTGGGGTGACTACCAGCCGAGTAGGCGCAAAAGCGCCCCTGGCCCAAATGATTCATCAGACCTTCTGACAGAATCGAGCGGGCCGAATTGCCAGTGCAGATGAAGAGGACGTGGTAGGTTTTTTCGCTCATGACGCGCCCTCAGCAGCAAGACGGCGTGGCATTGACGGCGATGCCGATCGGCTTCCCCTTCGGAGCACGCGGCGCGCAACAGGCCGATTCCTGACCGTCCGCATCGGGCTTTCGGGATTCTGCGTACACGGGCACATCGCCGAGGGTGTGGAAGTGCTCCCACGCGATGCCCTGCGGGTCCGTCAGCCAGTACTTGTCGCTACGCGCATAGCAGCACGTGGTTTCGCCTTCGTCTTGCATCGCCATGTCCGCGGCTTGGGCCCGCTGCTTCAGCTCCGCGAGTTCTGCGGCGTCGTCAGTCTGGAAGCCCAGGTGGTCAACCCCGGTTTCTGCGCCGCGCGCCGAGATGGCAAAATTCACACGGGGGTCTTCAAGCATCCATTTCGCGTAGTCGTCCTTCACCACCGACGGTTCGGCCGCGAAGAGCGCTGAATAGTAGCGAATGCTCGCAGACAGGTCTGCGACGCTGACATGTACGTGGAAGCGTTTCATGATCGGGACTCGACGGAACAGGTGGACACAGGGGAGCACGGATTGCCGCTGCAGCAGTTCTCCGTGAGGTAACCCAGCAAGGCGTTCATGGTTTCGAAATGAGCCATGTAGATGATCGAGCGGCCGGCCTGCTGGCTGGACAGCAAGCCAGCGCGGTGCAGTTCCTTCAGGTGGAACGACAACGATGACGCCGGCATTTCCATCAGTTCGGCAATCCGGCCAGCCGGCAGCCCGGCGGGCCCGGCTTGCACGAGCATCCGGAAGACAGACAGGCGTATCGGATGCGCGAGCGCGGCAAGCGATTCAAGGGCGTGATTGGTTTCCATCATTCGAATATAGTCGAATGATGGAAACCAATCAAGTGAAGTTTATGTGATGCGTTGCCTCGAATCTATGTGTCCATTAGGCAGTATGCGACCGAGGACACGTCCCGCCAGATCGGTCTCCGCCATGGCGCTGGGTGTATGAATCCACAATCACTCATGCGCGCGCGCTGTCCGAACTCAGGAGCCTATTCCTATGTGCGGATGCACTCATTGTTAGTCGCCGCAGCACAGGCACTGTTCGTCCATCGGTCTACAACTGAAGAAAAAGCGCAGGAGGGCGAGATCATGTCCACACGTGATATTCACGTATTCCACGAAATTGCCGGCTGGGCGCTATACGTTGAAGGCCAACGCGACGCGATTAGCCACTATACAACCCAGCAGAAGGCCGTTGCCGCCGGGACGGCCAAAGCGCAACGTGAACACGTTGATATTTTCGTCCACCCATGCCATGAGAGAAGAGGCACGTGGATTCGCCACATCCACGATTTGCGCGATACCGATTAGTGATCCGGCGGGTGGGGCCGACCACCGGAAGGCTGACGTGCTTCCTCGGTGGGAATTTCCGATCCCGCAGTTCGGGGTAGTCGTCCTTTTTGTGCAAAATCTTACGGTTTCCCCGCAAAGCCTTTCTTTATAAGGCGCTCCGGGCAAAGCAGACAGCTGCCTGCTGCCCTCAAGTGACTTCGGGAGTACCATGTCCGCCCGCGATTTCGGATCGTGTCACCTGGATGGGGGCGGAAGATGCCGGGCTTGGAATTTCGCTATGTGGGAAAAGACAGTTTGCCTTCTCGATTGTCGGAATTCGATGTCGAGTACTATTTCGCGCTGACCGACAGCGACGTTGCCGCAATCAACCAGAAATTTCGGCGTGCCGGCCGTGCCGGAGCCGCCATCCAGCTGGCATTTCTGCGGGCAAGTGGCCGTACCCTTGACCAACTGAACACACTCCCCCGTCAGCTCTTGCGCTACGTGGGCGAAAAGCTGGGGTTACCAACTCCGACGATCGCCTCGCTGCGCACCATCTATCAGCGATATCCGACGCTGTATGAACACCAGGTCTGGGCCTGCCAATACCTCGGCTTGACACGAATCGATGACGATCACTGGAGAGGCCTCGGAGCTTGGATGCGGCAAGATGCCGCCGAATCGCTTTCCCTTGAGGAGTTGATCCAGCACGCCCACTACTGGCTGTATGAGCGACGGATTCTGATTCCTTCGACACGAGCGCTGCTGAGCCTGGCTCGCTCAATTTGGGCGGGCATCGAGCGAGATTTGCTGCTGTCGATTGAGGCGGTCGTCCCCCTGGCGCAGATAGCAGGAGCCGAAGCTGCCGTGTTCGCCCAACATGCAACAGCGGGAACGACCGTGCTGGAATGGCTCAAGACCCCGCCAGCACGGCACAGCCCCTCAACCATGAATGAGACGCTGGCCAAGATCCGCTTCCTGAAGAGCCTCGGCGCGCATACTTGGGCGTTTGATGCCATTCCGATCGAGAAGCAGCGCGCCTGTGGCCAGCGTATCCAGGCTCGCCGTCCCGCCAAAGTCCGCGAACTGAAGACCTCCACGCGTACGATTGAGCTGGTGTTTTTCCTGCGTGTGACCTTGCTGGAGCTGACGGACGCGATGCTCTACCAAACCGGACGGCGCGTCTCCGACCTAGTTCGGCAGGCCTACAACAAGACCACGACGAAGCAAGCGCGCTCGGCGAGCGAATACCGGCAGCAAATGGTCGAGATCAAGGCCCTGGTTGACGATACCCGCCGCTCGGCCGAAGAACGGCTGGCCGACATCGGCAAGCTGCTTGAAGGCCTATCGGCCAAACCGCCGGCAAGCCACGCCGCCAGCGTGCGCGAAACGCTCACGGAAGACCACCACCGTATCCGCAACCTCGTGACTTCCTTGCGGGAGTTGGAATTTGCCAGCAACAGCACCGATCCGGCCCTGCGGCAGCTTGAGTTCATCGGTAGTCTGCACGACCAAGGCGCGACGGAATTGCCGCCCGATTGCAATGTGTCGGTGGGCGCGAGCTGGCGTGACCTGGTCGACGGCGAAGACCGTAAGCGCGCGTTGCGCGCGATGGAAGCCTGCGCGATCACGGGCCTGCGTAAGGGGCTGCGCCGCGGCACCGTGTGGATCAGCCATAGCCTGTCGTTTCGGGAACGCGATCAACTGCTGATCCCGCCCGCTCAGTGGGATTCTGAGCGCGACCGGTATCTGTCCACGCTTGACTTGCCGAACCAGGCGGACACCTACCTCAATCCCCTCATGGATCACCTGAAGGCAGGCCTCGCGGCACTGGACGAGGCCCGTGCGGCAGGCCACGTCACGATCGACACGAACGGCGTGCTGCATCTGTCGCCGCTCGAAGCGGCGGAAAGCGATGGCATCCCCACGCGCACCCGTGATCTGCTCTTCAAGGACATCGGCAGCGCGCAGTTTGCCGACATGATCCTCGAGATGGATGCCCGTACCAATTTCAGCGAAGTGCTGCTGGCACGCAACGGGGACGCGCACGAACTGATCACGCTCTACGCCGCGCTGCTCGCCCATGGCACCGAGCTCGACGCCAAGGGTGTCGCCGCCATGATTCCGAAGCTCGATCCGGCGCACGTCTCCACCGCGATGCGCGCGCTTGAGATGCCCGGGCGGCTGCGCCGAGCGAACGAACGGGTAGTGGAATTCCAGCGCACGCACCCGATCACCGAGTTATGGGGGACCGGTCAACAGGCGTCCAGCGATTCGATGAGCCTGGACACCTCGCGACACTTGTTCTATGCCCGCGCCGATCCTCGACGTCGCACTCATGCCGTCGGGATCTATACGCACGTGCTGGACCAGCACGGAATCGTCTATAACCAGCCCATGGTGCTCAACGAACGCCAGGCCGGCGTGGCCATTGAAGGGGTCATGCGCCACAATGAGACCCGCAGCGACGGCGGGCTGCTCCGGCTCGCGGTCGATACCCATGGATACACGAGCGTTGGGATGGCGGTGTCCAAATTGCTCGGCTTTGATCTATGCCCATGGCTGCGCAATCTGTCGGAGCGCAAGCTGTATTTGCCGCGCGGTCTGCAGGTAACGGATGGACTGTCGGCCGCCGTCTCGCCCGAGATCTCGCTCAAGGCAATCCGCGACGGCTGGGATGGCTTGCTGCGCCTAATCGCCTCCATCCACTCGGGCCGGGTGAGTGCAATCGTCGCGCTGCAGCGGTTCGGCAGCGCCGCCCAAGGCGACCCTATTCATCGGGCAGCTGATCATCTGGGCAAGATGCTGCGCACACTCTTCTTGTGCGATTTTTTCAGCAACATCGAGTTTCGTCGGGAGCTGCGCACGCTGCTCAACCGGGGGGAGTCGGTGCACCAGCTCCAGCGTGCCATTTACTCGAGCAAGGTACACCATGATCGCGGGCGCCGTCAGGACGAAATGATCGCGATTTCCGGATCGCTGACGCTGCTGACGAATCTGGTGATTGCCTGGAACACCCAGCGCATGCAAACGACGGCCGATGCTTGGCGCCGCAAGGGGCAACGGATTGAAGATGACTGGCTGCGCCGCATGGGGCCCGCACATTTCGCGCATGTGAATTTCCGGGGCATCATGAGCTTTCCGATCCACCTGTATCAAGACAGCCTGCTTGAGGTGGCACCGCAGCGGCGTGCGGTGTAGCAAGAAGAACGGACCCTCCGGAGCCAGACTGATCAGCTCCAGTGAGTATCGGTCAGCGGATCGTGCAACGTCACCTCAATGAAGCAATTGCAGAGGTCCGCGTTTTCGTGCATGTCCGCGAGCAGCACCTCGATGGCTTTCTCCAGCTCCGGCCCTGCGGTGAACGGCATGACGATTTCATAGCGGGGGCGGCGCTGCTCGAAGACGCGCATCTGGTACTGGGACAGGCAGAACTGCTCGATCCAGCGGCGCGCCTTCGACTTGCCGCGCACGAATTTGCTGTTGCGCTCGATGTATAGGTCAACCGTCAACCGCGTTTCAGGCACGGGCTTGGGCGGAACCGTGGGACGTCGCTCGGGCGGCGGCGCCGACGGTAGGGTGGCTGGTGGCGGTGCCAGCGCTGCTTCGATACGGTGCTGCGCGAATGGGTCTGCCGCGTCGATGTAGCGCATGGCCGAGCGGACATCCTTCCAGCCGACGTATTCCATCAGCATCTTGAGGTCCCACTGGTTCGCGTTTGCCCAGGTGGCAAAGCCGCGCCGCAGCGAGTGGCTGCTGTAGCGGTCCGCCTGCAGCAGCCCCGCATCCTGGAACAGCTTGCGCAGCAAGGGCACGACGCTGCTGGCTTGCAGCCCCGCTTCGGCGATCCGTCCCCAGCGATCGATCCGCCGAAACACAGGGCCCGCTGCCAAGCCTGACGCGGCCAACCAAGCCACATAGGCAGCCACCGGGCAGAGGCGCGACAAGGCAGGCGCCTTGTGCGTCGTGCCGGCGTGGTTGCGGTCCGTCTTGGTGTGCGGCAGGAAGATCGTCATGCCCCGGCCGGGCTCGACGGTGATGTGCTCGATCTGCAGCCGGCTCAATTCGTCCGACCGGAAGCCCCGCCAGAAGCCAATCAGCACCAGGGCCTTGTTGCGCGCCAGGACCTGGAGGTGGTGGTCATTGCCTGTCATCGAGGCCGCAGCAATTTGGGCGTCGAGCCACACCACCAGTTGCTCGAACTGAGCGAGCTGCAGCGGCTTGGCGCGCCGCTCTTGTGCGGGGTGCAATGCCTGGATGCCCTTGAGCACCTTCCGCACGTGTGGCGCCCGGTTCGGATCTGGGAAGCCTTGCGAGACGTGCCATTGTGCGATTGCAGCCAGGCGCTGACGCAGGGTGTTGATAGATAGCGTCTGCGCGTGCTCGGCCAGGTAACGCGCGATGCTGTCGGCGCTAGCCGCAGAAAACCACCCCATTCGACCTCGAAATGACGAATGGCTGCCTGGTAGCTTCGCCGCGTGTTGTCGCGGGTGGCGGCTTCCAGGTATCGGTCGACGTCGTGCATGGCCAAGGGGAGCAAATAGCGATGGTGCGGATGCGTATTGTCGCGCTTGTCTGGCCTCCATGACCATTTCGGAATCCTCTTGTGCGTTTCGCCACCTCGAATCGCTCCACGTCCGGGGCTATTCGTGAGGAGCTGCAGGGCGCTCTGCGCCGCCCAGCTGCCTGAACTTCTCCGTGATCGGGTCCGTATGGCGCCGTAGATCGCGAGCAGGTGTGCGGGCGCACGATCTTGCCGGTAAGGGGCATTCGTCAAGAGTTGCCCAGGTGCAACAACGCCCGGGCCGGTCGAGACCGCGGAAGGTTGCCCAGAGGCTGTGAGCCATTTCGTACTAGCGGGCCGGTTGGAGAGCCTCTCGCCAGGGCCTCACACGTGATAATCTGCCATTATCACCTGTCAAAAATCGACGAGAATCCGCTTGCTTGACGGCTCCATTTGGTATGTATATACATAGTACGTAATACGGTATCAAATTATAGGAGCACCATGGCCCGTGCCGGTCTAAGCCGTCTGGATGTCAAACGCGCCCGCGATTCGTTGATGGCCCAGGGGCAGCATCCGTCGATCGATGCAATACGTATCGCGCTGGGCAATACCGGCTCGAAAACGACGATTCACCGCTATCTCAAGGAACTGGAAGAAGAGGAAGGCGGGGCGCTCCAGCGGGCCGGCTCGACCTCCGATGCCATCCTGGATCTGGTAGGCAGGCTGGCGGCACGGCTGCACGAAGAAGCGCAGGCAGTGGTCGACCAGCAGGTCGCGGCCGCCACCGCACAGCGGCAGCAGGTCCGAGCGGAAGCCGACAAGCTGTCCGCTGATCTCGTCGCACTTCGCGCCGAACTGGCGCAGGCGCATGCCACCGTTGCCGAAGTGCGGGCCGCGCACAGCGACACGCAGACGGCGCTGCAGCAGCGGGCCCTGGAGGCCGAACGGCTGGCGCAGCAGGTCCAGGATCTCACCGAACGGCTGGCCGAACACGAAGGCTTCCGGCGCTCGCTGGAGGAGAAGCTGCAGCACGCACACCAAGCACTGGAACACTTCCGCAACGCCAGCAAAGAGCAGCGCGATCAGGAGGCACGCCGGCACGAGCAGCAGGTCCAACAACTGCAGGCAGAAACCCGGCAAGCCAATCAGGCGCTGATCGTCAAGCAGGGGGAGATCACGCAACTGAACAAGGACGGCGCACGGCTGGTCGCGGAGATTGCCGCCTCGGCCAAACGCAGCCGCGGCCTGGAGACGCAGGCGGAACAGGCACATGCCGGGCTGAACCAAGCTCGCGTCGATCAAGCCCGTGCGGAAGCCGAACGCGATGCCCTGCGCTCCGCGGTCCAGCAGCAAGCGGACGAGCTAACCGCCGAGCGTGCCGCGCGCGAGCGCCTGGCCGGCGAGTTGGCCAAGGTCACCGGACGGCTCGACGCCCAGCAGCAGTTGCTGGCCGACTATCGGACACAGCTCGGCGTGGCTGGTCCGGCAGCTTGAATGCGTAAGGTTTTGCACAAAAAGGATGGCTCTTGCGAAATCGGCGGATTTTCAACCCATTGATTCACAAGGAAAATCTGGAGGAAACCGTAAGATTTTGCACGAAAAGGACGACTACCCCGT
>NZ_AQUR01000067.1 GCF_000372525.1 Cupriavidus neocaledonicus
CCGGTACTCGAACAGCGGAAGATCCCGCACGCGCCGCACCACCGTCTCATGGACCTGCCGACACTTCGATCCGCATTCCTCGCAGTACATTACCTTGCTGACCGGCTTCAGGTACAGCGCCAGCGTACGGCTTTCCCCTTCTGGCCATACCACCAGATCCAGCTTGTAGCCATCCCAGCAGCCCAACGCCTGCAGCGTCTTCCGATCCAGCATCCCGTTCCCTATGACCGTCTTAACGGCCATTAGGATACGGAATGTGGCAAATCAGGCCCCGGAATTCTTCGAAGAACCTTTTTTTTGATGTCGCGTCGCGGCCAGCCGTGCCGCGCTTTCGATGCGGGCCGTGCGCGTCGGTCCATCGGTCAGGCCGGCAAGAATGGCCTTGAAGTCCAGGGGCGCTGCCAACGCACGCGACGCGCGCTCAGCGCGAAAACATCACCGGCACCGTCATGGATTCGAGCAGCATCCGGGTAACGCCGCCCAGCACCCGTTCGCGCATCCGGCCATGCCCATAGGCGCCCATCACAAGCAGGTCCGCGCCAAAGTCGCACGCGCGCGTCAGGATCAGTTCGCCAACCGTCATGTCGGTGACGCCGGACCCATGCTCGATTTCGACGGCGACACCGTGCCGCTCCAGCAGGCGCGCGGCATGGGCAACCGGGGTGGCATCCGGCCTGGCGTTTTCGGCTGCCGTGTGCGCGCACAGGATGTGCACGCGCGCGCCGGCGATGAACGGCACCGCATCGTGCAGGGCGCGGGCCGCTTCGCGGCTGCCGTTCCAGGCCACCACCACGCGGGTGCCCAGCGTCTCGAACGTGCCGGAACAAGGCACCACCAGCGTGGGTCGGCCGGTTTCCAGCAGCAGTGCCTCCAGCAACTGCCTCCCCTCCGGGCTGTCGCCGTCAGCGTCATATTGCGCTGCCACGAGCAGGCCGGCCTCGCGCGCTTCGCGTATCGCGCAAGCCACGGTAGCGCGCTCCGGCACGCGCCACTCCGCGGCCACGGCCAGTGCATCCGTCCGGGCCAGGAAATGACCGCGCACCGTCTCCCGCACCGCCTCGCGTCGCGCCATATCTTCCTCGAAATAGCGCTGCGCATGCTCCATCCGGTAACACCACGCCGGCTCGGGGACGAAGCCTGCGTAAAGGCCGATCAACGGACAGCCATGTGTCACCGCAAGCTGCCCGGCGAGCGCAAGCCGCTGCGTCGCCTGCCGCCCGCTGTCGAGGAGTACCAGAATGCTGTCGCAGGCCATGATGGAAGTCCCCGTGAGAACGGCTTAATGGCAGTCTAGGAAGGCGTACGCGCTAGAGGTTGACGCAAATCAACCATGGCCCGGCGCCTCAGGCGGTCGCGGCCCCGCCGCCGCAAACGGCAAGTTGCGGCGGCCGGGCCGCAGAGCTTTGGCGCTGCCTGGACCATCCGGTTACGGCACGACTGAAGTCCCGGATATTCCAGATGTGCCGCACCGACCACGATCCCGACCAGCCGCATTGCGGGAAAGTCAGCCCGCCGTATCCCGCCAGTCTCCGCCCAGCGCCAGCAACAGCGCAATCCGCTGCTGCAGATGCCGGCCGTGCGCGTCGATGCAGTCGATCTCGGCCGCCAGCAATGACTGGCGCGCCTTCAGCACGCCGCGCATGTCGGACGCGCCAACCCCTGCACGGATTTCCTCGCGCCGGACCAGCACCCCGCTTTCGGCGACCCGGTCCTGCAGTTGGCGGCTGCGCTCGGCATGCATGGATTCGGCCTGCAGTCCCGCTTCGACCTCGGCCAGCGCGTGCAGGGCCTTGTCGCCATAAGCGATCAGGGCGGCCTTTTGCTCGGCGGTGAAGTAATCCACCCGGGCTTTGAGCTCGCCGCCGCTGAAGAGCGGCGCGAAGAACGAAGCGTTCAGTCCCCTGACCGGGCTGCCGGCCTGGTTGAGCAGGAACACGTCGCTGCGGATAGCGGTGATGGCCGCGCTGATGGCAAGGCGCGGCAGCCGCGCTGCCTGCGCCGACTGCCGCATGTCGAAGGCCGCGGCAACCTGGTGCGCGGCCGCGGTCAGGTCCGGGCGGCGGTCGAGCAGGTCCGCCGGCAGCCCTGCCTGCGGCGCCGCGGGCACGGGCGGCAGTTCGCGCCCGTCTGCGATCCCGGCGATCTCTCCGGCCGGATAGCGGCCCAGCAGCAGCTCCAGCGCCTGCGCGGCCTGGCCGCTGGCCAGCCTCGCCGACGCCAGTGCATCGGCCTGCAACCGGCGCGCGTTGCGCGCCTGCACCGCCTCGGTGTCCGGCGCGGCGCCGATGGCGACACGCTGGACGGCGATGCGCAGCAGCTGATCGTGGATGGCGACGGCTTGCCGCAACCGCGCTTCGCGTTGCTTATGCTGGACCAGCGTGAACCATGCCTGGGCCGTGGCCGCGGCAACCACGCGCCGGGCCCACAGGTAGTCGTCCCGGGTGGCGGCATAGCGGGCTTGCCCGGCACGCGCCTGCGCGCGGATGCGTCCCCACAGGTCGATCTCCCAGCTCGCGCCGAGGGAAAGGATCTGGGTCTCGGAATTGCCCGCCCTGCCCTTTGCGGCGGCATCCGGCAGCAGGCCGCTGCCCTCGATGGCGACCAGCGCCTGCGCCTGCCGCACCCGTACCTCGGCGAGCCGCAGGTCGCCGTTGTGCGCGATGGCCTCGTGCACCAGCCGCTGCAGCGCGGCATCGTCGAAGCTGGCGAGCCAGCCGTCGGCAGCATTGCCCGCCGCGGCATGGTTGACCCAGGCGGGCTTGCCCGCCAGCACCGGCACGGCCTGGTGCATCAGGTCCGCGCCTGCGGGCGGTGCCTGCAGGGCGCAGCCGCAGAGCATGGCGAGCGCCACCGACAGCGCCACGGCAACCCTGTTCTTGGCGTATGACGACACGGGCGTCCCTCTAGTGAAGTTTGAATACCAGGTAGTTGAGCTTGGAGCTGACGCGCAGGAAGACCATGCGGACGATATGGAACATCTTCAGATGTTCGGTATAGATCGCGCCGGCACCGACGGCCCCCACCGGCAGGCGTTGCCCTGACGCTTCGAGCAGCGCGAGCTTGACCGCGAACCGGTTCGGCACGGCATCGGTGGTGCCCGTGTTCGGGATCATGCCGCCCTGCGCCACCTGCCCCTGCGACTGCGCCCAGACGACCGAGTCGACCCGCGCCTTGATGATCTGGCCGGGATGCGTGGGCAGGTAGATCTCCGCGAGGTTGCCTGCCCTGACCTGGTAGAGCTCGTTCTGCCGGTAAAAGGCAAGCACCTCCTGCTGGTCCTCGACAAAGCTGAAGGCCGGCGAAAACGGGAACGGGACCAGCATGGTGCCCACGCGCACCTGCAGGTTCACGACCGTGCCATCGGCGGGGGCGCGGTACACCGTCTGGTCCAGCTCCCACCGGGCCTGCTCCAGCAGGACTTCGGTTTCCGCGCGCCGGGCGCGCGCCGTCGCGATGGCCGCGAACTCGCCCTGGCTGCGGGCTGACAGCTTCTGCCTGGCCTCGTCCTCGGCGGCCTGCGCGCTGGCCAGCTCGCCTTCCAGTTCGCGCTGGCGCGACAGCGCTTCGTCCCGCTCGAACTTGGAGCCTGCGCCGGCTGCGAGCAGCGCATCCTGTTCCCTGAGCCGCTGGCGCGCCAGCGTCAGCCGGGCCGTCACCGCGCTTACCCTGCCGGCCGCGCCGCGCACGGATTCGCCGAGCTGGCGCGCCGACGCCTGCGCCTCGGCAAGCGCGGCGTCGTCGGCCCTCAGCCTGCCCTCGAGCTGCCGGACCGAGGCCTGATACGGAGTCGGATCGATGCGCAGCAGGACATCGCCCTTCCGGTAGCGCCGGTTCCCCTCGGCCGGGAGCTCGACGATGCGGCCGCGCACCTGTGGCACCACCTGCAGGACCTTGCCGACCACGCGGACGTCATGGGAAGACGGCGCGACCACGTTGAGCGTCAGGACCATCAGTGTCAGTGCGACCACCGGGATCGTGGTCACGATCACCATCGCGGTCGCGTTCCACGGCAGCCACTTGAACTTGAAGAAGATCAGCCATACGACCAGCGCGTAGGCCGCAAGCAGCAGCGCATCCATTCAGATCGGCTCCTTGCGCTCGCGCATGGCGCTGGCGACGGGCGTCATCGCCGTCACCGGGGCGTTGCAGGAGGCCGATGGCCCGAGGTGGTGCGCGGCGGCTTCATTGTCTTCCGGTGCCTTGTCGGTGCCATAGGCGGCCCGGTAGAACACCGGCTTGGTATGCGCCCACAGCCAGGCCAGCGGCCACAGCATGCCGCCGAAGAAAAGCGAGAGCAGGCACAGTGCATGGATCGCCTCCTTCTGCGGATGGCGCTTGCGCTGCGCGATCCGCTCCGGCCAGATATGGAGCATCCAGAACAGGTAAATCGCGCCTGCCGGCACGAACACCAGCACCACCCAGGAGATGGCATTGGCCGCGGTCTCGAGCGCCTTGCCGCTGAGCAGCGAGGCGAAGGCGGGTTCAGTCGACGCCAGCAGGGCGATGCCCGCCAGCAGGTGTGGTCGCAGTTTCATGGCGTAACGAGAGGATGGAACACGGGGGCGCGGCCCTGCCGCGTGCATGGGCCTAGGAGCCTGCCGCTGCGCCGCGCAACCCGGCGCCGGGCGCGTCCGGCGAGGTGCGTCGCGCCGGCCGGCCGGAAGATGCGGGTTCTGCCGGCGCTTCGTCGGCATACAGCAGGTTGTACTTGCTTCGGGTGGAATCCTCCGAAGCGCGGCAGGCTGCCGCCGCCGCGGCAAGCCCGGTTCCCGTGCACGCGGGCGCCGGGTCCGTGGCCGCCGGCTGCGCCAGCGTGGCCGGGCGCCGGGCATGCGCTGGTCCGGCGGCGGCCGTGACCAGCAGTGCAAAAGCTGTCGCCGTGGCGGCCGAACGGCAGTTCTCGATCATGTCTGCAATTTCCTCCGAAGTCATTGCGCGGCCGTCGACGCGCACCGGCGGCGCCGGCCGCGTCCCGGCAAAGCGCACACCTTATGGCAGTGACCCCCGGTGCGGCTATCAAAGGAATTAGAAAGGGCGCGACCGGCCCGATCGCAACGGCTGGTCCTGGCGCGCGGATTCGAATTCCTGTGATAGCCCGCGCACCCGGGCCACGCCTACGCTGACGGCTTTCGCAATCACCCGGGACGCAATCCGGGTCCGCGTGAACCCGTTGCCGCCATGCATGCTGTTTCCCTGATGTCCGCCGGCGTCATTGCCGCCGCCGCAAGCACCCTGACCGGATGCGCGATCCCCACTGCCGAGACCCTGAACCCGTTCCAGGAACCGTGGCCATGGACCCGGATCGTCGCCGTCAACCGTACCGGCCGTGACGTGACCGGCGTGCGCGCCGGCCGTTGCGAAACCGGGCCGGTGTCGCGCCAGTCGCAGTCGTCCCCGTCGCTCTGCTTCCTGGGCGACAGGCCGGACCACGGGATCGAGGTCAGCTGGAACGATGCCGCCACCGGCGCGCCCGGCGCCGCTTCCGCCGCGGGCACGCGGCACGCCGCCACAGTGCCGGCGCCGCCGCTGTGGCCGGAAGCGCCGCGTGCGGAGGAGCTGACCGGCGCCTACCTCTGCGTGCTGTTGCGCAGCGACGCCCCGGTTGGCCTGACGGTAGCGAGCAGCGCCGAGGCGTGCGCCGTCCTATAGCACGCGCTTATGCGGCTGCCGCCTGGCCGCCCGCCAGCGCCTCGCACATCAGCCGCAGGCGCTGCGCGATGTAGCCGGACTGGCATTCGATCTCGTCGTCCCAGTCCTCCTTGTCCGCCACATAGTCGCGCAGGTCGGCGCACAGCTCGGCCAGTTGCGAGCCACCGAGCACGGCCAGGGTGCCGGAGATGCGATGCAGCAGCGGTTCCAGCCGTTGCAAGTCGCGCGCGGCCCGCACGGCATCGCATTGCGCCAGGTCGGTGCCGGTCTGCGCAAGAAAGGCTTCGGCATATTCGCCGGGCACCGCCGGCAGTTCGGGAAGCCCCGCAAGCTCGTCGTCGGCCGCCGTGTCCGGCTGTGCGCCGGATTCCCGTTGCGTCGCGCCACTTGTACCGTCGCCGCGGGCGAGGACCGCGGCGAGCGCGGCGAGAGACACCGGCTTGGTCAGGTAGCCGCTGAACCCGCGCGCCTGCCCGCGCGCGACGTCGTCAGGCTGGGCGCTGGCGCTCACGGCGTACACCGGGATGCGCATGCCGGCACGTCTGATCTCGCCGAGCAGGTCGAAGCCATTCATGCCCGGCATGTCGATGTCGGTCAGGACCGTGTCCACGCCATGCTGCGTCAGCATGGTCATGGCTTCGTTGCCATTGTCGGCCTCGATCACGCTGGCGCCCAGGGCGAGCAGCTGGTCGCGCAGCAGATTGCGGTTCAGCAGGTTGTCTTCGGCGACCAGCGCGACGCGACCGGCCAGCGGCGCCGGAACGCGCCCCGCGTCGCCGCCGCACCGGCTGTCGCCCGCTGACGGCAGCGCCTGCATCCCGGTCACCACCGCCATGACCGCAGCGTGGATGCCGCTCAGGCTATAAGCGGACACCTCGGTGCCGCCGTCCGGCCGCGTCGTGGCGACCAGCGGCCCCGACTGCTTCAGCCAGACGATCGCGGCCGGCCTGCGCCACCACGCGATGACGTCGACCGGATCGAAGCCATCGGCCACCAGCAGGCAGTCAAAGCGCTCGGCGTCCACCGGCGCATCGGTGCCCGTGCGTGCCGATGGCTGGCATGCGCCCCAGTCGAAGTGGTGCAGCAAGCCTTCGAGGCATTCGGCCTCGCGCGCCAGCACCAGCGCCCGGTGGCGCGGCAGTTGCGGCCGCGGCGGCGGCGCCGCATCGGCGACCCGCAGCGGCAGGCGTACCGTCACGCGCGTGCCGACGCCGAGGATGCTGTCCAGCGCGATATGACCCTGCATCCGCTCCACCAGCCGCAGGCAGACCGACAGCCCCAGCCCGGTCCCGCGCGCCTGGCCGAGGCGGTTGTCGCCGACCTGCGAGAACGGCTGGAACAGCCGCCCCTTGCAGTCCTCCGGTATGCCGATGCCGGTGTCGGACACGACGATCTCCAGTTGCCCGTCGATCCACCGTGCGCGCAGCACGACCTTGCCCGCCGGCGTGAACTTGAACGCATTGCCGAGCAGGTTGCTGACGATCTGCGTCACGCGCACCGGGTCGAGCTCGAGCCGCGCCGGCAGCTTCGTGTCATACACCGCGAACAGGCCCAGCTTGCGCTGCCCCGCCAGCGGCGCGTGCGCAAGCACGATCCGGCTGAAGAACGCCGTAACGGATACCGGTTCCTCGGCAAGGCTGAAGGCGCCGACATCGATGCGGGAAAAGTCGAGCACGTCGTTGACGATCCGCAGCAGGCCCTCGGCCGACATCTGCATCGCACCGACCCGCGCTCGCTGCGCCGGCTCCAGCGCCCCCATCGCGACAAGTTCCAGGTTGCCCAGCAGCGAGGCAAGCGGCGTGCGTATCTCATGGCTCATCGACGCAAAGAACGCCACCCTGGCCCTGGCGGCCGCGTCGCTGGCGAGCCTGGCCTCGTGCAGGAGCCGCTGCGCGCGCGCCGATTCGGCATAGGTGCCGGTGAGGAAGCGATAGTTCCAGTAGCGGTACATCGCAAGCAGCAAGCCGATCAGCGCGGCGGCAACCAGCCCGATGACGCTCAGTTCGCCGGCAATTTCCCCAAGCTGGTGGCCGATCGGGAGCGCAAAGATCAGGTGCCCGAAGTCGGCCACCAGCGGCGGGCGGCGCAAGGCCCAGCCATAGTCCGGGACCCAGTGGAACAGTCCGTCCGGCTGCTGCGCCAGCCGCAGGTCCAGGCGCTGCATGCCGGCACGGGCAGCCGCTGCCACCAGCGGCGTGCCGGCACGGTCGAACACCACCGGTTCGGGAATCGGCAGGTTGGGCCCTGCCGGCCGCAGCAGCTCGCGCAGCGGCATGCGCGTCAGCACGATGGCGTAGAGCGCGTCGCCCTGCGCGACCAGCGATGCGCCGAGGATCTCCGGCTCATGCCCGTCCGCGCCGGCCGGGATGCCCTTCCAGATCACGCGCTTCTCCCTGGCCGCCTGCAGCAGGTCGGGATCGCGGCCCCGGAAGCTCTCCAATACGGCGGCGATGACCGCCGCGGGCGGCATCCGCGGCGGCGCCGCGCGCGTGGCCGCTGGCGCCGGTTCCGCCGCCTCGTAGCGATACATGGCGCCGCTGGCGAGCGCGATCATCTCGATCGACGGCTTCTGGCTGGCGGCCGTCAGCGTACGGACCGCCTGGTCGCAACTGCGCTGCAGGACCTCGTCCGGCGGCCCCGCCGTCGCGACCTGCCTGCAGAACTGACCGGCCGGCCGCGACGGCGGGGCCGGAAAGGTGCCGCTGGCGTGCAGTTCCAGGATCAGGTTGGTCGCGGCTAGCGTGCTGCGGCGTGCCAGCAGGGCATCGACCACGCCTTGCTCATACAGCCGGGCCACCTGCTCCTGCGCGCGCAACGAGCCATTCAGCCGGACCAGCGCGGTTGCCGCGGCGCTCGCGACCACGACCAGCGCCAGCAGCAGCACCACCATGGCGAAGACCCGGCGCTCGCGCTGCAGGTTGCGTTCGATGGCGTGCAGGTCGGCCGGCGATGGCGCCGGCGCCTCGAACGGGCTGCGCGTCATGCCAGGCCGTGCTCGCGCGCGTAGGCGACCAAGTCGGCGTTGCTGGTGATGTTCAGCTTGCGCATGGCCGAGCGCTTCTGGGTCGCGACGGTTGCCAGCGAACGATGCAGGTACGCGGCGATGGCGGTGACGGTGCTGCCCGCCGCGAACATGCGCACCACCTCGATTTCCCTGGGGGACAGCGGGCTCGCAGCGCCATCGGCAAGCGCGCCGGCGCTTGCCATCAGGCCGGCGAGCGCCGGCGACAGGCGCTGGCGGTGGCCGGCCAGCGCGTCCAGGCAGATCTGCCGCAGCACGGCCGGATCCTCGTTCTTGCCGACGATCGCGGCGACTCCCGTTTCCCGGATGCGCGTGAGCAGGCCGCCATTGGTCAGCATCGTAAAGACAACGACCGGCGTGGCGGGGCTGGACTGCCTGAGTCGCTGCATCAGGCGCAGGCCGTCGTCATTGCCCTCGGCGCGCCCCATGGTGAAGTCGGTGACGATCAGGTCGGGGCGATGCGTGGCCAGCGCGGCGAACAGTTCCTTGCCCGACGAGCACGTCGCGCAGACGTGCAGGTCCGGGATCGCACTCAGGGTGCTCTTGACGGCGAGCTGGATCACCGGGTGATCGTCGGCGATCACGACAGAAAAGGTACGTGGGGGCATGCGCGTTATATCTCGACACCGCGGGCAGGTCCTCCTGGGGAGGACTCGCCCGGCCCGTGCAGATCCCGGGGACGTCCCCGGCGGCGCAGCGTCGCGTGACGGTGCTGCACGGCTGCATGGGCCAGGGATTCTACCAACTTGCCAGCCGGCCCATTTAGCAATAAGGGACGCGCAGTTGACCGTTCGTCCCACCGCCCGTGGCGACGCCCGGCGTCGCAGAGGGCTCGAGCAGTGCCTCTTGGACAAGCCGGTTTCCGCGCTGCTATATTCCTGATACTTCAAGTGTGCCTCACTGACCACTCCCACCCATGGCTCGCTGGCTTGCGCCCGCAGTGCTGCTTGTCCTCCTGCATGGCTGTGCCGGGGCCCCCTCCTTTGCGCTGTTCGGCGCCTATTTCCCGCTCTGGCTGCTGAGCGCGCTGGTCGGCATCCTCGGCGCCGTGGTCGCCTGGCGTGTCTTCATTGCAACCGGCTGGGCGGAGACGGTCCGCTTCCAGCTGCTCGTCAACGCGGCGATCGGCCTCATCATTGCCGAGATCGTCTGGCTGACCGGTACGGGGCATCTATGAAAATGGCTGGCATGCGCCGCGGCCCGTGGCGCGGGAAAGTGGTGGCAGTGGTGATCGTGGCGCTGGCGGTGGCGCTTTCCGTCTACGCGTACCAGCGGACGGTGCGCTATCCGTCGACCGACGATGCCACGCTGGACGCGGACCTGATCCACGTCGCCGCGCCTGTCGGTGGCCGCATTGCCCGAATCGCGGTGGCGGAAAACCAGCGCGTGGCCAGGGGCGACGTGCTGTTCGAGATCGACCCGGTGCCGTACCAGCTCACCCTGGCCCAGGCCCGCGCCGACCTGGAACTGGCCAAGGCCATGCTGGGCACGCGGCGCCGGACCATCGGCACCGAGCGCGGCACCGCCTCCGTCGCCGCCGAGCAGATCGCCCGTGCCGAGCAGAACTATGCGCTGACGCAACGGACCGTCGAGCGTCTGCGGCCGCTGGCCGCCGATGGCTATGTGCCGAAGCAGCAGCTGGACCAGGCCGAGGTTGCCAGGCGCGACGCGGCGGTGACGCTGAAGCAGGCGCAGTTGCAGCAGGCCACCACGGCGCAGGCGGTGGGCAGCGAGGACGATGCCCTGGCCACGGTGCGCGCGCGCGAGGCGGCGCTGGCCATCGCCCAGCGCGCGCTGGACGATACCGTGGTGCGCGCGCCGTTCGCCGGCCGTGTCAGCGGCCTGCGCGTGCTGGCAGGTGAAGTGGTGCTGCCGAACCAGTCCCTGTTCCTGCTGGTGCATACCGGCGAGTGGTTTGCCATGGCGAATTTCCGCGAAACCCAGCTCGCGGCTATCCGTATCGGCGACTGCGCCACCGTCTATTCGATGATCGACCGGCGCACCGCCTTGCGCGGCACCGTGGCAGGCATCGGCGTCGGCATCGGCGATACCGACCGCATCAACCTGCCGCGCTCGCTGCCCTATGTGCAGCCGTCGGTGAACTGGGTACGCGTGGCCCACCGCTTCCCGGTGCGCATCCAGCTCGAGGAGCCGCCGGAGGCCCTGGCCCGCGTCGGTGCGAGCGCAATCGTCGAGGTACGGCATGGTGCGGCCTGCCGCTGACCGGCCGCGCCTTGCCCTTGCCGATCTCGGCGCGCTGCTGGCGCCGTTTCCGGGTCGCGCCGAGGCCACCACGCGCATCGCGGTGGCGAGCACGCTGACGGTGCTGATCGCCGCGATCTACGGCACGCCGGAGGCCGCCATCTCCGCGTACGTCATCTTCTTCATCCATCGCGCCGACCGCACCGGCAGCATCGTGCTGAGCCTCGGCCTGCTGGTGCTGGTCAGCCTGATCGTCGGGCTGGTGATGGTGCTGGCTGACCTCACGCTCGACCACCCCATGCTGCGCGTGGCGTGCATGGCGGTGTTGTCGGCCGGACTACTGTTCCTGACTTCCGCCAGCAAGCTGCGCCCGGTGGGTGCGATCGTGGCGATGGTCGTCGGCTTCGGGCTGGATCAACTGGGACTGGTGCCCGCCGGCGAACTGGCCACCCGCGCCCTGCTCTATGCCTGGCTGATGGTGGCGATCGCGGTTGGCGCCAACGTGGTGGTCAACCTGCTGATGGGGCCGTCGCCCCGCCGGCTGGCCGGTGAGCGGCTGGCGCACTGCCTGCGCGTGGTGGCGCGCAGCCTGCGCGAGCCGGCCGCGAACGGCGCCGCGCTTGCCACGGCATTGCGCGACGGCGTCCAGCCCCTGCCAGGCTGGCTCAAGCTGGCCCGCTTCGAGGGCAGCGCCAGTGCGGCCGACGTGCTGGCCCTGCGCCAGGCGATGACATCGACCATGGCCATCCTGATGGCTGCCGATGTCGCCTGGCGCCAGCCGCAGGCGCGCCTGCCCGCCGCGTGCGCGGCAACGATCGCCGACACGCTCGAGGCCATGGCGCGCATGCTCGCAGCGGGCGGCTATCCGGTCGAGATCGCCCTGGCGCTGCCCGATGCCGCGTCACTGCCGCCGCTGCAGCAAGCGGTGGCGCAGGCGCTGCGCGATGCCATCGAACACTATGCCGAGCCCGGCGCGCCGGCGGCACCGGACACGCCGCACAGCGGTCCGCACGGCAAGTCGCGCGGCTTCATGGCACCCGACGCCTTGACCAACCCTGCCCATGTCCACTACGCGCTGAAGACCACCGGCGCGGCCATGTTCTGCTACCTGCTTTACCAGCAGTTGAACTGGCCCGGCATCCATACCTGCTTTATCACCTGCTACCTGGTTGCGCTCGGCACGGCGGCGGAATCGGTGGAAAAACTCACGCTGCGGCTGGCGGGATGCCTGGTCGGGGCGGCGGCGGGCACCGCGGCCCTCGTCTATATCGTGCCGGCGCTCGATGGCGTGAGCGGGCTGCTGGCGCTGGTGTTTGCCGGCACGTGGCTGTCGGCATGGGTGGCGTCGGGCTCGCCGCGCATTGCGTACGCGGGCTTCCAGATTGCGTTTGCGTTCTATCTCTGCGTAATCCAGGGGCCGGGGCCGGGATTCGACCTGAGCATCGCCCGCGACCGCGTCATCGGCATCCTGATCGGCAACCTGGTGGTGTACCTGGTGTTCACCAGGATCTGGCCGGTCAGCATCGCCGGCCGCATCGAGGCGGCACTGGCTGCATTGGCAAGCCAGTGGCAGCAGCTGATCGATGCGCGCCAGCCCGCCTCGCGCCGCGAGCATGCCGCCGGCGCCATGGCCCTGCGCGAAAACCTCGCACAGGACCTGGCGCTGGCGCGCTACGAGCCGGCCTCGGTCGGCCCGGCGCCGGCGTGGCTGGCGCAGCAAGGGCGGCGCCTGAAGGCGCTCGACGCGGTGGCGGGCCCGCTGTTCCTGCTGGCGGAGCGGTACCCCGGCGATCCTGCGCTCGCCGCGCGGCTTCATGCGGTGCGAACCGACCAGGCAGCGCCCGCCGACGCAGCACGCCAGTCATCACCCGCCGATGGCGACCGGACCCGCGACACCCTGCTGGCGCTGGTCGATCAACAATTGTCCGGAACGCGCCCAGGCGCGGCCCAAGCGTCTTCTCCCCATGCGCAAACCTGATCCGCCCGCGCTGCTGCCGCTGCTTGCGGCGCTGGCCCTGGCCGGCTGTGCCACCTCGTCGCTCGATCTTGCGCCACCGCGACCCGACCGGCCCTGGCAGCCCCCTGCCAGCGCGACCGGCGAAATCATCGCCGGTGCGCCCGCCGGTGCCGGTTCCGCGCCGCCGGACATGCCCTCGAACTACGTGCTGCCCGCCAATCCCGCGCTGGCGACGATCGCTGCGCCCGCGCCGCTCGATCCGGCGCACGCCTATACGCTGCCCGAGCTGATCGACCTGGCGCAATCGCACAACCCGCTGACCCGGGTGGCCTGGAACGACGCCCGCAATGCCGCGCTGGCGACCGGCATCGCGCGCAGCAGCTACCTGCCGCAGCTCTCGGTGGCGGCCATGGGCGGCTGGCAGAACGGCCGCCTGAGCGGCGACACCGTGCTGGGCCAGGCCGGCACCGACACAGCGCGCCACGGCGCGATCTCGGTGCTGTCACTGCAGTGGCTGCTGTTCGACTTCGGCGAGCGCGCGGGCGTGGTCGAGGCCGCCGAGCAGGCCACGGTGGCGGCGAACATCGCCTTCACCGCGCTGCACCAGCGCATCATCCACGAGGTCAGCGTCGCGTTCTACCGCTACCAGGCCGCGCGCTCGCGCATGGCCACGGTGGACCAGGCCACGGCCAATGCCGATGCGGTGCTGGCGGCGGCCAGGTCGCGCTACCAGCGCGGCATCGGCACGGTGGTGGAAGTGGCTCAGGCCACGCAGAACCAGGCCCAGACCCGGCTGGCGAAGGTGCAGGCGCAAGGCGCCGAGACCGATGCCTACCTGGGGCTCATCAACGCCATCGGCATCTCCCCGCTGTCGAAGCCGCGCATCGCCGGGATGCCGGTGCGACCGCTGTCGCCGGCGCTGCGCAGCTCGATCCAGCAGATCGTGGAGCGGGCCATCGCGCAGCGGCCCGATGTGCTGGGTGCCTACGCGCTCGAGCGCGCCAACCAGGCCCGCGTGAGGGCGGCCGAGGCGGCGTTCCTGCCCAAGGTGTTCATGTCGGCGGTGGCCTCGTATGCCTCGGGCGGCTCCGCCATCACGGCGATTCCGCCGGTGGGGCAGCAGCCGCCGACGGTCAACCTGAGCGGCTACCGCTACGGCAGCAGCGTGTTCCTGGGCGTGACGCTGCCGCTCTATGACGGCGGCATGCGTTCGGCCGTGCTGGCCCAGGCGCGCAACGATGCGGACAGCGCCTCGGCGAAGCTGACGCGCGCCAAGGAGGAATCGGTGCGCCAGGTAGTGGCCAGCCAGAGCGCGCTGGATTCGAGCCTGGCCGCGCATGACGCCGCCAGGGCGCTGGCCGACGCCGCGCAGGTGACGTACGACGCGGCGTACAACGCCTATCGCCGTGGCGTGGGCACGGTCACCGAGGCCAACCTTGCGCAGAACCAGCTGCTGCTGGCGCGCAATGCGTCGGCCGACGCGTACAGCGCGGCCTTGACCGCGGCCGCCATGCTGGCATTGGCCACCGGCGAAATCGGCCGGGGCGCCAACTAGCGGCACCGTCAGCCTGCCGGCGACATGCCCCGTCGTTGCCGGCATCGGCCTCCTCCCGCGCCTGGCCGTCCTCCGTGCGGCAGCGCACAGAACGCGGCAGCGCCTGCCGGCATGCTTGCAGTCGCCGTCCCCTCAGCGGGGGCCTGTGCTGTGCAAGCCATGGAGCGCAACGAGGATGAGCCAGCCCGAGCCCCCGGACATCGCGCCGCCGCTGCCCGATCTGCTGATATTCAGCGCCCCGTTCCATCCCTCGGTGGGCGGCATGGAGCGCTTTGCCGAAGACCTGGCGTTGGGGCTGACCGAGCTGGGCTACCGGATCGAGCTGGCGACGCGCACGCCGGCGGCCGCGGACGACACGCCGGCGTTTCCCTATCCGGTCACGCGCGTGACGGGCGTGCTCGAGCTGGCGCGTGCGATGCTGCGGCACCCGCTGGTCGTGTTCGTCGGCCTGACCTTCTACGACGTATTGCTGGCCACCGTGCTACGGCGCCGCATCGTGCTGACGCACCATGGCCCGTACCGCCACTTTGGCGAGACGCGGCGTTTCACCGCGGGCAACGTCAAGCGCTGGATGTCGCGCTTCTATGACAACATCTGCGTCAGCCGGTACCTGGCCGGATGGCTGCCAGGCCAGCCGCTGGTGATTCACAACGGCTATCGCGACGAACTGTTCAGGCCCGCTGCCGCGCCGCGCCAGCCGGGCAGCTTCGCCTTTGTCGGGCGGCTGGTGACGGAGAAAGGGGTCGACCTGTTGCTGCGCAGCTTCGCCAGATTGCGCGCCATGCGGCCCGACGTGCGCCTGACGGTGATCGGCGACGGGCCGCAGTACGCGGTGCTGGTGGCCCTGGCGGCCACGCTGGAGTGCGCCGATGCCGTGACCTTTGCCGGCGCACAGGCGCCCGCGGTGGTGGCGATGCTGCTGGCGCAGCACGCCTGCCTGGTGGTGCCGTCGATCGGCTACGAACCCTTCGGCATCGTGGCGTTGGAAGGCCTGGCGGCGGGCTGCGAGGTCATTGTCACGCGTCGCGGCGGGCTGCCGGAGGCCGTCGACGGCTTCGGCTGGGTGGTGGACCCGGGCGTGGACCCGCTATGCGCAGCCATGCTGGCCGTTTGCGCCGGCGAGTCGCGCCGCAGCGAGCCAGGGCTGCGCCTGTTCCTGGCGGACCACCAGCGCAGGACCGTGGTGCGCCGCTACGCTGCAGCCATCGCGGGCTTCGCGCGGCGCTAGCGCGCGGGCTTCTTCGGCTTGCCGGTGTCGGCCTGGTGCTGCCGGCGCGGATCCTCGTTGCGGAAGCCGCCATAGCTGCTTTGCCCCGGATCGGCGCTGCGGCTGCGGATCTCGCTGGCATCGCGATCCATGCGCGCGCCCGGGTTCTTCTTGTCGGCGCCGGCCTTGCCTGCGGTCTTCCCTGCGGCCTTCCCTGCGGTCTTGCCTGAGCTCTTGCCTGCGGACTTGCCGCTCGAACCTGGTTTCATTGCCAACTCCTTGTCATGACACGTTGGTTGGTCTGAGGACTTGCCCCGCGTGCCGGCCGGCCTCGCTTCGCGGCCGCGGCTGCCGGCACCGGGAAGCGAAACCCACGCAACTTCCGTTCCACGATCAAGGGCCGCATGCCTGCGCCGATCGGTGTCGCCATGGCGGTCGTCCGGTGCCAGCCGCGCGTCAGCGTTGCAGAATTTGCCGGCCCGCTCCGTGCCCGAGCTTGCGGTCGTCATGAATCATGGCGGGGAGCCCTGTGACGACAGTACCGGTGCAGGCGGCGATTCGGGCACCCCCTGGCGGGCCGTGAACAATCCGGCGGTGGCTTCAGGGTGCGGCGACCATGACCACGTGCGCCTGCATCGGGCCCGCCAGCGGACCGTTGCCGTAGGCCTGGAGCAGCGCCTGCTCGCAGTGCCCGGTCGCGCGCGCCAGGGCGTCCGGCCCGCGCGCTTCCAGCTCGGTGCGCAGCGGCGTGCCCTGGCAGAACGCCGTGGCGGGGATGCGCGCGGCGGCTGCGTGGCTGGTTTCGGTGACGGTCTCGAACACCGCGCCCGCGGTGAATCCGCCCGCGCGCAGGTCCTGCTCGATGGCGGCCTGGCTGTGGTAACCGTGCGGGATGCGCACCATGAAATCCGGCGGCGACTCCGGGAACAGCGTGGCGAGCGCCGCGGTGATATCGCGGGCAAAGGCGTTGAACGCGATCCGGTCCCACACGTTGAACACCAGCGTGCCGCCCGGCACCAGCACGCGGCGGGCCTCGGCGAAGGCCCTGCCCTTGTCCGGGAAGAACATCACGCCGAACTGGCAGGCGACCAGGTCGAAGCTGGCGTCGTCGAACGGCAGCCGCATCGCGTCGGCCTCGCGCCATTGCACCGGGCGCGCGGTGCCCGCGGCTTGCGCGCGCGCCAGCATCGGCGCATTGAGGTCGGTGGCGACCACCAGGGTGTCCGCCGGCAGGCGCTCGGCCAGCTCGCGCGTCAGCGCCCCGGTGCCGGCGGCCAGCTCCAGCACCCGGCGCGGCCGCAGCGCGGCGATGCGCCGCCCCAGGTCCGCGGCATAGGGGGCAAAGATCATCGGCACCATCAGGGCCTCGTAGACCTCGGCGATCGCCCCGGCAAAGACTTTGTCCTGGTGTTGCATGCCCATGGCGCTTTCTCCCCTTGCCGGCCCGGCCGCAAAGTCGCCGGGTTTGCCTGAGTGGGTGTAGGACACATCGCGGGCAATGTAAACAAGCAGTGGACCGCGGGGTTGGCCGTGGCGGCGGTGGCAAGCGCGGCAGTGGCCGGCGTGGCGACCGGCGCGATGCCATGCGGCAGATGCGCATGTCCGCGCAAGGCGCGAATCTTGCGAGAATGGCTTCCACAGGCTCCCGCGACGGAACTTCGGGGTCAGCGTCATGAACCGGGGGGGCCGTCGATTGCAAAAAGTACAGACCAGGGCATCGCGATGATCCGGATCGGCATCTCGGGCTGGCGCTATGCCGGCTGGCGCGGCGTGTTCTATCCCGAGGGGCTGGCGCAGCGGCGCGAGCTCGAATACGCGTCGCGCGCGGTCGACACCATCGAGATCAACGGCTCGCACTATGCGCTGCAGACGCCGAAAAGCTATCGCGCCTGGCATGAGGCCACGCCGCCGGACTTCGTGTTCAGCGTCAAGGGCCCGCGCTACCTGACCCACATGCTGCGCTTTCGCGACGACTCGGCGCGGCCGGCGATGGCCAATTTCTTTGCCTCCGGCGTGCTGGCGCTGGAGGAAAAGCTGGGGCCGGTGCTGTGGCAGTTTCCGCCCAACTTCGGCTTCGATCCGGAGCGCATGGAGCGCTTCCTGGCGCTGATCCCGCACGACACGCACAGCGCGCGCGAACTGGCGCGGCAGCACAACCGCAACGTCAGGGAGCCGTGGTGCGAGACCCGGCGCCGGCGCCCGATCCGGCATGCGGTGGAAATCCGCCACGCCAGCTTCTGCACGCCGGAGTTCCCGGCCCTGCTGCGCCGGCACCGGGTTGCGCTGGTCGTCTCGGATGCCGTGGCCGACTGGCCCTATGCCGAGGACGTCACCAGCAATTTCCTGTACCTGCGCCTGCATGGCACCGAGACGCTGTATGGCGGTGCCTATTCCGACGCGGCGCTGGACCGCTGGGCCGCGCGGCTGGTGAGGTGGGCCAATGGCGGCGAGCCCGCCGACGCGCAGCGGATCTCGCCGAAACGGCCCCGTGCCGCCGCGCAGCGGGACATCTACTGCTATTTCGACAACGACAAGAAGGTCAAGGCGCCCTTCGACGCGCAACGGCTGCGCGCGCGCATCGAGGAGAAATAGGCGGCAGGCCGGGCCGCGCTCAATCCCGGATGCGCGGCATCCAGCCGCTGCCGCGCGTGCGCGGATCCACCGGCAGTTGCCGCTGCAGCGCCGCCTTGGCCAGCATATGGGCGCTGATCGGCGCGGTCAGGAACAGGAACGCGGTCACCAGCAGCTCATGCAGGCTGGCGTCGCCGCGGAAGCTGAAATACGCCACCGAGGCCAGCACCACGCCGCCCACGCCGAGCGTGGTCGACTTGGTCGGGCCATGCAGGCGCATGAAGAAATCCGGCAGCCGGAACAGGCCGATGGCTCCCACCAGCATGAACACGCTGCCCACCAGCAGCAACGCACAGACGATGAATTCGGCAACGGGATGCAGCATGGGCCCGGGCTCCTAGTATTCGATGATATCGCCGCGCTGCAGGTACTTCGACAGTGCCACCGTGGCGACGAAGCCCATCACCGCGATCAGCAGCGCGGCCTCGAAGAACACCGCCGAGTCCAGGCTGATGCCCAGCACCACGATCAGCGCGATGGCGTTGATGTTGAGCGTATCGAGCGCGACGATGCGGTCGGGCAGGCTGGGCCCGCGCAGCAGCCGCACCAGCGTCAGCAGGAAGGCCAGGCCCAGGATCGCCAGGCAGACCGGAATCACGAGGGCAAGCATTGGAAGATCTCCTTGAGCGGGGTTTCATAGCGCGACTTGATCAGCGCGACCAGCGCGGCCTCTTCTTCCAGGTCGAGCACATGGACCAGCAAGGCGCGGCGGTCGTCGCTCAGTTCGGCGCACAGCGTGCCGGGGCTGAGCGAGACGATGCTGATCAGCGCGGTGGTGGCGAGTTCATGCTCGACATCGAGCGGCACCACGATAAACGCGGGGCGCAGCCGCGCGGTGCGCCCGAGCACCATCACCGCCACTTCCAGGTTGGCCTTGACGATGTCGATCAGCACATGGCAGCTCAGGCGCAGGATCAGGTCCGGGCGCGACAGGCGGAAGGCGCCCAGCACCAGCCAGCGGTCGGCCAGCCGGCCGATGGCCCAGCCCAGCGCCGCGCCCAGCAGCCAGTGGCCGAGCGCGACGCTCTGGACCAGCATCAGCCACATCAGCATCAGGATCAGACTCAGCCAGGGATGGGGCAGCAGACGACGCAACATGGCCTACCCCCGCTCGCCGGGCAACACCGCCCGCAGGTAGGCGGCGCGGTCCAGCAGTTGCGCGGCGGCAGCCTCGACGTAATCGCTGACCGGACGCGCGCCCACGGTGAGCGCCAGGTTGCCCGCCAGCAGCAACATGCAGCAGGCCAGCTTGCGCGCGTCCGGGCGCACCCGCAGGCGCGCCGCGCCGGGATGGTCTTCGTCCAGGTAGTCCGCGCCTTCGGCGACACGCTGCGCTTCATGCGGCAGGCGCCACAGCAGCCGCGTGCCGGTGCGCGAGACGGCGATCAGCAGCAGCAGGCTCGATCCCAGCACCGCCGGCCACAGCACCGGCATCCACGGCGCCGGCGTGGCGCGCAGGATCATGGCCTTGCCGAGGAAGCCCGACAGCGGCGGCAGGCCCACCGCCGCGACCACGCCCACCAGGTACAGCAGCCCGGCCAGGCGCGAGGCAATGACCGGCGCGCCGTCGGTGCGCGCGGCCTCGGGCTCGAGCGCGTCGGCCAGCAGGAACAGCGCGGCGGTGCACAGCGTGGTGCTGAGCAGGTAGTACAGCGCCGCGGCCCAGCCGGCCTGGCTCTGCATCGACACGCACGCCGCCAGCAGCCCGACCGACGCCACCACCAGGTAGCTGGTCATGGCGCGCAGCGCCGTCGCGGCCAGCGCGCCCAGCGCGCCGATCGCCAGCGTGGCCAGCGCCAGCGCCAGCACCCAGTCCTGCAGGAACGGCCCCAGCAGCCCCTGCGCGCCGCCGAAGATCAGCGCATCGCAACGCAGCATGGCGTAGAGGCCGACCTTGGTCATGATCGCGAACAGCGCCGCCACCGGCCCCGCCGCGCTGCCATAGGCGCGCGGCAGCCAGAAGTACAGCGGGAACAGCGCCGCCTTGAGCGCGAACACCAGCATCAGCATCGCGCCCGCGGCCACCGCCAGCGGCAGGTCCGGGGCCGGCAGCCCGGCCAGGCGCAGGCCCAGGTGCGCCATGTTGAGCGTGCCCGAGAGCCCGTACAGCACGCCGATCGCGACCAGGAAGAACGACGACGCCACCAGGTTCAGGATCACGTAGTGCAGGCCGGCGCCGACGCGCGCGCGCCCCGCCCCGTGCACCAGCAGCGCATAGGAAGCGATCAGCAGGATCTCGAAGAAGACGAACAGGTTGAACAGGTCGCCCGCCAGGAACGCCCCGTTCAGGCCCATCAGCTGGAACTGGAACAGCGCGTGGAAATGCCGACCCTGGCGCGCCGTGCCGTCGCCCGCCGCGGCCAGCGCGGCGACCGCCAGCAGCGCGGTCAGCGCCAGCATCATCGCGCCGGTGCGGTCCAGCTGCAGCACGATGCCGAACGGCGCGCTCCAGTCGCCCATGGCGTAGACCGCGATGTCGCCGCCGGCCGCATGGCGCAGCAGCAACACCGCCACCGGCACCAGCAGCAGCGTCGCCACCGCGCTGGCCAGGCGCTGCGCGTGCAGCCGCTGGGCCGGCATCGCCGACAGCAGCGCGCCGGCGAACATCGGGATCAGGATGGGCAGCAGCACGGCATGGTTCATGGCCGCGGCGCCTTGTCGGCAGCGTTGCCGGCTGCGGCGGGGTGGCCGTCGGGCGCCTCGGGGTGGCCGGCGGCGTCGACATGGTCGCTGCCGGTCAGCCCCAGCGAGCGCAGCGCCAGCACCACCGCGAACGCGGTCATGCCGAAGGCAATGACGATGGCGGTCAGCACCAGCGCCTGCGGCAGCGGATCGGCATAGCTGGCGCCCGGCGCGATCACCGGCGGCTGCCCGATCGACAGGCGCCCCATGCCCAGCAGGAACAGGCTGACCGCATACGACAGCAGGGTCAGCCCCAGCATCACCGTGAACACGCGCTCGCGCAGCAGCAGGTGGATGCCTGCGGCGGTCAGGATGCCAATGGCGATGGCGTAGAGCGCGGCCATCAGTCCTCCTCCGCCGCGCGTGCGGGCGGCAGATTGCGCACGCCCAGGTGAGACACGATCACCAGCGTGGTTCCGGTCACGGTGCAGAACACTCCCAGGTCGAAGATCATGGCGGTGGCCAGCTCCACCTCGCCGATGCCGGGCAGGTGGAAGTGGCCGAAGGCGGTGGTCAGGAACGGATAGCCGAAGACCAGGCTGCCCAGCCCGGTCAGCCCCGCCATCACGATGCCGGCGCCGGCGATGGCGCGGTAGTCCGGCGCGATGCGCGCTTCGGTCCAGCGCACGCCGTTGCCGACGTATTGCAGCAGCAGCGCCACCGAGGTGATCAGCGCCGCGATAAAGCCCCCGCCCGGCTGGTTGTGCCCGCGCAGCAGGATAAAGGCCGCCACCAGCAGCGTCAGCGGCAGCATCAGCCGCGCCAGCATCGCCAGCAGCAGCGGATGCGCCTGGCTGGTCCAAGGCAGGCCGTCCGGCGCCGCCGACGGCGTCGGCAGGCGCATGCCCTTGAGCAGCGCCTGCACCGCCAGACCGGCGACCAGCAGCACGCAGATCTCGCCGAGCGTGTCGAAGCCGCGGAAGTCCACCAGCAGCACGTTGACCACGTTGTGCCCGCCGCCGCCCGGCACCGCCTGCTCGACGTAGAACGTCGACACCGGGTCATACGGCCGCGTCATCACCGCGTAGGCCGCCACCGCCAGCAGCGTGCCGCCGCCCAGCGCCAGCACGGCATCGCGCAGGCGGCGGCCGGCGCGCGGGTGGTCGTGCGCGCGGTCGTTCGCGCGGTCGTTCGATTCGGGCGGCAGGTAGAACAGCGCCAGCACCAGCAGCAGGATGGTCACCACCTCGACCGAGATCTGCGTCAGCGCCAGGTCCGGCGCCGAGAAACGCAGGAACACCAGCGACACCATCAGCCCGCAGCCGCTCAGCAGCACCAGCGCCAGCAGCCGCTGCCGGTGCACCGCCACCACGGCGATGGCGCACAGTGCCAGCAAGGCCAGCGTGGCGGCGCCGATCGGATCGATGGCGCCGGCCGGCACGCTGCCGGCCAGCGCCGCCAGGTCGGCCAGGAAATACGCCGGCAGCGCCAGCATCGCCAGCAGCATCCAGGCGAGATAGGTCGGCAGCGAGCCGTCTTCGAGCCAGCGCGTGACCGCCGCGGCAAAGCGTTCCAGCGCGCGCATGGCGTGCTCGAACGAGCGCCGCGCGCTCAGGTGCTCGATCGCCTGCTGCCAGCGCCGCAGCGCGTCGCGGCGCAGGAAGAACAGGGTCGCGCCGCCCGCCATCGACACCAGGCTCATCAGCAGCGGCAGGTTGACGCCGTGCCACAGGTTCAGGCTGTATTCGGGCAGCGGCGCGCGCAGCGTCGCCAGCGACGCGGCCGCGAGCAGGTCGCCGACGGTATAGGCCGGCACCAGCCCCACCACCAGGCAGATCACCACCAGGAATTCCACCGGCACCTTCATGAAGCGCGGCGGCTCGTGCGGCGGATAGTTGGGCAGGTCGGGCCGGCCGCCGAAAAACACGCCGTAGATGAAGCGCAGCGAATATGCCATGGTCAGCGCCCCGGCCATGGTCGCCGCGGCCGGGATGACCCAGTTGAACTCGCCCAGCAGCCCCTGCGCCAGGGTCTCGCCGAAGAACATTTCCTTGCTGAGGAAGCCGTTGAACAGCGGCACCCCCGCCATCGACAGCGACGCCACGATCGCCAGCACCGCGGTGTGAGGCATATAGCGCGCCAGGCCGCGCAGACGGTCCAGGTCGCGCGTGCCGGTTTCATGGTCGATGATGCCGGCGGCCATGAACAGCGACGCCTTGAACACCGCGTGGTTGATGATGTGGAAGATCGCCGCCACCGTGCTGAGCTGGGTGTCGAGCCCGAACAGCAGCGTGATCAGGCCCAGGTGGCTGATGGTGGAATACGCCAGCAGGCCCTTCAGGTCGCGCTGCAGCAGCGCCAGGCCGGCGCCGACGATGAGCGTGGCCAGCCCCGTCATGCTGACCAGGTAGAACCAGCTGTTGGTGCCGTCCAGCACCGGATAGAGCCGCGCCAGCAGGAACACGCCGGCCTTGACCATGGTGGCCGAGTGCAGGTAGGCCGAGACCGGCGTGGGCGCGGCCATCGCGTGCGGCAGCCAGAAACTGAACGGAAACTGCGCCGACTTGGTGAACACCGCCAGCAGCACCAGCACCAGCATCGGCAGGTACAGCGGGTGGTGCTGCACCTTGCCGGCCTGCGCCAGCACCACCGACAGCTCGAAGCTGCCGCAGATATGGCCCAGCAGCAGAACACCCGCCAGCAGCGCCAGCCCGCCGCCGCCGGTCACCGCCAGCGCCATGCGCGCGCCCTGGCGCGCATCCGCGCGCCACGACCAGAAGCCGATCAGCAGGAACGACAGGATGCTGGTCAGTTCCCAGAACACCACCAGCAGCAGCAGGTTGCCGGCCAGCACCACGCCGAGCATCGCCGCCTTGAACAGCAGCAGCAGGCAGAAGAAGCGCACCGCCGATTCATTGCGCGCCAGGTAGTAGCGCGCGTACAGGATCACCAGCAGGCCCACGCCGAGCACCAGCAGCGCGAACAGAAAGGCCAGCCCGTCGAGGCGCAGCGACAGGTCCAGCCCGAGCGCCGGCAGCCACGCCACGCGCCAGCCCAGTGCGTGCCCCGGCTGCGCGAAGACCTCGCCGCGCAGGCTCAGCAGCAGCACCAGCGCCGCCAGCGGCAGGCCGATGATGACCGGCGCCAGCAGCCGCGCGGCACGCGTGCCGATCAGCCACGCCAGCGCCGCGGCCAGCAGCGGCAGCGCAATCAGCAGCGGCAGCGCCATGCCCGCCCCCCTCAACCGTGGCCCGGGCTCGCGGCCGGCAGGTGGCGGGCGGCCTGGCGGCGCATCGCGGGCCGGGTCGCAGGCAGGAAGAAGGGTCGGAGCGGCAGCGTCGGGGCGGTGGTCATGGTGTGGATGCTTGCGGCGCACGATACCGGCCGCTACTGTGCGGATTCTGCCGGCATTGCGCCGGCTGTGCCAGTCAATTGGCGCGATTCGCGAAAAAAATCATCATATCGCGCAAGAATCTGCAAGCGTGTCGCCATGCGCATGCCGGTCGCCGGACTGGCGGTACGGCCAGGCACAGCGCCGGGCCGGGCCGGGCCCCGGCCCGGCCCCATGCTCAGGGCTTGGGCCGTACCGCGTCCGCGGTGCCCTGGATAAAGGCCTTGATCTTCTCGACGTCCTGCGGCGTCAGCTTGCCGGTGAAGTCCGGCATGCCGCGCGCCATCGCCGGCCCCTTGAACACCACCCTGTCCAGGTTCTCGATGAAGGCGGCGTCGATATAGCCCAGGTTGGGGATATTGCCGCCGCGGTCGACGCCGGGCACGCCATGGCACAGCACGCAGTTGCTGACGTACAGCGCGGTGCCGTCCCTGACCAGCGCCGGATCGTACCTGACGCCCTGCAGCAGCTTGCCGGCACGGTATTCGGCAAAGGCCGGCAACGGCGCCTTGCCGCCGAGGGCGAAGGTGTAGACCGTGCCCGGGCCTTGCCGGTTGGTGGCGCGCTGCGCCTGCCCGTAGACCCCGCCCCAGCCCACCGCGACCGAGACATACTGCCTGCCGTCGAGCTCGAAGCTGACCGGCGCGGCAACCACGCCGGTGCCGGTCGGCGATTCCCACAGCTTGTCGCCATTGCGCGCGTCATAGGCGACGAAGCGGCCGTCGGCGGTGCCCTGGAACACCAGGTTGCCGGCCGTGGTCAGCGTGCCGCCGTTCCACGGCGAGACCAGCTCCTGCGTCCACGCGGCCTTCTGCCGCACCGGGTCCCACGCAATCAGCCGGCCGAAGGGCTTGCTTTGCGGCGGCTCGGCGTTGAGGAACTTGGCCGTGTTCCAGCCCACGTTGCCATGCGGCGTGCCGGGCTTGCCTTCATTGAAGTGCCAGCTCTTGTCGTCCATCAGGTTGAGCGGCACGTGCTGCGCCGGCAGGTAGACCAGCCCGGTCTGCGGGTTGAACGACATCGGATGCCAGTTGTGCGCGCCGTACGGGCCGGGAATCGCGTCATAGGCCTTGTCGGCGGCGCGCGCCTCGGGCCGTTCGATCGGGCGGCCGCCGGCGTCATAGCCGGTGGCCCAGTTGACGTCGACGAAGTTCTTCGCCGAGATGAACTTGCCGTTGGTGCGGTCGATGACAAAGAAGAAGCCGTTCTTGGGCGCGTGCAGGATGACCTTGCGCAACTGCCCGTCCAGCTTCAGGTCGGCCAGGATCATTGGCTGGGTCGAGGTGTAGTCCCAGTTATCGCCCGGGGTCTCCTGGTAATGCCAGACGTACTTGCCGGTGTCGGGATCGAGCGCGACGATCGACGCCAGGTACAGGTTGTCGCCGCCGGCCGGGCTGCGCTTGCTGCGCGACCACGGCGCGCCGTTGCCGGTGCCGACGTACATCAGGTTCAGTTCGGGGTCGAAGGCGAGCGTGTCCCAGGCGGTGCCGCCGCCGCCCGCTTCCCAGTACTTGCCGCTCGGGTCCCAGGTCCTGGCCGCAGCCGCCATCGACTCGTCCTCGAACGGTTTGGACGGATCGCCGGGCACGGTGAACCAGCGCCACTGCTGCGCGCCGGTGGCGGCATCGTAGGCGGTGATGTAGCCGCGCACGCCGAACTCGGCGCCGCCGTTGCCGATGATGACCTTGCCCTTGAATACGCGCGGCGCGCCGGTGATGGTGTACGAGTAGCGGCGGTCGATGATGGTGTCCTGCTCCCACAACTTGCGGCCGCTGGCGGCATCGAGCGCGATCAGCCGGCCATCGTAGGCGGCGACGAACACCTTGCCCTGGTACAGCGCCACGCCGCGGTTGACCACGTCGCAGCAGCCGCGATAGCCCAGCGCACGGTCCACCTTGGGGTCGAAGGTCCAGAGCCGCTTGCCGGTGCGCGCGTCGACCGCATGCACCACGCTCCACGACGCGGTCACGTACATCACGCCGTCGACCACCAGCGGGGTCGCTTCGACGCCGCGAGTCGACTCCAGGTTGTAGCTCCACACCAGTCCCAGGTCGCGCACATTGGCCGCATCGATCTGGCGCAGCCGGCTGAAGCGGGTCTCGGCGTAGTCCAGGCCGTGGCTGGGCCAGTCGCGGCTGGTGCTGGCATTGGCGCTGATGAAGGCGCCGTCGACCCTGGCCGCAGCGTTGCGCGGCGCCGCGGCGCTGGCGGGCAGCAACGGCATGGCCAGCGCCAGGGCAGCGGCCAGCCACGCGGCGGCGCGGGTCATGCTACGGCGCCGGGCCGCGGCGCGTTCGGTCGCAACTTCCGCAACGGCATCCGTTGCCGGCTTCAACGCATGGTTCATATCGTCTCCTGAAGGGCGTTCTTGTTGGAATTCGGGACTGCAGGATTACGGTACTGCGCGGCATTGCGCGACGCCGGGCGGTGGCCGGGGCCCATCGATCATCGGCGAGCCCTTGCGTTATGGGTACAGGGATAACCCGAAGCCAGTGGCACGGCCGGGCCACGCCACCAATATCCAGCGGATATCGCCCTGCAAGAAATGAATATTGGACGATGGCGGCACCGTGGCTTAGCCTTGGCGCCAGGACAGACCCCGCATTGCTACCCGGAGCCCCCGACATGAGCCAGTTCCTTCTCTACGATCAGCAGGACCACATCGTCACCCTGACCATGAACGAGCCCGAGCGGCGCAACCCGCTGACCGGCAATACCGCGGTGGCGGAATTCCTGGATGCGATCGACCGCATCCACGGCGACGGCAGCGTGCGCGCGGTGGTGATCACCGGCGCCGGCACGGCGTTCTCGTCGGGCGGCAATATCAAGGACATGGAGCGACAGGCGTCCGGCACGGTGCCGGGCATGGAGATCCGCCAGGACTACCGCCGCGGCATCCAGCGCCTGCCGCTGGCGCTGTTCAACCTGGAGGTGCCGGTGATCGCCGCGGTCAACGGCGCGGCCATGGGCGCGGGGCTGGACCTGGCCTGCATGTGCGATATCCGCATTGCGTCGGAACGCGCGCAGTTCGCCGAGTCCTTCGTCAAGCTCGGCATCATCCCGGGCGATGGCGGCGCGTGGCTGCTGCCGCGCGTGATCGGCCTGTCGCGGGCGGCCGAGATGACTTTTACCGGCCAGCCGATCGACGCCAGGCTGGCGCTCGAATGGAACCTGGTGTCGCGCGTGGTCGCGCCCGAGGCGCTGCTGCCCACCGCCTATGAACTGGCCGGCCGCATCGCCGCCAATCCGCCGCACGCGGTGCGTCTGGCCAAGCGCCTGATGCGCGAAGCCATGCATACCCGGCTGGATACGCTGCTGGAACTGTCGGCCGGCTTCCAGGCGCTGTCGCACCAGACCGCCGACCACCGCGAAGCGGTGCAGGCCTTCCTGGACAAGCGCGCGCCGGTCTTCACCGGCAACTGAGGCGGCCGCCGAAATTTCGCTGGCGTGGCCCTATCCCGCCACGCCCAGCGCGCCTTCGACATTGCGCACCAGGCTGACCAGGCGCGGGCCGATATCCGTCTCCAGCTGCTTGCTCTGCTGGCTGAACACCGGCACCGACGCGGCGAAGATCCACCCCTCGCCGTCGCGGCGGGTGCGCAGCGGCACGGCCACCGATTCCACTTCGCGGTGCAGGTCGCGATGGCCGCGGCAGAAGCCGTGCTGCTGCAGGTCCTGGGCCGCATCGGCCAGGCGCGCCTGCAGCCAGTCCGCGCGCGGCGGGTCGGCGGCGCGCAGCTGCGCCAGGTAGGCCTCGCGCTCGGCCTGGTCCAGCCGCAGCAGGTAGGCGCGGCCGGAGCCGGTGCGCGCGACCGACACGCGCGTGCCGACCTCGGGCCGGAACACATGGCTGCCAACGCCCTGCGCGATCTCGACATAGGTCAGCGCCTGGCCGCTGCCGACGATCAGCTCGACCTGCCCGGCGATATGGTCGGCCAGTTCCTGCATCGCCGGCCGCGCCAGCTGGCGGATCGTCATGCGCGCCAGCGCCGGCGCGGCCAGGTTGATCAGGCCGACGCCGGGCACGTAGCGCGACAGCCGCTCCGAGTAATGCAGCAGGCCCAGCCCGCACAGCGTGTCGAGCAGCCGGAACAGGGTCGGCTTGGCCAGGCCGGTGCGCTCCATCAGTTCCCGGCTGCTCAGTTCCTGCACCGTGGGCGAGAAGCAGTTGAGGATCGAGACGCCGCGTGCCAGCGCGCTGACAAGGCGCGCCTCGCCGTCGGCATCGGCTGGCGGGGTTACGGAGGCAGGTGAAGCATTGGTCATTGCAGGGGCCCGGATCTGAAGTTTTTTGATACGCGCGTCTCAAAAGCCGGATGTTGCCCTTCGTATTTTCGAAAGTCAAACCGGGATTTTTGCGTTTACTTGGTGATTTTCCGACGCCAGAATCCCAATTCATCGTATCGGACGATCACTTTTCGATACAGACGTCTCAATATCCCCGCAACGACCCGCAACGCTCAGCTTAGTCAGGAGACTCCGCATGCAACAAGCCGTCATCGTCGACGCCATCCGCAGCCCAATGGGCCGCTCCAAGCCGGGCTCGGCCTTTACCGAGCTCCATGCCACCGAACTGCTGGCGCAGGTGCTCAAGGCGCTGGTCGAGCGCAACCGGCTGGATCCGGGGCTGGTCGACGACGTCATCACCGGCTGCGTGACGCAGGCGGGCGAGCAATCCGCCGGCCCCGGCCGGGTGGCGTGGCTGGCGGCGGGGTTTCCCGAGCACGTGCCCGCCACCACCATCGACCGCAAGTGCGGCTCGAGCCAGCAGGCGGTGCACTTTGCCGCGCAGGGCATCATGGCCGGCGCCTATGACATCGTTATCGCCTGCGGCATCGAGTCGATGAGCCGGGTGCCGATGGGCTCGGCGCGCATCGGCCAGAACCCGTATGGCCCGTCGATGGAAGCGCGCTATGCGCCGGGCCTGGTGTCGCAAGGCGTCGCGGCCGAACTGGTCGCGGCGAAGTACGAGCTGTCGCGCGAGCAGATGGACAGCTACTCGGCGCGTTCGCACGAACTGGCCGCCGCCGCGCGCGAAAGCGGCGCGTTCCGCCGCGAGATCGTGGGCATCAGCACCCCCAACGGCGTGGTCGAGCACGACGAGACCATCCGCCCCGGCACCTCGGTGGAGAAGCTGGGCACGCTGCAGGCGTCGTTCCGCAACGACGAGCTGAGCGCGCACTTCCCGCAGATCGGCTGGAACGTCACCGCGGGCAATGCCTCGCAGATCAGCGACGGCGCCGCCGCGATGCTGCTGATGAGCGAGGCGATGGCGCAGCGCCTGGGTTTGAAGCCGCGCGCGCGCTTCGTCGCGTTCGACGTCTGCGGCGACGATCCGATCGCGATGTTGACCGCTCCCATTCCCGCCAGCCAGCGTGCCATCAAGAAGAGCGGCCTGAAGCTGGAGCAGATCGACCACTACGAAATCAACGAGGCCTTTGCCTGCGTGCCACTGGCGTGGCAGCGCGCGCTCGGCGCCGACCCGGCGCGGCTGAACCCGCGCGGCGGCGCGATCGCGCTGGGCCATCCGCTGGGCGCCTCGGGCGTGCGGCTGATGACCACCATGCTGCATGCGCTGGAAGACAGCGGCCAGCGCTATGGCCTGCAGTCGATGTGCGAAGCCGGCGGCATGGCCAACGCCACCATCATCGAGCGCCTGTAAGCGGCGCCCTGCGCCGTCTCGCTCCAATCCCGATCCCCCATCAAGGAGACACACCATGAAACTGACCAATATGTCCGCCGTCGTCACCGGCGGCGCTTCCGGCCTGGGCCTGGCCTGCGTGCGGCGCCTGGTGGAACGCGGCGTCGACGTGGTCATCGCCGACCTGTCGGAAGAGCGCGGCAACGCCGTGGTCGACGAGTTCGGCGGCAAGGTCCGCTTCGTCAAGGCCGACGTGACCGACACCGGGCAGATGAACGCGGTCTACGACGCCGCCGAGGCCGTTGCCCCGCTGCGCGCGCTGATCCATTGCGCCGGCCTGGGCGGCCCGGTGCGCGTGGTGGAAAAGGACGGCTCGCCGGGCTCGCTGGAAAAGTACGAGTCGATCGTGCGCATCAACCTGATCGGCAGCTTCAATGCGCTGCGCCTCGGCGCCGCGCGCATGGCGAAGAACGAGCCGGTCGACGGCGAACGCGGCGCCTGCGTGCTGACCGCGTCGGTGGCCGCCTACGAAGGCCAGATCGGCCAGATTCCCTATGCCTCGGCCAAGGCCGGCATCGTCGGCATGACGCTGGTGGCCGCGCGCGACCTGGCGCAGCGCGCGATCCGCGTCTGCACCATCGCCCCGGGGCTGTTCGACACCCCGCTGCTGGCCAGGCTGCCCGAGAACGTGCGCGCCTCGCTCGGCGCCATGGTGCCGCACCCGGCGCGCCTGGGCGCGCCCGACGAATATGCCTCGACCGCGCTGCACATCCTCGAGAACCCCATGCTCAACGGCGAGACCATCCGCCTGGACGGCGCCATCCGCATGGCACCGCGCTGAACCGGCCGACCAGACAGGAGAGAACTGATGAGCGAGACCCTGCTGAAGGAAATCCGCGGCAACGTGATGGTGCTGACCATCAACCGTCCCGAGGCCCGCAATGCGATGGACTTCGAGACCGCCACGGCGATTGCCGCCGCGCTGGATGAACTCGACGCGCGCGACGACCTGAGCCTGGCGGTGCTGACCGGCGCCGGCGGCACCTTCTGCTCCGGCATGGACCTGAAGGGCTTCCTGGCCGGCAAGCGCCCCAGCATTCCCGGCCGCGGCTTCGGCGGCGTGACCGAGCAGCCGCCGCGCAAGGTGCTGATTGCCGCGGTCGAGGGCTATGCGCTGGCCGGCGGTTTCGAGCTGGTGCTGGCGTGCGACCTGGTGGTGGCGTCGCGCGCCGCCAAGTTCGGCCTGCCCGAGGTCAAGCGCGGCCTGGCCGCCGCCGCCGGCGGCCTGATCCGCCTGCCGCGCCGCGTGCCCTACCACGTGGCGATGGAATACGCGCTGACCGGCGACATGCTGCCGGCCGAGCGCGCCTACGAGCTGGGCCTGGTCAACCGCCTGACCGATGCCGGCGGCGCGCTCGATGCCGCGCTGCAGCTGGCCGGCGCGGTCGGCGCCAACGGGCCGCTGGCCATTGCCGCCAGCAAGCAGGTGGTGGCGCAGTCGGGCGACTGGACCCGCGAGGACATGTTCGTGAAGCAGAAGCCGCTGATCGACCCGGTCTTTACGTCGGCCGACGCGCGCGAGGGCGCCGCCGCCTTCGCCGAGAAGCGCAAGCCGGTGTGGACGGGCAAGTGACAAGGTTCGCCCTGACCTGAGAACGGCCGGCCGCAAGTCGGCCGTTATTCCATTGCCAAGCAGCACACAAACATACATGGAGGATACCCATGACACCCAAGCTGCCCGCATCGCTGTTCCCATCGCTGGCCCATGGCAGCGCAGCACTGCTGCTGGCCACTGCCGCGGCGCTGCCCTGCATGACCCCCGCGGCCGCGCATGCCGCCGCCTGGCCAGAGCGGCCCATCACCATCATCGTGCCCGGCGCGCCCGGCGGCACCACCGACATCCCGACGCGGCTGGTGGCGCAGAAGCTGTCGGCCATGCTGGGCCAGCCGGTGGTGGTCGACAACAAGCCCGGCAGCGGCGGCATCATCGGCACGCAGGCCTTCATGCGCGCGGCGCCGGACGGCTACACGCTGCTGGTCGGCAATACCGGCTCGCATGCCATCAACTACAGCGCCTACAAGCAGCTGTCCTACCAGCCGCAGGATTTCCTGCCGCTGACCGACCTGATCTCGTTCGCCAACGTGCTGGTGGTCGGCGCGCAGGCACCGGTGCGCAACGTGGCCGATCTGGTGGCGCAGCTCAGGCAGTCGCCGGGCAAGTATTCCTATGCCTCGGCCGGCATCGGCCAGACCACCCACCTGACCGCGGAACTGTTCCGGCTGCGCACCGGCACCGAGGTCATCCACGTGCCGTACAAGGGCTCGACGCCTGCCACCACCTCCGTGCTGGCGGGCGAAACCACCTTCATGTTCGACAACCTGACGCAGGCGCTGCCGCAGATCCGCGCCGGCAAGCTGCGCGCGCTCGCCGTGACCAGCGCCGAGCGCCTGCCCGCGCTGCCCGATGTGCCCACCATGGCGCAAGCCGGCGTCAAGGACTTCGTGGTGATGGGCTGGCTGGGCTTCTTCGCCCCGGCCAGGACCCCGCCGGCGGTGGCCGCGGCGCTGCAGGAGGCACTGGGCAAGGCCCTGCGCGATCCCGAGGTGGTGGCGCGCTTGCGCGACATGGGCGGCATTGCCGGCGGCGAGCCACAGCCAAAGTTCGCCGCGCTGGTGCGCGGCGAGATCCAGCGCTGGGGCGAAACCATCCGCGCGTCGAAGATCAGCCTGGACTGACCGCGCAGGCGCCGCGCCGGGCCGGCTTCGCCAAAGCGGAAGGCGGCCCGCCCCAAAGCCAGATTGACATGGCCGGGCGCCCCGGCATACCCTCGCCTTACCCTGCGGTATATTCAGTGCCCGCTTAAATTCCAGACATTGCAGACATGGAAGGCGCCCGGGGCCCACAACGATAACGACAACCCACGCGACAACCCGCGACAACCCCGCGACAACCCCGCGACGAGACCCGCCGTGCCCCGCTCCCCCGCCCCTTCCCCGTCTTCATCCCCTTCCCGCTTCGAGGGCCTGCGCCCGGCGCTGCCGATCCTGCTCGGGGCTTCGGTGATGCTGAGCCTGGCCATGGGCCTGCGCCAGAGCCTGGGCATCTTCATGCCACCGCTGACGCGCGACATCGGCATTTCGGTGTCGGATTTCACCGTCGCCATCGCCGTGCAGAATCTGGCCTGGGGCCTGCTGCAGCCGCTGGCCGGCGCGTGGGCCACGCGCATCGGCTTCCGGCCGCTGATGATGGCGGGCTCGCTGCTCTACGTCATCGGGCTGGTGCTGCTGGCAACCGCGCACAGCATGCTCGGCGTCACGCTGGGCGCCGGCGTGGCCATCGGCGCATCGATGGCCTGCACCGGCAGCGCGCTGGCGATGGCGGTGGCGGCGCGCCCGGTGCCGGCGGCGCTGCGCAGCACGGTGCTGGGGCTGGTGTCGGGCGCGGGCTCGCTGGGCGCGCTGCTGGCGGCACCGATCGGGCAGATGGTGACGCAGGCCTACGGCTGGCGCACCGGCCTGGCCGCTTTCGTGCTGCTGGCGCTGGTGATGCTGCCGGCGGCGTGGTCGGCCGGGCGCGTCGACCGGCTGCCGCTGGCCGCGCCGGCGGGCATCGGCCAGGACAACGCGCGCCAGGCGCTCGGCACCGCGCTGCGCCACGCGCCGTTCGTGGTGATGGCGCTGGCGTACTTTGTCTGCGGCATGCAGCTGGTGTTCCTGACCACGCACCTGCCGTCGTATCTCGACGTGTGCGGCATGGACCCGATGCTCAGCGCCGAGGCGCTGGGTGTGATCGGCGGCTTCAACGTGCTCGGCAGCATCTTTTTCGGCTGGGCCGGCGGCCGCTACAACAAGCTGATGCTGCTGGGCGGCATCTATACGCTGCGTTCGCTGGCGCTGACGTGGTACTTCTCGTCGGCACCGACGCCGCAGAGCACGCTGGTGTTCGCCGCGGTGATGGGCTTCCTGTGGCTGGGCGTGGCGCCGCTGGTTTCCGGCTGGATCGCCGAAACCTTCGGCCTGCGCTGGCAGGCGATGCTGGGCGGCGTGGCCTTCTTCAGCCACCAGATCGGCAGCTTTGTCGGCGCCTTCGGCGGCGGGCTGGTCTATGACGCGCTCGGCTCCTATACCGTGGCCTGGCAGGCCGGCGTCGCGCTGGGGCTGGCGGCGGGGCTCGCGCAGATCGCTTTCGCGGTGGTGACGCGGCCACGGCCACCGCTGATGGCAACGTCCTGAGCGCGGCAGCGGTAAGAACGGGCGCGCATTGTAAATCTGGCGTCACGCCACGCACGCACGGGCCGGTACGGCGCGGGCCGCGCCGCTGGAACGGTTCGTGCCTGTCTGCGCAGAGACGCAACGCCCAGACCCAAGGAGGCCCCATGACCTCGACCGAACAGGAAATCCTGGTGTGCGGCCCGGAAGATGGCCGCTGGCATCTGGAAATGCGCACCGGCAAGGGCGCGCCGGAGCGGCTCGACGGCGAGTTCGACTCGCCCGAGATGGCGATCGCCGGCGCGCAGCAGGTCTATCCGTCGATTCCGCTGCGCGTGACCGATATCTCCGGCGCGCCGGCCCCGTCGGCCCCCGCGCATGAAGGCTCGCTGACCGACTACCACTACGGCGGCCACAGCGTGACCCGCGACGAGAAGCTGAGCGGCCGCGCGCATCCGTCCAGCGACACCTCGCAGCCGCCGCCGGGCCCGCATCCCTACCAGCCCACCGATCTCGGCAACCTGCCCGCGGGCACGCCGCGCCACGGCATGTACGGCGTCGCGTCCAGCCCGGCCGAGGCCGAGGCGGCCGAGCGCAAGGACCAGGCCGCGCGGCGCCCCACCGGCTCGCGCGACGCCGAAGACTAGACCCGGCGGCGCCAGCACGCGCGGCAGCACGTACAATCTCGGTTTTCCCTGCGCCTCGCCGCCCCGCCGCCATGACCACCCTCGGAACGCCCCTTTCCCCCTCCGCCACCAAAGTGATGCTGCTCGGCTCCGGCGAGCTCGGCAAGGAGGTGCTGATCGCGCTGCAGCGCCTGGGCGTCGAGACCATCGCGGTCGACCGCTATGACAACGCGCCCGGCCAGCAGGTCGCGCATCACGCGCGCACCATCGCGATGAGCGACCCCGACCAGCTCAAGGCCCTGATCGAAGCCGAGAAGCCGCACCTGGTCGTGCCCGAGATCGAGGCCATCGCCACGCCGATGCTGGAAACGCTGGAAGCCGCCGGCACCGTGCGCGTGATTCCCACCGCGCGCGCCGCGCGCCTGACCATGGACCGCGAAGGCATCCGCCGGCTCGCCGCCGAGTCACTCGGCCTGCCCACCAGCCCGTACAAGTTCTGCGATTCACTGGAAGAGCTGCAGGCTGCCATCGATGGCGGCATCGGCTATCCGTGCGTGGTCAAGCCGGTGATGAGCAGCTCGGGCAAGGGCCAGAGCAAGATCGACGGTCCCGAAGGCGTCAAGGCGGCGTGGGACTACGCCATGGCCGGCGGCCGCGTCAGCCACGGCCGCGTGATCGTCGAGGGCTTTATCGATTTCGACTACGAGATCACGCTGCTGACCGTTCGCGCCATCGGCGCCAGCGGCCAGGTCGAAACACAGTTCTGCGCCCCGATCGGCCACGTGCAGGTCAGCGGCGACTATGTCGAAAGCTGGCAGCCGCAGCCGATGCATCCCGCCGCGCTCGCCAGCGCGCAGCGCATCGCGCAGGCGGTCACCGCCGACCTGGGCGGCATGGGCCTGTTCGGCGTGGAGCTGTTCGTCAAGGGCGAGCAGGTCTGGTTCAGCGAGGTCAGCCCGCGCCCGCACGACACCGGCATGGTCACCATGGCCACGCAGTGGCAGAACGAGTTCGAGCTGCATGCGCGCGCCATCCTCGGCCTGCCGGTCGATACCACGCTGCGCAGTCCGGGCGCCAGCGCCGTGATCTACGGCGGCGTGGAGGCCCGAGGGGTGGTCTTCGACGGTGTCGACCAGGCCCTGCGCGTGCCGCAGACCGAGGTGCGGCTGTTCGGCAAGCCCGAGAGTTTCGCCCGGCGCCGCATGGGCGTGGCGCTGGCCTATGCCGACGATGTCGACACCGCGCGCACGCGCGCCAAGGAGGCCGCCAGCCGCGTGCGCCCGCGCGCGGTCGGCTGAGCCGCGCCCCGCTGCATCCCCGCTACATCGGATGGCTGCCCGCGGCGGCGCCGTGGGCCGGGGCATGCTGCACCACCTGCGCCGCCGCCACGTGCGCGGCGGCCAGCACCGGCGCGATGCGCACGCCGTTCAGGTCCGCGCCCGACGGCGCCTGGTACAGCCGCAGCCCCAGTTCCGGCAGGATCGCGAGCAGGTGGTCGAACACATCGCCCTGGATGCGCTCGTAGTCCATCCATGCGGTCAGCGCGGTAAAGCAGTAGATCTCGACCGGGATGCCCTGCGAATCGGGCTCCATCATGCGCACGTTCAGCAGCAGGTCGTGGTGGATCTCGGGGTGCGCCTTCAGGTAGGCCATGCCATACGCGCGGAAGGTGCCGATATTGGTCAGCCGGCGCCGGTTGACCGGGTCGTTGCCGGCGGCGATCAGCAGCCGGTTGGCCTCGTCGACCTCGCGCTGCTTTTCTTCCAGGTAGTCGTGCAGCAGGCGGAAGCGCATCAGCGCGTGGACCTCGCGGTCTTCCAGGAAGCGCACGCTGCCCGCATCCAGCCGCAAGGTGCGCTTGATCCGGCGCGCGCCGGACTCGAACATCTGGCGGTAGTTGCGATAGCTCTCCGAGAACAGCTTGTAGGTCGGCACCGTGGTCACGGTGTTGTCCCAGTTCTGCACCTTGACCGTATGCAGCGCGATGTCCTTGACGTAGCCGTCGGCGTTGCACTGGGGCATCTCGATCCAGTCGCCGATGCGCAGCATGTCGTTGGAGGTCAGCTGCGTGCTGGCGACCAGCGACAGCAGCGTGTCCTTGAACACCAGCAGCAGCACCGCCGACAGCGCGCCCAGGCCGGACAGCATCCACAGCGGCGAGCGGTTGATCAGGATCGACAGCACCAGCACCGCGCACACCAGTCCCAGCCCCAGCCGGCCGACCTGGATATAGCCCTTGATCGAACGCGTCTGCGCCCGGCGGCTGCTGGCGTACACGTCCTGCCAGGCCCCCAGAACGCCCCCCAGCATCAGGAAGAAGCAGACCCACAGGCTGGCATGCGCGAGGCGCTCGATCGCCAGTGCATAGCGGCCCATGTGCGGCACTTCGCCGATGCCGACGGTGATCACGGCAAAGCCCACCGCGTAGCCGAAACGCCGGTAGGCGCGATGGCGCGTCAGCGCCGTGCTCCACGGCGTCTTGCCCCACACCTTCAGCAGCCGGTGGGCGATGCGCGACATCACATGGCCGAACAGCCATTGCGCGAGCGCGGCGATCAGCACCAGCGCCAACAGGTACAGCGCGATCTGCGCCCATGGGTGGGTGGGAATACGTTGCTGGAACAGTTCCAGCAGGGCATCGAAATTCATGGCGGGGCGACTCTGGCCTTTGACTGGGCCAGATAGTGTACCGAACGCGCCCGTGACTCCCGCGTGCCGGGCGTACGCCGGCTAGGCCGGCAGCAGCTTCAGCCCGCCGATGCCGACGAAGATCAGCCCGATCAGCACCAGCCGCAGCGGCGACGCGCTCTCGCCCAGGAACAGGATGCCGATCAGCGTCACGCCGATCGCGCCGATGCCGGTCCAGATCGCATAGGCCGTGCCCACCGGCAGCTGACGCAGCGCCGCGCTGAGCAGGTAGATGCTGGCCAGCGCGGCGCCGATTCCGAGCGCGGTCGGGCCGGCGCGGGTCCAGCCATCGGTATGCTTGAGCGCCAGCGCCATCACGATCTCGATCAGCCCGGCCAGCACCAGCAGCGTCCACGCCATTGCCATGTTTTTCCTCCCTTCGCCCGGCATGCGCCGGCACCCATTGCCGGCCACGCCCAGCCACTGTAGGCTGTGCGGATCCGCACGGGAACTGGCCAATCTTGCAAAAGGATTATGCAAACATGCAGGAAGCAGACTGGGACGACCTGAAATACTTCCTCGCCGTGGGCCAGTCCGGCTCGCTGGCCGCCGCCGCGCGCGCCCTGCACGTCAACCATTCAACGGTGCTGCGTCGCCTGGCCAGGCTGGAAGAGACCCTCGGCACGCTGCTGTTCGAGCGCCATGCCACCGGCTACGCCATGACGCCCGCCGGCGAAGCGCTGGCGCAACGGCTGGCCGGGGTCGGGGAACAGATCGATGCGGCGCAGCGCCAGCTGTCCGGCCTCGACAGCCAGCTGAGCGGTCCGTTGCGCGTGACCACCACGGATACCTTGCTGGGCGGACTGCTGATGCCGCTGTTCGCCGGGTTCCGCGCGCTGCATCCGCGCATCCAGCTGCAGCTGGTGGTCAACAACAGCTTCCTCAGCCTGAGCCGGCGCGAGGCCGACGTGGCGGTCCGCCCGGCAAACGCGCCGCCGGAATACCTGGTGGGCCGCCGCATCGGCCGGCTGCAAACGGCCCCTTACGCGGCGCGAAGCTACCTGCAGCAGCTGGGGCTGCCCGCCACGGCGGACAGCCCCGCCCTGGCGGACTGGCCGGCCTATGACTGGGTGGTGCCGGACGAAGCCCTGTCGCACCTGGCCCAGTCGCGCTGGATCCGCGAGCACGTGCCGGAGCCGCGCCGCGTGGTCAGCGCCGACAGCCTGGTGGCGATGGCGGACGCGGTCCGGCATGGCATGGGCGCCGGCATGCTGCTGTGCCTGCTGGCCGGCGACGATCCGGCGCTGGTGCGGCTGGCGCCGCCCGATGCCGCCATGGACACCGACCTGTGGGTGCTGACCCACCCCGACCTGCGGCACAGCGCGCGCGTGCGGGCGCTGGCGGATTTCCTGCACGAACGCCTCAGGCAAGGCCGATGGCTGGCGGGATGACGCAACGGCGCGGCGCGCTCATGCCGCCGGCGCGTACATCTCCAGCAACTGCTCGTCCGTAAAGCCCCACTCCGCCGCGTTCTCGAACGCCACCACGGTCTCGTCGCCATGGCGCAGGTCGATCAGCTCGGTCGGCACCGGCCGGGATTGCGACACCGAGTAGAACGCCATCACCTTGGGCCGCAGCGGGTCGGCGTCATGCTGCGCGCACACCACCGCCAGCCGGTTGGAGCGCAGCCGCAGCACGGTGCCGAGCGGGTAGATGCCGACGGTGCGCGAGAAGGCCTTGAACACGCGCCGGTCGAACAGCGTGTCGACCCGCACCGCCATGTATTCCATGGCGCGGGCCGGCGACCATGGCTGGTGCCCGGGGTGGCTGGCGGTCAGCGTATCGTAGGTATCGCAGATGGCGCCGATCCGGGCGTGCACGCTCAGTTCGTGCCCGACCAGGCCAAACGGGAAGCCGCGCCCGTCGACGCGCTCATGGTGGTGGACGCAGACATCGAGCGGGATATTGGAATAGAGCCGGGCTTCGTTGAGGATGCGGTAGCCGGCGGAGGGATGGCGGCGGTAGGCCTCCTCCTGCTCGGGCGTGCGCTCGCCGGCGCGCAGGCTGGCGGCGCCGGGCACGGTCAGCTTGCCGATGTCATGCACCAGGCCCGCCAGGCCGAGCTCGCGCACTTCGTCGTCGGGCAGGCCCAGGGTGCGGCCGACCGCGATCATCAGCGCGCAGACCGCGAAGGCATGCAGGTAGTTGTCGTCGCCGCGCGCCTTGAGGCGCGCCAGCGCCAGCAGCGCCTGCCCATGGCGCGACAGCGAGCGCGAGGCCGCATCGACCAGCAGCAGCGCGCCGCTGACCTCGAGCGCCCGTCCCATGCGCACGTCGGCGAACATCGAGCCGATCACGGCCTTGCCGGACTGCAGCAGTTCGCGCGCATGCACGATCTCGGCCTCGAGCGTGGTGGCGGCCGCGTCAGCCGGGCTAGCGGCACCGGGGGCAAGCTGGGCCGGGGCCGCGCCGGCCGCCGCTTCCGGCGCCGGCAGGTTGCGGCCCTTCAGGACATCGATCCAGACCTCACGCACGCCCGCCGAGCGGATCTGCCGCACCTGCTCCTCGCTGGCGACCAGGAAGCGCGCGCGCCAGAACGGGTGGTTGATCCAGGGCCCGCCCAGCCTGGCGACGAACATCCCGACCTGCAATTGCTCCGACCCAATGCGTCTCAGCATGCGCCCCCCGGATGATGGTTTTCTCGTTGTCGCTCCGGATATCGGCGGCAGCGGACATAACTTGAGCGCCGGCCACGGCGGCAGGAACCGCGCCGCGCACCCTTGTCAAGCGCCGGCCGAATGCCCGGACGGCGCCGTCGGGCATTGCCGGCGCGGCCATGGCCGCCGCTACAATGGCTGGCCCAGTGCTCACAGACGCCAGCCAGTCGACCCCGTTCACCCATGTCCGGAACGTACACGCTAGTCGGCATCGCCCGTGCCAAGACCCACCGCCGCGACGCGCTGGTCTCCCAGCTCTCAGCGCTGCGCTCGCGCGGGCTGACCGAGCCCGGCTGCCTGGACTACCACGTCGGGCAGGACGCCGAGGACGCGCGCGTGTTCGTCATCTACATGGTCTGGGACTCCAAGCGCGCGCTCGAATCGCATCTGAACCGCCCGTATATGCGCGATTTCCACGCCGCGCGCGCCGACTTCGTCGAAGGCGATTTCAGCTTCCGCTGGCTCAACGCCGCCTGAGCCCGCCGCCCCGATGCCGTCCCGGCGCAAGGCGCCATCCCGGTCACTTCCCGCCCCGCCCGCTTGTCATTGCCGCCGCACCGATCTATCACTCAAGGTGACGCCCGCCCCGGGCGCGGCAGGAGTGCACCATGGAAGTCAGGGATGGATTTGCCGGCACCATCGGCCACACACCGCTGATCCGGCTGGCCGGCCTGAGCGCCGAAACCGGCTGCGACATCTACGGCAAGGCGGAATTCCTCAATCCCGGCGGCTCGGTCAAGGACCGCGCGGCGCTCTACATCATCCGCGACGCCGAGCGCCGCGGGCTGCTGAAGCCGGGCGGCACGGTGATCGAAGGCACGGCGGGCAATACCGGCATCGGCCTGGCGCACCTGTGCGCGGCGCGCGGCTATCGCTGCATCGTGGTGATCCCCGACACGCAGTCGCCGGAAAAGATGGAGCGGCTGCGCATGCTGGGCGCCGAGGTGCGCGCGGTACCGGCCAGGCCTTACGCCGATCCCGACAACTACCAGAAGATTGCCGGCCGGCTGGCCGACGAAACCGATAACGCGATCTGGGCCAACCAGTTCGACAACCTCGCCAACCGCCAGGCGCACTACGAGACCACCGGCCCCGAGATCTGGCAGGCCACCGCCGGCCATATCGACGCCTTCACCTGCGCCACCGGCACCGGCGGCTCGCTGGCGGGCATCGCGCGCTGCCTGAAGGAACACAAGCCGGGCGTGCGCATCGTGCTGGCCGACCCGCATGGCAGCGGCCTTTACCATTTCGTCAAGCACCGCGAGGTCAAGGCCGAAGGCAGCTCGATCACCGAAGGCATCGGCTCCAGCCGCGTCACCGCCAACCTGCAGGACACGCCGATCGACGATGCCGTGCGCATCGACGACCAGACCTGCGTCGACATGGTCTACCGGCTGCTGCGCGAGGAAGGGCTGTTCGTGGGCGGGTCATCCGGCATCAATGTCGGCGCCGCGGTGGCGCTGGCGCGCGAGCTGGGCCCGGGGCACACCATCGTCACGCTGCTGTGCGACCGTGGCGACCTGTATATGGGGCGCCTGTTCAATGACGCGTGGCTGCAGGGCAAGGGGCTGCAGCCGATTCCGTTCCGCCGGACCAGCCCCGCCGGATAACGTCCGGGCTAGGCCGCCTTCAGCCGCCGCCACAGCGTGGTCGGGCTGATGCCGAGGATATGGCAGGCGGCGGTCCGGTCGCCGCCGCACTCTTCCAGCACGCGCCGGATATGGTCGACTTCGCTGGATTGCTTGACGCGCGCCAGCGAGCGGCGCGCGCGCGCGGCCGGCGCCGCCGGTGCGGCTTCGGCTGCGGCCCCGGGGGCCGTGGCAAGCGCGGCCTCGCCGAACAGCTCGGGCGCGGCGGCCTGCAGTTCGCGCTGCAGGGCCTCGCCCTCGAGCCGGCGGCCGGCGACCAGCACCGCGATGCGCTCGGTCACGTTTTCCAGCTCGCGGATATTGCCGGGCCAGCGGTAGCGCGCCAGCCGCGCGCGCGCCGCGGCGGGCAGGCGCTGCGGGCGTTCCAGCCCGAGCCGGTCCTGCGCGCGGCGGTACAGCAGCTCGGCCAGCTCCGGCAGGTCTTCGGCGCGCTCGCGCAGCGGCGGCATGGCAATGCGCAGGATGTTGAGGCGGTAATACAGGTCCTGCCGGAAGCCGCCGTCGCGCACCATCGCGGCCAGGTCGCGGTGGGTGGCGGCGATCACGCGCACGTTCACCGGCACCGCGTCGAGCCCGCCGATCGGCAGCACCTGCTTTTCCTGCAGCACGCGCAGCAGGCGCGTCTGCAGCGCGGGCGGCATGTCGCCGACCTCGTCGAGAAACAGCGTGCCGTTGTGGGCCGACTCGAACAGGCCGGCCTTGCCACCACGGCGCGCGCCGGTGAAGGCGCCCTCTTCGTAGCCGAACAGCTCGCTTTCCAGCAGCGCCTCGGGAAAGGCGGCGCAGTTGACCGCGACGAACGGGAACGCGCGGCGCGGACTGGCATCGTGCATGCCTTGCGCCAATACCTCCTTGCCGGTGCCGCTCTCGCCGCCGATCAGCACGGTCGAGTCCACCGCGGCGTAGCGCCGCGCCAGTTCGCGCAGCGCGATCATCGCCGCCGAGGTGCCGGCCAGGTCGTCGAGGCTGTAGCGCACCGCCGCCGGCCGCGCGCGGCTGCGCGAGCGCAGGTTGCGGTCGACGCGCTGGATCGCGCTGGCGTCCTGGATGGTCAGCACCGCGCCGGTGGTGCCGGCCTCGCCCAGGATCGGAATGCGGTTGACCACCACCATCTTGTCGCCGAGCTTGTGGATTGCCTCGAGTTCCTTGTCGCCGGTCTGCATCACGCCCTCGAGCGCCAGGCCGGGCGCCAGCGTCTGCAGCTTGCGCCCGACCGCAGCGGCGGCCGAGGTGCCGAGGAAGCGCTCCATGGCCGGGTTGAACGACTGGATCCGCCCCTGCGCATCGACCGCCGCGACGCCCTCGTTCAGGTGCGCCAGGATGGTGTTGACGTAGTCGCGCCGGGTGGCCTCGATGCGGCGCAGGCGCGCGGCCTCGATCGCGTCTTCCAGTGCCATGCGCACCGAGTTGCCGGAGTACAGGAACACCCCCGTCAGGCCATAGCGGTCGGCCAGGTCGGTCACCAGGCCCGGGCCCACCACCACCTGGATGCCCTCCTGCTTCAGCGCCTTCACGCGCGCCACGGCGTCATCCTCGGTCAGGTAGGTGTAGGCCGGCACCGACAGCGAAAACGCGCGCACGAATTCATCGACTTCGGCATAGGTTGCCGCGTGCGTGACCAGCGCCACCCGCGGCGAGATCCGCCGCGCCGTCGCCAGCGCGCTCATCACGTCGAAGCCCGTGACCTTGACCAGCACCACCGGCACGTCCACGTGCTGGCGCAGGTAGGCACCGTTGGAGCCGCCGGCGACGACCACGTCGAGCCGGCCCTCGCGCACCTCGCGCGACACCGCGCTGGCGGCGGCCTCGAACCCCTTGCCGACGATGCGGAATTCGGCGCGGTCGGCATAGGCCGGGATCAGGTCGGCGAAGGCGCGCGCGAGGCGGCTGATGCCGATCGCCCAGATGCGCGGGCGGCCTTGCGTGGAAACGGGCGGAGCCATGATGCGGTGCGGAAGGAAAGTGAGATGAAAGGCGGCAGGAACAGGCGTACAGTGCTGTCACATTGTCCGCTACGCGGCCCGGGATTTCAACTTTGAATTCCAAAACACCGGGTTTGGATTTCAAATGTGCCGCAAGCCCGCCATCGCGGCCGCGACGCGGCCCGCCGCCCTGCCCGCCAGCCCAGTGCTGACAAGGGATTCCGGGTTTTCCGGCCGCTTTCGCAAGGCCTGGCACATCCCTTGCAGTATCTGGTTTGTCCTGTTCACCAACGCATACGCCATGACCTACTCCGCTTCCGACCTCGCGCGCTCCGCCGGCGCCCGTTTCCGCCAGGCGCTGGCCGACGAACATCCGCTGCAGGTGGTTGGCGCCATCAACGCCAACCACGCGCTGCTGGCCAGGCGCGCCGGCTATCGCGCCATCTACCTGTCGGGCGGCGGCGTCGCGGCCGGCTCGCTGGGCCTGCCGGACCTGGGCATCTCGAACCTGGACGACGTGCTGACCGACATCCGCCGCATCACCGACGTGTGCGACACGCCGCTGCTGGTCGATGTCGACACCGGCTTCGGCGCCTCGGCCTTCAACGTGGCCCGCACCACCAAGTCGCTGATCAAGTTCGGCGCCGCGGCGATGCATATCGAGGACCAGGTCGGCGCCAAGCGCTGCGGTCACCGCCCCAACAAGGAAATCGTCAGTCAGGGTGAAATGGTCGACCGCATCAAGGCCGCGGTCGACGCCCGCACCGACGACAACTTCGTCATCATGGCCCGTACCGACGCGCTCGCCGTGGAAGGCCTGGACAGCGCCATCGAGCGCGCCGTGGCGTGCGTCGAAGCCGGCGCCGACGCGATCTTCCCGGAGGCCATGACCGACCTCGGCATGTACCGCAAGTTCGTCGACGCGGTGAAGGTGCCGGTGCTGGCCAACATCACCGAATTCGGCGCCACGCCGCTGTTTACCACCGAGGAACTGGGCGGTGCCGGCGTGTCGATGGTGCTGTATCCGCTGTCGGCCTTCCGCGCCATGAACAAGGCCGCGGAAAACGTCTACGCGGCGATCCGCCGCGACGGCACGCAGAAGAACGTGGTCGATACCATGCAGACCCGCGCCGAGCTCTACGAGAGCATCGGCTACCATGCCTTCGAGCAGAAGCTCGACGCCCTGTTCGCGCAAGGCAAGGGCAAGTAAGCGACCAGACTCAGGCGCGGCCGGGGCGGGCCTTCCCTTCCCGGCCGCTTGCACGACCAAAGACAGGCAACACCAGGCATCACACCAAGGAGACCCAGATGTCCGAAGCGCAACCGCTCGTCACGCCCAAGCCCAAGAAATCCGTCGCGCTGTCGGGCGTGACCGCCGGCAACACCGCGCTGTGCACCGTCGGCCGCACCGGCAACGACCTGCACTACCGCGGCTACGACATCCTCGACATCGCCGAGACCTGCGAATTCGAGGAAATCGCCCACCTGCTGGTGCACGGCAAGCTGCCGACCAAATCCGAGCTGGCCGCCTACAAGGCCAAGCTCAAGAGCCTGCGCGGCCTGCCCGCCAACGTCAAGGCGGCGCTCGAATGGGTGCCCGCCAGCGCGCACCCGATGGACGTGATGCGCAC
>NZ_AQUR01000068.1 GCF_000372525.1 Cupriavidus neocaledonicus
GAGCTCAAGCGCCTGTGGTTCTATCGCCGCCCGGGATGGGCGCAAAAGGCGTGGGAGCATTGGTGCGAACAAGCAAGGCAGAGCCGAATACCTGCCCTCGAACTGTTCGCCCAGCGCCTGAAAGCGTATTGGCACGGCATCCTTGCCCGATGCCGCCATCCGCTGAATACCAGCGTCGTTGAGGGCATCAACAACACCATCAAAGTCATCAAGCGCCGAGCCTATGGCTACCGTGACGAGGAATACTTCTTCCTGAAGATCAAGGCTGCCTTCCCCGGAATTCCTCGTTGAACCAATTAATTGGGGCTGAACGTCCGGCAGCCCGGACCTGGATCCGATCGCCTTCAATCCCATGTATTAGGGCTGTGGCGGGCGAGGGACGTATTTGCAAACGGACGTGGATAAGATCCAACCGAGCGGCGCCATCTGGATTGGCGCGGCCGCCAATTCCGTTCGTTCTCGTACAGACAAAGATGGACGTTGGCGAAAAGACTCACTCTAGTCGGCAGCTCCGCCAGCATGAGAGTCAGCGCGAACCAGACGTGATACCCACCTCCGAAACGCCAGAATAAGTCCGGGAGACATCATGCACTACAAGCATTTGACCATGTTGGGCGCGGTGGCACTGATGGCAGGTAGCGCCCTTGCGCAGGGTTCGGGGCTGACCCGTACCGTGGTAGGGAGGGCAGACGTATCTGTACCGGGGCGCGAAGCTGTGGTCGCGCGCTTGGAGGTGGCGCCAGGCGCCTATGCCGGGCGTCATACGCATCCCGGGGACGAGATCAGCTATGTCATGGAAGGCGAGGTGCAACTCTTGGTCGACGGCCAGTCGCCGCGCACGGTCAAGGCCGGTGAATCGTTCGTCGTCCCCGCCGGCATTGTGCATGACGCCCACAACAGCAGTAGCGCGGCGGCGCGGGTTGTTGGCGTGTACGTGGTCGAGAAGGGGAAGCCGCTGGCATCGCCGGCCCCGTAACGGCGTGGGCGACGAGCGATATTGCTCTCACTGGGGGGCGGCTCATTTGTCAGTTTGCCGGCGCCGATTGCAGTAGGCGTCCCGCCGGTGCAGGCGATTGGCAGACGGTCATGAGTGCACAGGCAAAGGCCTACGTGGCGGTATTGCGTGGCGCTTCGTACGTAAGGTGATCGACCAGCGGCGATCCTTGACCGGCGGTACCGAGTGCTGCCACTCCCACCGTGCCACGCCCTCCAGCTTGTAGATCGACCTGGGCGCCAATTCCAGCTTTATCGATTGACGGTTGGTGGGTTGGCTTGGCGGGTATCGCCGGAAGCGGAGGACGGCAGCGCTGCCAAGGGAAATGCCGACGATTGTCTCGTACTGCGGCACATCGCGGTGCCAGCCCAACTGGGTGCCTGGCGCATACTCAGTCACCAGAAGGTTCTCGATCTCCCGCGGTTCCGCGCCTAGCCAGGCTGCAACCCGCTCGCGAAGAGGGAAAAACCGGGGATCCAGCTCCAGGCTGGGCTCCACCGTGTTGGTGCTGAAATCGTAGATTCCACCATAGCTGATGATCCGGCATCGGGATTCGTGCTCTTTGTACTGGGCCGGATGCAAAGGAAGCGTACGAATAATGGCGAGCAGCTCTCGTTCTTCCTGTTCGGTCAGGAAGTTCAATTGATAACTCAGGCCAGGAATCGCCTCGCCTTCCTCGTATCCGAACAGATCCAATTGCATGGTTCGATCAGCGGGGCAACATCAAAGTGGATCGCCCGTTCCGTATCCTAACTGCTTCTTCATAACAAGTTGCGTGCCGTCTTGACTGGAGGCGAGGCGGCGACGGCTTCGGGTTTGCCGCAAGCGACCATCTGTCCACCACCTGGACCGGTCCCCCGCCCAAGAACGATGGTCCAATTCGCTTCCACGGCTAACCGCATGTTGTGTTCATCCATGATGATGGTGTGTCCGTGCTGAGCCAACGCGTTCAGGACTGCCATCCATCTATCCATATGTGACGGATGCAGCCCTGACGTTGTTGCCGTGGGTCGACGGCGAGATGGAATGAGACTTGCGACCGACCGATGCGCGGGATAACCCAAAGGAGACCATGATGCCAGTCGACAAGCTCGACCCCATGTACGGAACCCAGGCTGCAGCCCTGGATATCGTCGTTGGCATGACGACGAAGACCCTGGACGCGCTCCAGAGGCTAAGTGAGTTGAGCATGCAGACCATGAAAGAGACCATCGCCGACAGCCAGGAAACAATGCGCCGGGCTTTCGCTGTCAGGGATCCTCAAGAACTTTTTGCGTTGCAGGCCAGCTCCGTCGAGTCAGCCGCCGGGAAATCACGGCGATACCTGCAGCAGGTACACGAAATCGCTGCGGCGACGAGAGACGACTTCCAGAAGGTGGTAGAAGCCCACTACGAAACGAGCAAGCATAGCTTGCAGGAGATTTTCGACAAGCTCATGCAAAGCGCGCCGGAGGGCTCGGAGGGCACGCTGAACGCGTGGCAGGCGGCCATGCTTTCCGGTGCCACGTTTTGCGAATCCTTGCGGCGATCCACCCGGCAAGCCGCAGAACTCGCGGAGAGCCAGGTGGCCAGTGCCGCCGCTGACGCCGTCAAGGCCGCACACAAGCCGAATATCCCGTCCGCGCGCGCGGCCGCAAAGCGTTAAAAACCGGGGAACCCTTGGGTACGGCACCCGGCGCCGTCCCCATGGCCTCGCTATTGTTTTCGCGAATGTCGGAGGGAATCGGGCCGTACGGAAGGCTCGCCTTTGGCGCGGATGAATGCCTGCCCTGTGCGTCCTCCCGCGTAAAGCTTGCAAACCGCCCCGGGGAGAATTACCAGGGCGTATTGCCCGTCGGCGGCGCACGGCATGGTCAAGGCCTGGGCAGAAATGGGTCGATTCCAGCCCTCGCTACGATATCGAAGGCGCGACGGACGCGCCGTCGATGCCGTGACGCCTGAGAGCGTCCGAAACGAAGCAGGAGGTTTTCATCTCCTCGACGAACCGCCGCAGGAATTCCACGGCTTCAGCGCTGCGGGCGATGGGGAGGCCCATGGCTTGCTGTATGACCATAAACCGGCCCGGCAGCAACCTCAGGCCGCCAGTGCGCCTGGCATCGGCTTCCAGTTGCTGTCGCACCCCTGCAGCCACGTCCGCGCCCTGTTCCAGGAAGGTTTGCACAACGGCAGGAGACGTTGGGGCGCGCACGATGTGTGCATGTTGCAGCGTACGAGTGAGATAAAGGTCGTAGGCGCTGCCTTTTCCTACCACGACACGGCGGCCGGCAAGGTCGACCTCTTCGTTCGCCTTGAGGGGGGATTCCTCCTTCACCAGATACGCGCCCTCGATCAGCACGTAGGGTTCGGAGAATGCGATGCCGGCGCCCCGGACCGGGTCGACGGCAAAGAATCCGAAGTCGGCTTGTTCGGCCGTGACGGCCTCTACCGACTTCCCCGCGGAGTCGAACACGACCAGCTCCAGCGGGATGCCAAGGCGATGGGCAAACTCGCCGGCCAGGTCTACTGAAACGCCGAATGGATTGCCGTCGGCATCGAGGTTTGCCAGGATAGGGTTGCCTACGTTGATCGATGCGCGAAGGATTCCCGTCGGGGCAAGCGCCTTAGCGAGCCGTGCATGGTCGTTTGTCATGATGCTTTCGGAGTGTGCAATCTCAGTTCGTGGTTGCGTTCGCATGTCGGTCCAGTAGCGCCTTCACCGCCGGGTCCATGGCGATGCCCCTTTCGCGCTGCCGCGCCAGCTGCTCTAGTTCGATCTCTCCGGGAACGATGACAGGCTTGCCAGGCTCGGCCGGTGCGCTACCGTGGAGGATGGCTGCAAAGTCTTTCATGCGGGCACTCAGCCATTGCGCCGATCCCAGTCGCCTGGTATCGACCAGCATAAAGAAATGGCCCAGGTTCTGCGGCTCGTCGGGTGCATCGACCCACGACTTGACGTGAGTCAGGTACGCAGCATCCGAGAGCAATCCGGCGAAGAGATCGACCATCAGTGCCAGCCCATAGCCCTTGTGCCCGCCAATAGGCAGCAGGAAGCCATCGAGGGCGGCCTTGGGATCGGTGGTTCTTCGTCCTTGCGCGTCGGTGGCCCATGAATCCGGAATGGATTGTCCGGCCTTGAGCGCATTGCGAATCTTGGCGCGAGCGGCCACGCTCATGGCCATGTCCAGCAGGAAGTGGCGGCCGTCATGCCCCGGTACGCCGAAACCCAGCGGGCTGTTGCCCAGGCGCGCATCGCTTCCGCCCCATGGCGCGATGGTCGTCGTGGCATTGCTGCCAATCATGCTGGCGAACCCCGCTTCCGCCGCAATGTAGCTGTACGGCGATACCGGCCCGAAATGATTGCTGCCCCGGACGAAGGCCATGCCGATGCCGAATTCTTCGGCGACTTCCATGGCTGCACGCAGTGCCTTCATGCCGGCGAGCGGACCGACTGCGTTGCCACCATCGACCTTTACCAGCGCCGGCGCGACACGTTCGACGGTGATGGTGGGGCGTGCCGAGATACCACCGGACTGGAGTCGTTCGCCATAGGATTCAATCCGGGACAGTCCGTGGGTGCTGAGCCCGAAGAGGTCTGCGAGTACCAGGATGTCGATGACATCGATGGCATCGCCTTCGGTCAGGCCGAGGCCCTGGAACGCGCGCGTTCCGAGTTGGCGGAGTTCGGCTTCGGATACCGTGATTCGATCTTGTTGCATGCTGGATGTTCTCTGAAGACTTAGTTTGCCTGGATGCCTGCGCCGCGGATGACAGTGCCCCAGCGTTGTTGCTCGGTACGAATGAATGACGCAAATTCGGCGCTGCCCGCGCCGACGGCCGTGCTAGCGTCCTCGGCAAGCCGTTGGCGCACCAGCGGGGTGGCCAGGGCCTTGACTGCCTCGGCATGCAGGCGGCTGATCACCGGCGTGGGCGTGCGCGCAGGCGCCATCAGCCCAAACCATTGTGAGCTTTCGAATCCCGGATAGCCTTCCTCGGCAATGGTGGGAACGTTGGGAATCGGCGCGAGGCGCTTTGACGAACCAACCGCGAGGATGCGCAGCTTGCCTGACCTGGCGTGTTGCAGGATCCCCGCCAGGCCCGCCGATGCCGCGTCAATGTTTCCGGCGAGCAAGTCGGTGATCTGGGCGCCGGTGCCCTTGTAAGGCACGTGCACCAGGTCGATATGCGCGGTCTGCTTGAGCATCTCGAAGGCAACGTTGCCGGCGCTTCCGTTGCCCGCCGAACCGTAGGTCATGGCGCCAGGCTTCGCCCTGGCCTGAGCGATGAATGCCTTGATGGAATCGCTATGGACGGCAGGCCCCACCGCGAACACCATCGGCACTTTGGCGAGCAGTGTCACCGGCGTGAAGTCCTTCAGCGGATCGTAGGGAAGCTTGTGCATCATGGCGGGATTGACGGCAAGCGTGCCAACGTGACCGAGCACCAGCGTGTATCCGTCAGGCGCGGCGCGCGCGGTCTCCTGCATGGCGATAACACCCTGGCCACCGCCCTTGTTATCCACCACGACCTGTTGGCCCAGGCCTTTCGACATCTCGGCCGCGATGACGCGGGCAATGGCGTCAGAGCTTCCGCCGGGTCCGTACGGGACGATCAGCCGGATCGGCCTGACGGGTGCCCAGGTCTGCGCATGTGCGGGAAGAAGGGAAGCAGCTAGCGGGATGGCGAGGGCGGCAAGGGCGGTACGGCGCGACAGGCGCCGTACCGGCTTTCGTACTTTGTTGGACATTTTGTCTCCTGCTTGGTCAGGACAGTGTTGCGTTCCGTCCATGCAGCGAATGATCACGCTGACCGGATTCCGGTGTAAAGTGCAAAGATCACAAGTATTCTTGCGTCAGACACATGAATTTCGATTTGGCCGACTTGCGGGCGTTTCTGGCCGTCGCCGATCTGGGCAGCTTCAAGGCGGCATCCGACGCGATGTTCCTGTCGCAGTCGGCACTGTCGCGTCGTGTCGACAAGCTGGAAGAAGCGCTCGGCGTTGCGCTGTTCACGCGGACCACCCGGAAGGTCGAATTGACGACCTTGGGCCGCATGTTTGTGCACAAGGCGCGAAACGTCATCAACGAACTGGAAGATGCCATGCTCGGCATCCAGACCGTTGCCGAGCGGCTATCGGGCGAGGTGACGATTGCCTGCGTACCGTCCGCCGTCGGGCATTTCCTGCCCTCTGTCGTGGGGCCATATCACGAGCGCTATCCGGGGATACGGCTCCGGATCGTTGACGAGTCTTCCGGCGACGTCCTGCTCGCGGTCACGCGCGGCGATGCGGATTTCGGCCTGACCTATATCGGGACGCAGGAGCCAGATATCGATTTCTGCCCCCTGATCGAAGAGGCGTTCGTTGTCGCCTGTCGCAAAGGGCATCCGCTGGCGGCGCGACGAAGTGTCAAATGGAAAGACCTTGAAGGTTTTGACTACATTACGCTCGCGCAAGGCAGCGGCAACCGCTTCCTGATCGACCAGGCCCTTGCGCGGCTGCAGGTAAGACCGCGATGGTACTGCGAGGTAAATCATGTTCCAGCCCTGGTAAGCCTGGTCCAGGCCGGCCTGGGAATCGGTGTCGTACCTCGCATGGCTTTGCCGCCGAAGCCCGGCAGTGGGCTGCTTGCGATCCCACTGACTGACCCAGTGATAACTCGAACGTTGGGCTTGATTTCGCGGCGAGGACGCCCGTTGGCGCCGGCCGCTCAATTTCTCTTTGACATGCTTATCCGAAGAGGAACAGCGAAACTCTAGGCGCGTGGCACGAGGCCCCGGATGGCTGCAATACGGGTAAAGCGAATGCGCTGCAAGGCCAAAAGGCCCCCGACCACTATCCTCGCATCTTGGCCATCGCGGCGGGTGCACCCAGCAGAAACATGTCAACCTTCTGCCGGATCACGGTATCCATGTCCGTCGGGACCTTCAGCCCATAGACCCATTTGCGCACGCCGATATAGAAAATGGCGGCGTGCAGGCTCCAGATCATCTCGATCTCCGCGTCGGTTTCGGCGGCGGTGCGCGGCGCGGGAATATCGAAAGCCTCCCGGACTTCGGCAAGTACGGGCAGGAACACCTTGGTGCGCAACTTACTCAGGTACTTGTTGTTGATGCCTTCGTGAGTCAGGCCGGCAAAGATAAACAGCCGGATCCATTCTTCGCGCAGGATCACCGACGAATAGTCCAGGTAGAAGGCGTACAACCGTTCGGTCAGCGGCAGGGAGCGGTCCGTGATCTGGCGGTCCCAGTCCGGGCGCCACTGGAAGACTTCGTTGTAGACGCGCTCGATCAGCGCGTCCTTGCTGGCGAAATACCGATAGAGCAAGGGTTGGGTGACGCCAATCTGCTTGGCCAGTTCGCGCGTGCTGCCGCCGAAGCCATTCCGGGTGAAGTGCTCGATGGCCTTTTCGACGATCTGCTGCTCCCGCTCCTCGGGCAGCAACCGCCGCGTGGATTTTGCGGCGGCGTCTTCAGTGGCGCGTGGCTCCATGGCTGTCTCTCTCGTCGTATTGTTCCGGTAATGGCCCGATTCTACCAATCGCCCGATCAATAAGAACAGGCGGCACACCAGTCGCCCGGCGGCCGCCCTCAAGCTGCCTCACCAGCCTTTGTATTCAATGACCAGGTTTGGCGGTGATGCCCAACTCGCAGTCCACGCGCTGGTTCTGGTAGGCATTGCGTTCCCACGCGCCGCGCGCCGAGCGATCCGTCACCGAGAACACGTAGATGCCCGCAAACGCCACCAGCATCGAGAACAGCGCCGGATACTCGTACGGGTAGATGGCCGACGCGTGCCCCAGCACCTGCACCCATACCGTCGGGCTCAGGATCGTCAGCACCACGGCGGTAACCAGGCCCATCATGCCGCCCATGACCGCGCCGCGCGTGGTCAGCCCGCGCCAGTAGATCGACAACAGCAGCACCGGGAAGTTAGAACTGGCTGCAATCGAGAACGTCAGGCTGACGATGAACGCAATGGTCTGCTTCTCGAACAGGATGCCCAGCAGGATCGCCAGCACGCCCAGCACCAGGGTGGTGATGCGCGACACGCGCATCTCGTCCTTGTCCAACGCGCGGCCTTTGCAAATCACGATTGCGTACAGGTCGTGCGAGATGGCCGAAGAGCCGGCCAGCGTCAGGCCTGCGACCACGGCCAGGATGGTCGAGAACGCCACAGCACAGATGAATCCCAGGAAGACGCTGCCACCAACGGCGTGGGACAGGTGTACGGCCACCATGTTGACGCCGCCAATGACAGCGCCCGAAGTGGTGTGGTACAGCGGGTCCCTGGCGACAAGCGCAATCGTCCCGAAGCCAATGATGATGATCAGCGCGTAGCCCATGCCAACGATGCCGGTGGCATACAGCACGCTCTTGCGCGCCGCCTTGACGTGGCTGACCGTAAAGAAGCGCATCAGGATGTGGGGCAGGCCAGCCGTGCCGAAGATCAGCGCGAGGCCAAGCGAGACCGCCGAAACCGGGTCGGACACCAGGCCGCCCGGACGCATGATTGCGGCCTGCTTGCCGTGGGCCGCGATGGCATGGTCGAACAGGCTGTTCAGGCTGAAACCGAAGCGGCTCATCACCATGAACGCCATGAACGCGCAGCCGGCCAGCAACATGACGGCCTTGATGATCTGGATCCAGGTGGTGGCCAGCATGCCGCCGAAGAACACGTAGACCACCATCAGCACGCCGACGAGCACCACTGCCGAGGTGTAGTTGAAGCCGAACAGCAGTTCCACGAGCTTGCCAGCGCCGACCATCTGCGACACCAGGTACAGCAGCACGATCACGATGGAACTCGACGCAGAGAACGCGCGGATCGGCCGTTGCCGCAGCCGGTACGAGAGCACATCGGCCAGCGTGTAGCGCCCGAGATTGCGCAACGGCTCGGCAATCAGGAACAGGATGATGGGCCAGCTTGCCAGGAAGCCGATCGAGTAGATCAGGCCGTCGTAGCCACTGGTGAACACCAGCGCCGAGATGCCCAGCAGCGACGCAGCCGACATGTAATCACCCGCGATGGCCCAGCCGTTTTGCATGGCGGTGATCTTGCCGCCGGCGGCGTAGTGATCGGCGACGGTGTTGTTGCGGCGGGCTGCCCAGCGGGTAATGGCCAGCGTGGCGACCACGAACACGACGAACATTCCGATGGCGATGCCGTTCAGGCCCTGGCCGACGGGTGGCGTGGCAGCCAGGGCAGGGGTGGCGGCTGCCAGCGCGGCGAGCGTGGCAACAAAGGCAAGCGTGCGATTCATGACGGCTCTCCGTTGCGGATGTCCGCGATCATCGGGTCGTAGACCGTGTTGGTGCGATACACATAGATGGCCACGAGCGCGAAGGTGAACGCGAACATGCCAAAACCGATGGGGATGCCAATGTTCATTGGCTGATCCGCTGCCAGTCGCAGCGCCAGCAGGTCGGGACGGAAGGCCAGTGTCAGGATAAATCCGAAGTACACCAGCAGCATGGCGGCAGTGAGCGACCAGGAGAAGCGCCGCCTTGTGCGGTGCAGTTGCTCGAAGTCGTGGCGACCCAGCATGGGATGCGGCGCCAGCGGGGCGTCGATGGCACCGGGATCTTCGTACGCCTTGTAGGACGCGGGTTGGGACGCGGCTTGGGGGGCGGCTTGAGGCATGGTTGTCTCCTGGGTTGTTGTCCTTGACCGTCAGAACTCGCGCGACACGGCGGTTTCCCGCATCACCGCTTCGGGCGTGCGATAACGTTCGGCCATGGCGCGGTCTTCGTCGCTCTTCAGTTGGGCTTGCATATAGGCGCCGAGGTGGCGAGCGTGCTCGACAATGGCCTGGCCGACTTGCACGCGTTCGGCGCTGTAGGCTTCGAGTCCGGCTTCGATCGTCCGTGCATCCGACAGCGCGCGCACCAGTGCCATGGCGTCGCCAGCGGCCTTGGTGACACCCATGCCGCAGTGCGGCCGGGCCACAAAGGCAGCGTCGCCCAGCAGCGCAACCCGACCGAAGGCCATCTGCGGAACGGTCAGGTCATAAATCGGCTGGAACAGTGGGTGGGCAGTCCGGGCCACGACTTCGGCAAACTGAGGCGCAAGCAGGTCAGAAGCGGCGCTTTCCATGTCGGCGATGACGTCGGGACGGATCAGGCCCGGCGGAATGCCGGTGGACCAGCATTTGCCGGTGGCGTCGGTGAGCAGGTCGGCCAGTTCGCTTTCGCATGTGGCGCGATACCACACGAAGTTGAATCGACGCTGGCCTGGCGCGGTACTGTTGCGCTCGCCGGCGACCGGGTAGCCAAGGATCTGTTCGTGCGGAGGCAGGCAGAACGCGAACTTGTCGAAGATCGCAGCGTGCGTGTGAGGCGTCAGATCGGTCTCGTCGACCAGCCCCCGCCAGGCGATATAGCCCGCGTATTCAAGCTGCGCGGACGGCAGCAGTTGTTCCCGGACCGCTGAGCGGAAGCCATCGGCGGCGATCACCAGATCGGCGCAGTGCTTCGAGCCATCCTGCAGGGTGACTTCGGCATCATCGGCATGTGAAGCCACCGCCGTGACATGTGAACCGGTGCGATAGATGCCGGGAAAGGCCTTGCCCAGTACCTCGTACATCTTGCCCCAGGCCGTCAGCATTTGGGGCAGTTCGCGATGCGAGACCGCACTGCCGTCGCGGGCCAAGGTCACACGGGTATTGACCGGGACGCCGATGCTGTCGTCTACGTTTACGCCGGCGGCCAACAGCGCCTCAAACAGTTCCGGATGCGTGACAATGCCGGCGCCTCGTCCGGCCAGGGCTTCGGGCGTGCGCTCGAAGATCTCCACTTCCCAGCCGCTGCGCGACAGAAGATTGGCGGCAAAGAGTCCGCCGACGGAGCCACCGATGATGATGGCCTTGCGGGGGGATGATTGGGTGATGGTCATGCTGCGACTCCTGCGTTGGCTTGCGAGTGCTGCGGCAGGGCGAGGCCTGCCATTTCCTCAGCGGGGTAGTTGAGCTCGATGGTGACCCCCGACGGGTCTTCGATGAATACCTGATGCAGGCCGAGGCTCGGGACGGTACGGTCGCGCCAGGCGATGCCCTCGGCGCGCAGTGTTTCCCACATCGCCGCGACCCCCGTCGCCAGGAAGGCGATGTGGTCGACGGTTCCCGTGCCAGTTTCCGGCAGCGCCTTGTCGCCAAGGTAGGCCGTCAGGCCGGCAGGATTGTTCGGGTCGATGCCGATGATGTGTACCGTGCCGAAGTCCCGTTCGTCGTCGCCCATGTAGAGCCACGCGCCGGGGAAATCGAACGGCGGCCGGTACCCGCGACGGAATCCGAGAATGCGTTCATAGAATGCGCACGACCGTTCGAGGTCCGCCGTCCGGATCGAATAGTGTGCAAGCTTGGTAATCGCCATGGTCACCTCCAATAAATTATCAATCGATCATTGATCGGTTGATAAATGGTAGTGTCAGGCAGCAGGTTAACCAAGCGCCAGGAGGGTGGTATTTACCCTGATGCGCCGGTCCGGCGGACTTGCAATGGTTTTGGAAGGCGCCGCCCGCGACACAGGATGGAGCGATCCCGCGGGCCAACTGTCAATGGCGGCTCGTGGCCGCTTGCTGGCCTGAGCTTCCTCAAGACTCCCAGGCGCATTGAACAGTCCGCGTGACGAGGCCGGTATTACCGAGCAGGCAATAAAGCGAAATGCTAGCGCGATGGCACGCCGATGGCGGCTGCGCTGAAAGCTGAGCTAAGCGTCGTCAGCTGGAGTCGCATGGCCTTGGTCCAGCAAGGCCTTGGTCCAGCGCTTGATGCGTGCACGTAGTCGCCCCTGCGCAGCTCTGTCTATCGGCATGTCATCGACGCGACTGATCGCTGTACGGGGCAAGACATAGCCATGTTGTATCAGGGCCATACAGAAGACTCGGTCCTTGTCGCGATCAGCTGCTGCCTTCGCCATAAAGAGGTCGACAAGGTCAAGGCAATAGCCGACCCGGCCATTCGTCCCCGCTGTTTGGATGCGCTGCAAACGGCTTTCCCACCCGGCCGGAAGACATGCTGTCTCTGGCCCGACGCCCTGCGCGTAGTAACCATACGTCTCGTGGAAGCGCGAGCCTTCTCCAATCGCCGCGTCGATCGCATCCGCCTTGTGGGTGGCATTTAGCGGGTATATGTCCGCCTCCGCGGACATCGTGAAAACCGCCGGGGGATTGGGAATTGGCCCCAGGATGGACTGGCTGCCAACGACAACGAATTCATATTCGTTCGTGATGTCGGCAGCGGCCCGAATGATGTGCTCAAGATCTTCCCGCTTCATTCCTGGTCCCCCAGGACAACGCCTTTTTTCAACGCCTGAACCTGTGCTAGCACTTCGTGCCGAATGGCATCTGGTAAAAGCGTGGGCAGCGGAGACGCTTGGCGCAGCTCTTGAGCACGCCGAGTTCGGCCAAGCGCTTTGCGCCACGACTTGTTTGCAAGAATAGCTTCCCACTCGGACCAGAGTGAATCAGAACGTGAGTCTCCCTGCGCGCGCCATCGCCTGAGGACTTCTCGGGCCCGCTCCAGTAGCGCCGGGTCATCCTGGATCAGGCGGATTGCTTCCTTGTGGAGCGCCATGCTCTGCAAGTCCTGGGCCTCATGGCGGCTTGGATCAGTCCTTACCCGAACCTGAACCTGCGGAATGACGCGCTTGGATGAGGCGGCCGCAGAGTTCGCGGGCGCCGGTTGGAAAGTATCGCTGACTAACAGGGCCAGGTCACCGGCGACACCCAGCACGGACATGACACGCAGATATGTGCCCATGGTTGGCGCGGGGTCGCCGGCTTCAACCGCCGCGAGGGTCGTCCGTGAGATGCCGACGCGCTTGGCCATCTCAACCGTGCCAAAGCCCTGAGCCTTCCGCAGGCGTTTGATGCGGTCGCCGAGTTGCAAGAGCAAGTGGCGCTCGAGGACGGTGGTGGTATCGGTAAAGGCTGGCATATGTCCAATATTTTAGACAAAAGATCGAAGGATGACTAGTTTACTGAACAAATTTGCGTTGGGGGAGCGTTACATCGGACTCCCTGGACGTATCTCAGTCCGCGGAATGACTTGCTTCACCCCAGCGCCTCGACCATCTCCTTTGCTGCATGCTGCAACTCAGGAACAAAGCGCCGCGTCGCCTCCGCCGGACTGATTGCCTGCTGCAGGTAAATCACGTTCAGGCTCGCAAGTACACGCCCCTCGGCCTCGATGGCGACGGCCACGGCACCGATCTTGCGCTGATCGGACCAGTCGCCCTGATTGGAGCCAAAGCCATCCTTTCGGGTTTGCCGGATGAGGTTGCGGATATAGGTGTCATCCATCGCGAGCTTGAGCTGCTGTTCGCCGCCAGCGCCTGAGCGCAGGACTTCGAGAATGTCTTCGCGCTCGGCATCCGGGCACATCGAGAAATACACACGGCCGGCGGCGGTCAGCAGGATTGGCAGGCGTCGGCCGACCATGGCGCGGTGAAACGACAGCGGGCTGAACCGGTGCGTGGTTTCGCGGATGATCATGGCGTCGCCGTCGGGCGTGGTCAGGTCGGATGGCCAGACCACGCGCTGCATCAGGCGTCCCATGATTGGCGGCGCCACGGTGGCAATGCGTTCGTCGTCGGTGAAGCCTTCGCTGAGCGCGCGCACGTCGAGCGTGAGCCGGAAGCTGTCGTCCGATGTACTGCGCCGCACGAATCCTTCTTCCAGCAGCGTCTCAAGCAACCGTCGCACCGTGGTCCGGTGCAGGCCGGTTGCGTCGCTGAGCTGCTGGCTGGTGGCGCGGCCGTTCTCCATGGCGTTGAGAGCCCTCAGTACCTGCAGACCACGTGAAAGTCCCCGCACATTCGCGTATTTGCTCACCGAAAGTCCTTATAAATCAGAGATGTGCACTCCTTGCACATTTTAGAGAAATTTTTGAGTGCGCGCGGCCCGATGCCTAGACTCATCTCAAAATCGCACACTCGGAGACCACCCCATGTCCTGCCTGATCCGTCGCCAGCGCCGCCGCGCCGGCGCCTGACCCGCAGCCGGTCACGCCGGCCGCCCTTTCCAATCCATCAAAACAGAGCCAGTACGCGCCGGTCCGGCGCGGGGGCGCGCTCGTGCCTTGCCAGTAGGAGACCTATGAACACCATGGCCAAGCAGACGTCGCAAGTCGACCGTCTTCCCCATGTCGACACCGACGTTGCCATCATCGGCGCCGGCCCTGTCGGACTGATGATCGCCAATATTCTCGGCCTCCAGGGCGTGCACGTCACCGTCGTCGAGAAGCTGGACCAGCTTATCGACTATCCGCGCGCCATCGGCCTCGACGATGAAGCGCTGCGCGTATTCCAGGCCGTGGGGCTCGCCGATACGCTGCTGCCGCACACCACGCCCGACCACTGGATGCGTTTTGTCACGAAGGACGGTCATTGCTTCGCGTCCATCGAGCCGCGCACCGACGAGTTCGGCTGGTCGCGCCGCAACGCATTCATCCAGCCGCTGGCCGACCAGGTGCTGTACGAGGGGCTGCAACGCTTCGAGCACGTGCAGGTGCTGTTCGGCCATGGCGTCGACGCCTTCAGCCAGGACGGCACCGGTGTGAGCGTCGAGGTGACCACGAACGCCGGCCAGCGCCGCACCATCCGTGCCGCTTACATGGTCGGTGCCGATGGCGGCAACAGTCTGGTTCGCCGCACGATGCAGGTGCCCTTCGAAGGCCGTACCAAGCCGAACCAGTGGATCGTCGTCGACGTGCGCAACGATCCGGTCGGCTCGCCGCATATCTACATGCATTGCGATCATGAGCGTCCCTATGTCTCGGCCGCGCTGCCGCATGGCATCCGCCGCTTCGAGTTCATGGTCATGCCCGGTGAGACCGAGGAAGAGTTGTCGAAGCCGGAGAACATGGCCGCGTTGATCCGCAAGGTGGTGGCCGATCCCGACAAGGTCGACTACATCCGCAAGCGCGTGTATACGCACAACGCGCGGCTCGCGTCGACGTTCCGCGTCGACCGCGTGCTGCTGGCCGGCGATGCCGCGCACATCATGCCGGTGTGGCAGGGGCAGGGCTATAACAGCGGCATCCGCGACGCCAACAACCTCGGCTGGAAACTGGCGATGGTCGCCAAGGGGCTGGCCGATGCGCGCCTGCTTGACAGCTACACGGTCGAGCGCCGCGCTCACGCGCGCTCGATGATCCACCTGTCCGAGGTGGCGGGCGACATTTTCGCGCCGACCACGCGCTTCGGCACGCGCTTCCGAGATGCGCTCGTGCGCAGCTTCAACGTGCTGCCGTCGGTCAAGCGCTATTTCGTCGAAATGCGCTTCAAGCCCATGCCGCGCTATGAGGAGGGTGTGGTGCTGCTGCCGCCTGTGCGTCAGCGCGGCGGCTGGCTGGCGGGCGTACTGGAGCGTTCCGGCAGTTCGGCGCCGGGGCGTCTGCTCGGCCTGATGAGCCAGAAGCGCGATTCATGGCTCGGCCGCCTGGTGTATGGGAACGATCCGCTGGCCGGTTCGCCGGTGGGCCGCCTGTTCATCCAGCCGCGCGTGCGTACCAGCGATGACCGCCTCACGCTGCTCGACGATGCCATCGGGAACGGCTTCGCCGTGATCGGCTGGGGCACAGACCCGACCTTTGGCTTGACGCCCCAGGCGCGCGCGCTCGCGCAGAAGGCGGGCATGCGCTTCGTGCTGGCCAAGCCCGATGTGCAGCTGCGCCATGGCGTTGACGTGACCGAGGGCGTGATCACAATCGGCGACGCAGGCGGCCGCCTGAAGGAGTGGTTCAGCCGCCTGCCGCAATCGGTAGTGCTGCTGCGCCCGGACCGCTTCGTCGCAGGCGTGTGTTCGCCGCAGCAGGTGTCGGAGGCCATCACGGAACTGGCCGGCAAGCTCGGCATGACGCAGGTGCCGCCGTATGCGGGTGCGTCCAGCCCTTCCATGTCGTCGCGCCCCGCGTGCGACGCCGTCACCGACCCCACCACCATTACCCAAGCAGCAGGAGCATGAGGATGCCGATTCGCCTGGAATGTCTGTCGCATACGCCGTTGCACGGCTATGTCGACCCAGCGCCAGAAGTCGTTGCCGAGGTCGAGCGCGCACAGGCCGCGGCGCGCGAACGCGTGCGCGCGTTCGACCCGGAACTGGTCGTTGTGTTCGCACCGGACCACTACAACGGCTTCTTCTATGACGTCATGCCGCCGTTCTGCATCGGCGCCGCCGCCACCGCGATCGGCGACTTCAAGAGCCTGGCCGGCAGGTTGTCGGTGCCCGCGGATCTTGCGCAGTCGCTGGCCGAATGCGTGATGGCCGCGGAGATCGATGTCTCGCTGTCGTACCGGATGCAGGTCGACCACGGCTGTGCCGACGCGCTCGCAGTCCTGACCGGCGGGCTCGACCGCTACCCGGTCATCCCCGTCTTCATCAATTCGGTGGCGCCGCCCATGGCGACGCTGCGCCGCGCGCGCCTGCTCGGCGATGCGGTGGGCCGCTTCCTGGCCCGTACCGGCAAGCGCGTGCTGGTGGTCGGCTCGGGTGGCATCTCGCACGAGCCGCCGGTGCCCGAACTGGCCGGTGCGAGCGAGGAAGTCGCCGAACGCCTGATTGCGGGGCGCAACCCGTCGCCCGAATCGCGCGCCGCGCGCCAGGCACGCACGGTAGCCGCTGCGCAGGCGTTCGCCGCCGGCGACAGCCACCTGCATCCGCTCAATCCCGAGTGGGACCGCGCCTTCCTGGCACTGCTCGCTTCCGGCGACCTGACGGCCGTCGACGGCATGACCAACGACGCGATCACGCGCGACGGCGGCAAGTCGGCGCACGAGATCCGCACCTGGGTGGCGGCGTTCGGCGCACTGGCCGCTTACGGCCCGTACCGCGCGTCGCTCGACTTCTACCGCGCGATTCCCGAGTGGATCGCGGGCTTCGCCACGATGCATGCCGAACCGCATGCAACGCTGGCCGCGGCCGCCTGACCGATGGAGAACCCGATGACCGACCCGAATATCGTTAGCGCGATCGCCGCGCGCCTGTGCGCCGCCGAGGCCTCGCGCCAGACCATCGCCCCGGTGCGCGGCGAGATCGCGCCCGATGACACTGCCACGGCCTATGCCGTGCAGCAGGCCAATGTCGATGCGCGCGTCGCCAGCGGCGAGCGTGTCGTCGGCCGCAAGATCGGCCTGACATCGCTGGCCGTGCAGAAGCAGCTGGGCGTCGACCAGCCCGACTTCGGCGCGCTGTTCGCGAGCATGGCCTATGGCGACAGCCAGCCGATGCCCCTGTCGCGCCTGATCCAGCCCAAGGTGGAAGCCGAGATCGCGCTGGTGCTCGAGCACGACCTGACGCACGAGCGCCACACCTTTGCCGACATCCTGCGCGCCAGCGCCTATGCACTCGCGGCCATCGAAGTCGTCGATAGCCGCATCCAGAACTGGGACATCCGCTTCGTTGACACCGTGGCCGACAACGCGTCGAGCGCGCTGTTCGTGCTGGGCAGCCGCCCGGTGCCGCTGTCGCAGGTCGACCTCACCGCATGTGCGATGACGCTTTCGCGCGACGGCGAAGTGCTGTCGCGTGGCAACGGCGCGGCCTGCCTGGGCAACCCGCTCAATGCAGCGGTCTGGCTCGCGGACCGCATGGTGCAGCTCGGCACGCCGCTGCGCGCCGGCGACGTGGTGCTGACCGGCGCGCTCGGCCCGATGGTCGCTGTCACCGAGCCCGGCACCTACACCACCGAGATTGAAGGACTCGGCAGCGTCCGCGCGACGTTTGCCGCATAACAGGGAATACACATGGCTTCCGACAAACTCAAGGCTGCGATCATCGGCTCCGGCAATATCGGCACCGACCTGATGATCAAGATCCTGCGCAACAGCCGCCATCTGGAAATGGCGGCCATGGTCGGCATCGATCCGGCCTCGGACGGGCTCGCACGTGCCGCCCGCCTGGGTGTCGCCACCACGCACGAAGGCGCCGAAGGGCTCACGCGCCTGCCGGTGTTCGACGACATCGACTTCGTCTTCGACGCCACCTTCGCCGGTGCGCATGTCAGGAATGACGCGCTGCTGCGCAAGCTCAAGCCGGGCCTGCGCATGATCGACCTCACGCCCGCCGCAATCGGCCCGTATTGCGTGCCGGTGGTCAATCTCGATGCGCACCTCGGTGCGCCGAACGTCAACATGGTCACCTGCGGCGGCCAGGCCACCATCCCCATCGTCGCGGCCGTGTCGCGCGTGGCGAAGGTCCACTACGCCGAGATCGTCGCGTCGATCAGCAGCAAGTCGGCCGGCCCCGGTACGCGTGCCAACATCGACGAATTCACCGAGACGACGTCGAAGGCGATCGAAGTGGTCGGCGGCGCCGCGAAGGGCAAGGCCATCATCGTGCTCAATCCGGCCGAGCCGCCGGTCATGATGCGCGACACCATCTACACGCTGTCCGAACTGGCCGACCGCGAAAAGATCGAAGCGTCGATCGAGGAGATCGTGCGCGCGGTGCACGCCTATGTACCCGGTTACCGTCTCAAGCAGACGGTGCAGTTCGACGAGATCCCTGCCAACGCGCCGCTCAATGTGCCGGGGCTGGGCCGCTTCAGCGGACTGAAGACTTCGGTGTTCATCGAAGTGGAGGGCGCGGCCCACTACCTGCCTGCGTACGCGGGCAACCTCGACATCATGACCTCGGCCGCGCTTGCCACGGCCGAGCGCATGGCGCAAGCGATGCTGGGCGCCACTGCCACCACGGAAGGAGCCTGCGCATGAGCACCACGGCCAAGAAACTCTATATCTCCGACGTGACGCTGCGCGATGGCAGCCACGCGGTCCGCCATCAATACTCGATCCAGAACGTGCAGGACATCGCGCGTGCGCTCGACCGCGCCAAGGTCGACAGCATCGAGGTCGCGCATGGCGACGGCCTGCAGGGCTCAAGCTTCAACTACGGCTTCGGCGCACACAGCGATCTCGAGTGGATCGCCGCCGTGGCCGACGTGCTCGAGCACGCGAAGATCGCCACGCTGCTGCTACCTGGCATCGGCACCACGCATGACCTGAAGGCCGCCTATGACGCCGGCGCGCGCATCGTGCGCGTGGCCACGCATTGCACCGAGGCCGACATCTCGAGGCAGCACATCGAGTATGCGCGCGAACTCGGCATGGACACCGTCGGCTTCCTGATGATGAGCCACATGACCACACCGCAGAACCTCGCCGTCGAAGCGAAGAAGATGGAAAGCTACGGTGCGACCTGCATCTATGTGGTCGATTCCGGCGGCGCGCTGACGATGAACGACGTGCGCGACCGCTTCCGTGCGCTCAAGGGGGTGCTGAACGCCGATACGCAGACCGGCATGCACGCGCACCACAACCTGTCGCTCGGCGTGGCCAACTCGCTCGTCGCGGTCGAGGAAGGCTGCGACCGCATCGACGCATCGCTGGCCGGCATGGGGGCTGGCGCGGGCAATGCGCCGCTGGAGGTATTCATCGCCGCCGCGGAGCGCATGGGCTGGAACCACGGCACCGACCTGTACACGCTGATGGACGCCGCCGACGACATCGTGCGTCCGCTGCAGGACCGTCCGGTGCGAGTCGACCGCGAAACGCTGGCGCTTGGTTATGCGGGTGTCTATTCGAGCTTCCTGCGCCATTCGGAAGTGGCGGCGCAGAAGTATGGGCTGAAGACGGTGGACATCCTCGTCGAACTCGGCAAGCGCCGGATGGTGGGCGGGCAGGAGGACATGATTGTTGATGTCGCGCTGGATCTGAAGAAGCGCGCGGCTTGAGGACTGACGGTCCGAGACCTGTCAAGACAGCTGACTGGTTTCCAGGTTGCAGGAGCGGGCGGCGTATGGATACACCGCGCCACCGCCCAGCCCAAACCAAAATTCAGACCCGCCACCAAGAGCGGCATACAGATAATGCGGAGACAAGAATGAATTCATCAAACACCATAGGCGCCAACGCGAGCAACACAAAGGGCAGTATCACCACCATCGGCCTGTGCCTGGCCATCGCCCTGCTGGAAGGTCTCGACCTGCAGTCGGCCGGCGTCGCCGCGCCGCGTATCGCGAAGGAGTTCTCGCTGTCCGTCGCGCAAATGGGCTGGGCGTTCAGCGCCGGCGCCATCGGGCTGCTGCCGGGCGCGGCGCTGGGCGGGCGCCTGGCTGACCGCCTGGGCCGCAAGCGCGTGCTGATGCTGTCCGTAGCGCTGTTCGGCGCTTTCTCGCTGGCGACGACGCTCGTGTGGAACTTCGAAAGCCTGCTGGTCGCGCGCCTGCTGACCGGCCTTGGCCTGGGCGCCGCCATGCCCAACCTGATCGCGCTGTGCTCGGAAGCGGCGTCACCCGCGCAGCGCAGCACGGCCGTTGGCGCGATGTACTGCGGCATGCCGTTCGGCGCCGCGCTGGCGGCCGCGATCGGCATCGTCAGTCCCGGCGATGAGGGCTGGCGACACATCTTCTACGTAGGCGGCTTCGGGCCGCTGCTGATGGTGCCATTGCTCGCGCTGTGGCTGTCCGAGTCGGCGCAGTTCGTCGAAGCGAAGTCGCACTCGGTGAAGGGCACGGAAGCCACGCCCGGATTTGTCGAAGCGCTGTGCGGCAACGGCCGTGTGCGACCCACGCTGGCGCTGTGGATCAGCTACCTGGGCACCTTGATCGTGCTGTATTTCCTGATGAACTGGCTGCCGTCGATGGTGTTGTCCAACGGGCTGACGCGCACGCAGGCGGGCATCGCCATGATGATGTTCAACATCGGCGGCGGCATCGGTGCGGTCGGCATTGCCAGTGTGATGGACCGCTTCAGCCGGCGCCTCACGGTGGTGGGCATGTACGTGGGTATCGCGGCCGCGCTGGCGGGGCTCGCCGGGGCGGGCGGCAGTGTGTCGATGGCGTGGGGCGCGTTCTTCTGCGGCCTGTTCCTGGTGGGTGGCCAGTCGGTGCTGTACGCGCTGGCCGGCCAGGCCTATCCGACCGAAGTGCGCGGCACCGGTGTGGGCGCGGCCGTGGCAATCGGCCGGCTCGGCTCGATCCTCGGGCCGCTCATTGCCGGGCAGCTGTTTGCGCTGGGCCAGAGCGCGTCGATGCTGGTGACTGCCAGCATTCCGCTGATCGTCATCGCGGCAGTCGCCGCGCTGACGGTGGTTGGTTCGTTCACGCCGCGCCTGGAGACCCGCGCGGCCGTGCCGGGCGGCCGCCGCGCCTGAGCGTGCGCACTGCCGGCGCACATTCCATTCAGTACAGATTCAGTCGAGCAAGGAAGATCATCATGCAAGCTACTGCACAAGCCATCACCGAAGCGAGCACAAGCCGGTTCGTCACCGTCAGGAATGGCGACACCGAATTCCGCATCCACTGCAACGACACCGGCTCCGGTGCCGAGACCGTTGTCATGCTGCACGGCTCGGGGCCCGGTGCGACCGGCTGGGCCAACTTCAACCGCAACGTCGAACCGCTGGTTGCCGCCGGCTACCGCGTGCTGCTGGTCGACTGCCCGGGCTGGGGCAAGAGCGACCCGGTGGTCAACGCGGGCTCGCGTTCGGAGCTCAATGGCCGCGTGCTCAAGGGCGTGCTCGATGCGCTTGACATCGAGCGCGTGCATATCCTTGGCAATTCGATGGGCGGCCACAGCGCGGTCGCGTTCGCGCTGGCCAATCCGCATCGCGTCGGCAAGCTCGTGTTGATGGGCGGCGGCACCGGCGGCCCGAGCCTGTTCGCGCCGATGCCGACGGAGGGCATCAAGCTGCTCAATGGCCTGTACCGCGAGCCGACCATCGAGAACCTGAAGCGCATGATGAACGTGTTCGTCTATGACGCCAGCTCGCTGACAGACGACCTGATGCAGGCACGGCTGGACAATATGCTGGCACGGCGCGACCACCTGGAGAACTTCGTCAAGAGCCTGGCGGCGAATCCGAAACAGTTCACCGACTACGGCGCGCGCCTTGGCGAGATTGCGGCGCCGACGCTGGTGATCTGGGGGCGTGATGACCGGTTCGTGCCGCTGGATGTCGGGCTGCGGCTTATCGCCGGGATTCCGAATGCGCAGATGCATATCTTCGGCCGCTGCGGGCACTGGGCGCAGTGGGAGCATGCAGAGACGTTCAATCGGATGGTGGTGGAATTTTTGGCGAGAACGTAGGCGCTTCAACCCGGCCCGCAAATCATCGCTTTGTCGACGGTAGCTGTTTATTTCTGGTTCTGGATGGCATGCCAGTATTCCGTTTCGGTATACTGGGCAGTAGAGACCGCTTATTCAGATCAGATGACACAGTCCGAAAAGAAGAGCATGGCCGGCGAAATCAAGGCCACGATCCAGCGCGAAATCGAGGATGGCGACATGCCGCCCGGCACGCCGCTGGACGAACGCATGCTGGCGGAGCGCTTCGGCGTCTCCCGCACACCCGTGCGCGAGGCGCTGCAGCAATTGTCAGTGCAGAACATGGTGCGCATCGTGCCTCGCGTCGGTGTGTTCGTCTCGCGCCTGTCGATCACGCAACTGCGCGAAACCCTGGAACTGCTCGGCGAGCTGGAGGCCGTGGCGGCGAAACTTGCCGCGCGCCGCATGGATGACGACCAGCGGGTTCGCCTGAAGGCCGCCCGCGCCGAATGCGAGCAGGCGCATGCCGAAGACGATGGCAAGCGCTTCGCCAAGGCCAATGCGGAGTTCCATGACACGGTCTATGCGGGTAGCCACAACGAATACCTGGTGGAGCAGATCCAGGGGATTCGCCGGCTGATGCAGCGCTACCGCCCGCGCATCTTCCAGACCTCGGCGCGCCGGCAGCGCGTGTTGGAAGACCACCAGCGGCTGGCCGACGCCATCCTCAGCGGAGATGAAACCGCGGCCCACGCGGCCATGCTTGAACACGCGCCGGTGGGCACGACCGGATTCTCGGAATTCCTTTCCACCTTGCCGGCCAGCTACCTCGAGGGCGCGGGCGGCGGGGAGCCGGCCGCCGCCAGGAGCACCGCCCCCCGCGGCGGCGCAAGACGTGGCCGCAAGCCCGCCGCCTCGCGGGCGGCCTGATCCGGCACGCGGGTGGCCCACAGGCTCCCCCTCACTTATGGGCTTAGGGGAGAGATCAGCTTCGCGGCGTCCCTGGGCAGCGACTCAGAACTTGTGCCGCATACCCATTGCCACGCCGAACTGACTCTTTTCGTTCGGTGCGATCTGGTAAGCCGCCATAGCGCCGTTCAGGCTTTCGAAGTTCAGCGACGCATTCTTGGTGTAAGCGGTGCTGAGGTAGACGTCGGTGCGCTTGGACAGTGAATAATCCGCAATGAACGTGACTTGCCACGGGTTGCTCGGATTGCTCTTGCCGGTCGCGGTATACAGCGACTTGACATTGTCGTAGTAGAACGCCCCTGTGAGCTGCAGGGCGCCGGTTGCCTGGTAGTTCAGGGCAGCCCACCACAGGTCGTCGCGCGCAGCCGTGTTGGCGGCGCGAGTGCCGTTGTTGTTGTAGCGATACGCGGCCTGCGCGAGCAGCGTCGGCGTGATCTGGTAGCGCAGGCCCAGTGCCGCCTTCTGCGTGCGGGTGTAATCGGCGGTCTTGGCGCTGTTGATGCTGTCATAGGCAACGGCGACGCCGAACGAGCCGATGCGGTAGTCGAAACCGCCGCCGTAGGCAGACGAACCCGCGACCGTGCCGGGCTGCTCGCCAAAGCTCCAGTGCGCTTCCGCCGTCAGCGGGCCCAGGTCGACATGGTATTTCACCATGTTGTCTTCGCGCAGGTTCGCGCCGGCAATGCCGACCACCGGTTCGTACGTGGTGGCATACGCCGTGGGCGAGTAGTTGGCCATCATCAGGAATAGCGACGTGTATTGACGGCCCAGCGTCACCTGGTGCGCGCCGGCACGCATGCCGACCCATGCCTGGCGGCCGAACAGGCGCCCGCCTTGCGTTGAAATGCCGTTATCCAGGCTGAAGCCGCTTTCCAGCGCGAACAGCGCCTTTTTTCCGCCACCCAGGTCTTCCACGCCGCGCAGGCCCCAGCGGCTCGGGGACAGGCCGCCCGAGCTCACGCCGACCTTGGAATGCCCGTCGGGCCCTGTTCCCAGGTTGTTGTTCGTGTATTCAATGTTGGCGTCGGCCACGCCGTACAGCGTGACGCCCGATGTCTGCGCGGCCGCGCTGGCACTGGCAATGACGCAGGCAAGGCCGGCCAGGTTTCTTTTCATGATGTTCTCCTCCATGTTTTTGGCTGTCATCCCCTGATCCGGGAAGTGGCAGAAATAACGCGTGCTGGTATTTGAATAAAAAGGAACTTCGTGTTTGGAATGCGACGGCGCGCAGCCGGATAGGCGGAAAATGCGCGCTCGCGACCCTATGCTTTGCCGCGCTGGTAGTCGGCGAAGGTCTTGTCCTGGTGCGCCAGCCGGGCCAGCAGCGGCGCCGGTTCCCACCAGTAGCCGTGCTCCGCGTGGAAGCGTTGGATGTCGGCGTACACCTCGCGCAGCCCGATGCGGTCGGCGTAGTGCATCGGGCCGCCATGACTCGCCGGGAAGCCATAGCCGGTCAGGTAGACGGTGTCGATGTCGCTGGGCCGCAGCGCCACGCCGGCTTCGAGCAGCTTCGCGCCCTCGTTGACCATGCTGTAGACGCAGCGCTTGATGATCTCGTCGGCACTGACGGGGCGCCGTGCGATGCCAAGCCGTGCGGACTCCTGTTCGATGAAGGCCTCGACTTCCGGGTCACGCAGCGGCTGGCGGCTGCCTGGTTCGTAGCGGTACCAGCCCTTGCCGCTCTTCTGCCCCAGGCGGCCCAGTTCGGTCAGCTTGAGGATCAGGTCGTTCCAGCGCCGGTCCTGTGGACGGGTTGCAATCTGTGCCTTGCGGGTCTGGTAGCCCACGTCGTTGCCGGCCATGTCGTGTACGGCGAAGATGCCCATCGCATAGCCGAAGTCGGTGAGCGCCTGGTCGACCTCATGCGGCAGCGCGCCTTCCTCGACCAGGAAATGCGCTTCGCGCGTGTAGTTGCGGAACAGCGCATTGCCGATGAAGCCCGGATAGACGCGCGCGAGCACGGCGGTTTTGCCCATGCGCCGCCCAAGATCCATCAGCGTGGCGATCACGTCCGGCGCGGTGTCCCGCGCGCGCACCACTTCGAGCAGGCGCATCACGTGGGCCGGACTGAAGAAGTGAGCCCCGACCACGTCCTGCGGGCGCTGCGTGACTGCCGCGATGGCGTCGACGTCCAGCCCTGAGGTGTTGGTGGCGAGGATCGCCCCGGGTTTGCACAGTGCATCGAGCTCGCGGAACACCTGCTGCTTGAGCGCCATGTCTTCGAAGACCGCTTCGATCACCATGTCGGCGGACGCGGCGTCAGCCAGATCGACGGAGCCCTTGATGAGCGACAGCCTCGCTTCCATGGCCGAGGGTTCGAGTTTGCCGCGCGAGACGCTGCCGGCATAGTTGTCGCGCACGCGGCGCAGGCCGGTATCGAGCCCTTTCTCGCTACTGTCGATCAGCGTGACCGGCATGCCGATATTGGCCAGCGCCATCGCAATGCCGCCGCCCATGGTGCCCGCGCCCACCACGGCCACCTGGCCGACCGGGCGCAACGGGAGGTCCTGCGGGAAGTCCGGGATATGGGCCGCTTCAGCCTGGGCGAAGCGGACGTAGTCTGCCGTGGCCTGTGCTTCGGCGCCGGCGTCGGTTGGAGTCGTGGTGGTCATGGCGTTGCTTGGCTTATTCGGATGTCTCGCCCGCGACGGCGAGGGGCTTGGCACGGCCTTCGACGAAGTCGCGCAGGCGTTCTGCCGCCTCCGGCGGGCGCGGGATGTTCGAGGTCAGGTATTCGACGAACAGGCCGTCGTCGTGCGACAGGTCGTTGATGCGCGGCAGCACGTTGGTGATGCGCCAGTTGGTGTCGGCGGTATTGCGCCCGACCAGCCCGGCCAGGTCGCGCGCCTTGGCCAATGCCTGGCCCTGCGGCACCACGTAGCTCACGATGTGGTCGCGCTCGCCCTCCTGGGCATTGAGCAGGCGGCCAGTCAGCATCATGTCGGCCATCACGGTGTAGCCCACCACGCGCTGGATGCGCACGGTGCCGCCGCCGCCGACAAAGATGCCACGCTGTCCTTCAGGCAGGCCGAAGAGAGCCGATTCGTCCGCCACGCGGATGTGCGCGGCCGTGGCCAGTTCCAGCCCGCCACCGACTACCGCGCCGTGCAGCGCCGCGACAAACGGGATCGGCCCGCGAGCAATGCCGTCGAACACGGTGTGCCAGGAGTGGCGCGTGCGCTTGCGTGGCCGCGGCTGCTCGCCGGACGCGCGTGCCAGCGCTTCCTTCAGGTCGAGCCCCGCGCAGAAGTTGCTGCCGTGGCCGAACAGCACGCCGACGTCGGCTTCTTCGCCGGCACGCAAGACGGCGTCGTGCAGGGCCCAGACCACCTCTTCGTTGATGGCATTGCGCTTCTCGGGCCGGTTCAGGCCGATCAGCGCGATGTTGCCGTCGAGTTCATAGGTCACCAGTGCGGTGCTCATGTCATGCTCCTTTCAGATTACGTGGTGCCACGGTGCGCTGGCTACAGATCGAGCACCAGCTTGTGACTCTTCGAGCCCGAGCAGCACACCATCATCCGGTTGTTGGCGGCGCGCTCGGCCGCATTCAGTACGAGGTCGCGGTGGTCCGGCTCGCCGTCCAGCACGCGTACCTCGCAGGTCCCGCACACGCCTTCCTGGCACGAATACATGGGCTCCACGCCCTCGGCGATCAGGCATTCCAGGATGGTCCTGCCAGGCTGGATCTCGATGCTGCGGCCGGTGCGCGCCAGTTCGACGGTGAAGCCGCCGGCGGTGGCCGCGTCTTCGCGCGCGGCGAAGTACTCGCGATGCACGCGCCCGGGTGCCAGCGATGCGGTGGCCTGTTCGAAGGCCTCCAGCATCTGCACCGGACCGCAGCAGTAGATGTGCGCGCCTTCCGGCAGGCTTGCGGCGATCGCCGCGACGTCGAGGCGTTCCGCGCCGGCTTCGCGGTCGAAGCTCAGGTGGACCTCGCCGCCAGGCTCCATGCCCATGGCTTCCAGCGTCTCGGCGAACGCTGCCTGCTTGCGCGTGCGCGCGGCATAGTGCAGCCGCCACGGCCGGCCCAGTTCGCGCAGCCGATGGATCATGCCGAGGATCGGCGTGATGCCGATGCCGCCGGCCACCAGTACCGCCAGCGACGCCGAATCGTCGAGCGGGAAGTTGTTGCGCGGCGCGCTGATGGTCAGCACGTCGCCGGGGCGCAGGGTTTCGTGCAGGTAGCGCGAGCCGCCGCGGCTCTGCGCATCGCGGTTGACGCCGATCACGTAGCGGTGCGTTTCGCGCTGCGGGTTCAGCAGCGAATAGCTGCGGATCAGGCCGTTGGTCAAATGCAGGTCGATATGCGCGCCCGCCGTGAAGGCGGGCAGGGTACGCAGTGGCGGCTCGGGCCGCAGCTCGAAGGCCAGGATGCCTTCGGCTTCCCAACTGATGGATTTGACCCGGACTTGCAGGGTATCGGTAATGCTCATGGATGTCTCCGGTCGAAGCAGGGGCGCTTCCGCGCGTGCGGCCCGTGCAGCCTTTGCTGCCGCCACGGCGTACATCGCCGCGAAGAGTCTTGCCGTCCCGGCTTCTAGAGTTCGGCGCGAAAGCCCGAGGCGCGGATGATGGGTCCCCACGTTTCCAGCTCGGCGCGCTGGCGGCGCGCCATCTGCTCGCCGTCGAGGTAGTCGGGCACCACCGCGAGCCGGGTCATCAGGGTTTGCCGTGCCTGCGGCGCAGCCAGGATGGTCTTCAGCGCCGCCTGCACGCGTGCGATCTCAGGCTGCGGCGTGCGCGCCGGCGCCCACATGGCCGTCCAGGCATCGCCCAGGCGCACGGGGATGCCCTGCTCGGCCATGGTCGGGATGTCCGGCGCCAGCGGCGAACGCTTGTCGCTGAAGATGCCGAGCAGGCGCATCTTGCCGGCGCGGTGGTGGCGCAGCAGGTCCTGCAGCAGCGTGACGGCCGATGGGATATGGTCGCCGAGCAGGTCGGTGATCATCGGCGGCGTGCCCTTGTAGGGCGTGACGGACAGCGCAATGCCGGCCGCCCTGGCGAACTGCAGGCCCAGGAAATGGTTCTGGCCGCCCAGCCCCGGCGTGCCGAAGCTGGCCTGCTGCGGATTGGCGCGCGCCCACCGCACGAACGCGCCTGCGTCGGGCGCGCCGGTTGCCATGCCCGCGGCCATGCCGGTCGGGTAGGACACCAGGCCGGCAACCGGCGTGAAATCGCGCCACAGGTCCCACTTGAGCTGCTTGCCGAACACCAGCGTCTGGAACGTGGGCGTGGCGTTGGGGGCGATCATGTAGGTCATGCCGTCCGGCTCGGCGGACTTGAGCACGTCGGCGGCCAGCCGGCCGCCGGCGCCGACATGGTTTTCCACGATCACGGACTGGCCCAGCAGCGCGGGCAGGGAATCCGAGAAATACCGGGCAATGGCATCGGTGCCGCCGCCGGGCGGCAGGCCGACCAGGATGCGGATGGCGGGTTTGCCGCGCAGCTGCGCCAAAGAGACGGCGGGCGCGGCGAGGCCGGCGCACGCCGCCAGCAACAGCTGGCGGCGCGAGCGGAAGCGGGGGCTGTTCATCTGTGTCTCCGTCTTCTTGTCAGTCTTGTGCCGGCGGCTTCAGGCCGCTGTGGCGAGCGATCGCCAGTCTTCTCCGGCGGGCAGCACGCCACCGACCGAGACGATCCGGCTGTAGTCGAGCTCCGGGTTGTCGGCGAGCGTCGGTGTCTTGCCGGCCTGGAACTCGCGCACCGACTTCAGCAACGCCTGGCGCACGCGCAGCACCGCGCCATCCGCCGAGCACAGCTGCTCGGTGGTGCGGTCGGCAATCGGCCCCTGGCCGATGAACATGGCGAAGTCCTCGGTGCCCAGGTGCTGAGGGAACCCGGTGGCATGGCCGCGGCGCATCAGGTCTCGGTTCTGGCCCCAGTTGTCAGCGGGCGTGCCCGGCGGCAGCGGCGGGAAGTTCCACACGTCGGGCGTGGCCGACATGATCGTCATGCCGAGCGGGCGGTGCGGGTTGAAATGCACGAACCAGGCGCGATGCGTGACATCGTCCACCGGCGTCGAGAAGAACACAGTGCTCGGACCTTTTTCATCGGGCGCGCAGATGATGCCGTACCACGGCATGACGAAGTTGTTCACGCGCGCATAGAGCTTGTCGTCAGCCAGCGGGCGCAGCGCCGCATAGCGGTAGCCGTAGGGGCGGTCCTCGAATTCCAGGCGCGGTGCGAGCGCCTGCGTCATGTGCATGCGCTGGTTGCCCGAGCCGGCCGTGATCTGTGTGGTCGATTCATGCAGCACGCCGACGTGGGACGAATCCATCGACGCTTCCACGCCCTGCACCCAGTTAGTCGGCACTTCCTGGCTGGTGACCGAACGCTGCTCTTCGGGCAGCGACGTGAACGGCAGGTCGGGGAACTTCGGTGCCTGTTCGCCCTTGCCCAGCCATACCCACACGATGCCGCCGCGTTCCTGCACGCCGTAGCGGTTCACGCGCACGTGCTTGCAGAACTGGGCCTGGTCGCCGACATGGTTCGGCGCCTCGATGACTTCGCCGGTCGTGCCCAGCTTCCAGCCGTGGAAGATGCAGCGCAGGCCGTTGTCCTCGTTGCGCGCCATCAGCAGCGAGGTCTTGCGGTGCGGGCACAGTTCGTCGAGTACGCCCACGGCACCGTCGGTGCGGCGGAACGCGACGTAGTTGTTCCCCAGCAGGCGCACGCGCACGGGCGCACCATCGGCCATCAGCCGCGCCGACGGCACGGCCGGAATCCAGTAATGCTGCCGGATCATCTCGCCCATCGGCGCGCCGTTCTCGACGCGTGTGAGCAGGTCATTGTCTTCCTGGGTCAGCGGCATCTCAGCACTCCTCATCGGTGCGGAAGGCGCGCGTGTACAGGCGCCTGCAGTTGCATTCGAAAATGTTCTTGCGCTGCGCGTCCGTCAGCCACGAGATCGCTTCGATCACCGGCTTCATGTCGTCGTAGTCGCGGTCAGTCAGCGGGTCGCGCGCGCTGCCGGTGCCGGGCTTCTCGGTGCCCAACAGCACGTTGTCGGTGCCGGCCACCTTCAGCAGCAGGTCAATCGCTTCGGTCGAGTAGTTGCAGGTGTCGAAGTAGAGCTTGCGCAGTTGCTCGTCGAAGGTGACGGTCTCGCCCTTGCGTACCGACCACGAGCGGAAGCGGCCCATCTGGTAGGGAATCGCGCCACCGCCGTGCGCCACCACGATCTTCAGGTTCGGGAAGTCCTGGAATACCTTCGAGTTCAGCAGCGAGACGACGGCGATGCTCTCCTCGTTGATGAACTTGAGCGTGTACGACTCGCGCGCGCTGCAGCTGCCGGCGGAATGGATCAGCCCCGGCACGTCCAGGCGCGTCATGGCTTCGTACAGCGGATACCAGAACTGGTCGCCGAGGCCGGGCGGCGTGGGGCCTTCGCTCTCGGTCGGGTCCGGGTTGATCAGGCAGCCGACGAAGCCAAGCTCGTTCACGCAGCGCTCCAGCTCGGGCACCGCGCGCTCCGCCGGGGATTCCAGCATGTGCTGCGGCAGGCCGGCCACGCCGCGAAAGCGGTCCGGGAACATGGCGACGAAGCGCGCAATGATGTCGTTGCAGTGGCGGGACCACAGCTCCGTCACGCGGCCGGGCTTGACCGAATGCATCTGCAGGTAGGGGCGCGGCGAGATGAACTGCATGTCGGTGCCGACGGCATCCATGCTGCGCACCAGCTCTTCGGCCGCCTTGCGCACGGAAGCGTCCGGAACCTTCGGCGTGGTGGACGGATTGGCGCGGCCGCCGATGAGTTCCGCCATGTAGCGGAAGCTCTCCGGCGGCATGACGACGTGGGCGTGGGAATCGATGATCATGGTGTTCAGCCTTGGTTGGCGCCGGCCAGGACGGCCAGGCATTCGAGTTGCAGGAGCATGCCGTGCTGCAGGTCATGCACGACGATGTGCCGCGCGGGGCGGTCTTCGGGGTTCCTGAAGTACTGCAGCCATTCGGCGTTGATGGCTTCGCGCACGCTGTTGTCCTTCACGTAGATCGTCAGTTTCACCACGTCGGCCACGCTGCCACCGCCGGCCGCGAGCACGCTCGCGAGATTGCGAAACGCATGCGCCGCCTGCGCGTCGGCCCCGCCCGGCAGCTCGCCGGTGGCCGCATCCTTGCCCGAGATGGCGGAGGTGCAAATGACATTGCCCACGCGGGCGGCGGTGGGAATGGGGGCGTTGTGCGCAAGGCCGGGCACGTCGATCGAACGGAGAGGTCTGGTCATGGGATGCCTGAAGTCGCGAAGTCGGGGTCAGGAGTCGGCGGCATGGCCGCCGTCGAAAAAATGGGTCGGCACGGTCGCGAGGAATTCGGCGAAGCCGGTGGTGCCGGCCGGCACATGGAAGGCCATGGCGTCGGCGGCCTGCTGCTCGTCGCCGGCACGGATTGCTGCGGCGATGCGCAGGTGGTCTTCGAGCGACTTCGCTACCTGCTGGGCGGTGGCGAAGTCGCGCATGCGATAGCGCTGCAGGCAGCGCCGCGCCGCGCGGATATGGCTCGCGAGGATCTCGTTGCGGCAGCCCTGGTAGATGGCTTCGTGGAAAGCCGCGTTAGCGGCGGCGTAGCCGACCGCACCCGGTGTCGCCGCAACGCGCCGGCACAGCGCCAGTCCGGCGTCGAGCGCGGCATGCAGGGCTTCGTCACCGCGGCGCGCAGCCATCCGCGCCGCCAGCGACTCCAGTTCCCCCACGTATTCGAGCATCGCCCGCACCTTGCCCACAGACAGGCGCGCGACCGCCGCACCCTGGCGCGGGGCGATGCTGACCAGTCCGTGCGCGGCCAGTTGCTGCAGGGCTTCCCGCACCGGCGTGCGCGACACGCCGAAGCGTTGCGCCAGTTCCCGTTCGTCGAGCGGTGCGCCGGGACACAGGACGCCGGCCTCGATTTCCGCCTCCAGCGCGGCACGGATCTCTTCGTTCCGGCCGTGACGCCCGGCGGGGCGCGGTGGGTTCATGGTTGGACGGGTCGGTTGCATACGGTATGGCACAAACAAGCATCTCGTTGTTGCGTAGAAATATACAACATGAAGATGGTGGTATGCAAAGATGGCCGAAAAAGTTTGCACTTGTGGTGGCCAGGATTCTTCGTCATTCCTCTCCTATGCTGGGAAGAAGGGAGGCCCGCGCACTAGCCGTTTGCTCGGCAACTTCCCGGAATCCCGCTCCAAGACTGGCCTTCAGGCTTGGAGCGACGTGACGCCAGCAGGCCGCGCGAGAGCTTGGTGGCGGTGGCGTGGAAGACGTTCATACGGCCCTCAGGAGCCGTCCCCGCGCCGGCAAGCTAAGGGAAATTCCCTAGTAAATTTCAATAAACATGATTTTCTGGTGTATTGAAACTGCTGTTCTGGTATGCCAGAATCCAATCAACACGAAGCAAACGCCCCCATTTCCTGGAAGAGCACCCCATGAAGACCTCTGACTTTCCCGACGCCCAGGCCTGGCAGCCCCAACAGGCGGCAGAAGCCGCGGTAGCTGCCGTGACCAGCGTCCTCCGCCCGGCTTCCATTGCCATCGTGGGCGCATCGGCGGACCCGCGCTCGTTCGGCGGCTTCGTGCTGGCGAACCTGGAGCGCTTCGGCTACGCCGGTGCCATTCACCTGGTGAGCCGCAGCAGCACCGAGATCAATGGCCGTGGCTGCGTGAAGACGGTCGATGAACTGCCGGCCGGTATCGACCTGGCCGTGCTGGCCATTCCCGAGGCCGGCGTGCTCGATGCCGTGCGCGGCCTGGCCGCAAAGGACACCCGGGCGGCGGTCCTGTTTGCCTCTGGCTATGCGGAGACCGGCGATGCCGGCCGTGAACGGCAGGACCAGCTTGCCGCCGACGCGCGTGACGCCGGCATGGTGCTGCTCGGGCCGAACTGCATGGGTTTCACGAATTTCGAAACCGGCGTGCCCGTGACCTTCGAAGCGGTGCAACCCTATCCGTGCGGCGGGCGTCCCGGTATCGGCGTGGTGGCGCAGAGCGGGGCGATGGCCGCCAATATGCGCGATGCCTTCGTCGGGCGCGGCCTGCCGCTGACCGCGGTGGTCTCCACGGGGAACGAGGCTTCGCTGGGCGTCGAGGATTTCGTCGCCCATTACATCGATGATCCGCAGACGCGCGTGCTGGCCGTGTACGCCGAACAGGTGCGCCGCCCGCGCACGTTCCTGGCGCTGGCGCGCAAGGCGCGCGAGGCCGGCAAGCCGATCGTGATGCTGATGCCGGGCCGCAGCGAGCGTGCCCGCGAAGCGGCCCAGTCGCACACCGGTGCACTGGCCGGCGATCACGCTACCGCTGCCGTCGCGCTGGCGCGCGAAGCCGTGGTGCTGGTCGATACCCCTGACGAGCTTGTCGACGCTGCAGCCATCCTGCTGCGTTTCCCGGTGCCGCCTGCCGGCGGCCCGGCTTTTATGACGGGTTCCGGCGCGATGAAGAACGTCGCACTGGACTTCTGCGACGGGCTCGGCCTGGCGCTGCCCCCGCTCGGCGCGGAAACGACGGCAAGTCTCAAGGCCATGCTGCCGGACTACGCGGTGGCCGAGAACCCGCTCGACTACACCACCATCGGCGTGCGCAACCCCGGCCTGGTTGGCGAGGTGCTGCTGACCATGCTGTCCGATGCGGCCGTGGGCAGCATCGTGCTCAGCATTCCCGCGGGCCCCGAAGTGGCGCAACGCGACAAGGCCGAGCACATCGTCCCGGCGCTGGCCCGTGCCGGCAAACCGGCAGTGCTGGTCGTGACCGGAGACAACGGCCCCATCGAGCCGTTCTTTGTCGATGCCATTCGCGCCAGCGGCGTGCCGTTTTTCCGCTCGCCCGACCGTGCGTTGCGCGCGCTGGCCCGGGTTGCCGCCTATGGCGAGGCGCTGCAGCGTGCCGGCCGCGCCAGCCAGCCGGTGCCGGCAGCGGTGCCATTGCCGGGCGCGGTTCCGCCGTCGGGTGTGTTTGCCGAGTATCAGGGCAAGGCGTGGCTGGCCGCGGCCGGCCTGGCCGTGCCCGAGGGCGCGTTGGCGACGAGTGCCGATGAAGCCGCCGCGATTGCGGCGCGCATCGGCTACCCCGTGGTGATCAAGGCGCAGGCCAGCGAGCTGCCGCACAAAAGCGACGTCGGCGGCGTGATCGTCGGCCTGGCCGATGAAGCCGCGCTGCGTGCCGGGTGGGATCGCCTGCAGCAGAACATCGCCACCCATCGTCCGGACCTCACGCTCGATGGCGTGCTCGTCGAGGCCATGGGCCCGCGCGGGCTCGAACTGGTGGTCGGCGCGCGCCGCGACGCCGGCTGGGGGCCCGTCGTGCTCGTGGGGCTGGGCGGCGTGTGGATCGAGGCGCTCAAGGATGTGCGGCTGATCCCCGCAGATCTTTCGCAAGCCGATGTCGTACAGGAGCTGGGCCGGCTCAAGTCCGCTTCGCTGCTGCGCGGCATCCGCGGCGCGGCCGCGGTCGACGTAACCGCCATCGCGCGGGCCGTGACGCAGATCGGCGGACAGATGCGCGCCAACCCGGCCATCACCGAGATCGATGTCAATCCGCTTGTGGCGTATCCCGACCGTGTGCTCGCGCTCGATGCGCTGGTCGTGTGCGCCCCGCAAGCCTGAACCACGCATACACCATGAAGCTGACTTTCTCTGCCGCCGACGAGGCGTTCCGCCAGGAGGTGCGTGCGTTCGTCAAGGCGAACCTGCCCGCTGACATCCGGCGCAAGGTCGAACTCGGCTTGCGCCTCGAGCATGCCGATTACGTGACGTGGTTCCGCATCCTCGAAGCGCGCGGCTGGCTTACGCCTGGCTGGCCCGTCGAACATGGCGGCCCGGGCTGGAACCACGTGCAGCGCTATATCTTCGACGAGGAAACCATGCTCGGTGGAGCGCCGCGCATCATCGCCAGCGGCATCCAGATGCTGGGCCCGGTGCTGATCGCCTTCGGCACGCCCGAGCAGAAGGCGAAGTACCTGCCCGATATCCGCCAGAGCAATACGTGGTGGGCGCAGGGCTTCTCCGAACCGGGCGCCGGGTCGGACCTCGCGGCGGTGCGGACCACCGCGGTGCTGGAACCCGACGGCAAGCACTTCGTCGTGAATGGCCACAAGGTGTGGACCTCGTATGCGCACTGGTGCTCGATGATGTTCGCGCTGGTGCGCACCGACCCGAACGCGGCCAAGCCGCAGGAGGGCATCTCGTTCCTGCTGATCGACATGAATACGCCGGGCGTGCAGGTCCGGCCCATCCGCATGCTGGAAGGCGGCACCGACCTGAACGAGTGCTACCTCGACAACGTGCGCGTGCCGGTGGAGAACCTGGTAGGCGAGCTGAACAAGGGCTGGTCCTACGGCAAGTACCTGCTTGGCCATGAGCGCACGGGCATCGCGGGCATCGGCTCCTGCAAGCAGCAATTGCAGCGCGCCCGGGCGCTGGCGGCCAGCGAGGGGCTGGATGCCGATCCGGTGCTGCAGTCGCGCCTGGCGCAGTTCGAGATCGAGCTGCTGGCGCTGGAGTTCACCGCGCTGCGCCTGCTCAGCGCAAACCAGCAGAGCCGGGTGCCGGCCGTGGAAGCGTCGATGCTCAAGGTGCGCGGCACCGAACTGCGCCAGGCCATCTACGAACTGCTGGTGGAAGTGGCGGGCCCGCATGCCGTGCCGTTCGAGGAAGCGGCGCTGCGCGGCGATCTGGACGACCCCGCCAGCCCGCTCGAACTGTCGGCGCTGGCCGCCAACTATCTGGACGCGCGCAAGCTGTCGATCTACGGCGGCGTCAACGAAGTGCAGCGCAACCTGATCAGCAAGGCCTTCCTTACAGCCTGAAACCGGGCCTGACACCGTACCGAGACCATGGACTTTTCTCTCAACGATGAACATATCGCGCTGCGCGATGCGGTGCGCCGCTTCTGCGACGGCGAGTACCCCGCGCATCGCCGCGGCGATGCCGAGAGCGACGGCGAAGCCGCCGCGCGCTGGTCGGCCATGGCCGAACTTGGCCTGCTCGGACTGCCCCTGGCGGCGGACGTGGGCGGCAGCGAGCAGGGCCCGACCGAGGTGATGCTGGTGGCTCAGGAGCTCGGCCGGGCGCTCGGCGGGGGTGCATGGCTGTCGAGCGTGGTGCTCGCCGGACAACTGCTCGACGAGGCCGGCACGCCCGCGCAGCGGCAGCAGTGGCTGCCGGCGCTGGCTGCGGGGCAGGCCAGGCTGGCCCTGGCGATTGGCGAGGCCGATGCCCGCTATGACCTGTCGCGCGTCAGCACGCGGGCTCGAGCGCATGGCGACGGCTGGGTGCTCGCCGGTGCCAAGACGCTCGTGCTCGATGGCGCGCGGGCCGATGCCTTCATCGTGGCGGCCCGCACCGCGGGTGATGTCGCCGATGAAGCCGGTATCACGCTTTTTCTCGTTCCGGCGGGAACACCGGGCGTGAGCGTGCGCGAGTTCCCCACGCTCGACGGCCGCAGTGCCGCGCATCTGGCGTTGCGCGAAGTAGCCCTCGGCGCCGACGCCGTGGTCGGCCAGACGGGCGGCGCGCTGCCAGCGATTATCACCACCGCCGACCGAGCCAACGCCGTACTGTGCGCGGAAGCCGTCGGCGCACTGGAAGCCTTGCTGGACCTGACCGCGGATCAACTGAACACGCGCAGGCAGTTCGGCTCGCTGCTGGCGAAGTTCCAGGTGCTGCAGCACCGCGTCGCGGACATGCTGATCGCGCTCGAACAGTGCAAGTCGATGGCCTGCGTGGCTGCCATGGCGGTCGCCGATGGCGATCCCGTGCAGCGGCGCCGGCTGGTATCCGCCGCCAAGACCGTGATCGGGCAGGCCGGCCGGCAGGTCGGACAGTGGGCGATCCAGATGCACGGCGCCATGGGCATGACCGATGAATGCCGCGTCGGCCATTACGCCAAGCGCCTGATGGTCATCAACCAGCTGTTCGGGGATGCCGGGTACCACCTGGCTTGCTTTGCCCGGCAGGCCTGACCTGCCCCCTGACCGGTTCACACAAGAAACATACAGGAGACAAAGACATGGCCCTCATCCGTACCCTCCGCGCGGCCTGCGGCGCACTGGCCCTCGCGCTGGCATTCGCCTGCGGTGCACAGGCGCAGGAGAAGCCGCCGATCAAGTTCCTGGTCGGCTTCCCGCCGGGCGGCTCCACCGATACCGTGGCGCGCGTGCTGGCCGAGAAGCTGCAAGGCGAGCTCGGCCAGATCGTGATCGTCGACAACCGGCCCGGCGCCGGCGGCCGTGTCGTCACCGGCATGCTCAAGCACAGCGCGCCGGATGGGCTTACTTACATGGTGGCGCCCAATGCCACCGCCATCTTTCCCACGCTGCTGTACCCGCCGGCCACGCTCAAGTACGACCTGCTGGCCGACCTGGTGCCAGTGGCGGTGGTGATCTCGTATCCGCTGGCGCTGGTCGTGAGCAGCCAGACCGGCGTCACCGATATGAAGGGCTTCGTGGAATGGGTGAAGGCGCATCCCGGCAAAGCCCTGTTCGGCACCGCCGGCCTGGGCGGGCAGACGCACTTCACCGGCCTGCAGTTCGGCAAGGCGATCGGCGTACCGATGAACGTCGTGCCATACAAGGGGAACGGCCCCCTTGTCACCGACCTGCTCGGCGGGCAGCTCGCTGCGGCCGTGATGACCGCCGGCGACATCCTGCCGCATGCCAGGAGCGGCAAGGTCCGCATCCTCGCCGTGTTCGGCGCGGCGCGCTCGCCGCTGCTGCCGGGCGTGCCGACCGCGACCGAGCAGGGCGTTGCAGTCGACAGCGGCGAAGCGTGGGCCGGCATCTGGGCTCCGGCTCGCACGCCCAAGGCAGAACTGGACCGCATGCAGGCCGCGCTCGGCAAGGTACTTGCCATGCCTGACGTGCGCACCACGCTGCAGCAGCGGGCCACCTTGAATCCCGATTTCCGGCCGGCCGCAGACCTGGACCGCCTCCAGCGCAAGGAACTGGCCTATTGGGGGCCGGTGATCAAGGCCAGTGGCTTCACCCCTGACCAGTGAATCCGGCAACGGCGACGTCCCGCATCTCTTCCCAAGCTTCCGCCATTCATCATGACCCTCAACGGATCCGCCTACATCGTGGGAGCCTACGAGCATCCCACACGCAAAGCCGATGACCTGTCGGTGGCACGCCTGCATGCCGATGTGGCCCGCGGCGCGCTGGCCGACGCCGGCCTCACCGCTGCCGATGTCGACGGCTACTTCTGTGCCGGCGATGCACCCGGCCTTGGCAGCACCACGATCGTGGAATACCTCGGCCTGAAGCCGCGCCACGTGGATTCCACCGAATGCGGCGGCTCCGCGCCGATCCTGCACGTGGCGCACGCTGCCGAGGCCATCGCCGCGGGGCGCTGCAACGTTGCGCTGATCACGCTGGCGGGGCGCCCCCGCGCCGCAGGCGCCGCGCTTGCCCTGCGGGCCCCGGATCCGGATGCGCCCGACGTGGCCTTCGAACTGCCATTCGGCCCGGCCACGCAGAACCTCTACGGCATGGTGGCGAAGCGCCATATGTACGAGTTCGGCACCACCAGCGAGCAGCTCGCGTGGATCAAGGTGGCCGCGTCCCATCACGCGCAGCACAACCCGCACGCCATGTTGCGCAATGTGGTGACGGTGGAGGACGTCGTCAGCTCGCCAATGGTGGCCGATCCGCTGCACCGCCTGGACTGCTGCGTGATGAGCGACGGCGGCGGCGCGCTGATCGTCGCTCGCCCCGAGATCGCCCGCCAGCTGAAGCGTCCGCTGGTGAAGGTGCGGGGCACCGGCGAAGCGCCCAAGCACGCCATGGGCGGGAACATCGACCTGACGTGGTCGGCTGCCGCATGGTCGGGCCCGGCCGCATTCGCCGAAGCCGGCGTCACGCCTGCCGACATCAAGTACGCGTCGCTGTACGACAGCTTCACTATCACCGTGCTGATGCAGCTTGAGGACCTGGGCTTTTGCAAGAAGGGCGAGGGCGGCAAGTTCGTCGCCGACGGCGGGCTGATTTCCGGCGTGGGACGCCTGCCGTTCAACACCGACGGCGGCGGCCTGTGCAACAACCACCCGGCCAACCGCGGCGGCGTCACCAAGGTGATCGAGGCCGTGCGCCAGCTGCGCGCCGAGGCGCATCCCGCCGTACAGGTCCGCAACTGCGACCTGGCGCTGGCCAGCGGCATCGGCGGTGCGCTGGCTTCGCGCCATACCGCGGCCACGCTGATCCTTGAAAGGGAATGAACACCATGAGCACACCCGCCACTCCAGCCACCCCTGCCAACGCGGCAGCCAAGGCGCCGCCCGCCGGCCCGCGCAAGATTCCCGCGCCGCGCACGCTGCCGGAAAGCCGGGCGTTCTGGGAAGCCGCAGACGCCGGCCGCTTGCTGCTGAAGGCCTGTCTGGACTGCCACGCACCGCACTACTACCCGCGCGATATCTGCCCGCATTGCCAGTCCGACCGCACCGAATGGCGCGATGCCAGCGGCCTGGGCACGGTCTACTCGTTCAGCACCATGGGCAAGGCTGAGGCCGCGTGGACGCTCGCCTACGTCCGGCTGGATGAAGGCGTGACGATGATGACCAACCTGGTGGACTGCGACCCGCGCGAGATCGAGATCGGCCAGCGCGTCAAGGTCGTGTTCAAGCCTAGCGACGGCGGCTATGCCGTGCCGATGTTCACCCCGGCATAAGGACCTTAGGCAACGACCATGGCTGATACCCGACATAACGAGCACGGCACGGCCGGGCGCAAGGGCCCGCTGTCCCGCTTCACCGTCCTCGACGCCTCGCGCGTACGCGCCGGTCCCACCGCAGTGCGGCTGTTCGCCGACATGGGTGCGCGCGTGATCAAGCTGGAGATCCCGCCGGGTGCGCCCGGGGGCGACGACATGATTGGCGGACGCGACCACAACCGTGCCGATTACGAGAACCTGCACCGCAACAAGGAAAGCCTCACGCTGAATATGAAGACTCATGAGGGCGTGAAGATACTGCACGAGCTGGTCAGGCGTGCCGATGTCTTCATCGAGAACTACCGCCCCGACGTGAAGCACCGCCTCGGCATCGGCCCGGATGCGCTGCGCGCGATCAACCCGCGGCTGGTCTACGCGAGCATTTCCGGCTTCGGCCAGGACGGCCCCTACGCGGGCTGGCCCGGCTTCGACTCTATCGCGCAGGGCATGGGTGGGCTGATGAGCGTGACCGGCAAGCCGGGCGAGGGCCCGATGCGTGTGGGCATTCCGCTCGCGGACCTGTGCGCCGGCCACTTCTGCGCGATGGGCATCCTCACGGCGCTGCTGGAGCGCGAGGCCTCGGGCGAGGGGCAGTGGGTGCAGACCTCGCTGCTGGAAGCGCAGATCGCCATGCTGGACTTCCAGGCCGCGCAGTGGCTGCTCGACGGAAAGGTGCCGGAACAGACCGGCAACGAACATCCGCTGACGGTGCCGACGGGCGTGTTTGCCACGCGCGACGGCTACCTGAATATCGCCGCCATCGGCCAGACCATGTGGAAGCGCCTGTGCGAGGCGCTCGAAGTGCCGCAGCTCGTCGACGAGCCCGGCCTGGGTTCAGATCCGGAGCGCGTGCGCAACCGCGACAAGGTCAATGCCGCGATCGAGGCGGCGCTGCGCACGCGCACCACTGCCGAATGGACCGAGCGGTTGCTAAAGGCCGGCGTGCCGTGCGGCCCGATCCATCGCGTGGACCAGGTATTTGCCGATCCACAGGTGAAGCACCTTGCAGTGGCCTGGCCGATGCAGCACGCAGAACTTGGCGACGTCGCACTGGTAGGGCAGCCGATGCGCCTCTCGCGCTATCCGCGCGACCTGCCACCGCAGCCCGCGCCGGAGCAGGGCGCCAACACCGACCACATCCTGCACGAGCTTGGCTACACCGCCGCGCAGGTCGACGAACTGCGCGCCGCCCATATCGTTTGAACGCGTTTGAACGCAAGGACACTTCCATGGCAAGACTCGTCGCCGCTTTCGGCTCCTCCCACAGCATCATGCTGGTTTGTCAGCGTGAAGACTGGCAACACGGCTTCCGCCAGGTCGATCCGAAGAACCCGCATTACTTCGATCGCGCGGGCAACCCGACAACCTATGAAGCGCTGCTCGCGATTGCTCCGGGCGATGCCGAGTCCATGGTGACGCCCGAGCGCATGGGCCAGCGCTACGACCAGGCCGAAGCCGCCATGGACGAGCTGCGAGACCGCATCCGCGCCGCACGGCTCGACGTGCTGCTGGTGGTTGGCGATGACCAGACCGAACTGTTCCGCACCACCAACAACCCGGCTTTCGCGATCTACTACGGCGACACCATCCGCAATGCGAAGCGCGACGAAGGCGCCTCCGACGGCTGGTACAAGAAGGCCCGCATGGCACGTCAGGAGCCCGACGCCGACCGCGACTACCCGGTCAACGCCGATATGAGCCGCTGGCTGATCCGCGCGCTGTGCGACCGCGATTTCGACATCACCGCGATGGACGGGCTCGAACGCGGACAGTTCGAAGGCCATGCGTTCTCGTTCATCCACCGCCGCTACCTGCAAGGCCTGGATTTGCCAGTGGTGCCCGTCATCGTCAATACCTTTGACCCGCCCAACCAGCCTACGCCGCGCAGATGCATCCAGTTTGGCGCCGCGCTGCGCGAGCTGATCGCCGCGTATCCCGAAGACCTGCGCGTGGGTGTGCTGGCCTCGGGCGGCCTGAGCCACTTCGTGGTGGATGCCGATCTCGACAACGCGATCATCGATGCCATCCGCCGGAAGGACCCCGGCTTCCTCGCCTCGCTGGACCCGCGCCAGCTCCAGGCGGGCAGCTCCGAAATCCGCAACTGGCTGATCGCCGTCGAGGCCGTGCGCGACCTCGACCTTGAATGGGTTTCCTACGTCCCGGGTTACCGCACGCCTGCGCTGACCGGCACCGGCCTGTGCTTCGCGGCCTGGCAGACGCTGGATTGAATAACCGAAGAAAAGGCATACCAACGACCATGAGTGAAACCGAATCCAACGTACAACGCCTGCGCCGGCTCGACTGCTGCGCGGTATCCGACGCGCTCGACAAACTCCAGCTGGCTGGCACCGTGACCGGCCTGCCACAGCGTTCCGGCGCCGGGCGGATTGCCGGCCGAGCCATCACCGTCAAGCTTGGCACTGGCGCGCCGCCGCCCGGGCCGGTGCGCCATCTCGGCTGCACGGCGATCGAGCAGGCGGGCCCGGACAACATCATCGTCGTCGAGCAGCGCACCGGCGTGGAGGCGGGAAGCTGGGGCGGGCTGCTGTCGCTCGGGGCCAAGGTGCGCGGCGTTGCCGGCGTCGTGGCGGACGGACCGGTGCGCGATATCGATGAAGCGCTCGACTTCGATTTCCCGGTATTCAGCCGTGCGCTGACCGCGTTCACGGCACGCAGCCGCGTGGTGGAGCAGGGCACCAATGTCCCGGTGCAGATCGGCAACGTCACGGTGGAAGAGGGCGACTACGTGGTCGCGGACCGCAGCGCCGTGATCTTCATCGCCGCGCGCGACATCGCCCGCGTGCTCGAGACGGCCGAAGCGATCGTGCGCAAGGAGTCCGTGATGGCGAAAGCCATCCTGGGCGGCACGCCCATCGGGGAAGTCATGGGCGGCAACTACGAACACATGCTGAAGGGTTGAAAGAGATGAGCGAACCACAGGACATCAACGTCGCGCGCGCCGCGAAGCTGGATACGGCAACGCTCAGCGACGCGCTGGACAAGCACGGCATCGCCGGCCAGTGCTATCGCATCAAGGCCCGTGGCGAAGGCTTCGCCACGGCAGGGCGCGCCTACACGCTGCTGTATGGCCCGGCATCGAACCCGCCCGGCACTGTGGGAGACTACATCGACGACGTGCCGCCGGGCAGCATCCTCGTGCTCGACAACGGTGGCCGCGACAACGCCACGGTGTGGGGCGACATCCTCACCGAGATCGCGCACCGCCGCGGCATTGCCGGCACCGTTATCGACGGCGTGTGCCGTGACGTGGCCCTGTGCCGCCAGCTAGGCTACCCGGTATTCAGCAAGGACCACTGGATGCGCACTGGCAAGGACCGCGTACAGGTGGAAGCCACCAACGTGGTCGTCAATATCGGCGATGCGCGTGTGCAGCCTGGCGACATCCTGCGCGGCGACGCCGATGGCGTGGTGGTCATCCCGCGCGAGCATGAATCCGCCGTGCTGGATACCGCCGAGCAGATCGAGCACGCCGAGAATGCCATCCGCGAAGCCGTGCGCGGCGGCATGCGCCTGGACGAGGCGCGCCGCCAGTTTCGCTACCACCAGTTGCAGACCAAGGGAGCCTGATCATGGTGGAACACGACGCAACGAGCACGACGATCCGTGAATTCGATCGGGTCAGCGCCGAAATCGTCAACGATGCGCGCGCATTGCCCACCGCCACGCTGCATGAAGCGGGCGGCAAGATCGGCGTGGTGTCGCCCGCCATCAAGCCCGTGGCACCGGGGTTCCGCATCTGCGGGCCGGCGCTGACGGTCCATTCCCCCGGCGGAGACAACCTGTGGCTGCATCGCGCGCTGGATATCGCGCAGCCCGGTGACGTGCTCGTGGTGCACGTGAGCGGTGCCTATGATCATGGGTATTGGGGCGAAATCATGACAACGGCGGCAAAGGTCAGGAAACTGGGCGGTCTGGTCATTGACGGCTGCGTGCGCGACGGCGTGCTGCTGCAGGAGATCGGATTCCCGGTGTTCGCACGCGGTCTGTGCATCCGCGGTACCGGCAAGGACTATGGTGCGATCGGCTGGCTCAATGCGCCGGTGCTGGTCGGCGGCGCGCGGGTAGAAGCCGGCGACCTGGTCGTCGGCGACCGTGACGGCGTGGTGGTGGTGCCACGCACTCGCGCCGCCGAGGTGGTCCGCAAGGCGCAAGACCGCGAGGCTACCGAAGCCGCCATCCTCAAGCGCGTGGAAGCGGGCGAGACCACCATGCGCATCTACGGCTTCCACTGAACGAGGTCCGATTCCATGAGCGAGACCCCGCAAGGGCTGCCGCCCGAACTGGCGATCGACGGCCATCTAGCCCTCATCACGCTGCGTCGCCCGGAGGTGGCGAACCGGTTGGAGCCGGAAGACCTCGACCTGCTGCGCCACTACGTGGAGACGGTGAACGCGGACAGCCGGATAAGCGTGCTGCGCCTTGAGGGACAAGGCCGACACTTCTGTAGCGGGTTCAACATCGGCTGCCTTGGCGGCGCCGACGTCAGTGCCCGCTTCGAGGCGTTGGCTAAAGCGCTGGAACAGGCGCGCCCGGTCACCATTGCCGTGCTGCACGGCGGCGTCTACGGCGGCGCGACCGATCTGGCGCTCGCATGTGATTTCCGTTTCGGCGCACCGGCAGTCGAGATGCACGTGCCGGCGGCCCGCCTCGGCCTGCTGTTCTACCGCGGCGGACTGGAACGCTACGTCACGCGGCTGGGTCTGGCCGCGGCCAAGCGCGTGATGCTGCTGGCGGAGCGCTTCGACGCCGACGCCATGCTGCGCATCGGCTATCTCGATGGCCTCGAATCGAGCGTAGACCTGCTGCGCTCTCGTGTGCGGGAGGTTAGCGAAACGTTGGGCGGCATGGCGCCGCTGGCTCTGCTCGGCATGAAGAAGCACATGAACCGCATCGCGCGCGGCATGCTCGATGCTGACGAGTTGGCGAGGGACATTGCCCGCGCCGACGCCTCGGACGACCTGCGCGAAGCCGCGCTGGCGTGGCGCGAGAAGCGGGCGCCGCGCTTTACCGGACACTGAAGCGGATATGACGCCCGACAACTACTTCACCCGCATGCGCCGAGGCGAGGTGCCCCCACCGGCCATCTGTGGCCTGCTTGGCGGCGAAGTCCGCACCGTCGACACGGAAGCGGGCACGCTTGAAGCCGCCTACGTGGCGAAGGACACATTCCTGAACCCTGCCGGACAGGTGCAGGGCGGCATGCTCGGCGCGATGCTCGACGACGTGACCGCCATGCTTGTCACCTCCACGCTGGCGAACGGCGAGGCTTGTTCGACGCTGAACCTCAACCTGTCCTTTCTGCGGCCCGGACGGCCGGGGCCGCTGCAAGGGCGGGCGCGGCTGGAGCGGCGCGGCCGCAACGTCTGCAACGTGGTTGGACAACTCTGGCAGGACGGTCAGTTGCTGGCGACTGCCACGGCCACCTGCATGGTGGTGCGGCGCGCCTGAGCGCCACCTTCCCGACCCGAACACCGAATCAGGGATACCTATGAAACTGGTCAGCTTCGTCCATCAGGGGCGAAAGAGCTTTGGAGTCACGACGGCCGGCGGAGTGATCGACCTCGGCGCGCGCCTGCGCACCGCCGACATCGGAGCGGCGCTGCGCAGGCAGCACGTGGAAGTTCTGTTCACGTCCGCTATACGAAGGGCGCTCACAGCTTATTGCATCCAAAAACCATCGACTGCCGTCCGCTAAGAAGGTGTCCGCAGCTAACCTGCGAGATGCCTCGGCCATGGCGCCGAGCTACCATATGAGCGCAGAAGCCATGCACATCCGGAATTGGCTGTGCAACTACGGCGGCAGATCGCGAAGGCATAACTTTCTCGATTCCCACCGGTGAATACATCGGCTTCCTTCTGGACCATTTCGTAGCAGCTGGGGTTATGCTGACGCGATTTGGCGTGGCGGGAGGCGATCACTCCATCTACAGTTTACGCATCCGTGCGCTCATGGCCATCAGTGGGTCGAGCAGCGCGGCATGCAGGTATCTGACGGCGGGCGAGAACTGACGGCGATGCGGGCAGACCAGGTTGAGGGGTGCCGGCTCGCCGGGCTGGTCAGGCAACAGCAGTTCCAGGCGGCCTTCTTCGACGTCATCGCAGACGTCGAGCCAGGACTTGTAGGCGATGCCGCGTCCATCCAGTGCCCAGCGCCGCGCGATTTCCGCGTCGTCGCACATCAGCGTGCCCTTGACGGTGATCTGCCGCCGCGTGCCGGCGATCGGAAAGCTCCAACGGTCATGGACCCGGCCGCCCAACACATAGGGCAAGCACTGGTGCGTGAGCAAGTCGTCGAGCGATGCGGGCCGGCCGTGGCGCCGAAGGTAGTCCGGAGACGCCACCAGCACGCGGCGATTGTCGGGCGCGAGCGGCAGGGCGACATAGGTGGCGCCTTCGTTCATGCCATACCGGAAGGCGATGTCCACCGGGTCGCGAAAGACGTCGGAGACCTGGTCGGACAGGGACAGCCGGAGCACAAGTTTCGGGTGGGATTCCCGGAACGCGGTCAGCAGCGGCAGCAGGATATTGCGGCCAAGGTCTGACGGGGCGGCGATCTTCAGCGTGCCCTGTAATGCACGCTGTTCGCCGTGCAGGCGGTCCCGGCCTTCCTTGAGCTTGGCCAGCACTTCGTCCGCATACGGCAGGTACTGTTCGCCCTCGGCAGTGAGCCGCAGGCTGCGAGTGGACCGTGCGAACAGCCGGATGTCGAGCTCTTTCTCCAGGCGCTGGATGGCTGCGCTGACCTGTCCGGGCAGCAGGTCGGCCTCGCGAGCGGCGTTCGAGAAGCTGCCAAGCGCTGCGGTTCGCAAAAACAGTTGCAGATCGTCGAGTCTGATCATTTTCACTC
>NZ_AQUR01000069.1 GCF_000372525.1 Cupriavidus neocaledonicus
CGACCCGATACTCGAACAGCGGAAGGTCCCGGACTCGCCTGACCACTGTCTCATGCACCTGATGGCAGCGCGCGCCACACTCCTCGCAATGCATGACCTTGCTGACCGGCTTCAAGTACAACGACAGCGTACGGCTCTCTCCCTCCGGCCATTCCACGCGCTCCAGCCGGTAGCCCTTCCAGCAACCCAGTGCTTGCAGCGTCTTGCGATCCAGCACACATCCCCCTGATACCTGAAGAAACAGACATCAGCATACAAAATGTGCTCTTTCGGGCCACGGTTTTCTGCGAAGAACCCAAAAAAAGCCCGCCCCGGTTTGCGCCGGTGAGCGAGCTTTGATTTTCAGACCTGCAATGCCACGCCCCTTCCGGGGGCGTGGCACTCAGGGAGCGGCGCACAAATGCGCGCTGCTCGATGCTGAGGACGTAAAGTCGTCCTCGTGCAGCATGGTCACGCTGCACCACAACCCATTTCGCGAACCCACAGGTTCGGCCGCAGGTTCACGGATCGGCTCGACGTCTGCCGTTCTGCCTGGGAGGGGCCTTTGAGAGAGAGCTCCACATGGTCCCGGGCTCGAACGGTGTCCATCGCGTGCACTCACGAGGAGGCAGAACGAGAACGCGTATTACGAGCTGATGAGGGAAGTGTTCGGCGAAAACACTTAGCACAAGGAATATCCACACTGGTAGCCAACCAGTCGGCGCGTGCGCAAATGCACGACTTGAAGCAGAAGATGGACTCGCCAGGAGTCAGGGTCGATGCGTCAGTGACGCGAGGTGTGAAAGCATTGTGGCACAGAATACTCCGGGCAAAGAATACGAAAGCTCGGCTATTTGGCATATGTTTCAAAGTCATTCGGTGTCCGAATGTGCTCGACAATTTCAACCTGAGAGAGCGACCTGAAAACATGGAAAAATGGCCGACCAGGATCCACCCAAGAAACCCGCCAGTGGGCTCAGGCCCATTGAGCGCCATAACAGTGAAGAGCGCCTAAGCCGGCTCACGCCGACGACAGCCTCCTCCACCCTCCACGCCTACTACTCGAAGTTCGCGCGCGACTTCCTCGACGCACATTTTTACTATTGCTCGGCCAAATTTGTCGTGGCTCGAGACGGGAAAGTCAAAGCGCTGGATGAAGCCTTTCGCGCCGCGGAAGAGTGGTACGGCAGCGCCCTCGGTTGGCTTGCGAAGACCGACCAGGTCGAGATTCCCTTGTTCCACGAAGAGAAGGAGGTCAAGGTTTCCCATTCCTTCGCCGGCCGGCTCCTCAGATTGCTGATGCAATTCGACCGGATCTTCGTGGAAACGCTCTACAGCCAGGAATTCGGGTCCATTTCTCCGGACGAACGCACCACGACGATCCAGATCGCCTCACGACGCATTAATGCGATTCACCAACTCTGCATCCCGGATACCGACAGGTTCGAAGCCAACGGGACACTGATTTCCTCTCACCGGAGCCTTCCCGATGGACATGCGTGACATCGAGCAGTTGCATGCTCATTACGCCCAACCGCCTCTCACTATCGACATCTCGCCAGCAGGTGCGCCAGTGGCGCACTTTGGCTACGCCGGGGTGTCTTCCACATCGGCTGCCGCCCCGGCATCCAGCCAGTTCGCCGCATTGCGACGCAATCAGCGGCTACTGTGGGGCATCGCCTTCGTGGCTGCTGCTGCGGCCATGTTTGCCATCGGCTCATCGATCGGGAAGCGAGAAATGCGCGCGTCCAGCGATCGTGACCAACCGGTTCAGGCAGCTTCCGAAACCTCTGCGCGTGCGACTGCCGAAACCAGTGATCATGAATGGCCGCGAAAGCGTGACGCCGTTTCTGATTCCGAGGCGACCAAGTCGACTGTCGCGCCATCGCCAGCCGGGGCTGTGGATGGACCCGCGTCTGGGCCCTCCGCCACCGCGCAGCCGGTACAGCCTAAGCTGGAGCGTACCCAGGCAGAACAGCCGAAGGCGGAGGCCGTGAAGCGACCCGCCCCCGCCTCCCCGCCTGCGGCCGCGACCACCCTTCCCAGAACCGCGACGGTTGTGGCGACTGCCAAGACGGTACCGCAACCGCCATCCGGCGCGCAGACACGGAATTCTGCGACGCAGCAGACAAGCTCCCCTACCGACATCAAGATGTTCTGACCCATGGATAATCCTCCAATTTTCAGCCTGCTCCGTGCGGGGATGAGCGTTCACGGTGACCTTGTCTCGGATCATGGCTTCACCTGCCTGGCGCTGGTCACCGGCAATGTTGGCGCCTCCCGTGGGCTGCTCCATATCGCGGCGGGCGGCGTGGTGCATGGCAACGTCGACGGCGAGCATGTCATTGTTGACGGCGTGGTCGAAGGCGATGTCGTTGGGCGCGCCTCGCTGCTGATCAATGGACGCGTGAAGGGTCGGATCTTGTATGCCGGCACCATCCGGTTGGGCCCGAATGCCGCCCTGGATGGCACCATTGCCCGCATCCAGTCGGTCGGCTACGTCCCCCCACACAAGGAGGGTGTAGCGATCGACAGCCCAGCAACCGAGGCGCAGATTCCCACGCCTTGCTGAGGAACATGTTCCTTCCATAGACACCGAAAGCACCCTTCCGCACCCCCTCTTTCAAACACAAACGCCCGGCATTGCCGGGCGTTTGTCTTCAGTAAACCCGTCTCAGGGTCATCAGCTCTGCCTGCGTGAAGACACCAGGGAAAGCCACCCACGGATAGTTCACAGCGTTCGCTGGGTCTCGGAATGACACATAGGGAAAGTCGTTTTCCAACTGCACCCGGAAGAGGCGCCGGCGTCCGTCCTTGCCCCGCACTTCGAACACGGCTCCATGCATTAGTTCGAAGACAACACGTTTCTGCTTGAGCGTCACCGCGGCCGCGGGGCCCTGCAGATATCGCTGGTCCAGCCAGGCGTCATACCCCATCGGCACTGCATGCCGCCTGACATGAGCCTGCCATTCGAAAAAGAGTACGAGAATTCTGTCCTTCGGAAAGCTTGCCACATCGATGGCCTGTCGCAGCATAAGTCGCTCCGCGACGTGTTGCCCTTCAGCCCTGATCGTGTTGCGGCAGGCGTGGCGGCCTTGAAACGCAGGCGTTTGCGAGGTCCGGAACAACCAGCGGGGGTATCGAGAATAGAAATCAATCAGAATCATGAGCAACGAGCGAAAAAAAACCCGGACTGTGCCGGGGCTTTGGAGACCAAAAACGACTACTTCCATGCCAAGCATCGGCATCGAACGTAGTTCGCTTGAGGGCTGGTCAATGGGATGAACTTCTGAATGCCGCAGGAGCTTTTCAAGCAACGAGTTCGAGCGCTGCGTCCCAGGCCCGCTGCTTGAGTACCGCGCCGGCACCGAACCACGCCGAATCCAGCCGATTGCCCGGATTGCGCGCACGCTGGCGGTGATCGACATACTCTGTGACGCTGTTCACCAGTCCCCAGGCAGTGCCGGCCGCCGATTCCAGTGTGGCGCCGCGGCCGTTGCCCTCGAAGAGATTGAGCACCGCCTTCAGGCCGCGCTCGTTCACCTTGGTAGGACCCTCGGATTCCGGTGTCGCCCACGAGTACGTGAACAAACGCTGGAAGAAGCGTTCCGATTCCGCCTGGCTCACCTTGCGGGCGGCCAACTCCTGCATGCGGACCATGAAACCATCCCACGACGAGATGGCGATGCCCAGCTCTTCCTTGACGGCGCGCGGGTCGAACTGGCTGCGGTGCGGCACCTTGACTGCGCCGCGATTGCGACCAAGCGCGATCTGCAGGGTGTTGTTGCAGACGACCCGCACGGACGTGAACTGCGCGGTGGTGGCCAGCGTGCCATCACATGCGGTGGCCAACAGCAGATAGCCCCGGACCTCGTCGACGCCGGCGATACTGGTCGATTGCCCCGTGCGCGCAAGCGCCCAGAGCTTGCGACCTTCCTTGAGCACACCAGCGGTTTCCAGCTGGTAACCGCCGACTTCGGTCAGATCGCGGTAAAACTCCAAGATCTCCGCGGGTTGAACGACCTGATAGCGCTTCGACACCGTCGAGAGCGGCTTCTTGGTATCCGAGCGGAACAGCACTTTCTGCTCGGGAAACGAGTGAATCGGATCAAGATCGTGGGAGCCGATGCGATACATCACATCGGTTTCCTCGATTCGCCAGTTCATGCCAGCGGCTTCGGCCCAGGCTTCGAGCGGCTGATTGCGTTCCAGCTGGTTGCCAAGGCCGTGCCACGGGGTGGCGCCAACGTAAGCCATGGTTTGCACGAGATGAGACATGGATTGCTCCTAGAAATGGGATAGCGCGAACACGGCAATAAGCCGGTCGCAGGACGGAAATGGAAATGTTCAGAAACCGCGACGAGCGATGCAGCAGCTCGCGCGTGGACTGGCGTGGCAGTTGACCGTGGCCGCGGGCAGCGGTCTCGGACGACGCGCCACAACGGGCTACGGCAAGTGTTGAAGGTGCATGTGGGACGACGGATGGCGCCCACAGAGACGTCCCCACAGGGGAGGGTCCCTGTGGGAAGTTGCAAGAAATGGCCGGCAAGCCGGCTGGGGTCGATGCGTCTGAGACGCGGGTAAAGCTCGGTTTGGACTGAACGGACTTCAGTGCGAACAGAGCTTCGTGGGTCAAGCAAAGACTAACGCAGTCGTTGCGATTTCAAGGTATCGAAAGCTCACGATATCCCTGCGTGATTCGAAGAAGGCGTCCCCAGCCAGTGGCCGGGGACGAAAATATCAGGCGGCAAGCGCCTCGGGCGCGGCGATCCGCGCCAGCCGAGCACGCGCGTAGCCGAGCGTTCCGTCCTTCGCGCGTAGCGGTCGAGATGCCCGCTTCACTGGATCGTGGATCCAGTAGCGCCGGGCACTCCCGCGAGGCTCGTCGATCAGTTGCGTGAAGCCTGCATCGATGCAGAAGTCGACATACTCGCGTCCGCTCATCACCTGGCCGGTTTCAAGCCGGTACCTGGCCGCCTCGGCCTGATGCGTTGCATCCGACAGTTCGCGATCCGTGCGCTTCTGCGCCTTTTCGATGACCTCGTTGGCTTCCCATTCGGCCTGCTCGGCCTCCGAGAATCCACACAGTGCGAACAGCCGCCGGCGCCTGGTTGCCGCAGCGCATTGGAGAATGTCGACACCGAGCTCGTCGCGCAAGGCGCGCTTCGAATCGGTGTTCCAGTCCTTCGGACCATCGAAGATCTGCAGGAGCGCAGCGGCATTTCGTTGCATGATCGCGAGTGCGACGCGGTTCGGCCACTCATAGCCATAGGAGAGTCGATAAGCCGCGGCGGCGCCGGCCTGGCGATCGAATTCGCGCTGGCTGATACGCAGCGCTTCTCGCTCGCCCTTTGCCTTGTCCATGCTGTCGCGAAATTGCCGCTCGCTGATCCGCGCATGGATCGTCGCCGCGAGCTTGGTCACCGGCTGGGCGTTCTCTCCCGCCGGCAGCTTTGGCGTCGGTACAGTCCTTGGAGGGAGAATCCCGGCCTCGAACAAGGCATCGTCGACCTGCACATCACTGGCATCCCGCGGGACATGCCGCAGCGCCGCAAGCAGCTTGCTGGCATTGTGCGGCGTGATTTCCTGCTTCTCGGCACGCATGATCCGGCACAGCGCCTGCAGCACGTTGGGCGACAGAGCGCCGCGCAGGGCCGGTACTTCGATCAGCGGCTTCATCCAGAGGTCATGACGGCCGTGTTGCGGGTTTTCGCGGTACGTATTGATGATGCAGTCCCGCACTTTCTCCCCGCGCAGAAGCGCGTAGGCAACGTGCACTTCATGTCGAGCATTCGGGCTCGCGTTGGGCGCATACTGCGGCCCGTTGATGCCGTAGCCGAAGCGGCGCACAAACTCACCGCAGACGAACTCAGAGATGTCGAGTGGCCCCTGCTCTTCGAAAAGGTCTGCCGTCTGGAAGAGCGGTCCCGCATCGCCCTGGGACAAGTCGATGGCTTCGACGGGAAGATATGCCAGGCGGCCGGCGGCCACCACGGCGCCCCAGGAAGCGCGGCTCATTTCGTGTGGGCGCAGGATCTTGCCCCCTGCGCGCACGATAAAGCGGTCGACCCCATCCAGGATCATGGTGAGAATGCCGCGCTGGCTCCCAGCCGGGCGAACCGCAAAGTTGCCCGAGGCAAGTTGCGCCACCGGGATCGCGCCACTTTCGACGTGACGCACGGTAATGTCGTCGACGCGCGGCATTGCCTTGCCGTCACGGTCGTCGTTCAGGTACTGCAGCACGCCGGCAAGCGTCGTGCGATTCTCGGCCCGCTGGCCGATGTGAATGACATACATGATTGGCTCCGGACGGAGCATGCCCCTTCGGGGACGTGCCCCGAAAGGGTTGAAAGGGATAATTGCTAGGCGACGGCGGCCATGCGACGAACCGGCCGGGACCGGCTGGCCACGATGCGAGCGCCTGCCAATTGCGACAACAGCTCGGGACACGTGATGCGCCAGACGGCACCGCACAGGTCACGCCCCTCGGTGCCGCGGTCTGTGTCGGAGAACTTGCCGGTGGCAAGCAACGCCGCTTTGATGTCCGCGGGAAGGTTCCAGTCGGCCGCCACGCAGAATTCGCCGGCGAGCAATGACACCTGTGGCACGTTCACGCTGAGCGAGGCATAGGGCATGCCATCATCCGCGCAGACCAGCTGGATCGCCGGGCGCAGGTTCGATTCGTAGAGGCCGATGCGCAGCAGAACACCGGCGGGATAGCTGGCCGTGCCAGCACCGTAGATGATGTCATCCATGGGGGATGCTCCTTTGGGAGGGAGCCGCCCCCATCGGGACGACGCCCGTGTGGGTGTGAGAAATAAAAAGCGCATCCCTATGGGATGCGCTGATGGGGGTTGCAGTGCGGCTGGCAACCGTGAGGCACGAACGCCTAGCCGTTGCGATCTAGCTCCTCGAGCATGCGCTCACGATCTGCGTTGCGAAGCACCCCGAGCCCGAAGCCCGCGATGCACAACGCGAAGCCGAGAACAAATGGACCAAACATCACTTATCTCCTTTCGCGAGAACCGCGCCTATGGCAAATAGTACTGCAGCGCCAGCCAACAAGCAGGTTGCGTTGATGACAGTGGCCATGGACCAGGACGAAGTTCCTGCCACATAGCCGGCGAAACCCACGGCGCAGGCCGCCGATAGCGTATGGTAATAGCGTCCGTACGCTTGCATTTGATCCTTACTCGGTTTGCGAAATGCGTCGTCCAGCCGGCTAAGCCAAGCGTCGCTGGTGGCGTGCCTGACATCCAGCTTGTAACGGGAGTCTACGACGTGAATCAGCGGCACTCCATATCCGCCCTGGTGCGCGACGATGGCATAGCCTTCGCCAGCGTCCACCGCTGTGTAGACTCGCATCATCATGCGTGCCGGCAGTTCGACAATGTCGTCCTTATGCAACGAAGCAAAGCCAGAACTTTGATGAGACGGGTCACAGGGAACTCCTTAACCGCGCCGCCCGGCGACCACGCGGAGCGTGGAAACCAGATCGGCATAGCCCTGCTCGGTACCAAGCGATTCCACGGTAACGGCGTTTTCGCGACCGCCGGTCAGGTCGTCGCGGCCGCGACATGTTCGATAGGACATGTGCACCACACCTTCCTGACCCGTACCGTGCCGGATCTCAAACAGCAGCGAGTCCGTATGCAAGGCGAATACGTCGATGTCACGACGACGCTGGCGATGCTCGCGGATCGTGTAGTCGCGCGGGCGCAGGGCCATGTCGCCGGCAAAGCGACGTAGCACACGGCATGCGTCACGGCGAATGGCGTGTCCGGCCGCGGAGTTTGTCGACGAATGGCGGCTCAAAAATGACTTGGGAAGTTTCATGGGTGTCCTCAAAATGGATCGGGACATCCCTTCCCTGACGGGACGAGTGTCCCGCAATGGGTTGGTTCGGCAATGCCAAACAGTGGGTCGATGCGTCAATGACGCGGGTGAAAGCGGCTTGCCGAACCGGCGACGGTTGGGCAAGCCCTCTCGGGCTTGCAAAGGGTTGGCCTGAATTTCAGGCGACATCAAACAGCTTGCTGATTGCTCGGACGGTGTCCCACGCTTGGCGCTCGGTCAACACCTTGCCGATCAACAGTTTCTGACCAACGGTGACCAGGTTGGGGGCATCGCCGGTGTAGCCGACGCGGTCGACAAAGACCACCCAGCCTTCGCACCGGCCACGCTGCACGGAGACGGCGAGCCGTTCGCGAGGACCGATCTGCGGCCACTGGCGCGACGATTTCGGGCCATACATAGCCTCGTTATCGTCATCCATAAAATTGGCCGCATTGAGCCATTCCGGCTCTAGTCCCGCACTGCGTAGCTGACGGCGGACGTCGTCAGCCACTTCAAAGATGTACTTCCCTTTCGTTTCGATCGGAGTGACGGTGAGGGGGGAGACTTCTGCAACGTCGAACATGGTGGCTCCAGTTCGCGACAGAGCCCCCCGCGCGGGAGGGCCCGCGCGGGGAAGATAGATGGAAACGGGGTTCCGACTGGAGCCCGTTAGCGAGTGAGACGATAGCCGCTGGCACCAGAGACGAGATACAGCCGCTCGCCGGTGACGAACTGCTGATCTGCGTCCTGCGTGACGACGATCTGGCGGCCACTGTCCGTCCGGACAATGACCTCCACACCATCACGGCGATTCAGGTGGGTGGCGGCCGTCTGCGCGATAACCGCGGAGACCGTGCCAGACAATGCGCCAACCAGGTAACGACCGTTGCCGTTGCCGATGACGCGGGCACCGAGCACCGCGCCGACGACGGCGCCGAGAACACCGGGTACACCCGAGTTCGCGGAAAGCATGCCGTCGGTGTCGGCGATCGTGACCGGGCGGACCCGGACGACGGTCACAGTCTCGGCGCTACTCGTGCGCAGCGCTTCGGAACCCCGGTAGGTGTTCGGCGAAGTCGGCTGTGCAGCGCAGCCAGTGAACATGGCAAAGCAAAGGAAAAGCAGGAAGACACGCTTGAACACGATGGCCTCAACGAAAAATGGGCCAACATGCCCACGGGCAGGAAGGCCCGTAGGTGGGAGAAAGAGATGCCCGGCTAAACAACCGGAAGAGTCGATGCGTCTGAGACGCGGAAGGTGCCGTAATGGTAGCAGGCCCACTACCGATTGTGGAGGGGCCTATTTCACACCGCCCAGCTCGCGAGCGAGGCTGTCCAGCACCGTTTCGGCGAACCGCTCGCGCGAGAGCCGCGATTGCGCGCCGCCGTCCTCTGCTGCAGCGAGCGCCAACACCGCGTCGACGACGCCGAGCCACGCGCCACCGCGCACCCGGACCGCCTGGCCCTGGGTAATCGGTGTCGCGAGCTTGGCCCGGGAGACTGTCGCCTCGAAGCAGGACAGGTCGAACCTGGGACGGCCGTCCCTGCGGTCTTCGCAGAAGCTCCCAAGCAAGAAATCGGCGTAGTGCTCCAGTGCCTGGCCATTCTGTTGAGCGAGGTTCTCGATCCACGCACCAACCTGCGGACGCACTTGCAGCACCAGGTAGCTACCAGATAGCTCGATGGCATCCGTTCCCGAACCGGCGAACTGCCAGCACCAGCCATTACCGATCGCATAGAGAGGCTGTTCCTTGCCTTCCACGACATGCACCGCAGCGTGGAACCATTCGACATGGTCATTCTCGTCGAACAGGAACGCCCGGCGGCCCGCCACGTAGACGAGCTTCGGCATCACGGCGCACAGCGCATCGCCATCCTCGCTGGTGAACACCGGCACCGGAAAGCCGTTCCACATCGCGCCATTCCAGTAGGCGCCGACGGCGACGTCATCCGGCAGCCAGCTGCCTGTCACAAGGTCGCGACGACAATCGCGCGCGGTCTGATTTATGGATTTATCGTTCATACGTGCTCCGGAAGAATGGATGGAGCACGCCGTCAGGGCAGGTGCCCCAACGGGTTGAAAATAGAGCGTGGCAGAGTGCCACGAGGTCGATGCGTCTTGGACGCGAGGTGTGACGCGAGGTGTGACGCGATCTTAGCAGCGCACTGCGCGACTCGACAACAAAGGTCGTCCACAAAAGGAAAAAGCCACCCCCAACAATGTCGGGAGTGGCGGGCTTAACCGGTCTGGCGGGCTGCGCGGGTTGCACGTCCCTTCGGCTCAGGCAAGTGATACCCGAATCGTGCCCAGGCCTGGGGATCCACTGGCAGTGGGTTCGTGCGGCCCACAGCCAGATTCACAAACGCGCCGCAGTACTGCAAGGTGCCCGTGCGGAACAGCGTCCAGAGCAAATTGTACGCCTGCACCGCCATCGCCTGGTTGATCACCAGCGACTGCCGGCTGAGCGCTTCGGCCATCGAGCAGGACGGCGCCGTGTCACTCTTGTCCCCTTTCGGGTCCAGAAGCTCGGGGAACAGGTCGCCCACATGAGGCAGCCGCTCCGCCGCCCTGCCGCGGACCTGACCGAGGATCACCTGGCCGCTGTCGGCCTCGTTGCCGCAGTCGAGATAATAGCCACCGGAGCCGCGCTGCATTGCGCCCAGGATGGCCTTACGAGCCTTCCGGGTATCCACGCAGCCGATCACCATGTCGCAATGGAAGCGGTCCCGGCTGCCGACACGACAAACGCGCGCTTCCCAGCGCGTGCCCATCAGGTTGTTCAGCCGATTGACCAGCAAGGTGGCCTTGGGCTGGCCCACGTCCACTGGATAGAATCCCTGACGGCCGACATTGGTCTCGCTGACGGTATCGTCGTCGTAGACCGTGCAGTCAATGCCGCCGGGGTGGCCCAGTTCGAGCATGGCGTGGTGCAGCCGCGCGAGGTTGGGTAGCAGAGCGCTGCCGGTGCCACCGGCGCCAACCACGATCACTTTCCAAGCCAGACTAGCCATGTTCATAGGGATGCGGTGCTCGAAGGTCATGCCAACACCTCCTCGCGTGCCGCTGAATACCAGTCACCTGGCACTCGCCCCACCGTCTCGAAAATGCCCTTGGCGCAGAGCCGCAGTGCCATCGAGGGCGTGAGCGCCGCACAGTTGCCGATCACGAACGCGAACTTCACGTCATGGCGGTCATCCTCGTCATCCGTTCTCGAGAAGAAGGCGGGATGGCTGCCGTGAGAATGGCAGTCCACCACGAGCACGTCGTCATCTGCCAGCACGGGGCGCTCATACTTCAAGTGCCCGCCGCTGTGCTCGAGGATGCCGACCGGGATCAGCCGGAACGTCGCGCTTGCGGCATTCCAGACAATCCATGCGCCAGTTTCCTTCGGATACGCGGCCCGGGCCATCGCGGCGAACTCGCCGATCAGCTGGGCTGGCACCCGGCCGCAGCGCAGTTCGGTCGTCTCCGCCGCCTCGCCATACGGAATGGCGGTGCGATGCTCCAACGCGCCGAGCCGACGCACCACGCGCAGCCACGGACGTGCGATCTCAAGAAACACACCGTTGGCGGCGATGAGCAACCGCTCACCGGGCTGCTCCATCGCAGCAAGCTGCCCGAAGCGCGGCACCATGACGGACGGAAAGGACTGCTGCAGGGCAGTGTCTGCAGGATGCATGATTACTTCTCCAGTTTGCCGGCGATCAAATCGGCCAGCGTGCGTTTCATGGGGATGAGGACTTGCTTGGGGTAGTCCGGGTAGTTCCCGTCGAGCATGTCCTTCCAGAAGGCATAGGGCCCGCGCTGGTACTTCACACGCTGCGCCCCGTGGTTTGGATGGGTGAAGGCGGAATTGAAGAATCCTGCTTCCCAGCCTGCGATGGATGCAACGTCGATCTGCTTCGGCACGTGAGCGCTACCAATGCAGATCTTCCCGTTGTCCCAGGTGTTGAAGTAGGGTGGCTCGTGGAGCACCGTCTCCGGTAGCGGCCGATCGTCGCCATGCAGCGCAAAGACTCGGAAGCCGTTGTGCGACGCCTGGAAGACCAGGGCCGGATGGGGAACCACCGCGCTGCACTCGCCGAACTCCTTGCAATGAAAGAAGATACGGCGATGCTCGGCCGGGCACCACCACGTGACCGCGGTGGGACTTATCGACAGCACATTGGGCGTGAGGAACTCGCCCTTGGGCAGCGAGGCTTCGGCGACTTGCCGCACCGCCTGAATCAGCGCGAGGCGATTGAGCGGCGTGCCGGGACCGATAGTCAGGCGACCGGTTGTCGCGTCGGGTTCGATTCGGTGCGCGGTGGCATACGAAAACTCCGCCACTGAACGGCCGTAAAGCAAAATGGCCCCTTGCAGGGCCACGTCGTGCGACCGCGAAACGGTCAGGATCTCGGCCATGGGGCCCTCCTATGAAGAAATGAGTGTGAGCACCCGGTCAAGCGCGCCGATGATCTTCAGCATGCCAGCCAGGTCTTGGAACTGCTGGCGGATCGCCGTGGCGTTCTCAGCAAGCGGAATGAAGCACTGGAACATCGTGGCGTCGCCAGCGTTGTTCAGGCATTCGTAGTGGTCGTCCAGGATTTCCGACACATAGTCGCTGGGCTGGTAGGCAATGGTCGCCGCTGAGTACGCCGGCTCAGCCCATTGGGCGCCGTCGATGGCAGACCGTTCCCCCACCCTGGCCAACAGCAGCCGGAGGTCGGCAAGCGCGGTGCAACACTCGCTCAGCCAGCCATCATGCAAACGCGCCAGCTTGCGCAAGGCGCGTGGGCCCAACTCACGCAGACGGTCCGAAGCCGCGTCGACATGAGCGTGCTTCGGCAGGGTGTCGTCCGGTGCTAGTTCGGCACGCACGACCGACGGCAGATAGCGCTCGATATCGGCATCATCGCCGCCGAAGTTCTCATTGAGAAACTCCCGGGCATTCTCGTCGTCGGCTAGCGTCGAGTCGTAATCCCAGTGCCACCGGGCGAACTGATCCAGCAGCATATCTGGCGTGCGAAGGAAGAGGGACTTACCGCATGCGGCATTGATCAGGCTCATAGCGGTAAAGAGAAGCGACGGGTGAGCGGATCGCATCGCATCCGCACGCGCCTCTCCGATCGCGTACACCTCCTCCTCCGGCAATTCGATGGCCAGGTAGAGCGGCGCTTCTAGGCCGTCCTCCCAGCCGAACTGCATGACCTGGTCCATGGCAGCGCCACGGTCGATCAAGGTCAGGCCGAACTGCAAGCGCTGACATGCCGGTGTACGGCTATTCAACCATGCGAACATGGCCTGGGTAAAAGCGTCGCCGGCGCTGGTCGGATTGGACACATCGCTGGCGCGCAGCACGCCGGCGGCGAACTGCGCGATCACCAGGTCTTTCACCTCCACCTCGTCGCCATAGGTCAGGCGCGCCGTGGCGGGGATCGAGCCGGGCAGCTGCGGCAGCGTCAGAAAATCATAGGCAAGTCGACGTCCGGCAGCGGAATGCTGTCGGTGTGACGACCATGCGGGTCGTTGTCCCGGATCGAACTCAGGAACAAACGACCGAGGATCGAACAGCATTGTTGAGTCTCCTCAGAATGTAAAAAAACCGCCCTTTCGGGCGGCTCCGTGGTTGTGGCGAACTGCCCGCTGGACAGCGCCTTCATGAGGTCAGACTTACGCATCCGCGCCCTTCGCGCCGGCGGCGCGCACGAACGTGTAGCGAGCAACATCTCCCTTGTGCTCCGGGCCATCCACCGCGGCGGTGGTGAGCTCCGGGTACTGGGCGGAATAGACATCACGCACCTGCTGGGGCGTGAACTGCGGACCAGGGTCCATCAGCGTCATGCCGTTGTACGAGAACTCGCGCGTGAGCTTCTTGACTTCGAGTGCCATGGCAGTCTCCTTTACAACAGCGATGCGAGGTCGGTGCCAGTCGTCTTGACCACGCCGTCATCCGCTTTCGCCGATGCCTGTTGGTCACTTACTTCCGGTTTGCCGGCGGCATCGTCATCGCCATCGTCGTCATCGGACGTTGTCGCAGTCGTCCCCGCCGCCTTGGTCAAGGCCTTGGTGGCTTTGGTCGACTGCGAGGACTTAGCCGCTTCCAGGATGGATTTGGTGGCCTCGGCTTGTTCCGCCAGCGACTGACGCGCAGCGCTGACACCGGCGACCGCCGCGGCAAAGCCCTCATCAAGCTCCGCCGGCGTCGCCGACAGCGCCAAGGGTGTACTGAGCGCAGCGTCGGCGGCGTTCTTGATGACGGGCACGACTACGACAGACATGGTGTCGCCTTGCATGGTGAGCGTGACGACGACTTTCTCGCTCTCGCGGACGAGCGCAGCCAATTCAGTGAACATTGAGTGAATCCTTGAAAAAAAAGTGTGAGACGGGGCGACGCCAGAGCGGCGCCGCCCCACTTGAAGGGAAGATTTAGTAGCCGAGGACCTTGGGGACCTTGCCGGCGTAATCGAAACCGTCGACGGCCAGCAGGCCGGCAACAACCTCGGGCTTCGATTTGCCGAAGAGCTTGGCGAAACTGTCACCCAGCACCTTGCGGATGCCGAGTTCGTCTGCCAGGACCTTCATCTCTGACTTGGTAAGCATCTCCAGGAAGTCCTGCGATTTCTGCAGATTCCAGTGATTGCGCAAGTCGAGCTTGTGATACCGGCACAGTTCCCGGAGGTTGCTCACCTCCATGCCGTCGATCGCCGCCACCGTCAGACCGATCGTCAGCTGCTGACGCCGGCTTTCGTCGAGGGTATGCGCTGCCGTCAAGCAACCTTGCAGGGTCGAAGACACCTTCTGCTCGGTAAGCTTCTCGAAGAATTTGCCCATCACGTCGCCGCCTATATTGCGCGACAAACCGTTCAGGGCGATGGCCAGCAGATAGGCGTTGGCCTGCTCGGCGTTCTGCGCGACTTCCTTGCGCAGCGCCTTGCGCCAGAGTTCGGTGCGGTACTGCTTCACCTTCTCCGACTCGCTGATCGACGTGACTGGCTTGTCCGCAGCGGCGGAGGACTTGTCGCCCTTCGTTGCTACGGCCGGCTTGCCGGCGGACTGCTTTGCAGCCGGCGCCTTGGCGGCATCACGCTCGGCCTTGATCCGGTCGGCCACCTTCTTCTGGTTGCACGCCGTATCGAAGCACTGCCCGCTGTAGACCTTGCCCATGGAGTCCGGCAGTCCGCTCACCGCGGCGCCGAAATTCTGGCAGGCGTGGCAGGCCTTCGCCTGTTCCTCGCCGACGCCGGTCGGACCATCCACCTTCAGCTGAATGCGGGTATGGTTGTCGCCAGCGCGGATGACACGCACGATCGGGTACTCCTCCTTGAGACCGTACGCAATGCCATCGAGCTTGCGGTCGGTCTTCTCGGTGTAGCAGGCCCGGTTAGTGCAGTTGCCCGTGGCAATCGCCTCACCGAACATCTCCGTCTGCAACGACGAGTTGTGCGGGCATGCGGCACAGTCGGTCTTGTCGAAGATCGCTGCTTCCAGGCTGCACGCGGCCGCCTCGATGGTCTTCTTCAACTCCGACACCGACTTCTTCTCGCTGATGATGACCGGCAGGAGCTTGTCCTGCTTGTCCTTGGCGAGCGTGGCGAGCAGTTCGGCATGACCAAGCTGGAGCTTGCGCTCATTCAGTGCGGCCTGGACAGCTGAGCTACAGTTTATCAGCGCAAGACGCTTATCCAGCGTCGCGCGAGACCAACCAAGAAGCCTCGCGGCTTCGTCGCGATCACCTTTGCAGTGACCGACGATCTTGGAGGCAGCAACGCCCTCCTCGGAGGGCGACATGTTCGCGCGCTGGGCGTTCTCGATGAGCGCCGCGCGGTCAGCCTCCTCGTCCGTCATGACCTTGATGAGGACGGGAACTTCGCCCTCCGGGCCAAAGGCTTCCAAGGCAGCGCGAATGCGCCGTTCACCAGCGACGAGCTCGAAATCGAACTCAGCATCCTCGATGGGGCGCAGCAAGAGCGACTGATAGATTCCGTTCTCACGGATGGACTTCGTCAACTCCGCATGTTCGACCGGATCGAAGTACGTGCGTGGGTTGTAGCGACCCGTGCGGATCTGGCGGATGCAGACTGCAGATGGGAAATGCATTGTGGGTTCTCCGAAACAGAATGGGAACCCGTAACCGCACCGGGAACGTGGTTCCCGATGGGATAAGAAAAGAGAAGCATGGCGGCCCGGCAGAGCAGGAAGCCACGTTACTGCAAAAAGCTGTGCACCGGGTGGTGCGAGGTCGATGCGTCAGGGACGCTGAAGTAGGCGAAAGGATATACCAATCGGCTCGCCTACGCCAGATGCGGCACTGCCTGCCACGGGAATCGTTCCTAGCCCCCGCTTCTTGAGGGGTGATCTACCCGCGGGATGAATCCAAGCCGACCGAAGCCGATATCGAAGAGGCGAAACTGCTGGAAGACGTGATCGCGGACGCGCAGTTGGATGCCGATGCCGCCATCAAGAAGCTGGAACGCGACGCGAGCGACGCGGTCGGAATCGTCTGCCCAGCCATCGTGCGGGCGCTGGTCGAGCGCCATGACACGGTCCGAGAGGCCCTGGGCAAACGTCGAGTGACGCTACGCGCGTCCTGGACTCACCAGCGTGGCTCCACCTCAATATCCAAGCCGGCGTACGACATCCACATCACGTCATCGGCTGCGTACTCTAGGGCACGGCCGACGGAAAACAGGAAATCTTCACCGGATTCCGAGTACACATCTGCTTCGATAAGGATTGGGATCGACCTGATATGCCTGAGTCCCCCCGCCAACCGGAAATCCACCTCTTCCAATGTGGCCGCGGCGATCCGCGCCACAATCTGCGCGAAGGCTGACCCAATGCCTTGCTCGCGCCAGGCGGGCTCCGCCCAGACATCATTGACTTCCAACGCGCAGCCGCTTCCATGGCTCAGCGTTAGGTCGAAGGTGCAGTAGCCAATGGGCGTCAGGTTGTGAGTGCAGGCGATCAGGCGATATTGGATGCTCTGAAACTGAATCCCGTCTTCCACGAACATCGTCGGGGGCTTCGTGCCATACTCCCGATGGAGGCCGAAGCCTTCGAGGATGCTGTAGCGCTCCGAGCCCTTGTCCAGCTTCTTCGCGTCCTTCACACCCTTGCGCAGGTGCTGGAGCACCGCGCGTATCCCGGGCGCCTTCGGCGGCTCCGTGAAGACGACGAAGTCAGCCACCCCGGCGTCATCCCATTCCGGTCGGGCAAGTTCGAGGGGCAACGGTCGCGCCAGCGCCTTGTCAGTGGCACGCTCGTCCGCCAGTAGGTCTTTCGTCTTCATGGCAAGCTCCTCGTGTGTCAAATGGGGTACAGCATACGCGCCCCCGCCGGTTCCCTTTTCCTGCGACCGTTTAACGGTCGGCTTCGGTACGAGGGGTTGCCGGGATCGACGACCCTAGAAAGTGCGGATGTTTGGGCCGATGTGCCGAGGGAGCTTACGACGACGGGCGTCAAGCGGCTATTCGACCGTCTCCGACCGACCCGGAGCGGCCGGTCGCGCTCTCGATGTCCAGCGGCTGCTACCAGAGCAGTGCGGTCATCCAAATTTACTTTTCTGGAACAGTAGTTCGGCCCTTGCGGAATTTAGACTGAGAGATTCCAAGCTTGAATCCAATTAGGACGCGCAAAAAGACTACGCGCTTTTTACGTACACGCGTCAGGTGTATGCAAAATGAATTTGTCGAGGGACGGGCAGCGCTTCGAGCTATCGGCTATGTCGTAAAAAAACAATAATGAGGCTTTCATCTCGCGGATCGCGCCCGCTGCGAGAGCTATACTCGCCGCACTATATTGACGAGAGACATGGCTCATGATCTTCGCGCGCATCGCTGACTGGATCGAGACGCAAGAACCGTGGCTTTCTGACGCCGCCCGCCGTTTGGTCATAAACGGCCGAATTGATGAGGCCGAGATTGGCGAGATCATCGCCCTGGCGAAAGCGCACGCTGGAATCGATGATCCGGCAGGCCGTGTCGCACAGCCCCTAACTCGCGATATGCTGCCGGCCGTCGACGCGGCCTCGAAACCAATCACTCTCTTGGCGCTGCGCACCCTGCGTGGGGTTAACGCCATCGCCGCAGACCAGTCGATCCCGTTCTCGCCGATCGGCGTGACGGTTATCTATGGAAACAACGGGGCGGGCAAATCGGGATATTCTCGAGTATTGCGCAAGGCGTGCCGAGCGAGGGCAACCGGCGGACTCATCTTGGGCGACGTTTTCTCGGATGCGGCGGGAGAGAATCCGAGCGCTGAGATCCTTGTCCAGCGCGAGGGTGCCGCCGGCCCCGAAACGCTGGCTTGGCAACAAGGCTCGCCGGCCCCTGCGGAGCTGGCGACGGTCGCCGTGTTCGACAGCCAATGCGCGCGCGCCTTCACTGACGCGGAAGGCGAGGTCGCATATACGCCGCGCGGCCTCGACGTTCTCGCGAAGCTCGCGACCTTGTGTGGCACGCTTCGCGCCCGGCTCGAACTTGAAATCAACGGCATTCAAGCGTCGGCCGCTTCCTTCGCCGACCTTCTGGGCGAACATGCGGTAGGCCGCTCGCTCGCAGCATTCGAGAAGCGCTTCCACCTTCCGGCGTATCGAAAGGAGCTCGCGGCGCTCGCCACGCTGTCCGAAGCGGATGTCGCGGAAATCAAAAGATTAGAGGAGGAGCTTGCCGAGGCGAATCCCTCTGCGCGTGCGGCCGATCTGCGCGGCAAAAAGGCCCGCATTGAAGGTCTGGCGACGCGGTGGGAGCGGTGCGAAGCGGCGCTCTCCGATGATAAGGCGTTAGCCGCGATTGGGTATGGGGCGGCGGTTGTTGCCGCTGAAACTGCAGCCCGGCTTGCAGCGGAGGCTTTTGCTGCGGACGGCGGCCTGTTGCCGGGAACAGGCTCAGATCCGTGGCTCGCGCTGCTGAGCGCCGCGCGGCATTACTCAACGACGTTGGCCTACCCGGAACATCGTTTTCCGCACGTTGATGGCAGCCAGTGCGTGCTGTGTCAGCAAAATCTCACTGCCGCGGCAGCCGAGCGCATGCGACGTTTCGAGACGTTCATTGAGCAAGAGGCGCAAAAGCTCGCGGAGGCCGCTAGGATAAAGGCCAGCGCCGCATTCTCCTCCATTGCCTCGGTAGATCCGGCCGCCCTGTGGGCAGACCATGCGCTTGTGAACGAGATCGAACAGGCCAAGCCGGGAGCGGGCCAGGTCCTGCAACAAGCGGCCGACCGCTTGTCGAGCAGGCAGGCCGCGCTCACCGAAGCTTGGGTTGCTAAAAGGTTCGACGCTGCGGCCCCGGCGATCTCTTTGCATTCCACTGAGCTACGTGATTTGTCTCGCGCCATCGAGGAAGAGGCCGCGCGCTTTGACAAGCTCGCGGCGGCGGACGGGCGCAAGAAGAGCGAGCAAGCGCTCGCCGACTTGAAGTCGCGGCAAGCACTGTTGGGTAGGCTCACGCAGATCATGCAGATCGGGGAGGACCTGGCCTTGAAGAAAAAGCTTCAAGCTGCCCATCGAGCAGCGGATTCGACCCCAGTTTCGAGAAAGATGAGCGCGCTTCACGCCGAAGCATTGTCCGCTGACGCAGAAGCGGCTTTCGTCCGCGAGTGCGCCGCGCTGGGCGTCGGCCATGTGCCGATCCGCAGCACCACGCGAACGGAAAGGGGGAAGGCGAAGCAGCAGGTGAAGCTTGCCACTTCTGGCGGCGAGCGGGTGGGCGAAGTCCTCAGCGAGGGCGAGCAACGCGCGCTTGCGCTTGCCACCTTCATGGCGGAAGTCTCGCTGATGGAGGGGCATGGCGCGATCATCTTCGACGATCCCATGTCGTCGCTCGATCACGCGCATCGTGAAAAGGTCGCCCGCCGCCTCGTTCAAGAAGCGTCGAGCCGGCAGGTGATTGTGTTCACTCACGACTTGCCGTTCGCTCTTCATTTGGCCGATGAAGCGAGCGCCCAAAAAGTCGAGGCGAGCGCAATGAGCGTGCGGCGCATCAGGCAGCGCGCGGGGCTGGTTTTCCCTGAGCTTCCCTTTGCAGGGATCAAAGTTGGTGAACGCTTGGAGCGCATCAAGAATATGGCGACGGAGGCCGATCGCCTTCTAGATGCGGGAGAAGTCGATCACAGCGAGAATCTCGTCCGGACTGGATATGGACGGTTGCGCGAGACTTGGGAGCGAGGAGTGGAGGAGGCAATTCTGTGCGAGACGGTGGTGCGTTTTCGGCCCGGCGTGTCGACACAACGGCTCCGGGCCGTGGCGCTGAGCGATGAGGAATACGTGGCGCTCCACGAGGCGATGGCGCGCTGCTCCCACTTCGCTGCGCATGATACCGCGGCGGATACCGACACGACCCCGCCGACTGCGGATGAGTTGCGAGCAGACATCGAGGCAGCGAGAGTGTTCTTCGCGACTCGGAAGAAGCTCAACGACGACACCGATCGCCGCCGTCGGGAGCTTCTTGAACGCTCGGCGGCTTTCAAGCAGGCCTAAAAGAACACATCGGCCCCCTTTGGCTGTGCGTCGCGCGTCTATGTCGCCAAACAATTGGCAGCGATCTGCTAGGCGATAGAAAGCATGCAATAAAATCGCGCAGGAGGCGGCCCGTCACGGCGTGCCTTGACTACTTCGCACGCTTCGCTTTCGCAGGTTGCCTGCCGGGTGTGCATGGGTGCGTGTAGGTCCGTTCGCGACACAGCATTGTCTGCCTGTAGACGTTCAACTCGATTGGGGTGGATGTCTTCAAAGACAAGCAAGCAACGTTCGTTGTGGCGCATCGAATGGTCGCTTACTGACTGATTCCGACGTTTGCACGCCCAGCCGACGATGCGGGCTACTTTCACCTTCTGGCCGAATCCGGAAATCGCCCGACTACCCGGCCTCGCCGCTGACCCTGACTTCCGCTACCGTTTAGGCTTGTTCGACGCCTGCCAGCAAGGCGCGGTGGCACACTCACATTCCTGCGGATGACGGCAGGCATCGAACAACCCTAAACGAACTCGGCCGTCAGCTCTTCCATTGCCCTCGGAACTCGGCGATCAGCCGAAAAAAACCCTCCACGAAGGGAGGGCTGGGAGAAGGGTCCAACTGAGAGAGTTTCCGTAGCGGGCACTACGGAAACTATCTTATGGCGGTTTGGGGTGTCGCATTGTCCCGAAAGCTCAGCTATTTTGAGTGCCTTTCTCCGGCACCGGGCCAATCGGTCTGGCCAGCAGGGTGGTGACCGCCCCGCTGACCTGCCAACCGCCCAGCTCGCTCTCGAAAATGCCATGGACAAGGCGATCGAGGCAGATGACTTCTACCCCATTCGCTTCCACCGTGCCGAGGACGTTGGCAACAATCGTGCCGCGCGTTCCGCGGCGCTTGATCGTCGCCACGCCTTCACCCAGGGTGACAGTGCATTCATTCGCTTTCATGCGGCCTCCTTGAGCAGCTGGCGCTGGTCGCGATTCTCGCGGCCGTGTAGCGCCGCCAGGTCCTCGACAAATGCATCGAGAAGCGTATCCATGTGCAGAAACGCTTCGTCCTCCAGTTCCGGCGTCGCCCAGTCCAACCCGGCTTCCATGGCGTCGCGCTTGTGCGCCACCATCTGGTCCTGGTACTTATCAATGCTCCCCGGCAGGTGGAAATACACCACCTTCAACTGGCCCTTCCGGTTCCACCGCAGCGCGCGTCGCATCGCCTGATACTCGATGCGCCACGTCCACGAACGGTCATAGAAGAGCACGTAGTCGGCATTGGGCAGGTTGTACCCTGCCCTACCCGAGCCCTTCGTGCACAGCAGGCCGGTGGCGGAGCCATTCACAAACCGCTTGTCCTTGTCGGCCACGCGTTTCGTGATCGGGATGCCGCCATGGAACGGGACTGTCTCGACGCCCCGAGCCTTGAGCTGCCCCGCTATCAGGTCGATCACCCGGGGGTTTTCGGCAAACAGGATGGCCTGCTTTCCTTCCTCGGCGATGGCATTCAAGCGGTCGATCACGGCGCGTTGCTTGCTGGTCAGCTGCCCCAGCGTCCCCACCCCGTCCACCCCATACTGCGGGTAGTTGGCGGCGAAGTGCACCGCGCGGATCCGAGCCAGGATCGCGATCAGGTTGTTCGAGCGTCCGTCGGTGCGACGGATCTCCCGATACCATTCCGCGAACTCGTCGGCCGTGCGCAGATACAACGACAGGTGCGCCGGGTCCCAGTCCGTCTCGACCACTTCGACTGCCGGTGGATCGATCTGGATGTACCTGGCCACGTCTGGCTCGCAAACCAGCCGGCGCTTGACGTGCGGCGCCAGCATCTGGCGGTACAGCGGCAAGTTGCCGATCTTCGGCACCTCCCGCTTTGCGCCGTCCTGCAGGCTCTCGGCAAACTCCCATGTCACCCATTCCAGCACGACGAAGTCATCCCGGAACCGGTCTACCCCGCGCTGGGCATGCTGCACGGTGGCCAGCCATTGGCTATCCAGGTAGCCACGGCGGTAGCCATAAGGCTGAGCGGCGGTACCATCACCACCCGTGAATGCGATAAGGCCAAACACATCGCGCGGGTAGTTCGCGATAGGGCTCCCGGTGAGGATGTAGCGGCGCCTCGCCGACAGCTGCCAGAGCGCGCGGCTCTGGTCGCTGTTCGGGTTCGACAACCGTTCCCCTTCGTCGGCCACCAGCAGGCCAATCCGGCGTCGGAGCCGATGGGCGTATGTGACGCGCCGAGACGCTTCCCGGCACACCGGCATGCGCAGCCGCTCGTAGGCAATGAGATTAATCTGCCCGAGCGCGCCAAGGCTTTCCGGCGAGTCGATGACGTGTACCGCCGCCGGTGGCAGGATCTGCGCCAGCTCGGCACGCATTTCCGGTACCAGGCGTGCCTCAACAACGATCAAGCCGTGCTTGACCCCGGCCAGCAGGATCAGCGCCGCGGCGAGCCTCGACTTGCCGCAACCCTGTTCCCAGGCGGCAACCGCGCCGCACGGTTTCTGCAGCAGTTCCACCAGGTCATTTTGCTGAAACTCCCAGTTCAGCCACCGATCGATGCCGAGCGCCTGCATACGCAGGCGCAGCGCCAACGCCTGTCCCGGATACTTCACCGAGAGGCCTTCGTGCACGGTCTCCCATGTCTGGGCCGACCGGCTGACGGCAAAGCGGCTCATGAGCTCGTCCAGAGTCAGCACAAACTGAGCATTGCCCGCCTGATAAGCGTAGCGGCCGTCCGGCTGGCGAACGAATGCCACGGCCTCGCCTGCCTTGATCACGGGGCTGCCCCACTTCAGCGGATCCGCGACATGGCTTTTGAGGGCCACGCCGCTGATGGCTTCCGCGGCATTCACGCCAGTCGTCCAGACGGTGTGCCGCAGGGGCGTCGCCTGGCGCGCGCTACGCCGCAGCCGCTTCCCAAAATGCTCCAAGAAGCCCGGTGCCAGTTCGGGCACGCCGCCGGCGTCACGGATCAGCCGCAGAAGGCTGCCCAGCGCGGCCATCGGGTCGTCCTGCACGAGATAGGCTTCCAGATCGAGGCGGCCGCTGCCGGCATAGCGCATGCCGTGCGGCAGGCGCTGACCATCCAATGGCAGGATGCGCCGTTCCAACAGCCGGTTGAGCACCATGGCCTCCACGAATCCGCACTCGAAGCCCAGGACGATTCGACGCCCATCATTGGCAATGCGTACCCGTTTCTGCGAAGTCACCGGCCGCATGATGGCAGGGCCGGTATCGTCCAGCACCTGATGGTTCAGGCGTGGCTCATGGTAATGACGGTCATCCACGTTCAGGTCCAGGCCGGGCAGCGGGACGGTGAAATCGCCGTGCGCTTGACGCACGACGCGCCCCATCCGGTAGCGGCCGAACACCGCAATGGAGGTGTGCACCGTGGCGCCTTCCTCCCGGAAGGCCGAGGCCGGCAAATCAAAGATGCCGACCACGCGGCGCGCGGCCGTGCTGTGCGCATCCCGGTGATCCACGACGTTCGCGAAGCGATCGACAAAGCTCGTCGGCAACAACGCTACCACCACCTGCGCGGCCTCGAGCGCCTGGGCCAGCGCATATTCATGGCTGAGGGCGCTGCTGTTGGCCCCGAACCGGCCCCACGTGGTGCAGCAGAAGGGCTGCAGATGCGGCGATTCGAGGTGGATCGAGAACGGCGGGTTGATAATGGCTACGTCGAAGTGACGCGGGTGAATCTCCTCCATCCCAGCCATGCGGAAGCTTCCTTCGAAGCCGGCGGCCTCTACACACTGCTGGACAGCGGCAATCGTCGGCTCATGCACGTCGACGCCATACAGCGTGTGCGCCGCCGGATCCGCGAACTGCAACAGCCGGGCGGAGCCGACAGAATTGTCCAGCACCGAGACCTTACGGTCGGGGCGCCAGCTGTCCACAACGCCCCACATCTGTCGGGCGATGGCATCGGTGGTAAAGAATTGCGACAGATGCCTCTGACGCGCGGCATGCAACTCTCCCATGTGGGAAATCTTGTCTGCCTGCGAACCGAGGCTGACGATGGCCCGCAAGGGCTCGTACCAGTGAGTCATAGGGATCCTGAAAAAGAAAATGCCCCGTCGTCGACGGGGCAGGAGAAGGTGCCAAGCTGCTTAGGCAGCAGCCGGCTCTTGCAGGTGCTGGGCGACGAAGGCTAGAAGGCCTTATCCGAGACGCGCGGCGAACCGCAATTCCCAGTACTCGTTGTATTGCAGGACGTCCAACCCTGGGAAAGTCCGCCGCTGCTGCGCAGCGAATACCTCACCATGGTCGAACTGGCGCAGGCAACCTGCCAGGGCGGGCTCGCCCGCATCCTGCGCATACGCGGCCAGCGCTAGCAAGGCCGCGCGCACGTCGGCATGCGCGTCTGCTGCAACGCGCCGTGACGGACGCGCGGCAGCCACAGGCAACGAAGGCGCCTTGAGCCGCAGCCGCACGACTTTGGCGTGCCGGCGCACGGCATTGGGCTGATCGAACTGCAGCGCCGCAGCGAGCGTCTCGGCGACCTGCCGGTACGCCAACGCGCGGCCGCTGGCCTGGTACCGCTCGGCAAGCACCCGCCAGTAGCGGTCGAGATCGGGCGTATCGCCGGCGCGGATGGCCTCCCAGATGTTCGGGTGGCCGTTCACCGGAATGCGCGTCTCGTCGATGCACACGGGTGCGCCTTCGATGCCGAACTCCTTGCTTGCCCGATCGATCAGGCTCGCAACGAGGCGTCGAAGGAACCGACGAAAGTCGCCAGCCTGGTCGATAGGCACGGGAACGATCGTCGCATCGGCGCGGACCTGCGCGGCAAGCGCGCAGACCCGGTCATAGGCATCGAGCGAAGCGCCCTGCGCCGAGCGAAACGCCTCAACAAGCGCGTTGTACATCTCAGTGCCGTTCCTGCATGGCGTCCTGGCCGTACTCGCCCACGAACAGCATGAGCGGTTCAGCCAACTCGTGCGAGAACTTAAACTCCCACTTGTCGTTGTAGAGCGTGATGTCGAGGCCCGGCATGGACATCTTCTCGCGTGAGGTGTATTCCAGCTGATGCAGATCGATTCGCTGCAGCATGCTCGCCAGCACCGCGTTACCCGCCTTTCCGGCGAAGGTAGCCAGGCCTGACAGGCAGTCTGCCGTGGGCTGCGTGCTGTAGTAACCAACCCTGCGGCGGGCAGATTTCCACCCCGCCTCGGAATGGACGCTCTTTTTGAGCACGACGCCGGACGCGGTGCGCTTCACTTCCGCATTCCGGTGCAAGCCGAAGCCACGGACAATGCGTGCCGCAGCTTGCCGGTACGCGGTGGTGGCACCGCCGTCGCCGTTGTAGTACGCGCTGAGGGATGCCCAGAGCTGGTCGACATCGGGGATATTGCCTTTTTTCAGCGCCTTGCCGATATCCAGTCCGGCGCGGTCGAACTCGGCCTGGTTGTCGATATCGAGTCGCGCCCCCACCGGGGCGAACTCGCGACGCGCGCGGCTGACAACGTTCCCAGCCAGCGCGAAGCAGAACTTCTCAAGTTCGTCGTCCTGGCGGTACTCGGAACGCACGCCGACTGCAAAGAACGGCTCGCCTGCGCCTGTGCTGGCCAGCGCCTCGCGCTCAAACTGCGCGGCATCCTGGTAAGCCTGGCGGGCCGTACGCTGGGCCGCAATGAATTTCTCAATGATCTGGTTGTACATGTCGGTCTCTCAAGGAATATGGGAGACCGCCCCGTCGGGATGGTCTCCCGAGGGAATGAATCGGTGAATCAGGGCGGACGGAACCGCTTAAGTGGCCAGTTCCATCCAGCGCTGGGCGGACTCGCGGCTCATGTCGGTGGAGGCTTCCAGACGGACAGTGGCGCGGCCGCCATCGGGCGGGGTTTTGACTTCGTCTTCGCCTGCACCTTCGAGGTCATGGTCGACGACGATCACGGGGACGTGGGAGTCACTCCCAACGTACTGCACCAGGCCGCCGTCCAGATGCACAACGATCGTCGGCTTCGCAAGGGTGTTGGTCATGGCGTGGCCCCTCAGTGAATCGAGATGGCGCGGCCGATCGGCATGGGCATGAATCCCAGTGCCCACCACATCGCAGCCGGATGATTCGGAAAATCAGGAATCTCCGTACGCTGGAAGATGTCCGGTACAAGCTCGATCGCCGAGGGGCGGGCCCTCACCGTTTCGCGCCATTTCCCCTGCAAGCGCAGCCAGGTCAATTCGGCGCGAGCGATGTGATCCCATTCGCTGGGTAACAACGACTCGTTGAACAGGTCGGCGCCTTCCGCGGTTATAACGGCAACCACTTCGTGATAGCGGCCGAGTTCATGCGGGAAGCCGCGGCGGACAAACCGCAGGACTGTGGGATCCGGATTGCCGAAGATGCGCTGCAGCTGCCGGATGTACACCGCGCACTCGCGCCGCGAGCGTTCGCTGTAGTCGTCGCGACCAACCTGCGCGCACGCCTCCTCGGCCGGCACCGGGCCGACTTCAATTTCGATGGTGTTGAGTTTAAACATGGCGTTACCTCGAGAAAGTGGGAACGCCCCCACCGGGGGCGTTCCCGATGGGTGATTGAGTCCGGAAGCGCGAATGCGACCGGATTGGTGTGCCTAGATGGCGATAACCTGGTTCAACTGCTCACATGCCGCAGCGTAGACGTTGGATAGCGAGGCGCTGCGGGCATAGCCTCGCCGCCGTGCTTCGCGGGATCGAACAATGCCAGCTTTTCGGCGAGCGTCAGGCTGCGATGGCCGACCGGCTTGACAGTGACCCCAACGTCAGCCACTGCGACCTCTACGGCAAGGCCTTCCGTGAAATGCGCGGCACGCGCCGCACTGGTGGGGATGCGCACGGCGAGGGCGCTGCCCCATTTCTGGATCGTAAGTGTTGCGGACTTGGACATGGCAACCACCTGTCGGAATGTAGAGACGAGTTTATACATGGAGACACCATGCATAAACACCGTCTCGCCTTTGCCGCCCGGATTGGAGAAACGCCTGGAGGTCATACGTTTCCTCGCAAGGCGGGATACGCCCCACCGGAGAGTATTTCCCGGTGGGTAGTGGAATCGGCCGCTGGCCTGAGCGGTCACGCGGCGGCAGCAGGCTTCCGGTCCAGACCCAGCAGCTTCGCGAGAAGCCAGCTGATCAGCACCAGAAACTCGATCTCCGCAACGATGTGCACTTGCATGGCAGCAAGGCTATCGTCCTCGGTAGTACAAAGAAAGAAGAGGACCGCGAACAGGTTGATGACGGTCGCGAGGACAGCCAGCGCGGTGATACGGGAGAAGATACGCATGGAAGGGCTCCTGAAATGGAGCCTTCCCCATTGGGAAAAACCCCAATGGGTGGAAATGAAGATGGCCGGTACGCCGGCAAGGTCGATGCGCTGATGCGCGGAGAATCGGACGAATCTTACCCTGCCTGCCAGCGCGGGACAAGAATCGGATGCTTAGCGCGCGCACGCTGCCGCCTCGCGCGCCCGGCGGTTGGCCTCGCGGATGCGATTGACCACTGCCCAGCGCCGCTGCTCGACCTCCTCCGGATTTTCGAGCTTGGCATAGTCCTGCACCGGCCCCTCGCCCACGAAGGGCTTGTAGTCCTGGGGCAGCTTGCCTTCGGCCTTGGCCTTCTCACGCTGCATGCGACCCAGCCCATCGCTTGTCTCCGTGATCGCTACATAGTCCCACCGCGCTGGCACGGCCGCCTCGGAGAACCAGATCTCTCCCTCGCCCTGCCCCACGATGGCGACCACGTCGTAGACGCTGCCCACAGGCGATGGGATAGCACGAACCTCGAAACGCAGCACCTCCGGCCGTGGATGCCAGAACACCCGGTCCAGGTAGCGCTTGAACGTGAACGCATCCAGTCGGGCGATCTCGCCGTACTGCGGCTCGCCGGGCGCGATGAACTCCGGTTCGTGCTTCGGGCGGTTGCCCAGGGAGATTTCCCGGGAAGTCGGATTGCGGGATGACATGGGGGATTTCGGTAAAAGACGCCCGAAATTCTAACGCTTTCGGCGCCTACGCCGGCAGGACACCTCGGAAAATGGTTGGCGGCGAACTTCGCCCGCCCGCCGCCTTGACTTCGGCGCGGGGCCGGTATCTTGGTCTTAGACCACTCCATTCCTTGCCGCCCATGCGATTCACACGACTCGGACGCCACGACCCTATCGACTTTAACGCCCGCCGCCAGGCCGCCTTCGCGCGCAAGCAGCAGCGCGAGCGCGACCGATATCCGCTCTTCGCGGAACACGTGGCCGCCGAACAGCACTCGGCCGACGAGGAACTGGCTCGCCGCCAGCAGCGCTCCGACAGGCTCGAAACGACGATGCGCGGACTGCACGCCCGCGTCTGGCGCGAGAAACGCGCCGTCTACTTCTCGCTGACAGCCGAGCAGCGGGCTGACGTTCGCGCCAAGTGGCAGGCCTGGACCGGGCCCACCAGCGCCCTCTACTTCGCCTATATCGTTGACAAAGTTAGCGGCGAGGCCGCACGGCGCGCCGAGGCCTCCCGCGCGCACGCGCTGACCATCCGGCGACGGGTTCTTGCGCGCCTGCCGGAACAACTGGAGATGGCATGACTCCTACCGCCGAACAAGAGTGTGTCGTGGAGGCGGTGCGTGCCGGTGGCGCCGTCAAGGTCAAGGCGTACGCCGGCGCCGGCAAGACCTCCACGTTGCGCATGGCCGCTGAGGCCCGCGGCCGCGCGCGTGGCCTGTATCTGGCCTTCAATCGGGAGATCGCCAACGAAGCGGCCCGCAAGTTTCCGCAGAACACCCGTTGCCGCACCGTGCATTCGCTCGCCTACAGCGCCACGCGCCCGGAGATCACGCGCAAGCTCAGGAATCCGGTCGAGCCACCCCATCAACTGGCGATCCGCTACGGCTTCGGTAAACTACGCCTGCCCCACCACCATCGGCAAGGATCTGGAACTCAGCCCGAGCAAGGTCGCCCGGATGGTGATGGACGGCGCCGCGCGCTTCTGCCGCTCCGCCCAGGCAGAGCCGCTCGCTTGGCACATCCCGGTCGAGGCGATCGTCAAGGAAGAGGAAGCCGAGCACCTGCGCGAATCGCTGCTGCCGTATGTAAAGCGGCTCTGGGATGAATATCTTGATCCGAATGCGCCGTCTGCCATCGCCCACGACGTCTATGTCAAGCTGTTTGAGCGCAGCCGGCCGCGCATCGGCGCCGACTTCATCCTGTTCGACGAAGCGCAAGATGCCGACGGCCTGATGCTGTCGGTGCTGCGCGCGCAACAGGCGCAGGTCATCTACGTGGGCGATCCCTACCAGCAGATCTATGAGTGGCGCGGCGCTGTCAACGCCATGGACCATATCCGTGCCCCGGAATGCGCGCTGACCGAGTCGTTCCGGTTCGGCCCGGCCATTGCACAGCTGGCCAGCCGCGTGCTGCGGCTGATGGATGAGGACACGCCAGTGCGCGGCCAGGACCACGTCGAGTCCCGAATTCTGCACGATTCGACCTCAGGCCACGACCGCTTCGACGCGATCCTTTGCCGCAAGAACGCCACGGTCCTGACCCATCTGGCCGAGGGCATCGGCCGCGGCGACCGCGTCGCCGGACGGGCCAACGTCGACGAGCTCCGGGCGTTCGCCGACGGCGCCGAGCAGCTGATGCGCGGCCAGCGCATTGGCTACCCAGCCACCCTCGCCTTGTTCGAGACCTGGGAGGAGGTTCAGGAGTACGCCGAGTCGTTCGCCGGCCGCGACCTGAAGCCGCTGGTGCAGCTGATCGACAACGAGGGGGTGGACTATCTGCGCCTGATCCTCACCCGCGTGTCCCCAGAGGACGAAGCCGACTACATCGTGTCCACCGTCCACCGCGCCAAGGGCCTTGAGTGGGACCGCGTGCAGCTCGCCGGCGACTTCAAATTCAGGAACGGCGACGACGGCAAGTTGACCATGGCGCCGGAAGAAATGCGGCTGCTCTACGTCGCCATGACCCGCGCCAAGCGTCTACTCGACGTCAGCGAGATCCGGCGCGATCTGTACACCATGTTCCGGGAAGCCGGCGTCTAAGGAGAGGAATCCATGATCACCGTGCGCATTGGCGGGAACGAGTTTCCGCTCGACGATGTACTGGAAGATCCCGGCCGTTACGCGCGTCACCTCGAGCGCGCGAAGACGGTCCAGGGTTTTGCGGAATGCGAATGCAGCACTCGGCGCCCACGGCCCAAGCTGGTGATTCGCCGACATCGGGACATCTTCCTGCTCGCGCGCTGGCCGGAACAGGCACACCACCATGCTGCAGGCTGCCCATTCAACCGCCAGGCGCTGGCCAAGTCGGGCGCGAGCGACAACCTGGACCCGTTCCGGATGAAGGACGGCCACCATGACATCCGCCTCGATGCCTCGCTCTCGGTCAGCGCGCACACCCCAGCCAAGACCGTCCAGCGCCTCCCCAAAGGGCAGAGCACGAAGCCGCAACGGCGTTCGGCGGGGCTGCTTGCGTTTCTGGAATACGCCTGGGAGCAAGCAGGGCTGAACGTATGGCCGGGAACGGGTTCGCGCGGCTGGAACGCCTGCTGGTCACAGCTGACAACGGAGCTGGCAGAATGCCGTATCAACGGAAAGCCGGCCGATGGGCTGCTGCACGTCATGCAACGGTGGGACCCGAGCCGCAGGACGGAGATCCTGGCGGAGTTCGAAGCATGGCAGGGCAGGCTCACGTCCACTCCGGCCGGCAATCCGCGCGGCATCGTGATCGGCGAAATCGAATCCCACGGCACGACCCAGTTCGGTGGCAAGTTCGTGCTGCGCCAAAGTACCCAGCGCTTCTTCATGGCCGCCGACCTCTACGCGCGCCTGCAGGTGTCGTTCGGGGGCGCCCTGTCCGGCATCGGCAAGGCAGAACAGCGTTGCGTCGCCGTCCTGCTGGTCGAGCGGTCGAAATCAGGCTACCTGACGGTGGTCGATGCCGCGGCCATGCTGGCCAACCGCCAGTTCCTGCCTTGTGACTCGTCATACGAGGTTGCCATGGCTGACTATCTGGTCGGCCTGCAGCGGGCATTCCGCAAACCGCTGCGCCACATTGGCCGAGCCGCCGTGCATCCCGACTTTGTGTTGACCGACGTGGCTCCTGAGGCCGTCATCGAAGTCCTTGGCATGACGGGCAATGCGGACTACGACGCCAGGCTCGCGCAAAAGCAGGCGTTCTACCGCGCCAACGGCGTGCCGGTGATCGAATGGCGCCCTCAGGACCAGCAGATCACGTGTGTCCGGCTGCCCCGGCCGAGCGCTGCATGAGCAGCCGGGCACCACTGGGCATGAACCGTGCGTATCTGAAGGCAGTTCAGCTGGTGCACCAGTACCGCGCCGCATCTGTCCCGCTTGTCCAGCGGCATCTCGGCATCGGCGCCGAGCACGCCGAGTCGCTGCTGGCGCGCATGGCAACAGAGACCACTGTGGTCCGGCGAATGCCCAACGGACTCTATCTCTACGTGGGCGAAATCGTCGCTGACGAGCTCACTGCACTGTACGGATTTGCCGAAGAGGTCCTCGCTGTCATCGCCTCCGGCGAAATCGACGTGGACGCACTCAGAGCCGCCGCGGTGAAGTTCGGCCTTTCGGCCCCACGTGACGCGCCTCCCTACACCTGCTTGACTTTGCCCGCGATTGGATAGGCTGGAAGCATCCCTCACCTTCCACCGACCCGATGGGCTACATCAATCCCCTCCTGCGTCTACCCGCTGCACAGCAGCTCCTGCGCCTCCCACCAGAGCAACGCCGAGCCATCGCTGCGGTGCTCCACGAACTGCGCGAGGCATCGAACGCCGAAGCCGAATTGTCCTGGCGCCGTCGCAAAGGCCCCATGGCGGCGTATTGGCGTGCCGTCTCAACCTACGCCCGGCATTTTGTACATGCGCTCACGCAGCACTGCGAGTGTCCGCACGAATCGTCCTCGGTGGCTGATTCCCCTTCTGCCACAGACACCGGCACAGCCGCGAATCAGCAGGCCAGGGATTTTGCTTTTCCATCCCATACCCGGGACACCCGAACCATGGACATGTTCGAGAAAACGAAATGAGCGAAAACACCAAGATCGAATGGACCGACCACAGCTGGAATCCCTGGGAAGGCTGCCAGCGGGTTGGCCCCGGCTGCGACCACTGCTACGCTGAGGCCCGCAACGCACGCTTCGGCGGTGGCCAATCCCAAAACTGGGGCCCCGGTGCGCCCCGCCGGCGCACATCCGCCGCCAACTGGCGCAAGCCCTTGCACTGGAACGCTGCGCACGACGCCTTCGCCGCGGTACACGGGCGCCGGCAACGCGTCTTCTGCGCGAGTCTGGCCGATGTGTTCGACAACGAGGTGCCGATCGAGTGGTTCATCGATATGCTCGATGTCTGGCGCCAGACGCCGAACCTGGACAAGCTCGTGCTGACCAAGCGCATCGGCAACGCCACGAAGCGATTGGGCGATGCGTTCAACACGCTGATGCTGTGCGACGACTGTGCGGACAATCCCCTCGTTCCGTGGCTGGCTACGTGGATCGCCGGCAATGCCCCCGCCGATATCTGGCTGGGCGCAACCGTGGTGAACCAGGTGGAAGCCGACCGCGACATCCCGAAGCTTCTGCGCGCGCCGGCAAAGACGCGGTTTCTCTCGATGGAACCGCTGCTCGGGCATGTCGACGTGTTCTCGACTCTGACCGGTGAACTGCTGCATACCTCCGGCAACGACTATGCGCCGGGCTCCCTGGACTGGATCATCGTGGGCGGTGAGAGCGGCACGGGTGCCCGGCCGATGCATCCGGCATGGCCGCGCTCGTTGCGTGACCAATGCGCGGCAGCCGGCGTGCCCTTCCTCTTCAAACAATGGGGGCACTGGCATACGGCAGTCGTGGACCGTTCCTCCAGTGAGCCGGTCTTCCGCGAGTTCGCCAGCTTTCAGCAATGGGTCAACAAGGCGCAGACGTGGATCGCCGGCGGGATTTGCCTCGACAGGCATGGCGCGCAGCTCGAGCGCGGTCAAGATTTCATGCGCGCCCGCGACGAGGGCCGGTTCCCCGTGACGGTGATGCACGCGGTGGGCAAGAAAGCGGTGGGCCGGCTGCTCGACGGCGCCGTGCACGACGCCTTCCCTGTGACGTCGTTCGACGTCGCGGCAGCATGCGAGCGTGCGCTTGCACGGGGCGCTGCATGATGGAGCAGTTGAAACTGTTCGGACACGTGGCAGCAGCGTTCGCCGACGCGCCAGCCGAAGGCATCGCCACCGCCCAGCTCTACGATGCCGTGGCGACCGCGGTCGGGATCGATCTCGCCCAGGCTCAGGCCAAAGTCCCGATCGGCGCCGCTGGCACCCTGCACAGCCCGTTCAAGCGCGCCGTGCGCTGGCATCAGCAGACGCTGAAGGCCATGGGCGTCGTGGAGCGCATTCCGGACCGCGCCGGATTCTGGCGGCTGACGCAGCCTGTTACGCACGAGCTCGACCGCGCCGCCAACGGCGTTCGGCTTGTCGCCTTCAGCACCACCCTGGGTGTGGCCGTCTGGGCGCGCCACGAGGAAATCTTCCGCGGCCTTGGCGAACCGATTGCGCTGTGCGTCACCTCGCCGCCGTACCCGCTGCGCCAGGCCCGGGCCTACGGCAATCCCACGGAAGCGCAGTATGTCGACTTCCTGTGCAAGGCCCTCGAGCCGATCGTCGCAGGGCTTGTGCCAGGCGGCAGCATTGTCCTCAATGTGTCGAACGACATCTTCGAGCCGCGCAGCCCAGCCCGCTCGCTCTATATAGAGCGCCTCACGCTGGCCTTGCATGACCGGCTTGGCCTTTCCCTGATGGGCCGCGTCCCCTGGGTCAACTACAGCAAGCCGCCCGGGCCGACCCGATGGGCCTGCGTCGACCGTGTCCAGCTCGCCTCCGCCTACGAACCGGTGCTGTGGTTCACCAACGATCCGTCGTGCGTGCGCGCGGACAACCGCCAGCTCCTCGAGGCCCACACCGCCCGGCACCGCCAACTGATGGCCGCCGGCGGAGAGACTCGTAACGCGGTGTATGGCGACGGCGCCTATCGCATCCGGGCAAGCGCCTTCGGCAATCAGACTGCGGGCCGCCTGCCCCGCAATGTCATCGAGCGGGGTCACAACTGCGCGGACACCCGGGCTTACCGCCGCGCCGCGCAGTCTCTCGGCCTGCCGACCCACGGCGCCATGCAGCCGACCGACATTCCGGATTTCTTTACGCGATTCCTGTCCCGGCCGGGCGACCTGGTGGTCGATCCTTTCGGCGGGACGATCCGCACCGGCCTGGCCGCCGAGCGCCTGGGAAGGCGATGGATCGCCACGGAATGGATTCTGCAGTACGTTCGAGGCGCCGCCGAACTGTTCCGGCAAGCCGACGGATTCCAGATGCACCCGGCCCTACAATGGGCCACCCAACCGAGATAGGCATGCCTCAGTACAACGACAACGACCGCGAATACCCGGAACCGGAAACCGTCCTCGCCATTCGGGGAGCGATCACCACCGGCCAGTTGGGGGGCCCCATGGGCCCACCCGGCCATTGGCTCAACGAATTCTGGCAGATCGGAGCCGCGCTACGCGACCATGCCGAGATCCTGCAGGCTTCGAGAACACCGCGCGCCAGGAAGTCCTGAACACCACAGCCGGCTATCTGGCCATCGACGCGGCATAGCAGGACCGCTGTTCGAACGCTTCATCACACTGGACCGCTGGGCGCCGCCCTCGGGGCAGGCATAATGCCGGCATTTCCGACCCTGACCTTTCCCATGCCCAGCGGCCTCCTACAATGCGCCCACTGCGATGGCGCCCCCACCTATATCGCCGGCCGTCTCCAGGCGGTCATCGTCTGTGAAGAATGCGGCATCTCGACGCCTCCCGTCACCATGGATGCGGACAAGAACACCGCCTTCACCCGGCTAAGCGCCATCTGGAATAGCCGCGTCGAGCATCGCCCTGCCGACCAGGAAGCCGTATCGATGATGTCGCGCCGCGCGCTCACCAGCTCAGACATCCCCTACTTCCTGAACCTGCTCGCGGCGACCACCTCGGACTGGGAGACGGTTGGCCCCAAGTTCGCCGCCATGGCCGCGGCTCTCGCCCAGCCGGGCTACGAGTTCAAGCACGTGGACCCGCCCGAGACCGTGGTGTCGCAGGCTGCCCGCTATCAGAAGCTGCTCCAGCGCGCCAGGATCATCTACGTCGACGGCGCGCCCATGGTCCGCTTCGAGCCAGTGCCGGCGCTGTGCGCCGAGATCGCAGAGGAGGCACTGGCCGACCGGGAATGGCCGCTCTTCGACTTGCACGAGTTCATCGGCAAGGCCATCGATGGCGTGCCGGACCATTGGCAGCCGTGACGCCTTGACTTTGTAACTGGGCTGGCAAGCTGGAACGGTGTTCACTTACCTTCCTCCCTGACCATGGTCCGCTCCTTCATCGCCCTTTTGCTCGCCCTGAGCGCAGCAACCGCAGCCGTCGCTAAAGACGCCGCGCCCTGCCCGCACGTGCTATCAGCGGGCCAGCCGGCCGTTCGCGAGGCGGCGCGGGATACACGGCTTCTCTGCTATCGCGCCTATGCGGTGCTCTACTCGCCCAGCACCCGCACGGCGCTGTGGTCGGCCGAGCGGCTGACGGCCACAGCGGTGGAGGCGGCCCGCAAGCTGCCGCGCGACAGCGACTTCTACGAGGAAGACCGGCTGCCGCCTTCGGACCGGGCCAGACTGCAGGACTTCGCTCGATCGGGCTACGACCGCGGTGGCACCGAGCGGGGACTTTGCCGACAAGGCCTCGCAGGCAGAGAGCTTCAGCCTTGCCAACATCGTCCCGCAGCACAGTATGTCTAACCGCCGGACGTGGAGTCATATTGAGACGTCCACGCGCAAACTTGCTCGGGAGCACGGCTCCATCCAGGTCGTCACCGGCCCTGCGTTCGCCAAGGACAGCCCCACGCTCAACGGACGTGTCCGGGTACCTGGGTATCTGTGGAAAGCGATCTACGTGCCTGGCGTCGGCGCAGCGGCCTATGTGGTTCGCAACGATGCGACGCCGGCGTACAGCGTCATCAGCATCGCCGAGCTTGCCCACTTCACTGGTCTCGAACCCTTCCCAGCATTGGCTGGTGACGCGCGGACGACGCCAATCGACCTCCCGCCACCCACCCCACACCCGGGGGAGAAGCCGGCCCGCCGCGTCGCGTTCGCATGGTTGGTATCCGGCAACGCTGTGAGCGCAAATCGCGACGCGGAATCGCTCGGTCATCTCATACGGCACGCAGGCGCGCTGGCCACGTTGGCTCTCGCCTATGCCCGTTAGCGGCGACGCCAGAAGGAGGGAACATGTTCCTTCCAAAAACATGAAAGGCACGTCTTTGGACGTGCCTTTCGTTCTGTGAGGGCCATCACAGGCCCTCCCGCTCAAGAATGCGATGGTATTCCGAAGAAACGACGGCCTGGCCTCATAGCCAACAACAGCCCGAAGGACATCAACACGAGAATCCCATACAGCGCGCTCACCTCGCGACTCGCCGCATCTGCAGCAGCAGTCGGTACGACCTTCATCGCAGTGTTAGGGCAAATATCGCCGGGCGACGCAATTTCGAAAGCCCCTCAAGCTCCGCCCCACAATCTGCTACCAGGCCTGCCCCTTGCGGGGCAGGCCGCACCGACGCCTCGGCCCAAGTGTGTACCGCCAGCACGGCAGTCTTGACGGGTGCCTGTCCCGTGAGCGCCAAAAAAAAAAAATAGCACCGCACCCACAACGCTCGCGGGGATCACACAATGAAAACCTGCATCACCCGCCTAAGAACGATGAAAACGGAATGGAGGTAGGTCCCGTCGTTGCTACCCGAGGTCCCAGGCTTCGAATCGCTACGCATTGGCGGCATCCTTGAACTTCTGGCCCGGTCTAAATTTCACTGTCTTGGCAGCATCCACCGTGATCTTCTCGCCGGTTCGCGGATTGCGCGCAATGCGTTCGCCACGCTCGCCCTTGCTGAAGGAGCCGAAGCCAACCAAGTTCAGTGCGTCACCCCTGGCCACGGTGTCCATGATGGCCGACAGGGTCACGTTCAGTGCCTGTTCTGCCTTTGCTTTGGTAAGACCGTCCACACCGGCCGCGATCGCGTCAATTAGTTCGGATTTCGTCATGCATTCTTCCTTCTCAGAGTAGGCGTACGGCGGTCACCCAGTATGGACGACCGCGAACTGTTGTCGGAACGGCGATTGCGACCTCGGCAGCGTTTCCCAACGGCTGCAGCGCAGAATGCGTCCCGCAGCAATTTTGATGGGATAAACGCCGCAACTTTCCGGTAAAAGCTATGCCAATTAAACGAGCTTTCCTGATCCTCCACCTTCACGACTGATCTCCCGCGGCGTAGCTGTCCAAGAGCCGGTACAGCGAGCGGCGGCTGATGCCAAGCGCAAGCGCAGCGTGGGATTTGTTGCCGTTGGCTGCTGCAAGTGCCAAGGCCGCCTGCCCAGGCTTGACAACAGGTTTGGAGAGGCGCTCCTGAACGGCGTATGTACTTAAGTACGCATTCGACTTAGTAGGACGACTATGCCCAGCGGCTCGGGCAACGACGCGCTGTCCCTCCTCATGCACCTCACGACTGGCGAGCCGCGCGCCTCGCTTGACCGGCGCAGCATCGCCGGTACTGCGCTGGTACAGCCCCTGGAGATATTCATGGCGCAGGCCGTGTGCAGTGCAGCCCGTCACCTTCCTTACCAGACCATGCTTTCGCAGTACCTCATAGAAATGGCTCATCCATTGGTCAAGTGTATAGTCCGTCGGGGTGGTTGACCCCGTCCTGGGATTGGCCAGCGACGCCGCTCTGGCAAGCAACGGGTACTGCGTCTCCGGCATGTCGATTAAGACCTCTCGCTTTCGCCCACCCTTCGTTCCGCGTTCGACGTGCAGCATGCCGCCGCGCACCGCCACGCCCGGCTGAAGCTTCGCGGATTCCTCAACCCGTAGGCCAAACAGCCACATCAAGCGAAGCTGAACGCCTACCCACTCATCGGTCCTCTCAATCTCCTTGATCTTCGCGTCAATGTCGATGCCATTCCCCGACCAGGACTTGTCTTCTTGGGCAACATAGTGGCGAACGAGCCCATGCTCCGTGCGATCGCCGTATTCAGCAAGCGTCTTGACCAGATACGGCTTGTTCATGAACTCAGCCATCGCGCGCAGATAGGTGAGCTTGTTCTCGATCGTTCCCGCTGTTTGCCCTTTCCGAACCCAGTTATCCACCAACCATTGGACGTGCTTGTTCCGAATCGACCACGGAGATTCAACCGCATAGCCACCCTCCTGCCGCAGCTCGCGCACTGCGGCGCAGACATTGAGAAGGCGATACTCCTGCGTCTTGATGCTCAGCGCATTTCTGCTGCGCCTCGACCTACTGATTACGCGGTCGACGTTGTCCTCGAACAGCGCGATGAGTTCGCCTTCCAGCCGCGCGGGGAACGCGTAGCTCCTGATCTTTCCCCGGAAATCGATCCTGATACCCATACTCGTTAGTCCTGGCCAGCCGTGATATCACCACGGCGGGGGCGCGCTTTACGGTGCGACCCTTTTCCAACACTGTCAAACGCCCCGTTCGTTCGACACCTGCCGGTCACTTCTCCCCACCGGATTTGGGGGACTGCCTTCCTTGCCTTTAGCGATAGCACTCGATCGACCAGACACAGGGAAGAACTGTGGTCCGACCGTCCGCGTAGTCCATGGCCCGGCTCACGCCGAGCCCGTCCCCGCGAATACCCAAGCCGCTGCGTCGATCGACGCGACTGCGATAGCGACCCTTGTGGTCCACCATCGCAAGACTCTTGGGTAAATCGTTCTTGCGCATTTCTGTGCCGGCTGCGCCTACCGGTCGTCAAGTGAAGGGATCCGCGATAGCCGTCTGGCCCGATCGCATCCAATCCCCCGTCCCAAAGTCAGTTCACCTTGGCCGCAGTGTCTCGGGCCGCCTGAACCGTACCCAGCTCTCTCGCTGAATGGACGTGTCTTCCGTGATGGAGCCTTGGGACTGTGCAACTGTGCGCCCCAAAATCTCTCTCATTGCGTTACAGCGCGCACATCGGCGCTGAGATCGAGTGTTATCGCGGTGTGCAGCCTTCCTCAATGTCGGCCACTGTCTGCTTGATTTGATTGAAAAAAATGCCGGATCAATTTCCGGCCTGCACACTGGGCGTCCGCACGTCCTCCTTGAGGTCGTGGTTGCCTGGGATTTGCCACCAACTGGCGGCGAGGTCGATGCGTCGGGGACGCTGAAGGTGCTCAAAGGATAAACCGAAACTCAGCCGCGTCGCAACGAAATCGCCGTCAAATTCGCCAGCATTCGACAACTTGACTTCGCATCGCACCGGGTAGATTCGAAAGGGATCGGATCGCAGTGTCAGATACGTGTTAGCAAGTGTCAGGTCTGTGTGAGCAGGTGTGAGATCAGCGCGACGTGGTGACGCCCGCTGACACCTGGTGACACCACCTAACACATTCCTGTCAGATCACAGTCAGATATGTGACACCACTGCGCTCCGGCAACCTTCAACAAAGCCAAGGAGAGTCTTCAGATGAACACCACCAAAACCATTGCGGTCGATGTCGGCTACGGCAACACCAAGTTTGCCTTCCCCCTGGGTGCGGACGTTGCAACCCGCATGTTTCTTTCGCTGGCCCCAACTCGATCGGCTTCGAGCCTCGCCAACCACGGGGATGGCTATTTCCAGTCGCGCGATGTCGTTCACGTAACTGTGGACGGCGCTGAATACGAGGTGGGCCCGGACGTCTCGATCACCTCTGCATACGGCAATACCGGGCGGACCCTCTCCGAGGACTTCGTCACGACGCCGGAATATGCTGCGTTGCTGTTCGGCGCGCTTCACTATTCACAGGCCAGGGACGTTGGCCAACTCATCCTCGGCCTTCCCGTCCATACCCTACAGAAGTACGCCGGCGTCCTGCAGGAACGCTTTGCTGGCACGCATGACTTCGGCGCCGGCAGCGTCAGCATCAACCGGGTCGTCGCCCTGCCCCAGCCACTCGGATCGCTGGTCACGTTTATGCGTCAATCCGGCAAGGATCTGGACCCGGATGACAACTGCCTGATCGTGGACGTGGGTTACTTCACGACCGACTGGGTTGTCGCTCGTGGCTACATGATGGATGACACCCGCAGCGGCGGCGTTCCCGGCGGATCGTCGCGAATTTACCAACAAGTCGCCCAACTCCTTTCGGCGGACGAAGGCGGGGAGCCGTCTGGCAGCATCGAGCGCATCGACAAGTCCCTGCGTGACGGCAAGCTCATGCGCTACTACAACAAGATGGTCGACCTGCGCCCGTATTTCGAAGTCGCCAAGGCCCAATGTCAAACCGCGGTCAAGGAAATGCAGACGCGGGTGGGCCGCACGGAAGACATCGCAGCCATCGTTCTCACCGGTGGCGGCAGCGCGCTGTACTCCGGCGCCATCCGTGCCGCCTTCCCGCGCTCGCATATCGTCGCGATGGAATCGCCCTGCTACGCCAATGTCCGCGGATTCTTCGACATCGGTAGCGCACGGCAAGCGCGCGGGTAACGACTATGGGGAAGCTCGCCATCAAAGTCACCCTCAACCCGATGACGACGCCTCAGCTCTACGCGCAGCTTGCGCAGGTCAACGACCCGCGCCTGCGAGCCGAGGTCTTCCGCCGTTTGGCAGAGGTCGGCGCGCAGGTCATGGGAGCGAAAGAAGGCGTTGCGGCAACGCCGGCGCCTGCAGGTGCACTCCTGACTACCTTGATGTACCGCTCCGAGGCAGCGTTCGTACCGCCCCAGAATGTCGCAGCGGTCGGGCAGTCCGCTGCTTCCACCCCGAGAGCCCAACTCGTCAGGGAGGAAATCTCCCGGGATGCGCCAGCGGATATCGAGGTGCCCGCCGTGCCCGCCCCAAGCGCACTGGACCTTAGTGCAATGAACTCGGCGATGTCGCGGTTCTTCGATTGACTCGCTCCGGCTTGACTGGCGCTCACTTCGTGGCAATCTACAATCATCACAACGGACGACAGGACTTCACCATGAAATTCTTCGAGTATCTTTCCACCACCCAGGCTCAGAACCGTTTCCTCTTTTACGCGCTGATCGCCTGGTGCATTCTGGAAGCCATTATGGTCGTCTATCGCGGGTGGCGCGCCCCCAAGGACGCTGGCTGACGCCTTCCCACCCCAGAAAGCAAAAAAGCCCAGCATGTCTGCTGGGCTTTTTGTTGAAGAGGACTTTGCGCTCAGTGAAGCGTGGCTGGCGCGAGGCAATAATCGAGTGCGGAATCGAACGACAGATTCCGCTCGAGCAACGTCAGATGGCCCGAGGCTTCTCGTCGGTAGACGTGGAAGAACTGGGCATCGGACTGACCAGCCTGGACCTCGCTGGTGGCGGTGCTGCGCATTGCGTGAATGTGCAACCTGTTCACGATCGCGGTAAAACCCTTCTGTGGCATGGTGCTTCTCCTGAAGTCCTGCCACACGGGATTCCGCCCAGTGGGGCGAACCCACCGGGCAGAGTTGAAAGGAACGCCACCATTCGGGTGGCGAAAATGTCAGGCAGCGATTGCCTGTTGGGAGATCAGACGCAACCGGTGTACGGTTCGCCATTCGTCGCAGTAATCCGTGCCTCGGACCTTCGGCCGATGCAGCACAACGGTGAAGCCATTGGCGCGCAAGCGCTTCTGGAGGGCGAGCGCGTCGGCCATACCCGGTGACTTGCCAGTCCTCGGGTCCACCTTGTCAAAATCGGCGAAGATGTGCACGGTATGGATGCCCATACCGTCTGGCACTACGAACTTGCTCAAGAGCACGCGGTTCAAGCACGACCAGGTCGGAATCCGGAACAGCATGTACGCCGCATAGGCATTCTCGATGCCCTCCGCAACGCCAATCGCTCCATCGCGAGGCGACATCAGCCGTACAGCGCCGCCATCAAGCGGCAAGGCGCCCGGATAATTTCGCTTGCTTGGAAGGATCTCGCCGTCCTCCGACACGACTATCGCCTTCTCTGGCTTGGCCGGGTGCAACGATGTTCTGTGAACCGTAGCAATCCGGCCGTCGTGCAGCTGGTACTCAGCAATCATCGTTGGGTACCGCCCGACAATGCTCCCGTTGTGCCAGTAATCCTGCACGGCCAGCCGCAGTCCATGTGGCAGCGGAGCGCGCAGCCCTGGAACTCTGGCGGCGAGATAGCGCATGGCATGGTCACCAGCCGCGACCGGAGTCGAGCTGGTGACCTGCTTTATGACGCGGCGCATCAAAACGGAAGCGCTTCCCTTGCTGCGCTGCCGGCATGCCGGCCTGATGGCAGACATCTTCGCTGGCAACGGCTCGCCGCCCTCCCCATTGAGTCGCCGCTGCAACTCAAGGTACGACATGCCGGTGTAGCGACAGACCAGCTCGATGCCGTCGCCCGCTTTGGGACCACCGGCATCGCACTTGCGGCACACCCAGTCACCGCGGCCCCGCTTGTTGTCGTAGGTAAATCTGTCTGTGCCGTCTCCGCAGATCGGGCACGGACCAGGGCGACCTCGCCAGAAGGCGTCTGTGAGGACGTCGGCGGGCAGGTACTGCGCAACCAGAGCGTCCCAGTGAGCGGGCGTCCAGTTCTTCACGATATCACTCAGCTTTTTCATGGGATGGCTCCGTGTGGAGAGTGGTCGATGCCTGAGACAGGCGAAGGAACGCTTGCTCAAAGGACATCCCGGCTGCGTGAGGCGCCAGAATGTCTTTTCAGCACAGCGATTGGATCGGGGGGGAGAAACGGGTGTGGCGCGAAGCCGAAGATGAGGTGCATGCTCCCGCGGATTCGCGGGAGCATGCATATAGCTGCCACTTATGGCTTGTCAGAACGGAATCTGATCATCATCCATATCTTCGAAGCCATGCGACGGCGCCTGCTGCGGGCGGCGACTTTGGCCGCGTCGGCCACCACCATTGCCGCCCTCACTGCCGCCGGCTTGGCGGCCTTCTTGCGACTGGCGGCCATAGCCATCGTCGCCGTCATCGTTCGACGATCCGCCGCGGCCACCCAGCATTTGCATCTGATCGGCAACGATCTCGGTGCTGTACTTGTCCTGGCCCGACTGATCCTGCCACTTGCGGGTGCGAATGCGTCCCTCAATATAAACGGAGGAGCCCTTCTTCAGGTATTGCCCTGCGATCTCAGCCAGCTTGCCGAAGAACGAAATGCGGTGCCATTCAGTGGCTTCCTTCATCTCGCCGCTCTGCTTGTCCTTATAGCGATCGGTGGTAGCGATACGAATATTGGCCACAGCGTCCCCGCTGGGCATGTAGCGAACCTCAGGATCTGCCCCGAGATTGCCAACGAGAATGACTTTGTTCACGGATGCCATGTTGCTTCCTTGTTAATGAATGCGATTGACTTGCCAGACCCAACGGTCCCAGAGTTTCTGTTCCCCAGTCTCGGGGTCAAGAACAGGGCGGCCGGTCGCATGGTTGAAGGCGGGCACCTTCTCCTTGTGCAAGCGCTTGATGCCTACGCGGTCGCCGATTTTGCAAGCGGCGTCGGCCAGGGCATCTTTCAAACCTTCGCCCTGCAATGTCCTTTCGCCGGCGTGGGTGTCCAACTTCACCGCGAAGGAGGTGTATGTCGCCTTGCCGCCAGGTTTGCGGTTCGGGAACTCCATTTCACCCCACTCGACCAGCTTGCCAACGGTATAGTTCGAGCGCGACGCGTTACCGTCAGAGCGAGGTTCGGTTTTGGCAGGTCGGTGGTCTGGGCGCTGATGCTGTGCAGTCCGCGGTCCCCGAGATTCCCTTGACTCATCCGAACCCTTCGACTGTGGAAGCGGAGCGGCGCTCGCCCCCTCTTTCGCCTGGCGCATGACGGCTTCGGCAACGGACTGCGGTGTCACGCATTCCCCATCGTACCTGCCGAGCTTGTGCCAGCGCGGAACGACCTCGGGAAGAACCTTGTGGCCGAACGCCGTGTGCTGAATGCTGCGATCAAACACGGCAACGAAGTGAACGACGTGGTCGCCTTCGTCCCGAAAGAGATTTGGGACGCCATTGATGAGGATTTGAAACTCGTTGTCCGCGCCCGTGCCGACGGGAACTTCATTGGCGGCCCGAGACGCCACTACTGGCGGTTGGCCCAGGATAGTGGCGACTGCCCGCTTGAGTACTCCGAAGAGAGTCATGGTAATTGGTTACAGAAGAGACCCGCAGCACAACCGCTTTACTCCTTCGAGGTCTGCTTTCAGGCGGGCGTTGTTGAGAATCACATCCTGCAAGACTTCCGGGCTTACCCCGCAAACCGCGCAGACATAGGTGTAGGGAAGCGCTCCGTCCCAGTATCCGAAGATCCAGCCGATCGTCATGGAATATTCCTCCAAATCGAGCGCCTTGTTCCGCATACGGGCTCGCAAGAGCTCAGCACAGTCGATCAGGGATTCGGGCATGTTGTCGCCTCGGCGGCTGTCACAGGCCAGGCTGATGAGCGCGTCGACCATCTGCTCGCGTACCGAGTCGCTCCAGAGCGAAGGGTCCGGCAACGGGTCAATCTTGGGTGGGGGCACAACGATGGCAGCCGCTTCATCGAAGAAGTCCAGCTGCCACCCTGCTGTCATTGTTTCCATGATGGTCTCCGGACAGGCACCCGGAGACCCACCTGTCGGCGGGTAACGGGTTCCCGCGACAGGTGGAAGCCGCCCGAGAACCGGGCGGCGAGGGAGGTCAGGAACGATCGTGCGTTCCAGTGCGACAGATTGGCGTCACCACAGCCGAGCGTGCGTAATTCTGCTCGGGCGGTTCGGCGACCTGGTCATTCGTCGGTTTCGGCTTGGAGTCATGCTCCGGCATCGAAACCTTCGGCGCAGCTGGTACAGCCTTGCCCCACTGCAGCACCTTCTCCTTCAGGTAGAAGAAGCCGACAGCGGCAAGAAACACACCAACAATGAATGACTGCGAAGCCAGATACAGCGCCATGCAAAAAGCAAAGAGCTTGAGCGGGCGCGCGATCATGTTTTTGGCAAAGGATTCCATGGTTTCTCACGAGAAACGATTTAAAGGGATTTCCTGGCGGATGCCAGGCGATTATTCGATGCTCGGAAGAGCAAGGAATCCAATGAGGCGCGACTGCTCGGCAACGCGCTTGCGACATGTCATGCATGTCGTAAGGACGCTGCTCGCGTGCGAAGAAAGGGGATGGGGCGGGCCGCGCAAAGGAAGGCCAGTGAGGCCCACGCGGAATGTCAGTTTGGTCTGACCGCCATGTCGATGCGTCATAGACGCTAGAGGTATCCGCACTCTACACGGCTTGGGAAAGCATGACAAGCGCCGCCCCGGCGCTTTCGATTTGCCTTCAAATCACAAGCCGACGTCCTGAGCTTTCGCCAAATTTGGAAGGAACATGTTCCTTCCAACGACCCTCGCTCAAGGCCAGGTTGTATATACAAGTGCCCCCATCTTAAGGGGGTGCTACCTCAAATCCAGTTAATGTCTGTCGATAAAAAGTGAGGCAAAGCGCTGCTGATTTGAGCTTGACTTTCGAAAGACACCTGATTTTCCTGAGCTTTCGTGACATTCCGATGCTCAAACTCGGCATAAGCTTCCATCCGAAGATCGCTGCACCCGTTTCATCAGCTTGACACTTGCTCCTAGCGTGTACGTTGAAGTGGCTGCCGCGATCGCCGGGGCCGCAACAACTTTCCGTAAGGGCAACAATGAAGAAGAAAGAAGAAGAGAAACGCGAGTTCAATCTCATCGACCCGAAGCCGCCCGTATTGCGCGAGCTGGCGATCCAGCAACTGGGTCACTATGTCGATGCCGGCGCGATCGGCCGGATCGTGCAAGCCGCGCAAGAGATCGAACTCTCACGCAAGCGGATCCTCAGTGAACATACCGCCATCGGCTCTCGCCTATTCCAGATCTACCACGTGATCCTCACGTGTGTGCAGAAGCGTCTGGGCGACACCCCCCGCGCTCGCCAGGAAGCCGATGACAACTTGTACAACTTCGCGGTGCGCGCCCTGCGCATTTCCCGCGCCTCTGCGATCAAGTATCTGCAGGCATTTCATCACTTCTCCGAGAACAGCGATGCCTTGACGTTTCTGAACCTGGGGGAGCTGACGATTCTCAAGCGGTCGGACATCACGCCAGAGGAAGTGCAGCGGTTCATCGATGCTCGCAAGGACGACGAACCCTATTCGCGCAAGGAAATCGTCCCATACATCGAATGGTCTCGACGCACCCACCAGGAACTCAATCACGTCATGGCGACGCTGGAGGCGGCGGAAGAACAGTTGAACGAGAGCCTGGAGCGCCAGCGCGATCTCGAAGCCCAGATGCGCCACATGCGCGAACAGATGACATCCTCCGACGCGCAATCTGCGGCGCAAAAGGAGCAGCTTGACCGAACCTCCGCGGCGCTCTCGTCGCAGGCTGGGGCCATGGAAAGCCTGCAGCATTCCATTAAGCGCTTGACGGACGAACGACAGGCCTTGCAGAAGGCATTGGCCGAGTCGAAGATCCGGGAGGTTGTGAAGGAGATCAAGGTCGAGGTCATTCCTCCCGAGTACAAGACCATCGCCGATGCCGTCATAGACGGAAGCGGCAAACTTGAAGCGCTCAATGCGCAGATCAAGGATGCCGAACTGCGCCTCTCCGCTGTCAACAATAAGATCGAACGCCATGAAGCCAAGTCGGCCGACTCGCGGAGTCTGTCACTACGCATTGACGGCCTGAAAGCGGATCTCGATGATGCGCTCGCGAAATTCCGAGGCGCCGTCAAAGCCATCAAGGTCAAAGAGCATGCCCCCGCGCTGGTGTCCTTGCGCCGCACTGTGGAAGCCTTCCACAACGAACTGATCGCCATCACTGGAGCCTGACATGCAAACCACCCCGACCCGTTCTATCTACGAGCAGTTCGTCTTGCCAGCCTGGGTGCGCGATCGTGTGCTTGCGGCCAATCTGCGAATCAACAACTACGTCCTGAATGCCGTTACGGTGCATCCAACGCTGGAAAGCATCTTCAGGGTATCGAGCGAAAACCTTCGCTCGCTGCGTGACGACCTGTACCAGTCGGCGAAGATTCTGGGAACGCCGTTCCTCGCTTACGCACCAACGCTCACAACCATCGATGACTGGCGATCCTTCATCGAAGGACGGATGCCGACCGCCACAATGGAGCGGCTCAAGACTGGCCTGCCCCGCAATCTGTCAGTGGTGGACCGGTTGGCGCTCGAGCATACGAACCGCGCGTACATCAATGCCATGTACGACCTTCTCAACATGTCGGTATTGGCGGCGCCTCTGATCGGCATCTCCAACGAGTTGGCCGCGTACATGCGGTCGGTTCCTCAGCACGAACTCGACGTGGCTATCACCGAGCGGCTGGTGCCGCTATTCCACTGGCGCTTCGCGGACGAGATGTTCTGGTTGGAGAGTCACTCCGGCCGGTTATCGCGGGAAATGATCTCCCACTATCTGATGGAAACGTCGCCGCTTCGGACTGACCGCCTGGCGCACTCTGGCGTCTGGGGCAACTTCCGGCTCGAAACGTTTGTGCGCGACGCCCTCTCCGAGGCATTCCTGGCTCTCAGTTGTCGCGCCATGAGCGTCTCATCATTGTTCAATATCACCATCGAGACCACGCGGAAGACCTATCAGAGGTTGCATGGCAAACCATCGCCACCCGGCCAGCCGCCGTCATCGCTAATGTGGTACCTGGATTCCGCGCAGCGCCGCGTTCAGTCGACTTTCCAGATCTGGCTGTTTCGATCGGCGATCGCCTGTGACGTGTCGACACCCGAAAGCTTCGTCGCGACCCTTGACATCCATCGCGCGTTCTTCTCGGACGACTGCAAGGTGCCACCCGAGCGGTCGCTGCATCTGGCCCGCTCCATGTCGATGCACGAAGAGCTCGCGGTCTGGCCCTGCCGAAAGTGCGGGACGCCGTACCTGGCTTCGAACTCCTCCGCGAAGATCGAGCTTTCGCAGTCATTTCTGTGCCCTTGCTGCAACGGGTCTTTGACGGCTTCACGGGGCAGGCGTCGGAACTGACCGCGCATCAGCAACAGTCGCCGAAGCACCCCTCTCCGTACCCTTCGATTGACGGGTTGTCTTTTCAGCGATCATAGCCAAGAATCGCAAGCGCCAGAAATTTGACCCTTCTCGGCCTTCTCAATACGGCGGCTTCCTCTTGGGGCCGCCGTCTTTTTTTGGTTCATCGAGGAATTCCGGGGAAGGCTGCGCGGATTTTGAGGAAGAAGTATTCCTCGTCGCGATAGCCGTACGCGCGGCGCTTGATGACCTTGATGGTGTTGTTGATGCCTTCGACCACGCTGGTGTTCAATGGGTGGCGGCAGCGGGCCAAGATGCCATGCCAGTAGCCTTGCAGGCGCTTCGCAAACAACTCCAGGGCAGGTATTCGGCTCTGCCGAGCCTGCTCGCACCATTGCTCCCAAGCTTTTTGCGCCCACGCCGGGCGGCGGTAGAACCATAGCCGCTTTA
>NZ_AQUR01000070.1 GCF_000372525.1 Cupriavidus neocaledonicus
GCCGAAGCAGCCGAAGCAGCCGAAGCAGCCGAAGCAGCCGAAGCAGCCGAAGCAGCCGAAGCAGCCGAAGCAGCCGAAGCAGCCGAAGCAGCCGATGCAAACGATGCAACCGACGCAGCCGACGCAGCCGATGCCGTGGCCGATGCCGATGCCGTCGAACCTGCCGCATCCGCTGAAACCGACGCGCCCGTCGCAGCCGCGCCGGCCAGCCCGCCGCCCGCGCCGCCCGCCAAGCCCCGCATCGTCCTGCCCGCCGTGGTCGGCCGCACCGTGCCGCTGGCAGCCGCGACGCCGCCTGCCGCCGCCCCGGTGCCCGCACCGGTGGCGCCGCCGCAGCCGCGCCCCGTGGTCGACTACCGCCTGCCGCCGGCGGACTTGCTGGAGAGCGAAGTCGACAGCGCCGAGCAGGTCTCCGAAGAACGCCTGCGCGAAACCGGCGATCTGATCGCCCAGCGGCTGGCCGAGTTCAAGGTGCCGGTCGCCGTGGTCGGCGCCGGCGCCGGCCCGGTGATCACCCGCTTCGAGGTCGAGCCCGCCATGGGCGTGCGCGGCGCGCAGGTGGTGGGGCTGATGAAGGACCTGGCGCGCGCGCTGGGCGTGACTTCGATCCGCGTGGTCGAGACCATCCCCGGCAAGACCTGCATGGGGCTGGAGCTGCCCAACGCGCGCCGCCAGATGATCCGGCTGTCCGAGATTGTCCAGGCGGCCTCGTTCCAGGCGCATCATTCACGGCTGGTACTGGCGATGGGCAAGGACATCACCGGCAACCCCGTGGTGACTGACCTGGCGCGCGCGCCGCACCTGCTGGTGGCCGGCACCACCGGCTCGGGCAAGTCGGTGGCGGTCAACGCCATGATCCTGTCGATGCTGTACAAGGCCACGCCGGAAGACGTGCGCCTGATCATGATCGACCCCAAGATGCTCGAGCTGTCGGTCTACGAGGGCATTCCCCACCTGCTGGCGCCGGTGGTCACCGACATGAAGCAGGCCGCGCACGCGCTCAACTGGTGCGTCGGCGAAATGGAAAAGCGCTACAAGCTGATGTCGGCGCTGGGAGTGCGCAACCTGGCCGGCTACAACCAGAAGATCCGCGCCGCCGAGGCCGCGGGGCAGAAGGTGCCCAACCCGTTCTCGCTGACGCCGGACGCGCCCGAGCCGCTGTCGCGCCTGCCCATGATCGTGGTGGTGATCGACGAGCTCGCCGACCTGATGATGGTCGCCGGCAAGAAGATCGAGGAACTGATCGCGCGCCTGGCGCAGAAGGCGCGCGCCGCCGGCATCCACCTGATCCTGGCCACGCAGCGCCCCTCGGTCGACGTGATCACGGGCCTGATCAAGGCCAATATCCCCACGCGCGTTGCGTTCCAGGTCTCGTCCAAGATCGATTCGCGCACCATCCTCGACCAGATGGGCGCCGAGAGCCTGCTGGGCCAGGGCGACATGCTGTTCCTGCCACCGGGCACCGGCTATCCGCAACGCGTGCATGGCGCCTTTGTCGCCGACGATGAAGTGCACCGCGTGGTCGAGCACTGGAAGCAGTTCGGCGAGCCGGATTACGATGATGCCATTCTCGCCGGCGACCCGGCCGAAGCCGGCGGCGCCGACCTGTTCGGCGACGGCGGCGGCGACGGCGAGGCCGACCCGCTCTACGACGAGGCCGCCAGCTTCGTGCTGACCAGCCGCCGCGCCTCGATCTCGGCGGTGCAGCGGCAGCTGCGCATCGGCTACAACCGCGCGGCGCGGCTGATCGAGCAGATGGAAGTCGCCGGACTGGTCTCGCCGATGGGCCGCAACGGCGCGCGCGACGTGCTCGCGCCCGGGCCGGGCGACTGAGCGTGCCGCCACCACGGCCCGAAGGAGGCAGCATGCAGCCTGAACACGGAAACCTGCTCGCCGGTGTCCCGGCCGGCGCGGCGCAGGAAATCTTCGAGCCGCTGTTGCAACGCCCGGGCCTGCGCATCGAGCGCATCGTCTCCAACGGCCAGGCCAGCCCCGTGGGCTTCTGGTACGACAGCGCGGAGGCGGAGTGGGTGCTGCTGCTCAGCGGCAGTGCCGCGCTCGAGATCGAGGGGCAGCCCGGCGAGCATCGCATGGCGCCGGGCGACTGGCTGCACCTGCCGGCCCATTGCCGGCACCGCGTCGCCTGGACCGATGCCGGCCAGCCTACCGTCTGGCTGGCCGTGCATCACGCCGCGACAGGCGCTTGATGCCGCCTGAAGTTACGCGCCGGCTTGCTCCGGAAACACCGGCTCCCCAAGATTCAGCATCAGCCGGTTCGCCCACGCGAAGATCGCGATCGAGTGGATCAGGTCCAGGATCTCCGCGTCCGTCACGCCGGCCTCGCGCAGCGGCTTGAGCTGTTCGGCGGTGACGTCGGCCGGCCGCTCGGTCAGTTCGATCGAAAACTTCGCGATCGCCCGCTCCCGCGCCGTGGTGCCCGCCGTGCGCGGATCCTCGAATACTTGCCGGATCACATCGTTGCGCTTGGCCAGCTGTTCGAAGCGCTGGGCGTGGACCGAGGCGCAGTAGACGCAGCCGTTGATGCGCGACACCACCGTGGTCGACAGCTCGCGCTCGGCGCGCGGCATGCCGCCGGGCGCGTACATGATGGCGTTGAAGGCGGTCGAGCGCTGGCGCAGGATCTCGGGCTGGTGGACCAGGAAGCGGTAGTAGTCCTGCACCTTGGCCTTGGGGTGGCTTTCCTCGAGCACGGCGACCTGCTCGGGCGTGGCCTGGTCGAGCTCGACCACGTCGAGCCATGCCTTCCAGTCGAGCACTTCGTTGGTGAAGCCGTGGGATTTGATGATTTCGCTCATGCCTGGGCTCCGTTGTCGTTCAAGGCTTTCAGCGCGTCCAGGCCGGCGACCAGCCGCACCTGGTACGACAGGAAGGCGACCAGCTGCGCCAGCGTGACCACCGCCGGGGTGCTCAGGCCGGCGGCGGGCAGCGCCAGCAGCGCGGCTCGGTCGCCCTCGACCGGTTTTTCGATCAGCTTGCGGGTGAATTCCAGCATGGCGCGCAGGCGCGGCTCGGCCACGTCCGCGGGCGTGCCTTCGGCCGCGGCGCGCAGCTGGCCGGCATCGGCGCCAAGCTGCTCGAGCCGGCTCCGGTAGTGCGCGGCCAGCGCCGGCGACGGCGTCAGCCGGGCGGCGTACAGCGCCACCAGCAGCCGTTCCGCCAGCGACAGGCCCGGCAGTTCGGGGTCGAACAGGGCGTCGTAGCTGCCCTGGGTGGCGGCCACGACCTTGTCGCGCTGGTGCCGCAGGGCGTGGGTGGCGCTGCCCGGCGCAAGGCCGGTGAGCTGGTCGATCAGATCGACCGGGGTAGTCGGGGGCTGGGTCATCGGACGTTCTTGTCTGGGTTGGGTCGGGAGTGGATTCAGGCCTTGGCGGTGCGCAGCGCCGGCGGCGGCGCCGGCACCCATTCGTCGCCGAAGACCTCGGGCTCGGCATAGGCCTGCAGCGCGGCGTAGTGCAGCTCGATGTCTTCCTGGTACAGCCGCGCGGCAATGCCCTGGCCAAGCCGGCGTGCGCCGTCGCTGATCGCCGGGATGTCGCCGGAGACGGTGCCGTGCGACAGCGCCGCCGGATAGCAGAAGCAGTGGATGCGCGTCAGTCCCGGGCACGCGCCGGGCGTCTTTTCCTGGAATTCGAAGGCTTCGCCCAGATCGGGCGAATCGGACAGCTCGCGGTCTTCCTGGCCCGCGGGCGGCGCATGGCGGTCGCGCCAGAAGCGGATATGCGGGGCGAAGGCGGAGAACTCCGGGCGCGTTTCCAGCGCGATGCGGAAGCCCGTGGAGAAGATCAGGAAATCCAGTTCGAACTCGCCCCGCGGAGTGCGCACGAGCAGCACGTCGCCGCGCGCGTCGATCGCCTCCAGCGCGGCGCCGAGGTTGAAGTAGGCATTGGCATGGCGCGACACGCGCAGCGTGCTGCCGCGCGGCGGCGGCACCTGCTGGCTGTTGATGTAATGGCGCAGGCGCCATTTCCAGGCGTCGGGCAGGCCGTAGTGGCCGAAGGTCAGGCCCGGGTTGCCGGCGCCCTTGCTCTTGTTGACGCGCGGGATGTCGGCGCGGCGGATCAGCATCTCGACGCTGGCGGCGCCCGCTTCCAGCGCGGTCGCGGCGCTGTCCATGGCCGAGGCGCCGGCGCCGACCACGCCCACGCGCTTGCCGCGCAGCGCGGCGTAGTCCATCTGGTCCGACGAATGCGCCCACAGGTGGCGCGGCAGCGCGGCCGCGACCGGCGGCACGTAGGCGCCGCCGAGGCCGTCGCGGCCGGTGGCCAGCACCACGCGGCGCGCCAGCACCGTGAGCGGGCCGGCGGGGGCCTGCATCGACAGCGCCACCAGCCCGTCGGGGCGCGGCACGATCCGCTCGACATGGTGTTCGTTGCGGATATCCAGCGCCAGCACCTGGCGGAACCAGCGCAGGTAATCCATCCACTGCAGGCGCGGGATCTTGTCCAGTGCCTGCCACGCGGCCTCGCCGAACTGCGCCTCGAACCAGGCGCGGAAGGTCAGTGCCGGCAGGCCCAGCGCGGGGCCGGTCAGCTGCTTGGGCGAGCGCAGCGTCTCCATGCGCGCGGTGGTCGCCCACGGGCCTTCATAGCCCGCCGGGGCACGGTCGAAGGCGCGCACGCGCACGCCCAGGTGGGTCAGCGTGGCGCTCGCCGCGAGGCCGGCCATGCCGCCGCCGATCACGGCGACGTCGAGCACCTCCTGCCCGTCGACGCTGCGCGGCATGGTCCAGGCCCTGGCGGGCAGCTCGAGCCAGGACAGGTCCTGGCGCAGCCGGGCTTCGAGGGCGGCCAGGCCCGGCGGCGGGGAAGCGGTCGCAACGGTGGGATCAGTCATGGCTTGTCAGTCCGGAATCTTGGGTGGGGAGGTCGGCGGCATCGCCGGCATCGTCAGCGTTGCCGGCGTCGCCCGCATCACCGTAGAGCGATTGCAGCAGCGCGCCGTGCTCCGCCGGCTCGCGCCGCACCAGGTCGGGCAGCAGCGTGGCGGCCGCATCGGCCACCGCCTGCACCAGCCCCTGCACGGCGGCGCTGGCCGGGCGCGCCTGCGGCGTGATCACCCCGAAAAAGAAAGGAATATCGGCGTCGATGGGGCGCACCGCGATATCGGTCAGCGGCAGCCCGCGCGCGGTCACCGGCTCCAGCAGGGCGATGCCGAGCCCCGCGCGCACCAGCGTCAGCGCGCTGATCGAGGTGTTGGTGTCGATCACGCCGGCCGCCGGCACGCCGGCGCCGGCGAGCGCGCGATCGACGCGGCGGCGCAGCCGGTAGGGGTTGTGCATGGCGATCAGGCGGCGGCCGCGGCAGTCCTGCAAGGTGAGGGCGGGCAGCGCCGCGAGCGGGTCGTCGGCGCGCAGCGCCGCCACGCAGGCGGACTGGCCGATCCAGTGCACGGTCACGCCGCGGTGCTCCAGCGGCAGGCTGTTCAGGCCGATGTCGGCGGCGCCGGTCAGCACCGCGTGCACCACCTGTTCCGGCGACTGGCTCTGCACCGCCACGCGCTCGGGCGCACACAGGCCGCGCGCGAACGCCAGCGCCAGCGCCGGCGGCAGCAGGCCCGCGGCCAGCGCCGGGGTGGCGGCGATGCGCAGCGGCCGGCCATCGCCGCGCGCCAGTGCCGCGGCGCGCGTGCGGATCCGCTGCATGCCCGCCAGGGTCTGCTCGACTTCGTCGTAGAGCAGGAAGCCCTGCTCGGTCGGGCTGACGCGCGGGCCGCTGCGGGTGAACAGGGCAAAGCCGAGTTCCGCCTCCAGTTCCTGGATCAGCCGCGTGATCGCCGGCTGCGAGCGGCCGAGCAACCGCCCGGCGGCGGTGACGCTACCGGTGGTGACGACTGCGGCGAAGGCTTCCAGCTGCCGGATTTCCATGACGCTCGGGAGAGGGTGCGAGATGCGAACGGGTTGTATGCCAAAACTGGATTCTGACGCCTTCAACATGCAGATTGCAAATACTATTTCGGGATAAGTTCATGCGCCGCCTATGATGTAGCGATGCCGGGCGCACACCGGCGCCACATCGGGACGGACGTGTTGGCCGGTATTAATGGAAGTCACGCAAGAGAGAAACCGTGGCACCGGCTTAGGATCGCCATGGCCTGGGTGCTGGCTGCCGCACTGGCGGCGAGCCTGCCGGCTCGCGCGGCCGAGCCGCTGCGCGTCGGTTCCAAGCGCTTCACCGAGTCGTACATCCTCGGCGAACTGCTGAGCCAGGCCGCCGGGCCGCCCGGCACCGCGCAGCACCAGCCCGGCCTGGGCAATACCGCGATCGTGTTCGCGGCGCTGAAGGCCGGCAGCATCGATCTCTATGCCGACTACACCGGCACGCTGGCCGCCGAGATCCTCAAGCTGCCGCCGGGCGCCGGGCTCGAGCAGATCCGGCACGCGCTGGCGCCGATGGGACTGGGGGCGGCGATTCCGCTGGGATTCGAGAACACCTATGCGCTGGCGGTGTCCGACGCCCGTGCCGGCGCGTTGACGCAGCTGAGCGACCTCGCCGCGCAGCCAGGGCTACGCCTCGGGCTGTCGCATGAATTCCTGGGCCGCGCCGACGGCTGGCCCGGGCTGGCACGCCGCTACGGCTTGCCGCAGCGCCCGCTCGGGCTCGACCACGGCGTTGCCTACGAGGCCCTGGCGGCAGGGCAGGTCGATGCCATCGACATCTATTCCACCGATGCCAAGATCCGCAAGTACCGGCTGCGCGTGCTGGCGGACGACCGGCATTACTTCCCGCGCTACGACGCCGTGGTGGTCTACCGGCTTGACCTGCCGCAGCGCTTCCCGCAGGCCTGGCAGGCGCTGCAACGGCTGGCCGGGCGCGTCAGCGCCGACGACATGATTGCCATGAACGCGGCGGCGGAGCTCGATGGCCAGCCCTTTGCCGCGATCGCGCGGGCCTTCCTGGACGGCGGCGGAGCGCCGGCCACGCATGTCGCTGAGGCCCGGCGCGGCCGGCTGCTGGCGGCGCTGTTCGGCCCCGACACCGCGCGCCTGGCGCGGCGCCATGTCGGGCTGGTGGCGGGCGCGGTCGGTGCCGCCACGCTGGTGGGCGTGCCGCTGGGGATGCTGGCGGCGCGGCGGCGCCGCACCGGCCAGGCGGTGCTGGGCGCGGTCAGCGTGCTGCAGACGGTGCCGTCGCTGGCCTTGCTGGCGATGCTGATCCCGCTGCTGGGGCGCATCGGCGTATGGCCGGCCATGGTGGCGCTGTTTCTCTATGCGCTGCTGCCGATCGTGCGCAATACCGCCACCGGGCTGGAGCAGGTGCCGCAGGGCATGCGCGACGCGGCGCGAGCACTGGGCCTGCGCGGCGCGCAGGTGCTGCGCTACGTGGAGCTGCCGCTGGCCTTGCCGGTGCTGCTGGCCGGCGTCAAGACCGCGGCCATCATCAGCGTGGGCACGGCCACCATCGCGGCGTTCGTTGGCGCGGGCGGTTTCGGCGAGCGCATCGCCACCGGGCTGGCGCTGAACGACACCACGCTGCTGCTCGCCGGCGCGATCCCGGCCGCGGTGCTGGCGCTGCTGGTGCAGGCCGGGTTCGAGGCGCTGGAGTGGGCGCTGCGCCGCCGGCGCGACCGGCGCTAGCCGGACTGCTGCGCGATGAGGCGCCCGAGCGTGGCCACCGCGGCCTCGGCCTCGTCGTTCCACAGGTGGCCGTAGTTGAGCCGGATGCAGTTGCGATACCCCTGCCGCGCCGAGAAGATCGGCCCCGGCGCGATGCCGATGCCGGCTTCCAGTGCGGCATGGTGCAGGGCCAGCGCATCGAACCCCGCCGCGAATTCCACCCACAGGAAATACCCGCCCTCCGGCCGCGACACCCGCACCTCGGCCGGGAAATGCTGGCCGATCGCCTCGATCATGCGGCCCTGTTGCATCTCCAGCACGTGGCGCAGCTTGCGCAGGTGCTTGTCGTAGCCGCCATGCTGCAGGTATTCGGCCAGCGCCACCTGCGCGGGCACGCCGGCCGACAGCGTGGTCATCAGCTTGAGCCGCTGGATCGCCTCGCCAAAGCGGCCCGGCGCGACCCAGCCGATGCGGAATCCCGGCGCCAGGGTCTTGGAGAACGAGCTGCAATGCATCACCAGCCCCTGCGTATCGAAGGCCTTGGCCGGCAGCGGGCAGCGGTTGCCGAAGTAGAGCTCGCCATAGACGTCGTCCTCGATCAGCGGCACCTGGTGGCGCGCCAGCAAGGCCACCAGCGCTTTTTTCTTGTCCTCCGACATGCTGGCGCCGAGCGGATTCTGGAACTGCGTCATGAACCAGCACGCCCTGACCGGGTGGCGCGACAGCGCGGTGTCGAGCGCGCCCAGGTCGATGCCTTCGGCGGGGTCGACCGGGATCTCGACGGCCTTGAGGCGCAGCCGCTCCAGCGCCTGCAGCGAAGCATAGAAGCCCGGCGATTCGATCGCGACCACGTCGCCCGGCTGCGTCACCGCCATCAGGCACAGGTTCAGCGCCTCGAGCGCGCCGTTGGTGACGACCAGGTCCCCGGCCGGCTGCGGCGCGCCCGCGCCCAGGTAGCGCAGCGCGATCTGCCGGCGCAGCGCGGCATTGCCGGGCGGCAGGTCGTTGACCGAGTACCACGGGTCGAGCGCGCGGCCGGCGCGCGCCAGCGCCTTGCCCAGCCGCTCCCACGGGAACAGCTCGGGCGAAGGAAAGGCCGACCCGAACTGCACCAGCTCGCGGTCGCGCGCGCCTTCGAGCACGGCGAACACCAGCTTGGAGATGTCCACCGGCGTCGACACCTGCCGCGACGGGCGCGCCTGCGGCTGCGGCAGCTCGCGCCGCGCCGGCCCCGCCACGTAGTAGCCGGAGCGCTCGCGCGCCCGCACCAGCCCGCGCTCTTCCAGCCGGTAATAGGCCTGGAACGCGGTCGACGGGCTGACGCCGTACTGGGCCACGGTCTTGCGGATCGACGGCAGGCGCGTGCCCGGCGGCAGGCTGCCGTTGCGGATATCGGCGGCCAGGGTTTCGGCGAGGGCTTCGTACCGTTTCATGGTGGAATGGGCGGGACGGTGGGGTAGGGGTGCAGGTGGCGGCGGAGGTGACAGGATTATCCCCCGGGCGCATTCAACTGATACGTAATTTTTCCAGTTATCTGATGCTGGTATGGCTGGCGGCGACGGACCATAATCGGCCTCTCGTCCCGCTACCCGTTGCCAGTCGAGCCAGGAGATGCCATGAACCCGTTGAGGCTGTTGCGCACCGTGCTGTGGGGCTTCTTCGGCCTGCGCCAGGGCCGCGAGCACCAGCGCGACCTGGACAACCTGCGCCCGGTGCCGCTGATCGTGACCGGCGTGGCCGTCGCCGCCGGCCTGGTGGCGTGCCTGGTGCTGGCGGCCAACTGGGCCGTGTCGGCGGCATGACCTGACTCAATCCATGCGCTTTCCTTGTCACGGGCCCGGCCCCGCTTTGTCACGCGCTGTGCCCCGCGCTGTGCCCCGGGTGTTGCGCCGGGTGTTGCGCCGGCTGGCCGGCGTGGTACTGGCGCTGCTGCTGCCCGCGGGCCTGGCGCAGGCCGCCGGCGACGCGCAGCAGGTCGAGCGCGGCCGCTACCTGGCCCGCATCGCCAACTGCGCCGCCTGCCATACCAGCGCGGGCGGCAAGCCCTTTGCCGGCGGGCTGCCGATCCGCACCGCGGTCGGCACGCTGTATTCGACCAATATCACGCCGGATGCCGGCAGCGGCATCGGCGCCTACACCCTGGCCGAGTTCGACCGCGCCTTGCGCCACGGCGTGGCGCGCGACGGCAAGCGCCTGTATCCGGCGATGCCGTACCCGTCGTACGCGCGCCTGCGCAGCGACGACGTGGCGGCGTTGTACGCCTACCTGCGCGCCGAGGTGGCGCCGGTGGCGCAGCGCAATCCCGCGCCGCAGATGCGCTGGCCATTCGGCATGCGTGGCCTGCTGGCGCTGTGGAACGTGCTGTTTCTCGATGACGACCCGGTGCGCACCGACCCGGCGCGCGACGCGGCGTGGAACCGCGGCGCGTACCTGGTGCAGGCGGTGGCGCACTGCGGCGCCTGCCATACGCCGCGCGGCACGCTGTTCGCCGAGAAGGGCCTGGACCAGCGCAGCCGGCAGTTCCTGTCCGGCGCCAGCGTGGAAGGCTGGTCCGCCACCAACCTGACCGGCGACCAGCTCACCGGGCTGGGCGCCTGGTCGCGCGCGGACATCGCCGAGTTCCTGCGCACCGGGCGCAATGCGCACGCGACCTCGTTCGGCCCGATGTCGACCGTGGTCTCCACCGCCACCCAGTACATGAGCCCGGCCGATCTCGACGCGGTCGCCGCCTACCTCAAGTCCCTGCCCGGCGCGCGCGGCGAAAACAAGCCGTTCCGGCACGATCCCGCCACCGCGCAGCAGCTGCGGCAGGGCCGCTTCGACCTGCCCGGCGCGCGCCAGTACGCAGTGTTCTGCATGCCTTGCCATGGCGCCGACGGCAAGGGCTTCGCCCGCGTGTTCCCGCCGCTGGCCGGCAATCCCACGGTGGCCGATCCCGATCCGGCGTCGCTGGTCAACCTGCTGCTCGACGGCGCCGTGACCGCCCGGGTGGCGACCGCGCCGTCGGACTACCACATGCCCGGCTATGGCTGGACCCTGGACGACCAGGAACTGGCCAACGTGCTGACCTTTATCCGCGGCAGCTGGGGCAACCGCGCCGCGCCGGTGGCGGAGGCCGACGTGGCCGCGCGGCGCCGGGCCCTGGGCACGCCGCGCACAGCCGAGGCCCAACCATGAGCCGCCGATGACGATCACCCGACGAGACTTCCTCAATGGCACCGCGCTGGCCATTGCCGCGGGCCTGGCGCCGGCGCAGCTGCTGCACGCGCAGCCGCGCGCGGGCGCGCCGTCCGCTGCCTATCCGCCGGCGCTGACCGGCCTGCGCGGCAACCATGCCGGCACCTACACGCTGGCGCACAGCCTGGCACGCGAGGGCGCGAAGTATCCCGCGGTGCTGGCGCGCGAAGCCTTCGACCTGGTGGTGGTGGGCGGCGGCCTCAGCGGCCTGGCGGCGGCATGGTTCTACCGGCGCCGCTTCGGTGCCAACCGCCGCATCCTGATCCTCGACAACCACGACGATTTCGGTGGCCACGCCAAGCGCAACGAGTTCACGGTGCGCGGCAAGCGGCTGGTGACCTATGGCGGCAGCGCCGAGATGCCGGCAAGCGCGGCCGGCGACGGCGCGGTGCGCGAGCTGCTGGCCGGGCTCGGGCTCGATGCCGCGCAGCCGCCCGCGGCCGTGGCCGCGGACCCGTATGCCGCGCTCGGCATGGGCCGCGCGGTGTTCTTCGATGCCGAGCACTTCGGGCGCGACCAGTGGGTGGCGGGCGACCCCTTCGGCGAAGCGATCGATGCGCGCAGCGGCGCGCGCGCGGGCGGCCCCGATGCGGCGGCCTTGTCGCGCTTCCTCGACAGCGCGCCATTGCCCGCGGCGGACCGCGCCGCGCTGGCGCGGCTGGCCGCAGGCACCACCGATTACCTGCCGGCGCTGGCGGGCGCCGAACGCAGCGCGGCGCTGCGCACCCTGCGCTACGCCGCCTTCCTGCGCGACCAGGCCGGCATCGGCCTGGCCGGGCAGCGCTTCCTGCGCAGCCGCAGCCTCGATGCCTATGCGCTCGATGCCGACGGCATCTCGGTGGCCGACGCCATCGCCATCGGCCTGCCCGCCGGCGCCAACATGCCGGCGCCGGCGGGCAATGCGCGGCTGGGCAAGTCGCCCGCTTCGCGGCTGTGGTTCGCCGATGGCAATGCCTCGCTGGCGCGGCTGCTGGTGCAGAGCCTGATCCCGGGCGTGGCGCGCGTGGCCGCGCCGGCGCAGGTGGTGTCGGCCGCGTTCGACTACAGCCGTCTGGACCGCGAAGGCGACCCGGTGCGCCTGCGCCTGAACAGCACCGCGATCGCGGTCGAGCCCGACGGCCCGATCACGCGCGTCACCTATGGCTTCCGCGGCAATCTGCATCGGGTCGAGGCGCGCCACGTGGTGCTGGCCGGCTACAACATGATGATCCCGTACCTGCTGCCGTCGCTGCCGGCGCAGCAGAAGGCGGTCCTCCACAACGAGGCCAAGGCGCCGCTGGTCTATACCAAGGTGGCGCTCGACCACTGGCAGGCGTTTGCCGCGCTGCGCACGCGCCGCATCCATGCGCCGGCGCTGCCCTATACCGATCTCTGGCTGGAGCCGCCCGCGGGCCGGGAACCGTCAGACCCGGCGGTGCTGCACATGCTCTATGTGCCGACCGTGCCCGACAGCGGCATGCCCGCGCGCGAGCGCTTCCGCGCCGGCCGCGCCTTGCTGCTGGGCACGCCGTTCGACGCGATGGAACGCGACATCCGCGCGCAGCTCGACCGCATGCTCGGGCACCAGGGCTTTGCTTCGAAGGAGGTGATCCGCGGCATCACCATCAACCGCTGGGCGCACGGCTACAGCTACATGCCCGACAGCCTGGCCGGCGAAAACGTCGCGCCGGACGCGGCGTGGCCCGGGCTGGCCGGCGTCGGCAATATCAGCATCGCCAACAGCGACAACGCCGGCAGCCCTTCGCTGACGGCGGCGGTGGCGCAGGGCAGGCGCGCCATCGAGCGGCTGCCCGGCTAGCGGCGGCTCAGCCCTGGCGCGGCGGCGTCAGCGCCTCGATTTCAGCATCCTTGGCCTGCCACTGGCGTGCCAGCCAGTGGTGGAATTCGGTGCGGAAGGCCTTGTCGCTGCCGTAGTCGGCATCGCAGAAAGACGGCGGCACCGGCAGCTGGCGCATGCGCACCAGCACCGGGCCGGCACGCCCGCAGGCCAGGTCCCAGAAGCCCGGCGCGCCTTCCGGGTAGACGATGGTGACATCGATGAGCGAACGGAACTTGTTGCCCATCGCGTTCAGCGCCACCGCCAGGCCGCCGGCCTTGGGCTTGAGCAGGTGGCGGTAGGGCGAATCCTGCGCGGCGTGCTTGGCCGCGGTAAAGCGCGTGCCTTCGGCAAACACCATCACGCTGGTGGGCACCAGCGAGAACTTGGCGCAGGCGCGCCGGGCGGTCTCCTGGTCCTGGCGCCGCAAGGCCGGGTTGCGGCGCAGCTCGGTCTTGCCGTGCCGCTTCATGAACGGGAAGTCCAGCGCCCACCAGGCCAGGCCGATCACCGGCACATATATCAGCTGCTGCTTCAGGAAGAACTTCAGCAGCGGGATGCGCCGGTTCAGCGACCGCTGCAGCACGAAGATATCGGCCCACGACTGGTGGTTGCAATTGACCAGGTACCAGTCGGCATAGCGCAGCCCCTCGTTGCCGCGGATGTCCCAGGGCTCGCGCTGGATCCACGCGAACCAGCCGGTGTTGCCCGAGATCCAGGCGGTGGCGATGCCGTTGAGCAGCGGGTCGAGGCGGCGCCTGGCCGCGGCGAACGGCAGCGCCAGCTTCAGCAGCGCCAGCGGAAACAGCAGCGCGCACCAGAACAGCGTGCTGGCGACCAGCAGGGTCCAGCTGACGATGCCGGTGACAAAGGCGAAGCGGCCGCGCGGCACCGGAGCCCGGCGGCGTGGCACGGCAGGGGCTGCGGAAATGGGCTGGCTGGCGTCGGGGGAAGCGGAGGAAGCTGAGGAAGAAGAGGGCAACGTCGTCATGGGCGCCAGTTTGCAGGCAGGAAAGAAATTGGAGCTTGCGCTTGATCAACGCGGACGGTGGCTCACGGGTATTTTAAGGGCGCGCGAGGCCGTCAAAACACCAGTGTCGCCGTGCCCATGAAGGTGTTGGTACTCTTCAGCCGGTTCTTGCTTGCCACCGACGGAACCCAGCGCAGGCCCAGCGACAGCAGGCTCCGGGCGCCGACCTTGGTGTCGTAGGTGACGATCGGCCCCACCGCCCAGTCGTGTCCGCGGAAGCCGTTCAGGCGGTCCGCCAGCGGGCCGCTGTCGTCGCCCAGCTGTTGCGTGGTGCCGGCGATCAGGCCCACGCCGGCGCCGTTGGCAAAGCGCTTGAGCAGCATCGTGTCGAGCGTGAACAGCGGCGCGTTCTGGTAGTCGGTGGCGTGGTTGCGGGTGTAGAACTGGATCCCGGCAACCGCATCGAACTCGAGCCCGTGTTCGGGGAACAGCCTGGTGTAGGCCACCTGCGGAATGAAGGTCCAGTTGTTGAGGCTGGGATTGGCCAGGGCGTTGGCATCGTACTTGCCGGTCGGCGCCCACACGTTCAGGCTCAGCGCCACGTGTTCGGTCTTGGAAAAATGGTAGCCGGCGATGACCGGCGCAAACGCGATGTCGAACAGGTTCGAGGCGGTGTCCTGGGTGCTGAGGCCGCGGCCGCCGACAGCAAGGTTGGCCGTGACCCTGGTCCACACATAGGGCAGCGTAAAGCTGGAGGCGAAGTTCCAGGCGCCGGTGTCGGTGTCCCACACTTTCATTACCGTGGCCAGGGTGAAGGCGATCTTGCCGTCGATGCCGGCCGAGGCCTTGCCCGCGATCGGCACGGTGCGGCTGCCGCCGATCGAGCCGTCGAGGTAGATCTCGCCGACGTTGACGATCAGCGCCGGCTCGGGCGACACGATCCCCGCGTTGGGGACCACGCTGGTGCCGGTGACGGGACGCCCGAGCGCGCCTTCGGTGGCGTGGGCACCGGCGCAGGCCAGCAGCAGCGGTGCAGTCAGGGCAAGCCGTTGTGCGAGGGTCGTGGTCATGGGCATCGGCATGTAGGGCAGACCGGGCAGGGCACGCGGCCTGCGCCCGCCGCAATGAGACATCGCGATGAAAGCGGGCGCGGCCGCCGGTTTTTTCGACATTGCATACTAGCAGCAATCCCCCGCGTCACGGTTGGCGTGAAAACACGCAAAAACTTTCATCACGGCATCGCAAAGTTTTACTTCCCAGCGCCGAAGCCGGTCAGCGATGATGCTTGCCGATGATTCGTCCCGCCATGACAAAACGCATTGCCGCGCTGATGGGCGCACTGGTCGTGTGCTGGTGCGGCGCCGCACGGGCGCAGGCCGAGGCGGCCGGCGCCAAGAAGCCGTTGTCGTTCTTCGATCCGCAAGACGGCGCGCTGGACATGAGCGACTTCCTGCTCAACCACAGCGGCGCGCTGCCGGTGCCCACCATCATCACCGAGCCCGCGGTCGGCTACGGCGCGGGCCTCGGGCTGATGTTCTTCTCGCAATCGATGGCCGATGCCGCCGCCAGCGCCAGGGCCAGCGGCAAGGGCCCGGCGCCGCCCAACATCACCGGCGTCGGCGGCGCCTATACCGAGAATGGCACCTGGGGCGCCGGCGCCGCGCATTTCCACACCTGGGACGGCGACCGCTACCGCTATCTCGGCGCGCTGGCCAAGGTCGATGCCAACCTCGACTACTACGGCTTGCGCAACCAGCCGCGCGCTTACGAGCTGCGCGGGGTGTTCCTGGTGCAGCAACTGCTGGTGCGCATCGCCGACACCCGCTGGTACGCGGGCCCGCGCTATGTGTACTTCGATTCGACCGCGACCTTCAAGGCGGGCGATGCCGGCGAGCTTGGCAGCTTCGACCAGACCCAGCGTATCGGCAAGGCCGGGCTGGTGATCGACTACGACTCGCGCGACAACATCTTCTACCCCAGCCGCGGCAGCTATGCCGAACTCGAGGCGCAGTTCGCGCGCGGCGGCTTCGGCAGTACCCAGTCGTTCAACATGTATAACGCGCGCGGCTTTACCTGGCTGCCCCTGGCGCGCACCGTGATCCTGGGCCTGCGCGCCGATACGCGCTTTTCCAGCGGCGACGTGCCCTTCTATGCGCAGCCCTACATCGACCTGCGCGGCGTGCAGAAGGGGCGCTACCAGGACCGCAACGCGCTCGCGGCGGAAATGGAGTTGCGCTGGGACATGACCCCGCGCTGGTCGCTGCTGGGCTTCACCGGGGTCGGCAAGGCCTATGGGCGCTGGCACGATTTTTCCGATGCTACGACTGTCTACAGCGTCGGCGCGGGCTTTCGCTACATGATCGCGCGCAAGCTGGGGGTGTCGATCGGCCTGGATGTCGCGCACAGCAAGGGCCAGAACGCGTTCTATATCCAGGTCGGCAGCGCCTGGCGCTGAAGCGACAGCGGAATGCGAAAAAAACTTAATTCACTGCTGCCTGAAATCATAAAAAGCTGACTTCTGATTGCCGAATCCATCTGAGATCATTGTTTTCGCTGAATCGGCGCGATGTTTTGCATACAGAGACAATGGCATGAGCGGACCACGTGATAGCGGCAATCCCGGCGCAGGCCCGGCGGCCCTGGTGGCCGGACGGCGCGGCGGCAGGCGGGCCTGGCTGCTGGCGGGCCTGCTCGGCGCAGGGCTCGCGGCCGGCCTGGGCGGCAGCTACTGGTATCTGAAGGGACGGACCGCGGCCGCGCCCGCGATGGTTATCGGCGACGGCAAGAACGGTCCCGCCGGCATGGTGCGCGTGCCCGGCGGCGAATTCCTGATGGGCAGCGACAGCAAGATGGCGCAGCCCAATGAAAAGCCGGCGCACAAGGTGCGCGTGCATGCGTTCTGGATGGACCAGCACCACGTCACCAACGCGCAATTCCGCAGGTTCGTCGAAGCCACCGGCTATGTCACCACCGCCGAGCGTGCGCCCGACTGGGAGACGCTGCGCATGCAGCTGCCGCCCGGCACGCCGCGCCCGCCCGACAGCGCCATGGTCGCGGGCGGCATGGTCTTCGTCGGCACGCCGCGGCCGGTGCCGCTGCAGGATTATTCGCGCTGGTGGCGCTATGTGCCCGGCGCCGACTGGCGCCATCCGACCGGCCCCGGCAGCTCGATCGAGGGCAAGGACAACCACCCGGTGGTGCAGGTTTCGTACGAGGACGCGCAGGCCTATGCCAGGTGGGCCGGCAAGCGGCTGCCGACCGAGGCGGAATGGGAGTTCGCCGCGCGCGGCGGACTGGAGCAGGCGACCTATGCCTGGGGCGAGCAGTTTGCCCCCGACGGCAGGCAGATGGCCAATGTCTGGCAAGGGCAGCAGAACCAGCCGTTTCCGGTGGTCAGCCCCAAGGCCGGCGGCGCGCTGGGCACCAGCCCGGTCGGCACCTTTCCGCCCAACGGCTACGGCCTTGCCGACATGACCGGCAATGCCTGGCAATGGGTCGCGGACTGGTACCGCGCCGACCAGTTCCGGCGCGAAGCCGGCAAGGCGCAGCCGATCGAGAACCCGGTGGGCCCGCTGGCATCGTGGGACCCGTCCGAACCGGGAGTGCCGGTCAACGCGCCCAAGCGCGTCACGCGCGGCGGCTCGTTCCTGTGCAACGAGGATTTCTGCCTGAGCTACCGCCCCAGCGCACGGCGCGGCACCGATCCTTTCAACAGCATGTCGCACCTCGGCTTCCGCCTGGTGATGGACGAAGACCGCTGGGCGCAAATGCAGCGGCGGCCGCCGGTGGCGATGGCCGGCCACGCCGGCCCCGCAGCGCGCTGACGACGCGCGCGGTCGAGGTTTCCTTCCCGCAGCGCAACCCGCGACAGGAGCGAGCAACATGACCATGGCAGCGCCTACCGCAATCCTTGCCAGCCACACGCGCAACGCCATCGCCGCGCTGGCGCTGGCCGGCCTGGCGCTGGCCGGCTGCGCGACCACCGCCACCACGCCGGCTTTGCAGGATGCGGTCGGGCAGTCGGTTCAGTCGGTGCAGGGCGCGGCAACGGCGCTGCCGTCGTGGCGCGACGGTACGGCCCGGCAGGCGCTGCTGAAATTCGTCGCCGACGTGACGCGCCCGGGCTCGCCCGGCTTCGTGCCGCCCGAGGATCGCGTGGCTGTGTTCGACAACGACGGCACGCTGTGGAGCGAGCAGCCGCTGTACTTCCAGTTCTTCTTCCTGCTCGACCAGGTCCGCGCCGCGGCGCCGCGGCACCCGGAGTGGCGTGGCAACCCGGCCTTCAAGGCACTGATGGCCAACGACATGCAGGCGCTGATGCGCAACGAGAAGCCGCTGTTGGCGCTGATCGCCAGCGCCAACAGCGGCATGACCGTCGACGAGTACGACCGCACCATCCGCGCCTGGCTGGCAAAGTCCCGGCACCCCAAACTCAACCGGCCGTACACCGAGCTGGTGTACCAGCCGCAGCTGGAGCTGCTGTCCTATCTGCGCGCCAACGGCTTCAAGACCTATATCGTCTCGGGCGGCACCATCGATTTCATGCGGCCGTGGAGCCAGGCCATCTACGGCATCCCGCCCGAACAGGTGATCGGCTCCTCGCAAGCGGTGCGCTACCAGGTGCGCGACGGCAAGCCGGTGCTGGTGCGCGACCCCAAGCTGGACTTCATCGATGACGGGCCGGGCAAGCCGGCCGGCATCTACCGCCATATCGGCCGCCGGCCCATCCTCGCCGTGGGCAATTCCGACGGCGACCTGCAGATGCTGGAGTACACCACGGGCGGCGACGGCCCGCGCCTGGCCGTGCTGGTGCATCACGACGATGCCGAGCGCGAGTTCGCCTATGACCGCCAGTCCCAGGTGGGCAAGCTCGACAAGGCCCTGGACGCGGCCCGCGCCAGGGGCTGGACGGTGGTCAGCATGAAGCGGGACTGGCAGCAGGTCTATCCGGCCGGCAAGCCATGACCGCACGTATCAGCGGCAAACCGACCGTAACGGGTCAATGAACGGAGGCGGGACATGCACAGAGTTGACGAACGCATAGTCAGAGGGCGGAGTTCCAGGCTGGCGCTGCTGGCCGTGGCCGCCGTGGTGGTGGCGGTGAGCGGCTGCGACAAGAAGGAAGCCCCGCCCAAGGCGCAGCAGCCGGCGGCGCAGGCGCCTGCCGCGGCGCCGCCAACGGGCACGGCCGCTCCGGTACCGGCCCCGGAGAATCCCCCGGTGGCGACCAGCGCCCCGGTTCCCGCGGCTTCGGCGCCGGCGCTGGCGGCGCCGGCCGCGTCCGGCAAGAAGCCGAACATCCTGGTGATCTTTGGCGACGACATCGGCCAGACCAACATCAGCGCCTACAGCCATGGCGTGGTGGGCTACCGCACTCCGAATATCGACCGCATCGCCCAGGAGGGCATGCTGTTCACCGACTACTACGGCGAGAACAGCTGCACCGCCGGCCGCTCCACCTTCATCACCGGTGAAGTCGGGCTGCGCACGGGCCTGCTGAAGGTCGGCATCCCGGGCGCGCCGGTCGGGCTGCAGGCGCAGAACGTGACCATTGCCCAGGCGCTCAAGCCGCTGGGCTATGCCACCGGCCAGTTCGGCAAGAACCACCTGGGCGACCGCAACGAGTACCTGCCCACCGCGCACGGCTTCGACGAGTTTTTCGGCAACCTCTATCACCTGAACGCGGAAGAGGAGCCCGAGCGTCCGTACTACCCGAAGAACGACGAGGCCTGGGTCAAGGCCAACGCGCCGCGCGGCGTGATCCACTCGTTCGCCGACGGCAAGGTCCAGGATACCGGCCCGCTGAACCGCAAGCGCATGGAGACCATCGACGACGAGACCACGGCGGCGGCGATCGGCTTCATGGACAAGCAGGTGAAGGCCGACAAGCCGTTCTTCGTGTGGATGAACACCACGCGCATGCACGTGTTCACCCACGTGCGCGAGTCGATGCGGGGGCAGAGCGGCATGCCGGGCAACGAGTACGCCGACGGCATGATCGAGCACGACGGCCACGTCGGCAAGCTGCTCAAGGCGCTCGACGACCTGAAGGTGGCCGACAACACCATCGTGATCTACAGCACCGACAACGGCCCCAACCAGTTCAGCTGGCCCGATGCCGCGACCACGCCGTTCCGCAGCGAAAAGGACACCAACTGGGAAGGCGCGTTCCGGGTGCCGGCGATCATCCGCTGGCCAGGCCGCATCAAGCCCAGCACGGTGTCCACCACGATGATCTCCGGCCTCGACTGGTTCCCGACGCTGCTGGCCGCGGCCGGCGATACCGATATCAAGGAGCGCCTGCTCAAGGGCACCAGTATCGGCGGCAAATCGTTCAAGGTGCATCTGGACGGCTACAACTTCCTGCCCTACCTGACCGGGCAGACCAACACCGGGCCGCGCCAGGACTTCTTCTACTTCAACGATGACGGCCAGCTGGTGGCGATGCGCCACAACGACTGGAAGTTCGTGTTCTGCGAGCAGCGCCAGCCGGGCGGCTTCCAGGTCTGGGCCAACCCGTTCACCTGCCTGCGCGTGCCCAAGGCGTTCAACCTGCGCATGGACCCCTATGAGCGGGCTGATACGGTTTCGGACCAGTACTATGACTGGACCGCGAAGAACGCCTACATGATCAGTTATGCGTCCTCGCGCGTGGCACCGTTCCTGCAGTCGTTCAAGGACTACCCGCCCAGCCAGCGGCCGGCGAGCTTCACCATCGACCAGATGACCGAGGCGGTGATGTCGTCGATTGACCGGGGCGCGGCCGGCGGCAAGTAGCCTCCAGCGTGACCGGCCAGCCGGCTTCCACTGCAAAGGCCGGCTGGCCCATTCCACAGGGATCGCACCATGGTAGAAGCGCGCGCCGGCGCAGGTTCCGGCAAGGATAAGGTGCGGCATGCGACGGCCACCAGCGGGCAGGGCGCCCGGGCCGTCGCGCAGGCGGGGCAGGACAAGCTGGCGTGGCATGACGCCGCGCTGGTGCCTGCCCTGCTGCTTTTTGCCTCGGGCACCGCGGGGTTGATTTTCCAGGTGCTGTGGATACGGCAGCTCGCGCTGGTGGTGGGCGTCGAGGTGCATGCCGTCACCACCGCCGTGAGCGCGTTCTTCGGCGGCCTGGCGCTGGGCGGCTGGATCTTCGGCCGCCGCGCCGACCGCCATGGCAATCCGCTGCGGCTGTATGCCTGGCTGGAAGTCGCGGTGCTGGTGCTGGGCATCGGCGCGACGCTGGCCCTGGCGCGGGCTGCCGCGCCGTTCGCCTGGCTCGAGGGCCGGGTCGGCCTGCTGGCTTGGGCGTTGCCGTTCGTGCTGGTGATCCTGCCGGCAGCCGCGATGGGCGGCACGCTGCCGGTGCTGATGCGCGTGCTGGGGGCGCGCCCGGGCCGCGTCGGCACGCACGGCGGACGGCTCTACGCCGCCAATACCGCCGGCGCGATCGCCGGCACGCTGCTGGCCGGCTTTGTGCTGGTGCCCGGGCTTGGCGTCCTCGGCAGCGCCATCGCGGCGGGCGTGCTCAACGGCGTCGCGGCACTGGCAGCGTGGCGGCTGGCGCGGCGGGCAGCGAGTCCGTCCGCTACCGCCAGCGCCCACGCGGCGCAAGCTGCCGCCGGCGATGTCGCCAACGGCCGGCTCGCGCTGGTGCTGTATGCCGCCGCCGGCGGCATCGCGCTCGGCTACGAGGTGGTCTGGTCGCAGGCCATCGTGCAGTTCCTCAGCACGCGCACCTTCGCCTTCACCGTGGTGCTGGCCACCTACCTGGCCGGGCTGGCCATCGGCAGCGCGCTGGCCGCGCGCCATGCCGACCGCGTGCGCGACCCGTGGGGCGCCTTCGGCCTGCTGGTGGCGGCGGCCGGGCTGGTGGCATTGCTGGAATTCGTGCTGCTGGGCGAATGGCTGCTGCGCGCACAGGGCAGCCTGTCGGCGTGGGTGCAGGGCCTGACCGCCAGCCCGCTGCTGGCGGCCTGCGCGCGCTTTGCGCTGGCGGCGCTGACGGTGGTGTTCGTGCCGACGCTGCTGCTGGGCGCGGCGTTCCCGTTCGTGCTGCGCGTCAGTGTCGACAGCCGGCGCATCGGCGCGGGCGTGGGCAGCGTGATCGCGCTCAACACGCTCGGCGGCATTGCCGGCACGGCGCTGGCCGGCTTCGTGCTGGTGCCGTACCTGGGACTGGTGCGTACGCTGTCGTTGCTGGCGGTCGGCGCGGCGGTGATCGGCGTGGTCGCGGTGGCGCTGGGCAGCGGGGTGCGGCCGGCGGCGCGCTGGGCGGTGCCGATGCTGGGCGTGCTGGCGGTGATCGCCGCCGCGCTGGCGCCGCCGGACCGCCTCGCCACGCTGCTGGCGCGGGCGCGCGGCGGCGAACTGGTGTTCTACGAGGAAGGGCGCGGCGCCACCGTGGCGGTGGTCGAGCAGGCCTCGGCCACTAACCGCTTCCGCCGCCTCTATATCCAGGGCGTGTCCAATTCCGGCGATGCCATGACCTCGCAGCGCTATATGCGGCTGCAGGCGCTGCTGCCGTTGATCGTGCACAACGGCACGCCGAAGTCGGCGCTGGTGATCGGGCTGGGCACCGGCATCACGGCGGGCGCGACGCTGGCGTGGCCGGGGCTGGAGCGGCGCGTGGTGGCGGAGCTGCTGCCGCCGGTGGCGCGCGCGGTGCCCAGCTTCAAGGGGAATTTCGGCGTCGCCACCGACCCGCGCGTGGAGATCCGCCTGCGCGACGGACGCCGTGAACTGCTGCAGAGCCCGCAGCGCTACGACCTGGTCACGCTGGAGCCGCCGCCGCCATCGGCCGCCGGCGTGGCCAACCTGTATTCGACCGACTTCTACCGGCTCGCGGCAACGCGGCTGCAGCCCGGCGGGCTGGTGGCGCAATGGCTGCCGCTGCCGACGCAGAACGACGCCGATACGCGCATGCTGGTGCGCAGCTTCCTCGACGTGTTCCCGCACGCCACGCTGTGGACCACCGAGCTGCACGAGATGCTGCTGGTGGGTTCGATGTCGCCGCTGGCGCTGGATGTGGCGCAGGTCCGCACGCGCTTTGCGCAGCCCGAGGTCGCCGCGGCGCTGCAGGCGGTGGGGGTGCGCTCGGCGGCGGCGCTGCTGGCTACCTGGGTCACCGACCGCGCCGGGCTGGACTGGTATGCGGCCGATGCGCCGGCCGTGACCGACGACCGCCCGCGCATCGAATACGCCGGCTGGGTGCGTCCCGACGCCTTCCCGGAATCGCTGTCCCGGCTGCTGTCGCTGCAAAGCGAACCGCCGCTGGCGGGCGCCGACGATGCCTTCTGGCGCGAGCTGCGCCACGAGCGCGACATCCTGCATACCTTCTACCGCGCCGGCCTCGACGCCTACCGGGGCAACCGCGAGGCCTGGGCCAGCCATATCACGCAGGCCATGCGCGCCGATCCCGACAATCCCTACTATGCGTGGTTCGTCGGCGGCCAGGCCCGCCGCGTCCCGGCCGCACCAGGGAACGCCCCAAGGAACGCCCCATGAGCAGCACACGCGACGAGGTCCTGGCCCTGCAGCAGCGCATGGGCGAATCGATCGTGGGCCAGCAGCGCATGATCGAGCGCCTGCTGCTGGGCCTGCTGGCGGACGGCCACCTGCTGGTCGAAGGTCTGCCGGGGCTGGCCAAGACCCGCGCCATCAAGATGCTGGCACGCAACCTCGATGCGCGGCTGTCGCGCATCCAGTTCACCCCGGACCTGCTGCCGGCCGACATCACCGGGTCGGAGATCTACTTCACCGAAGCCGGCAAGGGCGAGTTCCGCTTCCAGGCCGGCCCGGTGTTCGCCAACCTGGTGCTGGCCGACGAGGTCAACCGCTCGCCGGCCAAGGTCCAGGCGGCGCTGCTGGAGGCGATGGAAGAGCGCCAGGTCACCGTCGGCGGCACCACCCACAAGCTCGAGCCGCTGTTCCTGGTGATGGCCACGCAGAACCCGATCGAGCAGGAGGGCACCTACCCGCTGCCCGAGGCGCAGATGGACCGCTTCCTGATGCATGTCAGCGTGGGATATCCCGAAGCGCAGGCCGAGGCCGACATCGTCAGGCTGGCGCGCGCGGAAGAGGCCGGCGGCGCGGCGGCTGGCACCAGCGCGCCGGTGCGGCTCGCGCCCGAGGCCATCTTCGCCGCGCGCGGGGCCATCCATGACGTCCATGTCAGCGAGGCGGTGGAGCGCTACATCGTCGCGCTGGTGCAGGCCACGCGCGCGCCCAGGCTTGTCGACGACGACCTCGACAAATGGATCCAGGTGGGCGTGAGCCCGCGCGGCTCGATCGGGCTCGACAAGGTGGCGCGCGCGCATGCATGGCTGCACGGGCGCGACTTCGTCACGCCCGAGGATGTGCAGGCCGTGGTCGGCGATGTGTTCCGCCACCGGCTGATCCTGTCGTACGAGGCGCATGCCGCCGGCGTCGGCGCCGACGCCGTGATCGAGCGCCTGGTGCAGCAGGTGGCGGTGGCCTGAACCAGCGCGAGGGCTTCCCATGCGACTGCCATTCCGCGCCATCGCCCGCGCCGCCCCGGCGGCGGCGCACGCGCCGTCTTCGCAGGCGGTGGCCGGTGTCAGCGTGGATGCCGCGGCGCTGGCCCGGCTGGAGGTGGCCGCGCGCGATTTCCATTTCCTGCCGCGCCAGCCGGTGCACAGCGTGCTGGCCGGGCGCCATGCCTCGCGCGTGCGCGGGCGCGGGCTGACCTTCGAGGAATTGCGCCTGTACCTGCCCGGCGACGATCTCCGCAGCATGGACTGGCGCGTGACCGCGCGCACCGGCCAGCCCCATGTGCGCGTCTACACCGAGGAGAAGGACCGTCCGGTGCTGCTGGTGGTGGACCAGCGCATCAACATGTTCTTCGGCAGCCGGCGCGCGATGAAATCGGTCAGCGCGGCCGAGGCGGCGGCGCTGGCCGCATGGCGCGTGCTCGCCGAAGGCGACCGCGTCGGCGGCGTGGTGCTGGGCGACGAGCGCATCGAAGCGTTTGCACCGCGCCGCAGCCGCGACGCCGTGCAGCAGCTGCTGGGCGGCATCGCGCGCTTCAACCAGGCCCTGCGCGCCGACGCGCCGGCGCGCCGCGCCGCGGGGCAGCTGAACGCGGCGCTGGAGCGCACGGCGCGCATGGCGCGCCACGATTGCCTCGTCATCGTCATCAGCGATTTCGACGGCCATGACACCCGCACCCGCGACCTGATGCTGGCGCTGGCGACGCACAACGACGTGCTGACCATCCTGGTCCACGACCCCTTCCTCGGCGCGCTGCCGGGCTCGGGGCAGCTGGTGGTCAGCGACGGCGAGCTGCAGGTCGAGCTGGGCTTCGGCCACGCCGCCACGCGGCGCGGCATCGCCGAGTTTGCCGATGCCCGCGCCAGGTCGCTGCTGGACTGGCACCATGCCATGGGCGTGCCGCTGCTGCCGCTGTCCGCCGCCGAGGAGACCGCGCCGCAATTGCGGCGGCTGCTGGGCCGGCCGCTGCAGCAGGCACCGGTGCGGCAACGCGCGGGGGCGGCGCGATGAGCCTCACGCACAGCGCCGCCCCGGCGACCCTGGCCACGCTGGCCGACCTCGCCGTGCCGCCGCCGCCGTCGTGGATGCCGCAGACCATCGGCTGGCCGCTCGCCGCCGGCGCGCTGCTGCTGGCGCTGGCCTGGGCCGGCTGGCGCGGCTGGCGGCGCTACCGTGCCAACCGCTACCGGCGCGAGGCGCTGGCGGCGCTGGCGGCGCTGCCGCAGGATCCGGACCCCGCGCACCGCGCCGCGGCCTTGCGCGCGATGGCGGCGCTGCTCAAGCGCACCGCGCTGGCGGCGTGGCCGCGCGCGCAGGTGGCCAGCCTGGCCGGCGGCGGCTGGGCCGACTTCCTGCAGGCGCATGCGGGGCGGGCCCAGGATGTCGCGCCGCAGCTGGCCGCGCTGGTGCACGACGCCGAGTACCGCGGCGACGCCGCGCTGGCGCAATGGCCCGACACCCAGGTGCGCGCCGTGGCCGCGGCATGCCGGCGCTGGATCGCGGAGCACCATGTACCAGTTTGAATATCCCTGGCTGTTCGCGCTGCTGCCGCTGCCCTTGCTGCTGTGGTGGTGGCTGCCGCCGTATCGCGAGGAAAGCCCGTCGGTGCGGCTGCCGTTCTTTGGCGAGGTGGCCAGTGCCGCCGGGCTGACGCCGGCCGCCGGCGCCGTGGTGCCGCGCCGCAACCGGCTGCAATGGGTGCTGGCGCCGCTGGCATGGGTGCTGGTGGTGACCGCGCTGGCGCGGCCGCAGTACCTCGAGGCGCCGGTGCAGAAGGTGCAGCCGGCGCGTGACCTGCTGCTGGCGCTGGACCTGTCGCAGTCGATGGACACGCGCGACTTCCGCGCGCCGTCCGGCGCGCTGATCCCGCGCGTGCAGGCGGTGCGGCAGGTGGTCAGCGACTTCGTGGCGCGGCGTCCGGGCGACCGCATCGGCCTGGTCGTGTTCGGTGACGCGCCGTACCCGCTGGCACCGTTCACGCTGGACCACCAGCTGGTGCAGGCGCTGCTGGCCTACCTGCTGCCCGGCATGGCCGGACCGAGCACGGCGCTGGGCGATGCCATCGGCCTCGGCATCAAGCTGTTCGGGCACAGCGCAGCGCCGGAGCGCGTGATGATCGTGCTGACCGACGGCAACGACACCGCCAGCCGGATGCCGCCCGAGCGCGCCGGCGGCATCGCGCGCGAGCGCAAGGTGGTGGTGCATACCATCGGCATCGGCGACCCCAATGCCGCGGGCGAGGAGAAGGTCGACCTCGGGGTGCTTCAGCGGCTGGCGGCGCAGACCGGCGGGCGCTATTTCTTCGGCGCCGACCAGGCCGGCCTGGCGGGCATCTACGCGACCCTCGACCGGATCACGCCGCATGACCAGAAGACGCTGTCGTGGCGGCCGCGGCGTGAGCTGTTCATGTGGCCGCTGGGCGCGGCGCTGGCGCTGGTGCTGGCGTACCAGCTGCTGATGTTCGGCTATTCGGCGTGGGTTGCGCGGCCCCGGCCGTCCCGAGCCGGCGTGGCGGAAGCGACGGAAGCGACGGAGGCGGTGAACCCGCCGGGCGCGATGGCCGATGCCGCCGGGAGCGGGCGCTGATGCCGGCCTGGCTCGACCCGCTCGCCCACTTCCATTTTTTGCGCCCGTGGTGGCTGCTGGGGCTGCTGCCGGCCGCGCTGCTGGTGTGGGCGGTGCGGCGCCGCGGCGACGTGCGGCGGCGCTGGCGCGAGACCATCGCGCCGCACCTGCTCGACGCGCTGATGCTCGGCGAACGCCGCCGCCTGGCGCTGCGCCCGGTGCACCTGACCGCGCTGCTGCTGGCGCTGGGCGCGGTGGCGCTGGCGGGCCCGAGCTGGCGCCAGGAGCGCCCGCCGTTCCTCGACGACAAGGCACCGCTGGCGATCGCCGTGGACCTGTCGCCGAGCATGGACGCGGTCGATGTCACGCCGACGCGGCTGGAGCGCGCCAAGCTCAAGATCAAGGCGCTCCTGGCGCGCCGCGACGGCGGCCGCACCGCCATCTATGCCTATGCCGGCTCGACCCACCTGGTGCTGCCGCTGACCGACGACGCCAGCCTGCTGCAGACCTTTGCCGATGCGCTGCAGACACGCATCATGCCGGTGCCCGGGCGCGACATGGCGCAGGCGCTGCGCGTGATCGACGCCGACCTGAAGCGCGAGCCGGTGCCCGGCACCGTCCTGTTCCTGACCGACGGCGTCGACCCTGCCGCCGCGGCGGCGTTCCGCGCCCAGGCCGGCAGCGGCCGCAGCCAGCCGGTGGTGCTGGCGCTGGGCACCGCGCAAGGCGGGCCGCTGCGCGACGCCGCCGGCGGCTTGGTCGAGCAGGACGGCGCGCGCGTGTTTGCGCGGCTCGATGTGACAGCGCTGGAGCGCTTCGGCGATGACAGCGGCGTGCCGGTGGCGACTTTCACGCCGGACAGCGACGACGACGTGGCCTGGGTGCAGCGCCACGTGCAGTCGCACCTCGAACAGATGCAGGCCGGCGACCGTACCCGCTGGAAGGACGAGGGCTGGTGGCTGGTGCCGCCGCTCGCGCTGCTGGCGATGCTGTGGTTCCGCAAGGGCTGGACCGTGCGCTGGAGCGCCGGCCTGCTGCTGGCGCTGGCGCTTGCCGCGCCGCCCGAGGCGCGCGCGCAGTCATCCGCGCCAGCCACGCAATCGAGCGCGGTACGCCCATGGCGCTTTGCCGACCTGTGGCTGACGCACGACCAGCAAGGCCGGCGCGCCTTCGAGCAGGGGGATTTTGCGCGTGCCGCGACGCTGTTCGACGACCCGATGTGGCGCGGCATCGCCCAGTATCGCGCCGGCCAGTACGCGCAGGCGGTGCAGAGCTTTGCGCGGGTCGATTCCGCGCAGGCCGACTACAACCAGGGCAATGCGCTGGCGCGGCAGGGCCAGTACCGGCAGGCCGCCGCGCGCTACCGCCAGGCGCTGAAGCGACAGCCGCAGTGGCCAGAGGCAGCCGCCAACCTGGCGCTGATGGAAAAGCTGCTGGCGCAGCAGTTGCCGAAGGAAAAGCCGGATCCCGATGACGGCGAGGAGCCGCCCGACCTGCCGCCGGACCAGTTCAAGTATGACGCCGCGAAGCCGTCGGCACCGGGCGGCAAGTCGCTGCAGGTGGTGCTGACGCAGGACGCCGAGATGTGGATGCGCGCGATCCAGACCACGCCAACCGACCTGCTGCAGCGCAAGTTCGCGCTGCAGCACGGGCAGGTGGTGCCTGCACAGGGGGCGCGATGAGGCGCCGCGCCATCCCGCCTCGCCCGTGGCTGCGCCGCGCCGCGCCGCTGGTGCTGCCGCTGGTGCTGATGCTGGCGGCGTGGCTGTGGCCCGGGCTGGCGCGGGCTGCTGGCGCACCCGCCGGGCCCATCGTGCGTGTCGACGTGGGCGCGCGCCAGCCGGTGCTGGTGGGCCAGCAGGTCGGCATCGACATCACCATCCTCGCGCCCAACTATTTCCTGTCGGCACCGGAGTTCCCGCCGCTCGCGGTGCCGGGCGCGGTGGTCACCTTGCCCGATGCGCGCGCGGTGAATTCCACCGAGACCATCGACGGCGTGGCCTATGCGGGCATTCGCAAGACCTATGCCTTCACCGCCGAGCAGGAGGGCGAGTTCCGGCTGCCGGCCGCGACCCTCCGCGTGACCTACGCCGGCGACGACGGCGCGCCGCGCGAGGGCAGCGTCACCTTGCCCGTCACCACCATCCGGGCCGGCACGGGAGGCACGAGCGCCGCGGCGGCGGGCGCCGCCTCCGGCCGGCGGCTGCTGCCGGTGGCGCGGCTGAGCGTGACGCAGACGCTGGACCATGAGCCGGATCGCGGCGTGGTCCGTCTGCATGCGGGCGATGCGCTGGTGCGCACCGTCACCACCTTTGCGCCGCAGACCCAGGCGATGATGATCGTGCCGCCGCATGCCGGGTCGCCGCGCGGGGTGCGCATGTTCCGCGCGGATGCGCGGCTGTCCGACCGGGCCCGGGACCAGCCCCAGGACCAGGCTCAAGAGACGCCGGGACCGGGCGGCACGCGCGTGGATACGCTGACCTATGTCTTCGAGCGGCCCGGCACGTATACGCTGCCCGCGGTCACGGTGGACTGGGTCGATCCCGCCACGGGGCGGCCGGCCAGTTCCGAAGCACCGGCGGTGAAGGTCGAGGTGGCCGCCGCGCGCGCCGCCGGGGCGCTGGCGCCGGGCGGGCCGTCGGCCGGCGCGCTGCCGGGCGAGCGCGGCCTGCCGTGGCGCGCGCTGCTGTGGGGCGCAGGGGCGCTGCTCGTCGCCGCCATGCTGGCGCTGCTGTGGCGGCGGCTGCGGCCGCGCCTGGCGCGCCTGCGACAACGCCGCGCCGAGCGCCGTCGCGCCCGCGCCGAGAGCGCCGACGCACGGCTGGCGGCGACGCTGCGGGCCTGCCGCGCGGGCGACGCGGCCGCCGCCAGCCAGGCGCTGGGCGCCTGGACCCGCGTCGCCCACGCCACCACGCCCGCGGCCTGGGCCGAAGCCGCCGGCGATGCCGCGCTGGCCGACGCCGTCACCGGCCTGCAGCGCCACCTCTACGGGGCGGCGCCGGTGCCGTCCGCCTGGGACGGCAACCCGCTCGCGCAGGCGCTGGGCCGCCACGCCAGGCCCGCGCCGCGGCGCCCGCGCCAGGCCGCGCCGGCGCTGCCACCGCTCAATCCCTGATCCCGCGGTTTCTACGAAGCTCCGCCAACCTCCACCCACCCAACCCGCGCCCCATGACCTGTACCGTTGAGCTCTTTGCCGCCAACCCGTTGCTGGTGCTGTTCATCACCGTCGGACTCGGCTACTTCGTCGGCAAGGCGCGGGTCGGACCGATCCGGCTGGGGGGCGTGTGCGGCACGCTGATCGTCGCGCTGTTCATGGGACAGACCGGCTGCCAGATGCATGGCGAGCTGAAGGACCTGGCCTTTGCCCTGTTCATCTTCGCCATGGGCTATTCGGGCGGGCCACAGTTCTTTGCCAACCTGAACCGCTCGAGCCTGCGCTATATGGTGCTGCCGCTGGTGGAGGCGGTGGTGGTGCTGGCGATCGCGCTCGCCGCGGCGGCCTGGCTGGGCTTCGATCCGGGCACCGCCGCGGGGCTGGCCGCCGGCGCGGCGACCGAGTCGGCGGTGGTGGGCACCGCCGCCGAAGCGCTCAAGCACCTGGGCCTGGATGCCGCCACCGTGGGCCGCTACGAGGCCAATATCGCCACCGCGTATACGCTGACCTACCTGGTCGGGCTGATCAGCATCGTGTTCTTCACCAGCCAGATCGCGCCGGCGCTGCTCGGCATCGACCTGCGCCAGGCCGCGCGCGCGGTCGCGGCGCGCATGGAGGCGGCCTCCGACGAGGACGTGGCCACCCAGCCGGCGCTGCCGCGGCTGATCGGGCGCGCCTACTCGGTGCACCAGGCCGCCGGCATGACGGTGAGCCAGCTGCAGCACCAGGTCGGCGGCCGGGCCTCGGTGGTCAAGGTGCTGCGCGGCGGGGCCAGCATCGAGCTGGGCGAAGACGACGCCGTGCAGGCCGGCGATATCCTGGCCATGGTCGGCATCCGCAGCAACCTGCTGCAGGCGGCCACGCTGATCGGCCCCGAAGTGCTGCTGCCCGAGGCGCACACCGAGGCCATCCAGCTGGTGGAAAAACGGGTGGTGGTGAACAAGCGCCGTGTCAACGGCAAGACCCTGGGCGAGCTGGCGCGCCTGGCCGGCGCGCGGCGGCTGCGCGAGGTCTGGGTGCTGGAAGTGCGGCGCTCGGGCCTGTCGCTGCCGATCACGCGCTCGACGCCGCTGCAGCTGGGCGACGTGATTACCATGGTCGGGCTCGAGCCGTCGCTGTCCGAGGCCATCGCGGGCATCGGCGTGGAGGCCAGGGCCTCCGAAGTCACCGACCTGGTGTTCCTGTGCGTGGGCATCCTGGCCGGCCTGCTGGTCGGCACGCTGAGCGTGAGCCCGGGCGGCATGCATCTCTCGCTGGGCAGCGGCGGCGGGGCGCTGCTGAGCGGGCTGGTGTTCGGCTGGGCGCAGTCGCGCAAGCCGTCGCTCGGCACCTTTCCCGCGTCCGCGGTGCAGATCCTGAAGGACCTGGGGCTGGCGGTGTTCGTCGCCTGCGTCGGGCTGTCGGCCGGGCCGGATGCGATCGCGCTGATCCGCGAGCACGGCGCGGTGCTGCCGCTGATCGGGCTGGCGGTGTCGCTGGTCCCGGCGTGCCTGTCGCTGTGGATCGGGCACAAGCTGCTGCGCATCGAGGGCCCGCTGCTGGTCGGCGCGATTGCCGGGCAGCATGTCAGCACCCCGGCGATCAGCGCCATCCTGGCCGCCAGCCAGAGTTCGGTGCCGCTGCTGGGCTACACCATCACCTATGCCATCGCCAACGTGCTGCTGCCGGTGCTGGGTCCGATCATCATCTCGCTGGCCTACCGCTTCACCTGAGCACCGGGTGCCTGACGGATCATTTCTTTGCCGTTCGCGCCGCGCCGTCCTACAACTGGAGTGTGGGGCGGAGGGCACCGCGCCGCACCCGCACAGGACAAGGAGGAGCACTATGTGCCGCTGGCTGGCTTATTCGGGCAAATCCGTTGCATTGGAAACGGTGCTGTTCCAGCCGGAACACTCGCTGATCGACCAGAGCCTGAATTCCCGGCTCGGCCATACCACCACCAACGGCGACGGCTTCGGCGTGGGCTGGTACGGGCGCCATGCCGAGGTGCCGTTCCGCTATCGCTGCCTGCACCCGGCGTGGAGCGACACCAACCTGCGCGAGACCGCCCGCGCGGTGCGCGCGCCGATGTTCGTCGCGCACGTGCGCGCCGCCACCGGCACGCCGACGCAGGAAACCAACTGCCATCCGTTCCGCTTCGGCCGCTGGCTGTTCGTCCACAACGGCCTGATCCGCGACTATCCGCTGGTGCGGCGCGACCTGATGATGGCGGTGGCGCCGCATCTGTTCCGCTGGATCGAGGGCTCGACCGATTCCGAGGTGATGTTCTTCCTGGCGCTGACCTTCGGCCTGGAGCGCGACCCGGTCGGCGCGCTGGAGCAGATGGCCGGGCTGATCGAGGACGTCGGCCGGCGCCACGACGTGCAGTTTCCCCTCAACATGACGGTGTGCGTGACCGACGGCCGGCAGATCGTGGCGGTGCGCTATTCGAGCGAGACCAACTCGCGTTCGCTGTTCCACAGCACCTCGTTCCGGCAGCTGCGCGAACTCTATCCGGACGACCCGCGCATCGCCGCCGCCGGCGACGATGCCTTCCTGGTGCTGTCGGAGCCGCTGATCGACGTGCAGGGCGTGTGGGAGGAAATTCCCGAAGGCACCATCCTGGTGGCGCGCGGCGGCGAGATCGACCGCCACCGCTTCGTGCCGCGGCTGCCGAGCGAGCCGGCATTGCACGCGGCCCAGGGCGACGCGGCCGCGGGCTGACGCCGCGCGTTCATCGGCACCGCGCGGCACGCGCTCATCGGCACCGCGCGGCACCGCGCACTCATCGGCACCACGCAAGCCTCAGGGGCACGCCAGCGCGGCGGCGGCATACAGCAGCAGCGCCACCAGCACCACCAGGGTAAAGCCGGCGTGGATCGCCAGCAGCGTGGCCAGCACCGCCGCCACCACCGAGGCGCAGGCGTTGATGCCCCAGGCCCATGGCACCAGCTTGTCGTCGCGCGCGGCGAGCGCGGACAGCGCCAGCGGGAACGGCATCCCCATCAGGAAGGCCAGCGGCGCGATCAGCGCCACCGCAATGGCGACCCGGGCGGGATCCGGCCAGGCAATCAGCAGCGGGAACACCTGGGGCAGCGCTGCCAGGTAGAGCAGCGATACGGCACACACACCGGCGATCGCCAGCGCCACCTGGCGCCGGCCGCGCCCGGGGCCGGCGCGCGCGGGCAGGCGCGGGGCAAAGCGGCTGCCCAGCCCGGCAAAGCACAGGAACGCGCACAGCACCACCGCCACGGCATAGAGCGGGTGGCTCAGGAACAGGATGAATTTCTGGATAAAGGCGATCTCGACGAACATGAAGCCAAGGCCGACCGCGACGAAGTAGAAGCCGGTGCGCGCCGCCGGCACCAGCGGCACCGCCGCGCGCCGCCGCAGCACGCGCAGCGGCACGCCGATCAGCAGCAGCGCCGCGGCCGTGGCCTGCAGCAGCGTCGCCACCAGCACCGGATAGCCCCAGTCCAGCAAGGGCAGCCCGCCCTGCGCCTTCAGCGCGATCAGCTCCGGCAGCGTGCGCCACTTGAAGAAGTGGAAGAAGTAGGGCCGGTCGTCGGTGGCGGGCCGCACGTCGAACTTGTAGCGCGCCAGGAAAAGCTCGCGCTCGGGGCCGAGCAGCGCCTGCGCGGCGGCGAAGAAGTCCGGCTGGTCGAGCACGTTGTAGCGGTTGGCCGCGCCGGGCCGGATGCCGGGATGGTATTCGACGTCGAACGAGCGCGCGCGGCTGAACTCGAGCAGCGCGCCGATTTCCGCGGGCTGGAAGTCGCCGTGCTTGACCACCAGCGTCGCCGTCTTCCAGCCGCGCACCAGCACCAGCCGGCGCGACGGATCGGGCACGCCCGCGCGCGCCATCGCCGCCACGGCGGTGGCGAACAGCTTGGGGATGTCGCGCGGCGGCAGCGAGACCCAGCGCGTGATCGCCAGCAGGCCGCCGGGCCGCAGGTGGCGCAGGTAGGCCTCGAACGCTTCCACGGTATAGAGGTAGCTTTCGGAGAGCGCATACAGGCCCGCCGACGAGGTGCTGAAGGAATCCAGCAGCGCCACCTGGATCAGGTCGTAGCGCTGCCGGCTGGCCGCCAGGAAGCCGCGCGCCTCGCCCACATGCACCTGCACGCCCGCCGCGCTGTACGGCTTGCCCGAGAACGCGCCGAAGCGCTCCTGCACCAGCCCGATCACCTGCGGGTTCAGCTCGACGGCGTCGACCGCGCTGGCGCCGTGGTAGAGCGCCTGCAGCACGTCGGCGCCGGCACCGCTGCCCAGCACCAGCACGCGCGGCGCCCGCAGCAGGTGATACGGCAGCGCCGAAGTCAGGTCGCCCAGGTAGGCCAGCGGCTCGCGCCGGCCGTCATGGCGATTGAGCGCGCTCAGGCCGTCGCCGTCGGTAAACACGGCGAGCTGCGGCGGCGGTTCCGCGGTGGCATTCAGGCTGAGGCCGGGCGCATGGCGCAGCGGGATCGACGGACTCTCGACCACCGTGATCAGCCCCAGCGGACTCGAGCGCTGCGCTACCACGCGCGCGTCGCCGATGCGCAGCAGCTGGCTCAATTCCTTGTACTCCGAGGGCCGCAACGCCAGCCAGCTGCCCGGGATGGCCGCCGGTACGGCCGCCGCCGCCAGCAGCAGCGCCGGCAGCCAGGGACGATGCCAGCGGCATTCCATGCACGCCAGCGCCGCGGCCGCCATGCCGGCCATGCCGACCAGGCGCAGGGCGTCGACGGGGGTCAGCAGGAACAGCGCGGCGATGATGCCGAGGCAGCCCAGCCCGGCACCGAGGATATCGAAGCTGTAGAGACGGGGCACCTGCGCGGGGAAGCAGGCGAAACTCAGGCATACACTGGTGGCCGCGCACAGGAACGGCACGAACAGCAGCAGGTAGATCCCCAGCAGGCGCAGCGGCTGCGAGGGCTCCCACAGGATCTCCAGCGGGTTGAACCCGACCCGCTGCGCAAGCCCGAAACAGGCCAGCGCACCGAGGCCGAACAGCAGCGCGCCGCCGGCAAAGACCGGCACGAAATGCCTGGCCAGCGCCGGCCGCGCCAGGGCCACCAGTGCCCCCGCGGCGCCGTAGCCCAGCAGCGCCACGCTGATCATCATGTAGGCGAAGTGATGCCACAGGATGATGGAAAGCAGCCGCATCAGCAGGATTTCATAGCCGAGCGCGGCGCCGGAGAGCAAGGCCAGGGCAAACAGCGGCGGGCGTGGTATCGCGTTCAGCGGGTTCATCGCGTAAGGTGTCCCGCCGGGTGCCGCGCCTCAGTGCTTGCCGACCAGCGGCACGAAGCGCACCGGCAGGATCTGCCGGGTGCTGACGCTGCCGTCCGGGGACTTTTCCACCAGCAGCAGGTACTGCGTCAGGAACTGCGCGCCCACCGGGATCACCATGCGCCCGCCCGGTTTCAGCTGCCGGATCAGCGGCGGCGGCACGTGGCTGGCCGCCGCGGTGACGACGATGGCGTCATAGGGGGCATGCTCGTCCCAGCCGTAATAGCCGTCGCCCACCTTGCACGCCACCTGCCGGTAGGCCAGCCGCTGCAGGCGGTCGCAGGCCTGGCGCCCGAGCGGCTCGATGATCTCGATGGTGTAGACCGCACGCGCCAGCTGGCTCAGTACCGCGGCCTGGTAGCCCGAGCCGGTGCCGATCTCGAGCACGCTGTCGCCCGGCTGCACCCGCAGCAGGTCGGTCATCAGCGCCACGATATACGGCTGCGAAATGGTCTGGCCATGGCCGATCGGCAGCGGCCGGTTCTCGTAGGCGTGCGGCTTCTGCGGGTCCGGCACGAATTCATGGCGCGGCACCTGGCGCATCACCGACAGGACGCCCGGCGCGATGCCGTGGCTGCGGTTCGGGACGCCGGCGCCCGCGTCGATGGCCGCGATCTCGCTGACCATCTCCGTGCGCTGCTTCAGCCGGGCATCGTCGGCCGCGCGGCACAGGCCGACCGAGGCCATGGCCGCCATGGCAACGGCGAGCAAAGCGAAGCAGGGATGGCGGGTGGACGGCTGCACGACGGGACCCCAGGAAGCCTACCGTCATCGTAGGTCATCGGCTCCGCCGGCGCCCGCAAGTGGCAAACAAGGCGCATGCCGCTGCCCGGGCCCGGCAAGGCTATCCTGCGATCAGCTTGAGGCCGGCGGGCAGCGCCTCGCCGAACACCCGTCCTTCGTCGGCGGCATCGAGTGCCACCACCTCGCGCACCATGGCAATCCAGCCCGGCGGCGCGCTGGCGGCTTCCAGCCGGCGCACCACGTGCGCGCGATGCTCGTCCGGCAGGTCGCGGGTGCGGTCGCCGGTCATGCGCGCGATCTGCACCGCGGCAAAGGCGGCGGGCTCGACCTTTTTCCAGTCGAGCGCCAGGATCGCGTCCAGCCACTGGCCGGCGGTGTCGGCCGGCACCACGCTGTGGGCGCTGCCGTAGAACGGCATGCGCGCGCCGATGCGGCCCACCGCCCACCAGCCCTGGTTGTTCTCGGACGGCTTGCGCAGCCGGGTCAGCAGCCAGCCGGCCAGCTCGGTCTTGGCGTCGACAGGCAGGCGCTCGAGCGAACCGGCCAGCCGCACCATGTCGGCATAGCCGCCCCGGGTGGGGCCGGCCGGCTTCTTGAAGTGCGCGCTGCCGGGCGGCTGCAGGTAGAAGGCCATGTCTTCCAGCAGGCGCAGCTGCGCGCTTTCATCCAGCCCGCCGGCGGCGCGTCGCCATAAGGTCCACCATTCCGACCAGTTCTGGCTTTCGTTGACGTACTGGATGCCCTGGTCGTACTGCGACCACAGCTGCGCGACGCGCCATTCGTCGAGCGGGTAGCCAAAGCCGGGGCGCACGCAATAGCCCGCCAGGTTCAGCCACAGGCGCTCATGGTCGGCGGTGCGGCGGCGCCGCCTGGCGCGCTCCCACAAGGCGCCGAACAGCTCGCGCAGCAGCGCGCTGTCCCACTGCTCGCGCGCGCCCAGGATCTGCTCCAGCTGCGCGCGCAGGCGCTTAACCTCCTTCGGCCCGACCTCCTGCGAACGCGCGCCGAAGGTGCGGTCGATCAACTCCAGGGCCTGCGGCAGGGACGGGTGGGCCGTTGGCGCCGCGGGCGCCACGGCGGCGTCGTTGCCGCGCAGCTGGAACTCCAGGCGCCAGCGCTGCGCGGCATCGCCGGTATTGATGCAGTGGACTTCTAGCGTGCCGACCTCGGTCAGCGACGTGGTGATCTGGACCGGCGTTTCGCGCGGGCCGCCGGTGCCGCGCGTCGGCACCACGGTGGCGATCGGCGGCAGGCGCACGAAGTCGCCGCCGGACAGGTCGGTCAGCGCGCCGGGCTGGTAGGGCGTCTCGGCTACCGACGACACCAGGTGGAACTGCACCGGGTGGCCCAGCCGCAAGGCGAAGGTGCGGTCGCTGAGATGGATCTCGTGGCCTTCCTCGGTGCCGCGCGGCAGCAGGCAGATGGCTTGCCGGCCGGCGGCGTCATCGTCGAGCACCAGGAAATAGCTGCGCGCCGAGCCGCCGCCGATGCGTGGTGCCTGGCCGGCGCGTGCGCGCGCATACGCGACCGCGCCGCGGGCCACGGCAATGTCGGGGTCGGGGTTGTGCAGCACCTGCAGCGGCGCGCCGCGCCAGTCGCCCAGGGTCTCGGCGATGCGGTCCGCCAGCGCCTGCGCGCGGAACACGCCACCGTTGAGCAGCAGGGTGTCGGGCACCGGCAGCGCAAAGTCCGGCGCGGCTTCCATGCCGAGCGCGGCGCGGGCCTGCGCCGCGTGCTGGCCGAGGAAGGCGGCAACGTGGCGGGTCACGCCCGGGTCGGCGGCATAGGGCAGGCCGAACTCGACGATGGCGCCGCGCGCGCGCCGCGGCCGCTCGCTGGCCGGCACCCTGGGGAAGAAGCCGTCGACCACCAGCTGCTCGACTTCCTGCCGCGTCACCTGCACCGAGCGCGCGCCGCCGACCAGCCGGGCGCCCGCGCCGAGCAGCGTCACGTTGACGGCATCGGGCGCGTCCGCGCCCAGCAGTTGTTCCTTGGCGGCGCGGCAGCGCGCCACCAGCTGCGACAGGCTCGCGGCCGACAGGCGCGGCTGCGCCGGCGCGCCGTCGCCCAGGCGCGCTTCGACCTGGTGCGCCAGCCCCAGGTCCATGTTGTCGCCGCCGAGCATCAGGTGGTTGCCCACCCCGATGCGTGTCAGCTGCGGCTGCCCGTCCTGCATCGCCACGCGGATCAGCGTGAGGTCGGTGGTGCCGCCGCCGACGTCGCAGATCAGCACCAGCCGGGTTTGCGCCAGGTCCTGGTCCAGCGTGTGGCGATGGTGGAACAGCCAGTCGTAGAGCGCGGCCTGCGGCTCTTCCAGCAGCCGCAGAGCGGGCAGCCCGGCCAGGCGCGCGGCTTCGAGCGTCAGCGCGCGCGCGCCCTCGTCGAACGACGCCGGCACGGTCAGCACCACGTCCTGCTGTTCGAGCGGCGCATCGGGGAAGCGGTGGTTCCAGGCGGCGCAGACGTAGCCGAGATAGCTCGCGCTGGCGACCACCGGCGAGATCTTGTCGAGATCCTCCTCGCCGCCCCAGGGCAGGATCGGCGCGGTGCGGTCGACCGAGGCGTGCGACAGCCAGCTCTTGGCGCTGGCCACCAGCCGGCCCGGCACCTGTGCGCCCAGCGTCGCCGCCAGGCGGCCAAACACGGTGCGGCGCGCGGCCGCGCTGGCGGCCGACTGCCACGGCAGCTGCAGGTCATCGCCATTGAGCTCGCCCGGTGCCGCGTGGTAGCGCACCGACGGCAGCAGGGGGCGGGCCGCGACCTCGCCCGGCGCGACCAGCTGGTCGATGTCGAACACGCGGATTTCGTCGGAGCCGGCCCTGGCGTAGGCCACCACCGTGTTGCTGGTGCCAAGGTCGATGCCGACGCTGTACTGCTTCATCGACTGCTTCATCGCCGCTGCTGCGGCTTCAGGCATCGGCGTTGCCGCGCACGTCGAACTGCACCTTCCAGCGCTCGCCGCTGGCGCGCGGCACCGCCTCGAGCTCCAGCGTGCCGGCCTCGGTCACGCGCGCATGCAGCCTGACCGGCACCACTTCGCCGGCGGTGCGGCCTTCGGCGGGCAGTGTCGCCTGGATTTCTTCCAGCTCCTGCAGTTCCTCCGGCCCCCAGAAGTCCAGCAAGGTGCCGACCTGGTCCTGGCGCCGCACCGAAGAGCCGAAGAAGCGGAAGTGCACCGGTTCGCCCACCACCAGGCCGAACTCCTGCGGCGGCAGCTCGGCCTCGGTGCCTTCTTCCATGCCGAACGGTGCCACGCACAGCGCCTGGATCGGCGGCTCGAAGCCCGGCACGGCGGGCATCGACGATTCCACCGCGACGTAGTAGGCGCGCGCGGTGCCGCCGCGGATGCGCACGCCCTTGCCGCGCCGCACGTAGCCGTAATAGGCGGCGCCGCGCGCCACCGCCAGGTCCAGCTCGGCGCCGTCGAGCAGCCGCGCCGGCGCCGCGCCCTCGGCGGCGAGCCAGCCGTTGAGCGTCTGCAGGATGCGCTCGACCAGCAGGCCCGACTTGAATACGCCGCCGTTGAACAGCACGGCGGTGGGGCGCAGGAAGCTGGCGCCTTCCGGCTGCGTGGCCTGCAGGCCATCGATCTCGGCCAGCGCGCCCGCTTGCCGGCCCAGGAACGCCGCCAGGTGGCGCGTGATGGCCGCGTCCTGCGCGTAGGGCAGGCCCAGCTGCGTCAGGCCGGCACGGGCCCGGGTAACCGGGCGCGCCGCGGCGTCGACTTGCGGAAAGAACCCTTCGAGAATGGTCTGGGTCAGTTCGGTGCGGGTCAGCTCGGTGCGGATCGAGCCGCCGATCAGCTTCGAACCGCGGCTGGGCACGACCAGCGGCACGCTGTCGGTGGCCGGGTCGGTCAGCAGCGTTTCCTTGGCGGCGCGGCAGGCGTAGGTCAGCGCGCGCAGCTGCCACGGATCGGCCTGCGTGCCCTGCGCCGCCAGCTTGCGCGCGACCACGTGCGCCAGCGCCAGGTCCATGTTGTCGCCGCCCAGCAGGATGTGGTCGCCGACCGCGATGCGGTGCAGCTCCAGGTTGCCGTCGCGCTCGATCACGGCGATCAGCGACAGGTCGGTGGTGCCGCCGCCGACATCGACCACCAGGATGATGTCGCCGACCTTGACCTGCTTGCGCCACTGGCCGGCGCTCTTCTGGATCCAGCTGTAGAGCGCGGCCTGCGGCTCTTCGAGCAGCGTCATGCGGGCATAGCCGGCCGCCGCGGCGGCTTCAGCGGTCAGCTCGCGCGCGGCAGGGTCGAACGAGGCGGGGATCGTCACGGTGACGTCCTGCTCGCCGAACGGCGCGTCGGGATGGGCCTGGTCCCACGCTTCGCGCAGGTGCGTCAGGTAGCGCACCGAAGCCTCCAGCGGCGACACGCGCGGCACTTCGGGCGGCGCGTCGGCGGGCAGGATCGCCGCGCGGCGGTCGACGCCGGCATGGCACAGCCAGCTCTTGGCGCTGGACACCAGCCGGATCGGCGTGCCGGCGCCACGGCTGCGCGCCATCTCGCCGACCGCGAAGTCGCGCGCGGCGCTCCACGGCAGGTTCAGGTCGCCCGGCGCCAGTTCGCTTTCGTGCGGCAGGTACAGGAACGAGGGCAGCAGGTCGAGGTCCTCGACCGCGCCGGGCGCGGTCAGCTGCGTGATCGGCAGCACGCGCTGGCTGGTGTTCTCGCCATCGCTGGCGGCCAGGTCGACGTAGGAAACCGCGCTGTGGGTGGTGCCAAGGTCGATGCCGATGGCATAGCGGGCCTCGCTCATAGCTCCACCTCGGCGGGGGCGATCACGCTGGCGTCGTGGCGCTCGGCCAGGCGCGGCAGGCGCACTTCCTCGACCTTCCAGCCGCGATGGCTGATGGCGCCATGGAACGGCGCGCTGCCCACCACGTTGCCGGTCAGGCGGATCGCGCTGGCGTCGAAGCCGTCGGCCAGCGTCACGCGGCTGCCCTCGGCTTCCTCGCGCACCGGGCGGATGGTGAAATGCTCGCGCAGCACCGCGCGGCAGCCATCGTGCACCAGGCGCGCGGCGGCGCCGATCTCGGCGTCGGCATAGCGCGTGATGTCTTCCTCGACGAAGTCGACGAAGCGGGCGTCGCGCTGGAGCAAGCCGAGCAGTTGCAGCGCGGCCACCGGGCTGGCTTCCTTCAGCGCGGGCGCGGGCTCCGCAACCGGCGCCGGGGCGGGTGCCGTCACCGGGGCCGGGGTCGCCGGCGCGGCGGGCTCGCCCGCGCGCAGGCGCTGGATGCCGGCGGGCAGCTCGCGGTTGCCCAGGATGGCGAAGAACGTGCCCATGGCAAGCGAGAGCCTGCCAAAGAAAGAGAGGTTCGGGTCAGGCATGGATAACACTCCTCTGTGCGCGGAGGCGGAGGACCGCTCAGGCGTCGCGCAGATAGGTGATCAACTGGTCCGCGCGGCTGGGATGCCGCAGCTTCTTCATCGCCTTGCTTTCGATCTGGCGGATGCGCTCGCGCGTGACATCGAACTGCTTGCCGACTTCTTCCAGCGTGTAGTCGGTCGACATGTCGATGCCGAAGCGCATGCGCAGCACCTTGGCCTCGCGCGGCGACAGCTCGTCGAGCATCTCGCGCACCACCGCGCGCAGGCCGGCCTGCAGGGCGGCGTCGGCGGGCGTGGCGGTGTCCGAGTCGGCGATCATGTCGCCCAGGCTGGTGTCGCCGTCCTCGCCCACCGGGGTCTCCATCGACACCGGCTCCTTGGCGATCTTCATGATCGAGCGCACCTTGTCCTCGGTCATGTCGAGGCGCTCGGCCAGTACCGCCGGATCGGGTTCCTTGCCGGTCTGCTGCATGATTTCGCGCGACAGGCGGTTGAGCTTGTTGATCTGCTCGATCATGTGCACCGGCACGCGGATGGTGCGGGCCTGGTCGGCGATGGCGCGCGTGACCGCCTGGCGCACCCACCAGGTGGCGTAGGTAGAGAATTTCCAGCCGCGGCGGTATTCGAACTTGTCGACCGCCTTCATCAGGCCGATATTGCCTTCCTGGATCAGGTCCAGGAACTGCATGCCGCGGTTGGTGTATTTCTTGGCAATCGAGATCACCAGGCGCAGGTTGGCCTGCGTCATCTCGTGCTTGGCCTGGCGCATCTGGCGCTCGGCGGCGAGCATCTTGCGGTTGACCGACTTCAGCTCGGCCAGCGACAGCGCGGCGCGGGCCTGGATGTCGATCAGCTTCTGCTGGTGCGCTTCCAGGTCCGGCAGCGCACGCGCGACCGCGGCGCTGTAGGGGCGCCCTTCGGCCGCCAGGCCCTGGCCCCAGGCCAGGTTGGTCTCGTTGCCGGGGAAGCGCGCGATGACGTCGTCGCGCTCCATGCCGCAGCGCTCGACCAGCAGCTGCACCACCTGGCGCTCGATCGCGCGCACCTCGTCGACCATGCCCTGGACGTTGGCGCACAGGCGCTCGATGGTGCGGGCGGTAAAGCGGATCGTGCGCAACTCTTCGCGCACCGCGTCGCGCGCGGCGGCAAAGGCCGGGGCGGTTGCGCGGCCGGCTTCGCTTTCGGCGCGCATGCGCTCGAACTGCTCGGCGACGCGCGCGAAGCGCTTCATGCATTCATCGCGCAGCCGCGCCAGGTCGGCTTCGGCGCTTTGCTGGCCGCTGCTGCCTTCATCGGCGCTGTCGTCGTCGTCTTCGTCGGACTCGTCGGCGCTGTCGAGGCTGCTGTCGTCGGCGTCATCCGCGGCGGCGGCGGCCGGCTCGGCGATGGTCTCGTCGCTGAGGCCGTCGACCACGTCGTCGATGCCGATCTCGTTGGCCGCGACCTTCTCCGACAGCTCCAGGATCGTGGCGACGGTGAACGGGCATGCCGAGATCGCGTGGACCATGTTGTTGAGGCCGTCCTCGATGCGCTTGGCGATCTCGACTTCCTGCTTGCGCGTGAGCAGCGTGGCCGAGCTCATTTCGCGCATGTACATGCGCACCGGGTCGGTGGTGCGGCCGAACTCGGAATCGACCGTGGCCAGCGCGACCTCGGCTTCCTCTTCGGCCTGCTCGTCGGAGGCCACCACCGGGCCGTCGCTGAGCAGCAGGGTTTCGGCATCCGGTGTCTGCTCGTAGATCTTCACGCCCATCTCGGCGAAGGTGCCGACGATGCTTTCCATCGCGGCCGTATCCGTGAAGTTCTCGGGCAGGTGGTCGCTGATGTCCGCGTGGGTCAGGTAGCCGCGCTGCCTGCCCAGCTGGATCAGCGCGCGCAGCTGCTGGCTGCGCGCGGCGGCTTCGGCCGACGGATCAGTGGGGGCCGCGGCCGGGCTGGCCTGACCGTTGTCCTTGACTGCTGCTCGTGTTTTGGCTGCCGTTCGTTGTGCGCCACTTGTCATTGACTGCTGTTTCCTTCGTGCATCGCGTTTCGACGGCAGTGCGCACGAGGGCGCGCGTGATTCCAACCTGCTGTCAAGGCTCGCGTGGGGTTCGGCGGGGGCGGATAACCGTCCGCCGCGGCCGTTTGAATAGGGGCCGCATATTCTACAGCCATTGCTGCGTCGCAGCAGGTTCCGGGCCCGGAATGCGTGGCGGCTAGTCTGCCGGAATGCGTGGTATTTGCAACAGGATGCGCCGAAAAGCGCGGCGCAAGCCGCTGCCGTGGCGGGAATTGCCAGCGCCGGCGGGCGCGGCCGCGGCGCTACGGTCGGCCAAGTGTCGCCTCAGGCATAGTCCAGCGGCAACGCGGTGGTGTACTTGATCTGCTCCATCGCGAAGCTGGAGCTGACATCGGCCAGCTCGGCGCCCTGGATCAGCTTCTTGTAGACGCGGTCGTAGGCGGCGATATCTGGCACCACCACGCGCAGCAGGTAGTCGGTGTCGCCCGCCATGCGATAGAACTCGGTCACTTCCGGGATCGACGACACCAGTCCGTGAAACTGCTTGAGCCATTTCACGTTGTGCTGGCTGGTGCGGACGGAGACGAACACGGTGACGCCGGCATTGAGTTTGCCGGCGTCGAGCAGCGCCACGCGCTTGCGGATCAGGCCGGCTTCTTCAAGCTTCTGGATGCGGCGCCAGCACGGCGTCGAACTCAGGCCGACCCGTTCGCCGATTTCCGCCACCGGCAAGGTGGCGTCTTCCTGCAGCAGGGCAAGGATCTGTTTGTCGTAGCGGTCCATGGTGCGTGGCGGTCAGAGGGGCAGGGCGCGCCCGCACCAGGCGCGGAGCGGGGCGGTCAGGCGTCGGCGGGCACCAGCAGGTTCACGCCGGTCGCAATATGGTCGCGGCTGACGCCGTAGAGATGCAGGGAAACCGCGATCTCGTCGCTGGTGTTGCCGAGCGCGTGGATATGCTGCAGGCCGCCCGGCACGCTGAAGGTATCGCCCGCGCCGCGCGTCACGGTGTTGGCATGGCGCGCGTGCCGGCTGGCGGGATCCCACCGGTAGTGCTGCTCGGTCAGCGTGCCGCGCAGCACCCGATAGGCGCACCAGGTGCGGTGGCCATGCACCGGGCTGGCCTGGCCCGGGCGCCAGACCAGCACCATGGCCGAAAAGCGTTCCAGCGGATCGCCGTAGACCAGGTGCCGGGTATAGGTGTCGGCGGCGCCCAGCAAGGCGCCCGGCGGCAACGCCGCCAGCAGCGTGTCGGTGTCGGGCAGGTGCTGCGCGATGTGGCTGGCGACCAGGCGCGCGCTGTCGCTGAAGATGTCGGCGAGGTCGAGCGCCAGCCGGTCGAGCGGGGCGCCGGCCGGGCCGGCGGCGGGCGGGGATGGGGCAGTCACAGGGGAAGCGGTCGTCATGGCGGGTTCCGTCGGCTTGTTCTTGTCTATCCATGATATGGAGCGGCGGGAGCACAGGCATGCGATTTGTCCTTCCAGTCGGGCTGGAATTGTAATGCTATTCCTTAAAAGCAGGATTTTTTGGAATTTTGTCCTTTCTGGAGGTGCGATCACGCGCCCCCGGGGGATATGGGCACGCGCGGGCGGCGCGGACTCAGCCGCCCTCGTCCTTGGGCCAGAAGGTGATCAGGATGTTGGACGGCGCCACGCCGTTGCTGTCGCGCGGCAGCGGGTCCGAGCGCTGCACCGCGCGCAGCACCGCGTTGTCCCAGCCGGCATTGCCGCTGGATTTGGCGAGCCGCGTCGACAGCAGCGAGCCGTCGGGCGCCATGTGCACGGCCACCACCGCGGCCGGATTGCCGGCGACGTCCTCGTTGAAGATGATGTTGGGCTTGACCCGCTGGCGCACGCGCTCGGCATAGCCCGAGGACGGCCTGGCCGACGATCCGGAACCGGCCCCGGTATTGGCGCTGGCGCCGGCACCGCCCGCCTGCGCGCGCAGGCGCGCCAGTTCGGCCTGGCGCTCGGCATTGCTGGCCTGGCGCTGCGCATCCGTGGCCTTGCGTTGCGCCTCCTTGCGCGCCTCGTCGGCGCGGGCCTGGCTTTCGCGCTGCCGCTGCTGTCCGGCCTCACGTTCGGCCTGCCTGGCCTTGCGCTGCTTCTCCTGCAGCGAGATATCGGCCTCTTCTTCCTCGACGGGCGGTGGTGTCGGCGCCGGCTTGACGGCGGGCTCGGGCGTGATGGCCTCGGGGACGGGCTCCCACAACTCCGCCGCAACCCCGGTGGGCACGGCATTGCGCCAGCGCACGCCGTAGTACAGCAGGGCCCCCAGCAGCAGGTGCATGAGCAGGGCCAGCAGGAAGCAGGTCAGCGTGCGCCGCTCGCGCACGGGCTGGTAGGGATAGGCGGCGGTCTGCATGGTCCTTGGATGCGGCGGAAACCAGGCCATTTCATTCTATGAGGCGCAACCGCATCAACCAAGTGCAGGACGGTACAGGCGGCGCCTGCCCGTGTCCGGCCAGAGACGCGGCAGCGCCGCGCCGGCTTCAGCCCCTGGTGAAGATCTCGAGGAAGTGCTTGCTGGGATCCTCGAAATAGATCCGGCGGCCACCGTCATCGGTATTGACCTCGCCGGGGCGGCGCCGGTAGGGGTCGGCCCAGAAAGGCAGCTGGTGCGCGCGCACGCGGGCAAAACCGTGGTCGAACTCGGCGTCGCTGACCAGGAAGGCATAGTGCTGCATGGCGATCTCGCCTTGCGCGTCCATGAAATCGAGGGTCACGCCGTTGTCGAGCGCGACGCCGAGGAACGGCCCGAACGGCTCGGCCGGCGGGCGGCCCAGGACTTCGCACAGGAAGTCCGCCGACGCCTGCTTGTCGCGAGAGAAGACGATGGTGTGGTTGAGCTGGACGGCCATGTCGCAATCTCCGTGCTGGAAAGACACCGCCTCCAGCGTACAAGGATTTTGCGCGCCGCGCCCGGCGCTCCGGTCAGGCGCCGTCCAGCTTGCGCAGCGCCGCGCCGACTTCGCCATGGAAGGCGCGCAGCGCCTCCAGCTCGAGATTCGCCGGCTGCAGCGCGGGCCACAGCAGCGCCACCATGCCCGCGGCGGTCTGGTCGATATCGACCTCGCGCTCGCGCGCGATGGCATCCCACAGGATATGCTCCATCGGCCCCAGGATGGCGGAGCGCAACAGGCTCAGCGGCAGGTCGGCGCGAATCTCGCCACGTTCGCGGCCGCGCGCCAGCAGCTCCATCAGCGGCGCCGTATAGCGGCGCTGCAGCGGCACGAACTCCTGCCCCAGGTCGGGCCCCTTGGCCCGCCCTTCCGACAGCACCAGCGCGCACAGCCCGGTGCCCTGGATCAGGAACAGGCGCAGGTGCGTCTTCACGTAGAACGCAAGCTGGGCCCTGGTGCTCTGGTCGCGCGGCATGCCGCGCTCGACCGCGTCGATGATCTCGTCATACCAGTCCTCGATGACCCGCACGCACAGCTTGCGCTTGCTTTGGAAGTACGTGAACACCGTGGCCTCGGACACGCCCAGGCGCTGGGCAATCTCGGTGGTGGTGGTCTTGTCGTAGCCCAGTTCGGCGAACACCTCGCGGCTGACGCGCAGGATGTCGCGAATGCGTTGTTCCGCCCTGGCGCCGGACGGGATCCGGCGGGTGGCGGCGTTGTCTTCCATGGTGGCGGTTCCCGGCAGGCGAAAGCGCGAATGATAGGCCGCCTCCCCGATCGGGGGGGGGCGGAGTCGCGGCAGCGCGGAACCAGACGGTGGCCGCGCGCTGCCGTCACATCGTACTCCATTCTGGCCCGAAGTTGAGTAAGCCTCAAATTAATGTTGAATTTTCCGGGCAGCCCGTATACCTTTTCGTCATTCCGATGTGACGAGACCGGAAGTCGAACGACCATCCGGCAGCACTGACAGCAGCTTCACGGGGTTAACCCGGACTGGGCAAATCACCCCGGCGATATTCGTGACCTTGAGTTGCGCTCAACTCAAGTCGAAACCGACGCGCTTTGGAGACAACGATGAAGATGCAGGGAGAACCGCTTCCCACCATTCGGCCGACCGGCGGGCTGTCGCATGTCCGTGGCGACACCAGCATTGCGCTGTCCGAGCAGACCGTGCCGGCGCTGCTGGCGCAGACCGTGGCAGCGTTCCCGGAACGCGAGGCCGTGGTCTTTCGCGAGCAGGGCGTGCGCTGGAACTGGCGCGAGTTTGCCGAAGCCATCGACGCGCTGGCAGCCGGGCTGCATGCGATTGGCCTCGCCCGGGGCGACCGCGTCGGCATCTGGGCGCCGAACCGCGTGGAGTGGCTGGTGACGCAGTTCGCCACCGCCCGGCTGGGGCTGGTGCTGGTCAATATCAATCCGGCCTACCGGCTGGCGGAGCTGGAATACGCGCTGAACAAGGTCGGCGTCAAGGCCATCGTCGCCGCCGAGGCCTTCAAGACCTCGCGCTACCTCGACATGCTGCAGGCGCTGGCGCCGGAGTTGGCCACCAGCGCGCCGGGCGCGCTGCAGGCCGCGCGCCTGCCGTCGCTGCGCTGGGTGATCCGCATGGGCGAGGGCGAGACCCCCGGCATGATCCGCTATGCGGATTTGCTGGAGCGCGGCGCCGGCGTGGCGCGCGCGGAGCTCGACCGCGTCACGGCGCAGCTCGACCGCCATGATGCGATCAATGTGCAGTTCACCAGCGGCACCACCGGCGCGCCCAAGGGCGCCACGCTGACGCATCGCAATATCGTCAACAACGCGCGCTTTATCGCCATGGCGATGCGCTTCTCCGAGCGGGACAAGCTGTGCATCCCGGTGCCGTTCTACCACTGCTTCGGCATGGTGCTGTCGGTGCTGGCGTGCGTGTCGACCGGCGCCGCGATGGTGTTCCCGGGCGAGGCCTTCGAACCCGAGGCCACCATGCGCGCGGTCAGCGAAGAGCGCTGCACCGCGCTGCACGGCGTGCCGACGATGTTTATCGCGCAGCTGGACCACCCGCGCTTTGCCGAATACGACTTCTCTTCGCTGCGCACCGGCATCATGGCGGGCTCGCCATGCCCGATCGAGACCATGAAGCGCGTGGTGGCGCAGATGCACATGTCCGAGGTGACCATTGCCTACGGCATGACCGAGACCAGCCCGGTGTCGTTCCAGAGCAGCACCACCGATCCGCTCGACAAGCGCACCACTACCGTGGGCCGGGTCCAGCCGCACCTGGAAGTCAAGATCGTCGATGCCAGCGGTGCCATCGTGCCGGTGGGCGAGAAAGGCGAGCTGTGCACGCGCGGCTATTCGGTGATGCTCGGCTACTGGGACGACGAGGCCCGCACCGCCGAAGCCATCCGCGACGGCTGGATGCACACCGGTGACCTCGCCACCCTCGACGAGGAGGGTTATTGCAATATCGTCGGCCGCGTCAAGGACATGCTGATCCGCGGCGGCGAGAACATCTATCCGCGCGAGATCGAGGAATTCCTGTTCCGCCATCCGAAGGTCCAGGCGGTGCAGGTGTTCGGCGTGCCCGATCCCAGGTATGGCGAGGAGGTGTGCGCGTGGATCGTGCTGAAGCCGGGCGAGAGCGCCACCGAAGACGAGATCCGCGCGTTCTGCCGCGACCAGATCGCGCACTACAAGATTCCGCGCTACATCCGTTTCGTCGAAGAGATGCCGCTGACCGTGACCGGCAAGGTGCAGAAGTTCGTGATGCGGGACCAGATGGTGCGTGAACTGAACCTCGATGAATCCAGGACCGCCTGAGCGTCCGCCTGAGCTATCACCCTAAACAACCGATAACCGACTGCCCGAGGCCCCTATGGCGGTAATTGAAACCAAGCTGAACGCCCGCTCCGAGTCGTTCAGGACCAATGCGCAGGCAATGCAGGATCTGGTTGCCGACCTGCAGCAAAAGATCGCGAAGCTGGCCGAAGGCGGCGGCGCGGCCGCGCGCGACAAGCACCTGGCACGCGGCAAGCTGCTGCCGCGCGAGCGCGTGCAGCAGCTGCTCGACCCCGGCACGCCGTTCCTGGAGCTGTCGCAGCTGGCCGCGTACGACATGTACGACGATGCCGCGCCCGGCGCCGGCATCATCACCGGCATCGGCCGCGTCGCCGGCCAGGAATGCGTGATCGTCTGCAACGACGCCACCGTCAAGGGCGGCACGTATTACCCGATGACGGTCAAGAAGCATGTGCGCGCGCAGGAGATCGCCGAGGAAAACCACCTGCCGTGCATCTACCTGGTCGACTCGGGCGGCGCCAACCTGCCCAACCAGGACGAGGTCTTC
>NZ_AQUR01000071.1 GCF_000372525.1 Cupriavidus neocaledonicus
TCGCCGCCCGGGATGGGCGCAAAAGGCGTGGGAGCATTGGTGCGAACAAGCAAGGCAGAGCCGAATACCTGCCCTCGAACTGTTCGCCCAGCGCCTGAAAGCGTATTGGCACGGCATCCTTGCCCGATGCCGCCATCCGCTGAATACCAGCGTCGTTGAGGGCATCAACAACACCATCAAAGTCATCAAGCGCCGAGCCTATGGCTACCGTGACGAGGAATACTTCTTCCTGAAGATCAAGGCTGCCTTCCCCGGAATTCCTCGTTGAACCAAAAATTAGGGTCACCCCCCGTCTCCCACCCGCGTCCGCCTTACGAAGCAGCGCTCCTGAGACGCAGCGCATTGGCGATGACCGAGGCCGAGCTCAGGCTCATCGCCAGCGCCGCGATCATCGGCGACAGCAGCAGGCCCGTCGCGGGATACAGCACGCCGGCCGCCAGCGGCACGCCGAGGGCGTTGTAAATGAAGGCAAAACCGAGATTCTGCTTCATGTTTCGAATGGTCGCGCGCGACAGTCGCCGGGCGCGGGCGATGCCGCGCAGATCCCCCTTGACCAGCGTGACCTGCGCGCTGTTCATCGCGACATCGGTGCCGGTGCCCATGGCGATACCGACATCCGCCTGCGCCAGCGCCGGCGCGTCATTGATGCCGTCCCCCGCCATGGCGACCACCGCGCCCGCGTGTTGCAGGGCACTGACAAGTTCCAGCTTGTCCGCCGGCTTGACCTCGCCGTGGAATTCGTCCACGCCAAGTTTTGCCGCCACCGCCCTGGCCGTTGCGATGCCATCGCCGGTCGCCATGACGACACGGATGCCGTCATCCCGCAGACGCGACAGCGCTTCGGGCGTGGTGGCCTTGAGCGGGTCGGAGACGGCGAGCAGGCCCGCAAGCCTGTTGTCGACGGCGAGATACATCACGCTGGCGCCTTGTGCACGCAATGCGTCCGCCTGCGCCACCAGCGGATCGGTGTCCACGCCCTCGCCCTGCATCAGCGCGGTGTTTCCGATCGCGATCTTGCTGCCGCCCAGCGTGCCCCTGACGCCGATCCCCGAACTCGACTCGAAGCGCCCTGGCTTGTCCAACGGCAGGCCGCGACTACGGGCTGCCTCGACGATCGCGGCGGCCAGTGGATGTTCGCTGCCCTGATCCACGCTGGCAGCCAGGCGCAGCACGTCATCCTCGGTAAAGCCCCCGGCGCCGATGGCGCGCTCGAAGACCGGCCTGCCTTCGGTGAGCGTCCCGGTCTTGTCGACAATCAGGGTGTCGACCTTGCGCAGGTTCTCGATCGCCGCGGCGTCGCGGAACAGCACGCCGCCGGATGCCCCCTTGCCGCTTGCCACCATGATCGACATCGGCGTAGCCAGGCCCAGCGCGCAAGGACAGGCGATGATCAGCACCGCGACGGCATTGATCAGCCCGAACACCCAGCTCGGCTCGGGACCGAACAGCCCCCACGCGACCAGGGTCAGCACCGCGATGCCGATCACACCGACGACGAAGACGCCGGCAACCTGGTCCGCCATCCGCTGCATCGGCGCCTTCGAGCGCTGCGCCTGCGCCACCATCTGGACGATCTGCGACAGCACGGTCTGCGAGCCGACTTTTTCGGACTGGATCACGAGGCTGCCCGAAGTGTTCATGGTGGCGCCGATGACACGGTCGCCGACGCGCTTGGTGGTCGGCATGGGCTCGCCGGTGATCATCGACTCGTCGACGGCGCTGCTGCCTTCGGTCACGACACCGTCGACCGGCACCTTCTCGCCGGGCCGCACGCGCAGCAGGTCGCCGACATGCACATGGGCAAGGGGCACGTCTTCCTCGATCCCGCCGGGACCGATGCGCCTAGCCGTCTTGGGCGCCAGCCCCAGCAGCGCCCTGATGGCGGCCGAGGTCTGGGAGCGGGCCTTCAGTTCCAGCAGTTGCCCCAGCCCGGATACCAGACAGGTAGGCGCCTTCGGCCGGACTGCCCGCATAGCTGGCGGACCCTGGCCCATCAAAGATGGTATGAACCCGTCTCTCACCAAAACATTACGCAACCATGACATCCCGGTAAGCTGCAACGATCTTTTTCGGTCGGGTCCTGGATGTCTTCCCACGGCGCCAATGGCCGGGCGGCGATGATGACGGGCGGAAGTACGGCAGGATGCCCCCAACCGGCATATGCCGCAAGCAGTCAAACTGCTGCTACCATTCACGCAACCTGGGCATCTCCTGTGCGTACTATTTTCCGTCGGCTCTGGCTTGCCGCCTTCCTGCTGAGCGCTTTCCTGACAGTGCAACTGGCAGCGGCGGCGTACGCCTGCGACGGCAGCCGGTATTCGTTGGCCGCGACGCAAGAGATGGCGGGCATGACCGAAGCCTGCCCCGACATGGCAAACGAACACGCCGGGCCTGCCGTACATGATGGTCTTTGCCAGGAACATTGCCAGCTCGGCTCGAAATCGGCCGACCATGCCACGCCCCAGACTCCTGCATTTCACCCGGTGCTGGTCAATGTCGTGGTGCCCGCGCCGATACCGGTACTCGCGCATCGCATAGCCACTCCCCGCGATGCGATTCCCCGGGCCCCGCCACGCCCGCTTCCCATCCTTCACTGCTGTTTCCGCACGTAGCCTCCGAAGCAACGCCTGTTGTCCTGCCCTGAGCCATGGTCTCCAGGGTGGTCGTTGCTTTGCGGAGGCTTTATGCATTTGCGCTTACCCATCCAGTGCGGGCGCCGGCTGGCGCTCGTCCTCACGCTGCTTGCCGTGATCCGTCCGGCGTGGGCGCAGTCCGCGCCGACCCTTTCCTTGCAGGAAGCGCTCGCGCTCGCCACGTCGCGTTCGGCCGATGCCGAGACCTCGCGCTCGGCAGTACAGTCGGCCGTCGAGATGGCAGTGGCTGGCAGGCAGATGCCGGATCCGGTCCTGAAGGTCGGCGTCAACAACGTCCCGGCGAATGGCCCGGACCGGTTCTCGCTGGGCACCGATTCGATGACGATGAGGTCGATCAGCCTCATGCAGGAATTCACGCGCCCGGCGAAGCGGCAGGCCCGCGCAGAGCGCTTCGAGGCCGAGGCGTCGTCGGCCGAGGCCCAACGTATGGTGGCGCTGGCCAACGTGCAGCGCGGCACCGCCACGGCGTGGCTGGAGCGCTGGTATGCGGAGCGCGCGCACGAGCTGCTCGCCGAACAGGCGCAATCGGTCAGGTTGTTGATCGATGCGGCACAGGCTGCCTATCGAGGCAACCGCGGCTCACGCGCCGAGATCCTGGCCGCCCGGATCGAATCGCAGCAACTGCAGGATCGCGAAGACGAAGCCCGCGCCGCGGTCGCCTCGTCCCGGGCGACGCTGCGCCGGTGGGTCGGCGACGCCGCAGCGTTGCCGCTGGCCGAGCGCCCCGCGTTCGATGCTCCGGCCTGGCTCGATACCCTGGATGCGGCCGACGCCACGCAACTGCCGGACGTCGTTGCCGCGCAGGCGCAAGCCGGCGTGGCCGAGGCCGAGAGCCGCGTCGCGCGAGAGAACAAGGTGCCCGATGTCAGCGTCGAGCTGATGTACAGCCAGCGCGGCCCCGCCTACTCGAATATGGTGTCGCTGAACGTCTCGCTGCCGGTGCCCTGGGACCAGCGCAACCGCCAGGACCGCGAACTGTCCGCCAGGGTCGCGCAGGCCAATGCCGCGCGGGCGCAAGCCGAATCGGTACGCCGTGGCCTGATTGGACAGCTGCGCGGCAAGCAGGCCGAACTGCAACTCAGCCAGACGCGCCTGGAGCGCTATCGCAATGCCACGTTACCGCTGGCGCAGGCACAAACCGAGGCGGCCCTGACCGCCTATCGCACTGGCGCCGGCAGCCTGGCAGCCGTGGCGGACGCCAGCCGCAAGGCGCTCGATCTCTCGCTCGAACGGCTCAGGCTGGAGGCGGCGACCGCCAGGCTGTGGGCCGAGCTCACGTTCCTGATGCCGTTGCCGACCGCCGCGCAAGCGATGCCGCCGCAAGGAGCCCAACCATGAAGCAAACCACGATGGCACGAACCCTGGTGGTCCTGCTGGTGCTGGCGAGCGCAGGCGCTGCCTATTACCTCGGCCATCAACAGGGTCGCCGGCAGATCGCCGCGCCGGACACGCCGGCGAGCGGCACCGGTGGGGCGAATCTGAAGGCCGGCGATATCGATCCGGGCACGGGCAAGCGCATCCTCTACTGGCATGATCCGATGGTGCCGGGCCAGCGCTTCGACAAGCCCGGCAAGTCGCCCTTCATGGATATGCCGTTGTCGCCCGTGTACGAGGAAGCCGGCGGCGGCGCAACCGTGACGGTCGACAACCGCGTGGCGCAGAACCTTGGTGTTCGCACGGCAGAGGTAAAGACGGGCCGGCTGGCCTCCGCATTCGAAGTCCCGGGCAATATTGCGATCAACGAGCGCGGCATCGAAGTGCTGCAGGCCCGTAGCAGCGGGTTCGTCGAGCATGCGTATGCCAGGACGACACTGGATCCGGTTCGCAAAGGCCAGCCGCTGGCGCAGATCTATTCGCCGGAATGGGTCACCGCGCAAGAGGAATACCTGGCGGTGGTGCGCATGGGCGCAACCTTGCAGGGCGATTTGCGCGAGGCCGCGCTGGCCCGCATGCGGCAGGCCGGCATGACCGACAGCCACATCCGCCTGGTGCAGGACACCGGCAAGCTGCAGCCGCGGCTTGCCATCACCAGCCCCGTCGACGGCATCGTCACCGAGATCGGCGCGCGCGACGGCATGACGGTCTCCCCCGGCACGACACTCTTTCGCCTTGCCAGCCTGGCGACGGTATGGGTACTGGCCGAGGTGCCGGAGACCTATGTCTCGCGGCTACGGCCTGGACAGGCGGTGTCCGCGCTGGCGGCCGCCCTGCCTGGACAAACGCTGAGCGGCAAGGTCGACGCGGTCCTGCCAGACATCAACGCCAGCACCCGCACTGTCAGAGTCCGGATGGAACTGCAGAACAAGGGCCGGCAGTTGTTGCCAGGCATGTTCGTGACTGTCCGCTTCGATGCCGCGCCGGGCCCGGACAGGCTGCTGGTCCCGACCGAGTCGCTGATCCACACCGGAACGCGCACGATCGTCATGGTGGAGACCGCACCCGGTGGGTTCAGCCCCGTCGAGGTCAGGACCGGCGCCACCGCGGGCGGACAGACCGAAGTGACCGAAGGCCTCGAAGCCGGACAGAAGGTCGTGGTCTCCGGCCAGTTCCTGATCGATTCCGAAGCCAGCCTGCGGGGTACCGCGCAGCGCATGGCCGCAGCGCCGGCCGCGCCCGCGGTTGCCGCCGCAGGGCCTGAGCACGAAGGCAACGGACGCGTGGAGGCGGTCAGCGCGCAAAGCATGACGATTTCCCACGAGCCGATCCCGTCGGCCAGGTGGGGCGCCATGACCATGGACTTTGCCGCACCCGCTTCCGGCATGCCGCAAGGATTCAAGCCCGGCGACCGCATCCGCTTCCGCTTTCACCTGGACCGCGACGGCGCGGCGACGCTGTCATCGGTGGAACGCGCAGCGCCTGCATCGGGAGCCAGGCCATGATCGCGCAGCTGATCCTGGCTTCGATCCGCAACCGCGTCCTGGTGCTGCTGGCCACGCTCGTGCTGACCGCGTGGGGCTTGTGGGCCGCGCGCAGCACGCCGCTCGACGCGCTGCCGGACCTGTCCGACGTGCAGGTCATCATCCGCACGCCATTTCCCGGCCAGGCCCCGCAGATCGTCGAAAACCTGGTCACCTATCCTCTCACCACGACGATGCTGTCCGTGCCCGGTGCCAGGACCGTGCGCGGCTATTCGTTCTTCGGTGACTCCTATGTCTATGTGTTGTTCGAGGACGACACGGACCTCTACTGGGCGCGCTCGCGCGTGCTGGAATACCTGAACCAGGTGCAGTCGCGCCTGCCCGCCGCGGCCAGGCCCGCGCTTGGCCCGGACGCGACCGGCGTAGGCTGGATCTACGAGTACGCCCTGGTCGACAAGACCGGCCAGCACGATCTCAGCCAGTTGCGCGCGTTGCAGGACTGGTTCCTGCGCTTCGAGCTCAAGTCGCTGCCCAATGTGGCCGAAGTCGCTTCGCTGGGCGGCATGGTCAGGCAGTACCAGATCGTCCTGATGCCGGACCGGCTGCGTGCCTATAACCTGTCGCAGGCCAAGGTGCTGGCGGCGCTCAGGGGAGCGAACCGGGAAACCGGCGGCTCGGTGCTGGAACTGGGCGAAGCCGAGTACATGGTACGTGCCAGCGGCTACCTGAAGACGCTTGACGACTTCCGCCAGATTCCGCTGGCCACCAGCGATACCGGCATCCCGGTACGGCTGGGAGACGTTGCCACCATTCAGCTGGGGCCGGAAATGCGGCGCGGCATCGCGGAACTCGACGGCCAGGGCGAAGTCGCGGGCGGCGTCATTGTGATGCGTTCGGGCAAGAATGCGCTGGAGACCATCGACGCGGTCAAGGCCAGGCTCGCCACCTTGCAAGCGAGCCTGCCCGAGGGCGTGGAGGTGGTGACGACCTACGACCGTTCAGCGCTGATCAAGCGTGCCGTGGATAACCTGACAGCCAGGCTCATCGAGGAATTCATCGTGGTGGCGCTGGTGTGCCTGGTGTTCCTGTTTCATTTGCGGTCCGCGCTGGTTGCCATTGTCTCGCTGCCGCTCGGCGTGCTGGCAGCGTTCCTGGTGATGCGCTACCAGGGCGTGAACGCCAACATCATGTCGCTTGGCGGTATCGCCATCGCCATTGGCGCAATGGTCGACGCGGCGGTGGTGATGATCGAGAACGCCCACAAGCACCTGGAACGCTGGCACGCCGACAATCCCGGACGGCAACTGACCACGCAGCAGCGATGGCGCGTCACGGGCGAGTCCGCGGCGGAGGTGGGGCCGGCCCTGTTCTTCTCGCTGCTGATCATCACGCTCTCGTTCATTCCCGTATTCACCCTGGAGGCGCAGGAGGGGCGGCTGTTCTCGCCGCTGGCGTTCACCAAGACCTATTCCATGGCGGCCGCGGCCGGCCTGTCGGTCACGCTGGTACCCGTCCTGATGGGCTACATGATTCGCGGCAGGATTCCGTCGGAACAGGCCAATCCGCTCAGCCGGTGGTTGATCCGCGGCTACCAGCCATTGCTGGCCAGGGTGCTTGCCTATCCCAAGACCACCATCGCGATCGCGGTACTGCTGCTGGCGGCAACCGCCTGGCCCATCATGCGTATCGGCGGGGAGTTCATGCCCCCGCTCGACGAGGGAGACCTGCTGTACATGCCATCGGCGCTGCCGGGCCTCTCCGCCGGCAAGGCGGCGCAGCTGTTGCAGCAGACCGATCGGCTCATCAAGACCGTGCCTGAGGTGGCGACAGTATTCGGCAAGGCCGGCCGGGCCGATACCGCCACCGATCCGGCGCCCATCGAGATGTTCGAGACCACCATCCAGTTCAAGCCGCGGGACCAGTGGCGGGCGGGCATGACGACCGACAAGCTGGTGGAGGAACTGGATCGCGTGGTCAGCGTGCCTGGCTTGTCGAACGTCTGGGTACCACCGATACGCAACCGCATCGACATGCTCGCCACGGGGATCAAGAGCCCGGTCGGCATCAAGTTGGCCGGCACGGACCTGAAAGAGATCGACAGGCTCGCCACAAGGATAGAAGAGGCGGTCAGGACAGTACCGGGAGTCACATCGGCGCTGGCCGAACGTCTCACCGGCGGCCGCTATATCGATGTGGATATCGACCGCGGAGCCGCTGGCCGGTACGGTCTCAACATCGAGGATGTGCAGAGTATCGTGTCATCGGCGATCGGGGGCGAGAATGTCGGTGAAGTGGTCGACGGGCTGGCGCGTTTTCCGATCAACGTCCGCTATCCGCGCGACTATCGTGATTCCCTCGAGCAAATGCGTGCCCTGCCCATCGTCACCGACAAGGGCCTGCAGATCACGCTTGCGGACGTGGCGCGCATCGGGGTCGTGCAAGGCCCGCCGATGTTGCGCAGCGAGAATGCGCGCTTGTCCGGCTGGATCTATGTCGACATTCGCGGACGGGATCTCCGTTCAGTCGTGCGCGAGATGCAGGCCGTGGTGGCAAAGACAGTGCCGATGACCGCGGGGTATTCGCTGAGCTGGTCGGGGCAGTTCGAGTACCTGGAACGGGCCACGGCCAGGCTCAAGGTCGTGGTGCCGTTCACGCTGCTGATCATCTTCGTGCTGCTCTATATGGTTTTCGGCCGCCTGGATGAGGCGCTGCTGATCATGGGCACGCTGCCACTTTCGCTGATTGGCGGCTTCTGGCTGCTCTATCTGCTCGGCTACAACCTCTCCGTGGCTGGCGTCGTCGGCTTCATTGCGCTGGCCGGCGTGGCGGCGGAGTTCGGTGTCATCATGCTGCTCTATCTGAAACAAGCCTGGAGCGAGCGCGAAGAACGCGGCGAGACCACGCAGCGGGCACTTCTCGACGCGATCCAGGAAGGGGCGGTTCAGCGCGTGCGGCCCAAGGCCATGACGGTCGCGGTAATCCTCGGCGGCCTGATCCCCATCATGTGGTCGCATGGCACCGGATCGGAACTGATGCAGCGCATCGCCGCGCCAATGGTCGGCGGCATGGTGACCGCCCCATTGCTGTCCCTCTTTGTCGTACCGGCGGTGTATTGGCTGATGCGCCGACGGCGGTCCCGAGTTCCCCCTGTCCCTACCCAACCTTCACATCAGGACGAATCGCAATGAAACCCGGCAAGACTCTCGCACTCGCGCTCACCATCGTCGCCGCCTGCAACGCCTCCACCGCATTCGCAGCGGGATCCATGGACGGCCATGATATGCACGGCATGGACAACAAGGCAGCCGCCGCGTCGAAGCAGGCCTCCCGACCTGTGCCGGCCGAGATCAGGAAGATCGATGCGTCGGCCGGCAAGGTGACGCTCAAGCACGGCCCCATCGAGAACCTTGGCATGTCCGCCATGACCATGGCGTTCCCGGTCAAGGACCGCGCCTCGCTGAAGAACTTCAAGGAAGGCGACTCGGTTTCCGTCACGTTCGACAAGGTCGACGGCAAGCCGACCGTCATCGACATGCAGCGCAAGTAGGAGCGCCTGGCCGCATGTCGCCGCTCCCGACGGCGGCATGCCATGCCAGACACTCGGCTGGCCCGGCGGCTAGTGGACCGACCCAGGCTGCAGTTCGACCTTGATCCAGCCAGGCTGGCGCCGGTCGAAGGCCTGGTAGGCCTCGATCGCCGAGGTCATCGGCTCGCGCCGCGTCAGGATCGCGGCCGGGTCCACCGCACCGGTGCGCACCAGCTCGACCAGCCGCGGGATATAGGCGCGGTGGTTGCAGTTGCCCATGCGCACCGTCAGGTTCTTGTTCATCGCCGCACCGATCGGGAAACTGCGGTCGGTGGGTGGATACACGCCGATGATCGACAGCGTGCCGGCCTTGGCCAGCGCGCGAATGGCCCAGTCCAGTGCCTGGGCCGGCGCGTCGCCCGGAACCCAGTTGCCCTGCTCCGTGGGGTGGGCGTGCGGCGCCAGGCGGGCGGCCTCCTGCTCGCTTTCGGGGATGGACGGGTCCTGCGCCGCCGGGCCGTGGTGCGCGTGCATGGCGTCGACGCCGACCGCATCGATGGCCCGGTCCACGCCGATGCCGCCGGTCAGCTCCACGATGGTCTGCACCGGGTCTTCGGCATCGAAGTTCACCACCTCGGCGCCCTGCGCGCGCGCCATGTCGAGCCGGTCGGCCACCGCATCCACGGCAAAGATGCGGCCCGCGCCCATCAGCTTCGCCGACGCGATCACGAACTGCCCCACCGGGCCGCAGCCGAACACCGCTACCGTGTGGCCGGGATGGATGCTGGCGAGGTCGGCACCGAAATAGCCGGTCGGGAAGATGTCGGAGAGCATGATCGCCTGCTCGTCGCTGATATTGTCCGGCAGCTTGACCAGGTTGACGTGGGCGAACGGCACCCGTGCCTTTTCGGCTTGCAGCCCCTGGAACGGTCCGGTCTGCTCGGGCCCGCCGTAGAAGGCGGTGCCGGCCTGCTTGCCGTGCGGGTTGGCGTTGTCGCACTGGGCGTAGTAGCCGGCGCGGCAGTACGAGCAATAGCCGCAGGCAATGGTGGACGGGATCACGACCCGGTCGCCCACGCTGAGGTTGCGCACGCCGTTGCCGAGGGCCTCGACCACGCCCACGCCTTCGTGGCCCAGTACCGTGCCCGGCGCCAGCCCTTCCATGGTGCCGCGCACGAAGTGCAGGTCGGTGCCGCAAATGGCACTGGCGGTCAGGCGCACGATGGCGTCGGTGTCCTGCTCGATCACCGGCTCCGGTACGTCATCCAGCCGGATGTCGCCGATACCGTGAAATACAACCGCTTTCATGGTGTCCTCCACATGAAGCCGGAGCCACCTCCGGCGAGGTCAGTCGGAGTACCACTGCTGCAAGGAACATTCCCAACGGGTCGGCCAGCGCCGGCGCCGGGAAAACGAGGCTGGGAAGCGCCCGCCTGGCAATTTCTGCTACGCGCCTTGCAATCCATTCCGGCGCGCCGGCACCGGGCGCCAAGGGCATCGGACGCGCCGCGCCGCCGTGATTGCGCGCTTCCGACTTCGGCAACCAGGCGGAGAGAAACGGCTTGGGCATGTCGATTGCTAAATCTCAGCTGACGTCCTCAAGGTGGCGCACATTACCAAGGAGGCACCCATCATGAAGCTCTACTACGCTCCCGGCGCATGTTCCCTGGCGGCACATATCGCCCTCGTCGAGGCCGGCCTTCCCTTCTCCACCGAGCGCGTCGACTTGCGCGCCGAGCCGCATAAAACCGAGAGCGGCGCCGACTACAAGACCATCAATGCCAAGGGCTATGTGCCGACGCTTGAGCTCGGGAGCGGCGAACGGCTGACCGAGGCGGCCGTGGTGGTCCAGTACATTGCCGACCAGGCCCCGGAAAAAGGACTTGCTCCGGCGTGCAATACGCTGGAGCGCTATCGCCTGCAGGAATGGCTGAACTTCATTTCGTCGGAACTGCACAAGAGTTTCGCGCCGTTCTGGAAACCCGGCACGCCGCAGGAACAGAAAGAAGCGACGTGGACGCGGCTGTCACAGCGCTTCGACTGGCTGGCTCCGCAGCTGGCGGACAAGGATTACCTGATGGGAGAGTTCAGTGTCGCGGACGCCTACCTGTTCACCATCCTGAGATGGCCGGATCATTTCAAGCTGTCGCTTGACCGCTGGCCTGCGCTGCTGACGTATCGGGCGAGGGTTGGGGAGCGGCCGGCGGTGAAGCGGGCGTTGAAGGACGAGGGGATTGGATGAGCTGCGGCGACGGGAATGCTACGTGTGCGGTCCTGATTGGTGCGCAGGCTGCTAAACCTGGTCGCCGTTGGTCTGGCGACAAACCATTCTCGAACATGGGGCGATGGAGCGGATCAAGTGGACGAATTTTGACATGGCGGGTATCGCAGGCGGTGTAGCGTCAGCCATGGTGCCGTTAGCGTTGTTGGATCACTGTCACGACGGCGGTCAGTTGTCGGCCATCTGCGCAGTTCCACCCAGCTGCCGGACACCTGTTCGGCAGCGCACATACTGTGGCGAAACTTTTCCATACCGTCTTCAACGTTGAAAGCGCGCATCGCGACAATGGACCGGAGACGATTTTGGCATCACTACTTTATGGTGCCGGTTGGGCCGGCGGGCTGGTGTTGGCCGTCGGAATATTCACAAGTATCCTGATCGCCCTAGAGCTCGGCCGGACCGTGTGGCAATGGCAGGTTGCCGCCGGTCGCGAACCGGAGACAACGGGCGTCAGCGCGGTCGCAAGCGCGATATTCGCACTGCTTGGGCTATTGATTGCCTTCACCTTTTCCGGGGCCGCAAGCCGCTTTGATATGCGGCGTACGCTGATCGTCCAGGAAGCCAACGATATCGGTACTGCTTACCTGCGTCTGGATCTGCTGCCGCAACCAGCACGTGGTGAGTTGCAGGAGATATTCCGGCAATATCTCGATGCCCGGCTTGACGCCTATCGAGCCGTCCCTGACCGCAAACGCGTCGAGGCTTTCTTGGTACGTTCGGACGTGCTGCGTGAACGCCTCTGGACAAGGTCCGTAACGGAGTCCCAGCGAACCGCTAGTACGACGGCCACCATGCTTCTGTTACCAGCGCTCAATGCAGCATTCGACACGGCATCGACCCGACTCGCCGCAACAAGGGAACATCCGCCCGGCGTCATCTTCGGCATGCTTTTCGCGCTTTGCTGGGTTGGGGCCTTGTTTGCGGGCTATGGCATGGCCAGCCGCAGTACTCGAAACTGGTTGCATGCGCTTTTCTTCGTGGCCTCGCTGACGGCGACACTCTATGTCATCATCGACTTGGAGTTTCCGCGGCTAGGCCTGATCCGCGTTGATGCTTTCGATCAGGTGTTGCAGGAAGTCCGCAATGGAATGCGATGAAGCACCGGTCACCTGCACCGCAGTAACTTCGATGCCACGCGCCTAGCGTTTTGCTGTTCCTCTTCGGATCAGCAAGTCAAAGAGAATCTGCGCGGCCGGCGCCAACGGGCGTCCTCGTCGAGAGATCAATCCCAACGTTCGCGTTATGGCCGGGTCCGTCAGCGGGATCGCAAGCAGGCCATTGCTGGACTTCGGCGGCAAAGCCATTCGCGGCACAACACCGATGCCCAGGCCGGCCTGGATCAGGCTTACCAAGGCGGGAACATGATTTACCTCGCAGTACCAACGCGGCCTTACCTGCAGCCGCGCAAGGGCCTGGTCAATCAGGAAGCGATTGCCGCTGCCTTGCGCGAGCGTAATGTAGTCAAAACCTCCAAGGTCTTTCCATTTGACGCTTTTTCGCGCAGCTAACGGATGCCCCTTGCGACAGGCGACAACAAAGGCCTCTTCAATCAAAGGGCAGAATTCGATGTCGGGCTCCTGCGTCCCGATATAGGTCAGACCGAAATCCGCATCGCCGCGCGTGACTGCGAGGAGGACATCCCCCGAAGACTCGTCAATGATGCGGAGTCGTATCCCCGGATAGCGCTCGTGGTACGGCCCCACGACAGAGGGTAGGAAATGGCCAACCGCAGACGGTACGCAGGCTAGCGTCACCTCGCCCGACAGCCGCTCGGCAACGGTCTGAATGCCGAGCATCGCCTCTTCCAGCTCGTTGATGACGTTTCGTGCCTTGTGCACGAACATGCGGCCCAAAGTGGTCAATTCGACCTTCCGCGTTGTCCGTGTGAAAAGCGCGACGCCAAGCGCTTCTTCCAGTTTGTCGACGCGACGCGACAGTGCCGACTGCGACAAGAACATCGCCTCGGATGCTGCCTTGAAGCTGCCCAGATCGGCTACCGCCAGAAACGCCCGCAAATCCGCGAGATCGAAATTCATGTGTTGAACGCACGAATACTTGTGATATTTGCACTTTACACCGGAATTCGGTGAGCGCGATCATTCGCGGCACGGACAGTACAAGACGCTGTCCTGACCAAGCAGGAGACACAATGCCCAACAAAGTACGAGAGCCGGTACGGCGCATCGCGCGCCGTGCCGCCCTTGCCGCGCTCGCAATCCCGCTAGCCGCTTCACTGATTCCCGCACATGCGCAGACCTGGACACCCGTCAGGCCGATCCGGCTGATCGTCCCGTACGGACCCGGCGGAAGCTCGGATGCCATTGCCCGTGTCATCGCGGCAGAAATGTCGAAGGGCCTGGGCCAACAGGTCGTCGTGGACAACAAGGGCGGCGGCCAGGGTGTCATCGCCATGCAGGAAACCGCGCGCGCCGCGCCTGACGGATACACACTGGTTCTTGGTCACGTTGGTACGCTTGCCGTCAATCCCGCCATGATGCGCAAGCTTCCCTACGATCCTCTGAAGGACTTCACGCCGGTGACATTGCTCGCGAAAGTGCCGATGGTGTTCGCGGTCGGGCCTACCGTCCACAGCGATTCCATCAAGGCATTCATCGCCCAGGCCAGGGCGAAGCCTGGCGCCATGACATACGGATCGGCGGGCAACGGCAGCGCCGGCAACGTCGCCTTCGAGATGCTCAAGCAGACCGCGCGTATCGATCTTGTGCACGTGCCTTACAAGGGCACCGGCGCCCAGATCACCGACTTGCTCGCCGGAAACATTGACGCCGCATCGGCGGGCCTGGCAGGGATCCTGCAACATGCCAAGGCAGGCAAGCTGCGCATCCTCGCGGTCGGATCGTCACAGCGGCTCGCGCCGATTCCCAGCGTTCCCACCATTGCCGAGGAAGGCTATCCCGGATTCGAAAGCTCTCAATGGTTTGGGCTGATGGCGCCTGCGCGCACGCCCACGCCGGTTGTCAGTCGCCTGCATGCCGAGGCAGTAAAGGCCCTGTCCACCCCACTGGTGCGACAACGACTTGCAGAGGACGCAAGCACGCCTGTCGGTGGGGGCAGCGCCGAATTTGCGTCATTCATTCGTACCGAGCAACAACGCTGGGGCACCGTCATCCGCAGCGCGGGTATCCAGGCCAACTAAATCTTTCAGAGAATATCCAGCATGCAACAAGATCGAATCACGGTATCCGAAGCCGAACTCCGTCAGCTCGGAACACGCGCGTTCCAGGGCCTCGGCCTGGCCGAAGGTGACGCCAGCGATGTCGTTGACATCCTCGTACTCGCAGACCTCTTCGGGCTCAGCACCCATGGCCTGTCCCGCATTGAATCCTATGGCGAACGACTCCAGTCCGGCGGTATCGCGGCACGCCCCACCATTACCGTCGAACGCGTCGCGCCGGCGCTGGTAAAGGTCGATGGTGGCAACGCGGTCGGTCCGCTCGCTGGCATGAAGGCGCTGCGCGCCGCCATGGACGTCGCCCAGGAATTCGGCATTGGCATGGCCTTCGTCCGGGGCAGCAATCATTTCGGGCCGGTTTCGCCGTACAGCTACATTGCGGCGCAAGCAGGATTCGCCAGCATGATTGGCAGCAATGCCACGACGACCATCGCGCCATGGGGCGGCAGCGATGCACGCCTTGGCAACAGCCCTTTGGGCTTCGGCGTACCGGGGCATGACGGCCGCCACTTCCTGCTGGACATGGCCATGAGCGTGGCCGCGCGCGCCAAGATTCGCAATGCACTCAAGGCAGGACAACCGATTCCGGATTCGTGGGCCACCGACGCGCAAGGACGACGAACCACCGACCCCAAAGCCGCCCTCGATGGCTTCCTGCTGCCTATTGGCGGGCACAAGGGCTATGGGCTGGCACTGATGGTCGATCTCTTCGCTGGATTGCTCTCGGATGCGGCATACCTGACGCACGTCAAGTCTTGGGTCGATGCACCTGCCGAGCCCCAGAACCTGGGCCATTTCTTTATCCTGGTTGATACCAGGCGACTGGGATCGGCGCAATGGCTGACGGCTCGCATGAAAGACTTTACAGCCATCCTTCACGGTAGCGCACCGGCCGAGCCCGGCCAGCCGGTCATTGTTCCCGGAGAGATCGAACTCGACAAGCTGACGCAGCAGCGCGAAAAGGGCATCGCCATGGACCCCGCAGTGAAAGCATTACTGGATCGACATGCGAACGCCAAGACAAACTGAGATTGCACCCTTCGGAAGCACCATGACAAATGACAATGCACGGCTCGAGCTTGCGCCGACGGGAATCCTTCGCGCATCCATTAATGTGGGCAATCCTATCCTCGCAAACCTCGATGCCGAGGGAAATCCATTCGGCGTTTCAGTAGACCTGGCCGGCGAGTTTGCCCATCGCCTTGGTTTTCCGCTTGAGCTTGTCGTGTTCGATTCCGCGGGAAAGTCGGTCGATGCCGTCACGGCAGGGCAGGCAGACTTCGGCTTCTTTGCCGTCGACCCGGTCCGGGGGGCCGGCATCGCCTTCTCTGAACCCTACGTGCTGATCGAGGGCGCATACCTGGTAAAGAACGAATCCCCCGTCAAGGCCAACGATGAAGTCGACCTTGCCGGACACCGCGTCGTCGTAGGAAAGGGGAGCGCCTACGACCTTCACCTCACTCGTACGCTGCAACATGCACACATCGTGCGCGCCCCGACGTCTCCATCCGTTGTGCAAACCTTTTTGGAACAGGATGCGGACGTGGCTGCAGGGGTTCGACAGCAATTGGAAGCAGATGCCAAGCGCACTGCGGGCCTGAGGTTGCTGCCGGGCAGGTTTATGGTCATACGGCAGGCCATGGGCCTCCCCAAAGCCCGCAGTGCTGAAGCTTTCGCATTGCTACGGCGGTTCGTCGAGGAGATGAAGGCCTCCGGCTTCGTTTCGGCGGCTCTCAGGCGTCACGGGATCGAGGGCGCGTCCGTCGCACCCGCGAAATCATAGCGCGGGGCTCGAGAATGACGGGGTTCCCGCCCGGAGAAGGCCATAGGTGACCTCACTCGCACGGTTGGTGCGTAGCCTACGCGAACGTTCAGTCAGATACTGGAAACCATCCGAGATGGGGTCGTGCACCGCTTCGCCCCATTCTGATCGCGTCTCTTGTCCCTTCCAGGTGCCCGGCGCATTGCGCCAGACGTAGTCCATACCTCAGTATCCACGTGCTGGATCGATGATGTTGTCTGGCGCTCCGCCGGCGGAAACCCGAACAATATTCTCCGCAATCTGTGTTGCCGCAGACGACGGAATCGCCACCGAAGCCAGGTGGGGTGTGATCAGTACATTGGGCATGCTCCACAGCGGATCCCCGGCAGGCAAAGGTTCGCGCTCGAAAACGTCAAGGGTTGCCGCGCCGATGTGGCCGCTTTGGAGCAGGTCTGTAAGCGCCCCCTGATCGACCAGTGCGCCCCGCGCAACGTTGATAAAGGCAGCGCCTCGCGGCAGCCGCTCGAGTCGCGACCGATCCAGGATGCCAGCCGTCTGCGGCGTGAGCGGCAGCATCACGACGACAATGTCCGCCTGTCCGAGCACTGTGTCGAGCGTTTCCAGGCCGGCAAAGCATGCCACGCCGTCGATCCGCGCCGGGCTGCGCGACCAGCCGATCACCTTGAGCCCCTGGCGCTGCAGTTCGTGGGCCGCTTTCGCGCCCAGCTGACCGAGCCCCAGGACCGCCACGCGGATGTCTTCGGGTGAACGGGGATGACGGTACGCCCATTCACCCCGCCGCTGCGCCTGCTCGAAGTACGGAATGTCGCGGGCGTGCCGCAGCACTGCGAACAGCACGTACCCCGCCATCATGCGCGCCATCTGCGGGTCCGTGAGCCGCGTGATCGGAATGCCTTGCGGAAGATCCTGCCGCCGGACCAGTGAATCGACCCCCGCCCCCAGATTGACGATCAGGCGCAGGTTAGTCATCCCGGCAAAAAAATTCTCCGGCGGTTTCCAGGCGAGCGCGTAGTGGATGTCGGCCGGCCGGGTGATGTCGCTGGAGTGAATGACCTTCAGATTCGGGAGCTGGGCCTGGAGCGCGCGCTTCCACGTGTCGAAATCGTCGAATGCGCTGTAGAAGGCCAACGCGCCCGAGGGAGTGTCTTCAGAAATTGGCATCGTGGCAACTGCCTTGAGAATAATGGCAAGCACGGCAGCGACAGTACATCCTGCTGCCGTCCCGCTTGCGCATGGAATCAAACCGCTGCTCTGCCCTTCTGCACCAGCCGCGTGACGGCCTCGATGGCAAATTCGTAGCCGTCGCCGCCCAGCCCGGCGATTACGCCATCCGCCACCTTCGAGATGTAGGAGTGGTGGCGGAACGGCTCGCGCTTCCAGATGTTGCTCATATGGGCTTCGATGATCTTGCCGGGGAAAGACAGCAAGGCATCGAGGATCGGAATCGACGAGTAGGTCAGGCCGGCCGCATTGATGATGATGCCGTCCGCCACGCCGCGCGACTCCTGGATCCAGTCGACCAGCTGTCCCTCGTAGTTTGACTGCAGGAAGCGCAGGTCGGCATTCAGGGACGCTGCCTTTTGCTCGCATCGTGACTGCAACACCGGAAAGCTGTCGCTGCCATACGTCTTGTTGGCGTCCAGGCCATAAAGATTGGCGTTGGGGCCGTTCAGGAACCAGATCGTGATCTTCTCGCTCATGTTCTGACCTCTGTATGTCAACCTTCGTGGGGGCGCGTGGCCTGCATGGCCGGCAGGCTTTGGAAAGCCTCATTCCAGCGTGCCGCGTTGCGGTACCGGGCGCGCCAGTCGAGCTCCGGAAACCGGAAGTCCAGATACCCCAGCGCGCAACCGATGGTGATTTCACCGATGGTTGGCTGTTCTTCCGCGAGGTCCGGTGCGATGGCGTCGATTGATTCGAGACAGGCGCTGACTTTCGTCAGCAGCGCTTCGCGCCACGTGGGCCACTGGACTTCTTCGGGGCGCGCCGTCCGTTCGTAGCGCGCGAGCAGCGCGGCGTCGAGCAGGCCATCGCCGAGCGCCTGACGGGTCAGGGCCGTCCAGCGCGCCGGGCCGGAGGCGGGAAAGATGTCCGCCGCGTCTGCGCGGCTGGCCAGGTACTCGCAAATCACCCGGCTGTCATAGATGGCCTGGCCATTCTCCAGAATCAGCGTCGGGACTTTGGCGAGCGGGTTGTGGGCCGCGATGCGCGGGTCGCGCCGCACCGGATGGGCGGCGCTGTCCAGCAGCTCGATGGATTCGGCCTGCCCCGTCAGGTGCGCGCAGACCATGACCTTGCGCACGAATGGCGAGGTCGGAGCGAAAAGAAGTTTCAGCATGGCTTGTGTGGATGCTAGGGAATCAGGACCAGCTTGCCGAAGACCTTGCCGCTTTCCAGCATCTGGTGGGACGCGACCGCCTGCGCGAGCGGGAAGGCGGCGTGGATGCGCGGCTTGATCCGTCCGTTTTTCAGCAGCGGCATGACATGGCGGGCAATGCTCTGGGCCATCCGTGTCTTTTCGTAATGGCTCTGGGGGCGCATGGTGGACGAGTGCAGGCTCACCTGGCGCTGCATCAGCGTCAGCAGCTCGACATTGACCGCCGAACCCTGCATGAAGGACAGGCTGACATGGCGGCCGCCGAAGGCCATGGCGGCAAGATTGCGGCGGACATAGTCGCCGCCGACGATATCGATGACCACGTCGACCCCGCGCCCGTCGGTGTACTCCAGGCAGGCCTTGGTGAAATCGGTGGTGGGCCAGCAGATCGTCGCATCGGCGCCCATGGCGCGCAGTTCCGGAAAACGGCTTTCGTCGTTGTCGGTGACGATCACGGTTGCGCCCGCGGCATGCGCCATCCGGATCGTAAGCGTGCCGATGCCGCCGGCCGCGCCATGGATCAGGACGGTTTCGCCCATGGCCAGGCGGCCCAGCTCGAACAGGTTGTGCCATACGGTGAACAGCCCCTCGGGCAAGGCAGCTGCCTCGACCTCGGAAAGCGTGCCGGGCACGATGAAGGACTGATCGACCGGCGCCGTGCACCACGGCGCATAGCCGCCGCCTGGCACCAGGCTCATCAGCCGCTGGCCCATCAGCTGGCGGTCCACACCGGGACCGCAGTCGACCACTTCGCCGCAGACTTCCAGGCCGAGCACGTCGGTGATGCCGGGCGCCGGCTTGGCGATACCCTGGCGCTGCATGATGTCGGGCCGGTTGACGCCGGCGGCGAGCACGCGCAGCAGGACTTCGCCAGCACCGGGCTCGGGCATGGGCCGCTCTGCCAGCGTCAGCACACCCGCGTCGCCGGGTTCACGGGCGATGATGGCTTGCATGGAGCGGGGAAGACTGGTCATGGGTGTACCCTCTCTGGCTGCGTTGTCTGGCGCACTGTGTCATGCCTTCGCGTTGCGAACCTGCATCTGTTCTTACGTCCGCTTCTGCGGACTGAAAATGCTGACGCCCTCATCGGGCAGCGCAAGTCCCGCGACCGAGCCGATGGGCCATTGCTGCATGGCGCCCAGGCCCGCACTGCGCACCGTGACGACCTGACGGGCCGTCATCGGAATGTCCACGTCGATGAACGTATTGATGTGATCGCCCTGGTAGACGTGATGGATCACGGTGCCGCTCAACACCGACTCGGCATGCAGATTCTCAAGCTTGATGTGCTCCGGGCGCACGTACACGTCCAGCCGTTCCCCGTCGTGCGATGCGTCGGCCAGGCGGGCATGCGGGAAGCTGATGAGTCCCGAGCCCAGGCGCAGTTGCACATCCGTGGCCGTCTGGCCGTGATAATGCGCCGGCAGGATATTCACGTCGCCCAGGAAGGACGCCACGAACGGATCCTGCGGGTTCTGATACAGATCGGCCGGCGACGCGATCTGCCGAATGATGCCGTTCGACATCACCGCGATCCGGTCGGACATGGCCAGCGCCTCGCCCTGGTCGTGGGTGACGAACACTGTGGTCAGGCGCAAGCGGCGCTGGATTTCCCGGATTTCTACCTGCATGGCGCCGCGCAGGTTCTTGTCCAGGGCCGAGAAGGGCTCGTCCAGCAGCAGTACCTTGGGCTGGATCACCAGCGCCCGCGCCAGGGCCACGCGCTGCTGCTGGCCGCCCGATAGTTCGCGCGGTTTGCGGTGCCCGAGGCCGTCCAGCTTCACCAGGTCCATCACCTGCTTCACGCGCTGTGCGATCTCATCCTTGCCCACGCCCCGCATGCGCAGGCCATAGCCGATATTGCGCTCGACGGTCATGTGAGGAAAGAGCGCGTAATTCTGGAAGACGATGCCGATCTGCCGCTTGTGCGGCGGCTCGCAGGTCACCGGCTGGCCATCGATGAAGATCTCGCCGGTGTCGGCTTCCGCAAAGCCGGCGATGAGATTGAGGAGCGTCGTCTTGCCGCAACCGGACGGGCCCAGCAGGGTGAGGAATTCCCCGCGTCGAATCTTCAGCGAGAGCTCGTGCAGCACGGTGTGGTCGTGATACCTCTTGACCACCCTTTCCAGGCTGACTGCGGTATCGGGCTGTGCGTGGTGTTGCTGTGCGGCAGGCTCGGAGTTGGCTACGTTCATGGTGGTACGGAGATTGAGGAGTATGCCGTGCTCCAGGCTTGGGCCCAATGACATCGAGGCCGAGCTGGTACTGGCAAGCAGGATAAGTCAATCCGCCAGTATCGGGACTTTGCCGAAACTGATGCGGTCCCTCGGAAAAAACGAAATGGCCGTTTGCAGGTGCAGGCGGCGCGCAGGCGCTGGCCGGGAACGCCTTGTGGTGCGCGGGTGCGAGCGGCGGTGCGGCGCGCTTCGGCGGGCGCTTTACTTTTTCCTAAGTCCTGAGTCTGAAAAACGTGATTTCCAAACCAGGTGGGCTTCATCAAACTGGCCACCGTCGATGAGCGATGTCTCCAGGGCGCCAGTACGCCTTGCCGTCGAAGCTTCCGTGCCTGGGCGACTGACCGGGGCGATCATTCTTGGGAAATTCAAATGTCAGTGGAAAAATTCAACACCGTGGTGGTCGGTGCTGGCCAGGCGGGCATCGCGATGAGTGAGCATCTCGCGCACATGGGTGTGCAGCATGTCGTGCTGGAACGCAGCCGCATCGCAGAACGCTGGCGTTCGGAACGTTGGGATTCTCTGGTCGCGAATGGACCGGCCTGGCATGACCGTTTTCCCGGGATGAAGTTCGAAGGCATTTCGCCGGAGACCTTTCCGTCAAAAGAGCGCATGGCCCAGTATTTCGAGAACTATGCCGCCATGCTGAAGGCGCCGGTCCGTACCGGCGTGGAAGTCAGGCAGGTGGAACGGCATCGAGGGCGTCCCGGTTTCAGGGTGACGACCTCCGACGGCATCATCGAGGCAAACAACGTCGTTGCCGCAACCGGCCCGTTCCAGACGCCGGCCTATCCGAAGATCGTGCCTGAGAGCGAAAAGATCCGGCAGCTGCATTCCTCGGCCTACAAGAATCCGGGCCAGCTGGCGGATGGCGGAGTGCTCGTGGTGGGCGCGGGCGCTTCCGGCTCACAGATCGCCGAAGAGCTGCGCCAGGCCGGCAAGACGGTTTATCTCTCGGTCGGCGAGCATTACCGCCCCCCGCGCGCGTACCGTGGCCGTGACTACTGCTGGTGGCTGGGCGCGCTCGGGCTGTGGGATGAAGTGAGGATCCGGCCCAAGAAGGCGCACGTCGCTTTCGCCGTGAGCGGCTATGAAGGCGGCAAGACCGTCGATTTCCGGCGCCTGGCGCACGCGGGCATCAACCTGGTCGGCCTGACCCAGGCCTACAACGATGGCGTCATGACGTTCGAGCCAGGCCTGCCCGAGAACATCGCCGAAGGCGACCGCGCCTACTTCGACGTGCTGCGCGAAGCGGATGCCTACATCGAAGAGAACGGCCTGCCGTTTCCGCCGGAACCCGAGGCCTGGGAGCTGCTGCCGGACCCGGAATGCCTGAAGCACCCGATCCTCAGCCTCGACCTGGCTGAAGCCGGCATCACCACGATTCTGTGGGCGACCGGTTTCAAGTTCGATTTCAACTGGCTGAACGTGAAGAATGCCTTCGACGAGAAGGGAGACCCGTTCCACAAGCGCGGCATCTCCGCCGAAAGCGGCATCTATTTCCTGGGCTTGCCGAATCTGGTCAACCGGGCGTCGTCCTTCATCTATGGCGTCTGGCACGATGCCAAATACATCGCTGACCATATCGTGCTCCAGAACGGATATATGACGTATGAGCGGTCTTGAGCCTGTGCTCGAGGCGGCACGGTGACCTGTCATTGGTAACGAGGTCGCACGCGCGAGCTGCCGGATCGGGTGATCCGGCAGCTCATTGTTTTTTCCAGGAGTTCCGATGACCGAGATCACGTGCATCGAAGACCTGCGCCGGCTGGCGAGAAAGCGCGTGCCGCGCATGTTCTATGACTATGTCGACGGCGGTTCGTGGACCGAATATACCTACCGTGCCAACGAGGCGGATTTTCAGCGTATCGAATTCCGCCAGCGCGTGGCGGTCGACATTACCGAGCGCAGTACCGCCAGCACCATGGTGGGTCAGCCGGTCAGCATGCCGTTGGCGATCGCGCCCACCGGGTTGACCGGCATGCAGCACGCCGACGGAGAAATTCTGGCCGCGCGCGCGGCGAAGCGGCACGGCATCCCTTTCACCTTGTCCACCATGAGCATCTGCCCGATCGAGGCGGTGGCGGAAGCGACCGGGCGCCATCCGTTCTGGTTCCAGCTCTATGTGCTGCGCGACCGGACCTTTGTCGAGAGCCTGATCGACCGCGCCAGGAATGCCAACTGTTCGGCGCTCGTGGTCACGATGGACCTGCAGGTCTTCGGCCAGCGGCACAAGGACAAGAAAAACGGCCTGTCCACGCCGCCCAGGCCGACGCTGCGCAACCTTGTGAACATGGCGAGCAAGCCGCGCTGGTGCATGGGCATGCTGGGTACCAGACACCGTCAGTTCGGCAATATCGTCGGGCATGCCAGGGGCGTCGACAGTATCGGATCGCTGGTGGAGTGGACTCGGGAACAGTTCGATCCGCGCCTGTCCTGGCAGGATGTCGAATGGATCAAGAAGCGGTGGGATGGGAAGCTGATCGTCAAGGGCATCCAGGACCCCGAGGATGCGCGACTGGCGGTGGCAAGCGGCGCCGATGCCATCATCGTGTCCAACCATGGCGGGCGCCAGCTGGACGGGGCCGCGTCATCGATCTCCACATTGCCGCGCATCGTGGAAGCGGTCGGGGATCGGGTGGAAGTCCATATGGATGGTGGCATCCGCTCGGGCCAGGATGTGCTCAAGGCCATCGCGCTCGGGGCACGTGGCACGTATATCGGTCGCGCCATGATGTATGGCCTGGGCGCCCTCGGCGAGCCAGGCGTGTCCACGGCCTTGAACATCATTCAGAACGAGCTCGATCTCTCCATGGCGTTTTGCGGCAAGACGGATATCCAGTCGGTCGACCGCAGCATCCTGCTGACTTCATTCTGAGAACGCCCCTGTGGCGTCCGGGCCGAGGCCGGCAGGACGCCGGGACTTATCGACAGAGAAATTCGACGAGGCCGCCCAGCATGCGGTCGCAGGCTTCGATCTGCGCCAGCTCCACATACTCGTCGGCCTTGTGCGCGACTTCAATGCTCCCGGGCCCGCAGATCAGCACTGGCGTTTCGTTCCAGCTCTGCCGGAACAATCCCCCCTCGCTGCCATAGTCCACCCTGGCGCATGGGGTGCCCGCGGGGAGCAGCGAGGCGAGCAGGCCGACAGCAGGCGAATCCTCGCGCGTGTTCAGGCTGGGATAGCTGTTCGTCATCTGGATGTCTGGTAACGGCGCCGCAGGATCCAGCGCCTCATTCCTGACGCGCTCGGCCAGGCGTTCCAGGACGCGCTTCAGGATCTCCTCCGGCTTGTCTTCCGAGACGTTGCGAATTTCGAAACTGACTTCACATTCGCTGGGCACGATGTTCAAGGCGCGCCCGCCGTGGATGACGCCGGCGTGGACAGTGCTGTAGGGCACGCCGTAGCCCGCCTCGCGCGGACCGCTTTGCGCCAGTTCACGCTGCACGTCCCGCAGGGATGCGACGAGGTCGCTGGCCATGTGGATGGCGTTGAAGAACCTGGGCGCCAGGCCTGAGTGGCCGGCCTGGCCACAGCAGACCGCCCGGTAGGCAGCCTTGCCCTTGTGACCGGTGCCGATCCGCATCAGGGTCGGCTCGCCGACAATGCACAGGTAGGGTGCAGGAAGGCTGTTCTCCAGGCGGCGCAGCAGGTGGCGCACGCCAACGCAACCGATTTCCTCATCGAAGGACAGCGCCAGCTGCAAGGGACGCTGGAGCGGCTGCCGGGCGGCTGCCACCATGGCGGTGACGGCGCAGGCCACGAAGCCTTTCATGTCGGCTGTGCCGCGTCCGTAGACGCGGCCATCCCGGTGCGTTGCCTCAAAAGGGGGTGACGTCCAGGGCTGGCCTTCCACCGGCACCACATCGGTATGGCCGGAGAGCAGGACGCCCGGAACGCCCACCGGACCGACCGTCGCAAACAGATTGGAGCGGCTGGGATCCTGCGGGTCGGGCGCGAGCATCGATTCGATGCCGGCTTCCGCCAGGATGTCCCGGACCTTGTGGATCAGCGCGATGTTTGGCGTCAGGGAAACCGATGCGAAAGAAACGAGCGTTTCCAGGAGAGAGACGCTTGCGGAGGAGGCTTGATTTTCCATCTCTGGCCCTTCTTGATGGGGCATTGCCGAAACACGGCATGACCGATGCCGCGGGCGTTTCAGGACGCCGATTTCAGCGGCGCTGCGATATGGGGATCGAAGAAGCTTGGCGCGCTCATCCCGGGGATGTATTGGTCGGAGATATAAGCGCGGCAGCGTTCCATGAAAATTCTCGTCAGTCTTGACTGTTTCATCGGCTTGTAAGTCGCCAGCCCGAGCAACATGGGCCGATGGGTACCGGCAAGGCGGACCCGCACCAGGCGCTTTCCATCGAGCGACTGATCGGATTTGGGGCGCACATTGAAGAGTGCGTAGCCAATGCCGTTGGCGACCATGGACCGGACCACTTCCGTGGACTGGGAACGCGCCGCGATGTTCGGCGTCACACCGGCCTTTTCAAACAGGGAGGTGAAATAGTCACGGCTCATCGGCATATCGAGCAGGACGTAGGGTTCGGGCGCCAGCTCCTCGAAGGAGACGACTTTCTGCTGCGCCAGCGGATGGACCTCGCTCACCAGCACATAGGGCGGCATCGTCGCCAGGCTCTCGAACTGGATGTCATCGTCAAGGTGCAGGTCGTAGGTGATTGCCAGGTCAATCTCGAGTGCATGGAGCTTGTTCATCAAGACCTCCTGGTCGCCTTCGACCATCTGCAGCTCGATTTTCTTGAACGCGCGCGCAAAGCCGAAGATGACCTCGGGCGCAATCATGGCCGTGAGCGACTGGAAGCTTCCCACCCGCAAGGTGCCCTGGATGACGTCGCCCGAATCGGAGGCGATTTCATAGAGTTGGGACGACCGTCCGAGCATGTCTTCGCAGTGTTGCAGGACCAGCTTGCCGATGGTGGTCAGGCCAATGCCCTTGGAAGGATGGCGCACGAACAACTGCACGCCCAGTTCGGCCTCGATATGGGCAATCGCTGCGGAGATCGAGGGCGAGGAGATGTGGATTTGCGTCGACGCAGCGGCGATGCTGCCATGCTTCGCCGTTGCGACGAAATACTCCATCTGGCGCAGGGAAATGCGATTGAGCATGTCGAGATCAGGAAAAGGGGAACGGTCCAGTGTACTGGAGAAGGTTTGCCCTTTCGAGTGCCGGCCGCCTGACCGGCGCTGCCACGCTTCATTCGATGCGTCGGACTGGTCACAGGTTTCCGGGAACGCCAAAGCTGGGCGCCGCACGGGGATCGAGCGCCCGCTTGACATAGTCCTTCAGCTGCGGCGCATAGACCTGCCAGGCGGCATGGAGAGCCCCGACCGGATCGCTTTCTATCCAGTCCAGGCGCAGATCCACGACAGGCCAGTTTTGTGCGTCGTACACCAACAGGCCTGCCGAATGCACCGGGCCCTCCTCGCCGCCGGCGGCCTGGCCGGCGAGCATGGCCTGCATCAGCCGTTGCGCGAGCGCGCCTTCGGTCTGCTCGAAAGCCGACAGCATGGCCTGGGGCACGTCACGCGTCGCCAGCATATTGCCCGCGCATGCGGCATGGGTGCCGACCACGCTGGCCAGGGTGCCCAGCGCCCTGGCGCCCGTGAAAACCGCTGGCGGGTTGTGCGCGTCGATGGCCATGAGCTGGCGATACTCGATATGGGGGCGCTGCTGGAGTTCCGCGAGGGCGCGTTCCGGCGTCAGGCCGCTGGCCATCAGGTCCAGGGCGAGGGGCCCCAGGTCCGGGTCGGTAATGTTCTGGCTCGCAGCTGCGCCGACCCCTTTGCGGCCGCGGATACAGCGCGAGGCAACCGCCGGTGACGAGGACGCCACGGCGGCGCCGAACTGGCCGGTGGCGGGGCACCGTGCAATGATGGAAAAGGTCATGGCAGCTCAGTCGGGGATGACAGCGGTGGCGTCGATCTCTACCAGCCACTCGGGGCGGGCCAGAGCCGATACGACGATGCCGGTCGAAACCGGGAAGACACCCTTCAGCCAGCGGCCCACGACGCGATACACCGCCTCGCGGTAGCGCGGGTCGATGATGTAGATCGTGATCTTGCAGATGTCCTCCAGCTCGCCCCCGGCTTCCCCGAGCAGCATCGCGATATTGGCCATGGCCTGCTCCGCCTGCCCGGCGACGTCCCCGATGCACACGCTCTCCGAGGTGTCGAGGTTCTGGCCGATCTGCCCTCGCAGAAAAACGGTACGGCCGCGCGCGACAACGGCCTGGCAAAGGTCGTTGTCCAGGTTCTGTTCCGGGTAGGTGACTTTGGTGTTGAAGGTACGGATGCGGGTATGCTTCATGGTCGATTCGGATCGATTCGGCAGGTGGCGGAAGATGGGGGCGATGCACCCGACTGCATGGTCAGGTGCAGCCGCTGGCGGCGCCATTTGTATTTTCCTGCCGGCCGTTTAGGAATTTCCGAATACCACCGAACCTCACACGGCCGCTAACCTGCTCCAGACGGCGGAACCATCCACACCCCCATCGGGAAATGTGAGGCACCCCTACGAAAAAGCCGACTTGGCCGCCTGGTACGACTTTCACATCATAGGCTCCGTAATTCGACGTCATTGCATCAACGTCGTTGCCTCAGCAACCTGGCGCTGCTTGTGATTGCATTTCCCGGGGCACGTTCCAGCGTATTTCCAGTTCTATCAGATGTTTATCTTTTCGATAGGGGGTTTTTAGTAAATGACGATTCGCAAGCTTTTGGCACTTTGCGCGCTCTCCGCCACGCTTGGCAGTACCGCGGCATGGGCCCAGGAAGCCCTGGTGGTGAGCACCTGGGGCGGCAGTTTCCGCGACCTCATCGATGAAAGCATCGGCAAGGAGTTCACGCGGCAAACCGGCGTGCCGGTCAAGTACATCACGGGCGGTACCATCGACCGCCTGAACAAGGCGAAGCTTGCCTCCAAGCCCGAGAGCGACGTTACCTTCACGACTTCCCACGTCGGCTGGCTCTACGCCAACGGCAATCTCTTTGAAAAGCTGGATACGAGCAAGATTCCGAATTACAAGCATCTGGTCGAGCGCGCCAGGATCAGTCCGTATCACATCGGCAGCTGGGCCTATGTCTATACCATCGGTTATCGCGCCGACCTGGTGCCGCCCAGCGTCAAGTTCGACAGCTGGAACGACCTGTGGAGCCCGGCGCTGAAAGGCAAGATCGGCGTGCCTGATTTCGATCCGAGCCACGTGGTCGCGGTTTCCGCCATGCTGTCGGGTGGCGACGCGCAAAGCTGGGAAAAGGGGCAGGACAAGCTCAAGGCGCTCAAGCCCAACTTCAAGGCGTTCTATACCAATGACGCCAATGCGCAGCAGTTGATCGCCACCGGCGAAACGCCCGTGCAGGTCATCCTGTCGATCAACGCCTATCACATGATCAGCCAGGGCGTGCCGGTCAAGTTGGCCACGCCCAGGGAAGGCGCCGTGCTCGGCATCGATACCATGGCCATCACGAAGGGCTCCACCAAGGCCGATCTGGCTTACAAGTTCATGAACATCGCCTTGTCACCGGAGGTCCAGTCGAAGATCGTGGCCTTGAAGAAGGCCAGCCCCGTCGTCGACGACGCCAAGGTTTCGCCTGAAGACGCCAGGCTGCCCGGCGTGTTCACGACCAAGGAGCAGTGGGACAAGGCCATCCTCGTGGACCACAAGCTGCGCGCCGAGAAGACCGCGGAATGGCGCAAGTGGTTCACTGAAAACGTCATGAACTGAACCGGACCGTAAGCGTATGGAGGGAGGGTCGCCGCGGCCATGCATCGCGCCGATCCTCCCTCGCCGATTGAGCATCTGGAATAAGGTTTAAGAATGCGCCCCGATTCACGAGCCTGGCTGGTCTCCCCGGCAGTACTTGTCGCGCTGTGCATTGCAGTATCGTTGATTGCGGTCCTGCAGTTCAGCTTCCGGGCGTATGTGCCCGGCTCGCTCGATGTCGGCGGATTCACGTTCGCCAACTTCAGCGACTTGACCAAGTCGATTTATCTCGACGCGTTCTCCAACACCTTGTGGCTGAGCGTCGAGACGACCGTGTTTTCGCTGCTCGTTGCGTACCCGCTGGCCTATGCCCTGGTGCGCGTAAGGAGCCGGGCGCTCAAGTCCTTCATCCTCGTGGTGTCCATTACGCCCCTGTTTCTGGGGGAAATCGTCAGGACCTACTCGTGGATCGCCGTCCTGGGCAGCAATGGCTTCATCAATGGCACGCTGCGAAAGCTCGGCCTGATCGACTGGCCACTGGAACTCATGTTCACACACCTGGGCGTGCTGGTCGCGCTGGTGCACGTGACGATTCCCGTCGTGGTCCTGATGCTGGCCACGGCAATCTCGCATATTGACCGCGACTACGAAAAAGCCGCCCAGAGCCTGGGTGCCGGCCCGGTCAGGACCTTCCTCACGGTCACGCTTCCGCTTTCGATGCCGGGTATTCTGGCTGGCATCACAACTGCGTTCGCCTGGACCTTCAGCGCCTTTGCGACGCCGCAGATGATTGGCGGAGGCCGTGTGCCGACGGTCTCGACGCTGGTGTACCAGCTTGGCTTTGCTTCCATGAATTTCCCGCTGGCGGCCAGCCTGAGTGTGATGGGCCTGCTGCTGACGGCCGCAGCGCTCTTTTCCCTGGGGCTGTTCACCAAGCGGCTGAAAGCCGTGGGAGGACACTAAAATGAGAATCAAAAGCGCTCTGCCCTTGCCGCTGCGCGTCGCGGGCCCGCTGCTCGTCGCCATCCTGCTTGCATTCGTGCTGCTGCCGGTCGTGGTGGTGACGATCGCCGCCTTCAATGAAAAGGCGATCATCACATTCCCGCCTGAATCCTATTCGCTGACATGGTTTGCACGCGTCTTCAGTTATCCGGATTTCCAGGATGGATTCCGCGCCAGCCTCGTCATCACCGGATGGTCCTCGTTCATTGCGCTGGTGATCGGGACCTGCCTGTCGATTGCCGTCAAACGGCTGGAATTCCGCGGCAAGCAGACGCTGCTGGCCATCCTGCATTCTCCGCTCGTGGTGCCGCACTTCACGCTGGGGCTGGGCCTGCTGATCCTGGTGTCACAGGCCTCAATACACCGCTCATATGACGTCGTCATCCTGTGTCACGTGATGCTGGTGCTGCCGTTCGTGCTGAAGAGCGTCTATGTTTCCATGGAGAACCTGGACGCAAGGCTGGAACAGGCGGCAGCAAGCCTCGGTGCGCCGCCGCTGAAGGTGCTTTTCACGATTACGATTCCGCTGCTCGCGCCGGGGCTGTTTGGCGGCTGGCTGTTTGCGGCGATCATGTCGTTCAGTGAATTCACCGCATCGCTTTTCGTCACCACGCAAGACACGCAGACCCTGCCCGTTTCCATGTACAACTATGTCCGGGAGTTCGCGGATCCGACGCTGGCCGCACTGTCAGTCGTCTATATTGCAGTGACCGCCAGCGTGCTTGCCTTTGCGAACTATTTTCTGGGCCTGGGGAAAATCCTCAACATCGAAGAAGGGCGTTGAGCGGCATGCGCCGCTGAAAGCCTGCTGGCGAGATGGTGTAGGGGCGCTCGCCGCCTTCTACCCCGCTCGACGGCCCTTGCCAGCGCGTCAAAACGCACACTGCAGAGGCGGCGTCTCACACGGAATACCGTCGCCATCGCCATCCATCTTCACAGCCGGACAGTGCTTCAGGTAAAAGCGGGCTTCCGCGCAGGAAGCCATCTGGCTGCAGTGTTGCTTGCCCTCGCAGCGGAATACTGATTCCGGCGTTGTTGTCACAACGGAAACCGCGATGGGCGGTGGCTCGGCGTCAGCTACCGGATTCTTCAGCGGCGCGTGCGTTTTGTAGTAGAGGAAAGCCGCCGCGGCAGCTCCGACAAGGAGCAAGCTCTTGTACATGTTGACCCCACCTTGCTTTTCTTATTCGAAACGAAAGCATGCCACAGCCGCGGAGAAGTCGGTGGCATAGCACGGCCATGCCCGGACCTTCAACATACACGCTTCGCCCGAGACGATAGCATTCGCTCGCAGCATTGTTGACTGGTCGTTCAAAAACCTGCACACTGGCGTTATTGAACAATCGTTCCATAACTGGCGAATGAGAGTCGCATGGCAAGGCCAAGGACGTTCGACGAAGACGTTGTCATTGCCCGCGCGGCGGAGGTTTTCGCTCGCATTGGCTACAACGCCTGCTCGGTCGACGACCTGGTAGAGGCAACGGCCTTGCATCGCGGCAGTCTGTACAAGGCATTCGGTTCCAAGCGCGGTCTGTTCGAACAGGTGCTGGACCGAGTCCTTGTCGGCGCATGGTACCGGGACCCGGCCGCGCTCGACCTCCTTATCACCGCCCTGCGCGAACTCGCGCCAACGGATCTGCCGGTCGCTGCCCGTTGCCGCGCCGCCTTGCAGGCTTATGGGGACGACGCTGCCGAACTGCTCGGCGCGCGTCTGCTCGATCATCTGCCCACGCACGATTCCCACAAGGAGTAGCGATGCCTCGACTCGAACTGACCGACCGCGAACTCGTTGTCCACCTGAGCCCGTGGGAATCGATCTGGTCGCTGCGCCGCGGCTTTCGCGTGCCGCTTGCGCAGGTTCGCGGCGCTACCGAAGACAATGGCTTCGATGGCAAGGCGCTAGGCCTGCGCCTGCCGGGCACCTACTTCCCGGGCCTGATCGCCGCCGGCACCTTTATCAAAGGCGGCGACAGGCAGTTCGTCTACACCTCGCGCAAGCTGCAGACCATCGTGATCGAGCTGGCCCGAAATGAATGGGCCCGCCTGGTGATCGGCGTGCCCGACGCACGCGCCGAGGCAGCGCGAATCAACGCGGCCGTCGCCAGCCGCTACTAGCATCGGCATCAAGTTGCGGCGCTGGCATCGGCACGGCCCCCAGGGGAACCGTCGGCGTCAAAACGCAAATCGTTGCAACGACCTGACCAGGTCATGCGGGCGTCCCGGGGAAAAAGTGGTGATAACCGCCTCATCCGCTGACGCCGGCTCGAATGTCCGCAGGAGTCGCGGCACCCGGCAGACTACCGGGGTGGTGGCCGGCGTGCCGCATGCCATCACGAGGCGCCGGGTTCGGCCCGGTAATGCTGCGACATGATGATGCCCGCTGTGTGGGTGAAGGCGGTTGCCAGCTCGAGGTCCAGCGCCGTGGGTTCGCGCGGCCGCTCAAAGTACATCGCCAATGACCCGACCAGATGGCCCGCGGACGTCTCCACCGGAAACGACCAGCAACCGCGATAGTTGAAGCGGAGCGCCAGCCAGGTCCACGGCTGCCACCTGGGTTCCTGCAGCACATCCGGGGTGATGACCGGCATCCCGGTCGCTACCGCAAGACCGCATGCTATCGATTCCGGCGAGATCTCGAATCCGTTCACGCATTTCGCATATTCCTCGGGCATGCCCACTACATGGTGCAATGTTTTCCCTTGGGCAATGTAGAACGCGCAGCGCCGGTCGTCCTCGGCCTGGTCCAGCAAGCTCTGAAGCAGGAAGCCGAGGGAGGTTTCCAGCGAGTCGCCGTTCATGGCCGACTGGAACGCTTCTTTCTGGGCGGAAAGCCAGATCTTGCTGCGCTCAAGGCCATGCTCGGCCCGGGTCCGGTCTGTCACATCGGCAAACGTGATGGCGACGCCAAGCATCACGCCTTCGGACGAGCGATGCGGGTAGATGCGCCGCAGTAGCCAGCGATCCCCGCTGCGGCTGACGACTGCATCGCTTTGAGCGCCGGTAGCCAGAACGGCGTGTATATCCGATGCAAAGAGCGGATCGTGAAAGGACGGGGCCAGATCGGAGACGCATCGTCCGACATCCTTGGGCTGAATGGGGATGACCTGTGAGATCGCAGGCGTGAACCAGCGTATCTTCTGGTCCCGGTCCAGGAACACGGTCATGACCGCGCCGGAAGACAATACATCGCTTTGCATCTTGATTTCGGCGATCTTCTCCTTGAGATCTACGTTCGCTTCATTAAGCTCCTGGTTGCTCGCATTCAAGTCGGCGTTCGCAGCCTTGAGTTCTTCGTTAAGCGCCTGCAGTTCCTCGCGTGAGGCATCCAGCTCTTCGCGCGAGATGCGCAGGTCCTCCTCCCACTCTGTCCATGGGCGTTGGCCTTCGTGGAGGCCTGCGTCACCGAGATTGGCCGGAACCGGGTGCTCGCCCCCGTTATCGCGGGTGCTGAACGACACCAGTGCCCGGTTAAGGGTTCCATCGGAGGCGGGTTCCAGCGGCGTCACGCTCACGGTGACGTGTGAAAGATTGCCGTCGCGCGTTACGCCACCGTCAAAAGCACACGCCTGCGCGGAGCCGAGCGCCTGACTTACCGCTGCCCTGAGCTGGCCGATCCAGCTGCGGTCGACCAGCCGAAGAAGATTGAGGCTGGGCTCTCCGGCAGGAAGATGAAGAATGCCCGCCGTATCTCCATACAGACGGAGCAGATTGCATTCCTCGTCGATAAGCACCGCGGGAACATGGTTGCGCTCTGCCGCCGTCCGAACCAATGAAGCCAGGACGGTGCCCCTGCTCGGCGCGGGGTTCTGTTTGAGCGCCCCCAGGCTCTCGACTTTCCGGTGGATATTCCACCTTCTGGAGACGACGGCGAAGCCGAGCTTGTCCGCGGCATGGGTTTCACTGGCTCCCAGGAACAGGTAGCCGCCCATACGCAAGGCGCTGTTGAGCGTGCGCAGAACCTTCCTGATGGTGTCGGGTTCCAGATAAATCAGCAGATTGCGGCAGGTCACCACATCTACCGCCGCAATGGGAGGATCCGATATGACGTCCTGTACCGCGAATACCATGCGTTCGCGCAGGAAGCGTTTGATGCGACAGCGGCCGTCGACGGTATAAAAGTAACGTGACAACCGCGACGGATCCATGGTGGAGCAGGTTTCAGCCCGGTAGCAACCCCGGCTCGCTCGTACTACTGCCTCGGGCGCGGCGTCCGTCGCAAAAATCTGGTAATTGACATCATGACCGCTCTCATGGGCAATTTCGTCCAGCAGGATCGCCAAGGAGTATGCCTCTTCGCCAGTCGCACAAGCGGGGGTCCAGAAGCGCAGCGGCGTGCCATTGTTTTCATCTATCAATGGCTCGAGAACCTCGTGTCTGAAAGCGGTCCATGCGTCGGCGTCACGAAAGAATTCAGTGACGTGAATGGGCAGACCACGTACCAATGATTCGAGCTCGACCGGTTCATCCTCGACCAGCCACGCGTAGTCTTCAAACGAACGGACGCGCCGCACGTCCATGCGCTGCTGGATCCGCCATAGCAACGGGGATGGCCTGTACCCGCTCAGATCGAAGCCAGCCTCGCGGCGAATCAGCGACAAGATGCGATCCAGCGTGGCGGAAACGGTGGACTCCCAGTTCTGGGACGCTGCCGGTCTCGTATAGCCCTCTTCAAAGCAGGCCAGCAGTTGTCGCCCGATCGCACTCACCGGCAGCACGTGATCGTGGATACCCCGCTGGATCACGGATGTCGGCATGCTGTCATGCTGCGCCGTCAGCGGATCTTGAACGATGACCACACCGCCAGCCTGGCGGATGCTCACTGCGCCGGCGGTCCCGTCCATGCCCGTTCCCGACAGCACCACCGCGACGGCGCGCGGGCTGTGCCGGGCCGCGACGCTTTCAAAGAACGCATCGATCGTATCGATGCCGGGGCGCCTTGCGCCGCCAGCGGCCGGTCGCGTGCAGAACACCCCGGCCTCGAGCATGAGGATACTGTCGGGCGACGGTACATAAATGTGGCCGGGCTCGGGTTGCAATCCCTCGCGCGCCTCCAGTACGGGCAGGTGTGTCCATACGCGCAGCAGGTCGGCCAGGCGGCTCGGGTGATTCGGGGGCAAGTGCTGCAGCACGACCATGGCATACGGAACGTCTCCCCGCAGCGATCCGACCAGTTTCCGCAAGGCACCAATACCGCCGGCAGACGCGCCCACCGCCACAATGGGCAGGTCATCGGCGTGAGCGTGGACAGCCATTGAAACCGGCATGGTGCATCACCTCATGGAGTGCTTTCGGCGCTATGGCAGCGGCAGGATTGCCGCCGTGCACGCAGAGCGTTGTACGGTATCTCTACGCTAGCAGGCCAACATGGGCATGCAAGCATTTCCGGCGCAATGCCCCGCTGTTGACCTTTTTCCGGGCGCCACCGGACCGCTGCGCGGTCGTCACGGCCCGCCGCGGCCCAGGTACCTTCCAAAGATCATGATTGCCTACGCATCCGGCACCCGTGCACCGAACGCCGACTCGACCACACCGGCCACTATTGCCGCGCGAGCATCAGGTCCAGGTTCTGCACCGCAGCTCCGGATGCGCCCTTGCCAAGGTTATCGAACACCGCGGACAGCAGCACCTGCCCGTTTTCAACGTGGTGAAATACGCCCAGGTGCATGTCGTTGGTCCCGTTCAGCGCTTGCGGATCCAGATGTGTCAGCGCGGCCGATTCGTGCAGCGGCAAGACCCGTACGTGCCTGGCCCCGGCATAGTGGCGTGCGAGGCAGGCATGCACCGTGGCGCCGTCCACGCCGGGGGCCAGCTGCCGCAACGCCAGCGGCACCGTCAGCACGATGCCCTGGCGGAACGCTCCGTACGCGGGGACGAAGATGGGACGCTGCGCAAGGCAGGCGTGCTGCTGGATCTCGGGCGCGTGCTTGTGCGCTAGTTCCAGGCCATAGACCTGGTATGCAGGCGCATTGGCGGCGCCCGGCCCCTCGTATTCCTCCACGCCGGCACGCCCGCGTCCGGAGTAGCCGGATACCGCATGGATGCTGATCGCGTAATCGGCCGGTATCAGTCCGGCCTGCGCCAGCGGACGCAGCAGGCCGACGGCACCGGTCGGATAGCAACCGGGATTGCTGACCCGGGATGCGTTCGCAATCTGCCCGGCCTGCTCCGGCGCCATTTCCGGAAAACCGTAAGTCCAGCCCGGCCGGGTGCGGTGGGCGGAACTGGCGTCGATCACCCGGACGGCGGGATTGACAATCGCACTCACTGCCTCGCGCGCGGCGGCGTCGGGCAAGCAGAGGATGGCGATGTCGCAGGCGTTGATGGCTTCCGCGCGCCGCCGCGCATCCTTGCGCTCCGCAGCGGCAAGCGTGAACAGCCGGATGTCGGTCCGGTCGCGCAGCCGGTCATGGATTTGCAGCCCGGTGGTGCCCTGGTCGCCGTCGATGAAAACTACGGGAGCGCTCATGTGTTTAAGTCTCCGCTGACTGTGGGGTTGAACGGGTAAATCGAAACCCTATGTTGCGCCCAGGACTAGAATAGAGAAAGTTGAATTTCATAACGCCGATATTCAGTTTTCCTGAATCAGGATTTCGTCATGCGAGAGATCAGCCTGGACCGACTGCGCACCCTGGTCGCCGTTACCGACCTGGGCTCCTTTGCCGAGGCAGCGCGCGCCTTGCACCTGGCGCCGCCGACGGTCAGCCTCCACATCGCCGAACTCGAAGGCCGCATCGGGGCTCCACTGCTGTTGCGCAAGCGCGGCCAGGTGGGGCCGACGCCGATCGGCGCGGTGCTGGTGGAACGCGCGCGCCGGCTGCTGGCCGACGCGGAGCAGGCGCTGGACGATATCCAACGGCAGGTAGACGGGCTGGAAGGGCGTGCGCGTCTGGGCGCGTCGACGGGCGTGATCGCGCACCTGCTGCCGCAAGCGCTCCAGACCCTGCGCGAGCGCCATCCCGCCATCGACATCCAGATTGCCGTGCATACCTCGGCAGAAACCCTGGCCCGGCTGGGGGATGGAAGGCTGGATGTCGGGGTGGTCGCGCTGCCTCAGCCCCCGGTGGCCGGACTGGTGATAAAGCCCTGGCGCCGCGACCCCGTGATGGCCTTCGTGCCGGCGCATTGGCGCTGTCCGGCCCGCGTTACCCCTGAATGGCTCGCTACGCGACCGCTTATTCTCAATGACACGACCACGCGCCTGTCGCGCCTGACCGCGGAGTGGTTCGCGAGCGCAGGGCATCACCCCGCGGCGCGCATCGAGCTGAACTACAACGACGCGATCAAGAGCCTGGTAGCGGCAGGTTACGGCGCCGCGCTGCTGCCTCATGAGGCCACCACGCCCTTGCCCGACAGTCGCATTGTCATGCGTGCGCTGCGTCCGGCGTTGTGGCGACGGCTCGGTATTGCCTATCGTGCGGGGCACGTTGAGCGTTCCACGCAACACGTACTGGAGGTGTTGTGGGATCTGCGGTTGCCGTAGGCATTGCAGGTGGCAACGAACGCCGGTCCGGCCACCACGGCACTGCGCATCTGCGCGCGCCAGTAACGCCGCGGCATCTCAGTCTTAAATTAAGTTCATATTGCCTGCCCCGCCGCCGCTGACTAGTATTCTGAGACAAAAAACCAAGGGGGGATTCCATGCGGCCATACCAGCTTTCCCTCGCAGGCAGGCGATGCTCCGGCAACTGGTTGCATGCACAGGTTCGCCACGTCCCGCCGATCCTCTCCGACGCGTCCGCGGCGTCACGCCGCCGACGGCCTCAACGCTACCGACATCCCCTGCCCGCCGCCTGATCCGGGCCGGCAGCGCCGCGGCGCATGGCATGCGCAGATAGCGCGCCGGCACCGCAGCCCCGCTGCCGATGATCTCCCTTTCGTGCGGGGGCAAGATGCGCGTAGTGCTGTATCACGACGACCGTGCCAGGCTCGAGCGCGATTTGCACGAGCATGGCCTGCCCGACCAGGTGTCGCTCGACGAAAGCGCGCGCGGCATGCTGGCGGTGCTGGTAGTGGCGGACGGCAATCGCGTCACCGAGGCGGCGCAGCGCTGGCTGCGCGCCGAGCCGCGCGCCGACGCCTTTATTGCCGGGTGCACTGCCGCCACCCGTTGCCATTGCATCCCCGAGGCGTGGTGGCCGGCCGCGCTGTACGACCTGGTTTGCGCGCCGGACCATGAGGCGCTGCTCACGGAACTGGCCTTGCGGCTGCGCCGCCTGGCCGAAATCGAGGATGTGCTGGACGCGCAATGGTTGCGCGAGCGCGCCGTCGGCGACTCGCCGGCCTGGCGCGCCACCTTGCGCGCGGTGGCGCAGGTGGGCCGCTATGGCCGCGGCACCTGCCTGCTGCTTGGCGAAAGCGGCTGCGGCAAGGAGCTGCTGGCACGGCTGATCCACGATCTCGACCCCGAGCGCCATCGCGCTCCGTTCGTGGTGGTGGATTGCACCACGCTCAGTCCGGAGCTGTCGGGCAGCGAACTGTTCGGCCACGCCAAGGGCGCTTTCACCCACGCCGTATCGGCACGCGACGGTGCGGTGGCAATGGCCGATGGCGGCACGTTGTTCCTGGATGAAGTGGGCGAGCTGCAATTGCCGTTGCAGGCGCGCCTGCTGCGCGTGATCCAGGAGCGCATGTACAAGCGCGTGGGCGAGGATACCTGGCGCAAGTCGGATTTCCGGCTGACTTGCGCCACCAACCGCGACCTCGAGGCCGAGGTGCAGGCCGGCCGGTTCCGCAGCGACCTGTACTTCCGCATTACCCAGTGGACCGTGCGGGCGCCCACGCTGGCCGAGCGCCGCGCGGATATCCCGCTGCTGGTGCGGCATTTCCTTGCCGAGAGCCTGGCCGGCAGCGGGCCGGGCCTGCCGCTGGTGATGCCGGAGGTCATGCATTACCTGGTGACGCGCGCTTACCAGGGCAATGTGCGAGAACTGCGCAATGTGGTGTCGCGCCTGGCCGAGCGCCAGCGCGGCTTCCAGGTGATCAGCACCTTCGGGCTCGACGGCCCCGTGCCCGAGATGCGCAACGGGCTCGCGACGGACATCGTCAACCCGTGGCCGGAAGCGCTGCGGCATGCCATCGAAGGCGCGCTCGACGCCGGCCTCGGCCTGAAGCATATCGGCCAGGTCGCCGAATCCATGGCGGTGCAGGTGGCCGAGGGCCGCCACGGGTGCACCAGCCGCGCGGCGGAGCTGCTGCAGGTCACGCCGCGGGCGCTGCAGTTGCGGCGGCAGGTGCGGCCCGCGCCGCCGGCGTGATGCGCGGGCCGATGCGCGCGCTGTTCCTGGCCGGCGTGGGCGGCGGCAACGCTACCCGCGCCAGCAGGCGCAAGGCATTGCCACCTGCCATGCGCGCAAAGGCCGCGGGCGTGGGGCGCAGGGCGCGCAGCTTGGCCAGCTCCAGGCCGGGGTGCAGCCACGGCCCGTCGGAACCGAACAGCAGCTTGCCGGGGCCGGCGCGCCGGAACGCTTCCTCCAGCACGTCGAAACGCCGCACGCCCGAGGTATCGGCAAACAGGTTGGGATAGCGCGCGATCAGGTCCACCACCTGGCGCTGCGCCGCCCAGTCGTCGGCAAAGCTGCCCAGGTGCGCGAACACGAACGCGACCTCGGGATGCGTCTGTGCCAGCAGGCGCAGCGCGCCGGTCTCGCCGCCGGGGTCGTACAGCACCGGCAGCCGCCAGCGGCGCGCGGCATCGCAGACCTGCCGGTGGATCGGGGCATCGTGCCGGTGCACCTTGATGCCGCGCAGGCCGAGCCGCAGCACGGCTTCGTCGATCATGCGATGCACGCGGTCGCGGTCGCGCTCGGCATGGATCATGGCGAAGCCGGTGAAGCGCCCGGGATCGGCGCGCGCCAGCGCCGCCACGTCGCGGTTGCCGCGCAGGTAGTCCGACTGGAACACGGGCAGCAGCACCGCATGCGCGATGCCGGCCTGCCGCGCGCGCCGGACATAGTCGGCCAGCGGCGCGGTGGTGTCCCACGGGCCCGTCATGCCGTCGCCCTGCCCGGCATGGACATGGAAATCGACGATCATCGCGACAGCTCGAAGCGCTGGCCGGGGCCGTAGTTCAGGTCATTGACGGCGCCGAGGATCCCAGCCGGGACCAGGTTGCGGATCGACAGGCCGCTGCCGACGGTGACCGTGCCGCGCAGCTTGTCGTTGGCCAGCGCGAAGCCCTTGCTGGCTAGCGTGCGCACGATGGCGTGCTCGACCGCCGCGCGTTCGCCGGCGCTGGCCACGTTGGCCGTCCAAACCGTCAGCGGCGGCGCGCAAGCGCACGAGGCCCCGGCGCGCGCGCTGCCCTGGCGCGCGTGGTACCAGCCATGCACGCCCAGCCGCGCCGGCAGGCTGGCTGCCGTGCCGACATAGACCGGCGTCGCGCCGCGCTGGAACAGGTAGACGCCGCCGCCGCGCGTGGCGCGCGCGGCGGCGTCCAGGCTGGGCCAGCGCCGCCATTGCAGCGTCAGGTCGGCGGATTTGGGCGCGGACTCGAACGCCAGCTCGGCAAGCGCAGGCCCGCCCTCATACCGGCTTGCCGGCGCGCGCCACCGCTCCAGGCTGAGACCCACCAGCGACAGGCGCCCCGCCTGGCGCCGGGCCAGCAGACAGGCGCGGCAGCACGCGCCGCCGTAAGCGTTGCCGCTCTCCAGCCGGCTCTCGTAGCGCGCCGTGCCGCGGCGAGAGGGCGTGCCGATGCGCCGTGCGCGCGCCACCAGCTGGCGCAGGTCGGTCAGCAGTGCCTGCGGCGGCGTGCCGGCCGGATAGCGGCGCACCTCCGCCAGCAGCCGCAGCAGCCGGCGCATGCGCCATGGCGCCAGTTCCAGTGTTTCACCTTCCGCAGTCTTGAACATGGAAGCTCTCCCGATAGGCCGGCGGCGCCCGCCCGCGCGGCACGGCCGGTTGGCCCGCCAGCGCGGCAAGCGCCGCCAGCAGGCCGTCAATCTCTTGCGGCGCATGGCTGGCACGCACCACCACCGCCACCGCGCAGCGCCCTTCGGCCTGCCGCAGCAACGCGGTGCGGAAGCCCGCGGCGCGCAGCCCCGCGTGCAGCGCACGGGTGCGCCCGGCAGACCCCAGCCGCAATTGCTGCATGGGATGCAGCGGCACGCTGACCTGCAGGTCCGGCAAGCGGTGCTGCGCCAGCCAGCGCAAACCCCGCCGCAGGCGCCGCACGCGCTCGAGCAGCGCCGCCCGCAGCGCGTCGCCGTCGCAACCGTTGCGCGCCAGCGCGTTCAGGCCGGCCAGCAGCGCGGCCTGGGATGCCGCGCTGCAATGGGCCTGGGTCGGGCCGTCGCGGGCGATCTCGCCCACCAGCGCGGCGGGGCCGCACAAGGTGGCCAGCGGCGCGCCGAAGGCCTTGGCCCACGATGCCAGCAGCAGCACCGGCTCGGCGGGCGCCAGGCCCGCGTAGCGCAGCAGCCCGCCCCCGCCGCTGCCCCACGGCCGTCCCGGCCCCGGCTGCGCGCCGGCCAGTCCCAGCAGCTGCGTGTGGTCGACCACCACCAGGCCGCCACGCTCGCGCACCAGCGCCAGATAGCGGCGCAGCGCCACCGGCGCGCCTTCGCGGCGCGTGCCGTCGGTCACCACCGCCGGCGGACGGGTGCCGGTGCCCTGGCGCAATCGCCGCGCCAGGTCGGCCAGGTCGGCATGGCGGAACAGCGTGACCGGCGCACCGAGCCCGCGCACCCGCTCGAGCCCCCAGCGCATCACCGGATAGAGGGTGTCATCGGCTACCAGCGCATGGGTGCGCCCGAGCCGGTCGAACAGGTCGAGCGACAGGTGCAGCGTCGACGGCCCGGCCAGGCCGGCCTCGCAACCCTGCAGCGCCGCGGCCTGGGCCGCCAGCGTGCCGGCCAGCGGCGACACCGCCAGCGCGGCGGGCGTGCCGGTCGTGAGCGCCGCATAGCTGCCCAGTTGCGCGGCGGGATGCGACATGCCCAGGTAGAGCGCCGACGCGAAATCGATCATGGCCGCCTGCCCCTCCTCTCCCCTGTGCCCGCTGTCCCTGCCGCTCGCGCCGTGCCACGCTCAGGCCACCCGCGCACCTCGGTGCTCTTGCAGCCGGCGCAGCAGGTGCATGCCCGGCACCTGCACATCGACCGGCTCGGCACCGATGTCGACCCCGGTGACGGCCCGGTACGAATGGATATAGGTCTGGATCTCGGGGCGGAAATACGCCGCCCAGTTCGCCGCGTTGGACGGATCGGTGACCGAATTCCAGTCGCTCCAGCGGATCGACGACACGATCTGTTCGCCGGTGGTGGCCAGTTGCCAGAACTGGTAGGTATTGGTGTCGCCCCATCCCTGCAGCTTGCGCATGCTTTCCACCGAGTGCATCCACGGCTCGGGATACGCGATCATCGAGCGCCGCGGCAGGAACTCGCGGAACTCGGGCCGCGCCAGGATCCACTGCTGCATCATCATCTCGATGCGCGAGGTGGTCGGCAGGTCGCCGAACTGGTTATGCGCGCCCTCCGACAGGATCAGGTGCACCTCGCGCAGTGCGTTCAGCAGCGGGAAGCCATCCGGCACCACGGTGGTATCGTCGGCCTGCCGGAAGAACGGCACGCACAGGTTCAGCAGCGTATGGAACGCGCCCAGGAACTTGCTGCGGCTGTCGGCCGGCTGGATGCGCGGCACCGCGCGCCCGAACAGGCGGAAGCCATACTCATGCAGGTACTCGGCCGCGCGCCGCTCGATCGGCAGCCGGTGCTGCTCATCCTGGACCCAGCCCCAGATGATGTTGCTCACCGGCCGCAGCGGATCCAGCTCGAGCTGGTTGAGCGGATCGCCGGGCCCGCCGGAGAGATTCTGGAAGCGGCGCGAGATGGCGTTCATGGTCTGCACCAGCTGCAGCTCCTCCATCCAGTAGCTCCAGATCAGTTCGATCAGCGGCGGCGCGCTCAGCTTGGCCGAGATGTCGTTGTTCCAGTGCTGCAGCCACAGGCAGCCGTCGCCGCATGGGCCGTCGTCGCGCGGCACCAGCTCGCGCGAGCTCGACAGCGGCTCGGCGGGATGCGTGGCGGGATGTTCCGTGGCGCCGGAGCGCGCGATGGACTCGCGCATGCCGTCGACGGCACGCCCCGCGTCGGTGCCCTGCAGGCCCTGCACCACGCGCTCCAGGTAGGGCAGCGTGGGCGACCCGTTCTTGCCGAAATACTGGCTGGCGACGTCCTCGACCTGTGCCGGCTCCAGCCGCAGCCCCAGCCGTTCGTTGGCCAGCCGGATCGCCGCTTCATCGGTCCGCAGCAGCCTGGCGATGGCGCCGCTGTCGTGCGGGGACGGCACCACGGCGCCCCACGTCACCACGAAGGCCTCGGTGGCCACCTTCAGCGCGCGGTAGGCATCGGTGTCCGAGAACGGCAGGAAGCGGCGCCGGCTCAGCCGCGCGGCCTCGTCGTACAGCGCCGGGCCGCCGGGTGCGCCGGCGCGGGCCGGCAGCGGGCTGGTGCCAAAGAACAGCAGGTCCACCTGGCGCGCATAGTTGTCCCAGCTCAGCATGTCGGCGTTGCGCTTGATCAGCAGCCACAGCGCCCAGTCCCCCGTCAGGTCGCGCGAGGTGCGCTTGAGGCTGAATGAGGGCTCGTGGTAATCCTTCACGCCCACCGGGCCGGAACGCGCCCCGATGGGGTCGACCTCGGCGACGCTCGCATCGTCGCCTTGCGGTTCGGCGTCCTCGCCGGCGTCAGGGTACGGCGGCGCCTTCAGTCGGCCCGGCACGGTGACTTCGCGCCGGCCGCCCAGCTTCGCGGCAGCGTCGAACAGCACATCGTCGGGAATGCCCAGCGCCGCCAGCTTGCGCATGGTGCGCGCCACCTCGGCGAGCGCCGCGGACAGACCGTCTTCCCTCTGGCTCCAGGCGTCCGAAGGCCCGACGCGGATCTCCAGCCTGGCCTCGGTGCCGGGCTTGAGGCGCAGCTGCTCCATCTCGCGCGGCTCGCCTTCGCGGGCGTAGACCGCCAGCTTCAGGAATTTGTGGCCTTCGGTCAGCCTGGTGAAGTCATAGTGCCAGTCACCGTCGGTATTGCCCGTCGGCACCAGCGCGTATTCCACGCGACCCGACTCCGTGTTCGTGTTCATCACGTTCTCCTTCAGCAAATCACGCGTAGGCCGCGACCGGCATGCGCAGCGGCTGCCGTCGCTGGTTGAGCGCCTCGCTCAGCTGCGCGCTGCCGGCACTCCAGGGCAGATAGCCGGCCAGTGCCCAGCGCTGCAGCAAGGCCGAGATGGTGCGCAATTCGACGTCGGGCGCCAGCAGGCCGCTGTAGCGGGCCTGCCCCAGCACCGCGAACGCCAGCGTCGGGGTATCGGCCAGGTACTGGTGCGGGCGCGACCGCACCAGGCGCCAGAGCCGCAACAGGCTGGCGGGATCGCGACCGGGCAGCCGCAGCGCCTGGCCCAGCGTGCGCCCGCCCAGCCGTGGCGCCCGCAACGCCAGCAGCCTGGCCACGAACGCCGGGATCGACTGGTCCAGCTGCGCGAACGCGCGCCGTTGCGCCGCGCTCATCTGCCAGCGCGGGTAGAGCCGTTCCCACACCTGCTCGAGCGCATCCCATTGCGGATGCGGATACAGCGCCCGCCCCATCGCCACCGACAGCTTCACGCGGATCCACGGCGCCGGATGCGGGTCGTCGAGGTTGATGCGCAGCACGAACGCGCGCGGCAGGCTGACCACGCTCATCAGCCCGCAGGTGGCGGTGATGCCCACCCGCGACACCGCCCACAGGTCGGCGACGATCTCGCTGATCCAGCGCTCCCACGCGCGCCAGACCTGCGGTGGCGCCGGCGCCGCAGCCATCGCGGCAGGCGTCGCGCCGGCGCCGCCCGACACCAGCAGCAGCCTCCGCTGGCCGTCGCCTGCGGCGGCACGGCGGTACGCATTGGCCAGGTCCAGCAGCGCCGCCGCCTGGTGCCCCACCTCGTGGAACAGTGACGCCGCCAGGCCGGTGCCGACCATGCGCTCGCGCGGCATGCGGATCACCGCCACCGGATTGGCGCCGCCACCGGGCAAGCGCGTGCGCGCCCGTCGGATCGCGCCGCCATGGCCGCGCTCGACATAGCAGATCACCTGCGGCAAGTCGATCGCCACGCCGCGCTGGCGCAGGCCGTCGCGCGCGGCCACGTCCAGCCCCGCCAGCCAGACGCCGGTGCCATGCTGGCTGCGTTGCGTCAGCACTTCGGCAAAGATCTCGAAATGCGTGAGCGCGGCGTGGAAATACAGCTTGAGCATGGCGTAGCGCTGCTGGGCGCGCGCCACCGCGGCGGGCTCGGGCCGCGCGCCGCGCAGTGCGCCAAGAAAGCGCGCGATGCGCCGGCGCAGCTGGTGCCGTGCCGCCTGCATGTGCCGCTCGATGGCGCCCATGGCCTCGTCGCTGATATTGGCGGCGGGGACCATCGGCATCTGCAGCGCGTAGGGCAGCTGCGCGTCCAGGCGGGCGCGGATGCCGAGCACCTCCTGTTCCAGCAACCGCAGGGCGTGGGCGCAAGCGTTCATGGCGGCGGCCTCGGAGTGGTAGCGCGAATGTCGAAAGCAGACGGGGGGCGGCTCAGAACATCGGCCGCGGCGGTGCCAGGTACAGGATCAGCGCGCGCCCGTTGCGCGAGCGCCGCCACTGCCCGCCCATCGGCAGCGCCGCCGCGCCCGGGCCGCCTTGCGCGGCCACGCCATTGCCGCATGACGGGCACGGCGCCGTACCACCGTTGGCATAGCCCGCATACGGAGCGCGCACCGCCGCGGCCAGGCTGGCCACCGGCTGCGCCGCGGCGGCGCCGCTGGCGGCCGGCCCGAAGATCGGCGTACCCATCTGCCGCGCCGCCGCCACGCCGTTCTGCGAAATCGTGCGCATCGCGGGCAGCAGGCCCGGCGCCACCTGGCGCGCAGCCTGCAGGAACGCCGCGCGCGCGGCGCGCGACGGCGGCACGTTGCGCGGCATGGTCAGCAGGTTGCGGGTTGCCTGCTGGCCGATGCGCACCACGCGGCGCGCCACCTCGAACTCGCGGTCCTCGTTGCTCAGGCCCTCCAGCTCGAGGCCGAGCGCGCTGCCGGCCATGCTGGCCAGCTTGCCGCCGATCGCGCCGCCCGCGCCGGGCACCACCAGGTTGCCGAGCGCGCTGCCGACCACCGGCAGTGCCGCCTTGGCCGCCGAACGCAGGATGCCGCCCAGCGCCTTGCCCGCCGACGACCTGGCAAAGCTGCTGGCGGCGCGTCCCACCGAACGCACCAGGCCGCCCAGGAACTGCTCCATTTCCTGTTCGCTGTTGACGGCCAGCAGCTCGGCCGCCAGTTCCATCTCCTGCATCTCGCCGGAGACCTCTTGCTCGAACTCGTTCTCGAATTCCCCCTCGCCCTCGAATTCGCCTTCGAACTCGGTCGCCATGCCGCCGAGTTCCTGGCCCAGCTCGCCAGCCTCCATCAGCTCCGAGGCCAGCTCCTGTTCGAGCTCGTTGTAGCCGGTGCCCCAACCGCCCGGCCTGGAAGTCCCGATATCGTGCATTTGCAGCTCCTTTCAGGTTAGGTTGGCGAGCCGCAGCGGAACTCGCGTGCCCACCTTGTGCACGCGGCGTGCCACCCCGCACAGAACGTCTAAGTCCCTGAAAAGGCGAGATATTGGGAAAGTCCTCCGGGGCCGGCGGCGAACCGCGCTTCGCGCGGGGCCGGCCTGGCGTGCGGGATCAGGCGAAGCGCGCTTCGCCGCCCGGGCGCGGATCGGCGTGCAGAAGCGGCGTGAGCTGCCGGCATGGCGCCAGCTGGCCACGCCTTCACTGAATTCAGGCCGCCTGGGGTCTGCGCAGGGGATGGCGGCGGGAGCCCATGCCCCCGCCGCCGGGTCCCGCCTACTTGATGCAGGCGAGGTTCACGGCAAGGCCGCCCCAGTCGGTAGCCTGGTTGTTGTCGACCTGTACCTGCAGCTTGTCGCCATGCGTGACCGTCCCGGCCGGCACTTCCTTGCTGCAATGCTGCTGGCCATTGGTGATCTTGCAGCTCAGGTCGTTGACCGGTGCGAGCGTCACGGCGGCACCGGAGCCGCTCACCTTGTGCACCGAGATGTCGAGCGTGCCCTGCACCTTGCCCAGCGTGCTCGCCGTGAGCGTGACGCGCGTGCAATCGTAGGGAATCACGACTCCGAAGTCCGACGGCAACGCTACCGCTCCGCCGGCGCCGGTCATGGCATAGCGGCCGCGGCTGAGCGTATCCGGCACGTTGAAGTTGCCGTTGTAGACGGTGCCGTTTGCCATGGTCACACCCGTGGTTGGCCACTTGCCGTCCTGCTTGGGCCCGTACATCGTCCACGTGGTGGTGTCGAAATAGAAGTCGCCGTCCACGCCGATGTCGTCGGTCGGTGCGCCGCTGCCGTACAGGACATGGCCGCCATTGCCGACCGTGGTGCCACCGGTGCCGCCCGTGCCGCCACTGCCGCCTGGCTGGCTGACCAGCGAGACCCCGGCCGGCCATACGCCGTCAGCCTTCGGCCCGTACAGCGTCCAGGTGCTGGTGTCGAGGTAGTAGTCGCCGTTGTTGCCGAGGCTGTTGTCCGGCGCGCCGGTTCCCGACAGCACCGTGCCGCCGCTGGGGGGCGGCGTGCCGGTGGCGCTGCCGAGCGGCACGCCCGCCGGCCACGTGCCGTTGGCCTTGGGGCCGAACAGCGTCGAGGTCGAGGTGTTGATGTAGTAATCGCCGTTGTTGCCGACGCTGTCGGTCGGATCGACCGAGCCGGACAGGATGGTGCTCCCCGCCGCACCGGTATTGCCGCCCGGACCCGCCAGCGAAACCCCCGCGGGCCATACACCATTGGCCTTGGGCCCGAACATCATCCACGTCACGGTGTTCAGGTAGTAGTCGCCGTCCTTGCCGATCTCGGGCCCCGGATCGGTGGTGCCGGACAGCATGGCACTGCTGGTCGCCGCGGCCGGCGCGGGCGTAGTCGGCGCGGTGGTTGTGCCTGGCGACGTGCCTGTCGAAGTGCCAGTCGATGTGCCCGGGCTGGCGGCGGCGCTGGTGGACGGGGCGTCGCCCCCTCCGCCACCGCCGCAGCCGGCGAGCATGATGACAAGGCAGGCGTATGGCACGGCGGCCATTCTGATGTGGGCGATTTTCATGGGCTCCCCTTCCTCGGACTCTGCGGTCGTAAAGGTCGACGGCGGCGAAGGCGCCATCGATGCACCCAATCTAGTTGTCGGAAATGGAATGGAAAATCGGCTCGATGGATGACCCGCCGGATCGAAGCGTTGCCTCCGCGCGCGGGTAGCCTTGCACTGCGTCAGCGCTTGCGCAGGGGGTTCGACGCATCCGCGCGAAGCGAGGAACGATCGGCGCCACGCTAGCGCGGAAAACCTGCAAAGGCTTGTGTGGCAAGGGGCGCCGGCCTTTCAAATGCCGCGGCCGGACGCTGCGCGCGCTGGCCAGCGAGGCAAGGCCGACGTTGGGGCAAACGGTCCAGGCCCGCGGAAGATTCTGGTCCAACCAGCGGCAAGCCAGGCCCGTGAGAACGGCCGGAAAAAGTATGTATCCGAGTTGAAACGCATGGCCACGCAGCTGGAGGAAGGGGGTCTACTTTTGCGGCGAATTCAAAAGTATTTGACCGATACGAGGCTTACTCAACAAATATAAACCGCGCAAACTTCGGTCTGTTGATGAACGCCCGGGACCCGCGGCCACGTGGCCGGCGGGCCGTGCCTTTCCTGATCGAGGTTCTCCAATGACTCTGCTGTTCAAGCCCTTCGCCCTGGGCGAGCGCCAGCTCGCCAACCGGATCGCCATGGCACCGCTGACCCGCTCCCGCAACCCGGACGGGGTGCCCAACGACCTCAACGCGCTCTATTACAGCCAGCGCGCCGACGCCGGACTGATCGTGACCGAAGGTACGGTGATCTCTCCCAGCGCGCAGGGCTTCCTGTTCAATCCCGGCCTTTACACCCCGCAGCAGGTGCAAGGCTGGCGCAAGGTCACGGACGCCGTCCATGCCAGGGGCGGCACCATCTTCACCCAGCTCTGGCATGTCGGCCGCGTGAGCCATGTGTCGATCCAGCCCGGCGGCATCCAGCCCGTCAGTGCCACCAGCCAGGTCGCGAAAGACACCAAGGCCTGGGGCTATACCGCCGACGGCACGCCCGGTGCGGTCGATGCCTCCGTGCCGCGCGCTCTGACGACCGGCGAGGTCTATGGCGTGATCGCCGATTTTGCCGAAGCCGCGGCCAATGCGGTCGCGGCCGGCTTCGACGGGGTCGAGCTGCATGGCGCCAATGGCTACCTGATCGAACAGTTCCTGAACCCGACCGTGAACGACCGCACCGATGAATTCCGCGGCGACACGCTGGCAAGCCGCACCCGCTTCGCACTGGCCGCCATCGATGCGGTGGCGGCGCGCATCGGTGCGCATCGCACCGCCATCCGGCTGTCTCCCTATGGCGGCCTGGGCGACATGGGCCACTACGCCGAACTCGAGGACACCTACCTCCATCTCGCCGATGCGCTTTCGCGGCGCAATATTGCGTACGTGCACCTGATGGACCAGAGCACGCGCGGCAGCTCGGCCATGCCGGAGGATTTCCTCGCCAGATTCCGCCGCCGCTTCCAGGGCGTGCTGATCCTTGCGGGCGGCATGACGCGCGCGCGCGCCGAGGACCTGATCGCCGCCGGCGTCATCGACATGGCGGCATTCGGCGAACCCTTCATTGCCAACCCCGACCTCGTCGCACGGCTGCAGAACGACTGGCCGCTGGCCGCGTCGAACCGCGCGCTCCACTACGGCGGCGGCGCCGAGGGCTACACCGACTATCCCGCCTACGACGGCCGGGCCGCGGCCTGATCGGGTTGCCACGATGAAATCCAATACCGCACTGCTCGCGCTCGCGATCGGCGCCTTTGGCATCGGCACCACCGAGTTCGCGCCGATGGGCTTGCTCCCCGTGATCGCCGCAGGCGTCGACGTCAGCATCCCCACGGCGGGGATGCTGATTACCGCGTATGCGATGGGCGTGATGGTCGGCGCGCCGGTGATGACCTTGCTGTTCAGCCGCTTCGGCAAGCGCGCCGCACTGATGGCGCTGATGGCGATCTTCACCATCGGCAACCTGCTGTCGGCGCTCGCGCCGGGATACGCGACGCTGCTTGCGTCGCGCCTGGTCACCAGCCTGAACCATGGCGCCTTCTTCGGGCTCGGCGCGGTGGTGGCGGCAAGCGTAGTGCCGAAGGACAAGCAGGCCAGCGCCGTGGCCACCATGTTCATGGGCCTGACCATCGCCAACATTGGCGGCGTACCGGCGGCAACCTGGATCGGCCAGCAGGTCGGCTGGCGCCTGGCGTTCGCCGGCACCGCCGTGCTGGGGCTGGTCGCCATCGTCGCGCTCTGGCTGGCGCTGCCGCAAGGCGAGCGCGGCACGCCGCCGGATGTGCGCCGGGAACTGGCCGTGCTTACCCGTCCCAATGTGTTGCTGGCGCTGGCGACAACGGTGCTGGGCGCGGGCGCGATGTTCACGCTCTACACCTATATCGCGCCGGTGCTGGCGGAGCTCACTGGCGCATCGGGCAGCTTTGTCACCTTCGCGCTGGTGCTGATCGGGGTTGGCTTCACCCTTGGCAACCATGTGGGCGGACGGCTTGCCGACTGGTCGCTCGATGGCGCGACGAAGATCGTGCTGTCGGCGCTGGCGGTCATCATGCTGGTGCTGCCTTTCGCCTTCGCCCACCACGTCACCGCCGCGCTTGGGCTGTTGCTGTGGGGCGCCGCGACCTTCGCCGTGGTGCCGCCGGTGCAGATGCGGGTGATGGAAGCCGCGGCGGAAGCGCCGGGACTGGCCTCGTCGATCAACGTCGGCGCCTTCAACCTCGGCAATGCGCTCGGCGCCGCGCTCGGGGGCGGGGTCATCAGCCTGGGACTCGGCTATGGTGCCGTGCCGGTCGCCGGTGCCCTGCTGGCCGCGGCCGGATTGCTGCTGGTGTGGCGCGGCAGGGCCAGCCGGCGTGCGCTTGCCGCTTCGTAAGGGCCACCGCGAGCGCCATCGAATTGCGGCAAGGCGAAATACCGCAGCCCTTTCGACACCGATTGCCTGCTCCCTCTCCCGCTTGCGGGAGAGGGTCGGGGTGAGGGCCGGAGCGTCAACGAAGTTCCGCAAAGACACAGCCAAGACAACGCCCCAAAAAAAAGGTTCTTCGAAGAATTCCGGGGCCTGATTTGCCACATTCCGTATCCTAATGGCCGTTAAGACGGTCATAGGGAACGGGATGCTGGATCGGAAGACGCTGCAGGCGTTGGGCTGCTGGGATGGCTACAAGCTGGATCTGGTGGTATGGCCAGAAGGGGAAAGCCGTACGCTGGCGCTGTACCTGAAGCCGGTCAGCAAGGTAATGTACTGCGAGGAATGCGGATCGAAGTGTCGGCAGGTCCATGAGACGGTGGTGCGGCGCGTG
>NZ_AQUR01000072.1 GCF_000372525.1 Cupriavidus neocaledonicus
CACATGAACGTGCTGCTGGCCGAGGCCGAGGTGCCGTACGACCAGGTCTTCGAGATGGAAGACATCAACAGCGAGTTCGGCCAGGCCGACGTGGTGCTGGTGCTGGGCGCCAACGACGTGGTCAACCCGGCGGCCAAGACCGATCCCAAGTCGCCGATCGCGGGCATGCCGATCCTGGAGGCGTACAAGGCCAAGACCATCATCGTCAACAAGCGCTCGATGGCGGCCGGCTACGCCGGCCTGGACAACGAGCTGTTCTACATGGACAAGACCATGATGGTGTTCGGCGACGCCAAGAAGGTGGTCGAGGACATGTTCAAGGCGGTCGAAGCATAACCCTGATGCCTGGCGTGAAGGCGTTTGCGTCCAACGACATCCCGTTCTGTCTGTGCCGCATTTGCAGGCCTCTTTTATTTTGATGACTGATGTTATTATAAATAGACAGAGAACAGAACTGCGCAGCCTGACCTGATCGCTACCGGGACGCCCCGGCTGCGGCAGATCGCCAAGACTGCCCAGCAAGGAGGATCGACATGAGCCCAGCGTTCTGCAATTCAGGCACGAAGCGACATATCCAGCGCGTGGATTTCGGACGCGTGTCGGTCTTCTTTGGCGAGAAGAGCGGCAAGTATCCCGACGGCAACCAGGTATTGATAAGGGGGTCCGAGACCCGCGCGGCTTTCGACACGCCGCTTGTCGCGAACTACATCGGTCCCGAGTTTGACGCCACCGAGCTGGTGGTGATGGGCCATGTGCATGAGGACCATATGGCTGGGTTGCATCGCCTGCCGGATGCATCGGTCTATGTGCACGAAGGCGATTTGCCGGCGGCAAGGAGCTGGGATGGCATGGTCGCCGCTTTCGGTAATGCGGCGTATGCATCGGAGACCCTCCTCAGGTTTCAGCGTGAATTCTTCTATGCGCCGCGGCCCGACGCGCAAGGCTACGTGGACGGTGCGTGCTGGGATCTGGGCCAGACCGGCATTCGGGCTTTCCACCTGCCAGGGCACACCGCGGGCCATACCGTTCTCCTGGTGGAACCGGAGGGGGTGGCTTTCACGGGCGATATCGACCTGACCGGATTCGGACCCTACTATGGCGATGCAGGGTCCAGCCTGGGGGACTTCCGTCGTAGCCTGGCACGGTTGCCCGAGGTTCCGGCCAAGGTGTGGGTTACGTCCCATCATCGGGGCGTCTATACCGATCGTGAGCACTTCCTGCGCGATCTCGCTGCCTATGCGGCCAAGCTGGACCAACGCGAACAGCGCCTGCTGGCCTTGCTGCGCGAATCGCCAAAGACACTGGCACAGCTGGTAGACCTGCGGCTGCTGTATCCGCCGGGCTTTCAAGGCTCATGGGTAGTCGATGCCGAGACCCGTACGATTTCCCGGCATCTGGCAGAACTGCTGGCGGACGGGCGGGTCGAGGTGAACGAAGAGGGCGTCTACCGGGTGGGATGAGATACCCGGGGGGACCACTTCGGTAGTGGCCGCCCTTGCATCATGTCCCGATGCGGATCGCTGAAGCTGCCCGCATCGGGATTGCATCGGTTTGACGATTGCCGTCGCGCTCAGAAGTTGTGGCGGATGCCCAGCGCGACGCCGAACATGCTGTCCTTGCCGGCAGCGGGCTGATAGCCGTTGTTGAACGCAATGGACGCGGTGTCCAGGCACAGGCCGGCATTCTTTGCGTAAGCAGTGGTCAGGTACAGGTCCGTACGCTTGGAAAGGCGGTAGTCGGCGATGAGCATCCACTGTCTCGGATTGCCGGCAGGCCCTAGCGCCGGCAAGGTCGAGGACCGGAACGTCTGGTAGTAGTAGTCCAGCGTCAGGCTCAGCGCAGACGTCATCTCGTAGTAGACGCCGGCCCAGTACAAGTTGTCGCGCGTCAGTGTCTGCCCCGGCGCAGTCGACATGCCCCAGCGGTATCCAGTCATGAAGATCGCCGGACCGACGGCGTAGCTGGCTGCTGCGGCGGCCTTCTTGAATGTGCCGGTACCGGCGAAGCCGCCACTGCCCACGATGCTCGGGTTCACCTGGTCGTAGGTGACGGTGGCACTGAACGGCCCCGCCGCATAGGACGCCCGGGCACCAAAGCCGGTATCGCGGCGAAACTGGCCGGGACCCTCGCCCGGGCCACCCAGGCGACTCAGGTCCATGGTGCCGCTGCTGCCGCCGGTGCCAAAGCTCCAGTGTGCCCCGACGCTGACCGGACCAAAGGTGCCCGCATATTTGACGGTGTTGTCCTCGCGGTACACCGGTCCGATCTGGGCGATCACGGGCTCATACAGGCTCGACATCGCCGCTGGCGAGAAGTTGGCCAGTGCCTCCAGCATCGAGGTGTATTGGCGACCGAAGGTGATCTTGCCGTAGGTGGCGCTCTGCAGGCCGACAAACGCCTGACGGCCAAACAGGCGACCGCCTTGCTGCAGGGTACCATCGTCTGCTCCGATGCCGCTTTCCAGCACGAAGACACTGCTCAGTCCGTTGCCGAGGTCTTCCACGCCGCGCAGGCCCCAACGCGAACCCGACAGACCTTCCCCGTTCAGCGCGTATCGATGGGCCGAGCCGCTGCTGGCGCTTTTGAAGTTGGTGTCGAATTCCAGATTGGTATCGAGCGTACCGTACAACGTGACGGACGGCTGGGCGTGCGCCGCGCCTGCGAAGACACCAAAAGCTGCCAGTGCGACAGCAGGCGTCTTGCCCCAGTCGCGTGCCAGCTTGCACGGCACCGCGGTGACCACAGCCCCATCCTTGTCAGAGGCATAGCGCCTGAATGCATCCATCAACGATCTCCTTGTTTGTCAGTTGCCTGGCGGCCGCATGCAGCGCATCGGCCTCGCATTTGTCCTGAAACCTGTCGGCGATTCGCGCAAATCGTGAATTAGCATAACGAGCGTAATGTTAAATAAAAAGGCCGGGTATTCCCTGCCTGGGCGGCGCCCTGAGCTGGCACAGGTGTGGCTGCGTGGGGGCGTGCGAACGCCGGCGCACTACCGGGGTGGAACAGACTGCGCAGAGGCCTTGCCCGAGCGGGGCTAGCGGGAGAGGACTACATGGAATCAGAACATAACGATGATTCTGTAAAATCACGCATCTGGCGGCTAACCAGCCCGGCAGCCGGTGGTCGAAATGCTCAAGAGACAAAACAGGACAATGGAAAGCGACGACGATATCGAGCAGGTCTCAACCCGGGGTCGTCCGGTCGGCGATCGCGAAGCGAAGCGCAAGGAGTTGCTGCGCGCGGCATCGACGGTGATTGCACAGGAGGGCTATGCCAACGCATCGCTGCGCAAGGTTGCGAAGCATGCGGGCTACACCACCGGCGCGGTGACCTATTACTTCGCCAACAAGGAAGAGCTGGTCGTGGCGCTGATGGAAAGCGCATTCGACCGTTTCGACGCGATGCTGGAGTCGGCCCGGGAAAGCGGTGACATCCTCGCCCCGTTCGAAAGCTGGATCAGGCTGACCGACCGCAGCACCAGGTTCTGGCCGGCGACATCGGAATTGCTGGCGCAGGGACGACACGAGCCTGCGTTTGCGGAAGTCATCACCAGGCGCTACGCTCGCTATCGTCGCCTGCTCGCCGCCATTGTCAAGGACGCGCAGGAACGGGGGACGGTCCGCAACGATATTCCGGCGGACATCCTCACCGACCAGCTCGTTGCCATGGGGGATGGATGGATGATGATGTACCCGATCGAACCCAAGCGCTTCACGCCCAAGCGAATGCGGGCGCTCATCGATGCCCTGGCGGTGCTGGTGGCGCCCGTGCCGGGCGAGCACAAGCCTGGCGGACGGGCGGCGCACGCGTAGCACGGGATCACAACCGGTGCTCGCCACGCAGGGCGCGAGCGATGTCAATAGCGGCTTTGGCGCCGGTCTCGATGGCGCCGTCGATGCCGCCGACCCCGATGGGCGCTATGTCCGCGCCCGCGAAATGAATGCGGCCGTGGCTCTGCCGCATCAGGGGCGCGGCCTGCGTCAGATTGCCGGGGCGGTGATGCATCCATCCGCCTTTGGAGAACGGGTCGTTCGCCCAGTCCTGGCAGACCGTGTCCAACACTTCGATGTCCGGAATGAAGTCCCGCAGCGCCTGCTGTACTGCCTCGCGGTCATTGCCGTCCAGCGCCGAGCTGTCGGAACAGAAGCACACCACCAGCGTATCGCCATGGTCGCGCCGCTCGGCATGGGCGGTGTTGATGGGATGCTTGCCTGCCGGTGCATAGATCACGAAGGGCTCGATCTCGCCCCTGACCCGTACCCAGATCTTGGTGGGCATGATCGGGTTTCTTTGCTCGATCATGGCGCGCACGGGGCGCGGCAGCGCAGGCGTGACGGAAAACTCGCTCAGCATGTTCAGCGGCAATGCCACCACGGCGCGCCGGGAACGGATACGCTGCCCCTCGCGTGTGGTCACAATGACCTCGTGCCCGTTGTCATCGACTGCGGCCACTGGCGTCGAGAGGCGCAGTTCGGCTTTCGATTCGGCGCTCATGGCGCCAATCAGGCGACCGGTGCCGCCCTCGATCGGCCAGTGCCCGGCGATTTCCTTGAACGCGCTCCAGTTGCCGAAGCAGATCGCGCACCAGAACAGCAGTTGCGCAAGCCCTTGCTCGCGTTCGGAGCAAACCAGGATGGACATCGCGTTGACCAGCACGTCGCGGTCGTGCGCCGAGAGTTCAAGCGCATCAAGCCGGTCGCCGATGGTTTGCCTGTCGATCGTGCCGACGTCGGCGGCTGCCAGGTCATCCACCTGGGGAAAGTGCATCCGCGCATCGGCAAAGAAGCGGGCGACCAGCGGCGTGGCCAGTTGGTTGAGCTGTTCCCATGTCCCGGCGTGTACCACGCCGTCGGCGTACCAATACGCCCTGGTCACCGGCATTGGTGTTGCCAGGCCGATGCCATAGCACTTGAGTTCGCGCCACACATGCGCCTGCGTCCAGTGCACGTAGGTGCCGCCCAGATCGAGGTCCAGGCCAAGCGCCTTGCCCCACCAGGTGCGCCCGCCAATCCGGTCACGCGCTTCGAGCAGCAGCACCGAATGGCCTGCCATGCTGAGGTCCCGCGCAGCGGTCACGCCTGCGAAGCCAGCGCCGATCACGGCCACATCGTACAGATCTGTCATGGGAATTTCCGTATTGAGTTTCAGGTGATGCGTGGGCGGGAAAGGATGGCTCCCGGCAATTGCGAGGCCGCCTCTCACGCTGCCTCATGTGCGGCGCGCCTTGCGGTTCGAACGTTCATCGAGACCGCTTGCGACCTTCAGGGCGCCGTTGAGGGCGAGCCAGCGCAGGGGTTCCGGCAGCGTCGCGGGCGGCGCATGTTGCATCAGCATGGCAAGCAGCGGGTTGCCGATGCCCTGGATGTCTTGCGCCAGCATGTGTCCGACCATGCCCTGTGTGCCGACGCCGTGGCCGGAACATCCCGCCGCGTAGTAAATGTTCCTGTCTGCTCCTGTGCGGCCGATCACCGGCAGGCCATCGTCGGCATAGCTGATGTAGCCGCTCCAGCAGTGCCGGATGGCGATGCCCCTCAAAGGTGGAAAGCGGTCATGCAGTGCCATCCGCAGCGCTCGATACTGGTCGTGCTCGGGCACTTCGGGCGTCCGCGAGCCGAAGGGGTAGCGCAGGCGCTTGGTGGTCAAGACCAGCGTGTTGTGCGCGGTCAGGCGATGGCTCTCCATGACCCAGTGCATGGTTGTGATGCCTTCGCGGCGGGGCCATCCAAGCGCCGCCAGCTGTACAGGGGAAAGCGGTTCGGTCTCCATGGCCGAAAGCCGCAACGGCACCACCTTGTCCGCAAGCGGGCCGAGCCGGGGCGTATAGGCATTGGTGGCCAGGATCATCACCGGCGCGCTGACGCTGCCGCGAGGTGTCTGCACCCTGACGGTTGGTCCTTCGATGAAGGACAGCAACGGCGTGTTTTCGTGGATCGTCACGCCTGCCCGCAGGGCCGCGCGCCGCAGTCCCAGGACGTACTTGCCGGGATCGAGCGTGCCGCCGGTCGGCACGTAACTGCCAAACAGGAACGCTGGCGGGATGCCGCGTGCGCGCATCTCGGCCTGGTCCAGGTATTCCGATGGGCATCCGAGTTCGGCGCCGATCCGCATATCCTCGCGCACCCTGGCTTCCTGCGACGGCTCGATGCCGGCACGGATCAATCCCGACCGGTGGTAGTCGCAGTCGATCCCATGCTCCGCGAACTTGCCTTCGGCGAAGCGGACCCCGTCTTCGTAGAAGCGTACGATCCGCTTCGCTTTTTCGTGGCCCGCGCGCTTGAGGAAGCGGTCGTACTTGAGTCCCTGCCCGCCGGCGAGATAGCCCGCGTTGCGGCTGCTCGCTCCATGGCCACAGAACTCGCGTTCGAGCACGACCACCTTCACGCGCTGCCGGGCGAGCTCCAGCGCCGCGCATAGCCCCGCAAAGCCGGCGCCGACGATGACCACATCGGCGTTGGTGTGGCCCTCGAGCGATGGCTGCAGGTCAGCCGGCCTTTCGATCCAGCCGCCCAGCGTTCGATATGTCTTGAAGTCTTCGGTCACGTTGCCGCTTTCCTTTGTCTGGTGAGTCATGCGGGCGGGAACAATCCGCGCTTGACGCAAATGCCGTGTCAGGCGGCCATGGACGTGTCCGGGCACGGGCGCGCTCCGTTGGCAGCGCCCGTCTCGTCGCCGGCAACGGCTTCCAGCGAGCGGTTGGTCGTGCGCGGGCCGAACAGCGCGACGGGGATGGAGAAGACGATGTAGCAAGCTGCCGCCGCGAGCATGACGCCAGCCATGCCGCTTGCGGAGAACAGCGCGGCGCCCAGGACGCCGGCGGCCGCGCCGCCGAACCGGCCGCCAGACATCACGATCCCGCTGCCGAGGGCGCGCAGCTGCGTCGGTATCGTCTCCGGGATGTAGGTGTAGTAGGCGTTGACGACGAGCCCCGTGATGATGGCGGCGAGTCCGCCTGCCCCGATCACTGCCCAACTGGTGGCCGAGATGCCGAGCACCGCCAACGGCAATGCGCTTAGCACGGACACGACAAGGATGGTGGACTTGCGTTCATACCGGTCGAGAAACAGCATGGCGACTAGCGGCGTGGCGCCATAGATCACGTTCCACAGGAACTGGATGTAATACGCATGTTCCTCGGAGTATTTGAGGCTGTATACGAGCGAGTAGACGCCCCATTGGCCGAACAGGTAATAGGCCAGGCTGGCGCCAAAGTAGCCGAGCGTGAGCACGGCGATGGTTCGCAGCAAGGCCTTGTCGTTGAAGAGGTCGCGTAGCGTGGGCGCTGCGGCGGCCGGCTGAACGGTGGCAATCGCGGGTTCGTCGAGCGGACCGCGGCGCAGCGCGCGCGCTTCCAGCTCGCTTACGATGCCTTCGGCGCGGTCGAATCGACCGCGCGAGACACACCAGCGCACCGATTCCGGCAGGATGAAGCGTGCCAGGGGCGCAATCAGCAGGCCGACGCTGCCGCCCAGGAACAGGTTGCGCCAGGCATCACTACTGCCGTGTGGGAGATAGAACATCGCTAGCGCGGCAGCGCCGATGCCGGAGACCACGAACCCGATCGTCACGATGGAGACGAAGCGGCCACGTGCCCTGCCGGGAAACATCTCGGCGATATAGACCAGCAGCACCGAGGTGGCGGCCTGCACGCCGATACCTGTGATGACGCGGGAGGCCAGTATGGTCTCGTAGGTAGGTGCGAATGCCGTCGCCAACGCTCCCAGCGAGTACAGCACGGTGGTCCATACGAGCACCGAACGTCGTCCCCATTGGTCAGACAGTCTTCCTCCCACCAGCGCCCCGATGATCATCCCGATGAAGAACGCGCTGCTGATGGCGCCGATCTGCCCGGTGCTCAGGTTGGTGTGGGCCTTGATCGTGGGGCTGGCATAGGCAAAGATGGCGTTGTCGTAATACTCCAGCATCAGGTTGGCCGCGAGCAGCGCGGCCCAGACGTAGTGGGAAGCCATTACCGGCAGGCGGTCAAGCCGCGCAAGAATGCTGGATGGCTTGTCCGGTCTGACGACCGCATTCGGACGCTTCATGTTTGTGTCTCCATCAGCTTTGTCGCTGTTCATTTTTTGTAGGGGATGTCGTGCCGCGACCCTGGTGTGCAAACGGGCCGCGGCTTCTGGCTGTCAGCCGTCGCCGCAACCCGCGACTGCAATCGCGCGTAGCTCGACCAGGAACTCGGGACGCGCCAGCTGGTTTACGCCCACGCCTGTCCACGAGGGATAGCGGTCGGGGAAGTACTCATCCTTGACTTTCACGAACGCCTGTATCTCGCCGCGCAGGTCGGTGTGGAACGTCATGATTTCCACGACGTCGGCAAGGCTGGCTCCTGCGGCTTCGAGCACAGCCTTCAGGTTTTCGAACGCCAGCCGGGCCTGCGCTTCCATTCCCTGGCCCACCGAGGCCGTGGCCAGATCGAAGCCCACCTGGCCGGACACCCAGATCATGTCGCCGACACGGGTTGCCGAAGAGAAGTGAAGCTGGTCGTAGTGCCTGGCCTGCATGAGGCCGGGATTGATCATTTGTCGTTTCATGGCGGCTGCTCCGTGCAAGGCGATATCAGGCGAGTTGGCGGAAGACAGGCGAGCGGAACGGTTCGCCTTCATTGAGCCTGGCCATTTCTTCCCGGAAGAGCGGCCCGTTGCGGGCATAGCGCGGGTTCGACATTGGCAGGGCGCGGAACGTGGCGTCGTCACCGAAGAAGCGCAGCACCAGCGTGTGCCGGGTCGCGCAGGCGGCATCGACGGCGGCCCCGCCGTGAAGCGAACGTGGATGCAGGAACACGACATCGCCAGGGGTCACCTCCCAGGAGAGCACGTCCCAGGAATTGGGGTCTTCGGCGAGCTCCTTGTCGATATGCGGCAGGCGGGGCAGGGTGCCGTCGCCGTACAGCGGATCGGTCGGGTCATCGGCATTCGCGAAACTGGCCCCGTCGTACTGGATGCCGAGGTGCGAGCCGCGAATGATCTCCAGCGAATTCTTCTTTGGAATGGTCTGGAAGGTAATCCACGCGTTGCCCCAATGCTTGCCGGCCCACGGCAGGTTCGCGGTGTCCTGATGCCACGGCCCGCGGCCACTGTTGCCGCCTTCCTTGGCGAACACCTCCTCGGCGAAATACCAGACATGCTCCGAGCCCCATAACTCCTGGAACACCTTTCCGAACGGCAGCGTCGTGACCAGGTCGTCAAGCTTCTGCTTAACCACCGGATTGGCGTTGTCGATATGGGTCTGCAGGCTGGTGCCGTCCAGCGAGCGGAAGTGATATGGGCCCGGGTTAGCGACGTTCCACTTGAAAGCCTCGTAGCACCGGGCCAGCTGCACAGGGTCGAGGCAGTTCTTTATAAGTACGGCGCCGTCCTCGCGAAACGCCTCTCGTTGGGATTGGGTGGTGAGCATGATAAGTCTCCTTCATTCCTCGGTGATGGACGCTGGCCGGCGCGATGCATGAACAATAACTCGCAATCCGATTTAAGACAACATGCGTTGTGTTAAAGTGCGAGCCTCGGGATTCTTGGAGAATCGTCGAGTTTGCCGTCCGTGTAATCGGGACGAGAGTTCGGCCGTGCTTGGTTCTCAGCGGACAAGAAGGCGTTGTCCAGGTATATGGCTTCAACTCGGGCAAGACGGACGTGCGGATACCGCGGCGTATGCCGTGGCAACATGCCGCCTCGATGCGTGGCGGGCTGGTCGCAGAGCGGATAGTTGAACGTCCCACCTGGCCGTGGGCACCTGGGTCGTGGAAGGTGCTGTGCGACGCCGGCCCATGGCCGCCGTCATGAAAAGCGTGAGGAGTGCAAAGTGTAGGGACTGGCGCAACGCCCGTTGACTAAGGCTCAGTTAAGGCCATCGGCAACGTGGGGTGTCCCGAAACGCTACCTCGGCAAAATGGCTGCAAGTGGATTTAGAACGGTCCTTCGCTTCGTCGAGGTCAAAGGCCGTTCTTGGCCGGTTTCGGCCCTTCAAGCCTCATGCCGGGAAGGCCGGTTCAGGCCGAAGCGTAGCCATCCGAGCCATGAGCGGAAGAGCGGAAGCCCGGAGTCGATCTCTTGAATTCCGTGCCTTCAACCACGCTGCTTGTAACCCTTAAAGCTCAGGAAAGCGCCCAGCGTACCGATTATCAGCGCCGCCACGATCGTGGAGGCCCGGCTGCTATAGATAGTAGAACCTATCGCAATTGCGACTCTCGGCAGGACGATGCGGATAATTCCACCGATTGTCATCAACCAGCCCAGCACTGTAATGATCAGGCGCCACTCCATTTGCCATCTATTGTGCAGGTTGACGATTGCGAGGCCAGCGAGAAGCGACAATAAACCGGACAGATAGAACAGGATGCCGAGTTGCAGCGCCTCCGCGATCATGCTTTCGTACATGCCGAGATTGATCAGCATGCCAAAAGCGACCGCGAGGAAAGTCGGTCCAAAGAGTCTGGCGAGAAATGACGACCGATCCAAGAGGCACCTCCGCGCGCGTACCAATCAATCTATAGGTTAGACGCTTACCACATTTGACGCGCGGATTGCGCCCGCGGCCTATGGCGAGGTGGGAAAGCTGCCGCACCCCGCTGACTTGTCCTGCTTGCCACCGCGAACTGAGCATCGACTAGGATTGGATCACTGCTCAAGCCCGAGCAGATGGAGACTCATCTTCATGGAGCGATAAGGCGCTCTTCGACATCACTGACGCCGGGCAATGACGACGAGTGCCAACGTGGCTGTCTCACTTGAACTTCGTCATAAGCTGCACCCGCCGATCGAACTGCTGGGGGAACCCGGCTCGTGCCCTGGCCAGTCACGCAAACCGCCGAGACTGCGGTGAAGAATGCGGTCAGCCAGGGCGCGCTCCCGCCATCCACTCGGGACCAGGGCAACATCAGGAGTACGCTGCCTGCCACGATGGCCAGCAGGAAGCCCAGGGCAACGGTCCGGGTTAGATGCAGAGATGGTCTCATTCCGGAATTGTGTCCTGAAATGCGTCACAAATCCACGTTTCCTTCGGGCGCGAGCCGCGCAAGGATGTCAACCCCGACGAGGCGGTGGCAGTGGGTGCGGCGATCCAGGGCGCGGTACTAACGGGCGAGCGCAAGGATGTGTTGTTGCTCGACGTTACCCCCCTGTCGCTTGGGATCGAGACCCTTGGCGGCGTCATGAGCAAGATGATCGCCAAGAACACCACCATCCCGACCAGGTTCTCTGAGGTCTTTTCTACCGCCGAAGACAATCAGGCGGCGGTAACCATCAAGGTGTACCAACGTTAGCGCCGGTTCATGCTCGGAGCCGGTTATGTGACGCAGCGGGAATGGTGGAAGGCGGGATTCCTGACCATATGGTGGCGTGGCTGGTGGCTGGGCCGCTGTGGTGGCAGGTGCTGGGACACGTCTGACGTAAAGGGGCCGCGTGGGGTTGGCATGCGCTGCAATACTGCGATCTCACGCGGTTCACGTTTCCGATATGAAAGCGACCGCCGCGGCAGCCATCGAGGCCGTCGACCATGAGCCCGCGCCGGATCACCGCGCGAAATGGCCCTACTTGTCGCCGTAGTGGTAGCGGCAACTAAGGATACGTAGCGTTACGTCATCTGCCGCATATACCAGGCGGTTTACATCGTCTATCCGGCGGGACCAGAAGCCCGATAGATTGCCCTTCAAGGCCTCCGGCTTGCCGATACCTTCGAACGGCTCGCGCTGCGCGTCCTGTATCAAGGCATTGATACGCTTCAGGGTTTTTTTGCCGGGGTCCCCGGGGGTGTCTCGAGCATCAATTGGTGGTCCCGTTGGCAGGTATCTCGCAGTGTGCCATAGGGGTAAGAAATTAAAGTAGAGGGCCTTGTGCCATGGTCGACGGTGAGTAGCTTGGAGACCCGGATTCATCAAAGCCAAGTCAGAGACCTGACTTGGCTAAGCAGCCTGCCTTAACGCTTCAATGGTGTGGTCAGTACGGTGTCATTCGTATCCACGACGAACACCGCGAGCAGCTTGGCGGGCTCGGTCTTGCTCGCGTTGGCGCTGACGTCGTGCCGGTCGCCAGGCATTTCGGTGAAGTTCTGACCCTTCGTGAACGTGCGAAGTGGCCCCCCGTTGAGCTGGTTCAGCACGGCGCCTTCCAGCACCGTTGCGTAAATCAATGCCGACCTGGCGTGGGTATGCGCGGCGTTGACCCCGCCCGGCTCGTATTCCACCACTACGCCCTTGACACTCTTGCCCGGCAGGTTCGGGATCTCTTGCTGGTACACGAGCGTGACTTTTACACCCGTGGAAGTAGTTGCCAATTCCTGCACTGGCACCGTTGCCTGGTGACCCGAATGGTCCTGGGCAAGGGCTGACTGCAAGGGCAGCGAGGCAAGGATCATCGACGCGATAAGGCGCTTCATGTTGTATCTCCGATGCATGCAGAATATCGTTCAGGCGTACGCAACATGAGCCCGCGCCAGCCACTGGTCGAGAGTGATGCTGCCCAGGCGAGCGTCGCCCAGGGGAACGAGTGATAGTTTTTCGACGTGGCCGCCGTAATATCGCGCGTCGGGATCGGTCACGACGGTGCGCGTGTCGCCCACCGACTTCAAATAGCGCGAAACGATCTCTGCGAACGGAGCGCGGTCTGGTCCGGCGATATCGATGGTGCCATTTAGCGGCGCCGCGGTCGCCACCTGCGCAAGCGCCGCCGCGACGTCATCCGCTGCGATCGGCTGGAACAGCCCGTCCCCGATTCGCACGGTGTCACCTTCCGTGCCGTAATCCGCGATGCCGCCAATGAATTCCATGAATTGCGTGGCGCGCACGATCGTGTAAGGCACACCGGCGGCGTCGATCACCGCTTCCTGAGCAACCTTGGCCTGGAAATACGCGTTGTCCGGCATGCGGTCAGTACCGACAATCGACAGGGCGACGTGATGGCGCACGCCCGCGGCGACTTCGGCCTTGCCTAGGTTGCGTGCCGAGGTGCGAAAGAAGTCGAGCACTGCCTGTGGCTCCCAGGATGGCGCATTCGTCACATCGACGACAACATCTGCGTTCACCAGTGAATGACTCAGGCCTTCGCCCGTCAGTGTGTTGACCCCGGTGCTCGGCGAGGCGGCGACCGCCGTATGGCCCGCCTGATTCAGCAGTTTGACAAGGCGTGAGCCGATCAGGCCGGAACCACCGATAACAACGATTTTCATGGCTGATTCTCCATATAAGGGTAGAGGAACGCGATGCTCACCCTGGTGCTGCGGCATCACCGACCGTGTCCGTCACCGTCGCATCGCATGAAGCCCAGTGTGCGACAATCATGCCCCATGAATAAGGGCCAAGAATTGACAATCTGACTAGGCCAAGTTGTTGTTGCGCCCAATCACCCGTGAGACTGTCATGACGGTACGCAACCCCAGGTTGGCCATCGAGATCGACCGCCAGAAGCCTTTGCCGATCTATCAGCAGATTTGCGAGCGCTTCCGGACGGCGATAGCGGCGGGCCATCTTCGCCCCGGCGATCGGGTGCCGGCTTTGCGCGGCCTCGCCACGCAGCTGAATACGGCGCGAGGCACCGTCGAACTGGCTTATACGATTCTTGTCGACGAGGGTTACCTGCAGATGCGTGGAGCTGCCGGCACCTTTGTCTCGCCTTCACTGTCGGCATCCCAGATGCAAGCGGTCGCTGCGGGTGGCCGGCGGAATGCGCCTGATGTGTCGTCCCTTAAGGACGCCGTCGGAGAAAAAGAGACATATACAACACCCAACGTCTCGACGGCACGTCAGCCCGTGATCGCGGTCGCACTGAGCGGCGAGCCGCGGCCCTTGCAGCCAGGCCTGCCGGCGCTCGACGCGTTTCCGCGCAAGATCTGGAGCCGGATCGTTTCACGGCGTGCGCGCGGCGGCGAACGCGCGCTGCTCGCCTACCCCGATCCGGCGGGATATTTGCCATTGCGCCAACATATCGCTACCTATCTTGGGTTGTCGCGCGGTGTCACCTGTCTGCCTCACCAAGTGTTCATTACCAGTGGCTATCGCGCTACCCTTGAACTGGTATTGCGCAGTCTTGCGAGCCCGGGCGATCGCATGTGGTTCGAGGATCCCGGTTATCTACTTGCGCGCAACTTCCTTGCCGAGACCGGCATGCAGCTGGTACCGGTGCCAGTCGATGAAGAAGGCATCGATGTCGAACGCGGCATCGAGCGCGAGCGTGAGGCACGCTTCGCGCTCGTCACGCCATCGCATCAGAGCCCGTTGGGGTACACGCTTTCGCTCGCAAGGCGCATGGCGTTGCTGAACTGGGCAGAGGCGGGGTCTCGCTGGATTATCGAAGACGACTACGACAGCGAGTTCCGTTATCTGGGCCGCCCCTTGCCGGCCCTGAAGAGTCTCGACCGGCAAGATCGCGTGCTCTATTGCGGCACCTTCAGCAAGGTGATGTTCCCCGGGCTCCGGCTCGCATACACGGTGGTGCCAGAGCGCGCCGTCGAGCGTGTGGGACGGGTGGCGTGCAGCATGAACGCCGGCGCGCCAACGCTGTTTCAGTCGGCGCTGGCAGACTTTATTGAACAGGGACATTTTGCGCGGCATGTAAAACGGATGCGCGCGTTGTATGGACAGCGGCGCCTGTTGATTGCACAAGCGCTAAAGCAGGCTTTTGGAGAACGGTTGACCGTTGAATTGCCACCGGGCGGAATCCAGTTTGCGGTGCACTTCGCCGAAGCGGCTCACGGTCCGGTCGACGATGTCGCCGTTGCCTCGCGTGCGCGCGATGCGGGGCTAGCGGTACTGCCGCTTTCCAACTGGTATGCCCACGGCCGTATCCGTGACACCCCGCGTGGCCTGGTGATGGGCTTTGCGAACATCACCGATACAAAGGAAGCGGACCGTCTCGCGCGTACGCTGCGGGCGTGCCTTGATGGTTGAGCTTGACCAGGTAGGATCTCCGGGTACATCCCCACACGGGATCCGCGCTCTGGCTGCTGACGACATCGAGGGTGTCCACAGATGTTGGAGGGAATACTGGTCGCGAATGATGAGTTCATGTGCTGGCGACCTAGGATCTGTCCGCATTTTTGAGCGCATGCGCATTCCCCGTCAACTTGGCGTGATACGCGAACTGCGGGCGACCGGAATGACACCGCAGCTGGCGCTGCGCTTACTGGCGGCGTTGCGCGTACGGTTAGCGTCCAGTGAACGCACCGCCCGATGGTCCTGGAACGGTTGACTGATCTGGACGCGCGGTAATTGCTGCCTGTTAACGAGCTCGCCGTCGAGACGTGCAAACGGTATCCCTGGTGCGAGGCAAAATTCGCGCCGCTAATCGCGCCACAAGCGATTCCGGTTTTCAATGGCTCATAAATCGAGCCATAAAACCCCGGGCTGATTTAGCGGAGACCGCGCTGGCTTCGGTCCTTGCCGACGGAATGACGCTGGACGAAGCCGCGGAGACAGGGCGCCAGCAAGAATAAGGCATGCGCCAACCCGATTTGCTCCGAGACTGGGGCCACGCGGCAGGCCACGGTGGTACGCATGCCGCTGAGCAGCGTCGTAACGCTCGGCTGATCGGCATCGCGCTGTCGGAGCTTGAACGGCACGGCCTAGCGGCTATCCCAGCAACTCCAGCACAGAGCCATGCGACTTCAGAGTCTCCAGCACGATATTCGAATTGATCGCCATCACCCCCGGCTCCTTGTGAAGTTTGTGGATCACGAAGTGGGAGAAGTGCTCCAGGTCCTTCGTGCGCACAGTGAGCACATAGTTTGACGTGCCTGTCACGATTCGGGCCGTCACCACTTCAGCCCACCCGTTGAGCGCTCGCACGAAATTCTCGTGCCAGTTCTCAATGTCCGAACGCATCGAAACATGCACGAGCGCCTCGAAGGCGATGCCGACCTGCTTCGCACCTATCACACAGCGATAGCCGGCAATCACGCCGCGCTCTTCCAGCAGCTTTACCCGCCTGAAGCACGCCGAGGCGGACAGTCCCACCGCCTCTGCCAATTCCTGGTTCGTGATGCGGCCGTTGCCTTCTAGGTGATGCAGGATGCTCACGTCGGTGCGGTCAAGTTCCATGTCGAAGAATTATTCGATGAATGAGGATAAATCGGTGAATGCTTCAATGTATAAGCCAAAAGGAGCAATAAAAGCAAGCACATTCGGCTTTTCGCTTGATAGGATTCCGTTCCCATGACGGCGTCGCGCCGACCGCAAAAACCAGCCACCCCGGCGCGCCGTCCCGCATCCCTGAACCGAACCGAGCAATCCCATGTTTGCGCATATCCCCGCCTATGCCGGCGACCCCATCCTGTCGCTGATGGAGGCCTACCAGGCCGATTCCCGGCAGCACAAGGCGAACCTCAGCATCGGCCTCTACTACGATGAGGACGGCCGCATCCCGGTGCTCAGCAGTGTCGGCGCGGCCGCGCGCCAGCTCGCCGGGCTGGATGATCCGCACACTTACCTGCCGATGGAGGGCATGGCCGGGTACCGCCACGCGCTGCAACAACTCGTGTTCGGCGCGGACAGCCGCGCGCTGCAGGAAAACCGGGTCGCGACGATCCAGTCGGTGGGCGGCTCGGGCGCGCTGCGCATCGGCGCCGAGTTTCTGAAGTTGTACTTCCCCGGCAGCGCGGTATGGATCAGCGACCCGAGCTGGGAAAACCACCAGGTCCTGTTCGCTGGCGCGGGCGTGGCGGTGCACCACTACCCGTACTACGACCCGCAAACCAATGGCCTGCGCTTCGGCGACATGCTGGCGACGATCGGCGCACTGCCGGCGCGCAGCGTGGTCCTGCTGCAGCCGAGCTGCCACAACCCTACTGGCATCGACCTGTCGCGCACGCAATGGGCGGAACTGATCGAGGTGCTGCGGCAACGCGGGCTGATTCCATTCCTTGACATGGCCTACCAGGGCTTCGGCGAAGGCCTGGAAGAAGACGCCTGGCCAGTGCGCGCGCTGGTCGATGCCGGCCTGCCGTTCCTCGTCAGCAACTCCTTCTCGAAGAACTTCTCGCTGTACGGCGAGCGCTGCGGCGGGCTTTCCGTCGTCACGCCGGACGAGGACGAAGCCAGGCGCGTGCTCGGGCAGCTCAAGGCGGCGGTGCGGCGCGTGTATTCCAGCCCCCCGCTGCATGGCGCGAGGCTGATTTCGACGGTGCTCGGCAATCCTGCTCTGGCAAGCCAGTGGGCCGCGGAGGTGGCGCAGATGCGCGAACGCATCGCGCGCATGCGCGGCGCGCTCAGGGAGCGGCTGGAGGCAAGCCTGCCGGGCATGCCGTTCGGCTACCTGACGGCGCAACGCGGCATGTTCAGCTACACGGGCCTGGCACCGGCGCAGGCCGACCGCCTGCGCGAAGCGCACGGCGTCTACATGCTGCGCTCTGGCCGCATGTGCGTGGCGGGACTCAACCCCGCCAATGTCGACCACGTCGCCCATGCGATGGCGGCGGTTCTGCGCGCGTGCGCCTGAGCCCCGCGGCTCAGGCATTCATGGTCCAGAGGAAACACATGGCAGAGATCATCCCGACCCCGCTGCCCGAACCCGCGCAGCCGTTCTCGTGGGCAACACAGGCCGCCGGCCTGATGTTCACCGCGCATGGGCCCGTCGATGCGGCCGGCAATATTGCCGGCGGCGACATCACCGCGCAGGCGCGGCTGACGTTCGGCAATCTCGCAGCGGCGGTGGAGGCGGCCGGATGCCGGCTCGACGATGTCGCGCAGGTACTTGTGTACATGCATGCGCCCGGCGATATGCCGGCCATCGATGCGGTATACCGCGAGTTCTTTCGCGCACCCTATCCGAACCGGGCCAGCGTGGCAGTGGCCGGCTTTGCCCATCCGGCCATGCTGATCGAGATCGTGGCCTACGTCAGGCTGCCGGCGGGCAGGCGCCGGGCCTGATCCGCTTCGTTCCGCTGGCGACGGCGGTTTTCATCATCAAAAGCAGAACAAGATCAAATGGAGGAGACATGAAGAAATTCGCAGTCCCGCTGGCACTGGGCGGTCTGGCGGCGGGCACGGCTTGCGCCCAGGGCACCGTCACGCTGTACGGCATCGTCGACCAGAGCATCCGCTTCACAACCAATGCCAACCAGGCCAACAACAGCCAGGTGCAGCTGACCAACGGCGCCGTGACCAACAGTCGCTTCGGCCTGCGCGGCGAGGAAGACCTCGGCAGCGGCATGAAGACGCTGTTCCGGCTCGAGAATGGCTTCGATCCGGACACCGGGCGCGTGAACCAGAACGGGCGCCTGTTTGGCCGCCATGCCTATGTCGGACTGTCCGGGGGGGTAGGCACGCTCAAGCTGGGCCGCCAGTCCACGGAAGGCTTCAACCTGTTCGGCGACTTCGATCCGCTGACCGTGGGCAACTACACCGCCAATGCCTGGCCGTACTTCATGACCGGGGGGCGGGTTGACAACGCGGTGAGCTACGACGGCACCTTCGGCGGCCTCAGTCTCGGCGCCAGCTACGGCTTTGGCGAATTGCCGGGCAACCTGAAGCACGGTTCCTACTGGGGTGTGCGGGCCGCATACAACCAGGGCAATCTCGGCATCGGCGCCGTCTACCAGGAAATACGGAACGCCGCCAGCGAAACCCAGCGCATGTGGGGTGTCGCCGGCCGCTACGCCTTCGGCCCGGCGAAACTGTTCGCCGGCTACCTCGGTGGCAGGGACGCAACCGGCATGGTCGACGGCATGCTGAACGATCCTTCCCGCAGCGTCAGCTACGGGTCTTTTGCCGCCAATCCGCGCAAGGACATGACCTTCTACACGGGCCTGACCTGGCAGGCCGGCGGCGCGCTAGCGCTGACGGGCGTGGTCTATCACGACAGTATCCGCAACGTGAACGGCGTGGCCGGCCAGAGCGGCCAGCGGCTGACCGGCGTGCTGCTGGCCGAGTATGCGCTGTCCAGGCGGACCCAGCTGTACGGCACGGTGGACTACAACCGCGTAAGCGGCGGCGCCGCCAGCGAGATGCCGGGGCGCGGCAACCAGACCGGCGTGGCGGTTGGCGTGCGCCACGTGTTCTGAGCGCAGGCGGGCCGCATTCACTATCAGAAGGAGAGAGACAACATGGACAAGAAGCAGAGCTTCCAGCAGATCGTGGAGCGCGAGCGTGGGCTGAAGCGCACGCTGAACGCCGGCCAGATGGCGATGATTGCCATCGGCGGCGCGATCGGCACTGGGCTGTTCCTTGGCAGCGGCTTCGCAATCGGCTTTGCCGGCCCGAGCGTGCTGCTCAGCTACGCCATCGGCGCCGCCATCGCGCTGATCCTGATGGGCTGCCTCGCCGAGATGACCGTGGCGCATCCGACTTCGGGTTCGTTCGGCGCCTACGCGGAGCATTACGTCAGCCCGTGGGCCGGGTTCCTGGTGCGCTATGCGTACTGGGCCTGCATCGTGCTGGCGGTCGGGACCGAGGTGACCGCCACCGCGCTCTACATGAAGTACTGGTTTCCCGCAGTGCCCGGCTGGTTCTGGATTGCCGGCTTTTCCGCAGCACTGGTACTGGTCAATGCGCTCAGCGTCAGTATCTTCGGTGTCGTCGAATACTGGTTCTCGGTGATCAAGATCGCGGCGATCGTTGGTTTTATCCTTATCGGCGCCTATGTTGTCTTCGGCGCACCGGCGTCGGTGGCCGGATCGGCAGAGGGGGCAGTGGCCGGCTTCCACCACTACACCACGCACGGCGGCTTTTTCCCGAAGGGCCTGTGGGGCATGTGGGTCGCCGTTATTGTCTCGATCTTTAGCTACCTGAGCATCGAGATGATAGCTGTGGCCGCAGGCGAGGCCGAGGATCCCGAGCATGCGATCACGCGCGCCTTCCGTTCCACCATGATCCGGCTCGTCCTGTTCTACCTGCTGACGCTGGCCCTGATGCTGGCGATCGTGCCGTGGACCGCCGCCGGCCGCGAGGAGAGTCCCTTCGTCAAGGTCATGGAGGCTATCAATATCCCAGGCGCCGCAGGCGTGATCAACTTTGTCGTGCTGGTGGCGGCGCTGTCGTCGATGAATAGCCACCACGCGGATGATGTTCAGCCTGTCGCGCGCGGGCTACGCGCCCGCCCGCTTCGGTCGTGTCAGCCGGCGCGGCGTGCCGATGTCGGCGCTGCTGGTGTCGACGCTCGGCATCGCGCTGGCGACCGTGCTGAGCATTGTCTATCCCGATGCCTCGTTCACGCTGATGATGGCGGTATCGATGTTCGGGGCCCTGTTCACGTGGATGATGATCTTTGTCACACACTACTGCTTCCGCCGCAAGTGGGAGGCGCAAGGCCATGGTCCGCTGCGGTTCCGCATGAAGGGCTTCCCGGTACTGACTCTCCTGGGCGCCGCCCTGATGCTCGCCATCATGGTAACCACCATGTTCACGGCCGAGTTCCGCATGACAATGCTCTTCGGTGTACCGTGGCTAGCGCTGTTGAGCGTGGCGTACTTTGGCTGGTATGCGAGGGCCACGCGGGCCGAACCGCTGGAGCCGCACGCGGGCTGATTTCGTCGGGACGCTCAAGTTCCATCTGTCGCAACGCGGTCATCGACGTCGGCCGCTCACCGCGCTCAAGATCGCCTGGCCTTGGCCAGCGCAGTCAGGATGGTGGTGTTTCCCATGCCCAGCGCGTGTGAGCCTAGCAAGGTATATAGCGTTTCGGGCGAGGGCGTCGCTATGTCATCCGTGGCGGCAGTGGGATGCACTTCGCCCGGGCCAAGGCTGAGTTGGTGCGTTTGCAGGGCTGCATCAGCGGCTCTAGCCGACCAACCAGTCGTGGACGACCGGATAAACCGCCGTCCGCCAGGTGGGCCCGCCAAACAGTCCGTAGTGATCGCAGCCTGCGATGGTGAGCCGGCGTCGGCGCTCTGCCGGCACGCCGACGCATAGACCGTGTGCAGCGTGGGTGTGGCCCACTCCAGAAATCGTGTCTCGACTGCCCTCGATGGTCAGCAAGCGAGTCTCACGTAACTGATCCGGTCGTACCGGGCTCCCCGCCACGCGCCAGATGCCTTTTGCCAGTAGGGTTTGCTGGAATACCACGCGGAGGGTATCCAGGATGAACTCCGCCGGCATGTCCAGCATAGCGCCATAGTGTGCGATCGATCGTTCGGCCTCGCGTGCCGCCTCCGGGTCGCCATTCCCATGGCTTTGGATGTAATCAAATAACAGCAAGAACGGCCGCTCCGGCTGCCAGATCATCAAGGACGGGTACTGCAGGAAACCCGGATAGACTCGCCGACCTGAACCCCGGTACCCCGAAGGAACGATATGCGTCCCCAGTGCGTCGAGCCAGCTTGGAGGCAGGCTTCCAGCCATGCGCGTCAACGGGGTGGGATTACGGCGTGGATCGATGGGTCCGCCCAGCAACACTAATGAGCGCGGCTCAGGATACCCGGCCGCCACCAGGCGTGCCGCCGCTGCAAGGGCCGGTACAGTCGCCTGGCAGACTGCGAGCACGTCCAGCTCGGCAGGCTTCAGCCCCACCATGAAATGCTGCAATGTCAGCACAACATCGTCCAGATGCAAATCTCCCGCTGTCTGTGGAATGTCTCTGGCATTTACCCAGTCGGAGACATAAACGTCTGCGTGCGGCAGTAGCCATTGCACTACCTCTCGCATCTGTACAGCGTGGTGGCCCGCCAGCGGCGCACATAGCAGGATGGACCGGGCCGTCCTGCCAGATCTGCCGCGCTTGCACGAGAAGCGGCGCAATCGACAAAATTCGGTCTCCATGACCACCGACTCGCTTACCGGCATGCTGGAGCCTTCGAACTCGACCTGCGCGAGATCGAAGGCCGGCGTACCTAATGCCTTGATGGCTTGTTGGAAGAGCTCATAACATTGCGTGAAGTGCTGAGATCTCGCGGCTTCAGCAAACTGCCACATCCATCCGGATCCAGTCGAGTGGATCCATCCGCTCCAGAGGCCGAGCGGGGTGAACAGGGCTTGATGTGTGGGCTCCCTGCCTATATCCATGGATTCCCTCCGTCAAGCGAGGGTGCTGGCCGATCGATTCTAACTAGATTAGCTTACGACGCGCATCGCCTTCGGTCCCGAGCAGGAATGCTGTGGGGCTGGATTTGCGAAACAGTCCTTTCCAGACGCCTTTCGTTGTTCCTAAGCTGCACTCATACCTTTGCCCGGAGCTGCCCAATGAAGAACACACAGGCAGGGGGTAGGGCGGGCCCAGCGCCCCGCCGCCCTCAGGGAGCCGATTCGAGGCCGGCGGCTCTGAATTCGCTTAGCACGCATCTCGACGAGTCGGGTGGTTTCGAGCTGTTTCGCGCCATCGACAGAATCGCTGCCAGCATGGCAGCGAATGCGACGGGCGGCATCTCACCAACTGCGATATGGCTTGCCTATTCTGATTGGCTGGTCCATCTTTACCGTTCTCCGGGAAAACAGGCGGAACTCGGCAACAAAGCGTGGAAAAAGTTGGGCCGATTGGCGAGATATACCATCCGCCGCGCGCTGACGGAGAAGACACCCAACTGCATCGAGCCGCTTTCAGGCGACACGCGGTTTCGTGCCGAAGCCTGGCAAGAGTTGCCCTTCGTGCTGTGGTATCAAGTATTTCTCCTTACTCAGCAATGGTGGCACACAGCCACGCATGATGTGCCCGGAGTTTCCCCGCACCACGAAAATGTTGTCTCGTTCTCGATGCGCCAGGTGCTGGATGTTTTTTCCCCATCGAACTGTATCTTTACCAATCCGGAAGTGCTTGATCGGGCCCTGCAAACTGGGGGGCGGAGCTTCGTCGAGGGATTCCAGCGTTTCATTGATGACCTCAGTCGGAACTTGAATAGCGAGCCACCCGCCGGAGCCGAAAAATTCAGAGTGGGCGAAGACGTCGCGGTCACGCCGGGCAAGGTCGTCTACCGGAACCACCTGATCGAACTCATCCAATACACGCCGTCGACCGGGAGTGTCTACGCGGAGCCACTGCTGATCGTCCCGGCCTGGATCATGAAGTTCTACATTCTTGATCTGTCGCCAGAAAACTCGCTGATCCGCTACCTCGTTGGTAAAGGATTCACGGTTTTCTGCATCTCCTGGCGCAACGTCACTGCCGCCGATCGCAATCTCGGCTTGGATGACTATCGCCGCCTCGGCGTCATGGCGGCACTCGGCGCCATCGGCCTGATTGTGCCTAAATGCAAGGTCCATGCAGTCGGCTACTGCCTCGGGGGTACGCTGCTATCGATTGCCGCGGCGGCCATGGCACATATGGAGGACAAACGGCTCGCCTCTGTGACACTGCTCGCCGCCCAGACCGATTTCAGCGAGCCGGGAGAACTCGAGCTTTTCATCGATCACAGCCAGGTCGAGTCACTGGAGGGCCTGATGTGGCAACGGGGATACCTCCCGGCCTTCCATATGGCGGGGGCCTTCCAACTGCTGCGTTCGAACGATCTCATCTGGTCGCGCATGCTTCGCCATTACCTAATGGGTGAGCCGCCCCCCATGAACGCCCTCATTGCGTGGAACGCGGACGCGACCCGACTTCCCTACCGCATGCATTCGGAGTATCTAAGGTCGCTATTCCTGAACGGCGACCTTGCCGCCGGCAGGTACGTGGTAGACGAACATCCGGTTGCAATCCAGAACATCCGGGCGCCGATTTTCGCCCTCGGCACAGAACGGGATCACATCGCGCCATGGCCGTCTGTCTACAAGATCCACTACTTGAATGACACCGACATCACGTTTGTACTCACCAGCGGCGGTCATAACGCGGGTATCGTCAGCGAACCCGGGCATCCGGGTCGGCGCTACCGGTTCGCGCACAAGAAGGCGGAAGACCCGTGCCTCCACGCAGACCGGTGGCTCGAACGTGCCGAACTCCGCGAAGGCTCCTGGTGGCCGGCATGGGTCGAATGGCTGGAAGCCCGGTCGTCCCCCCAGCGCGTACCGCCACCGGCAATGGGGGCCCCTGCGAGTGGCTTACCGATTCTGGCTGATGCCCCTGGGACATATGTTCATCAACGTTGAGGTGCGCATCACAGATTCTTAGCACAAGGAAAACGGCCCTCTGCAACGAGATGACCATTTTTGTTCGAAAATGTGCAAGACGGGCAACTCCAAAGATCCGCATCACCACGCTCACCGATGGCGACTGCCCCGTAGTACACAGTGACAGGGGCTCGCACTATCGTTGGCCGGGATGGCTGCAACGCATCAAGGCGGCTGGTCTCATCCGTTCCATGTCGCGAAAGGGCCGCTCACCTGACAACGCTGCCTGCGAAGGCTTCTTCGGTCGCCTGAAGAATGACATCTACTACGGTCGCAACTGGGGTGGCACGACGGTAGAAGGATTCATGCACGAGCTGAACTCTTACATCAGGTGGTACAACGAGCGGCGCATCAAGTTGTCGCTGCGTGCAATGAGCCCGGTCGAATACCGGCGCCACCTTGGACTCGCAACCTAAATCAGTCCAAGAAACTGTCCTCACCCCCGAAGCGGACATTACAACTTAGCGGCTACAGTAAAAAAACGCACAACAACAATTATGTTAGATCGCACGGAATTTGAGTGCGCTACTTTGACCGCTATTGCTAGCGATACTAGGGCGTCGCAGTTTATGTTGCCATTCAAAAACGGCTTGACGTACTGAGGTGCGATTTGCTGGGCATCGTGGGACGAATGCCTGCAGGACTCACGCACGAAAAATGGGCGCCGGCGCAGGCCTCCATAACCTGCGCATCGCTGGCCTGTCGTGCCGTTCATCAAGCTGGTTCGACGGGCTGCCGCTCGTGCTCGTCGGCAAGCACCGCCTTGAAGACGATCTCAATAAGCTGCTCCGGAAAGGCTAGCCTCGATACGCCGATCAGATTGCTGGCGCACTGAGGTCGCGCCTTTGCGTAGGCTTGTTTGCGCACCTTGCCCGCTACTGCAAACGCCTCATCGACATCAAGGACATAGAGCGTCTCTTCCACTACGTGGTCGAGCGTGGCTCCGAACTTTGCCAGGATCGTTGCAGCGTTTGCATAGGTCACCAGCATCTGCTCCGCCATCATCGAGAAGTCGGCTGGCTTGCCCGTTCCATCGAGCGCGGCAGGCGCGATCATCGCGCCCTTGTCGTCGTGGCTGAACTGGCCGGACACATAGACCATGTTTCCGATCTTGATTGCCTGTGCATAGCCGTAGTCATCTTCCGCCGGCACGCCGTGATAGGCTGCCTCTCTGCCGTTAGCCGCCGTCGTGTTGGTCATATCTGATCTCCTGTTGGATAAGCCGGCCCGGAACTCCGGGCCATTTGTTCACCTTATGACTTTTGAGCGTTGGGCCATGAGCCCTGGACAGATGCAAGAAGGAGAGAAAGCGATGCAGCCAGCAGAACGAGATCCTTAAGAAGGAACTGGCCAGGCATAGCTGAAATGGCCGGAAACCCACCCGCCGTCGCTTCTGCTACGCCGGGGGTAGTCAAGAAAAAGGTGAGCGTGATCAGATAGGTCGCAGCCGACATCGCCGCTCCCAATGCTGAGAAAATGGGCTGGAAGGCGCCGAGAATCAGAGCAGCTGCGGTCGACAGCTCAAGTACACCTATAACGTAACTTGCCCCTTGAACTCCGAATATCGCATGCAACCCGCTCATGATGGGGCTGTTGGCGATGAACGGAGCGATGCCGTTGGCTTCGTAAGCGGTGAATTTCATTCCACCGAACCAAAGAAAGATGACGACCAACGCCCATCTGAGCAGGGCCTGAAGAGAGTGAGATCCAACGCTCTTTTCAGCGATTTGTAGACGAAACTGATTTGCACGAGTGGTCATTGGGGTTTCCCATTCAAGTTGTTCATCTGGTGGTTAGAAGCATCCACTGTAGGCCCCACAGATATCGATTTCGAGACTACCTTGGCTCAATAAAATGCCAACAGGGATCAAAATAAACGAGGCAATCTATCCCAAACGGCGGCACAGCGCCGCACGTCGCAAATCGTCTCGTCGAGTTCGAGGTTCAGGTGCTCGCAGATCGTGAACCCGCTCAGCCCGAAGGGATCGCCGGCGTCTAGCGCCTCATCGAAGCTGCACACGGAAAGCGAAGCGCATTACTCGGCTTCTCGTGCCAAGCGGCGCCATTGCCCCGGCGTCATCCCCATCTTGTCGGTGAACATACGCCGGAATGCCGCTACGGATCGATACCCGACTGAGTCGGCCACGGCCTCAGTGGTCATCGCCGGCTTCTTCAGCTCGTTGGCGGCCAAGCTCATTCGGATATCGGTCAGCAGTTCGTTGGCCGAGCGCCCTAGATTGGCCTGAAAATGCCGCATGAAGGTGGCGCGTGACATGCTGCACAAGTCGGCCAGATCAGATAGGTTCCAGGGTCGCGCCGGGTCGGCGAACATGGCGGAAATGGCCGGGGCCAGTCGTGGATGGCCAGCAAGCGCCAACAAGCCTTCCGGGGCCTGTTCGGATTCGCTCGCCGCGCGCAGTACCAGTGTGAACAGCGCGAAGCTAAGCGCGTTGAGCATGGCGTGCCCGCCCGGTCTGTCGCCGGTGGACTCCATGCGCATCAGACCCACGAGGCTGGCCAGGTGGTTCGACGCTGACACGATGCCCTCTTCACCACGGACGTCCATGGCCCGTACCGCGAGAGTCGTGGGTAGGTAATCGCGAATCAGCCGATGATGGGGCGGCCCGATGAAAAATCGCCCGCACAACATGTCCAGACGCTCGCCCTGACCATCATTCTCGCTGAGCGTCCATCCGGCAGAACCTTGGCGATTGTAGGTAAGGGCGGGCGCATGCCCGCTGCCATCGTGCAGCACGTGCGCCGACCCGTGGGGCAACAGCACGATATCTCCACCCATTAACTCTCTGGCCGTTCCCGTCTCCGGATCCTCAATAATGGCCCGGCCCTTGAGCACCACGTGGTAGGGAATTTCGTGCGCCGCGGACTGATCCCAGGCCACACGCCACGGCGCACCGTAGATGCAGCGAACCTCCAGCTGGCCGGTGATGTTAATCATTTGCAGGAAATGGCTCAGCCAGTCAATTTGGGACATAGGACCTCGGGAACTTGAAACACTCAAGCGTCTTATTGCGATTGCACACCGGCTGTACGCACCACATGGCTCCAGTGCACGAGCTGATCGGACACCAGTACCCGCTCAGCGGGTTAGGCCAATAGCTTTCGGTACTGGATGAAACCTGAGCGATCAGCGATGCGGTCGTAAAGCTGCATGCCGTTATGGTTTGATTCGTGTGTCAGCCAGTGCACACGGGACGCCCCGCGACGTTTCGCTTCCGCATAGACATGCTCGATCAGCGAGCGACCGATGCCGCCGCCACGCGCATTGTCAGCAACAAACAGGTCTTGAAGATAGCAGTAGTCGCCCGTCGTCCAGGTAGAGCGATGGTAGATCGAATGCACCAGCCCCATTGGTTGCTCGCCCGCCATGGCAAGCGCTGCATGCATCGGTTCGCCCGGGTCCAAGAAACGCCTCCAGGTATTGAGCGTCACGGACTCGGGGATATGCACTCCGTAAAATCGCTGATAGCCTTTCCACAGCCGAAGCCACATATCAAAATCGTAGTTATCAATGGCTTTGATCTCGACTGATTGCATAGAAGATTCCAGAAAGAAAAGATGCGCATTCATGCACTGGCCGTCATCTCTGGCGGGCAGTAGTCGCTGCGTAGATGTTGCTGCCTTCTTTGGCCCGTGCATAGTTGTAAGTACCGTTCGCTGCAACGGCGTCCACGCAGCTCGCGGGGCCCGCAGAAGCCTTCCCTCCGGGCTTCTGGCTAGGCCGCCGTCACTTCCAGCCCGCGCTGCACAGCCGGACGCGCGAGGCCGCGATCGAGCCACATCTGAACATGAAGAAAGCGGTCGAAGCCAACAATCTCGCGCGCTTCGTAAAAGCCGATCAGGTTACGCACCCAACCAAGCAGCGAAATGTCGGCGATGCTATAGTCAGCGCCCATCACCCAGTCGCGGCCCGCGAGCCGTTCGTCGAGGACACCGAGCAGCCGCGCTGATTCGTTTGCGTAGCGGTCGCGCGGGCGCTTGTCCTCATAGGCTTTGCCGGCGAATTTGTTGAAGAAGCCAACCTGGCCGAACATCGGCCCCACACCGCCCATCTGCCACATCAGCCACTGGATCGTTTCGTAGCGCGTGCCGGGATCGGTGGAGAGAAACTGCCCCGTCTTGTCGGCGAGATAGATCAAGATCGCTCCCGATTCGAACAAGGCCTGCGGCCGTCCGTTCGGACCGTCAGGATCGTAGATCGCAGGAATCTTGCCATTGGGGTTGAGCGCGAGGAAGGCCGAATCGTGGTTCTCATTCGCCATGATGTCGATGCGGTGCGGCTCATAGGCTAGGCCTGTCTCCTCCAGCATGATGCCGACCTTCACTCCGTTGGGCGTCGGTAAGGAAAAGAGCTGGAGCCGATCGGGGTACCGCGCCGGCCAGCGCGTGAAAATTGGATGAGTGAGTGTCACGTTCTTCCTCCCAGACTCGGCCGTACATACAGAGAGCCTGGACACGTTTCCAAGATTCTTCCTTGGGTGCGTCCAGGCTTTGGCATTGCGCGCGCATCAGATGACACCTTCGAGGACCCTCGGAGAGGGTCGATGCGGCCGGATAAAGTTCAGATCGAGCCGGCCGGCGTGACGGCAGGAAAGTCCTTCTCGGGGTCGAACACGTTGTTGAAAAAATTCGTCAGGGAGTACATGGCCACAAGCGCGACGATCTCCATGACGTTCGCATCCGTGTAGCCGGCATCGCGGACGGCTTTCAGATCGGTGTCACTGACCTGGCCGCGGGTCTCGATGACTTTGCGCGCAAACTGGAGGGCGGCGTCGCGCTTCGGGTCGCTGGCGCGGCCCTTCCGAGCGAGAATGATTTCTTCGGCCGGCAGCTTGGCCATATGCTCGGCTGTAAGGCTGTGCACCGCCAGACAGTAGTTACAGCCATTCACTTCGGAGACCGCGAGGCCGATGCCGTCACGCGTCTTCACGTCCAGCGCCTTGCTCAGGGAGCCGAGCAGGCCTGCCCATGCGTTGAACGCGATCGGGCTTTGCGCGAAGGTCGCCATCATGTTGGGGGTGAACCCGATGCTCTTGGTGAACGCATCGAGGGTGGGTTTCGAATCGGCCGGTACCTGTTCCGGCTTCAGGGCTGCTGCTCGTGCCATCATAATCTCCGTGAGTTACGGGTTTTGCTAATTGGGGAAAGCCACGTGGGAACTACCCCTCGGCTTACTTCGTGCCCAAGTCTTGGGTCGAAGCTGGGCATGCCTTCAAGTAGGACGTTCCTTGCGGCCGCCTCCCACTTGAAGGTCGCTTAGTCGTTCGGCGCGATCACTGCCGTGTCGACGCACCTATACCAAATCCAGCACATCGTCCACAGGACGCCGCGGCTTCTGCGCCCAGTTTCCCGGGCGCTCTGCCCCGATGGACAACAGCATGACCGGTACTTCGTTTGCAGCCAGTCCGAACTCGCGGTGCACCGCTTCGGCATCGAATCCGATCATCGGCGTCGAACCCAGTCCCAGCGAGCGGGCCGCATAGATCATCGCCGCCGCGCCGAAGGTGCCAGTGCGTATGGCCTCGTCGCGCTGGCGCTGCGGGTAGTCCATGTACAGATCCCTTGCAGGGATTTCCCATTCAGGCACCATCGTTGCCGGCATAACGCCTGCTTCAACCAACGGAGCTAGACGCTCCGGTATTACGCTGGAATCGGCCAGTTGGCCGCAGACGATGAAGGTAACGGCGGCATCGGTGATCGCAGGTTGATTCCAGGCGATCGGACTCAGCCGAGCCTTGGCTTCACGTGTGCGCACGGCGATGAAACGCCAGTTCTGCAAGTGGAAGGATGTCGGCGCGGCGGTACCGATTCGCACCAGCTCGCGGATTTGGTCGTCATTCAAGATTGCGGCAGGGTCGTAATACTTGGCGGCGCTGCGGCTCAAGATACATTCGATGACGGCATTGGTCTTGGTAGTTTCGTTGGGCATAGCGGTGGCGACGGTGGCGGACCCGATGACGGGAATAGCGATACGGCTCATGGTGCGACCCTTGCATCAGGTGGTTAGGAGCCTCAACTTTAGGCGGACCCGATACCGATTTCGAGCCTACCTGTGATCAATAAAATGCCCAAAAGGATCAAACAACGACGCGACCCATCCTTCACCTTCAGCGCGGCAATGACGAGCGACTTTTGCGGTACGGTTCCAGCACGTGGTCATGCGGCTGCGGTACGTGCGACCAACGCGGTACCCCGCGCGGTGATTGCCACCGCCGGAAGCCTTCAGCCGCGAAAACTAGACCGCGCGCGAGGCTGAATTCTCTGGCCCTGCTGGCTCAAGCCTATCGGAATGCTGGACAAGTTCAGGCGGGACCGGACTCGCTGGAGGACGCGTTGGTCATGACGAGCAACACGGGAGAGCGCTATTACGAAGCGGAACTGTATCGGCTCAAGGGCGAACTGCCCGTTCGACACCGCCGACTGGCAGCAGGCAAAAAGGACTGCTGGATGCGCTGACGTAGTGGGTGAATTGCCGCATAGGTCAGTGCAGAAGGCGCCGACAATTGGGATTCCTAGTCCGGTAACAGAAGAACTGGGACCAAGTGCGATTAATTTGCGCGCACCGATTACCTGCAACGTTGGCGCTGCTAGATCTCCATCGCGCCAACCCGGTGCTCGTGCCGATATCGAAGCGCATGCCGCGTTCGACATCGTAGACAAACAGCACGCGCTCATTGCTCCGGCGCATCAGGATAGGTATCGCTGAGCAACCATCTGGTATGTGTGCGCGAGAACGTCATATGGCCATTCTCCGTCAGCACGCCCGCGCCGATCACCGCGACCGTGCCGCCGCACCTCGTTGGCACCTGACCCGTCCGAGCCGGTCCCTTCGTCAGGCGTCACCCGCCATCGACAACGAGATGGTCTCGTACAACGCCTGCGCGGCGGGCTGCAGTGGCTTGTCCCGCCGGCGTATCAGCGCCAGTACGCGGTCTACATCCGGCTCGACCAGCGGCACGGCGCAAAGCCGGGGATGGTCCGGCGGCACCGCCATGCCAGGCAGCACGGCCATGCCAAGGCCGGCCTCGACCAGCGCCAGCACGCCAACGACGTGGTTGGCCTCGTAGTGAATGGTCGGCCGCTGTTCGAGATGGGCGATGGCGTTCTCGATCAGGGCGCGATTGCCGCTGTGCCGGGACACGCTGACCATCCGTTGTCCGGCCAGTTCCTGCCAGGCCACGCGTTCCCGCCCGGCCCATTCGTGGTCCCGCCGCATTGCCAGCCGGTAGCGTTCGGCGCGGATGGCGCGAAAGTCGATATTGGGCTCCTGCGCGCCCATGAAGTTAAGGCCGAAATCCGATTCTCCGGACAGTACGCTGGCCAGTACGCTGCTGGCGCTTTCGTCGACCACGCGCACGCGCACGCCGGGATGCCGCCCGGCAAACGCGCGGATCGCATGGGGCAGGCAATGCAGGGCGGCAGACGGTATCGCTGCCACGGTCACCAGGCCGCGTTGCAGCGCTGCTTCGTCGCCGAGCCGGAACACGGCGTTGTCCAGGATATCGAGCGCGGCGCGGGCCTCTTCCAGGAACTGGCGGCCGACATGGGTCACCTCCACCCGGCGCGTGGTCCGGTCCAGCAGGCGCGAGCCCAGCGTTGTTTCCAGCTTTTCGATGCGCCGGCTCAGTGCCGGTTGCGAAATATGCAGCGCCTCGGCCGCCATGCGGAAACTGCCCTTTTCAGCGGTTGCGACAAAGGCCTGCAGGTCTTCAAGGGCGAAATTGATGCGTGGCATGCATGAGATCATCAGAACATTGCAATTCACAGAATAGTCTCGTGTGGCTACCCTTGCAATGCCTGATCGGGACGTCGTGTCGTGCCGAAAAGCGCAGACACAATACGCATCCCGGAGACCCGCCTTGAAACCCGCTGTCCGCCATTTCGCGCTCGCCCTGATGCTGAGCGCATGCACCCTTTCCGCCTGGGCCGATGCCTGGCCCGCAAAGCCTGTGAAGTTCGTGGTGCCGTTCGGTCCCGGCGGCGCCAACGACCTGGTGGCCCGCGCCGTGGCCGAAGCGGCGTCGAAGCAGCTTGGCCAGCCCATCGTGGTGGAGAACAAGCCAGGCGCCGGCTCGGTGCTGGGGGCCGACTACGTAGCCAAGTCCGCCCCGGACGGCTACACCTTCCTGGCCCCCGCCGCCGGCGTGATTACCAACGGCATGATCAAGTCCCACCTCCCGTACAAGGAGCAGGATCTGGTGCCCGTGGCCATGCTGGCCGTCAGCCCGTCGGTCATCGTGGTATCCGCCGACTCTCCGATCAAGGACCTCAAGAGCCTCGTGGCCAGCAGCAAAAGCGCAAAGAGCCTGAATTTCGCCACGGCGGGAACCGGAAGCACGCCGCACTTCGTTGCGGAAATGCTGAAGCTGGCCACTGGCGCAAGACTCGAGATCATCCCCTACAAGAGCGGCTCGGAAGGCATGGTCGCCGTGGTGGGCAAGCAGGTGGACGCGACCTCCGAGGCCAGCGTCGTGGTGCTGCCGCAGGTCAAGGGCGGCAAGCTGCGAGCGATCGCGTCGACGTGGAATACGCGCATTGCCGCGATGCCGGACGTGCCCACCACCGCGGAACTCGGCTATCCCGGCGTCTTTATCGGTCACTGGTCCGGCGTCTTCGCGCCGCGCGGTACCCCCGACGCGATCCTGGACAAGATGAACAAGGCCATCGATGCCGCGATCAAGTCGCCTGAACTGCGGGCCAGGCTGATTCCGCAAGGGATCCAGCCGATGGGCGGGACCCGGGCGGACTTCACCAGGTTCCTTGCCGGCGAGAAAGCGCGGCTTGGCCCGATTGCGCGCGCCGCCAACATGAAAGAAGACTGAGGCGCGGCAGCGCCCGCAAGACTGAACCAGAGGAGACAACATGAAACTGAACATCCCGGCCGGCAGGCACGCGTTGCTGGTGTTCGTGCTATGGCTGGCCGCGCCGGCCTGGGCCGACGAGATCCGCGTGATCACCTCGGGCGGCTTTACCGCGGCCTACCAGCAACTGGTGCCGCTGTATGAGGCCGCCACGCAGGACCGCGTCATTACCGCCTATGGCGCGTCGATGGGCAACGCGCCGGACTCTATCCCCAGCAGGCTGGCGCGTGGCGAGAGCTTCGATGTCGTGATCCTGGCGGACTCGGGCCTGGACAAGCTGGTCGAGCAAGGCAAGGTGGCCGCCGGCAGCCGGGTCGACCTGGCGCGTTCGCTGATCGGCATGTCCGTGCGCAAGGGCACGCCCAAGCCGGATATCAGCACGGTCGAGGCGCTGAAGCAGACCCTGCTCAACGCAAAGTCCATCGCCTATTCGGCCAGTGCCAGCGGGACGTATCTCTCCACCGAGCTGTTCCCCCGGCTTGGCGTGGCGGAGCAGATCCAGGACAAGGCGCGCAAGATCTACAGCGAGCGGGTCGGCGCCGTGGTGGCGCGGGGCGATGCCGAGATCGGCTTCCAGCAGGTCAGCGAGCTGCTGCCCTTCAAGGAACTGGACTACGTGGGGCCGCTGCCCGCCGAGCTGCAGCAGCGGGTGTTCTTTTCCGCGGGAACGGCCGCGGGCGGGCAAAGCGCGGCAGCGACCCGCTTCATCCGTTTCCTGGCCTCGCCGGCGGCGGCATCGATCGTCAGCAGCACCGGGCTGGAGCCCGTGGCCACGCCGCTGCCGCCACCGGCGCCTCCGGCCCTGGGGCAGGGGCAGGGGCAGAAGCGTTGATCCAGGTTGGGGACATTGGTCGGATTACGTCGACCAAGCGTCACGCATTCCAGTTGCGCTATGGCGTTGTCCTGCCCGCCTCGGATGACGCGTTGCGCGTCTCCGCCGGAACGCGGAACCCTTGCAGTTCATCGGCTTCGCACTGGGCGATCAGCCCCGTCTCCCACGCCAGGTATGCCCTGGCGGCATCCTGGTTGCCCTCGTGGCGATCATGCACGAAGAACAGGTAGTCGATGCGCGCCGCCGGCGGCAACTGCCCGGCCTCGGCGGCTTGCGCCAGGCCGGCCGATAGCCACGTCTGGTAGCCTGCCTCGGTGCGGAACACATTGGCATAGCCCGCTTCCAGCAGGTCTTTCCACGCGAGGGCGGCCACTTCGGCCTCGCTCGCGAGCAATACCACCGGATCGTCCGGCGCCGTACCCAGCGTCTGCAAGGCTTGCAGCAGGCGCGGCCGGATCGACCACACGGAACCTTGCGCGTGGCCCTGATTGAACGCCGCGCTCTCGCGCAGGTCGACGACCGCCAGCGCCGCGGCTTCATCGTGCAGCGCGCGCAGCTGACCGACGCCGAGTACACGCGGGCCCGCACCAAGGTCCGGCCGCGGCCTCGCCGGCACCGTGAGCGCCGCACCGATGCCTTCGGCAAGGACGGCGCTGTAAAAGCCAAGCTGGTGCAGCCAGCTGGCGATCACCGGGGCGCGCACACCGTCATCGTCGAACACGATGACACGGCTGCCGCGCACCCCGATGTAGCGGTCCGTGGCCTGGATCAGTTGCCCGCCGGGGGCGTGGACGGCGCCGTCGATCGAGCGCCGGGCGAATTCTTCCGCGGTGCGGATATCGAAAAGATAGGTCGTGCGGTGCTCGTCATCCAGCCATTGCTGCGCCTGTGCCGTCGAAAGCGACGGCAGGCCGAAGCGCTGCAGCAGTCGGGCGGAGCGATCGCGCGCAAGCTGCAGGAGCGGGGCGGAGGGTCGGGCGTCGGCGAACCGCTCGCTGCCGTGTTCCAGCGCATGGCCGGCGAGATACCAGCCCTGCGTGCCGTTCTCGAGCGCGAGCACCGGGTTGGGCAGGCCGAGGTTGCGCAGCGTCTGCGCGCCAATGATGCTGCGCGTGCGCCCTGCGCAATGCACGATGACCGGCGTATTTGGATTGGCCAGCAGGGCCGGCAGGCGTAGCGCAAGCTCTCCGTTGGGACATCCCAGCGCCCCGGGGATGGTCATCTTGCGGTGTTCTTCGTCGGTACGGCCGTCAACGAGCACGAACGGCTCACCGGCGGCGCGGCGTGCGACCAGCGCATCGGCGCTCAGATGCGGGGTGTGCTGGCGATGCTCGACCCATTCGCCAAACGTCTTGGATGGCACGTTCACGCCTTTGAACAAGGTGTATCCGGCAGCCGCCCACGCCGGTGCACCGCCGGCCAGCAGCGTCACGTCAGCGTAGCCCAGTGTCGCAAGCCGCCGCGCCGCGCGCGTTGCCACGTCACCGGCACCGTCGTCGAACAGCACGATACGCTCGGTGCGGCGCGGGGCCAGGCGGCCAACTTCCAGCTCGAGGCGGCTATACGGCAGAGGCACGGCAAAGAAGGGGTGGCCTTCGCCGTACTGGCCATGCTCGCGCACGTCGAACAAGGCCAGCGACTGGCCGTCATTCAGCCACGTGCGCAGCGTGGTGGCGTCGATGGTATGGGTCATGTCGGTCAATGGGGGATGTGGGCTCAGCGCAAGGCGATGCCCGAAGAGGCGATCACGGCGGCGTATCGGGGCAGGTCGCGCGACAGCGTGGCATCCAGTTCCTGCGCCGACGAGGCGACCACGACATAGCCCGCGTCTTCGAGTTGGCTGCGCGTGGCGGGTGCGTGCAGCACCGCCGCCACGTCGCGGCTGATGCGATCCACCACGGCGGCCGGGGTTGCAGCGGGGGCAAGCAGTCCCTGCCAGCTCTCCACGGAGAATCCCGCGGCGCCGGCTTCTGCCAGCGTGGGTACATGAGGCAGTGCCCTGGAGCGATAGGGCGTCGTGACCGCCAGCGCCGTGAGCTTGCCGGCCCTGACATAGTCGGTCACGGCAGCCAGGGTAATCAGCGTGGCGTCGATGTGGCCGCCGAGCAGGTCCACCGTAGCCGGCGCTCCACCGGCATAGGGAATGTAGTTGACCTTGAAGCCCAGCTGGCGCGACAGCATCTCATGCGCGACGTGCGCGATGCCGCCATTGCCGGGCAGCCCGAGTGCCAGTTCCCCCGGCTTGCGGCGCGCCAGGGCCAGGTAATCCTGGAAGCTCTTTACCCCCAGGTCCGGCCTGACCACCAGCACCTGCGGGTTCACCACGGCCTTGGTGACGCCGCGAAAGGCATGGCTGGTGTCATACGGCAGGTGCTTGTACAGCGAGGCATTGAGCGTTACGCCTTCGCCGCCAAGCAGCAGCACGTGACCATCGGGGCGGGCCTTGGCCACCTGCGCCGCGCCGATGGTGCCGCTGGCGCCGACCACGTTGTCCACCACCACCGGCTGCTGCCACACTTCGCTGAGCCGGGTGGCAAGGGTGCGCGCCAGCTTGTCAGCGCTGCCGCCGGGCGCCACCGGCACCACGATGCGCACTGGCCGCGCGGGAAACGTGCCATCGGCGGCGGTTGCCGCAAGCGGGTGGGCAGCCAGCATCGCTGGCGAAAGGACAAGGAGGGCGCGGAGAACGTTGCGGCGGAGCATGGCGATGACCTGACGAGAGCCTGCAGGCCGTCGTGGGTGCTTGCATGACGGCCAATCGGACCGTCAAGCTTACGAAGCCGGCCGACCCGCACCAACGAATGTTTGAGCCTATGGATATGCGGTGTGCGTGGTGGCGACGGCCGGTCGGGGTGGAAGCGGACAGCATGTCGATACGCGAAAGCCTTCTTTGGCACCGCTCTGGTCGCGGCGTTACAGTCGCCGCATGACCCAACAGAACCTTTCCCCATCAGCGGTGCCGGGCAGCGACGTTGCCAGCCGGCGCCACGCGGCCGTGGCCGCATTCATCGCCGACGCAAGACGGTTGCTGGAGCGTGCAGGGCATGCCGACCGCGAGACGCTGCAGACGGTGGCGCGGGCGCTGGAGCGGCTGGGCGCGCAACGCGACCTGTTCCCGTCGGCGCACTTTCCGGTTTCAGCCGACAATCCCGCGCAGGTCTATCGCCTGTCGGAAGATCTCGATGGCCGCTATGCGCTGTACGTGTCGGCCGGACTGCCTGGCAAGGCGCAGCCACCGCATGACCACACCACCTGGGCCATCATTGCCGGCATCGCCGGCAATGAGCGCAATGTCTTCTATCGTCGCGAGGCCACGGATGACCCCGCACGCGATCGCCTGACCGAGACCGGCCGCAGCGATGTCGTCAGCGGCAGCTCCGTGACGCTGTTGCCCGACGACGTCCATACCATCGAGCTGGTTGGCGACGAGCCCGGACTGCACCTGCATTTCTATGGCCTGGCGCTGGACCGGCTGGGCGGGCGCGTGGTGTTCGAAGGTGCCGCCGGCGGCCGCTATCGGCATTTCGGCCCGCCCAGGCATATCGCCCATGCCGTCATCGATGCGGTCGCGCTGAAGGCGGCGCTGGCGGACGGCGACGAGATCGCGCTGCTGGATGTGCGCGAGACCGGGGTCTTCGTGCGCGGGCATCTGCTGCTTGCGGCCTCCGCGCCGTTGTGGCGGCTGGAGCTGCTGGCCGACAGGCTGGTGCCGCGCCGCGACACCCGCATCGTGCTGACCGATGGCGGCGAGGGCGGCGATAGCCTGGCGCACCAGGCCGCGGCCAAGCTGCTGCGCCTGGGCTGGCGCAACGTGTCGGTGCTCACCGGCGGCACGCAGGCATGGGTGGCGGCCGGGTTCGAGATCTTCAGCGGCAGCAACGTGCCGGGCAAGGCCTTTGGCGAAGTGATCGAGCACCGGAAGCACACGCCATGGATCAGCGCCGACGAACTGCAGCAACGCATCGAGCGTGGCGACGACCTGGTGGTGGTAGACAGCCGCACCACCGAGGAATTTGCCGACTTCAGCCTGCCGTTCGCGCACAGCCTGCCCGGCGCGGAACTGGTCTATCGCATCGGCGAGCTGGCGCCCCGGCCGGAAACGCTGGTCGTGGTCAACTGCGCGGGGCGCACCCGCAGCATCGTCGGTGCCCAGACGCTGATCGACGCCGGGGTGCCCAACCCCGTGGTTTCGCTCAAGGACGGCACCATGGCCTGGCTGCTGGAGGGCCGCACGCTGGCGCACGGACGCCATACGCCGCTGCCCGAGCCGGCCCGGGCGACCCGTGAAGCCGCCCGTGCCCGCGCCGAGGCCGTCGCCGCCCGCGCCGGCGTGCGCCGTCTCGATGACGACGGCCTGGCGCGGTTGGAGCGCGAAGCCGGCCAGCACACCTTGTATCGCTTCGATGTGCGCACGCGAGGCGAATACGAGTCGGGCCACCTGCCGGGCTGGCGCTGGGCGCCAGGCGGGCAACTGGTGCAGGCAACCGATGAATACGCGGCAACGCGCCATGCGCGGATCGTGCTTGCCGACTGGGATGGCGTGCGGGCGCTGACCACCGGCGCGTGGCTGGCGCAACTGGGCGCGCACGAGGTGTTCGTGTATGCCCCGCCGGCTGACGCCGCGGTGGACACCGGCCCGGAGCCGCTGCGCGTGCTGTCGTCGCGACCGGCGGCGCAGTCGGTGTCCGTGCAGCAGGCCGATGCGCTGTTGCAGGCGGGCCGCGCGCGCATCTTCGAAGTCGAGCGCCGCGCCGCCTATGAGAAGCGCCATGTTGCCGGCGCCCGGTTCGCTGTGCCGGACCGGCTGGAGGCGCTGATTGCCCACATTCCCGTCGATGACGCGGTGCTGATCACGTCGTCGGATGGCGTCCTCGCACGCATCGTGGCGGCAGAACTGGGGGCGCGCAGCGGCCGTGACGTGCGCTTCCTGGCCGGCGGCACGCAAGCCTGGACGGCGGCTGGCCTGCCCACGGGCAGCGGCGCGCAGGGCGTGCTGACCGGTGAGGACGATCACTGGTACAGCCCGTACCACCACGCCGATGTGGCGCAGCGCGACGCGGGCTTCCGCGCCTACCTGGACTGGGAGATCGGGCTGGTCGCGCAGCTCGAGCGCGAGGGGGATATCGGCATCCGGCTGCTGGCGCACTGAACATGAGCGTCGCGCACGTCCCGCCGATCGCATCTCCGATCCATAGCGAGATCGATTTCGAACGTCCGGGCAAGCAGGTGGGCCACCTGCGCCTGCCGCATTCGGTGCACCGCTCGGCCTACGGCTGGCTGCCTATTCCGATCGCATCGATCGCATCGACTGCATCGACTGGCAGGGGCGATGGTCCCGCCGTGCTGGTGATGGCCGGCAATCACGGCGACGAATACGAAGGCCAGATCCTGGTGTCGCGCCTGATCCGCGAAGTGGCCGCCGAGCATGTGCGGGGCCGCCTGATCCTGCTGCCGATGGCGAACTACCCGGCCGCGCAAGCCGGCCTGCGCACCTCGCCGCTGGACGGCGGCAACCTGAATCGCAGCTTTCCCGGCGATCCGCGCGGTACCCCGACTCAGGTCATTGCCGACTATATCGAGCGCAGCCTGCTGCCGCGCGTGGATGTGGTGATCGACCTGCATTCCGGCGGCAGCTCGCTCCAGTACCACGGCGCGACGCTGTTCGCCCAGGCGGATCCCGATCCGGTGCGTCATCGGCGTGTGCTGGATGCGGTGGCGGCCTTTGGCTTGCCGCATGGCGTCATCAACGAGAGTCCCAACCCCGTTGGCCTGCTTGCCGCGGCGCGCCGCAACGGCGTGCTCGGACTGCTGACCGAGCTGGGCGGTGCGGGCACCGTGGACACGGCCGTGCTGGACAGCGCCTGGCAAGGCACGCTGCATCTGCTGGGACATCTGGGGGTGCTGGAAGGACCACTGGTGCCGCCGGGCCCACCGCACGACACGCGGCTGCTGCGGGTGGACCGTGGGCGGCACTATGTCTACGCGTACGACGACGGTGTCTTCGAGCCGCTCGTGCAACTCGGAGAGCGGGTCGAAGCCGGCCAGCCCGCGGCAAGGCTGCACACACCCGAGCGGCCTGAACGCGAGCCGGTGACCGTGCATTTCCCGGCGGGCGGCCTGGTCATCTGCAAGCGCGTTCCCGCGCTGACGCAACGCGGCGACTGCCTGTATCAGCTCGCCGACGGCCTTCCGTCAACTTATTCCTGAAACGGCTTGCTGATGAAACAGACGTCACGACCCGGGCGCCGCAAGGCGCTCGCCATGCTGCCCCTCGCCTTCTGTGCCGCGATGCCGGCGGCCAGGGCGGACGCCACCCTCGATCGCATTCGCGAGCGCGGCAAGATTGCCATCGGCGTGATCGTCAATGGCAACAGCGCCTTTGGCTCGATCGATCCGGGCACCGGCCAGCCCGTCGGCTTCAACCCCGAACTCGCGCGCAAGATCGCCAGTGAACTGTCGGTACAGGCCGAACTGGTGCCGGTGCTGCCCGCCAATCGCGTGCAATTCCTCCAGCAAGGGAAGGTCGACCTGCTGGTGGCCAGCATGCTGCTGACGCCGGAGCGCACCACGCTGCTCGACCATGTGCCGACCCCTTATTACCGCAACGGCGGCACCGCGATCTTCCTGAAGCGCAGCGGTATTCGCCGCTGGGAAGACCTGCGCGGCAAATCGGTGTGCCTGTCGCAGGGCAGCAGCTACGCCAGGCCGCTGGCGGCTACCTACGGCGCCGAACTCAAGGGCTTCAAGGGCATGGCGGAGTCGTTGCTGGCACTGCGTGGTGGCGCGTCGTGCGTGGCCGCGGTCCATGAGAGCCTGACACTGAACCAGCTTGTGGCCCGCGATCCGCAATGGCGGGATTACGCCGTGCTGCCCGAGGAGGTAGATCCGGCGCCCCAGGTGGCATGGGTACGCAAGGGCGAGAAGGACACCGCCGCGGCGGTGGACGGGGTGCTGCAGCGCCTGCACGGCTCCGGCTGGCTGATCGGGCTCGAGGCCCGCCTCGACCTGGTGCCGCGCTCGCCGCTGCTGGTGGAACTGCGGCAGCAGTATGCCGGCAAGCCCTAGCGCGCCGCGACCGGGGCCACCGCCGGCGCCATCATCGCCGCAACCACGCCGGCTGCAAGTGGCCACCCCGGTTCGGGTCCAACCGCGGCGGGCGCAGCGCATATCAGGCCACTGTGAGGTGGAATGCCTGGTCCAGGTCGGCCAGCAGGTCCTGTGTGTCTTCAAGTCCGACGTGCAGCCGCACCACGGGTCCATTGCCTTGCCAGGCCCGGTGTTCGCGCAGCCGTTCCGGCGGGGCGACCAGCGCCAGGCTTTCATACCCGCCCCAGGACGCGCCGATCGAGAACCACCGCAAGGCGTCGACGAACGCAGTGCCCGCGCTGGCCCCGGCATCGCGGAACGCGAACGACACCAGGCCGCTGGCGCCGCTGAAGTCGCGTTGCCACAGCGCGTGGCCAGGGTCTTCGGGCAGCGCCGGGTAAAAAACGCGGCCCACCTGCGGATGACGCTGCAGCCATTGCGCGACCTGGGTGGCATTGCGCTGGTGCTGGGCCAGGCGCAACGGCAGCGTGCGCAGGCCCCGCAGTGACAGGTAGGCGTCGTCGGCACCGATGGCAAGGCCCAGCGCCTCGTGCGTGGTGGCGACGCGTTCCGCCAGCGCGGCGCTGTCCACGACCACCGCGCCCTGCATCACGTCGGCATGCCCGGCAATATACTTGGTCGCAGCCTGGATCGAGATATTGGCGCCGAGTTTCAGGGGCTGCAGGAACCATCCGCCGCTCCAGGTATTGTCCACGGCTACCGTCACGCCGCGTTCGCGCGCCACTGACGCCAGCTTTGGCAAATCGAGCACCTCGAACAGCAAGGACCCCGGCGATTCCAGGTAGACGAGCCTGGTCCCGGGCCGGATCAGCGCGGCAAGGTCGTCATGCGCCGGCGAAAAGTATTCGACGGTGACGCCCAGGTGCCGCAGCAGCGTCTTGTCGACGCGGCGCACGGGCGCATAGACGCTGTCGGAGACCAGCACATGGTCGCCCGGGCCGAGCAGGGCAAGCAGCACCAGCGTGATCGCCGACAGCCCGGAGGGCGCCAGGAATGCGCGATGCCCGCCTTCGAGCGTGGTCAGCGCGTCTTCCAGTGCCTCATGCGTGTCCAGCCCGTGGCGGCCGTAGGAGGCGATGCGTTCGCCTGCGGCACGGCGGTGCTGGCGCGATTCCAGCGCCTGTTGGCTGGCAAAGCGCACCGTGCTCGTCCTGACCACGGGTACATTGACCGGGCCCGCGCCATCGCGCAGCGTCGGCGCCCCCGCATGCAGCAATCGCGTATGTCTGCCCGCGTCGCTCATGCCACCACCTTGCTCGGTTGCATCTGCGTGGCGTTGTAATTGACGATCTCGCCGGTCTCCGGATGCACGCCGTAGCGGCCCGTCAGCGTTTCAAGCGGGCGGCCATAGCAGTGGAAATGCAGCGTCGGTGCGTCGCCCACCACGTGGATGCTGTGGATGTCGTCAGGCAGGAAGGCGATCGGCGTGCCGGGCTCGACCGTCAGTTCGCGCGCGACCTCCAGCCGGGCGAACCCCGGGTCGCTGCGATCGTCGGTGCGGCGGTAGACCCGGTTGAACTCGCGGCCTTCCACGGCGACGATCACGGCCCAGGTGTCGTGGTTGTGCGGAATGGTGGTCTTGCCCGGGTTGATCGAGTTCAGGTACAGCGCGGCAGCGTCGTCGCCATCATCGGGGTTCAGGCGGTAGCGCGTCGAGGCGCCGCTGGCGGTCTCCGCCGGCGGTGGAAAGTCCTCGCGGGTGAACAGTTCGCGCTGCGCGGCCAGTGCCTGCAGGCGCGTGGCAACGGCATCGAGCGCGTCGCGGTCGGGCTGGCCCGCGGCCAGGCGGCGGATGTCGTTCAGTGCGTCGGCCACTGCCTGGCCGCGGGCGGCCTGGCGTTCGGCGGGAGAGGAATGGCTCATGGTGCGGAGACTCCGTCAGCGGGATAGAGGGAAGGCGCCGGCGCGAAGGCGGCATCGAACTCGGCCGGCAGGCGGGGGATTGCACCCAGCGCGCGGCGCAGGAACGCGCGGGTGCGTTCCTGCTGCGGCTTGCCGAAGATCTGGGCCGGCGGGCCGTGCTCGACGATGCGGCCGGCCTCGGTAAAGTAGATCTGGTCGCTGATCTCGGCGGCGAAGCGCATTTCATGCGTCACCAGCACGCAGGTCATGCCGTCTTCGACCAGCTCGCGGATCACGGTCAGCACTTCGCCAACGGTCTCGGGATCGAGCGCGGAGGTCACCTCGTCGAACAGGATCAGCTCGGGCTGCATCGCCAGCGCGCGCGCGATCGCAACGCGCTGTTGCTGGCCGCCGGAGAGCTCGCCGGGGTAGGCACTGGCCTTTTCCGCGAGCCGCACCCTGGCGAGCAGCGCATGCGCCTCGCGCTCGGCGTCGGCGCGCGGGCGGCCGATGACCCGGGTCGGGGCAAGCACCAGGTTCTCCAGCACCGTCAGGTGCGGGAACAGGTTGTACTGCTGGAACACAAAGCCCACCCGCTTGCGCAATGCGATGAACTCGTCCTCGCCGCGCAAGGCCTCGACGGCGGTATCGCCGACGCGAATCTGCCCGCGCTGCGGCTGCAGCAGCCCGGTGATGCAGCGCAAGATGGTGCTCTTGCCGGATCCGGACGGGCCGATGATGGTGACGGCTTCGCCGCGGCGCACGTCGACATCGATGCCATTGAGCACCGCGTTCGCGCCAAAGCTGAGGTGGACGTCGCGCAGCTGTACCAGCGGCGTTGGGGCATGGCTGCCGGTGTCCCGGCGCAGGAAGGACTCAGTGGCGTTCATGGCGGCGTTCCAGCGCACGAGTTGCGCGCGCAATCGGATAGCAATAGGCAAAAAACAGGGCCAGCAGCGTGAAATAGACGAGGATCGTGAAGTCGGTGCGCGCCACGGTGTTGCTGGCAACCTGCGCGGTGTCGACCACGTCGTGCACGCCGACCAGCGATGCCAGCGACGTGCTCATGGTGATGCTGGCGTACAGGTTCATCCATGGTGGCAGCATGCGCCGCAGGCATTGCGGCAGCACGACAAGGCGGAAGATCTGGCGGCGGCGCAAGGCGAGCGACTGCGCCGCTTCCCATTGCGCGCTCGGAATCGACTGGATCGCGCCGCGGAAGATCTCGGCAACGTTGGCGCTTGCCGGCAATGCAAGGCCCAGCACAACCTTGACCCAGTCCGGGAACGGAAACGTCCAGTGCACCAGGTGCAGCTCGAACGGGAATACATAGGTGGTGAAGTAAACCAGTACCAGCACCGGTGCGTTGCGGAAAGCCTGCACCCAGCTGCGCGTGAACACGCGTAGCGCTGCGTGCGATGACAAGGACAGCGCGCCGATCACCAGGCCGACGACGGTGCCGATCCCCATGGCGAATACGCTGATCTCGATGTTGGCCAGCAGCCCGCGCAGCAGCGCGGGAGTCCAGGTCCAGAGACTGCGGACCGCGGCCGGCGCGCTGCCCGTGACGCTCCAGAACAGCAGCAGTGCCGTCAGTGCCGCAAGCACCAGCATCCATGGATCGCGCAGCGCGCGTGCCGGCAACCCGGATCGCCCGAAAGCGGCCGGGAGAATCGAATCACTGGCCATAGCCGGGCATCCTCAGGTGGCGTTCCAGCCAGCGACCTGCACGGCTGACCAGCCAGGTCAGCAGGCCGAACCAGGCCAGGATCAGCAACAGCAGTTCGAGCACGTTGTCGCGCTGGGTCCAGATCATGATGGATTCATAGGTCACGTCGCCGACCGCGATGGCCGACGCCACGGCAGTCATCTTGACGAGGTCCACCACGTTGTTGACCAGTGCCGGCAACGCAAAGCGCACCGCCAGCGGCAGTTCGACCCGGAGCAGCAACTGCCGCCGCGAAAAGGCCAGCGAACGCGCCGCTTCCAGCGTGATGCGCGGCACCGCCTCGATACCGGCACGCAGCGCCTCGGCATGGAACACCGCCTTGTGCAGCGAGACCACGATCACCACCCAGACGAACGGCGTCAGCGGATTGCCGGTGCCGCGGCTGGCCAGCTGCTGGGTGATCAGCATGTTGAGCACCAGGAACGCGCAGTAGAGCTGTACCAGCGTGGGCGTGTTGCGGGTAAGTTCGACAAAGGCGCGTGCCGGTGCGGCAAGGGCGCGGCGGCCCGACGTGAGCATGGCCGCCAGCACGATGCCGGCGGCGAGGCTGCAGGGAATGGTGAGCAGACAGAGCTCCAGCGTCACGACCAGGCCACGCAGGAACGCTGAACGTTCGCCGGCGTCGAGGACGAAGGCATAGTTAAGCCCGAGCGGCTTGAGCGTGGCGACAACGGATGCGAGCAAATCGGTCATGCCGCCGCCCCCGCTTGCGCCGGCTGCAACGCATAGCCAAGTCGGCGTGCCTTCATGGCTTTTTTGCGCTCTGCAAGGACGGCGAAGTCGCCCGGCGAGATGGCGGCGAAGCGAAGGGAGACTCTGTTCATTTCGGAAAGGCGCCGTAACGCAGCGACCGACGGCCGGGCTCAGGACGGGTTCTTGAAGCGTGCTTGCAGTTCGGGCAGCAGGGGCTGCGGCGGCGTGATGCCGAGCCGCTTCTCCGTGGCGATGAGCCAGCCCGTGCGGTGCCATTCCTGGACGATCTTGTCCACTGCGGCGATGGTGTCGGTCTCGCCCTTGCGGGTCCAGACCACCGAAGGTGCCGGCAGGATTTCGGTCGGAATCGGCGCGGCGTAATCGGTCCAGTCGGCATTGCCGCGGACCAGCGGGTGGATCAGCGTTGCGTCGTGAACCGCGGCCACGCACTGGCCGCCCCGCAGTGCCAGCAACGATTCGGCGGAGGTCTTGAAGCCACGTACCTGCGCGCCGTACTGCTCCTGCAGAGGCTTGACGTAGCTGCTGCCCTGCGACGCGCAGACGGTCTTGCCGCGCAGGTCTTCCCACCTGGCGATACCGCTGCGCTTTAACACCGCCGCCGTCCCGCCGACGCGGTAAAACGGCGTTGGCGCATAGCCCAGCAGCTCGCCGCGCTCGGGGTTGTATTCCATCGACGCAATCAGCAGGTCCACCTTGCCTTGTTGCAGGAACTGCACGCGATTGGAAGGCTGCACGGGAACCAGTTCGGCTTCCACGCCCAGACGCTTTGCCAGGTCACGGGCCAGGTCGGGATTCCAGCCAACGGGCTGTTGCGTGACGGGATCGATCGAGCCGAACAGGCTGCCGCCAACCAGCACGCCGATGGAGACCTTGCCGCGCTGCTTGATGCGATCCAGCGTGGCATCTGCCCAGGCGGCGTTGATGGAAAGGCAGGACAGTGCCGCGGCAGCGGCGATGCGGAGGAACGGGAGCGCGGGCATGTCTGATCATAAGAACAAGGAGGAGACGATGCTATCGCTCCGCGCCGAAGCAAACAAAGAAGGCTTTCGGATATGGATATACAGGTCCCAAGCCATTCCATGGCGCATAGGCTCGTGCGCGCCGGCGCCGCCAGGACGCTTGGAAGTTGAAGCGGCCTTGCTCGTTGTCAGCAGGCCGGTCCCTCTGGAGCGAGAGCGCTGTTGCCTTTCAACTTACCTCACCTCACCATCGCCCCAGCAGGGCCGGATCGGTCCGCGCCGCAAACATTCAGGTTCAGGTGCGCGTGATAGACACCCCGCCATCGGCCAGTGAGGCAGTGCCGGTGACGAACGACGAATCATCCGACGCCAGGTACAGCACCGAGCGGGCCAATTCTTCCGGCCACGCCACGCGCTTGAGCGCATGCAGGTTGGTGATAAAGGCCTGCGACTCCGATGTGTCATTCATGCTGCGATACATGTCCGTATCGACGGCGCCGGGCAGGATCGCATTGACGCGGATTCCCTGTGGCCCGAATTCGGCCGCCAGTGCCTGAGTCAGGCCGATCAGCCCGGACTTGCTCGCCGCGTAAGCCGCCACCCCCGGGAAGGCGACGGTATAGCCGACGAACGTCGACGTAAAGATCACCGAGCCGCCGCCATGTTTGAGCATCTGCGAGATCTGGTGCTTGGCGCCCAGGAACGAGCCTGTCAGGTTGATGGCGATGGTGTCGTTCCAGCCCTCGGCGGATACCGCGGTGCTGGGGCCGCCCTCGCCCAGCGTGCCTGCATTGTTGAAGGCGATGTCCAGCCGGCCGTAGCGCTCCACCGCCAACGCCACCAGTGCGCTGGCGTAAGCTTCGCTCCGCACGTCGCCAGGCAGTGCCACTGCTTCGCCACCCGCTTCGCGGATTTGCGCTACCAGGCTGTCGAGTTCTGCCTGGCGGCGGGCGCCGACCACTACCTTGGCGCCCTCTGCGGCGAACAGCAGGGCGGTCGCGCGGCCGATGCCGGAGCTGGCGCCGGTAATGAGGGCAACCTTGTCAGACAAGCGTCCCATGATGGATCTCCATTCAGGCGCCGGGCCAGGGTAAGGGCCGCAGCGCCATGTCAGTGTTGGGCAGCCAGGACATCCGGCTGCCTTGAGAATCCAGTATGGGCAAGGGCCTGAGTTCGCACTAGACTGCAATTCGGGGAACAACTTTCCGGATTTCCAGAACAATGATCAAGCTCGAAGGCGTCGCGAGCTTTGCCGCCGTGCTCGAGGCAGGCTCGATTAGCGAGGCCGCCCGGCGCCTGAACCTCTCCAAGTCCGTCGTCAGCGAGCGCCTGGCCGAGCTCGAGAAAGCCGTGGGCGCAAACCTGCTGCGCCGGACCACGCGCCGCCTGACGCTGACTGAGGACGGCGCCGCTTTCGCGGAGCGCGCCAAGCGCATCCTGAACGAAGTGGAGGCAGCAGTCACCGACGTGGCCGAGCGGCGCGGCAGTCTCGCCGGGACGCTGCGCATTTCCGCGCCAGTCACGTTCGGCCGCATGCACCTGGGGCCGGCACTCTATCCCTTCGTGGCGCAGCACCCGGAATTGGAACTGACGCTGGATCTCGATGACCGCCGCGTCGACGCCGCCACTGACAGTTACGACGCCGTCGTTCGACACGGCCCGCTGGAGAGTTCACGGCTGGTGGCATGGCAATTGGCGCCCAGCCGTCGCCTGCTGGTGGCGTCGCCTGGCTATCTCGCGCAAATGGGCATCCCGGCCACCCTGGAAGAGCTGAAGCAGCACCGCGGCGTCTACTATGCCAATCGCGGCGCCGCCGACTGGCGCCTGCAAGGCCCCAGCGGCATTGAGATCGTCCGTGCCCACATCGCGCTGCGCGTCAACAACGGCGACATGATGCGTGACGCCGCCGAAGCCGGCGTAGGCATCGCGCTGCTGCCTACCTTTATCGTTGGCGAGGCCATCCGGCGCGGCGCGCTGGCCGTGATCGAGATCGGCTTTCACGCGGAGCAGGAAGCCATCTACATTGCCCATCCTGAAGGGCGGCGCGTGTCGGCGCGGTTGCGCGCCTTTGCGGAATGCGTGCGGGCGGCGATCGGGACTCCGCCGTATTGGGACGAGTGGGCAGCCAGCCCGGAGCAAGGCTAAGGTCGAGCGACTGCATACCCCCCCTTACTGCACTTCACGGTCGGCGCTGGCAGGACTGCGCGAGTATGCGCGAGACATAGCCTGGACTACAGCATGGCCGAATGCAGATGGTGCGGATCGTCAAGCGTATCGGCGACAATCTGCAGCGACTCCTCGATTTCGTCCCGGTCGCCGGGTCCGCCAAGGCAAAGCCGGATCGCATCGGGCGGGTTGCCATCCGTCGAGAAGGCCGCGCTCGACACCGCGCCAATGCCGCGTGAACGCAGGTGCAAGGCCAGTTCAGACGGGCGCCAGGCATTGCCGGCGCCCAGATGCAGCCAGAGATGGAAACCCTCCGGATCGGCGGCGTACGGGCGGCCGGCCAGCACGCGCGTGGCGATGGCCTGGCGTGCGGCATTTTCCTGCCGGACCGCGGCAAGCATCTCGTCGGCGGTGCCGTCCTGGATCCAGGCCGTGGCCAGCAAATTGGTGAACGGGCTGGCCATCACGGTGGTGGCGCGCAACGTGCCTGCCAGGCGCTGGCTTTGCCGGGCTGAGGGCGCGTGGACGAACGCCGTGCGCAAGCCGGCGCCGAAGCATTTCGACAGGCCGGTCATGTAGTAGGTCAGTTCCGGCGCCAGCGCGGCAAAGGTGTCCGGGGTGCGCCGGGGCAGCATGCCATAGGCATCGTCCTCGATGATCGGCACGTTATACCGCAGCGCGATATCGGCGAGGATCTCGCGGCGACTCTGGGGCATCGTGCGCGTGCTCGGGTTCTGGATGGTGGGGTTGCAATAAAGCGCTGCAGGCTTGTGCGCCTTGCAGAAGTTCTCGAAGGCGCTGCCGATCATGCCATCCTCGTCGGCTGGCAGTGCCTGCAGCTGGACCCCGAGTTGCGCAGCAATCGCCTTGATCCCGGGATAGGCCAGTGGCTCAACGCATAGCGTCTGTCCGCCGCGCGCCAGTTGCGACAGCAGGGCAACGAGCGCGCTGTGGATGCCCGGGCAGATGAGCAGCGTTTCGCTGGCTGCCGCCGGCACCAGCCGGCGCAGCCAGCCCGTCACGGCCGCACGGTCTGCCGGCGTGCCGCCGAAATCCTGGTAGCGCAGCAGCGTATACGGCTCCGTCCCGGCGAGCAGTGCCGCCGACGATTCGCGCAGCCGCGTCGCCAGCGCAGGTGGCTCCGGCGGCATGTTCATCGTCATTTCGGCACTGGTGCCGGCGCGCAGCGGCACAGCCGGCGCCCGGCCGCGCACATAGGTGCCGCTGCCGGCCTTGGCATCGATCAGCCCGCGCTTGCGCGCCTCGCCGTAGGCGCGCGCGACGGTGGTGTAGTTCAGGGCCAGCGCCTCGGCCAGGTCGCGCAAGCCGGGCAGGCGGTCGCGCGCCTGCAGGCGCCCGTCGGCCAGCGCCTCCTCGATCAGGTCAGGAATGGTCAGATAGGCGGGCTTGGGGCTGTCTGCAATGCGCTTTGCCCAATGACTGGTCAGGCCGGACAAGATTCTCTCCAAACGGTGTCGCGCCGTCGCGGCGCCGGGCGAGTGAATGCATGGTGCGTGCCAGTTTGATTGCATCTGAATGGCTGCATGATGGTGCGCGGGCCGTCTGGCCGCACCATCCGAATGCGGTGGTTAGCAGCGCGCGACTTGATTCTGGTGCAAGCGTCAGGCGCCCTTCGCGTTGCGATCAAGCCATGCCGGTCATGCGGTCCATCCGATCAATGATGCGATCGATCGCACGGAGGCTGCCTGATCGGGCATTGATCGGAGGGGTGAATCCGGTGGATGGCATATCGGTTGCACAAGCTGGACCGTCGGCGACAGCGCCGGCCCCGGGGTGGCGGATTGCGCCGCACCGGCTCGTCCGAACCGCAACCCACTGGAGTACAGCATGCCCGCAGTCAACAAACCTGCCCATCAGGATGGCGATTTCCTGGTCGATTTCGAAGAAAAGGTGTTCGAGGACGTCAAGGCGGAACCCGGGGAGAAGGCGCTGGTGACCTTTCATACCGTGGCCTTCGAGGGATCGATCGGCTTCGTCAATCTGCTGCAGGCCACGCGGCTGCAGCGCAAGGGGTTTGACACCAGCATCCTGCTGTACGGCCCGGGCGTCACCCTTGGCCTGCAGCGCGGCTTTCCGCGCCTGGGCGATGAAGCCTTTGCCGGCCACCTGAACTTCAACAAGCAGCTGCGCAAGTTCATGGACGAGGGCGGCAAGGTCTATGCCTGCCGCTTCGCACTGCAGGCTCTCTACGGCCATGGCGAAGCGTCGCTCATCGAGGGCATCCGCCCGATCAATCCGCTCGACGTGCTGGACCTGAAGCTGCTCCACCGCAAGGAGAACGCATTGATCATCGACACCTGGACCGTCTGATCCAGCGCAGGGGTATCGCCATGTCACAGAAACGCATTGTCCGCGCCGCGGCGGTCCAGATCTCGCCGGACCTGGAAAGCGGCGAGGGAACCCTGGCGAGGGTGCTCGAAGCCATCGACAAGGCCGCGCGCGAGGGCGTGCAGCTGATCGTCTTCCCGGAGACTTTCGTGCCGTACTACCCGTACTTCTCGTTCGTGCGTCCGCCGGTGCAATCCGGAAGCGATCATCTGCGCCTGTACGAGCAGGCCGTGACGATACCCGGCCCCGTGACCCTGGCCGTCGCCGAACAGGCGCGGCAGCACGGCATGGTGGTCGTGCTCGGCGTCAACGAGCGCGACCACGGCAGCCTGTACAACACGCAGCTGATCTTCGATACCGAGGGGCGGCTTGCCGTCAAGCGGCGCAAGCTGACGCCGACCTTCCATGAACGCATGATCTGGGGGCAGGGCGATGCGGCGGGCCTCAAGGTGGCGCAGACCGCCATCGGGCGTGTCGGCGCGCTCGCGTGCTGGGAGCACTACAACCCGCTCGCGCGCTACGCGCTGATGACCCAGCATGAAGAAATCCATTGCAGCCAGTTTCCCGGCTCGCTGGTCGGACCCATCTTCGCCGATCAGATCGAGGCAACGATCCGCCATCACGCGCTGGAGGCCGGCTGCTTCGTGGTCAATGCGACGGGCTGGCTTACCGATGCTCAAATCGCCTCGGTGACGGCCGATCCCGCGCTGCAAAAGGCGCTGCGCGGCGGCTGCAACACGGCGATCGTCTCGCCGGAGGGGCAGCACCTCGCGCCACCGCTGCGCGAAGGCGAAGGGATGGTGATCGCCGACCTCGACATGGGCCTCATCACCAAGCGCAAACGCATGATGGACTCGGTTGGCCACTATGCGCGCCCCGAACTGCTCAGCCTCGCCATCAACGACCGGCCGGCGACCACGGTGTCGGCCATGGGCGAATTTCCTCTTCCCACTTATCGGAGCCCCGATCATGCAAGCGAGCGAGACGATGTCGGCCTCGAGCCGGCAGTTGATGACTGAGCTGCAGTCCGTCGGACTGCGGCTGGAGGATCCGCGCGCGGGGGCCCAGAGCCGTCGCGGCGGCGCGGGGCCGTCCGACCACAAGGCGGTGACCATCGATGGCGTGACCATCATGGTGCCCGTGCACACCAGTACGGCGTGGAATTCGCCTTTCGTCGCCTCGGCGCCGGACGGCAGCGGCCGCAGCGCGCTCAAGCGCGGCGCCATTCCGATCGCCGACATCAGCTTCCCGAAAGCGCCGCGCTTCTACGGCCTGCAGACGCTGGATGGCATTCCCTATGCGCAGATCGCGACGCTGCATGGCGCCGATGTGCTGGCGACGACCGTGCTGCAGACCTGCATCCGCTACGAGAGCCGGCGCAAGACCTGCAAGTTCTGCGCGATCGGACAGTCGCTGGCGGCCGGCCGCACCATCGCCAGGAAGACTCCGGAGCAACTTGCCGAGGTCGCGCGCGCGGCGGTGCTGCTCGATCATGTCAAGCACATGGTGCTCACGACCGGCACGCCCCCGACGCCCGATCGCGGGGCCAGCATTCTATGCGACAGTGCGTTTGCGATCCGTGCGGCGGTCGACCTGCCGATCCAGGGACAGTGCGAGCCACCCGATGACGACCGCTGGTTTGCGCGCATGCGCGCCGCGGGGATCGACAGCCTTGGCATGCATCTCGAGGTGGTCACGCCTGCCGTGCGCGAACGGATGATGCCCGGCAAGGCATCCGTGCCGCTGTCGCGCTATATGGGTGCGTTCGAGGCTGCCGTGGGCGTGTTCGGCCGCGGACAGGTGAGCACCTATATCCTCGCCGGGCTTGGCGACACGGCCGAGTCGATTCTCGCCATCTCGCGCCGGCTGGTGGACATGGGCGTGTATCCGTTCGTGGTGCCGTTCGTGCCGATCTCCGGGACCCCGCTGGAAGATCACCCCGCACCGACGCCGGCGTTCATGCGAGAGATCCTGGCGCCGCTGGGCGCCATGGTAGCGGCGGCCGGCATGCGCTCGGCCGACATCAAGGCCGGCTGCGGCAAGTGCGGGGCGTGCTCGTCGCTGTCCGCGTACGAAGGGGTGCCGTCATGAGCCGCGATCTTTGCGTCGAGGTCCCGGCGATCCCGGTGTACCGGATCCGCTGGGCGGATACGCGCCGCGAACTGGATGCGGCCTATGGGCTGCGCCGCGCCGTGTTCTGCGAAGAGCAGCAGCTTTTTGCCGGTGACGACCGTGATGCCATCGACGACGTGGCGCAGTTGCTGGTGGCGCTCAGGACCGATCCGGACCTGCCGGCCGAGCCAGGCGAGGTTGTCGGCACGGTGCGTATCCACGAAAGCGAGCCCGGCGTCTGGTATGGCTCGCGCCTGGCGGTGGCGGCGCCGTACCGCCGCCAGGGGCGCATCGGCGCGACCCTCATCCGCCTCGCCGTGAGCAGCGCCCATGCGCTAGGCTGCCGGCGTTTCCTGGCCCATGTGCAGACCCAGAACGTGCCGCTGTTCCGCCGCCTGCACTGGGCCACGCTGCAGGAGGAGGTGCTGCTGGGCCGGTCCCATCACCTGATGGAGGCAGACCTGAATCACTATCCGCCTTGCCACACGCCTCTGTCCGGACTGGTCATCGAGGAGAGGAGGGCGCCATGAACGCTGCGGAACTGGCGAAGGTGTTGCGGGCTGGTCGCGGCTTTGGCCACAAGACCGATATCGCGGGCATGCTGTCGGTGTTCAGGCATGCGCTGCCGGCCGGGCAGGGCGCGGAAGACCGGGGCATCGCACTGGGGGATGACTGTGCCGCGATTCCGGACGGTGACGGACACCTGTTGTTCGCGATCGAAGGCATGGTGGGCGAGTTCCTGCGCACCATGCCCTGGTTCGCTGGCTATAGCGCAGTGATGGTGAGCGTCAGCGATATCTATGCAATGGGCGGCCGGCCGCTGGCGGTGGTCGATGCGATCTGGAGCGATGGCATCGACGGCGCGGCCGACGTCATCCGGGGCATGGCTGCCGCATCGGCCGCCTATGGCGTGCCGGTCGTCGGCGGGCACAGCAATGCCAGGAGCGATGGCGCGCAACTGGCCGTGGCCGTTCTGGGCCGGGCGCGCCGGCTGCTGTCGAGCTTCGCGGCGCGTCCCGGCCAGCACCTGCTGATGGCCGTGGACCTGCGTGGTGCCTTTGAGGAGCCATATCCCTACTGGAACGCGTCCACCAGCGCGCCAGCCGAACGGCTACGCGCCGATCTGGAGATCCTTCCCGCGCTGGCCGAGGCCGGACTGTGCGCGGCCGCCAAGGACATCAGCATGGCGGGCATCGCGGGCACGGCATTGATGTTGATGGAGTGCTCGCGCGTCGGCGGACGGATCGACCTCGATGCCGTGCCGACGCCACCGGATGTGCCGTTGCTCCGTTGGCTGAGCGCCTTCCCGAGCTATGGATTCCTGCTTGCCGTGGATGAAGGCCATGTCGCGGAAGTCACGGCGCGTTTCCAGGCGCGCGGCATCGCGTGCGCGTCCATCGGCCAGTTCGACGGCACCACGCGCGTGTCGATCGCCCACGAGGGCGAGTCGGCCTTGCTGTGGGACTTTGCCAGGGCCGCCTTCATCCTGCCTGAACAGGCAGCGGGTTTCGAAGCGCCGGAACCCGTCACGCCGGGAGCGTAAGCCATGCCTGTTACCCATTTCCGGATCCGCTGGCCGGACCAGAGCGAAGCGGTTTGCTATTCGCCGTCATCGGTGGTGACGGCGCATCTCGACGCGGGCCGCACCTATCCGCTCGCGGAGTTCGTGAGCCTGACCCGCGTGGCCCTGGTCGAGGCGTCGGAGCGCGTGCGCATGAAGTATGGCTACGCGTGTTCGTCCGCCATGGACCAGTTGCAGGCCATCGAAGCGGCCGCCGCAAGATTCCACGACCAGCCGGATGCCACCGTGCAGGTGATCGGCTTCGGTCGTTAGCCAGCATTGACGGCTGCCACCGTGGCCGAACCCCAATCGCATCAAGGAAACCACGCCATGACACGCAACAGCATCGATACCCCCGTTAAAACGCCCGTTCACGCGGAACCCCGTCATCTCCCGGTGATCGTGGTGGGAGGCGGCCAGGCTGGCCTGTCCGTCAGCTACTACCTGAAGCAGGCCGGGATCGAACACCTGGTGCTGGAAAAGCACACGCTCACCCATACCTGGCGCACACAGCGCTGGGACGCCTTCTGCCTGGTCACGCCGAACTGGCAATGCGCGCTGCCGGGGCATCCGTACCGCGGGGACGATCCGCACGGCTTCATGAGGAAGGACGAGATCATCGCGTACCTGGACGGGTTCATCCAGTCCGTCGCGGCACCGGTGCTCGAACATACCGCGGTGCTGAGCGTCAGGCCGAGGCCACAAGGCGGGTACCTCGTCACGACCAGCCGGGGCGTCTTCAGCGCCGACCAAGTGGTGGTCGCCTCCGGCGGCTATCACACGCCGATCGTGCCGCGCATGGCCGAGCGCCTGCCCGCTTCGATCCGCCAGATCCAGTCGGCCGATTACCGGAACCCGCAAGACCTGCCGGATGGCGCTGTGCTGGTCGTGGGGTCCGGGCAGTCGGGCGCCCAGATTGCCGAAGACCTGCATCTGGCCGGCCGCAAGGTCGTCCTGGCGGTCGGGGAAGCGCCCCGCTGCGCGCGCTTCTATCGCGGCCGCGATGTGGTTGACTGGCTCGCCGACATGAAGTACTACGACTTGCCCGTCACCGAGCATCCACTGCGCGAAGGCGTGCGCGACAACACCAATCACTATGTGACCGGCCGCGACGGCGGCCGCGACATAGACCTGCGCAAGTTTGCCACCGAAGGCATGCAGTTGTACGGCGTGCTGGAAGACTACCGGGACGGGCAGTTGCATTTTGCGCCGAACCTGCGCCAGAGCCTCGACGATGCCGATGCGACCTACAACCGCATCAACGCAAGCATCGACAAGTTTATTGCCGAGCGCGGCATCGAAGCGCCGCCGGCCAGTATCTATACGCCGGTATGGACGCCAGAGTCGGAACGCACCACACTCGATCCCCGTGCGGCGGGGATCAGCACCATCATCTGGAGCATCGGGTTCCGGCCGGACTTCAGCTGGCTGGAGGTTCCGGTCTTCAACGGCCGAGGCTATCCGGGCCACGAGCGTGGCGTGACCGCGCATGCCGGCCTGTATTTCCTTGGCCTGCCGTGGCTGCACACCTGGGGGTCGGGGCGCTTCTCTGGCATCGCGCGCGATGCCGAGTACCTGGCCGGGCTGATCGCCGCATACGGGCCCGACGCCGCACTGGCAGCGTGACATGGAGGCCGTCCGCTCGCACCATATCGCTGGTATGCCGCAACTGGCCTACACCGGCCTGTCGGAAAACTGGTTGCTGAAGAGCTGCGGCGACCTGCACTGGCGCCAGTTGGCCGCGGGCTGTGGCCTGGCAGTGCCGGACTTCCGTGACGGCGAGGGCAATCCTGTCTATGCCGCCTTCACCGCCGTACGCGTACGCGATGCCGTGCTCGAGAGGATCGGCGAGCATGGCACCTTCACGCTGGACTCGGCCGGCTTGCCGGCAGGCGGCGTGAAGCGCCTCAGCCAGCATGCCGTGGCATCGCCGGACGGGACGCGCTGCGCCACTGTCACCATGCTGTCGACCTTTATTCGGCGCACGCGCGAGCGGGACAACCGCTCCGTGGTGCGCGCGATGCCGTCCGTGGCAAGTGGCTGGAATCACGCGGCATCGACGACCGAGGCGGCGGAGCTGTCGCAGTTGGCACGTCGCTTTCGCAGTGGGGATTGGGGTACGCATCTCGGCTTGCGCCAGCAGCAGGATGGCATCAACCATGTCGTTGACTTCCTGCCATGCCCATACAACGACTTCAACGGCGCCGACCTGATGTACTTCGCCAGCTTCCAGGCGATGGTGGATCGCGCGGAGTGGCAATGGCGCGGCCATCCGGAGCCCCCAACCGTGGCCGCGCGGGACCTGTTCTTCCATGGCAACCTCAATGTCGGCGAGTCCCTGGAGCTGACCTTCGCGGCCCTGCGCGAAGACGAATCTGGACTGGCGCATTGGTGCGAAGTCCGGCGCGCTGCCGATGGCGAGAAGATCGCGGATATCGTGACCCGCAAGCGCTGGAGGGAACCATGAGCCCTGAGTGGAATGAACAGCGCTTTGGCGTCGACATGAAGCCCGTCTACGGCCAGCAGGACGTTGTCGGCCTGAGCCACCTCGGCGGCATGCCCGGCGAGGCGCCATTCGTGCGCGGGCCATACCCGAACATGTACCGGCAACGGCCGTGGACCATCCGTCAGTACGCCGGATATGGTGACGCCGCGACCTCGAACCTGGCGTATCGCGAGGCCCTGGGGCAAGGGGCGCAGGGCCTGTCGATCGCGTTCGACCTGCCAACCCATCGGGGCTACGATTCGGACGATCCGGAGGTGGCCGCCGACGTCGGCATGGCTGGGGTGGCGATCGACTCGGTCGACGACATGCGGCGCCTGTTTGACGGCATACCGCTGGATCGGGTTTCCGTGTCGATGACCATGAGCGGGGCGGTTCTGCCAGTCCTGGCCGCCTTCCTGGTCGTGGCCGAGGAAGCCGGCATTCCGTACGCCCGGCTGCGGGGCACTATCCAGAACGACATCCTGAAGGAGTTCATGGTCCGCAATACCTGGATCCATGCCCCGGAGCCGTCGCTACGCATCGCGGCGGATGTGGTCGACTGGCTCGCCACGCATGCGCCGAAGTTCCACGGCATGTCGATCTCCGGCTACCACTTCCAGGAAGCCGGGGCGGATCCGGCGCTGGAACTGGCCCTGACGCTGGCCAACGCGCGGACCTATGTCGATGCGCTGCGCGCCCGGGGTCTCGATGTCGATGCCTTTTGTGGCGGGCTGAGCTTCTTCTTCGGCGTCGGCAAACAGTTCTACCAGGAGATTGCCAAGCTGCGCGCCGCCCGGCTCCTGTGGCACGACATCGTCCGTGCACGCGGCGGCACCACTGCCCAGGCCGCGGCGATGCGCATGCACTGCCAGACCTCGGGCTGGACGCTGGCGGCGCAGGCACCGCACAACAATATTGCTCGCACCACGATCGAGGCCATGGCTGCCATCTTCGGTGGCACGCAGTCGCTGCACACCAACGGGTTTGACGAGGCGCTGGCGCTGCCCAGCGTCGAAGCCTCGCGTATCGCGCGTGGCACGCAGTTGATCCTGCAGCACGAATTCAGCCTTTGCGACGTGGCGGATCCATGGGCCGGTTCCTACCTGATCGAGTCATTGACGGGGCGCATGGCCGATACCGTCCGCTCGATCCTCGCTGAGATCGATGCGCATGGGGGCGTGCTCAGGGCGCTGGAATCAGGCTGGGTGCAGCAGCGCATTCACCGCAATGCCCTGCGCACACAGGCGCGGATCGACGCAGGAGAGGAGGTCGTGGTGGGCGTCAATCGTTTCCAGGCTGGCGAAGAAGCGCCCCCAGCGTGCCTGGAAATCGATGGAGGCCGCGTTCGCGCCGAGCAGGCGACCCGACTGGCGGCATTGCGGGCAAGGCGGGACGAGCACGCAGTCCAGCAGGCGCTGGGCGCGCTGGCGGAAGCTGCGCGACGGGGCGGCAGAAACTTGCTGGACTGCGCCATCGACGCCATGCGCTGCCGGGCGACGGTTGGCGAATGCACGCGCGCCTTGCTGGATGTCTGGCCCCGCTACGCCGCGCAAACGGGCTACGACAAAGCGCAATACGGCGCTACCCGCGCCGGCAGTCCCAACTGGGCAGCAGCTTGCGACCAGGTCGGGCGGCTGAACGCGGTACTTGGACGCGCGCCGCGAATCCTGGTGGCAAAGCTCGGACAGGATGGGCATGATCGCGGCGCGAAGGCTGTCGCCGCCGCCCTGAGCGATGCCGGGTTCCTGGTCCGGCTTACGCCATTGTTCCAGTCGGCCGAGGCCATTGCGGCGCAAGCGTGCGATGGCGACTTCGATGCCATCGGCATCTCGACCCTCGGCGGTGCGCATCTTGCCCAGGTTTCCATGTTATTCAAGGCCCTTCGCCAGCGCGGGGAGACTGTGCCGGTATTTGTTGGCGGGATTATTCCAGCGCCGCACCGGCGCACCTTGCAGCTGGCAGGCGTCCGTGGCATCTATGGTCCGGGGACGCCGCTGGAGCGAATCGTCACAGAGATCGTGATGGTGCTGACCGCGCAACGCGATAAACGGCAGCCGGTCGCAGCAGGGCACCGGTGACCACAGCGGTCGAGGGTCGCCCGGTCAGCAATCTCCACGATGCATGCTGGAGTTTGCGCGGCAGGTCAAGCCTCAACCATTCCCAGGAACTGCTGCAGTTCGTGCGTCTGTGGCCGGCCGAACACTTGATCGGGCGCGCCGGTTTCATGGACCTTGCCCTGATGCATGAAGACGACGCGGTCGCACACCTCGCGCGCGAAGCGCATTTCGTGCGTCACCATCAGCAGGGTCATGCCATCGGCCGCGAGACTGCGCACAACTTGCAGTACCTCGTTGACAAGTTCCGGATCCAGCGCGGAGGTGATTTCGTCGCATAGCAGCGCGGTCGGCTGCATGGCAAGCGCGCGGGCGATGGCGACACGTTGCTGCTGACCGCCAGACAGTTGGTCCGGATATGCATCGAACTTGGCCGAAAGCCCGACCCGTGCCAGGTTCAGTTCGGCCAGCTCACGGGCCTCGGCCTGCGACGCGCCCTTGACGATCATCGGCGACAGCATCACGTTGCGCCCGGCGCTGAGGTGCGGAAACAGATTGAACTGCTGGAAAATCATGCCTACCTTCAGCCGCAGCGCGCGTAATTGCAGTTCGCTGTCGGCCAGGTGCGCACCGGCCACGGTGATGGCGCCCGCATCGATGCTTTCCAGTCCGTTGATGCAACGTAGCAGCGTGCTCTTGCCCGAGCCACTCTTGCCGATAATGGCGATGACTTCGCCAGGTTCGACAGAGAGCGAGACGCCCTTCAGCACCTCGTTGCTGCCAAACGACTTGCGAACCTGATCAATGGCGATAAGCGGCATGGAATTTCCTCTCCAGCATCTTGCTGTATTGCGAAAGCGGCCAGCACAGCGCGAAGTACATCAGCGCCACGGCGGCATATACGGTAAAGGGTTGGAATGTGGCGTTCACAATCATCGTGCCCGCCTTGGACAGCTCGGTGAAGCCGATGATCGACGCCAGCGCCGTGCCCTTGATGACCTGGACGCCAAAGCCAACGGTCGGTGCCACGGCAATGCGCAAGGCCTGCGGCAGGATCACGTAACGCATCTGCTGCACGTAGTTCATGGCCAGGCTGCCTGAGGCTTCCCACTGGCCGCGCGGTATGGCTTCCACGCAGCCACGCCAGATTTCGGCCAGGAAGGCCGCTGTCCACAGCGTCAGCGCAAGCCCGGCGGCCAGCCACGCTGGCACCTCGATGCCAAACAGTGCCAGTCCGAAGAATGCGAGGAACAACTGCATCAGGAGCGGCGTACCCTGGAACAGCTCGATATACGCCTGCGCCAGGCGTCTTGCTGCCGGGCGCTTGCCGGTACGTATCAACAGCACGAGGAGGCCAACGACGCCACCACCGACAAACGCAACCAATGACAGCAGCACCGTCCAGCGTGCTGCCAACAGCAGGTTGCGGACGATATCCCACAACGTGAACTCGATCATCCCGCCCTCCGCGCAAAAAGCTGCCGGCCAATGCCGCGCAGCAACTGCCGCAGCACGAGAGCCAGAAGAAGATAGATCGCTGTGCTGACGAGATAGACCTCAAAAGCGCGGAAGTTTCGCCCCTGGATGAAATTGGCCGCATACGTCAGGTCTTGCGCCGCGATCTGCGAACAGACAGCCGATCCGAGCATCACGATCACAATCTGGCTCGACAGCGCGGGCCAGATCCTTTGCAATGCCGGGCGCAGCACGACGTGCCGGAACACCTGGAATGGTGACATGGCCAGGCTCGCGCCGGCTTCGAACTGCCCGCGCGGGGTGGCAGCCAGACCGGCGCGAACGATCTCTGTACCGTAGGCGCCCAGGTTGATCACCATGGCCAGCGATGCCGCCACCATTTCAGGGAGATGCACACCAAGGCTGGGCAGCCCGAAGAAGATGAAGAACAGCTGGATCAGGAACGGCGTGTTCCGGATCAGCTCCACATAGGTGCTGACCACGGGGCGAAGCCAGGCGGGTCCCTGGGTCTTGGCCCAGGCACCCGCCANCGCCACGGCCACGCCAAGCACACCGCCCGTCAGCGTGAGCTGCGCCGTGACCGCGATGCCCTTGAGCAGCACGTCGGTGTAATCCAGCACCGACACGAAATCGAACGCGTAAGCCATGCTTCTGCCTCGGCGGTGCGTATCAGAGCTGCGCCGGCAGCGGAC
>NZ_AQUR01000073.1 GCF_000372525.1 Cupriavidus neocaledonicus
AAGCGCGAGGTGCCGTCCGGCATCAGGCCCTTGCCCTGGGTGGCGCGGATGGCCTGGCACAGGTTGGTCTTGCGCGACAGGCAGAACTTGCACTGGCGGCATTCCGGCGTGTACAGCGGGATCACGTGGTCGCCCGGTTTGAGCGAGGTCACGCCCGGGCCGACGTCGGTGACGATGCCGGCGCCCTCATGGCCGAGGATCGCCGGGAAGATGCCTTCCGGATCGGCGCCGGACAGCGTGTAGTAGTCGGTGTGGCAGATGCCGGTGGCCTTCACTTCCACCAGCACTTCGCCGGCGCGCGGGCCGTCGAGGTCGACGTCTTCGATGGTCAGCGGCTTTCCCGCACCCCAGGCAACTGCTGCACGTGTTTTCATCGGTCGGTCCTGTCGATTGGTTCGTAGCGCGAGACTATAAGGCGCGCGGCGCCGGTGGCGGGATTGGCCGGCATGGATTTGTCCGAAATCCGACCCAGGTTGGCCGATGGCCGCGATCAGGCGTGGCTTGCGTCCCGGTCTTCGCCCTCGGGCACGACCAGCTCGCAAGCTGCGTCGCCCGCGTCGCCCCCGTCGTCGACGGCGCATGCGGACTCGGCGGGCGGCGCGCCCTGGTCACGGTAGGTTGCGGGCGGCACGCCGTACTGCTTGCGGAACTCGCGTCCCAGGTGCGAGGCGTCGGCAAAGCCGCAGCCCAGCGCAATGTCGGCAACGCTGCGGTCTGAGCTGGTCAGCAGCCACGCGGCGGTGCGCAGCCGCACCTGCCTGGCGAATACCTGCGGGCTCTTGCCGGTCTCCGCCTTGAACAGGCGCTCGAGCTGCCGGGCCGACAGGTCGAGCTTGCAGGCAAGCTCGTCCAGCGGCAAGGCGCGCCCGACATGCTGCTCCATCAGCAGGATCGCGCGCTTGACCTTCGGGTGCGTGGCCGGCTCCAGGCCCGGCGGGTGCGGCTGCGGCGCGTTGCCCTTCTGCATCTCGCCGACCAGCAGGATCCGCAGGGCCTTCTGCACGGTGGCATGGTCGAAGTGGCGCAGCAGGATCGCCGCGGCGACGTCGATCGACGCGCGCCCGCCCGAGCAGGTGATGCGCCGGCGGTCGATCACGAACAGGCGGTCGGCGATCAGCAGGTCGGGATCGGCCGACGGGAAGCGCTCGATGAAATCCCAGTAGTGGAACCAGCTGACGCAGGCGCGGTGGCCGTCGAGCACGCCGGCGCGCATCAGCGAGAAGACCCCGGTGCAGATGCCGACCAGGGTCGCGCCGCCGCCGGCGGCGCGGCGGATGAAGTCGAGCGTCTCGGGCCCGGCCTGCGGGCCCGAGTGGAGTAGCCCGCCGACTACCACCACGTAGTCGAACGGCTCGGCTTCATCGAAGGTCTCCCACGGCGCGACCTGGATCCCGCAGCTCGCGCGCACCGGCGCGAGTGTGTTGCCGATCACGCTCCAGACGCAGCGTACCGGCTTGCTGTAGTCGCCATCGTCCGCCGACAGCCGCAGCATGTCGACGAAGCCGGAAAACGCGGTCAGCGTGAAATTCGGCAGCAGCACGATGCCGAAGCGGATGCGCCGGGGCGCCGGCGCGGCGACGGGAGCAATGGGGACGTCTGGGGTCATGGCGGCATTCATCCTGACAGGCTCGCGCGGGACGGCGCATCCGGGTTAGCCCGGAGTCGACCGGGCAGGGCAGGGCGTCCCGGTGGCCGGAAAAGTGGCAGGCAGACGACGCGTTCCGTTCCCGCCAGAGTCGCCAGAGTCGCCGATCGGCCCGCCGCCGACTTGCACAATTCCGACGCGAATCATCGCCAAAGCGAAATCCCGGCGGGTATGGCCAGGCTGCTGGCGCCGGCGTCCCACGCCGATGCCGGTTTTGTTCTATCTGCAAATCCCGCGCTCTGCTGTACTGGCTCCCGACGACAGCAGCCCGGCACCCCGGCACCCCAGTACCTGCAGAGAGGCAGTCAGATGAATGTCAGCGTATTCGACTTGTTCAAGATCGGCATCGGACCCTCGAGTTCGCATACGGTCGGCCCGATGATCGCCGCGTGCCGCTTCGCATCGCACCTCGAGGATGCGAACCTGCTCGGCTTCGTGCGCCGCGTGCGGGCGGAATTGTATGGCTCGCTCGGCGCGACCGGCAAGGGCCATGGCAGCGACAAGGCGGTGCTGCTGGGCCTGGAGGGCAGCCTGCCCGACCGCATCGACCCGGATTCGATCGAGCCGCGCCTGGCGCAGATCCGCAAGGACAAGCGCATGCGGCTGCTCGGCAAGCACGAGATCGGCTTCGAGGAAAAGGAGCACCTCGGTTTCTTTCGCCGCCTGATGAACGGCACGGGCAGCGTGGCGCATCCCAACGGCATGCGCTTCCAGGCGTTCGACGAGCAGGGGCAGTTGCTGGTCGAGAAGGAGTATTACTCGGTCGGCGGCGGCTTCGTCGTCAACCGCGACGGCGACCGCGTCAACGGCGTGCGCGCGGCCGCGGAGGTGCCATACCCGTTCCGCACCGGCGCCGAGCTGATGCGGGCCTGCGGCGCCAGCGGGCTGTCGATCGCCGGGCTGGTCTTGCGCAATGAATGCGCGCTGCGCCCGGCCGAGGACGTGCGCGCCGGGCTGCTGGCGATCTGGCACGCGATGGCGGCCTGCGTCGAGCGCGGCTGCAAGGTCGAGGGCGAGCTGCCCGGGCCGATGCGCGTCAAGCGCCGCGCGGCGGAACTCAACCACCGGCTGCGCTCCCGCTCCGAGGAATCGCTGCGCGATCCGCTGTCGATGCTCGACTGGGTCAACCTGTACGCGATGGCGGTCAACGAAGAGAACGCCGCGGGCGGCCGCGTCGTCACCGCGCCGACCAACGGCGCGGCCGGCGTGATTCCGGCGGTGCTCCACTACTACGTGAAGTTCGTGCCCGGCTCGAACGACGACGGCATCGTCGACTTCCTGCTGACGGCGGCCGCGATCGGCATGATCTACAAGGAGACCGCGTCGATCTCCGGCGCCGAAGTCGGCTGCCAGGGCGAGGTCGGCGTGGCGTGCTCGATGGCCGCGGCGGCGCTCGCCGCGGTGATGGGCGGCACCCCCGACCAGGTCGAGAACGCCGCCGAGATCGGCATGGAGCACAACCTCGGCATGACCTGCGACCCGGTCGGCGGGCTGGTGCAGATCCCGTGCATCGAGCGCAATGCGATGGGCGCGATCAAGGCGCTCAACGCCTCGCGCATGGCGCTCAAGGGCGATGGCCAGCATTACGTATCGCTCGACTCGGTGATCAAGACCATGCGCGAGACCGGCGCCGACATGAAGACGAAATACAAGGAGACGTCGCGCGGCGGCCTGGCCGTGAACGTCATTGAATGCTAAGGGAGGGTGGGAAATGAGCCGCTATTCGATCTTCAGTCTGTTCCGCAACGGGCTGTCGTACCACGAGAACTGGGAGAGGCAGTGGAGAAGCCCCGAGCCCAGGCGGGAGTATGACGTGGTCATCGTCGGCGGTGGCGGGCACGGCCTGGCGACCGCGTACTACCTGGCCAGGGAGCACGGCATCACCAACGTGGCGGTGCTCGAGAAAGGGTGGATCGGCGGCGGCAACACCGCACGCAACACCACCATCGTGCGCTCCAACTACCTGTGGGACGAGTCCGCGGCGCTCTACGAAAAGGCGATGAAGCTGTGGGAGGGCCTGTCGCAGGAGCTGAACTACAACGTCATGTTCAGCCAGCGCGGCGTGATGAACCTGGCGCACACGCTGCAGGACGTGCGCGACACCGAGCGGCGCGTGAACGCCAACCGCCTCAACGGCGTCGACGCCGAGTTCCTGACGCCGGCGCAGGTCAAGGAGATCGAACCGACCATCAACCTGAACAGCCGCTACCCGGTGCTGGGCGCATCGATCCAGCGCCGCGCCGGGGTGGCCCGGCACGACGCCGTGGCCTGGGGCTTTGCCCGCGGCGCCGACCGCGCCGGCGTCGACATCATCCAGAACTGCCAGGTCACCGGCATCCGCCGGGACGGCGGCGCGGTGGTCGGCGTTGACACGGTGAAGGGCTTCATCAAGGCCAGGAAGGTCGCGGTGGTCGCCGCCGGCAACACCACCACGCTGGCCGACATGGCGGGCATCCGCCTGCCGCTGGAAAGCCACCCGCTGCAGGCGCTGGTATCGGAGCCGATCAAGCCGGTGGTCAACTCGGTGATCATGTCCAACGCGGTGCACGCCTATATCAGCCAGTCCGACAAGGGCGACCTGGTGATCGGCGCCGGCATCGACCAGTACACCGGCTTCGGCCAGCGCGGCAGCTTCCAGGTCATCGAAGGCACGCTGCAGGCCATCGTCGAGATGTTCCCGGTGTTCTCGCGGGTGCGCATGAACCGCCAGTGGGGCGGCATCGTCGACACCTCGCCGGACGCGTGCCCGATCATCAGCAAGACCGACGTGAAGGGGCTGTATTTCAACTGTGGCTGGGGCACCGGCGGCTTCAAGGCGACCCCTGGCTCGGGCTGGGCCTATGCGCACACCATCGCGCGCGACCAGCCGCATGCGCTGAACGCCCCGTTTTCGCTGGACCGTTTCTATACCGGCCACCTGATCGACGAGCACGGCGCTGCTGCCGTCGCGCACTGAACCAAGCAGGAGAACCACATGCTGCTGATCCAATGTCCATGGTGCGGCCCGCGCGCCGAATCCGAATTCTCGTGCGGCGGCGAGGCCGACATCGCGCGCCCGCTCGAGACCGACAAGCTGTCCGACCGCGAATGGGGCGACTACCTGTTCATGCGCACCAATACCCGCGGCATGCACCGCGAGCAGTGGCTGCACGCGCAGGGCTGCCGGCGCTGGTTCAAGGTCGAGCGCGACACTGTCACCTATGACATCAAGGGCTACGAGACCTTCGGCCAGTCCGCCGCCAACGCACCGCAGGGAAGGGGCAAGCAATGAGCCAGAAACACCGTCTCGGCACCGGCGGCCGCATCAATCGCGGCAAGCCGCTGTCCTTTACCTTCAACGGGCGCGTGTACCAGGGCTTCCAGGGCGACACGCTGGCCTCGGCGCTGCTTGCCAACGGCGTGCGCTTCGTCGCGCGCAGCTTCAAGTACCATCGCCCGCGCGGCATCATGACCGCGGACGTGGCCGAGCCGAACGCGGTGGTGCAGCTCGAGGGCGGTGCCTACACGGTGCCGAACGCGCGCGCGACCGAGATCGAGCTGTACCAGGGCCTGGTCGCGACCAGCGTGAACGCCGAGCCCGACCTCGAGCGCGACCGCATGGCGGTCAACCAGAAGTTCGCGCGCTTCATGCCCGCAGGCTTCTACTACAAGACCTTCATGTGGCCGCGCAAGATGTGGCCGCGTTATGAACAGAAGATCCGCGCGGCGGCCGGCCTGGGCAAGGCCCCCACGACGCTGGACGCCGATCGCTACGACAAGTGCTACGCGCACTGCGACGTGCTGGTGGTCGGCGGCGGCCCGACCGGGCTGGCCGCGGCGCATGCGGCGGCGGTAACGGGGGCGCGCGTGATGCTGGTCGACGACCAGTGCGAACTCGGCGGCAGCCTGCTGTCCGCGCGCGCCGACATCAACGGCAAGCCGGCGCTGCAGTGGGTCGCCGAAATCGAGGCCAGGCTGCGCACGCTGCCGGACGTGACGATCCTGACGCGCAGCAATGCCTTCGGTTACCAGGACCATAACCTGGTGACCGTGACGCAGCGCCTGACCGACCACCTGTCGGTCTCGATGCGCCACGGCTCGCGCGAGCTGCTGTGGAAGATCCGCGCCAGACGCGTGATCCTCGCGACCGGCGCGCACGAGCGTCCGATCGTGTTCGGCAACAACGACCTGCCGGGCGTGATGATGGCCTCGGCGGTGTCGGCCTACATCCACCGCTACAGCGTACTGCCGGGACGCGAGGCAGTGGTGTTCACCAACAACGACCGCGGCTACCAGGCGGCGCTGGACCTGAAGGCGTGCGGTGCCAGGGTGACGGTGGTCGATCCGCGCGCCACCACTACCGGCGCACTGCCGGCGGCGGCGAAGCGGCAGGGCGTGGCGGTGCTGAACGGTGCGGTGGTGGTGGCCGCCGCCGGCAAGACGCACGTGACCTCGGTCAGCGTCGCGCCCTATGCCAACGGCAAGGCAGACGGCAAGGTGTCGAAGATTGCCTGCGACCTGGTCGCGATGTCGGGCGGCCTGAGCCCGGTGCTGCACCTGTTCGCGCAATCGGGCGGCAAGGCGCAGTGGAGCGACGACAAGACCTGCTTCGTGCCGGGCAAGTCGATGCAGGCCGAATGCAGCATCGGCGCGGCCGCGGGCGAATTCAACCTGGCGCTGGCGCTGCCGCTGGCGCTGGAGGCCGGCACCGAGGCGGCAAAGGCAGCCGGCTTCGTCACGGCCAGGCGGCCGGCGGCGCCGAAGGTCAGCGCCGTCGCCGAAGGCCCGCTGCTGCCGCTGTGGCTGGTGGGCAGCCACGAGGCCGCTGCGCGCGGGCCCAAGCAGTTCGTCGATTTCCAGAACGACGTCGCGGCCGCCGACATCCTGCTGGCGGCGCGCGAAGGCTTCGAGTCGGTCGAGCACGTCAAGCGCTATACCGCGATGGGCTTCGGCACCGACCAGGGCAAGCTCGGCAACATCAACGGCATGGCGATCCTGGCGCAGGCGTTGGGCAAGTCGATTCCCGAGACCGGCACCACGACGTTCCGGCCGAACTACACGCCGGTCACGTTCGGCACCTTCGCCGGGCGCGAGGTCGGCGACTTCCTCGACCCGGTGCGCAAGACCTGCGTGCATGAATGGCATGTCGCCAACGGCGCCCTGTTCGAGGACGTCGGCAACTGGAAGCGCCCCTGGTATTTCCCGAAGCGGGGCGAGGACCTGCACGCCGCGGTCAAGCGCGAATGCCTGGCGGTGCGCAACAGCGTCGGCATTCTCGACGCGTCGACGCTGGGCAAGATCGACATCCAGGGCCCGGACGCGGTCACGCTGCTGAACTGGATGTACACCAACCCCTGGGGCAAGCTCGAGGTCGGCAAGTGCCGCTACGGGCTGATGCTGGACGAGAACGGCATGGTGTTCGACGACGGCGTGACCGTGCGCCTGGGCGAGCAGCATTTCATGATGACCACCACCACCGGCGGCGCCGCGCGCGTGTTGACCTGGATGGAGCGCTGGCTGCAGACCGAGTGGCCGGACCTGAAGGTGCGCCTGTCGTCGGTGACCGACCACTGGGCCACGTTCGCGGTGGTGGGGCCGAACAGCCGCAAGGTACTGCGGAAGGTCTGCGCCGATATCGACTTCGCCAACGCGGCGTTCCCGTTCATGAGCTACCGCAACGGCACCGTCGCCGGCGCGCGGGCGCGCGTGATGCGCATCAGCTTCTCGGGCGAGCTGGCCTACGAGGTCAACGTGCCGGCCAACGCCGGGCGCGCGGTGTGGGAGGCGCTGATGGCCGCCGGCGCCGAGTTCGACATCACCCCGTACGGCACCGAGACCATGCACGTGCTGCGTGCCGAGAAGGGCTACATCATCGTCGGCCAGGACACCGACGGCTCGGTCACGCCGTATGACCTCGGCATGGGCGGGCTGGTGGCGAAGTCGAAGGACTTCCTCGGCAAGCGCTCGCTGACGCGTTCGGACACGGCGAAGGAGGGCCGCAAGCAGTTCGTCGGCCTGCTGACCGACGACGCGCAATGCGTGCTGCCCGAGGGCGCCCAGATCGTCGCGCCAGGCACGCGCGTGTCGACCACCGAGCCGACGCCGATGATCGGCCACGTGACGTCGAGCTACTACAGCCCGATCCTGCAGCGCTCGATCGCGCTGGCCGTGGTCAAGGGCGGGCTGGGCAAGATGGGCGAGAGCGTCGCGATCCCGCTGGCCGATGGCCGCTGCGTGCACGCGAAGATCTCCAGCCCGGTTTTCTACGATAGCGAAGGAGTGCGCCAGAATGTGGAATGAACAAGGCATTGCTACCGCACTGGCCGATGCGCCGGTGCCGAACGCCCGCACGCGCGACGTGCGCCTGGAGTCGCCGCTGGTCGGCGCCGCCGGCCTGCTGGAAGCGCCGCACCTGCGCGGCTCGATGTACTTCACGGTGCGCGAGCGGCAGTTCCTCGACCTGGTGATGGTGCGCGGCGAGCTCTCCGATGCCGCCTTCGTCGACGCGTTCGAGGGCGTGGTGGGCTGCCGTCCGCCGGCCGCGCCCAACACGGTCGCGCGCAGCGCCGCCTACGACGTGCTGTGGCTGGGGCCGGACGAATGGCTGGTGCGCTCCAGCGCCGCGGTGACGGCCGGCGTGCTGGAGGGCAAGCTGGCGCCGGCCATCGCCGGCTCGTACTCCGCCGCGGTCGACGTCGGCAGCGGCTATACGGTGGTCGAGATCAGCGGCGACCGCGTGCGCGACGTGCTGGCGCGGGGCTGCCCGCTCGACCTGCATCCGCGCGTGTTCGGCCCCGGGCAATGCGCGCAGAGCCATTACTTCAAGGCGCCCGTCATCCTGCTGCCGACCGGCGACAACCGCTTCGAGATCGTGGTGCGGCGCAGCTTCGCCGACTACTTCTGCCGCATCCTGCTCGACGCGGCCACGCCGCTGCTGTCATGAAGCCGGTCGAGCAGGTGTTCAGCGAGCGGCGGCCGGGACTCGACGCGCTCGATGGCCTCGATGCGCCGCTGCTGCCGGGGCGAGGCTGGAGCGTCTTTGTCGATGCCCTGACGGTGCCGGTGCGCATCGGCATCCATCCGCACGAGCATGACGCGCCGCAGCCGGTCGTGCTCGACGCGCGCCTGGGCTACCGGCGCGAGCCCAGCGAAGCGTCAGAGTGGATCGACTACGAGGGCTTTTGCGCGCGCGTCGCCGCGTTCCTGGCGGGCAAGCCGCATACGCGGCTGCTCGAGACGCTGGTGGCCGACATCGCGGAGCTGTCGTTCCGCGAATGGCCGGCGCTCGACACCCTGACCCTGGCGGCGCACAAGCCAAAGATCCGGCCCGGCACGCAGCGCGTCGGGGTCGAGCTGGAATGGACCCGCGCCGACTACCTGCGCCGCACCGGCAAGCCTGGCTGAGTCGTGGCGGCACCACCCCCGTCGGCACGGTGGCGGCACCGGCCAAGCGCACGTCGGTTTTGGCATGCAGCCGGAGCGGGCATGGAGACTACTCTCGTAGGCGCGTCGCTTCCATGCCAACCGGCGAGGCGGCGGCGCGCCATCACATCAGGAGGAAATCCAATGAAAAGAGCCACGCCCGGACTGACCATTGCACTGCTGTGTGCGACGCCCGCCTTCGCCCAGGGCAGCGTAACGCTGTACGGCATCATCGACGAAGGCATCAACTACACCAACAATGTCGGCGGCGACCGGCTGGTCGAGATGCAGAGCGGCTTCGCCCAGGGCAGCCGCTGGGGGCTGAAGGGGTCGGAAGACCTCGGCGGCGGCGTCAAGGCGCTGTTCCAGCTGGAGAACGGCTTCAATGCCAGCACCGGCAGGGCGGCACAGGGTGGGGTGATGTTTGGCCGGCAGGCCTATGTCGGGCTGTCCGACGACCGGCTCGGCACCGTCACGCTGGGGCGCCAGTACGATTCCGTGATCGACTACCTGGCCCAGACCACCGTAGTCGGCAACTGGGGCGGCTACCTGTTCGGCCACCCTTACGACAACGACAACATGGTCTACTCGTTCCGTGTCAACAACACGGTCAAGTACACCAGCCCCACGCTTGGCGGCTTCCAGTTCGGCGGCACGTACAGCTTCAGCAACGACACCAACTTTGCCAACAACCGCCAGGCCGGCGCGGGCATGCAGTACGCGAACGGCGGCTGGCTGCTGGCGGCGGCCTACCTGCAGGCCGACAACCCGTCGGCAACGGCCAACGGTGCCATCAGCGCCGGCGGCGACCAGAACTTCCTGGCCAGGAGGCTGCGCATCTTCGGCGCCGGCGTCAACTACACCTTCGGTGCGGCGACGGCGGGCTTTGCCTATTCGAACACCAACCTGACGCAGCCGCTGTCGACTTCGTACATCTCCGGGTCGATCCTGCCCGCCACCGGCACGCTGGACGCGCTCAAGTTCCAGAACTTCGAATTCAACTTCAAGTACCAGTTCACGCCGGCCTTCTATGCCGGCGCGGTCTATACGCTGACCACCGAGAAGTTCCAGGCGTCGTCGGGCGAGGCCAGGCCCAGGGTGCACAGCATCGGCCTGATGGCCGACTACAACTTTTCGAAGCGGACCGACGTCTATCTGCAGGGTGTCTACCAGCGCGTCAGCGGTGACCGGACCGGCACGGCACTGGACCGCGCCTATATCCCCGGCGCGGCCGACTCGTCGTCGACATCGAGCCAGGTGCTGGTACGCGCCGCGATCCGCCACAAGTTCTGAGCCGCCGGCGGCGATGTCGGGCCTGCTCAAGCCGGCGTCGGATTTTGCACAGGGCGCCGCGGCGCTGCGCACTACTCTCGAACACGCATGCCGTGGATGCCGCGCCGACGGGCGCGGGCACGGCGGGCGCTAACGAGACATGGAGACGAAGCGATGAGCAACAACCGGGGTGTCGTTTATCTTGGACCGGGCAAGGTCGCGGTGCAGAACATCGGCTATCCGAAGATGGTCGATCCCCGCGGTCGCGCGATCGGCCACGGCGTGATCCTCAAGGTGGTGACGACGAATATCTGCGGCTCGGACCAGCACATGGTGCGCGGCCGCACCACCGCGGAAGTGGGCCTCGTGCTCGGCCATGAAATCACCGGCGAGGTGATCGAGATCGGCCGCGACGTCGAGACGCTGAAGCTCGGCGACCTGGTCTCGGTGCCGTTCAACGTCGCCTGTGGCCGCTGCGCGATGTGCAAGGAGCAGCATACCGGCGTCTGCCTGAGCGTCAATCCGTCGCGCGCCGGCGGTGCCTACGGCTACGTCGACATGGGCGGCTGGATCGGCGGGCAGTCCGAGTACGTGATGGTGCCGTACGCCGACTTCAACCTGCTCAGGTTCCCCGACCGGGACCAGGCGATGGCAAAGATCCGCGACCTGACCTGCCTGTCGGATATCCTGCCGACCGGCTACCACGGCGCCGTCACCGCCGGCGTGCAGCCGGGCTCGACCGTCTATATTGCCGGCGCGGGACCGGTCGGCATGGCGGCCGCGGCGTCGGCGCGCCTGCTGGGCGCGGCCTGCACCATCGTCGGCGACATGAACCCGGCGCGCCTGGCCCACGCCAGGGCGATGGGATTCGAGGTGGTCGACCTGTCGCGCGACGCGACGCTGGGCGAGCAGATCGCCGCCATCCTCGGCACGCCAGAGATCGACTGCGCGGTGGATTGCGTGGGTTTCGAGGCGCACGGCCACGGCGCCTCGGGCCATGTGCAGGAGGCCCCCGCGACGGTGCTGAACTCGCTGATGGAAATCACCCGGCCCGCGGGCGCTATCGGCATCCCGGGGCTCTACGTGACCGACGATCCGGGTGCGAAGGACGCCGCGGCGCAACGCGGCAGCCTGAGCCTGCGCTTCGGCCTCGGCTGGGCCAAGTCGCATTCCTTCCACACCGGGCAGACGCCGGTGGTGAAGTACAACCGCAACCTGATGCAGGCCATCCTGCACAACCGCCTGCCGATCGCCGAGATCGTCAACGTGTCGGTGATTTCACTGGACCAGGCGCCGCAAGGCTACCAGCAGTTCGACGGCGGCGCGCCGCGCAAATTCGTCATCGATCCGCACGGGATGCTGGCGGCGTGATTCGGTAGTGCGCTGAGGGCGAAAATTCGCTGAAGGTTCGCTCCCTCTCCCGCTCGCGGGAGAGGGTTGGGGTGAGGGCGGACGTGGCCACGGAGCGCAGCGCTACGAGTTCGTCGAGGCGCCGGCCCTCACTCCCGCCCCTCTCCCGCGCGGGAGAGGGGAGAAAACCAGCGTGCTGCCCCCTCACGCATGCATCACCGCTGCAAACCTTTGCCCCTGCCCATGCAAAGGACCCTGCGCCAGCGGCGCCGCCTGCGCCCGGCGCTCGCGCGTCGGCGCTACCCCGAACGCCTCGCGATAGCTCTTGCTGAAGTGGCAGGCCGACTGAAACCCGCACGCCATCGTGATATGCATGATCGACATGTCGGTCTGCAACAGCAGCTCGCGCGCACGCCGTAGCCGCAGCGTCAGGTAATAGTGCGTCGGCGTCATGCCGAGGTGGTCGCGGAACAGCCGCTGCAGCTGCCGCTGCGACATCATCGCCAGGCGCGCCAGGTCCTCGCGCGACAACGGCTCCTCGATGTTGTTCTCCATCAGCGCGATCACCTCGAACAGCGACTTGTTCGCCGACCCCAGCCGCGCCACCAGCGGCATCTTCTGCTGCGCGCTGGTGTCGCGCACATGCTCGACGATGAACTGCTCGGCGATCTGCGTGACGCGGCCCGTGCCGACGCGGGCGGCGATCAGGTGCAGCATCATGTCGAGCGGCGCGACACCGCCGGTGCAGGTGACGCGGTCGCGGTCGATCACGAACAGTTCCTTCAGGAAACGCGTGCCGGGGAACTCCTCCTTCAGCGCCGACATGTTCTCCCAGTGGATGGCGCAGGCATAGCCCGACAGCAGTCCCGCCCTGGCCAGCGCGTACGTGCCGGTACACAGGCTGCCGAGCATGAGCCCCTCGCGCGCAGCGCGGCGCAGGGTCGACAGGTGGCCGGCGCCGGTGGCGCGCTGGACGTCGATGCCGCCGCATACGAACACGATGTCCGGCCGCCCGATGCTGTCGGCCGCAAGCGTGTCGATGGTGAGGCCGTTGCTCGCCGTCACCGGGCCGCCTTCGGGGCTGATGACTGACCAGCGGTAGAGCTCCTGTCCGCTCAGATAGTTGGCCATGCGCAGCACTTCGATGGCGTTGGTGAACGCGATCATCGTGAAGTTGGGCAATGGCATGAACGCAAAGTGGGACAGCGACGCGGTTCGGTCGGAGGACATTGGGGGCGTTCCTTGGTTTGGCGGGCTTTTGTGGCCTTGGGGAAAGGCGCGGTGCCGTCTATCGATATTCATAATGCGCGCGCAACAAACGTGCCATACGGCGAAACCCTAGCGAGAGGCGGCTGCGCCCCCTGCAAGCGCCGCAATGCCGCGCATACGTGGCGCGCGCACCGCGCCGCGTCGGTGCAAGGCACAGGCGCGGTGCATCCAAGCCCGGTGAAGGCACGGGGCTGGGCACGGGGCCTGTGGTCGCGAGGCCGGCCGCATCCGGCCCTGACCCACTTGTCCAAATCGGACGCGAATGGCGGAAATGGAAAAGAACGCGTCTGAATTCACCAACCGGTCAAAAACCCGAACGACAAGAATAGATCCGTCGGCAACGCTGCGCCGAACCGGGCGAGTCGCCCAGGGGCAGCGGGCGCCTCGCCCAGTCAGCAGCCAAACCAATCAGCCACGGATACCTATGTCGGACACCAAGTCTTTCTTTTCGCAGCCCCTGGCCGAGCGCGACGCCCGCGTGCGCGGCGCACTCGTGAAGGAACTCGAGCGGCAGCAGTCGCAGGTCGAACTGATCGCGTCGGAAAACATCGTATCGCGCGCGGTGCTGGAGGCGCAGGGCTCGGTGCTGACCAACAAGTACGCCGAAGGCTATCCGGGCAAGCGCTACTACGGCGGCTGCGAGTTCGCGGATGAAGTCGAGGCGCTCGCCATCGACCGCGTGAAGCAGCTGTTCAACGCCGGTTTCGCCAACGTGCAGCCGCATTCCGGCGCGCAAGCCAACGGCTCGGTGATGCTGGCACTGGCCCGGCCGGGCGACACCGTGCTGGGCATGTCGCTCGATGCCGGCGGCCACCTGACCCATGGCGCCAGGCCGGCCTTGTCGGGCAAGTGGTTCAACGCAGTGCAGTACGGCGTGAACCGCGACACCATGCTGATCGACTACGACCAGGTCGAAGCGCTCGCGCACGAGCACAAGCCCAGCCTGATCATCGCCGGCTTCTCGGCCTATCCGCGCCAGCTGGATTTCGCCCGCTTCCGAGCCATCGCCGACAGCGTCGGCGCCAGGCTGATGGTCGACATGGCGCACATCGCCGGCGTGATCGCCGCGGGCCGCCATGCCAACCCGGTCGAGCATGCGCACGTCGTCACCTCGACCACGCACAAGACCCTGCGCGGCCCGCGCGGCGGCTTCGTGCTGACCAACGACGAGGAGATTGCGAAGAAGATCAACTCGGCCGTGTTCCCCGGCCTGCAGGGCGGCCCGCTGATGCATGTGATCGCCGCCAAGGCGGTCGCGTTCGGCGAGGCGCTGCAGCCGGAGTTCAAGACCTATATCGACAACGTGCTGGCGAACGCGCAGGCGCTCGGCGAAGTGCTGAAGGAGGGCGGCGTCGACCTGGTCACGGGCGGCACCGACAACCACCTGCTGCTGGTCGACCTGCGCCCCAAGGGCCTCAAGGGCACGCAGGTCGAGCAGGCGCTCGAGCGCGCCGGCATCACCTGCAACAAGAACGGCATCCCGTTCGACACCGAGAAGCCGACCGTCACGTCGGGCATCCGGCTCGGCGCGCCCGCGGCCACCACGCGCGGCTTCGGCGTCGCCGAATTCCGCCAGGTCGGCCGGCTGATCCTGGAGGTGTTCGAAGCGCTGCGCGCGAACCCGGCAGGCGACCCGGCCACCGAGCAGCGCGTGCGACGCGAGATCTCCGCGCTGTGCGACCGCTTCCCGATCTACTGAACCCGACCAGAACCGAGCCAAGGAGTGGAGCAACCCATGAGCCCGCTGCACGAAGACAGCATCATCATCGACGGCCTGAACATCTCGAAGTTCGAGCGATCGGTGTTCGACGACATGCGCAAGGGCGGCGTCACCGCCGCCAACTGCACCGTCTCGGTCTGGGAGAATTTCACCAAGACCGTCGACAACATCGCACAGATGAAACAGCAGATCCGCGAGCACGGCGAACTGCTGACGCTGGTGCGCAGCACCGACGACATCCTGCGCGCCAAGCGCGAAGGCAAGACCGGCGTGATCCTCGGCTTCCAGAACGCGCATGCGTTCGAGGACAACCTGGGCTATATCGAGGCGTTCGCCGACATGGGCGTGCGCGTGGTGCAGCTGTGCTACAACACGCAGAACCTGGTCGGCACCGGCTGCTACGAGCGTGACGGCGGGCTGTCGGATTTCGGCCGCGAGGTGATCAGCGAGATGAACCGCGTCGGCATCATGGTCGACCTGTCGCATGTCGGCGGCAACACCTCGTCCGAAGCCATTGCCTTCTCGCAGAAGCCGGTCTGCTATTCGCACTGCCTGCCGTCCGGGCTGAAGGAGCATCCGCGCAACAAGAGCGATGCGCAGCTCAGGGAGATCGCCGATGCCGGCGGCTTCGTCGGCGTGACCATGTTCGCGCCATTCCTGAAGCGCGGCATCGACGCGACGGTGGACGACTACATCGAGGCGATCGAGTACGTCGTCAACCTGGTCGGCGAGGATGCGGTCGGCATCGGCACCGATTTCACGCAGGGCTACAGCACCGAGTTCTTCGACATGCTGACGCACGACAAGGGCCGCTACCGCCGCCTGACCAACTTCGGCAAGGTGGTCAATCCCGAAGGCATCCGCACCATCGGCGAATTCCCCAACCTGACCGCGGCGATGGAGCGCGCGGGCTGGAAGGCATCGCGCATTCGCAAGATCATGGGCGAGAACTGGGTGCGGGTGTTCAGGGAAGTCTGGGGCGCCTGAGCCGCGCCACGCCCCCAGTCAGCAACCGATTCACCACCGATTCACCACCAACGGGACGTGCCCGCGCACCGCGCGGGCACGCGGGCAATGCCGCGCCTGCGCGACGAAGCAAGCGGCGAACACATCCTCACGGAGCCACCACCATGCAACCGCAACTGCCGATCGACGTCAATCCTGACACCGGCGTCTGGACCACCGACGCGCTGCCGATGCTATATGTCCCGCGCCATTTCTTCACCAACAACCACGTCGCCGTGGAAGAGGCGCTCGGTGTCGAGGCCTACGCCGGGATCCTGTACAAGGCCGGCTACAAGTCGGCCTACCACTGGTGCGACAAGGAGGCGCAGCTGCACGGCCTGGCCGGCATGGCGGTGTACGAGCACTACCTGAAGCGGCTGTCGCAGCGCGGCTGGGGCGTGTTCTCGCTGCTCGAAGCCGATCCGGCGACGGCGCACGCGCGCATCGCGCTGCACCACTCGTCGTTCGTGCTGGCGCAGCCGGGCAAGGAAGGCAAGCTCTGCTACATGTTCGCCGGCTGGTTCGCCGGCGCGATGGACTGGGTCAACGACACCGCGCCGGCTGGCAGCGGCGGGCCGCGCGCGCAATCGAAGGAAGCGCAGTGCGCGGCCGAGGGCCACGAGCATTGCGTGTTCGAGGTGTCGGCGATCGCGCACTGAGCGCGCCGGGCCCGATTTCGTCCGCAACACGAACATATACGAACGCCAGAGGTCGCCTGCGATGCGCTATCCCCACCTGTTCAAACCCCTGCAGCTCAACCAGCTGACGCTGCGCAACCGGATCGTCAGCACCGCGCACGCCGAGGTGTACGCCGAACCGGACGGCCTGCCGGGCGACCGCTACCTGCGCTACTACGAAGAAAAGGCGAAGGGCGGCGTCGGCCTGGCGATCTGCGGCGGCTCCAGCCCGGTATCGATCGACAGCCCCCAGGGCTGGTGGAAGTCGGTCAACCTGGCCACGGACAGGATCGTCGAGCCGCTGTCCCGGCTGGCGGAGACCATGCACCGGCACGGCGCGAAGATCATGATCCAGGCCACCCACATGGGGCGCCGCTCGGCGTTCCACGGCGAGCACTGGCCGCACCTGATGTCGCCGTCGGGCGTGCGCGAGCCGGTGCACCGCGGCAACGCCAAGATCATCGAGGTGGAGGAAATCCGCCGCATCATCGCCGACTTCGCCGCGGCGGCAAAGCGCGTCAAGGATGCCGGCATGGACGGCATCGAGATCTCGGCCGCGCACCAGCACCTGATCGACCAGTTCTGGAGCCCGCGCACCAACTTCCGCACCGACGAATGGGGCGGCAGCCTGCACAACCGCCTGCGCTTCGGTGTCGAGGTGCTGCAGGCGGTGCGCGAGGCGGTCGGCAAGGATTTCTGCGTCGGCCTGCGCATGTGCGGCGACGAGTTCCACGAGGACGGGCTCGATCACCAGCAGCTCAAGGAGATTGCCCAGGCCATGTCGGAGTCAGGGCTGATCGACTACCTCGGCGTGATCGGCTCGGGCGCGGACACGCACAACACGCTGGCCAACTGCATGCCGCCGATGGCGCTGCCGCCGGAGCCGTTCGTGCACCTGGCCGCGGGGATCAAGTCGGTGGTCAAGATCCCGGTGATGCACGCGCAGAGCGTCCGCGACGCGGGGCAGGCCGAGCGGCTGCTGGCAAGCGGCATGGTCGACCTGGTCGGCATGACGCGCGCCCAGATGGCCGACCCGCACATGGTCATCAAGATCCGCGACGGCCGCGAGGACGAGATCAAGCAATGCGTCGGCGCGAACTACTGCATCGACCGCCAGTACAACGGCCTCGACGTGCTATGCGTGCAGAATGCCGCGACCTCGCGCGAGGCCACCATGCCCCACGTGATCGAGAAATCGCGCGGGCCGAAACGCAAGGTGGTGGTGGTCGGCGCGGGCCCGGCAGGCCTGGAGGCGGCGCGGGTGGCGCGCGCGCGCGGCCATGACGTGGTGCTGTTCGAGAAGCATGCCGAGGTTGGCGGGCAGATCATGCTGGCGTCGAAGGCGCCGCAGCGCGAGCAGATGGCCGGCATCGTGCGCTGGTTCGACATGGAAACCAGGCGCCTCGGCGTCGAGCGCCGCCTGGGCGTGGAGGCCGATGCGAAGATGATCATGGCCGAGCAGCCGGACATCATCGTGCTGGCCACGGGCGGCCGCGCCTTCTCCGACCAGGTGCCCGCGTGGGGTGTCGCAGCAGGACTGGCGGTGAGCTCGTGGGAGGTGCTGTCCGGGCGCGTCGAGGCGAAGCAGAACGTGCTGGTCTACGACGGCGTCAGCACCCATGCCGGCGCCGGCGTTGCCGACTACCTGGCCAGCCGCGGCGCCAAGGTCGAGATCGTCACGCCGGACGTGAAGGTCGCCGACGACTGCGGCGGCACCACCTTCCCGATCTTCTACCGGCGCCTGTATGCGCAGGGCGTGATCCATACGCCCAACTACTGGCTCGACCGTGTCTACGAGGAGGACGGCAAGAAGATCGCGGTGCTGCGCAACGAGTATACGGAGGAACTCGAGGAGCGCGCGGTCGACCAGGTCGTGATCGAGAACGGCTCGACGCCGAACGACGCGCTCTACTGGAAGCTCAAGCCGGAATCGCTCAACCGCGGCCAGGTCGACGTGCACAAGCTGTTTGCCGCCGAGCCGCAGCCGTGCCTGTCGGAGACGCTCGGCAACGGCCGCTTCCTGCTGTTCCGCGTTGGCGACTGCATCTCGATGCACAACATCCACGGCGCGATCTACGACGCGCTGCGCCTCGTCAAGGACTTCTGACCATGCATCCATCCTTGCTGATTACCGTCCTGCTCTGGCTGTCGGTGGCGGGGCTGGCCTTTGCGCTGCTGCGGCGCGCGTCGTACTGGCGCGTGGGGCGCGCGGCCGCGCCCGGCTCGGCCAGCCTCGCCAACCTGTTCGCCATCCCCAGGCGCTATTTCGTCGACCTGCACCATGTGGTGGCGCGCGATCCGTATATCGCCAGGACGCACGTGGCCACGGCGGGCGGGGCGATCGCCGCGCTGGCACTGGTGTTCGTCAACTACGGCCTGGCGATCTACTCGCCATGGCTCGACAAGCTGATCCTGGTCGCGGCGCTGGCGATGCTGGTCGGCGCGGTGTTCGTCTGGCGCCGGCGCAAGGCGAAGGATGTGCCGGCGCGCCTGTCGAAGGGGCCGTGGAATACGCTGCCCTGGCTGCTCGGCGCGTTCGCGCTCGGCCTGGCGCTGTACACGGTGGTGCCCGCCGGGGTCATGTCGGGCGCGTTCGCAGTGCTGTGCGCCGCGCTGATCGGCATCGGCGCGTTCGCGATGACGGTCGGCGCCGCCACCGGCGGACCGATGAAGCATGCGATGGCGGGCCTGCTGCACCTGGCCTTTCACCCGCGCCAGGAGCGCTTCGCGGCGACGCCGGACTCCTATACCGGCAGCGGCACCGCCACGCCGCCGACCGCGCTCAGGCTGGCCGATATCGAGCACAAGGAATACGGCGTCGCCAAACCGGTCGAGTTCCGCTGGAACCAGCTGCTGAGCTTCGACGCCTGCGTGCAGTGCGGCAAATGCGAGGCGGCGTGTCCCGCCTTCGCCTCGGGCCAGCCGCTGAACCCGAAGAAGCTGATCCAGGACCTGGTGGTCGGCATGGCGGGCGGCACCGATGCCGCCTATGCCGGCAGCCCGACGCCGGGGATTCCGGTCGGCCGGCACCGCGGCGAACCCAACGGGTCGATCGTGTCGGGCCTGATCGAGGCACAGACCCTGTGGTCGTGCACCACCTGCCGCGCCTGCGTGCAGGAATGCCCGATGCTGATCGAGCACGTCGATGCGATCGTCGACATGCGCCGCAACCAGACGCTGGTGCACGGCACCGTGCCGGGCAAGGGCGCCGAGGTGCTGGCTAACCTGCGCGAGACCGGCACCATGGGCGGCTATGACAAGGCAGCCCGCTACGACTGGTCGGTGGACCTGAACGCGCCCGTGGCGCGGCCCGGCAAGGCGGTCGACGTGCTGGTGGTGGCCGGCGAGGGCGGTTTCGACATGCGCTACCAGCGCACCCTGCGCGCGCTGGTCAAGGTGCTGAACAAGGCCGGCGTCGACTACGCGGTGCTGGGCGAGGTCGAGACCGACACCGGCGATGTCGCGCGCCGGCTCGGCGACGAGGCCACCTTCCGGCAGCTGGCCAAACACCTGATCGGTACGCTCGGCACGCTGTCGTTCAGGCAGATCGTGACCGCGGACCCGCACGTGATGCATAGCCTGCGCAACGAATACCGTGCGCTGGGGCTGCGTGTCACGGTCAAGCATCACACCTCCTATATGGCCGAGCTCGCGGCGAGCGGACTGATCGCTCCCAGGGCAGTCGAAGCCCTGCGCGACAAGCGCACCACGTATCACGATCCGTGCTACCTGGGCCGCTACAACGGCGAGACCGAGGCGCCGCGCAAGCTGCTCAAGACCATCGGCATCCACGTGGTCGAGATGGAACGCCACGGCATGCGCGGCCGCTGCTGCGGCGGTGGCGGCGGGGCGCCGCTGACCGACATCCCGGGCAAGCAGCGCATTCCCGATATCCGCATCGCCGACGCGCGCGCGGTGGGTGCGGAAGTGGTCGCGGTCGGATGTCCCAACTGCACCGCGATGCTCGAGGGCGTGGTCGGTCCGCGGCCGGACGTGCTCGACGTGGCTGAACTGGTTGCCGCTTCGCTGGAGTGAACCGATGGACAAGATCAAACGTATCGATCCGCGCCGGCCGTTCATCATCACCGCGGCGGGACTCAGGCGCATCACGCTGGGCGAAACCGGCAGCGCCGACGCGCACGCGGCGCACTGGCCCGCGCACGGCCATGGGGCGGCGGCAAAGCCTCGGCGCATGGTAAGCGACCCGCGCCACGTGATGCTGGTGGCCGCGCACAGCGAGCGCGGCGCGCTCGATGACCATGCGCGCCAGGCGGTTGCCGCGGCGGCATTGCTGGCCGACGCGCAGACCGAGGTGGCGCTGCTGGTGTTCGGCGAGATGAAGGACGATGCCGCGGAGCTGGGCGCCGACAAGCTGATCGCGCTGCCCGAGTTCGACCGCCGCACCTTCGCCCCCGAGGCGGAACTGCGCGCGCTGCAGGCCTGCGCCACCGCGCTGTCGGCCAGGCATGTCTTCATGCCCGACAATGCAGCCGCCGACGGCGACCTCGGCCGGCGCTATGCCGCGGCCGCGGCCGGGGCCAGCGTGGCGACCCATGTGGTCGAGATCGATGCGCGCCACGTCGCCACGTATGCGCACGCCAGGCGTTCGTTCGCGACCCGTGCGCTGCCCGACGTGATCCTGCTGGCGCCGGGCGCGGTCGACGCGAAGCTGCCGTTCACCGGCGCCGGCGAGCGGCTCTCGCCCGACTTCCTGTGCGCGAGGGGAAGCAGCACGCACCCGTACCGCGATCTCGGCATCGAGGAGATCGATGCCGCCCGGGTCGCGCTCGAGGAGGCGGACTTCATCGTCGCGGCCGGCAACGGCGTGGCCGACATCGGTGCCTTCGAGCAGCTCGCGGGGGCGTTCGGCGCGGCCATCGCCGCCAGCCGGGTCGCCGTGGACAACGGGCATTTCAGCCGCGACAAGCAGGTCGGCGCCACCGGCAAGACTGTCGAGGCGAGCGTCTATATCGCCTTCGGCATCTCGGGGGCGGTACAGCACCTGCAGGGCATCAAGGACTGCCGCCACGTGATCGCCGTCAACGTCGACGCCAGCGCGCCGATCGCCAGGCGCGCCAACCTGACCATCGTCGGCGACGCGCGCGAAACCATCGCCGAACTGATCGCGCTGGTGCAGGCGGCACGCCCCGCGCGCGGCCAGCCGGCCCCGGCGCGCCCCAGGGAACTTGCAGGAGTCGCAGCATGATCGCCCCCCGACAACTGAAGCGCATCGCGGTGCTGGTCTCCATTGGCCGTCATCCGGTCAGCGGCGCGCCGCGCTACAGCCGCAACGACGCCGCCGCGCTGGAGCTCGGGCGCGACCTCGCCGCCAGGCACGGCGCACAGCTCGCCGTGCTGCACGCGGGCGATGCCGCGGAGCCCGCACTGGCCGACTACCTGGCGCTCGGCGCCGGCGAGGTCGAGGTACTGGCGTGCGGCGCCGGCGACGACCCGGCGCGCGTGCTGGCCGCGCAAGTGGAGTCTTGCGACCTGGTGCTGACCGGCACCCGCGCCGAGGGCGCCTACGACACCGGCATGCTGCCGTACCGCCTTGCCGCGGTGCTTGGCCGGCCGCTGGTCGGCGCCGCCGTCGATATCGACATCGAGGGCGGACGCGTTGCCGTGCGGCAGTTCCTGCCCAAGGGCCTGCGCCGGCGCGTCGATGCGGCGCTGCCCGCGGTGGTGGCGGTGCACCCGCTGGCGAACGCGCAGCCGCGCTATGCCTACGCCCGCCTGCGCGACGGCACCATCCGCACCACCCCGGCCGGCCACCACGCCTGCCACGCCGATCCCGACGCCGCCGCCTGGGCGCTGGGCGCTGTCGAGCGCAAGCCGGCCAGGCTGGCGGCGGCCGAGAAGCGCTCCGGCCACGCCCGCATGCTGTCCGCGACCACCACCGAGAGCCGCGGCGGCAAGGTCGTAAACGGTGGGACTTCGGTCGAAAAAGCACAAGTCATCCTCGCGTATTTACGCGAGCATCAACTCATCGATTACTGACATTGCCGGCCTGTCGGCAAACAACCAGGGACGCAGGGAATCCGGAGCAAACGATGAACGTATCGGCAGACATTCGCGCGCTGGTGCAGCGGCGCAAGGCGGGCCACAGCCTCGAGGCGCCTTTCTACCTGAGCGACGAGATCTTCGCGCTCGACATGGAAGCCATCTTCCGCCAGCACTGGATCCAGGTGGCGGTCGAACCAGACGTACCCGAGCCGGGCGACTACGTCACGGTCGAGCTGGGCCAGGACTCGATCCTGATCGTGCGCGACGACGACATGCAGGTGCGCGCCTACCACAACGTGTGCCGCCACCGCGGCGCGCGCCTGTGCAACGAGGACAAGGGCACGGTGGGCAACATCGTGTGCCCGTACCACAGCTGGACCTACAACCTGAGCGGCGAGCTGATGTTCGCCGAGCACATGGGCGAGAAGTTCGACCGCTGCAAGCACAGCCTGAAGTCGGTCCACGTCGAGAACCTGGCCGGGCTGATCTTCATCTGCCTGGCCAAGGAGCCGCCCGACTTCGCGGCGATGCGCGCCGCCATGGAGCCGTACCTGCTGCCGCATGACCTGCCTAACACCAAGGTCGCCGCGCAGGTCGACATCGTCGAGCAGGGCAACTGGAAGCTGACGATGGAGAACAACCGCGAGTGCTACCACTGCGTCGCCAACCATCCGGAGCTGACCATTTCGCTGTACGAGTACGGCTTCGGTTACCAGCGCTCGCCCGCCAATGCCGAGGGCATGGAGGCGTTCGAGCGCACCTGCCGCACGCGCGCCGAGCAATGGGAGGCGATGAAGCTGCCGTCGGCCGAGATCGAGCGGCTGCTGGAGACCACCGGCTTCCGTACCCAGCGCCTGCCGCTGGACCGCAGCGGCGAGTCGCAGACGCTGGACGCAAAGGTGGCCTCGAAGAAGCTGCTGGGCCGGTTCGAGCAGGCCGACCTGGGTGGACTGTCGTTCTGGACCCAGCCCAACTCGTGGCATCACTTCATGAGCGACCACATCGTCACGTTCTCGGTGATCCCGCTGTCGGCCGGCGAGACCCTGGTGCGCACCAAATGGCTGGTGCACAAGGACGCGCGCGAGGGCGTCGACTACGACGTGAAGAACCTGACCGCGGTCTGGAACGCGACCAACGACCAGGACCGCGCGCTGGTCGAGTACTCGCAGCGCGGCGCAGGCAGCAGCGCCTACGAGCCCGGCCCGTACTCGCCCTTCACGGAAGGCCTGGTCGAGAAGTTCTCGGCCTGGTACGTGCGCCGGCTCGCCGAGCAGATCGGGGCCTGAGCGCAAGGAGGGGAGTCGACATGATGCGCGATGCGGTGCAGTTTGAATCGGCAGACAGCCGGGTGACACGGCCGTCGTTCTGGAACGCGCTTCCGGAGCGCTGGACCAGCGACGCGGAAGAGACGCTGGTGTGCTGCCACGTGCGGCAGGAAACCCACGACGTAAAGAGCTTTTTCTTCCGTTCGCCGCTGGGGCGCGCCTTTGTGTTCGAGCCCGGGCAGTTCGTCACGCTGGAGCTCGATATCGACGGCGAGACCATCAACCGCTGCTACACGATCTCGTCGTCGCCGGCGCGGCCGCACACGGTCTCGATCACGGTCAAGCGCGTGCCGGGTGGCAAGGTGTCGAACTGGCTGCACGACACCATGAAGCCGGGCACGCCCGTGCGCATGCTGGGACCGGCCGGCGAGTTCACCTGTGCCAGGCATCCGGCACACAAGTATCTGTTCCTGTCCGCCGGCTCGGGCATCACGCCGCTGATGTCGATGAGCCGCGCGCACCACGACCTGGCCGAGGACCGCGACATCGTCTTCGTGCACAGCGCGCGCACGCCCGACGACATCATCTTCGCGCGCGAGCTGGACCTGATCGCGTCGAACCACAGCAACTTCCGCACCGCGTTCGTGTGCGAGCGGGTCGGCACGCGCACCAACTGGCCAGGCATCACCGGTTTCCTGTCGCTGCCGCTGCTGAAGCTGGTCGCGCCGGACTTCATGGAGCGCGAGATCTTCACCTGCGGGCCCGCCCCGTACATGCAAGCGGTGCGCGCGCTGCTCGACGAAGCCGGCTTCGATCGCAGGCGCTACCACGAGGAGAGCTTCTCGTTCGAGACCCTGAACGCGGAGCCCGACGCCGCCACGGCGGTGGAGGATGGCGCGCCGGTGCCCGGCGGCCCGCCGGACGCCGCGCAGTTCAACATCAGCTTTGCCAGAAGCGCCCGGGAGATCGCCTGCGGCGCGGCGCAGAACGTGCTCGACGCGGCGCGCCAGGCGGGCGTGCGGCTGGCGGCGTCGTGCACCCAGGGCATGTGCGGCACCTGCAAGGTGAAGCTGCTCAGCGGCCAGGTCGAGATGAAGCACAACGGCGGCATCCGCCAGCGCGAGATCGACCAGGGCATGGTGCTGTTGTGCTGCAGCAAGCCGCTATCGGACCTTGTGATCGACAAGTGAGGCAAGGGTTGGGCGAGGTCCGGCGCGCACGGCGCCCGGCGCTTCGCATTCGGAAGGGGAGCGCCTCGGCGCCGATGACAGGAGGGTAAACATGAAAATTCTCGCCAAACTATTCTTCACCAGCGCCGCGTCGGTGATGCTGACATGGAGCGCCCTCGCGCTCGGGGACACCAGGCCCACGCTGAAGATCGGCTATGTCGAGGGCTGGGACGACAGCGTCGCCACCACCAACGTGGCCGCGCGCATCATCGAGAAGAAGCTGGGATATCCGGTGCAACTGGTGCCGGTCGCTGCGGGCGTGATGTGGCAGGGCGTGGCGCGCGGCGACCTCGACGCGACGCTGTCGGCCTGGCTGCCGGTGACGCAGGGCGCGTACTGGGAGCAGTTCAAGGGCAAAGTCGTCAACCTGGGCCCCAACTTCACCGACGCCAGGATCGGCCTGATCGTGCCGGCATCGGTCAGCGCGAAGAGCATCGAAGAACTCAACGCGCAGAAGGCCGCGTTCGAAGGCCGCATCGTCGGCATCGACGCCGGCGCGGGCGTGATGCGCAAGGCGTCGGAGGCGATCAAGAGCTATGGCCTGAGCTATACGCTGATGCCGAGTTCGGGCAGCGCGATGACGGTGGAGCTGGCGCGCTCGATGAACACCAACAAGCCGGTGATCGTGACCGGATGGGCGCCACACTGGATGTTCGCCAAGTGGAAGCTGCGCTTCCTCGACGATCCCAAGAAGGTGTTCGGCGAGTCCGAGCACGTCGACAACGTCGTCAACCCGGGCCTGGAGAAGAAGGCGCAGCCGGTGGTGGCCTTCCTGAAGAAGTTCCAGTGGAAGCCGGGCGAGATCGACAGCGTGATGCTGGCGATCCAGAACGGTACCAAGCCGGAAGCCGCCGCCGACGCCTGGATCGCCGCGCATGGGGACCGCGTCAGCGCGTGGCTGGAGAACACGCAGTAGTTACGGCTGCCCACGCTGGCGGCAGGAACGCGGGCCACGATCGTTATGCGATCGTGGCCCGTTTGGTTGTGCTTACTGGAATACGACCGTGCGGTCGCCGTTCAGGAACACGCGCCGCTCGATAAACGCCTTGACCGCGCGCGCGAGGGTGATGCATTCCACATCGCGGCCGACCGCGAGCAGCTGTTCCGGCCGGTACGAATGATCGACGCGCTCGACCGCCTGCTCGATGATCGGGCCTTCGTCGAGGTCGTCGGTGACGAAGTGCGCGGTCGCGCCGATCAGCTTGACGCCGCGCGCATGCGCCTGGTGATAGGGCCTGGCACCCTTGAAGCCGGGCAGGAACGAATGGTGGATATTGATCGCGCGGTTGGCCAGCCTGGCGCTGGTGGCGGCCGAGAGCACCTGCATGTAGCGGGCCAGGATCACCAGCTCCGCGCCGCTCGACTCGAACAGGTCGAGCCAGCGCGCTTCCTGCTCGGCCTTGGTCTCGGGCGTGATCGGGAAGTGCCGGAACGGCAGCCCGTGCTGGTGCGCCAGCGCCTCCAGGTCGGCGTGGTTGGAGGCGATGCCGACGATATCCATCTTCAGTTCGCCCATGCGCCAGCGGAACAGCAGGTCCGCCAGGCAATGCTCGAGCTTCGACACCAAGATCAGCACGCGGGGACGGGCGTGCGCATCGTGGATGGCCCACTTCATGCCGTAGCCCTGCGCGATCGGCGTGAATTCCTGGCGCAGCCGGCCGATATCCAGCGCCTGCGCGTCGGTCGGATGGAACACGCAACGCAGGAAGAAGCGGTTGCTCAGGTCATCGTCGAAGACGGTCAGGGCGTCGATATAGCAGCGATGGCGCTCGAGCAGGCCGACGGTGGCGGCCACCTGGCCGGGAGCGCTCGGGCACGACAGCGTCAGGATGTGCTGCGGTGAAGGAGACTGCGCGTTCATGCGATTCCTCTGTGGGTTGACTGGCCGCGGACGCGCCTCGTGCGCGCACATGCCATGCGCCAAGTAGATCAGCCCAGGCGAGCACCGGCTAGAACCGAAGCGCCGCGTGGCTGGTATCGGCGCGCCACGCCGCGCATGGCGCCGCGCCGCGCCCGCCGGCCGGCCGGCTGGCGCCGTTTGTGGATAGTCGCCGTCAAATTTTCCGTGCCGGATTGCGGTTGTCGCATTTGCGCAAGCGCTTGTCGGAATTCGTCGGCAGGGCAGGGCGTTTCTTGGCAACCATGTAGGGAATCGCGCGCAGATCGCGATGCGACGACAAGGTTTGCCCAGGCATTCCACGGAGGAGGGTAGTAACGCGCCGCCAGCGCTTTCCCGGGATCGACGGAAAGGTTGGCATGCCATATGACGAGTGAGTCCCGCAGGACCAGGAGAGGTTTCGATGGATAGTCCCAAGGTCGTGGTCGAAGGTCTGTGCAAGGTTTTTGGCAGCAATCCCAGGCAGGCCCTCGACATGCTCGCCGCCGGTGCGACGAAGGATGACGTGTTCCGGCGCACCGGCCATGTGGTCGGCGTGCACGACGTGTCGTTCGACGTGAAGGAAGGCGAAATTTTCGTGCTGATGGGCCTGTCGGGCTCCGGCAAGTCGACGCTGATCCGCCTGGTCAACCGCCTGGTCGAACCGACCGCCGGCAAGGTGCTGATCGGCGGGCGTGACGTGGCAGCGGTGAGCCGGGGCGAGCTGATCGCGCTGCGCCGCAAGGACATGAGCATGGTGTTCCAGTCGTTCGCGCTGATGCCGCAGCGCACGGTGCTGTCCAATGCGGCATTCGGCCTCGAGGTCGCGGGCGTCGGCAGGCAAGAGCGCGAGCGCCGCGCCATGGAAGTGCTGGAGCAGGTCGGCCTGGCGACGTTCGCGCAGAAGCTGCCGCGCGAGCTCTCCGGCGGCATGCAGCAGCGGGTGGGGCTGGCGCGCGCGCTGGCGGTCAATCCGTCGCTGATGATCATGGACGAGGCCTTTTCGGCGCTCGACCCGCTCAAGCGCAAGGAAATGCAGAACGTGCTGCTGCAGCTGCAGAAGGAGCACCGCCGCACCATCATGTTCGTCTCGCACGACCTGGAGGAGGCGCTGCGCATCGGCAGCCGGATCGCGATCATGGAGGGCGGCCGCCTGGTCCAGGTCGGCACGCCGCACGAGATCATCGCCAACCCGGCCGACAACTACGTCCGCACCTTCTTCGACGGCATCGACACCAGCCGCTACCTGACCGCCGGCGACCTGATGCAGACCAACGCCGTGCCCACGCTGTCGCAGCTCGACGCCGCCAACATCGCCGCAACGCTGAACGGCAGCGAGGCCTACGCCTTCGTACTGGATGCGCAGCGCAAGCTGCGTGGCTTCGTCACGCGCGACGCTGCGCACAGCGTGCGTCCCGTGGAAAGCATCCGGCTCAGCGCGTCGCTCGACCACGTCGTCGAGCGCGTGGTGGCGAATCCGAATGCGCTGCCGGTCGTCGACGACGACGGCTGCTATTGCGGCTCGGTCAGCCGCGCCGTCATCCTGAAAGCCATCACGCGCTCGCGAGGTAACCATGTCTGAACTCCTGCCCGTCGGCCGCTGGGTCGACCAATCCGTCCATTACCTGCTCGACCACGACGCCGCCACCTTCGACGCCATCGGCCGCGCCATCGGCGGCCTCGCGGAACTGATCGAGCGCGGCCTGCAAGCCGTGCCGATGTGGCTGATGATGGCGATCTTCATCGGCATCGGGCTGTGGCGCGTGGGCTGGCGCTTCGCGCTCTTCACCGCGGTATCGCTGTTCGTCATCTTCGCGACCGGCTTCTGGGACCAGACCATCATCACGCTGGGGCTGACGCTGTCGTCGACCATCATCAGCCTGCTGCTCGGGGTGCCGCTCGGCATCTGGGCGGCACGGAACCGGCTGGTCGCCGCCGCCGTGCGCCCGGTGCTCGACCTGATGCAGACCATGCCCGCGTTCGTTTACCTGATTCCGGCCGCGATGCTGTTCGGCCTGGGCCGCGTGCCCGGCATCCTGGCAACGGTGATCTTCGCCATGCCGCCCGCCGTGCGGCTGACCTGCCTGGGCATCCGGCAGGTCAACATGGAGATCGTCGAAGCCGGCCACGCCTTCGGCTGCACGCCGTGGCAGCTGCTGTACAAGGTGCAGTTCCCGAATGCGCTGCCGTCGATCATGCAGGGGGTGAACCAGACCATCATGATGGCCTTGTCGATGGTTATCATCGCCTCGATGGTCGGCGCCGGCGGCCTGGGCAACGAGGTGCTTGCCAGCATCCAGCGGCTCGATATCGGCCTGGGCTTCGAAAGCGGTCTCTCGGTGGTGCTGCTGGCGATCATGCTCGATCGCATCACCGAGAGCTTCGGTCGGGCGCCGGGCGAGGCGAAGGCGCCGCTGTTTTCGGGGCTCAGGCAATTGTTCGGCGCCAAGGCCACCACGGCGCAAGCCTGATCCGCCAGCAACCAGGACATCCAACTCGGGGGCGTTGCAGCCGTGCCAACCGACAGCACTTCCGCGCCGGCCGCGGCGCTGGCGCCGCTCGCGCATTTCGGCTTCCTGACACTGCCGGACTTCTCGATGATCGCGTTTTCCAGTGCGGTCGAAGTGCTGCGCATGGCGAACTACCTGGGGCGTGCCGAGCATTACACATGGTCGATCTATTCGCCCGACGGCGAACCGGTGCGGGCCAGCAACGGCATCGTGGTCCGGCCTACCGGTGCCCTCGACGCCGCCGCGCTGCCGGACGTCTTGATCGTCTGCGGCGGCGTCCGCATCCGCGATGCCGTCGACGAGCGCCTGCGCGCCATGCTGGCAAGGCTGGCCGCGCTGGCGATGCCGCTGGGCGCGATCTGCACCGGCGCCTACGCGCTGATGGCGAGCGCGCTGCTGGACGGCTACCGCTGCGCGGTGCATTGGGAAAGCCGGGCGTCGCTGCATGAGGAGTTTCCGCGGGTGCATTTCGCCGACGAGCTGTTTGTGATCGACCGCGACCGGCTGACCTGCACGGGCGGCACGGCACCCATCGACATGATGCTGCATCTCGTCGGCCAGCGCTTCGGCCGGCAGCTGGCCGCGCAGGTTTCCGAGCAGTTCATACTGGAGCGCATACGCGGCAGCACCGATGCGCAGCCGGTCCCGGTCAATGCGCGCGTCGGCCTGTCGCGGGCAGAGCTGGTCGAGGTGGTGCGGCTGATGGAGGCGAATATCGAGGAACCGCTGTCGCTCGACGAGCTGGCGCGGCTGGTGCGGCTGTCGCAGCGGCACCTGCAGCGCATGTTCAAGTTCTATCTGAACGTGTCGCCGACCCATTATTATCTGACCCTGCGCCTGAAGCGCGCGCGCGACATGCTGCGCACCACCAATGCGTCGATCGCACAGGTGACGGCGGTCTGCGGCTTTCAGTCGCCATGCCATTTCAGCAAGGCATACCGGGCGCAGTTCGGCCATGCGCCCAGCCACGAGCGGCGGCAGGCGGGATAATTTCACCGTTAGAATCGGGCAGGGCGCATGCACCGGCCACGGGCGGCATGCGCCGACGCACTCGGCCGCGGAAAGGAACCAATGACCCACTTTGCCAGAAGGCTGCTGGTTGCGGGCCTCAACGCCATGCTGCTGACCCTGGCATGCACCCATGCGCAGGGGCAGCGGGCGGTCAGGATCGGCGTGTCCGCGCCGCTTACCGGGCTCAATGCCGCCAATGGCAAGGACATCGAGAACGGCGTCAGGCTGGCCGTGGAGGAGGCCAACGCGCAGCCTGTCAGGCTCGACGGGCATGAGGTGCGTTTCGAACTCGCCACCGGCGACGACCAGAGCGACCCGCGCATCGGCGTCCAGGTGGCGCAGAAACTGGTGGACGATGGGGTCGCCGCCGTGATCGGATACTACAACTCGGGCGTCGCACTACCGGCGGGGCCGGTTTTCGCCCGGGCCGGGATCCCGGTGATCCATCCGGCGGCGACCAATCCGGCCATCACGCAGCAGGGCCTGGGCACGGTCTTCCGCATCATTCCGACCGACGCGCAAAACTCCGGCAACGCCGGCAAGTACGTGGTCAAGGCGATGAAGGCCCGCCGCATTGCCGTGATGGACGACCGCACCGCGTTCGGCCATGGTGCGGTGGACGAGTTCAAGAAGGCCGTCGTCGCCGCTGGCGGGAAGATCGCGATCGCGGAATATGCCAACGACAAGACCGTCGAGTTCAGCGCCCAGCTCACCAACATCCGCGCCGCCAACGCCGACGTGCTGTTCTTCGCCGGGCTGGACACCCAGGCGGCACTGGTGACGAAGCGCATGCGCGAGCTGGGCATGCGCACCCAGTTGGTCGGCAGCGGCGGCATCGCCGACAGCATCTTCCTGAAGATCGCCGGCCCCGCCGCCGAAGGCGCCATGGCTTGGGAATACGGACGCCCGCTCGACAGCCTGCCGCAAGGCAGGGCCTTCATGCAGAAGTTCAGGAAACGCTTTGGCAGCGATGCCCTCAGCTATGCGCCGTTTGCCTACGATGCCACGTGGGTGGCCATCCTTGCGATGAAAGACGCCGGCTCCGCAAAACCCGCCAGGTACGTGCCGGCGGTGCGCGCCACGCAATACGAGGGCGTCACCGGGAAAATCGTCTTCGACGCCAACGGCGATCTGAAGCATCCGGCCTCAACGCTGTACCAGGTCAAAGGCGGCCGCTGGACCGCGGTCACGACGATCGAGGTTGAGTGACGCGCGGGCTCGACATGGGCGGGGGCTCCTGGTAAGAACGTCAGTGGATTGCTCACCTTGTTGATGCTCGTGGGCCGCAAGTGAAGGGGGCTTTGGAAAGGCGAAGCGTCGCTTTATGCGACGATTGGTATTTCGGACGGTCCTCCTTCTCATGGCCGGGATTCTTCGTCCTTGCCTATCCCAGGCGGGTAGAGCGGATGGCGCAGCGCCACGAACACCAGAACGACGGTGGCGACCGCGGTGATCCAGTCGAGCAGGTCCATGATGCTTACTCGCGTGCGGTGATGGCTTGGCTTTCGACAATAGCCAACAAAGGTCGGCTGGACAACGAAGCTCTCGTCAGGATCATATGCGTGCAAAGCGCGAAGCTGCGGTTCCAGGTTCCGAGTGGCTTGGAAGGCCAGCACCGTTGTTCGTCGTCCAGCCCAAGGGCCAGCGCGCGGCGTTCGCCGCCGACCCGTGGCGGGTTGGCGCCGCCGGCGCGACTACTACCATCTAGCGCTCTCGCAGGCGATGCACCAGGCAGTCGCCACTCGCCTGCACCACCGTGACCAGCGCGATCAGGACCACGATGACGACCGCCATCACGGTGGTATCGAAGCGCTGGTAGCCGTACCGGATCGCAAGGTCGCCAAGTCCGCCCGCGCCAACCGCGCCGGCCATGGCCGAGGCTCCGATCAGCGAAACGACGGTGATGGTAAAGCCACCGACGATACCGGGCAGCGCTTCCGGCAGCAGCACGTGCAGCAGGATGTGCCGGCGCCGGCAGCCCATCGCCTGCGCGGCCTCGACCAGGCCGGCATCGACCTGGCGCAGGCTGATTTCCGCAATGCGTGCAAAGAACGGCGTGGCGCTGACCGCCAGCGGCACCACCGCGGCCCAGACGCCGATGGTCGCACCGACGACCAGCCGCGTGAACGGCAGCAGCGCCACCAGCAGCACGATGAACGGCGTGGCGCGGAAGCTGTTGACCACGCCACCGAGCACGCGATGCAGGCGCGGCGCCGGCCGCATGCCACCGGGCGCGGTGACCACGAGCACAAGCGCGAGCGGCACACCCGCCAGCACGGCAATGGCGGCGGATGCGCCGACCATCGTCAGCGTATCGAGGAATCCTTGCCAGAGGCGTTCAATAAGAATCGGTGACATAGCCCAGTGTTTTCACGTACGGGGAGAGGGGAGAGCGCAGCGCATCCGGATCCGTGCCGTTGCCTGCCAGCGACAACAGCAGGCGGCCTTGCGTGTGGCCCTGGATGCGGTCCAGGCTGCCGTGCAGCAGTTGCGCGCCCGTGCCGAGTCCCGCGGCCAGGCTGGCGAGGTCCGGAGCGTGCTCGTCACTGCCTGCATAGTGCAGTTCGGCGATGCGCCGGTGCGGCCCGGCCGGCGGCTCGGGCAGCAGCCGCGCGACGATGTCTTGCGGAAGTGCCGGTGTCAGCGGCGCCAGCAGCGCCTGCGTCGCAGTGTGCCGCGGCTGGCCGAATACCTGCCATACAGGCCCGGCTTCGGCGATGGCGCCGCGCTCCAGCACCAGCACCTGGTCGCAGATTTCGCGGATCACGCGCATCTCGTGCGTGATCAGCACAATGGTGAGCCCGAAGCGCTGGTTGATGTCGCGCAGCAACTGCAGGATCGATTGCGTGGTTTCTGGGTCCAGTGCGGACGTGGCTTCGTCGCAAAGCAGGATCTCGGGGCGGTGTACGAGCGCGCGCGCAATGCCGACCCGCTGCTTCTGTCCGCCGGACAGGCGGCCCGGATAGGTATCGTGCTTGCCTTCGAGGCCCACCAACGCGAGCACCTCGTCCACGCGCCGCGCAATGGCGTCGCGCGGCACCCCGGCCACCTTCAGCGGCAGCGCCACGTTTTCGCGTACCGTCTTCGCCGAAAGCAGGTTGAAATGCTGGAAGATCATGCCGATACGGCGGCGCAGTGCCACGAGGCCGTTTTCGTCGAGCGCCGCGATATCCTGCCCGTCGACCAGCACGCGTCCATCGGTCGGTGCCTCCAGCCGGTTGATCGTGCGCAGCAGCGTGGATTTCCCGGCGCCGCTGCGCCCGATGATGCCGAAGATGCCGCCGGGCGGTATGTCGAGGTCGATGTCGCTGAGTGCCTGGACGATACCGGCGCCGCTCGCATAGCGCTTGCTCACGCGTTCGAACCGAACGGCGCCCGCCGCGGTCCGCGCCTGGCCTTCATGCGTGGCGGGGGTGGCGTCGGAACGTGTTGCCGCGGGCAGGAACCCGCGGCGCAGCAATGCAGTGGTCATGCTCATGGCATCCCTTGTGCGTGTCACGGCTGCGCCTTGAGCCACGGCAGGCTGTACAGCCTGTCATTGTTGGCGTAAGAGATGCCGAGCTGCTTGCGGACCGCTGGCGAGTCCTGGTAGATCTTCACGAAGCGCGCCACGCGCGGATCGGCGGCGTTGTCCGCGCGCGTGACGAAGCGGATCGCAAAATACGTATCGTCGACTCCCGAGTACAGCAACCCGGCACCCGCCACCTGGGCCTTGCCGGCGTTGACGAAGTGCGCGGGGTAGCCCTGCGCCAGGTCTACGTCGTCCAGCGCGCGGACCAGTTGCGGTCCCTCGATCTCGATCAGCTTGAGCTTCTTCGGATTCGCGACGATGTCGTTGACGCTGCCTTTTGCGCCAACGCCGTCGCGCAGCCGGATGAGGCCGGCCTTCTGCAGCAGCAACAGGCCGCGACCCTGGTTTACCGGATCGCTCGCCACGCCGACGCGAGCGCCTTCCTTCAGCTCGTCGAAGCGCTTCACGTGGCTCGAATACAGGCCGATATTGGGCAGCACGCCGAGCGCCACGCTTTGGAACTTGTAGCCGCGTTCCCTGACGGCGTTGTCGAGAAACGCCTGGTGCTGGAAGTAGTTCACGTCGAGGTCGCCGGACGACAGCGCGACATTGGGCGTCGTCCAGTCCGTGAACTCGACGACCTTGACGTCGAGGCCCTGCTTGCGCGCTTCGGCGGCCGCCACTTCGACGGAGTCGGCGAGTGCGCCCGGTGTGACACCGATACGCAACGGCGCGGCATGGACAGCCGGCAGCAGCGCCAGCGAGGCAAACAGGGCGGCAACGGTGGCCGGAAGGAGGCGGGAGATCTTCATGGTGTCAGTTGTGAAGGCGGGCAAGGGAGGAATGCGTCATGCGTGGCGGAATGCGTCGGCCGCGTGGCGCGCCGGCAGCCGGTCGCCTTCGGCGAACAGCTTGCGCCGCAGCGTGCCGTCGGCATACGCGGTCTTGTAGCGGCCGCGCTCCTGCAGAGCGGGGACGACGAGGTCGACGAAGTCCTCGTAGCTCTCCGGCACCACGGTGCGGCTCAGGTTGAAACCGTCGATGCCGGTCTCGTCGACCCATTCGGCGAGCGTGTCGGCCACCTGCGACGGGTTGCCGACGATGGCCGGGTAGCGTCCGCCCAGCTCGAACTGGTGCAGCAGCCTGCGGCGCGTCCAGCCATGCTGGGCGGCGGTCCTTGTCGCCGATTCGATGGCGTTGCCGCCTACATAGTTCACGGGGTCGTCGAGCCCGTAGCGCGCGAAGTCCACGCCGGTGCTGGCCGCGAAATGGGCGAGTCCGGCCTCGCGGCTCGCATAGTCGCGATACTCGGCATGCCTGGCGCGTGCCTCGGCCTCGGTGCGGGCCGTGACCACGGCAGCGCCCATGAAGACCTTGACGTCGTCCGGACGGCGCCCGGCCGCCACGACTTGTTCGCGCAGCGCGGACACAGTCTTGCGCGCCGCTTCCTTGCTCGGCGGAGAAATGAATACGCATTCGGCGTGGCGCGCGGCGAAGCGCTGCCCACGGCCCGAGCTGCCGGCCTGGAACAGCACAGGTGTGCGCTGCGGCGATGGCTCGGACAGGTGATACCCGTCCACCTTGTAGTAGCGCCCGCTATGGCTGACCTTGCGCACCTTGGCGGGATCGGCGAACATGCGCGCGGCCTTGTCGCGCAATACGGCGTCGTTCTGCCAGCTGCCTTCCCAGAGTTTGTAGAGCACGTCGAGAAACTCGTCGGCGCGGTCGTAGCGCTCGTCATGGGCGAGCTGTGCTTCGAGGCCCATGGCGCGCGCCGCGCTGTCGAGGTAGCCGGTCACGATGTTCCAGCCGACACGCCCGCGCGTCAGATGGTCCAGCGTGGAGAACCGGCGCGCCAGCAGGTACGGCTGCTCATAAGTCAGGTTCACCGTGACCCCGAAGCCAAGGTGACGGGTGGCCGCGGCCATGGCGGGGACGAGGAGCAGCGGGTCGTTGACCGGAAGCTGGATCGATTCCTGCAGCGTGACATCGACGTTGCCGCGGTACACGTCATAGACGCCGACGATGTCCGCGATGAACAACCCGTCGAACAGGCCGCGTTCGAGCGTGCGCGCCTGGTCCACCCAGTACTCCAGTGTGTTGTACTCCGCCGAGCGATCGCGCGGGTGCGTCCACAGTCCGTGGTTGATATGCCCCACGCAGTTCATGTTGAACGCGTTGAGCAGGATCTGCTTGCGCGGTCCATGGTTGGCCATCAGATCGCTCCATGCCGCGGCGGCAGCTTGTCATTGAGATGGAAGTTGCCGACCGCGTGGTATTTCCAGCGCACCGGATCGTGCAAGGTATGCGTGCGCGCATTGCGCCAGAAGCGGTCCAGGCCCCGGTTATCGAGCGTGGCGGACGTGCCGCCCAGCTCGAACAGCCGCGTGCCGGCAAGCAGCGCTGCGGTGGTCGTCAGCGCCCGCGCGGCAGCGACGGCGAGCGACGCTTGCGCAACGGTCTGCTCGTTTGACACCTGCTGCGCGGCATCGGTGGCACGGCCGGCGCGGCGCACGAGTGCTTCGGCGGCGCGCAGCTGTACCTGGACCTCGCCAAGCTGGTGCAGCGTCAGCGGGTCGTCGGCGGCGCGCGCTACGCCGGCATCGATCCATGGTCGTGCGTGGTCGCGCAGGAACGGCAGCGTGGCAGCCAGCGCGCCACGGCCGATGCCGAGGTCGATCGCCGCATGCAGCAACTGGGCAAAGGGACCGATGGTCGTGGGCCGCTCGAACGAGGCGAGGAACGGCACCACCCAGTCAGCCTCGACGCGTACGTTCTCGAACGTCACCGAGCCGCTGCCGGTGACGCGCTGGCCAAAGCCGTCCCAGTCGTCCGTAACGCCGACACCGTCGGCCGTGCGCGGCACAAATGCAAGCCACGTGTTTTCGCGCCCGGCTTCCTCTGTCACGACGAGCGTGGGAATCCAGTGCGCATACAGCGCGCCGGTGCAATAGAACTTCTTGCCATCGATGCGGAAGCCGTCGCCGTCTGGCGTCAGCCGCGTGCGGCGGCGGAAGTCCTTGTGGCCGATCTCGGCCAGCGCGTTGCCGAAGCGCTCGCCGGCCAGTGCGCGCGCATAGAAGAATGCCTGCTGCGCTGGCGTGCCGCCAACACGCAGCACCTCCAGCGCGTAGAAGTGGTTCTGCGGAATCTGCCCGAGCGAGCCATCCGCGGCGGCGATGATGGCGATGACCTGCGCCAGCGTGGTGCAGGACACGCCCGCGCCGCCGTATTCGCGCGGCACGGTGATGCCCCACAGGCCGCTGGCGCTGAAGGCTTCCAGTTCCTCCCAGGGCAGGCGCCGTTCGCGGTCGCGCGCGGCCGCTCCGGGCGCAAAGTGTGCGGCGAGCCGGCGCGCGATGGCGATCGCTTCGGCGTCGTCGCGGACAAGATGCGGAACCACGGCAGGCGCGGGCGCTGGCTGCGCCCGTCCGTCGGCGGGCGGCGGATTGAAAAGCAGCGACATGTCAGTTCCAGGAGTGCCGCTTGGGCAGCGCGTTGTTCAGGGAGTAGTTGCCGATCAGATGCAGCTTCCAGCGCACCGGATCGTGCAGGGTATGCGTGCGCGCATTGCGCCAGTGGCGGTCGAGGTTGTGCCCGGCGCGGGTGGCGGAAGACCCGGCCAGCTCGAACAGCTTCTCGCTGGCGTGCAGGGCCGCTTCGGTGGTCAGCACCTTGGCCTCGGCCACGGCGACCGACGCCTGCGCGCTGCTTGCCTCGGTGAGGGGCTGCTTCGCGATGGCATCGAGCGTCTGCGCCGCTTCGCCCAGCACTTCGCGCGCGGCTTCGAGTTCGATCGCCAGGCGGCCAACGTCTCCGATCAGGTGCGGATCCTCGCTCGCGCGGGCGACGCCCGCATCGATCCACGGACGCGCGTGCTGGCGCACGAACGCAATGGCGTCGTCGAACGCGGCCTGGGCGATGCCGAGATCGATCGCGGCCTGGATCAGTTGCGAGTTCGCGCCGTAGAGGCCGGGCCGGTCGGCCAGCTGCCACACGGGGATCACGTCACTCTCGGCGACTGAGACGTGGTCGAACACCACCGTACCGCTTGCCGTGGTGCGCTGGCCGAACGACGACCAGTCCTCGACCACGCTCAGGCCGGCGGCACTGCGCGGTACCCAGACCTGGACCGCACGGCCCTCATCGTCGAGTGCCCGTGTTGGCACGCGGTGCGCGAACAGCGCGCCGGTGGAGTAAAAGCGCGTGCCGCTCAGGCGCAGCCCATGTGCCGTGCGACGCAGGCGCGTGGTGCCGTCGAGGATGGTCTGGCTTTCAGCCGAGCGCCGCTCGGGCCCGGCATTGCCGAGGCGTTGCCCGGCCAGCACCTCCGCGTAGAAGCGGCGCTTCTGCGCCTCGGTTCCTGCTTCGCGCAGCACGCCAAGCAGGCCGAAATGGTTCTGTGGGATCTGGCCCAGCGATGCATCGGCGGCGCTGAGGATCGTGAATACCTCGGCCAGCGTTGCATAGGAGACGCCGGCGCCGCCGTGGGCTTTGGGCACGGTGATGCCTCCCAATCCGCTTTCGGACCAGCGGTCGAGTTCCTTCCACGGCAGGATGCGTTCACGATCGCGCACCGAAGCGCCGGCACGGAATATCCCGGCGAGCGCTCGTGCCGCGTCGATGGCTTCTGCGTCGTCCTGGATGCGTCGCACCGTTGCCGGATCGGGCAGGGCGGGTTCACGCCCGGCGGCGTCAGGTTGACGGGCTGCGTGGATATCGGAGAGATCGGTCATGAGAAGTCGGGAGGATGCTTTGGACCGGACATGGCGGTGTCTGGCATCGAAGAGGCTGACGTTTGATTGGAGCATGCCCGTCCACGGCATTCCCACGAATATTTCCGAGGATGCTTAGAAGCGTGGCTGCGGTGGCGGCGAGGTGATTGACGCGTAGAACCCACGAGTGTTTGCTCCCCTCTCCAGCAAGCGGGGAAGGGGAGCAACATCCGGTGCGCGCCGGGTCAGGCAGCCCGCGTACCGACCGACCAGTAATATGTCGGCGCCGTGCCGTTGATCGCATGGTCGCCGACGATTCGTGCCTTGTAGATGGCCGGGTTGTGCGACGCCAGTGTGCGTGCGTTGCGCCAGTGACGGTCGAGCTGGTGCGCGGCGTCGAGCGCTGAGGCCCCGCCGACGTCGAACAACCGGCTGGCCGCGCCGAGCACCAGGTCCAGCATGCCGACCTGCGCGCGCGATGCATCGAGTTCGACGTCCTGCAGCAGGGCACCCGGCACCGCCTCGCCGCGTTGGCGCAGCGCATCGATCTGGTCGAGCTTCGCGGCAACGGCGCTGACCGTTGCCTGGGCGACAAAGGCGACGCCGGACAGCTGGCCGACCACCTGCTGCACGAGCGGATCTTCTGCCGCCGTCGGCGCGCTGCCATTGCTGTACACGCGCTTGCGCTCCCGCACGAACGCCGCGGCGTCGCGCTCGATGGCGCGCGCTATGCCGGCGAGCGTGGCCAGGTGCACGAGTTGGAAGCACGCGGTGACGGTGGTCGGGTCCGTGCGCGAGAACGACAGCACGTGCGCGTCGGGAACGGCAACGTCGAGAAAACGCGTCGTGCCCGACGCGCTCAGGCGCTGGCCGAAACCGTGCCAGTCGTCCAGCCGGTCGACGCCCGCGGCGTCGGCCCGCACCAGCACATAGGCCGGGCTGCCATCATCGGTGCGGGTGGCCGACACCGCGATCCAGTCCGCATACAGCGTGCCGGTACTGTAGTACTTCTCTCCGTCGAGGCGCCAGCCTCCGGCGCCGTCCGGCGCGAGCGTCGTGCGGTACCGGCCGAGCCGGCCGTCGCCGCGCTCCATCGCGGCGTTGCCGAAGATCACGCCCTGCGCCGCGAGCCGCAGCCACGGCGCACGCCGTGCCGGCGCGATCTCGGCATGCAGCCGTTCGATGAAGCCGAAGTGCGCGCGCAGGATTTGCGGCAGGTTGGAGTCGGCCGCGCCCAGTTCGATCAGCAGCGCAAACAGCTGCGACGCGGAAGCACCCAGGCCGCCATGCTCGCGCGGCACGCGTAGTGCACCGAAGCGTGCGTCGCGCAGCAGTGCAATCGCGTCGTGGGCCAAGGTGCGCGTGCGTTCGCGTTCGAGTGCGCCGGCCGCGATCTGCGCGAACACCGGCCGAAAGCGCTCGGCGAGCGATGAGAACGTCGGTGCCGCGTGGGCGGAAGGTGAAGCAGGAAGGGGGTGTGGCATGGGCGGATGATTCAGCGCTCACGCGGCCTTCAATGCAACCCGACGGTGCGCCGCGAACAACGGCGCGGCGCGATCGGCCGCGAGCTGGATCCGCTCGCGCAGCGCGGGGCTCTGCACGGTGTAGCTCTCGAAATCCGCAGGGGTTGCATAAACGCCGATAGGCAGCGTCAGTGCCTGCAGGAAGCCGAACAGCGGCCGCAACTGGTGCTCGAGCACCAGTGCATGGCGCTCGCTGCCGCCGGTGGCGGCGAGCAGCACGGGCTTGTCGGCGAGCGCGTCCTGGCCGATCAGGTCGAACAGGTGCTTGAAGTGGCCCGGATACGCGCCGCGATAGACCGGCGACGCGGCAATGACCAGGTCGGCCGATTCGATTGCCTGCAGTTGCGCTTCGATCGCGGTCGGCAGTTCCGTGCGCCACAGCGCGCCGCCGAGCGGGCGCGCGATCTCGGCCAGGTTGATGACATGGGCGTCGACATGCAGTCGCGCGTCAAGCTCGGCAATCAGTGCCTCGACCAGCGCAAGCGTGCGCGAGGGTTGCTGGGTACTGCCGTTGACGGCAACGAGCTTCAGGGGCTTGGACATGATGGGTTTTCGCAGAGCGTAGTGGTGCTGGTGTGGTCGATGGCTGCGCGGGTATGGTTCTCCTGCTTTGCGCAGCCTGGAGGGTGCCGAGACGATACTGCGGCGCGGCCGCCGCGCGAACGACGCGTTCGTTCTATCCATAGGCGATCCGTGCGCATAAGGGCATGCGCAATCGTTCGTTCCGGGCGGGCCGGGGCGTCCCTATAGTTGGTCACCCTTGCAGACATTGGCCCATCTTTGTGCCCATCACCACCATGAAGAACCCTTTCCGGCCATCGCGGCCCGCGCAGCTATTCCGGCCGTTCGCGTTCCTGGCTCCCGTCGTGCTGTCGCTGCCGCTGCTGGGCGGCCTGCTGGTAGCACCGGCCAACGCCGCTCCGGCGGCACAGGCCGCGGAAGCGCCGCGGGCCGGTGGTACGCTCACGACCATCATCCAGCCCGAGCCGGTGATCCTGACCTCGGCGCTGAATTCCGCCGCGCCGACCGGGTTCTTCAGCGCGAACGTCTTCGATGGCCTGATCGAGTATGACAACGCGTTCAGGCTCAAGCCGGCGCTCGCGCAGAGCTGGGAGATCTCGAAGGATGCGAAGACGCTCACGTTCCACCTGCGGCCGAACGTGAAGTGGCATGACGGCAAGCCGTTCACGTCGGCCGACGTGAAGTGGACGCTTGAGAACGTGTGGAAGAAGCTGCATCCGCGCAACCAGATCCTGTTCGGCAAGGTCACGCGCGTCGATACGCCCGATGCGCTGACCGTCGTGCTGCATTTCTCCGAGCCGTCGCTCGCGGTGCTCAGCTCGCTGAACAGCAACGGTGCCCAGGTTCTGCCCAGGCACCTGTACGAAGGCACGGACATCCTCAACAACCCATACAACAACAAGCCCGTGGGAACGGGGCCATTCGTCTTCAAGGAATGGAGCAAGGGCAACTACATCGTGCTCGAGCGCAACCCCGACTACTGGGACAAGGGCAAGCCGTACCTCGACAAGATCGTCTTCAAGGTGATCCCCGATGCCAGCGCGCGTGCGGCGGCGCTGGAGAAGGGCGAAGTCCAGTACGCGCCGTTCAACCCGGTGCCGCTGAAGGATGCGCAGCGCCTGTCGCAACTGCCTTCGCTGAAACTGGAGACGCGCGGCTACGAATGGCTGTCGCCGTGGCTGTTCATGGACGTCAACGTCGAGCGGCCTTACTTCAAGGACGTGCGCGTGCGCCAGGCGCTGGCCCATGCGATCGACCTGAACGCGCTGAACAAGGTGGTTTGGTTCGGCTTCGGCAAGCCCGCGGTAAGCCCGGTGGTCTCGACGCTCGGGCAATTCTTCAACCCCAACGTGCCGAAGTATCCGTATGACCCGGCCAAGGCCGATGCCCTGCTCGACGCTGCCGGCCTGAAGCGTGGCGCTGACGGCAACCGCCTGAAGATCCAGATCGACTACCTGCCGTATGGCGACGACTACAAGCGCAGCGCGGAGTACATCAAGCAGGCGCTCAAGCGCGTGGGTGTCGACGTGACCGTGCGCACCCAGGACACGCCCACCTATACCAGGCGTGTCTACGGCGATCGCGACTTCGACCTGGCGGTGGTCTGGTTCGCGGGCTTTGCCGATCCGCTGGTTGGCGTGACGCGCGCCTACCGCAGCGACACGGTCGGCAAGAATATCCCGTGGTCGAACGGCTCGGGCTATCGCGGCGATGAAGCGAACCGGCTGATCGACCAGGCACAGGGCTCGCCGAGCCAGGCCGAGCGCGTCGAGCTGTTCCGCAAGTTCCAGTCCGTGGTGCAGACCGACCTGCCGTCGATCCCGCTGCTCGAACTGCGCTTCTTCACGGTGCAGTCGTCGAACCTGCGCGATACGGTCAGCGGCGTGGACCAGGTCTATGCCTCGCTCAAGCGCGCCTGGCTGGCGCCGGCCGGCACGGCCGTGGCTGCAACCACGCCCGCGGCCGCCGCGGCGCACGCCGCGCGCTGACGACGGGCGATGACCATGCCCACGACCCAGCGCGACACGCCCGGCAGCAAGCCGGCATGGCTGGCACGCGTGCCGTCGCGGACGGCCTGGCGCCGGCTGCTGCAACTGGCCGGCATCGTCGCCGGCATGGCGGTCGTCAACTTCTTCCTGCTGCGGCTCGCGCCCGGCGACGCCGCGCAGGTGCTGGCCGGGGAGGCGGGTGCCGCCACGCCGGAGTACCTGGCGGCGCTGCGCGCGCAGTTCGGCCTCGACCAGCCGTTGTGGGTACAGCTCGGCAAGTATCTGTGGCACCTGGCGCAGCTCGACCTCGGCTATTCATTCCGGCAGGGCATGCCGGTGCTGGACCTGATCCTGCAGCGCCTGCCTGCCACGCTGCTGCTGATGGGCGCGAGCATTGCATTCGCGGTGGTGGTCGGTGCAGGCCTTGGCGTGCTGGCGGCGGCGCGCGCCGGTCGCGTGCTGGACACGCTGATCTCCTCCGTGGCGCTGCTGTGCTTTGCCACCCCGCTGTTCTGGGTCGGCCTGATGCTGGTTCTGGTGTTCTCGGTCCGCCTCGACTGGCTGCCGGTGGGCGGCATGTTCACCGTGGAAGCCGGGCTCACGGGCTGGGCGTACGCCGTCGACGTGGCGCGGCACCTGGTGCTGCCGGCTGCCACACTCGGCCTGTTCTACATGGCCGTGTATGTGCGGCTGATGCGCGCGAGCATGATCGAGGTGCGGCGGCAGGACTTCGTGCGCACGGCCGTGGCCAAGGGCGCGCCCGCCGGCCGGGTGCTGACGCATCATGTCCTGCGCAATGCGCTGCTGCCTCTGGTGACCATGGTGGGCGTGCAGGCCAGTTCCGTGATCGGCGGCGCGGTGCTGGTGGAGACGGTGTTCTCGTGGCCCGGACTCGGCCGGATGGCGTTCGAGGCGCTGTACCAGCGCGACTACAACCTGCTGCTCGGCATCCTGCTGTGCAGCGCCGTGGTGGTCGTGCTGGTCAACTGGCTCGTCGACGCGGTCTACGCGCGGGTGGACCCGCGCATCCGGCTGGCCTGACGCGGCCCCGGCGTTTGCAGGAGTATTCGCTTGTCTTTGCCTTCTTCCTCCCTTCGGGCGCCGCTGCAGCCGGGCCATTCCGATGTGCACGGCGCCGAGGCTGACATGACTGTGGCCCCGGTGCCGGCCGCGGACCGGCGGCGGCTGCGCCGGCTGCTGTCGTCGCCCAGCGCCGTGGTGGGCCTGGCGCTGTTTGCCGCGGTCCTGGCCGCCGCGTTGTCGGCAGGCTGGATATTCCCCGGCGACCCGCTCGAAATGGCGACCGAACCATTGCTGTGGCCGGGGCGCGATGCCGCATTCCCGCTCGGCTCCGACATGCTGGGCCGCGACATCCTCGCTGGCCTGCTTCATGGCGCGCGCGCCTCGCTGCTGATCGCGGGCGTCTCGACGGCGCTGGCGGTGGTGCTTGGCGTCGCGGGCGGTGTGACGGCCGGCTACTACGGTGGCCGCGCCGACCGCGTGTTTGGGACGCTGACGACATTTTTCCAGACGATCCCGTCGTTCCTGTTCGCGCTGGCCATCGTGGCGGTGGTGCAGCCCTCGGTGTGGAAGATCGCGCTCGCGATCGGCATCACGTCATGGCCCGCGCTCGGACGGCTGGTGCGCGCCGAGGTGCTGCGCCTGCGCCACGGCGACATGGTGCTCGCGAGCGAGGCGGTGGGCGCCAGCCACGCGCGCATTATCGTCGAGGACATCCTGCCCAACACGCTCACGCCCGTACTGGTGTCGGCGTCGCTGATGGTGGCCACGGCCATCCTGACCGAATCGAGCCTGGCGTTCCTGGGCCTGGCCGATCCCAACGTCGCAAGCTGGGGAAACATGGTCGGCGCGGGCCGCGAGGTGCTGCGCACGGACTGGTATGTGTGCGCCTTGCCCGGCCTGGCGATCGTGCTGACCGTGCTCGCGCTGAACCTGCTCGGCGACGGGCTGGCTACCGTCCTCGATCCGCGCGAACGCCGCTGAACGCCTTCGCCGTCCCCGTTCCCAACCGACATCACAGGAGAGCGTCTTGGCACGCATTCATGACATCGATCCCGACGCCCTGCAGGGCGAGGCCCGCACCACGTTCGAGCGCGTGGAGCGCGAGTACGGCGCGTTCGGCAACATGCTGCGCGTGCTCGGCCACCGGCCGCCGGCGGTCGCGCACCTGTTCGGCCTGCTGCTGGATTCCGCACGCGACGCACTGATTACGCGCAGGCATCTGGAGATCGTGCTGGTCACGGCATCGCGGCTGAATGCGTGCCACTACTGCATCAGCCATCATGTGCCGAGGCTGGAAGCACTGGGCGTTGCGCCCGAAACGGTAGAACGGATCCTCGAACCCGACGTGCCCGGGCTGGATGCCGTGGAGCGCCTGGTGCGCGACTACACCGTGCAAGTCACGACGCAACGCGTCACCGATACGGTGGTCGCGCGGCTGCGCGAGCATTTCAGCGAAGCGCAGGTCGTGGAGCTGACGCTGCGCGCGGCGCTGTGCGCGTTCTTCGCGCGCTTCAATGAGGCGCTGGAGATCCAGGTCGAGCCCGAACTGCTGGCCGCCGAAATCCACGCCACCTGACTTGCCGAGGCATCATGACGCCGTTGCTTTCCCTGCAGGAGCTTTCCATCCGCTATCCCGGCGCTGCGCGACCCGCCGTCGCGAACCTGAGCCTGGATATCGGCGCCGGCGAGACCGTCGCGCTCGTGGGCGAGTCGGGCTGTGGCAAGTCCACCACCGCGCTGGCGCTGCTGCGGCTGCTGCCGGCGTCCGCCCAGATGCGCGGGCGCGTGCTGCTGGAAGGGCGCGACCTGCTGACGCTGAGCGAGCGCGACATGACCACGCTGCGCGGCAACACGGTGTCGATGATCTTCCAGGAGCCGATGACCTCGCTCAACCCGGTGCTGAGCGTCGGCGCACAGGTCGTCGAAGCCCTGCGGCTGCATACGGCGCTATCGGCGCAGGCGGCCCGCGCGCGGGCAGTCGAACTGCTCGACCAGGTCCGGATTCCCGAACCGCAGCGGCGCTTCCATGCCTTTCCCCACCAGTTGTCAGGCGGGCAGCGCCAGCGCGTGATGATCGCCATGGCGATCGCGTGCACGCCGAGGCTGCTCGTGGCCGACGAGCCGACCACCGCGCTCGATGTCACCGTGCAGGCGCAGATCCTCGAGTTGCTGGATACGCTCCGGCGCGAACTGCACATGGCGATGCTGCTGATCACGCACGACCTGGGCGTAGTGGCGCGCTGGGCGGATCGCGTTGCTGTCATGCACGACGGCATCAAGGTGGAGGAGCAGCGTGCCCGGACCTTGTTCCGTGAGCCCGTCCACGCCTATACGCGCGGGCTGCTCGGCGCATCGCTGAGCGCCGCGGACGGCGTGGTGCCGCACTACCGGCAGGCCCGCCTGCCCGAAATCCGCGTGGACCGCCGCGCCGACGGCACGCCGGCGGCATTCCGGCTCGAACGTCCGGCGCTGCGTGCGACCAGCCGCAACGCCACCGGTCCGGCACCGGCCGTGCTCGAGGTCGAGGATCTCCATGTGACGCACCGCTCCGGCGCCCACGCCACCGCCGCAGTGCAGGGGGTTTCCTTCTCCATTGCCGCGGGCGAGACCGTGGCTCTGGTTGGAGAATCCGGCTGCGGCAAATCCACGCTCGCGCGGGCCGTGCTGCGCCTGGCGGACCATGACGCGGGGCGCATCCTGTTCGAAGGCACCGACATCGCGCCCGTCGCTCGCCGCCGGATGCGCCCGTGGCGCGGCGCCATGCAGCTGGTGTTCCAGGACCCGTACAGCTCGCTCAATCCGCGCAAGACCGTCGCCGAGATGCTGGAAGGCGTGCTGCAGATACACGGTGTGCGTGACCGGCAGCAACGGCGCGCACGCGCGGCGGCGATGATCGACCGGGTGGGCTTGCCCGCTGCGGTGCTGCACCGCTATCCGCACGAGTTTTCCGGCGGCCAGCGCCAGCGCATCGGCATTGCGCGGGCACTGATTGCCAGGCCGCGCCTGCTGGTCTGCGATGAACCGGTGTCGGCGCTCGACGTTTCGGTGCAGGCGCAGGTTCTGAACCTGCTCGCTGACCTGCAGGCCGAATACGGGCTGTCATGCCTGTTTATCTCGCATGACCTTGGCGTCGTGCGCTATATTGCCGACCGCGTCCTGGTCATGCGCGAGGGCCGGCTTGTCGAGAGCGGCGGCCGCGACGAGATCTGGGAACGGCCTGCTCATCCCTACACGCGGCGGCTGCTTGCCGCGGTGCCACGGGCATTCCCGGCGCCTGCCAGTGTGCCGTCTTCGCGACTTGAAGAGGTGCACTGAGCCGGGCAGCCGCTGCCCCCGATGTGTGGTTCCCCTTAAGGACAACTTCCGGACCGTTCCTCTGAGGCAACCACCAATGGGCGCGGCGGAGCGGGGCGCCTGGCAGCCATGGCGGTCCGGTTTCCTTCCGCTCGGGACCGCGTCCGCACGCGCTCTGCCGGCAAGGCCGACGCAGCACGCGTCGGGGAACCGCGCGTTGCCCGTTTGGCAGCGTCGGCAAGTTTTGTAGTCGCCGCTGCCGCGCCGCTCCAATTCTTGAATTCATGCGGCGCATCGTATATTTTCGAGGGGCATTCCCGTGGTTGCCGCCGTCGGCCGGTGCCTGTCGCTCATACAAACCGCACTCGATAACGCATGCCCGGAACAAGGGCTGTCAACCCGTCCGCGCAGTGCGCGCGTGACCCTGCGCAGTTGCTTACCGCTGCCCCCTTGCTCCTGCCCATCAGAAAGGAGCTGCCATGGATGCAGTCCGGACATTGCTCGAAACCCAGCCGCTGCTCACGCTGTTCCTTACGGTTGCCCTGGGCTATGTCATCGGCGAGATCAATATCAAGGGCGTGTCGCTCGGATCGGGCGCGGTGCTGTTCGTGGGGCTGGCGATCGGCGGGTTCGCGCCGAAGTCCGCGCCGCCTGCCATCCTTGGCACCCTGGGGCTGCTGCTCTTTCTCTATGGCATAGGGATCCAGTACGGGGAGCAGTTCTTCAAGGGCCTGACCAGCCCGGATGGCATCAAGGCCAACGCCGCTGCTGTCCTTGGCGTGGTTGGCTCCGGCCTGGTCGCGGTTGCGCTGGTGCCGCTGGCCGGCGTGAAGCTGGATGAGTCGCTGGGCATGTTCGCCGGCGCGGGCACCAGCACGGCAAGCCTGCAGGCCGCGATGACGGCGATGAAGAGCGACGGCGCCGCGGTGGGCTACAGCGTCGCGTATCCGGTCGGCGTGGCAGGGCCGATCCTGTTTCTGTATGCCCTCACCGCGCTGCTCAAGCCGAATATCGTGCGGCCGCCACCAAAGCTGATCGAGACCGCCGAGATTGCGCTGACAAACCCGGCGTTCATCGGCGTGCGGCTGTCGGAGGTGGTAGCGCGCCTGCCGGACGGGGTGGCGATTGCCGCCGTGCGTCGCGCCCACCACAACCACCCGTCCGCCGACGACCTGGTCCTGCAGGCCAACGACGTGCTGCTCGCGACCGCCACCGATCCGGCGGTGCTGCGTGAAGTCACCTCGCTGTGCGGGGAACTGCAGCCGGGCCGCATGACGAGCCATCGCGAAGACCTGGACTATATGCGCGTGTTCGCCTCCAGCCGGCTCGTGGTGGGGCACACGCTGCGCGATATCCGTTTTCCCGAAGGCACGGTCTGCTCGATCGCCCATGTGCGGCGCGGCGATGCGGACCTGATGCCCCGCGAAGACCTCACCCTCGAGTTCGGCGACCGCGTCGGCCTGCTGGTCAATCGCGCCCATATGAAGCCGATTCGCGCACTGTTTGGCGACTCCATCAAGGGCACCGCCGAGCTGAGCTTTATCTCGATCGGCATCGGCGCGGCCCTCGGGCTGCTGGTGGGGCTGATCCCGGTTCCGATTCCCGGCGTCGGCACGCTGGCGCTGGGGCTCGCCGCGCTGCTGCTGGTCGCCCTCGTGCTCGGCCGGGTGCGGCGTCTCGGGCCGTTCGTCTGGACCATGCCGCTGACGGCCAACCTGGTACTGCGCAACTTCGGGCTGACCATCTTCCTCGCACAGGTGGGCATTGCCTCCGGGCCGAAGTTCTTCGCCACCATCGGCGTGACCGGGGTGTCCTTCCTGATCTATGGCGTGGTGATTCTGCTTGCCCTGCTGCTGATTACTGCGATTTTCTGCCTCTGGGTCTTCAGGCTGCCGTTCGACCTGGCGGTGGGCGTGATCTGCGGCGCCACCGGCAATCCCGCCATCCTTGCCTTTGCCAACCGCGTCGCGCCCACCGACCGGCCCGACCTCGGCTACTCGATGATCTTCCCGTCAATGACCATCGTGAAAATCCTGTTCGTACAGGTCGCCGCCACACTGGCTGGCGGATAGTGCAGGGCAATCTGGGCGAAGCGCGCCATGCGATTCGCCGCGGAGACACATCATGGAAATCGCCGTTTTCAGCGCAAAGTCCTACGATCGCCAACATCTCGATGCCGCGAATGCGGCCGAAGGCCATCAGCTCAAGTACTTCGAAGTTTCCTTGGACAGTGAGACGGTGGGCCTCGCCGCGGGCTACGGCGCCGTGTGCATCTTCGTCAATGACCGGGCCGATGCGACCGTGCTGGAAGCGCTCGCCCGCGGCGGCACCAGGCTGGTCGCGCTGCGCTGCACCGGGTTCAACAACGTCGACCTGAAAGCCGCGCAGGCGCTCGGGATCAAGGTAGTGCGCGTGGTCGACTACTCGCCCAACGCGGTCGCCGAGCACGCGGCGGCCCTGCTGATGGCGGTCAATCGCAAGATCCACCGGGCCTACAACCGCACGCGGGACTTCAATTTCTCGCTTGAAGGCCTGATGGGCTTCGACCTGTGCGGCAAGACCGTGGCCATAATTGGCACCGGCAAGATCGGGCGCGTGTTCGCCAAGATCATGGTCGGGTTCGGTTGCAACGTGATTGGCTACGACAAGTACCCGTCCCCGGAATTCGAGGCCCTTGGCGGACGCTACGCGGACGAGGGGGAAATCGGCGCAAGCGCGGACTGCATCTCGCTGCACTGCCCACTGACGCCCGAGACCCATCACATCATCAACGCCGAAACGTTGTCGCGCGCCAAGCCGGGAGCCTTGCTCATCAATACCAGCCGTGGCGGGCTGATCGACACGGAAGCAGTCATCGAAGCGCTCAGGAGCGGGCAGCTCGGCGGGCTGGCGATCGACGTGTACGAGCAGGAGGCGGGGCTGTTCTTCCGCGACCTGTCCGGCACCATCGTCGACGACTCCGTGCTGCAGCAGCTGATCACGTTCCCGAACGTGATCGTGACCGGGCACCAGGCCTTCCTCACGCGCGAAGCCGTGACGACCATTTGCGAAACAACCTTGCGCAGCGTGACGGAGTTCGAAAGCGGCAAGTCGCTCACGAACGAAGTCAGCGCCAGTTGAAAAACGGCTGACCGGGCTTCGCAAATATGCGAAGCCTCAGGTATTTTCGAATCCCGCCGGCCCCAAGGAAGGGGCCGAGGCCAGCGAACGCCGCGCCTTGCGCTAACGGGTACCGGCCTGCGCGGCCTTAATCAGCCGTGATGTTGTTGGCCTTCACCACCTCGCCCCACATCTTGTAGTGGGTGCGGGTCAGCGTGGCGAGCTGCTCGGGCGTGCCGCCGCCGGGCTCGTCGCCGCGGTCGACGATGCTCTTGACGACGGCCGGGTCCTTCAGCGCCGTATTCAATGCGCCGTTGGCTTTCTTGACGATGTCGGGGCTCAGGCCCGGCGGTCCGTACAGGCCGATGAACGAGATGATGGTGAAGTCCTTGATGCCGCTCTCGGTGGCCGTTGGCACGTCCGGGATCATGGCCACGCGCCTGGTTCCCGTCACCATCAGCGGCCGCAACTGGCCCGACTTGATGAAAGGCGCGACGACCGACGTGGCGTCGAACATCGCATCCAGTCGTCCGGCCATCAGGTCGACCATCGCCGGGCTGCTGCCCTTGTAGGGCACATGGTTCATCCTGGGGCCGCCCATGCGCTCGCGCAGCAGTTCCATCGTGACATGCGGCAATGCGCCGGTACCGCCCGAGCCATAGTCGATGGTCTTGCCCGACTTGTCGCGCGCCTTGACCTCCTCGACGAACTGCGCGTAAGTCTTGATGGGCGAACTGGCAGGCACGACGAGGACCAGCGGCGACTGCAGCATCACGCCTGTCGGCGTCAGCTTCTGTGGATCGACGATGCCAAGCTTGGTGTAGACGTGCGGCATGATCGTCATCGAGCCGTTGCCTACCAGCAGCTTGTTCCCGTCAGGCGCCGCGCGCATGACCTCGATGGAGGCGATATTGCCGTTCACGCCGGCCTTGTTGTCGATGACAAACGACTGGCCGAGCGAACTCTGCAGGCCGTTAAGCAGCACACGCCCCGCGAAGTCGGTCTGGCCACCGGGCGGAAAGCCGACCAGCAGTGTCACCGGCTTGGTCGGCCAGGTGGTCTGCGCCCACGCGGCGGTCGTCGCCAGCGCGCCAAGGCCGAGCGCAGCGACGCTCAGGATCAGCGCGGAACGGCGCGAATTCACGGGGGATTTCTTGGTGTTTGTCATGACAGGTCTCCGATTATGTTTTGACTGGGCCGCAGCCCCACGGCGCTTCAGGCCGCCTTTTCCATCGCTTCCCACATCCCGTTGATATAGACCGCGCCGAGGGCCCGGTCATAGAGGCCGTATCCCGGCTTGCCGGTCTCGCCCCAGATCATGCGGCCGTGGTCGGGGCGGTAGTAACCCTGGAAGCCGACGTCGTGGTACGCCTTGACGATCGCGGCAATATCCAGCGAGCCGCAACTCGACAGGTGGGCGGTTTCCTCGAAATCGCCTTCCGGCGTGATCTTGACGTTGCGGATATGGGCGAAGTGGATGCGTCCCATGCCGCCGAACTCGCGCACCAGCGCCTCGACGTTGTTCTGCGGGCCGGCGCCCAGCGAGCCGGAGCACAGCGTCAGACCGTTTGCCGGCGTGTCGACGATTCCCAGGATGCGTGCCAGGTCGTCGCGGTTCTTGACGATGCGTGGCAGTCCGAAGATGGGGCGCGGCGGATCGTCTGGATGAATGGCCATCTTGATGCCGCACTCCTGGGCCACTGGAATGATCGCGCGCAGGAAATGCTCCAGGTGCTCCCAGAGCCTGCCTTCGTCGATGCCACGATATTCGGCGAGCAGCGACTGCAGTTCTTCTGGCGCGTAGCTGGAATCCCAGCCGGGCAGGGCGATACCCTGGCTGACGTCGACCTGTTCTACCTCGCGGGTGCTGAAGGCAAGGCAGGTCGAGCCGTCATCGAGCTTTTTTGCCAGTTCCGTACGGGTCCAGTCGAACACCGGCATGAAGTTGTAGCAGATGACCTCGATGCCCGCTGCGGCCAGGTTCCTTATGGTCTGCTGGTAGTTCGCGATCAGCCGCTCGCGCGTCGGCTTGCCGAGCTTGATGTCCTCATGGACCGGAACCGACTCCACCACCCTGAACTGCAGCCCCGCCGCCTCGATGGTGGCTTTGAGGGCCAGGATCTTGTCCAGCGGCCATACCTCTCCGACCGGTTCGTCGTAGATGGCCGAGACGATGTGGGTCATGCCCGGGATCTGCCGGATGTATTCGAGGGGGATCGGGTCGGTCGGGCCAAACCAGCGGAACGACATCTTCATGGGTGGAGCTTCCTTCGGGCGACTCTGATGCGGCAGAAGAGGGCGGAAAGGCAATCCGGCCTGGACCGGCGCGCGTCATGGCCGGGAGGCCGCGCGGCACTGGTGTACCGGATTGGATTATTTGGTTCACCAATTATGAACAGGTTGCCCAATTTTGCCGTCATGGTTTACCATGGTGTGCATCAGGCACTGCCCGGCCATGCCTTTTTGTGGCGAGTGGTCAACCGGTGATCACATCAGGCAGCCGCCGCCTTACCTGCGATGCCACATTCCACCAGCGATCTTGCCACCCGTCCGATACTCGAGACCCCGCCAGCGGCCAGCGACCGTTCGTACCTGAGCCTGGCCAGCCAGGTTCAGGCGTTGATCGCATCGGGCGAGTTCTCCGCCAATATGCGCCTGCCGTCCGAACGCACGCTGGCCGAGCGCTTCAGCGTCAGCCGTACCCTGGTGCGCGAGGCCATCATCGCGCTGGAGGTGCAGGGGCTGGTCGAAGTGCGCGGCGGCTCCGGGATCTACGTCTGCGCAGAAGCGCCCGCGCCCGGTCGCGAACCGTTCGGGATGCCCTGGCGGCCGGGGCCGATAGAATCGCTGCGCGCCCGGGCGCTGATTGAATCGGAAATCGCCGGCCTGGCGGCCAGCGAGCGCAAGGACGGCGACCTTGACCGTATGTTCGCGGCCCTGAGCCTGATGCGCGAGCACATGGACGACAAGCAGGCCAACGAGGCGGCGGACCGGCAGTTCCACCTGTGCCTGGCCGAATCGACCGGCAACCGGGTCCTGCTGCATATGGTCACCGCATTGTGGGACAGCGGGCGCAGCGATCCGCTATGGGGCAAGATCGAGGAACATTTCCATACCACGGGACTGCGGCAGGCATCGCAGGAAGACCATCAGCGGATCTTCGCGGCGGTGATGGCGCGCGACGCGACAGCGGCGCGAGCAGCAATGCGTAACCACCTGGAGAGGGTGATCAGCGAGTTTACGCAGGCGTGGCGTTGAGGAATAGCCCGGCCAGTTCGGAATGGGTTGCGCCGGACCGCTCGAAGTCCACGGACGAGCGAATCTGGCGCCATACAGCTTCTTTGGCGCCTTCGCTTGATGCGGGCGATCGCCCGGTCATCGATGCCGACGACCCGCGGTTTTGGTTTGCGTTGGCGCTCCGGTACTCTGCGCAATTCTCGCAGCACGGTGTCAGCACTGGTGCGCAAGCCCAAGGCGTCGGCAAGCCGGGCTGCTGCTTCACCACCGAGTCAACGTAGACCAATTCGGCCGGGAATCAAGGCCTTGACTCGGCCGTCACACAAAGTGCGGCAGACTTACTGCAGTCCACGCCTGGGAGCAGGCAAGGGAGCTGTTCGTGCTCTCAAGAGCGCCGGGCAAAGCAGATGCTGACGTCGCGCCAAGCAAGGTCATGCTGCGCACCAGTTCGGCTGCAAGCAATCCGATCACAGCCTCGGCGCCCTCGGCGCCGTTGGCCGCCAGGCCGTAGAGTGCTGGACGACCGACGAATGCCGCCGTCGCGCCGAGCGCCAAAGCTTTGGCAATGTCGCCGCCGCGCCGGATGCCTCCATCCATGAAAACCGGGATCCGACCGTTGATTGCCGCGACCACGCGAGGCAATGCCGAAATGGCTGAAGGTGAAGCGTCGTTCTGACGCCCGCCGTGATTGGAAACGATCAATCCGTCGACGCCGTGGTCAAGCGCCAGTCGTGCATCGTCCGGGTGAAGAATGCCTTTCAGCAACAGTGGGCCCTGCCACAGCCCCCGCAACCACGCGAGCGTTTCCCAAACGAGTGAGCGATCCATCGCTCTTGAGAGGAGCGCAGCCTGCATGTTCGCCGAGCCAGCTTTGCCGCCCGTCGCCGTCAAGTTGGCAAATTCCGGCGCACCACCCGGCAACATGCGCATCGACCAACGCGGGTGCGTGATCACATCCCAGGCCAGCTTTGCGGTCGGTTTGAAAGGTATGCGGAATCCGTTTCGCAAGTCCGCTTCCCGATTGCCACTGACCGGGACATCGACCGTCAAGATCAACGCTTCATACTTCGCGCGCGCCGCGCGCTCCACGATCTGTCCCGCCATGTCACGATGCATCACGTAGAGCTGCATCCATTGCACGCTCTCGGGAGCTGCGGCACGCACGTCTTCCAGACGCATGTTGGACGCAGTCGAGAGCGCGAAGGGAATTCCGCGGCGCGAAGCAGCGGTGGCAAGCAGACCGTCGCCGCGTGGCCGAACCAGGCCATTCAAGCCGGTCGGGGCAATGCCGAATGGCAGCGCCCACCTGCGGCCGAACACCTCGATCGAAGTGTCGACCGCCGTGGTGTCGCGTAACACGCGTGGCGTGAGCGCCATGGCCGCCAGATCGCCCAGGTTGCGGCGAAGACAATGGCCGTCGTCGGCGGCTCCTTCGATGTAGTCGAAGACGAAGCGCGGAAGGTGCTTTCGCGCCCGGCAGCGGAAGTCCTCTGTATTGAGCAACATTGCTTTCTCGGAAGTTCAGCCGGTGACCGCCGCGACGGAACGCTGCTTCAGCGCGACCGCGTGCCTTGGGATGTGGCGCCTGACAACAAGAAGCGCAACCATCGCGAAGACCATCGCGGTGCCAAGTAGCGCGAGATAAGCCATCGCACCGCCGGCCGTGATGACCGCTGCCCCTGAGAAAGCACTGAGGATCGCACCGAGTCGTCCGAAGGCCAGCGCGGACGCGGTGCCGGTCGCTCTGACGCTGGTGGGGTACATGAACGCGCACAGCGCGTACATGGTGGACTGCACTGCATTGACGAACATGCCATGTACACCGAAGCCGAAGATCAACAGATTCGTGTCCTGCCCGACATTCAGGGTCTGCATCGCGAATGCACTGGCGGCTGCGCCGGCGCAGCACAGCACCAAGGGCCAACGTGACCCGAATCGCGTTATTGCAACAGCGCAGACCAATGCGCCAATTACGCCCCCCAGGTTGTAGGCGGTCAACCCCGACCCGGCGACGGCCATTGACAATCCTTCGGACGCCAGCATCGTCGGCAGCCAGCTGAAGGCGCTGTAGACGGCGGTAAGACACAGGAAGAACGCAGCCCAGGTTGCCAGCGTGTCGCGCGCCAGACCGTTTGAGAACAGCGCGCCAATTCCGGCCCCCATTCCGGCCCCCATTCCGGCCCCCTTTGCTACGACCTGTTCCGCGGCGTCGGTGTACGTTGCATTGGCAGCCATCGGATGGCCCATACGCCCCAGCAGCTTGCGCAGTTCGTCCCAGCGTGCCGGATGGCGTGCCAGGAATCGAGGCGTCTCTGGCAACGTGAACAGAAGCATGGCAGCCAGCACAATCGGAAACGTTCCACCGATAAAGAACAGGGCGCGCCAGCCGAATCTCGGCAGGATTTCACCGGCAAAGAGGCCGGCCAGCATGCCGCCGAGCGGTACGCAGACGATCGTGGCCGTAACGGCGAGCGTCCTGCGGCGCGCCGGCGTGAACTCGGCCGTGACTGTGGTCGAACTCGGCAGTGCGCCGCCAATGCCCAGGCCAGCGACAAACCGAAGCGCGGCCACGGTCAGGACGTCGGGCGCAAGGCCGATGGCGCAGGTCGCAGTGCCGAAGACAAAGACGCTCGAAATGACCGCCATCCGGCGGCCGAAGCGGTCCGCGAACAGGCCTGCGCAGGCGCTGCCGATTCCCATGCCAATGAGGCCAGCGGCGACCGCCGGGGCGAAGGCGCTGCGCGTGATGTTCCACTCCTTGATCATCAATGGAATCGCGAAGCCGATGAGTTGGCCGTCAAAGCCATCCATCACAATGGACAGGGCCGCCAGGAAGACCACGAACTTCTGCATGGTCGTATAGGCGCCATCGTCGAGCAGGCGACCGATGTCGGCATTGCCCTTGAAGGGAATCGCCTGGGGGCTCATGCGCGTACTCCCTGGTTGCAGTTCGTGGGCAGCATGCGCTGGCATTGGCCGCGCGATGGAAAAGCTTGCGAGCCAACGGCCGACGGGGTTCGATCGATCATGACTTGTCTCCTGATTGAGCGCTCTGGCTTCGCGCGCCCTGGTAGTAGCGGCAGCGGTTCCAACATATACGCCTGCCGGAACATTGCCTTATTGGGAAATCGGCATTCCTCACCACATAGCTTTCGGACAGCCTTTGCCTCTTTGCGGGCGGTCTGACGGATTGAGTCTCAGTCGTGCCTTTCTCAGAAGGGGTAGTGACGCGGGGTCGTTTGAACGGTCACCCACCGCAGATCGGTGAAGGCCTCGACACCGGCTTTCCCGCCGAAATGGCCAATGCCACTCCCTTTGACGCCGCCAAATGGCATCTGCGCTTCGTCGTGCACCGTGGGTCCGTTCACGTGGCAGATGCCGGACTCGATGCGTCCCGCTACCTGGATGGCGCGGGCCACATCACGGCCGAAGACCGCGGCTGCGAGGCCGTATTCGTTATCGTTGGCGCAAGCGATCGCCTCTTCGACGCCACTGACCCGCACGATGCCCTTCACGGGGCCGAAGGCCTCCTCGCGGAAGATGCGCATGTCCGGCGTTACGTGGTCGAGCAGGGTCGCGGGCATCAGCGTGTCGTTCGCCGTGCCACCGGCTACGAGCTTCGCGCCTTTCAACAGCGCATCATCGATCAGTTCGTTGCAGCGCCTTGCCGTGCTCATGTCCACGACTGAGCCGAGGACCACCGGGCCAAGGCGGGGGTCCCCGAGAGGAAGACTCGATGCACGTGCGCTCAGCCTGGCAACGAAATCATCGGCGATGGCTGAATCGACGATGATCCGCTCGGTCGACATGCAAATCTGTCCCGAATTGGCGAACGCACCGAACACGGCCGCGTTGACGGCGGCGTCGACATCGGCGTCGTCGAGGACGACCAGCGGCGCCTTGCCGCCGAGTTCGAGAACCACGGGCTTCAGGTACTTCGCGCAGGTCGCGGCAATGAGCTTGCCCACGTGGGTGGACCCCGTGAAGTTGATTCGTCGCACAGCCGGGTGCGAAACCATGGCTTCGACTACAGCAGCCGCGTCGGCCGGCGCATTGGTGACAAAGTTCACCACGCCCTTGGGCAGCCCGGCCTCTTGCAGCGCCTCGATGATGAGGCCGTGTGTCGCCGGACAGATCTCGCTGCCCTTGAGCACCACCGTATTGCCACAAGCCAGTGGCGTCGCGATGGCCCGTACCGCCAGGATCACGGGCGCGTTCCAGGGCGCGATGCCCAGGACAACCCCCGCAGGCTGTCGCACACCCATGGCGAGGTTGCCGGGCACGTCGGAAGGAATGATCTCGCCACCGATCTGTGTGGTCAGCGATGCGGCCTCTAAGAGCATACCGGCCGCAAGGTGAACGTTAAAGCCTGCCCAGATCGCCGACGCGCCGGTCTCGGACGCGATGGCTGCCGTGAATGCCTCGGCTTTCGCTTCGAGCGCTTGTGCGGCCTTCGTCAACATCGTTCTGCGCTCGGTTGGGCCGGTGCGTGACCATGTCTTGAAGGCCGCGGCGGCAGCGTCGACCGCCGCGACCGCGTCTTCCTCGGTCGCCGCGGGCGCCACCGACGCAACGCTGCCGTCGAGCGGATTGCGCCGCTCGAAGGTGGCGCCATTGCGGGCCTGGACTTGCTCGCCGTTGATCCACATCGAAATCTTCATTGGTTTGTCTCCGGAACGGTCTTGAATGGAAGCAGGAGCGGTCGGTTTGCTCAACCGACCTGAACCTCCACGACGTTTGGCGCCTTGCCGGCCAGGGCAAGCTCAAGAGCCGCCCGCAGATCGCCGGGATCGCTGACGCGTGTGGCAGCGCATCCCATGCCCTTTGCCAGCGACACGAAATCGATGTCGGGCAGTTCCGTTCCCTGAACGACATCGGCTGCAGAGAACCCGAACACGGGCGCGAACTCCTGCAGCGCAGCGTACCGACGGTTGTTCAGGATCACGAAAGTGATCGGCAGCTTGAGTTGCGCCGCGGTCCACAGCGCCTGTATCGAGTACATGCTGGAACCGTCGCCCATCAGGCAGACGACGCGGCTGCCCGGTTTCCCGAGCGCTACGCCCACCGCTGCCGGCATGCCGTAGCCGAGACCGCCGCTGTCCATCGTGAAGAAGGTTTCGCTGCGGGTGATTGGCAGATAGGCTTGCATCACCGGGCGCGCGCTCGGTGCTTCCTCGACCACGATGTCTTCGGGCGCTTTCACCTCCGCTAACGTCTGCAGGACATAGGCAACTGACATCAACGGCGAAGCCTCTGCCCGTGGCGACTTGATCCTGGCCGGCGGCACGGCCCGAACCTGCGGCACCGGGCGGGCGAGCAGATCCAGTACTCCCAGGCGGATGCTGCCGACCGCCGACATTCCGACCGGCGTCCAGGCCGCGGTATCCGGGTCCTCGGTGAGCTGGCACAACGTAGCACCGCTGGGGATGTGTGGTCCCGCGCCTTCGACGTGATACGTGAACGCGGGCGCGCCAATGGCCAGGATCAGGTCATGGTCACCGAGCAGTTTGACGATGCGCTCGCGCATTGCGGGCAGGAAGCCGGCGAACAACCGATGATCTTCGGGGAAACTGCACCGGCCTGACATCGGCGCCGCCCACACGCGGGCGTTGTGCGCCTCTGCCAGCGCAACGACCTCGTTCCACGCGTTGTCCCGATCGATCGCGGCACCGACGACCATCGCCGGTCGATGACTTGCATCCAGCGCGTCGCCGATTTTTGCCAGAACGGCAGGCTGCGGGCGAAGCTCCGTACTCACAACCCGTGCCGGCACCAACTCTGCTGGCTGGTCCCAGTCGTCTACCGGCACCGACACGAGCACGGGGCCACGAGGCGGCATCATCGCGATGTAGTACGCCCGCGCGATGGCTTGCGGCACGTCCTGAGCGCGCGCTGGCTCGATGCTCCATTTCACATAGGGCTTGGGGAGTTCAGTGGCTTGGGTGGATGACAGGAATGGTTCGAAAGGGAGGATCGAACGCGCCTGCTGGCCTGCCGTGATCACCATCGGCGTGCGATTCTTGTGAGCGGTAAAGATGTTGCCCATCGCATTGCCCACGCCTGCTGCCGAATGCAGGTTCACGAAGGACGCGTTTCGCGTTGCCTGGGCGTAGCCATCCGCCATGCCGACCACGGTAGCCTCCTGCAGACCCAGCACGTAGCGGAAGTCGCCGGGGAAATCGCGGAACATCGGGAGCTCAGTCGAACCCGGGTTCGCGAACACGGATGTCATGCCGAAACGACGCATGAGGTCGACAACGGCCGCGCGCACGGTGACGGTGCCGGGTTGGCTGGCTGCTTCGACGACGGCGAGGGGTACGGGTCCGGTCATTTCGCGCTTTCCTTCCGTTGTGCGCCGGGCGAGTCGCAGCGCTTATCTCGATGGCGCAAGTGTGAAAGTTCGCCACCCCCGTGAAAATTGCTTTTTCGAGAGAAAGTCATTACCGTTCGGCATGACTTTCGATCTTCAATATCTTGTCGCCTTCAACGCCATCGTTTCGTCCGGAAGCCTTGGTCGCGCGGCTGATGCCTTGAACGTGACGCAACCCGCGCTGAGCCGCACGATTCGCCGGCTCGAGGAGCAGGTTGGCGCACCTCTGTTCGAGCGTCACTCGAAGGGTATGCAGTTGACGGATGTGGGCAAAGCGTTGCAGCCCCACGCGCTCCTTTTGCAACGCGAGTCCGAGCATGCGAATGAGCACATCAAGGCGATGCTGGGCCTGGCTAAAGGAACGATTCGCGTCGGCGCGGTCGGCAGCATCGCCTGCCTGGTGCTTCCATTGGCAATCGGCAGCACTTGCAAGAAGTGGCCAAATCTTCAGGTCCAGATCATCGAAGGAGTCTGGGATCGCCTTGCTGACGCGCTTGTCTCGCACGAAATCGATCTGGCGCTGGGGGTCGAGGTCGAAGACACCGACGAGATCGTCGCTATCAAGGATTGCCGTTGGGAGGACACCAGCTACGTGGTTGCTGGTCGGCGCCATCCCTTGCGAAAAAAACCAGATCTGGAGCTCGCTGATACGCTGCAAGAGCGTTGGGCCATGCTTCCGAAAGGCACCGCGCCTTTCGAGCACATGAAGAAAGTCTTTTCGCGACAGAACCTGGCCTTGCCCAATGTCGTCGTCGAAACACGTTCGGTCACTGCGCTCAAGAGCCTGATTGGCCGTTCAGGTTTCCTCGGCTGGATGCCCGAGCCCATGTACGACGCCGAGCGCAAGGCGGGGCTCATCGACGCGCTGGAGATACCAGGCGCCAGCGACAAGAGAGTTCTGACTGCGTTCCGTCGAAGGGCCGGCATGCTGCCCGGTCCTTCGATCAAGCTACTCGAGGAACTGCGCGCGCTAACGGCGCAACTCTCATGATTGTCTTGACGCTGGGTCAGCGGATCTTCGGCACCGTGGTGGTTCGTGCGGCACGACTGTGAAAGACTGCATTCTGGCCTCACGCCTGCCGTGACTTCCCGGACAACCCATCGGTCGAGGCGGTACCCGTTGAACTGCATTTGCGCACTGCCCGCCGGGGATTGATCGACTGTCTGAAGCGGCTGCAGGCCAATGGAGTGGCCCACACCACATCTCATGCGCGGTTAAATGGCATGCAGCCGCAGCAGGGCACCGCTGACCACAGCGGTGAGCTCGCTCGTTCACGAAGGGCAACCTGGCTGCTGAAGAAGAGGGTGGCCCGCTCAGCGATCTCCACCATGCATGTTGCAGTTTGCGCGGCAGCTCAAGCCTCGACCATTCCCAGGAACTGCTGCAGTTCGTGCGTCTGTGGCCGGCCGAACACTTCGTTGGGCGCGCCGGTTTCGTGGACCTTGCCCTGATGCATGAAGACGACGCGGTCGCACACCTCGCGCGCAAAGCGCATTTCGTGCGTCACCATCAGCAGGGTCATGCCATCGGCCGCGAGACTGCGCACAACTTGCAGTACCTCGTTGACAAGTTCCGGATCCAGCGCGGAGGTGATTTCGTCGCATAGCAGCGCGGTTGGCTGCATGGCAAGCGCGCGGGCGATGGCGACACGTTGCTGCTGGCCGCCAGACAGTTGGTCCGGATACGCATCGAACTTGGCCGAAAGCCCGACCCGTGCCAGGTTCAGTTCGGCCAGCTCGCGGGCCTCGGCCTGCGACGCGCCCTTGACGATCATCGGCGACAGCATCACGTTGCGCCCGGCGCTCAGGTGCGGAAACAGATTGAACTGCTGGAAAATCATGCCTACCTTCAGCCGCAGCGCGCGCAATTGCAGTTCGCTGTCGGCCAGGTGCGCACCGGCCACGGTGATGGCGCCCGCATCGATGCTTTCCAGCCCGTTGATGCAACGTAGCAGCGTGCTCTTGCCCGAGCCACTCTTGCCGATAATGGCGATGACTTCGCCGGGTTCGACTGAGAGCGAAACGCCCTTCAGCACCTCGTTGCTGCCAAACGACTTGCGAACCTGATCAATGGCGATAAGCGGCATGGAATTTCCTCTCCAGCATCTTGCTGTATTGCGAAAGCGGCCAGCACAGCGCGAAATACATCAGCGCCACGGCGGCATATACGGTAAAGGGTTGGAAGGTGGCGTTCACAATCATCGTGCCCGCCTTGGACAGCTCGGTGAAGCCGATGACCGACGCCAGCGCCGTGCCCTTGATGACCTGGACACCGAAGCCAACGGTCGGTGCCACGGCAATCCGCAAGGCCTGCGGCAGGATCACGTGACGCATCTGCTGCACGTAGTTCATCGCCAGGCTGCCTGAGGCTTCCCACTGGCCGCGCGGTATGGCTTCCACGCAGCCGCGCCAGATCTCGGCCAGGAAGGCCGATGTCCACAGCGTTAGCGCAAGCCCGGCGGCCAGCCACGCTGGCACCTCGATGCCGAACAGTGCAAGTCCGAAGAATGCGAGGAACAGCTGCATCAGGAGCGGCGTACCCTGGAAAAGCTCGATGTACGCCTGCGCCAGGCGTCTTGCTGCCGGGCGCTTGCCGGTACGCATCAACAGCACCAGGAGGCCAACGACGCCACCGCCCACAAACGCAACCAATGACAGCAGCACCGTCCAGCGTGCTGCCAACAGCAGGTTGCGGACGATATCCCACAACGTGAACTCGATCATGCCGCCCTCCGCGCAAAAAGCTGCCGGCCAATGCCGCGCAGCAATTGCCGCAGCAGCAGGGCCAGAAGAAGATAGATCGCTGTGCTCACCAGATAGACCTCAAAGGCGCGGAAGTTTCGCCCCTGGATGAAATTGGCCGCATACGTCAGGTCTTGCGCCGCGATCTGCGAACAGACAGCGGATCCGAGCATCACGATCACAATCTGGCTCGACAGCGCTGGCCAGATCTTCTGCAATGCCGGGCGCAGCACGACGTGCCGGAACACCTGGAACGGTGACATGGCCAGGCTCGCACCGGCTTCGAACTGCCCGCGCGGGGTGGCAGCCAGACCGGCGCGCACGATCTCGGTACCGTAGGCGCCCAGGTTGATCACCATGGCCAGCGATGCCGCCACCATTTCGGGCAGGTGCACGCCAAGGCTGGGCAGCCCGAAGAAGATGAAGAACAGCTGGATCAGGAACGGCGTGTTCCGGATCAGCTCCACATAGGTGCTGACCACGGGGCGAAGCCAGGCGGGTCCCTGGGTCTTGGCCCAGGCACCCGCCANCGCCACGGCCACGCCAAGCACACCGCCCGTCAGCGTGAGCTGCGCCGTGACCGCGATGCCCTTGAGCAGCACGTCGGTGTAATCCAGCACCGACACGAAATCGAACGCGTAAGCCATGGTTCTGTCTCGGCGGTGCGTATCAGAGCTGCGCCGGTAGAGGACGCAGCAGCCACTTGATCGACAGCGTGTTCAGCGAGCCGTCCTTTTTGGCTTCGGCCAGGATGGCGTTGACCTTGTCCTGCAGCGCCTTCTCACCCTTGTTCAGGCCGATGAAGCAGGGCGAATTCTTGATCAGGAACTTGGTCTCGGGCGCCTTGGGCGGATGCTTGGCGATCAGCGTCGAGGCCACTACGTTGCCGGTGGCAATCAGTTGCACCTGCCCCGACAGAAAGGCCGAGATCGTGGCGTTGTTGTCTTCATAGCGCTTGATGTTCGCGCTGGCCGGAGCGATCTTGCTCAGTTCCAGGTCTTCCACGGCACCACGCGTGACGCCAACAGTCTTGCCTGCCAGATCGGCCGCGCTTTTTACGGCAAGATCCGCCGGCCCGAACACGCCATTGAAGAAGGGCGCATAGGCGTCGGAGAAATCGATCACCTTTTCGCGCTCGGGATTCTTGCCCATGCTCGAAATCACCAGGTCTACCTTGCGCGTCTGCAGATACGGCACACGGTTGGTGCTGGTCACCGGCACCAACTGCAGCTTTACCCCCATCTTCTTGGCCATCAGCGCGGCCACGTCGATATCGAGACCCTGCGGAGCCATATCGGCGCCCACCGAGCCGAACGGCGGGAAATCCTGTGGCACGGCCACGCGCAGTACGCCGGCCTTGGTGATATCGGCGAGCGTATCNGCCTGCGCCGGCAGCACGGCCGCGCAAAGACCGGCCAGCAATGCACACATCAGGCCGCGGCGGGACAATCTGGATTGGGACAGGGCTTGGAACATCGCGTGTTTCCTCAGGTTGGGGATGGAAATGGGTTGTCCGCGGAATTCTCCGCGGCGGG
>NZ_AQUR01000074.1 GCF_000372525.1 Cupriavidus neocaledonicus
ACCCGACAGCGCCACAACCCCTCATGCCTGGTGACCATAGCGAGTTGGAACCACCCCTTCCCATCCCGAACAGGTCCGTGAAACGACTCCGCGCCGATGATAGTGCGGATTACCCGTGTGAAAGTAGGTCATCGCCAGGCTCTTATACTGCAAAACCCCTCGACAGCGTGTGCTGCGAGGGGTTTTGTCTTTGGCGCGGCCTAAACGCTGCGCTCGCATTTTCTCTTAGAGCTGCCGACGCCGTACCGTGGCACTCCCGATGGCGCCGGCCATGCAGATTCCGCCCAGCAATGCCGCGTCAGGCGTGACACCGTATGTTGCCGACGCGCTTGCAGCGACCGGCAACAGCATCAGTACGGCCACGTTATTGATGCTTTCCGACACCGCGAGCACTTTTCCTTTGTTGGCACCGGCCCTTTGCGCGAGGAGGGCGGTGCTGGCAGGTGCCGCGATACCCAGCGCCGCTCCCCAGGTCAGCAGACATCCCAGCGCCACCGACAGCCCGATCGCGGCCGTCAGGAATAAGGTCATGGAACCGGCGACCACCACGGTAGCGAAAGTCAGGATGTTTTCTTCGCGCTGGTAACGTCTGCGGGCCTGTCCTGCCAGCATATTGCCGAGCGCCAGCCCCAGACCGAATACGGAAACGGCAATGCCGACGGCTCCCACCTCCAGCCCGTATCGGATTCGCAGGACTTCTCCCGCAAAGACGTAGCCCGCGACTGCACTGCCATTCCAGGCGCCTTTTGCGAGCAGAAGACCCAAGATGCCGTCGCCTGCGTTGTTGATTGACGGATCCTTAGTCATGCTCATGCAGGCGGGTGGCAGATCGCGCGGAATCACCCAGGAGCCCGCTCCGAAGGCCGCCAGGCAGCAGCCAGCGATCCACAGAAATGGCGCGCGCCAGCCCCAGCTTTCAGCCAGCAAACCTGACACGGCGGGCCCAGCCGCGATGCCCGCGGTCATGCCAAGCATGACGCCACCCATGGCGCCTGCCTGCCTCGCCGGGGGGATCCGCTCGGCGATCAGCGCGAAGACGGTCGGGATCGTGGCGGCTGCGGCGAGGCCGCCAAGAATTCGCAGTGCCATGGCGGCCTGCAGTGTCGGCACCAGCGTCAGCGCAAAGCTATCCGCCGCGAACAGCAGCATGGCAGCGAGCAGTACCTTGCGGCGTCCGGCGCGATCCGAGAGCCAACCCATCAGCGGTGCCGCCGCGGCGTAGGACAAGGCATAGGCCGAGACCAGTCCCGAGGCATGCGCCGGAGACGTGTCGAAGGCCGCGGCGAGCGGGGCCAGCATCGGTGCGAGCATGAACTCCGCTGCCCCGACCATGCAGACGGCAAGGGCCAGGACGGGCAGAAGGAACGGCGATGACATTGGGAAACTCCGGGTGAGATGACGGACAGCCGAAGCGCGCGTAGAGACGGCAACGCGACGGCATCGATGGCAAAAACCACCTAAATCGGGAAATTGAGCGGCGCCGCAGAGTCGGGCGCAGACAGAAGCGGTGCGCGGCGGCACCAGTCAGGCGGGATGGGCGGACCAGGAAGGTCCGCCCGGGAGATGAAAGATTCTAACGTATTGCCGGCAGAGGAGCGTCGGCCTAGTCGGCCTCGACCTTCATCGACCTCAACAGCGGCTGCCACTTGTCGCTTTCCGCCTTCAGCAGCGTCCGCAGGCCGTCAGGCGTCTGCTTGTCGACCGGGACGATTTCCGCGCCAAGTCCGTCCAGCTTCCTGATCACGGCAGGATCCTTCAGCCCCTTCTGCAATGCCCTGGTCAGGCGTTCGACTGCGGCCGGCGGCGTGCCCCTGGGCGCGTAGATGCCGTGCCATACCTTGACGTCAAAGCCTTTCAGGCCGCCTTCCTGCAGAGTCGGGGCCTGCGGCAGCGCCTTGATCCGTCCCGGCGTGGTGACGCCGAACAGGCGCACGCGATCGGCCTGGATATGCGGCAGGGTGGCCGTGGTCTGGTCGCACAGCAGGTCGACCTGGCCGCCCAGCAGCGCGGTCAGCGCGGGGCCCGCGCCCTGGTAGGGAATGGCGTTCAGCCTCACGTGCACCGATTGTTCGAACAGCAGTCCGCACAGCTGGGACACGGCGCCCAGGCCGGCATTGGCCAACGACACCTTGTCCTTGTTCTGCGTCACGTACTGGATCAGTTCCGGCACGGTCCTGGCCGGCAGGTCCTTGCGGCCCATCAGCGTCATCGGCACGTCCGCCACCTGGCCGACGTACTCGAAGTCCTTCAGCGGCGCATACGACAGCTTCTTGTACAGCGCCGGCGCGGTCGCCATGCCGTTGTGGTGGATCAGCAGCGTATAGCCGTCGGCTTGGGCGCGGGCGACAAAGGCGGCGGCGACGGTGCCGCCGGCACCGGTGCGGTTTTCCACCACCACGCTCTGGCCGAGGTCTTGCGACATGGCTTGCGCCAGCGTGCGCGCAACCACATCGGTCGGGCCGCCGGCGGAGTAGGGCACGACCAGGGTGATCGGCCTGGCCGGATAGGCGTCGGCCGCTGCCGCGCCGCAGGCGCCCGCCATGGCCGAAGCCGTCACCAGCACGCCCGCCAGCCATCGCGGCCCGGCGTGCCAATACTTCGCATCCTTCATTGCTGTCTCCAGATTGTTGCCGCGCCGTGGGTCCGGGGCGGCTTGTCGCGGTGTGCGCGGCTAGCATGGCGGCAAGCCGTGGCGACAGCAATCTGGTTCTCGTAAAGGATGCCTAATGCCTGGCGAAAGATCAGGCTGCCTCGGCCACGCGCACTTCCACCAGCAGTTTTTTCAGCTCGGGCACGCACGAGCCGCAGTTGCCGCCGGCCCTGAGGCAGGCCGTGATCTCCGCGGGTGTCTTCAGGTCATGCTTGCGCACCGCATCGCAGATGGTGTTGCGCCCCACGCCGAAGCACGAGCACACCGTCGGGCCGGTGTCGGCGCCTTTCTCCATCGGCTGTCCGAGCAGCAGACCGATGCGGTCGGTGTCTTCCAGCCGCTCGCGTCCGAACAGGCCGGCGAGCCAGGCGCGCGACGGCAGCTCGGGACGCGTCGACACATAAACGCAGGCCTCGAGCCGGTCGTCGACGACATGGCCCGCGTGGTACACGCCAGCGGCGCGGTCCTCGTATTCCAGCCAGTCGGCGTCCGGGTCGGTCACGCCAAGCAGCGCGCGCGCCCAGGCGGTGCGATCGGCGACGGTGTCGCGGCCGGCGAATTCATAGCGCTGGAACTGGCGGCCCTGCACGCGCGTCCAGTAGGTCAGCGCTTCGGCCGGCAGCGCGCGGCGGCTCAGCATGAAGCCATGCCAGTGCACGCCGAACGGCTCGACCCGCACCGGCGTGTGCTTGAACTCGGGCTCGCCGGAAACCGGATCGACCACCGGATTGACCAGCGCGCCGACGCGCGCATCGGAGCTGAACTGCCCGTTCCAGTGGATCGGCACGAACACGCTGCCGCGCGGAATGCCGCCGCCATGCCGCACGCGTGCGACCATCGCGCCCCAGCGCGTGCTGACGCGCGCCAGCTTGCCCTCGCCCACGCCGCACAGCAGCGCGTCCTGAGGATGCATGTCGACAAAGGGTTCGGGCAGGTGGTCGGCCAGCTTGGCCGACTTGCCGGTGCGCGTCATGGTGTGCCACTGGTCGCGCACGCGGCCGGTGTTCAGGATCAGCGGAAAGTCGTCGTCGGGCGCGTGGGCCGGCGCACGGGGCGGCGTGGCGACAAAGCGGGCGCGGCCGTCGGCGTGGGCGTAGCGGCCATCGCCGAACAAGCGCCCGGCATCGTGGGCGCCACGCGCGGGCACCGGCCACTGCACCGGTTCCAGCGCGTCATAGTGCGCGCGATCCAGGCCGGCCAGCCCACCGATATCGAACGCGCGCGGCGCATCATGGTTGCGCCATGCACTCAGGCGCGCATGTTCGTCGAAGATCTGGTGCGGCCCGGCATAGTCAAAGCCGCTGAAGCCCATGCGGCGTGCCACCTCGCACAGGATGTCCCAGTCGGCGCGCGCTTCGCCCGGCGCCGGCAGGAAGGCGCGCTGGCGCGAAATGCGCCGTTCGGAGTTGGTCACGGTGCCGTCCTTCTCGCCCCAGCCCAGCGCGGGCAGCAGCACATGCGCGGCGGCGTTGGTGTCGGTGCGCTCGACGATATCGCTGCTGACTACCAGTTCGCACCTGGCCAGCGCGCGGCGAGCCTGGTCGGCATCCGGCAGGCTCACCACCGGGTTGGTGGCGATCACCCAGACCGCCTTGACGCGGCCGGCCTCGATGGCCTCGAACAACTCCACCGCCTTGAGGCCAGGGCGGTCTGCGATCGCCGGCGCTTGCCAGAAGCCCTGCACGACCTCGCGATGCAGCGGGTCTGCCAGCTCCATATGCGCGGCCAGCATGTTGGCCAGGCCGCCGACCTCGCGCCCGCCCATCGCGTTGGGCTGGCCGGTCAGCGAGAACGGGCCCGTGCCCGGCAGGCCGATCCGGCCGGTCAGCAGGTGGCAGTTGATGATGCTGTTGACCTTGTCGGTGCCGGCCGACGACTGATTGACGCCCTGCGAGAAGGCGGTCACGGTCTTTTCGGTGTGCGCGAACAGGGCGTAGAAGTCCAGCACTTCCTGCACGTTCAGCTTGCAGGCGCGTGCCACCGCGGCAGGATCGGCGCAGGTGGCGTCGGCGGCCTGCAGGGCTTCGTCCAGTCCCGCGGTGCTGGCGCCGACGAAGGCGGCGTTGGCGTGCCCTTCACGCGCGAGGTAGCTCAGCAGCCCGTTGAACAGCCACACGTCGGTGCCGGGGCGGATCGCCAGGTGCAGGTCGGCGAGTTCGCAGGTGGCGGTGCGGCGCGGGTCGATCGCCACGATCTTCATCTCCGGGCGCGCTTCCTTGGCCCGGGACAGGCGCTGGAACAGGATCGGGTGGCACCACGCGGTATTGGAGCCCACCAGCACCACCAGGTCGGCCAGTTCCAGGTCTTCGTAGTTGCCCGGTACCAGGTCTTCGCCGAAGGCGCGCTTGTGGCCGGCGACGGCCGACGACATGCACAGGCGCGAGTTGGTGTCGATATTGGCGCTGCCGATGAAGCCCTTCATCAGCTTGTTGGCGACGTAGTAGTCCTCGGTCAGCAGCTGGCCCGAGACGTAGAGCGCGACCGAATCCGGACCATGACGGCGGATGATATCGGTGAAGCCCTGCGCCACGGTGTCGAGCGCGCGGTCCCACGACACCTGCCGCAGCCGGCCGTCGTCATCGCGCAGCTGGGGATGGAGCAGGCGGCCTTCCAGGTCGACCGTTTCGCCCAGCGCCGAGCCCTTGACGCAGAGCCGGCCCTGGTTGGACGGATGCTGCGCGTCGCCCGCGATCTCGACCTGGCCGTCGGCGCGCACCGTGGCACGCACGCCGCAGCCGACGCCGCAGTACGGGCAGGTCGTGGCGGTGGTAGTGGTCGGGGTTGCAGAGACAACCGGGATGTCGGACAGGTTCACGCGTTCTCCGTGCGGGGGCGTTATATGGCTTGGTTGACGCTAGGCAGCCAGCGCTTCGCACTGTGCCTTGCCGAACAGCAGGCGCTGGCGCAGCGCCGCCACCGGCGTGCCTTGCTGGATCAGCTCGAAGTACCAGGCACCGTCCTGCACGTCGCCGTACAGCACCGCGCCGACCAGGCGGCCGTCCTGCAGCACCAGGCGCTTGTAGACGCCGCGGCGCGCGTCGCGCAGTACCAGGTCTTCGCTGCCTTCGCCGCCGATGAAGTCGCCGGCGGAGTACAGGTCGACACCGGTCACCTTCAGCTTGGTCGCGGTGGCCTGCTGCACGTAGCGGCGATGGCCGGCGCCGGCCAGGTGCGCGGCGCACACGCGTGCCTGGTCCCAGATCGGCGCGACCAGTCCGAAGGTGGCCTGGCGATGCTGCACGCACTCGCCCACGGCGTAGATGCGCGGGTCGTAGGTCTGCAGCGTGTCGTCGACGACGATGGCGCGCTCGCAGTGCAGGCCGGCGCCGGCGGCCAGTTCGATATTGGGTCGCACGCCGGCGGTCATCACCACCAGGTCGGCGGGGATCTCGCTGCCGTCCCTGAAGCGCACTCCGGTGACGCGCTCGCTGCCGAGGATCTCTGCGGTCTGCGCGCTCAGCAGGAAGCGCAGGCCCTTGCGTTCGAGCGCGCCCTTGAGCAGCGTCGCGGCCGGCTTGTCGAGCTGGCGCTCCATCAGGCAGTCGGCCAGGTGCACCACGGTCACGTCCATGCCCTGGCGCAGCAGGCCGTTGGCCGCCTCCAGCCCCAGCAGGCCGCCGCCGATCACCACCGCGTGGCGATGGTTGCGCGCGGCCTCCAGCATGGTCTCGACGTCCTGGATGTCGCGGAACGCGATCACGCCGTCGAGCTGGTGGCCCGGCACCGGGATGATGAACGGCTTGGAGCCGGTAGCCAGCAGCAGGCGGTCATAGCGCACCTCGCGCCCCGCGGCGGAGCGCACCACGCGGCGCGGCCGGTCGATCGAGACCACGGGATCGCCGGCGAGCAGCTCGATGCCGTTCTCTTCGTACCACTCGCGCGTGTTCAGCATGATGTCCGCCACCGTCTTCTCGCCGGCCAGCACGGGCGACAGCAGGATGCGGTTGTAGTTGCCGTGCGGCTCGGCGCCGAACACCGTGATGTCGTACAGGTCCGGCGCCAGGCGCAGCAGTTCCTCGACCGTGCGCATGCCGGCCATGCCGTTGCCGACCACGACCAGGCGTGGCCGGGCTTGAGGATTGGCGGAAGGCGTCATGCCGGCATCTCCGTTGGCAGGGCAGGTGGACAGGGGCAGCATGGATCGGAGCGGCAGGGTCAGGCGGCGAGTTCTTCCTCGGCCTCGCGCACTTCCACGCCGGCGGCGATCCATACCTTGCCGTCATAGACGCGCGCGGCGTAGGCGTTGACCGACTGCTCGGGCGCCTCCAGGCATTCGCCGGTGCGCAGGTCGAAGTGGTGCTTGTAGATCGGCGAGGCCACCACCAGCCGTTCGCCCAGGTTGCCGACCAGCCCGCGCGACAGCACCGCGGCCTGCGCGTTGGGATCGAAGTTGTCGATAGCGTAGACCTCGTCGCCGCGGCCGATGCGGAAGACCGCGACCTGGCGGTCGCCGACCAGCGCGCACACACCAGTATTGGGCACGATATCGCGCACGGTGCAGACGGCGGTCCACGTTTCGGCATGGTGGGGATGGCTCATCACGTTCTCCTTGTTTGCGGGCACGGTCAGGCGGCTTTCGCGGGCATGGACACCACGGGAATGTGGCTCAGCCGGGAACGTCGCAAGTTCCGTTCCTCCGGCGTGGCCGGGCGGATCTGGCCGCGCTCTTCGATAAAGACCAGGTTGTCGTCGCGGCGGTCGCTGTTAACGAAGTGGCGGAAGCGCTTGCGCGTCTCGGGATCGGTCACGGCCTTTTTCCACTCGTCTTCATAGGTGTCGACCACGTGCTGCATCTCGGCTTCCAGCTCGGCGGCGATGCCGAGCTTGTCGTCCAGCACCACCGCCTTGAGGTAGTCGAGTCCGCCTTCGAGGTTGTCGCGCCAGACGCTGGTGCGCTGCAGGCGGTCGGCGGTGCGCACGTAGAACATCAGGAAGCGGTCGATGTAGCGCACCAGCGTGTCGTGGTCGAGATCGCTCGCCAGCAATTCGGCGTGGCGCGGCTTCATGCCGCCGTTGCCGCAGACGTACAGGTTCCAGCCCTTGTCGGTGGCGATCACGCCGACGTCCTTGCCCTGCGCCTCGGCGCATTCGCGGGTGCAGCCGGACACGCCGAACTTGATCTTGTGCGGCGCGCGCAGGCCCTTGTAGCGGTTTTCCAGTTCGATCGCGAGGCCGACCGAATCGCCCACGCCATAGCGGCACCAGGTGGAACCCACGCACGACTTCACCGTACGCAGCGCCTTGCCGTAGGCATGGCCGGATTCAAAGCCGGCGGCGATCAGCTCTTCCCAGATATAGGGCAGTTCCTCGGCACGCGCACCGAACAGGTCCACGCGCTGGCCGCCGGTGATCTTGGTGTAGAGGCCGTATTTCTTCGCGACCTGGCCGACGGCGATCAGGCCTTCGGGCGTGACCTCGCCGCCCGGCATGCGCGGCACCACGGAGTAGGTGCCGTCCTTCTGGATGTTGGCCAGGTAGTAGTCGTTGGAGTCCTGCAGGCTGGCGTGCTCTTCCTTCAGCACGAACTCGTTCCAGCACGACGCCAGGATGCTGCCCACCGTGGGCTTGCAGATATCGCAGCCGAGGCCGCTGCCATGCGCTTCCAGCAGCGCGTCGAAGGTCTTGAACTTGCCCACGCGCACCAGGTGGTAGAGCTCCTGGCGCGAGAACGGAAAGTGTTCGCAGAGATGGTTGTTGACCGCCATCCCCTGCTTCTTCATCTCGGCCTTCATGATCTGCGTCACCAGCGGCACGCAGCCGCCGCAGGCGGTGCCGGCCTTGGTGCAGCTTTTGAGCGCGCCGATGCTGGTCGAACCATCGCAGACGGCGGCGCAGATCTCGCCCTTCGATACGTTGTTGCACGAGCAGATCTGCGCGGTGTCGGGCAGGGCGTCGGCGCCCAGCGCCGGCCTGGCCTTGCCGCTGCTGTCCGGCAGGATCAGGAATTCGGGCGACTCGGGCAACTCGATCCTGTTCAGCATCATCTGCAGCAGCGTGCCGTACTCGCTGGCATCGCCGATCAGCACGCCGCCCAGCAGGTACTTGCCGCAGTCGGACACCACCAGCTTCTTGTAGACCTCCTTGCGGTCGTCGCTGAACTGGTAGATGCGCGCGCCCGGCACGGTGCCGTGCGGGTCGCCGATGCTGGCCACGTCGACGCCCATCAGCTTGAGCTTGGTGCTCATGTCGGCGCCGCCGAACTCGGCCGCCTCGCCGCGCAGGTGGCGCGCGGCCACGCGTGCCATGTCGTAGCCCGGTGCCACCAGGCCGTAGATCTTGCCGTCCCACAGCGCGCATTCGCCGATCGCGTAGATGTCCGGGTCGGAAGTGCGGCAGTGGTTGTCGACCGCGATGCCGCCGCGCGCCCCGACTTCCAGGCCGCTGGCGCGCGCCAGTTCGTCGCGCGGGCGGATGCCGGCGGAGAACACGATCATGTCGGTGTCGAGATGGGTGCCGTCGGCGAACACCATGCGATGGGTGCCGTCCTCGCCGTCGACGATCTCGACCGTATTCTTGCCGGTGTGCGCGGTCACGCCCAGGCCCGCGATCTTCTGGCGCAGCATGCGGCCGCCGCCTTCGTCGACCTGCACCGCCATCAGCCGCGGTGCAAACTCGACCACATGGGTCTGCAGGCCCATGTCGCGCAGCGCCTTGGCGCATTCGAGGCCAAGCAGGCCGCCGCCGACGACCACGCCGGTCTTCGAACGCGCACCGCATTCCTGCATCGCCTCGAGGTCTTCGATGGTGCGATAGACGAAGCAGTCCTTGCGGTCCTTGCCCGGCACCGGCGGCACGAACGGGTACGAGCCGGTGGCGAGGATGAGCTTGTCATAGGACAGCGTCTCGCCGGTGGAGACCTTGACCGTGCGCGCGGCGCGGTCGATCTCCACCGCACGGGCGTTCAGGCGCAGCAGCATATTGTCGTGCTGTTCGAAGAAGCCCGCCGGCACCAGCGACAGGTCTGCGGCCGACTTGCCTGAGAAGAACTCGGACAGGTGCACGCGATCGTAGGCGGGGCGCGGTTCTTCGCACAGCACGGTCACTTCCAGGTTCTGCGCGCCCGCTTCCGCCAGGCATTCCAGGAACTTGTGACCTACCATGCCGTGGCCGACGATGATCAGTTTCATGATGCTTTCCTTGTCCGGTAGTCAGTCTTTGCTGCTTGATATTGCTGTGGGGCGATGCCTGGCAATCAGTTGGCCAGCGCGCTGTCGTACAGCGCCTGCTCGCGCGCCTTGTGCTCGGCGCTGAAGCGGATGGCGATGGCGCACAGCGCGGCGATGGTGGCCAGCACGCCCAGCACCATCAGGGTCTGCTGCACGTTGCCCAGGCCCTTGAGCAGGAAGCCCGCGGCCACCGCGCCGACGTTGCCGCCCGCCCCGATGATCCCGGCCACGCCGCCCAGCGCCTTGCGGTCGATGAAGGGCACCAGCGCGTAGGTGGCGCCGCAGGCCATGTGGGTGAACAGGCCGAACAGCAGCATCGCCACCACCGCCATGGCAACGTTGCCGGCCTGCGCGAACCACAGCAGGCCCAGGCCTTCGCCCAGGATCAGCGCGAACAGCAGCGTGGCGCGCGCATCCAGGCCGCGCCGGCGCGCCGTCTTGTCCGACAGCCAGCCGCCCAGCGCGCGGGCAAACAGCGCCAGCAGGCCAAAGCTCGCGGCGGCCATGCCGGCGGCCTTCAGGCTCAGGCCGAAACGGTCGACGTAGTACATCGCGGCGATGTTGTGGATGAAGATCTCGACGCCGAAGCAGGCGCCGTAGGTGATGAACAGCAGCCACACGCGGTAGTTGGCGCTGGCGGCGCGGAAGCTGGCCCAGCCGCCACCTTTGCCGCCATCCTTGCCGCTGATCTGCATGCCGCGCGCGCGCAGGTCCGAGTAGTTGCCTTCCGGGCAGTCCTGGGTGAAGCGGTAGTAGACGACGGCCATCACCAGCATCAGCACGCCCGGCACCAGCAGCGCGATGCGCCAGCCGAAGGCATGGTCCGCGCCCAGCATCAGCACCGCGGCCAGCACCAGCGGCATCAGCGCCTGCGCGGCGCCGCCGCCGGCATTGCCCCAGCCGGCCGCGGCCGCGTTGGCGGTGCCGACCACGTTGGGCGCGAACATCACCGAGGTGTGGTACTGCGTGATCACGAAGCTGGCGCCGACCGCGCCGATCAGCAGGCGGAACACCAGGAAGGTCTCGTAGTTCTGCGCCAGCGCCACGCCCAGCACCGGCAGCGCCCCCAGCGCCAGCAAGCCGGTGTAGGTCTTGCGGGGGCCAAAGCGATCGCACATCGGGCCGATCACCAGGCGCACCAGGATCGTCACCGCGACCGCGGCGATATTGATGTTGGCGATCTGGCCGGTGCTCAGGCCGAACTCGCCCTTGAGCAACGGCATCAGCGGGGCGCAGGCAAACCACGCGAAGAAACACACGAAGAACGCCATCCAGGTCAGGTGGAAGGCGCGCATCTGCGGAGTGCTCAAGCTCAGCAGCTCGATGCGGGTGGCTTTGCCGGTCATCGTCACTTGCTCCAAAAACAAATGGCGTCCCGCAAACCGGCCGTGAAGCCGGTTCAGGGGACGCCGTTGTCCTGACAGCCGCTACATGGGATAGGGGCTGTGTATGTGGGGGCGGGCCGGTCGCCGTTGACGGGCCCGGACCCGATTACGCAAGGGGTGTGCCAGCGGGTTATGTGACGGGCAAGGGCGTCTGGAGGCCTGGCGGCGGGGGCGCAAGCGGCCTGGATGCGCTGTGGTGGGGCGGGGCGGGGACGCGCGGCACGCTCATGGTGCAGTGCGATGAATTGCGCTGGTGCGGCGCGGCACCAGGGGCAGGCAGGCCGTGGCCTCAGGCTCCGGCGGGCTTTTGCACCGGGATGATCTGCATGTCGCGCGGCGACACCTCGGCGCCGTCCTCGTCGACCAGCGCCGCGCGCACCAGCTTGCCATTCGCGCGCGAGCGGATCTCGACCGGGCCCCCGTCGGGCGCCAGGTGGCAGTCGCCCCATTGCATCAGGCCAACCAGCACCGGCAGCAGCTCCACCGCGGCGCGGGTGGGGCGGTACTCGAAGCGCTCGCGTTCGCCGGGTTCGCGGTAGCCGACCTTGCGCAGCAGGCCGGCATCGGTCAGGGTCTTGAGCCGCGCCGACAGCACCGCGGGCGAGCATTCCAGCCGGCGCAGGAAGTCGTCGAAGCGCGTCACGCCGTGGAAAACGTCGCGCAGGATCAGGATCGTCCACTTTTCGCCGATCAGCGACAGCGTGGAAGCAATCGAGCAATGGCGGAGATCGGACGCAGTAGGGGTCATGATGCCGTGAAGCATAGCATGCTGACTTCATTTGCAAAAGTCAGGTTATCTCCTATACTCTGGCTACAGATTATGAATCTAGAGGTGGCAGCATGGATAACCGGGCCTTGGCGCGCGGCGGCGTGACGGAAAGCTGGACGGCGGGACGGGGCACGCAGGTGACGCTGCGCCGCACCCGGGTGCAGGACAGTGCGGCGTTGCGGGCGATGGTGGATGCGCTGTCGCGGGAAAGCCGCTACTTCCGCTTCCTGACCGGTGGGCGCGTGGTGGACGAAATCGTCGCCGGCCTGGCTGCGCCAGGGGACGATGGCGTGGCGCTGGTGGTGGTCGCGCCCGGTGAAGACGGCAGCCAGACCATCGTCGCCAGCGCCGAATATGTCGTGTCCGGCCAGATTGCCGAGTTCGCCGTGGTGGTGGCCGACGCCTGGCAGGGGCAGGGGCTGGGCCGGCGCCTGATCGCCAGGCTGTGCGAGCTGGCGCGTGCGGCCGGCCTGCATGGCCTGCGCGGCGACGTGCTCAGCGAGAACCGGCGCATGCTGGCCATCCTGCAAGGGCTGGGCTTTGCCAGCCGCCGCAATCCGCACGACAGCTTCCTGCATGAAGTCTCGCTGGCGCTGGCCCAGCCGGCGCGCAGCGCGCAACGGCTGCCGGCGGACTGGTTCAGCGCGCGCTGAGCTGCCGCGCCAAACCTGCTCAGCCGGCCTCGCGCTTGCCGCGCGAAGTCATGGTGCAGCCGACCGAGGCCGTGATGATGCTGGCGATCGCCAGCCACTGCACCGTGCTCAGCTGTTCATGCAGGAACACCAGCCCGGCCAGCGCGCCCATGGCCGGCTCCATGCTCAGCAGGATGCCGAAGGTGCGCCGGTGCAGGCGCTTGAGCGCGACCATTTCGAGCGAATAGGGAATCGCGCTCGACAGGATGCCGACCGCCAGCCCGAACAGCAGCAGCGTCGGACTGAACATGGCCGTGCCCGCATGCGCCAGCCCGAACGGCAGCACCACCAGCGCGGCCATGGTCAGCCCCAACGAGGTCGCCTGCCCGCCGTGGGCGTTGCCCGCCATCTGCCCGAACACGATATACAGCGCCCAGCCCACGCCCGCGGCCAGCGCATAGCCGATGCCGACCGGATCGAGCGTGCCGGCGGCATCGCCCACCGGCAGCAACAGCAGCAGCCCGGTGACCGCGAACGCGATCCACAGGAAATCGATCGCGCGCCGCGACGACAGCACCGCCACCGCCAGCGGCCCGGTGAACTCGATCGCGATCGCCAGCCCCAGCGGAATGGTTCGCAGCGACATGTAGAACAGCAGGTTGGTGGCACCCAGCGCCGCCCCGTACAGCGCGATCGCGCGCGCGTTGGCGCGCGTCAGCGGCATGCGCCACGGGCGCCAGACGCCCAGCAGGATCAGCGCGGAAAAGCTCACCCGCAGCGCCGTGGTGCCCTGCGCGCCCAGTGCGGAGAACAGGCTCTTGGCAAACGAGGTGCCGATGCACAGCGAGGCCATCGAGCCGGTCAGGGCCAGTACGGCAATCAGGGTCGAGTGGCGGTGTGCGGTGGCGTGCTGCAAGGTCGGGTCCGGTAGGAATGTTGGGGTCTGCGCGAAGGTTGCCGCATCATGCGGCAAGCGCGGCGCGGGCGCCATATACAGGTGCGCGCCGGCGGCTCAGTACAGTTGCGCCGCGTGCGGCCGCGGGCCGGCCCCTGCCGCGGCTCAGTGCTCCCGAGCCGCGGCCTTGCGCCGCTTGCCGGGCTTGCCGGCGCAATCCGGGCAGCGCCCCAGCAGCGTCAGTTCGTGGTGCTCCACCACGAAGCCGGGCGGCGTGATTTCCTCCAGGTGGCCGGGGCACCCTTCCAGCGGGAACACGCGATCGCACGCCAGGCACTGGAAATAGTGGCGGTGCGTCACCGCACCCGGTTCCTCCGCCAATTCATACCGGTCCGCCTGGCCGGGCAATTCCACGGGGTGCACCCGCGCATCGTCGACCAGGGCACGGAGGTTGCGATAGACGGTGGCCAGGCCCAGCGACGGCACCTGGCGCTGCGCCGCGGCCAGGATCTCGGCCGGGCTCAGCGGCCGGCCGGCTTCGCGCAGCGCGTCGATCACGGCGCCGCGTTGACGGGTCATGCGTTCCATGCCTAGAATCTTAGTGAGAATCTATTATCATTAGTGAGTCGCCGCGGTTTGCCAGTCGGATGGCCGCCGCGGCGACTCGTTTTTTTCGGGGTGTTCCTTATGCTGCTTGCGCAGCCCAGCCATGCCCGGCACGCGGTGCCGCTTTCGTTCCTGCACAGGGTGTTCCGCCCGGTGCCAGCCCGGCGGCCCGTAGCCGCCCTGATGCTGGCGATGTCCGGCCTGGCCGACGCGGCGGAAGTGGCGCCGGCCACCGATATTACGCTGCCAACGGTGTCCGTGACCGGCACGGCCACCGCATCATACAACCCGCCCGACGCCACGGGCGCGACCCGCACCGACACGCCGCTGCGCGAGATCCCGCAGTCGGTGCGCGTGGTGCCGCGCGCCATGCTCGACGACCTCGGCGCGACCCGCTTCGACCAGACCTTCGACTATGTCAGCGGCGTCGCGCGCCAGAACAACTTCGGCGGGCTGTGGGACAACTTTGCCATGCGCGGCTTCACCGGCAACGAGAACACCGGCGCGGGCTACCTGGTCAACGGTTTCGCCGCCAACCGCGGCTATACCGCGCCGCTGGACGCGGCCACCATCGACCGCGTCGAGGTGCTCAAGGGCCCGACCTCGTCGCTGTACGGCAGCAGCGAGCCCGGCGGCACCTTCAACGTGGTCACGCGCCAGCCGCAGTTCCGGCCCGCGCAGCGCTATGGCTTCGAGCTGGGCACGCGCGACGGCTACCGCGCCACCGTCGACGTCACCGGCCCGCTGGGCGAAGACATCGCCGCCAGGCTGATCGCGGTGGCCGACCACCAGGGCAGCACCCGCGACTTCATCCACAGCCAGCGCTACCTGGTCGCGCCGTCGTTCACGTGGATGCTCGGCAACGACACCGTGCTGCAGTACGCGGCGGAATTCCAGCGCTACACCACGCCGATGGACCGCGGCGTGGTCGCCGTCAACGGCCAGCTGGGCCGCATTCCGCGTTCGCGCTTCCTGGGCGAGCCCGGCGATGGCAGCCTGCGCCTGGACAGCCAGTCGCACCAGCTCAGCGTCGAGCACCAGTTCTCGCCGCAGTGGCAGGGCAGGCTCGGCCTGTCATACCGCGGCGGCGCGCTGGCCGGGCATTCGAGCGAGGCGGCCGCGCTCGCCGCAGATGGCCGCACGCTCTGGCGCCAGCACCGCTACCGCGATTTCCAGTCCGACGATGTCTCGCTGCAGGCCAGCGTGACCGGCAAGTTCAGCACCGGCCCGGTCGGGCATGAACTGCTGCTGGGTGTCGACGCCTACCGCTTCGGCAACACCATGGCGATCCTGCGCAGGAACCCCAGCGCCGCGGCGCCGTACGCGATCGACATCTACGACCCGGTCTATGGCCAGCCGGCGCCGCCGCTGGCGTGGAACATGGATAACTACGAGCGCCAGCACAATGTCGGCGCGTACGCGCAGGACCAGCTGAGCCTGGGCGAGCGCTGGCGGGTGCTGGCCGGGGTGCGCTTCGACAGCTTCAGCCAGTCGCTGGACGACCACCTGCGCGGAACCCGCACCACGCAGCATCACAACGCGGTGTCGCCGCGCGTGGGCGTGAGCTATTTGGCCAGCAACAACCTGTCGCTGTTTGCCAATGCCAGCCAGTCGTTCCGCCCCAATGCCGGCACCGGCGCCGCCGGCCAGCCGTTCGAACCCGAGCGCGGCCGCGCGCTGGAAGCCGGCGTCAAGTTCGACAGCGACGACCGCCGCACCGGCGCCACGCTGGCCGTGTTCGAAATCCGCAAGCGCAATGTGCTGGCCGCCGACCCGGCCGATCCGTCGTTCTATGTCGCCGCCGGCGAGGCACGCAGCCGCGGCGTCGAGCTCGACGTGGCCGGGCAGCTCGGCACGCACTGGCGCGTCTCGGGCAGCTTCGCGCTGACCGATGCCGAGATCACGCAGGACACCCGCCTTGCCCCCGGCACGCCGTTGTCCAACGTGCCGCGCACCAGCGCCAGCCTGCTGGCGATGTACGAAGACGCGGCGCCGGTGGGGCAGCGCTACGGCGCCGGCGCCGGCCTGCGCTATGTCGGACGGCGCCCGGGCGATGTGCAGGACAGCTTCTCGCTGCCCGCCTATGTGCTGGTGGACCTGCACGGGTACTGGCAATACAGCCGGCACGTGCGCGTGTCGCTCAACGTCGGCAACCTGTTCGACAAGACCTATTACGCCAGCTCGTACAACAGCCTGTGGGTCGCGCCGGGCGCGGGCCGCAGCGTGCGGCTGGGCGTGCAGCTGAGCTATTGACGAGGGTCCGACGATGCCGACACCCGTGGCGCGTACCGACGCATCCCAGCCCCTGCCGGCCGTGACGGCGCCTGCCGCAGCGGCGCGGTCCGTTTCCGGCGCCACCCGCAGGCTGCTGTCCATCGACGCCCTGCGCGGGCTGGTGATGCTGGTCATGCTGCTGGACCATGTGCGGGACATGTTCTTCCTGCACGTACCGGTCGCCGATCCGATGGATGTCGCCGCCAACTCGCCGGCACTGTTCTTTTCGCGACTGCTGGCCCACCTGTGCGCGCCGGTATTCATCGGGCTGGCCGGCGTCTCGGCCTGGCTCTACGGCAACGCCGGGCATGACCGGCGCGCGGTCAGCGGCTTCCTGCTCAGGCGCGGCCTGTTCCTGGTGCTGCTGGAGCTGACCGTGGTGGGCCTCGCCTGGACCTGGCGCCTGCCGCCGCAGGTGATCTACCTGCAGGTGATCTGGGCCATCGGCCTGAGCATGATGGCGCTGGCGGCGCTGGTCTGGCTGCCGCGCGCGGCGCTGGTCGCGCTGGGCGTTGCCCTGGTGGCGGGGCACAACCTGCTGAGCCCGTTGCACTTTGCGGCTGACAGCGCCTGGCACGTGCCCTGGGCGATCCTGCACGACCGCACCTGGATCGAGGTGGCCGATGGCCTGCGGGTGCGCACCTCATATCCGGTGCTGCCGTGGATCGGCGTGATCGCGCTGGGCTATGCGGCGGGGCCGTGGTTTGCCGCGGCCATGCTGGCCCGCGCGCGCCAGCTAAGGCTGGCCGCCTGCGGCCTGGCGGGACTGGCCGGCTTTGCGTGGCTGCGCGCGCTCAACGGCTACGGCCAGGAACAGAAATGGATGCCCGGCGCGGATGCCCTGCATACCGCGATGAGCTTCCTCAACGTGACCAAGTACCCGCCGTCGCTGCTGTTCCTGCTGCTGACGCTGGGCTCGGGGTGCCTGCTGCTGGCGTGGCTGGAGCGCGTGCAGGACGGCCGTCCGGCGCGTTGCCTGGCCGTGTTCGGCGCGGTGCCGATGTTCTTCTACCTGCTGCACCTGTATGTGCTGCAGGGCCTGTACCAGCTTTGCGTCTACCGCTTGGGCCTGAACCAGGGCCGCGTGTTCGGCCTGGACCATGTCTGGCAGCTGTGGCTGGCGGCAGCCGTGCTGGTGCTGGTGCTGTGGCCGGCGGTGCGCTGGTTCGCGGCGCTGAAGGCGACGCGGCGTGACTGGCGCTGGCTGAAGTACTTCTGACCCGCGCTTCGCGCCGCCGCGTGCAGCCCTCAGCGCGGCGCGGTGGCGACAGGGGCTGGCTGGACCGCCGCCGGAGCGGGTGCCGGCGCCTGCTGTTGCGCCACGGGTTGCTGCTGCGCGGCGGGCTGTTGCTGTGCACCGGGCGGTTGCTGCGCGACGGCTTGAGGCTGCGCAACGGCTTGAGGCTGTGCAACGGCTTGCGGCTGTGCAACGGCTTGCGGCTGCGCGACGGCTTGCGGCTGCGCGACGGCTTGCGGCTGAGCCACCGCCTGAGGTCGAGCGATGGCCTGCGGTTGCGCGACGGCCTGTGGCTGCGCTACCGCCTGCGAACGCGCCGCGGCTTGCGGGCGGGCAGCTGGCGCCGCGCTGGTCCCGCCGCTTGCCGCCGGCGCGGCCTCGGTCACTTCACGCCAGCCGCCGCCCAGCGCCTTGTACAGCGACACGCGGCTGGTCAGCCCGGCCAGCTTGTAGGTGATCAGCGCCTGCTGCGCGGTATAGAGCTGGCGCTGCGCATCGAATACGCCGAAGTAGTCGTCCACGCCGTTCTTGAAGCGCATCTCCGACAGCCGCCGGGTCTCGCTGCCTTCGCGCACCAGCGCTTCCTGCGCCTGCACCTGGCGCTCGTAGGTGGCGCGCGCCGCCATGCTGTCGGCCACTTCGCGGAACGCGGTCTGGATGGTCTTCTCGTAGTTGGCGACGTTGATGTCCTTGCGCACGTTGGCCGCGTCGAGGCCGGCTTGGTTGCGGCCGGCGTCGAAGATCGGCACCGTCAGCTGCGGGGCGAAGACCCAGGCCATGCCGCCCGAGAACAACCCCGCCAGGCTGCTGCTGGCCACGCCCAGCGCGCCGGTCAGCGAGATGCGCGGGAAGAACGCCGCGCGCGCCGCGCCGATATTGGCGTTGGCGGCCTTGAGCCGGTGCTCGGCGTCGAGGATGTCGGGCCGGCGCACCAGTACGCTGGAGGGCAGGCCTTCCGGGAACTCGCGCATCAGCAGGCGCGCGTCGAGCGGATCGGGTGCGGCGGCATTCGGATTGGCGGGCGCGACACCGGCATCGGTGACGGACTTGGGCAGCGGCCCGCCGATCAGCAGCGCCAGCGCGTTCTCGTCCTGCGCGACCTGGCGGGTGTACTGCTCCACGCCCACCTGTGCGGTCTGCACCTGGGTTTGCGCGCGATGCTGGTCCAGCTGCGCCATCGCGCCCACCTGGTGCCCGCGCCGGACCATCTCCGCGGCGTCCTGCTGGGTCTTGAGCGTGTCCTGCGACAGCTGCAGCAGTGCGCGGTCGGCGCGCAGCGTCAGGTAGGCACTGGCGACTTCGGCCACCAGGCTGATCTGCGCACTGCGGCGCGCCTCTTCGGTGGCCATGTATTCCTCCAGCGCGGCATGCTTGAGGCTGCGCACGCGGCCGAAGAAGTCCAGCTCGAACGCGGTCAGGCCGATGCCGGCGTTGTAGGTGGTGATCTGTGGCGACTGTCCCGCCGCGCGCAGCCGTTGCGGCAGCCGCTGCGACACCATGCCGGCATTGCCCTCCACGGTGGGGAACTGCGCCGCGCGCTGGATCTGGTACAGCGCGCGCGCTTCGTCGATGGCCAGCGTGGCCATGCGCAGGTCGCGGTTGTTGGCCAGGGCCAGCTCGATCAGCTGGCGCAGCTGCGGGTCGACGAAGACATCGCGCCAGCCCAGGTCGGCGGCGGAGGGGCCGGGGCGCTGCGCTGGCTGGCCCGGCTGCGCCGCGCCGTTTGCCGGCTTGGCCTGCGCGGTGCGGTAGGCGGCGCCGTCGGGCCACGCCGAAGGGATCGGGGCTTCGGGGCGCTGGTATTGCGGCTCCAGCGTGCACGCGGCAAGCGCCAGCACCAGCGCGCCGGGCAGCAGCAGGCGTGGCGGCAGGTGGGCGGGGCGGCGGAGTCGGGGCAGGCTTCGCATGGATGGTTCCGGAGAGAGAGAAACAGGGAGCAGCAGGGGTCAGCCCATCAGCGCGCGCCGCATGAAGCGCGAGATCGCCAGTTTGGGCTGCCCCTGTCGGGCAATGTTGTGGGCGGGATCGGTGAACAGCAGCCGGATCAGCGCGTGCCGCGCGGCCATGCTGGCATGCAGCGCGATCCCCAGCAGCTGGCCGTCGCGGCGTACCACGCGGCACGGGATCCAGCCGGTCTGCTCGAGCCACAGCGCGCCCTCCATGCCGGGGCGGAAGGCCGGCGCCAGCGGCGTGATCACGGCCACGCCATTGCAGGACAGGTCCCGGGTGGTGACGCGGTACTCGCGCCCATCTACGCGCAGCAGCGCGGCGGCATGGTGCGGGAAGCGCTCTTCCTTGCGCGGCCGCGGCAGTTCCACGCATACCAGCAGCGAGGCCAGGTACAGCATCAGCGCGACGCCGGTCCAGATCGTGTTGAAGGCCAGCCCTTGCGCATCGGGGTCGACCACCAGCGCGCGGCCGAGGCCCAGCGCGGAGAACCCCAGCAGGCCGGCGTACAGCGCCGCGAACTTGCCGTGGATCACCAGCCTGGAGCGGTCCAGGCCCTTGTTGGTGACCTTGAACGGCCGCCCGAACGGCTTGAACATCGCGCTCGCCAGCGACGCGGTCACCGCCAGCGCCGCGACGATCTGCGTCACCTCGGTAAAGATCGGCAGCGCGCGCTGCCCGGTGATCCAGATGCTGTACGCCCAGTACGCCACCAGCGCGGGCAGGCCGTAGGCGAGGAACTGCAGCGGCTCGCCGTACAGCGTGGAGACGCCGAAGTACCAGTACAGCAGCGGCCCCGCCAGCAGCATCAGCGTGAACGGGCGCGACAGCCAGTGCAGCAGCCCGTGCACATAGTGCAGGCGCTGCATGCCGGTGTAGCCGCGCCCGCGCAGCGGACCATCGGCGGTCAGCGCCACCTGGATCGTGCCCAACCCCCAGCGGCTGCGCTGGCTGATGTACTCGGGCAGGCCCTCGGCGGACAGGCCCACGCTCAGGCGCTCGTTGAGCCAGCGCGTGATATAGCCGTGCGGCAGCAGCCGGTAGGTCAGGTGGATGTCCTCGGTCACGGTGCCGGTGGGAAAGCCGCCGATCAGGTCGATCAGGTCGCGCCGCACCACGAACGAGGTGCCGATGCAGAACGCCGCGCCCCACGCGTCCTTGGCCGGCTGCATCACGTCGAAGAAGGCGCGCTGCTCGTCGACCCAGCATTCGGTGGCGCGCAGGTTGTACTGGATCGGATCGGCGTTGTAGTAGAACTGGGGCGTCTGCACCACGCCCACGCGCGGGTCGCCGAACAGGCCCACGGTGCGCAGCAGGATGTTGCGATGGGGCGCGAAGTCGGCGTCGAGCACCAGGATGTAGGGCGCGCCGCCGGCGGCGGCGCTGTGGCGCAGGCCGTTGTTGAGGTTGCCCGCCTTGGCGTGGGCGTTGTCGGGACGCGTCACGTAGTTGGCGCCGACGCTTTCGCAGAATTCGCGCAGCCAGTCGCGGCGGGTGTCGTCGAGCACCCAGACGCGGAAGTCCGGATAGTCGATCGCCAGCGCCGCGACGATGGTCTTCTCCAGGATCTCCAGGCCTTCGTTGTAGGTGGCGATGAAGATGTCCACCGGCGGCACTCGCTGCGCGCGGCGCAGCGCGGCTTCTCCCGCATCCGCATCGGGCGTGTGGTTGCTGGTGCGGGCCAGCACCACGATCGACAGCAGCGTGTAGGCCAGCGTCATGCACTCAAAGGTAAAGAACACATGGGCCCATACGCTGGCGAAGGTCATCTGCCAGTCGGGCAGGGTTTCGCGGATGCGCCAGGTCAGGTACACGCCCAGCAGCAGCGCGGTGACGCCGCCGAACAGGATGCGGTCCGCCGGCCGCTCGTGCCGGCACAGCAGCGACAGCAGCACCGTGGCCAGCAGCACGCCGCCGTTGATGATCAGCAGCGTCTGGTTTTCCAGGAAGAGGGCGAACATCATCGGTCCTTGTCGGGGGTGGGGCTGGCGGCGGCGATCGCCGGCGGCGGGCAGGACGGCTCCAGGCAGCCGCCCGGGCGGAACGGGTTCCAGCGCGCGGCGGCCAGCACCGCCCACGCGGTGGCGCCCAGGTGCGGCAGGTGGAAGTAGTGGAAGTCCTCGGTGGTGGAGGTGGGACCGATCGACAGCCCGGTGCTGACGCGCGCCTGCGGCGTGGCGTAGAGCATGCCGGACGGTGCGCGCTGGGCGCGCAGCAGCGGCCACAGCGGCGCGGCCTGCTGCGCTTGTCCGGCGGCCTGCAGCACCAGCGCGGCTTGCCCGGTGCCTTCGGTCCAGATGCCGTCGGGGTTGCCCTTGAAGCCGTAGCCGGCGCCGGCGCGATGCTTGGCTTCGACCCAGGCCAGGTTGCGGCGCCAGTCCTGCGGCGGGTCGGGGAAGGCAATCAGCGGCCACAGCACGGCGTCGAGCGCCGACGGGCCGGCATTGGGCGCGCGCCCGTCGTCGTGCGTGCCGATGATGAAGCGGCCCTCGCGTGGCTGCCACATGGCGCTGACAAAGCCGCGCGAGCGCGCCGCGCCGTCGCGCCAGCGCGGCTCGTTGCGCAGGCTGGCGAGCCAGCTGAACGCCGCATAGGTGTCGACGTTGTGCTCGGTCGATTTCCAGCCCTGGCGGATCTGCTTGGGCTCATGGCCGAAGAAGCCGCCGACATATCCGGCCGGCGCGGCGGGGTCCGGCACGGTGGCATGCACCCAGCCCATCAGCGCCGCGGCGCCGTCGAGATAGCGCGCATCGCGCGTGGCGTCATGCACCGCCAGCAGCAGCAGCGCGGCCCAGGCCACGTTGCCGGTGGCGGTGCCGGCCTGGTAGGCGTCTTCGAACCAGCGCTTGCTGGGTTCGTCCCACCAGCCCGGCAGCGGCGCCGGGCCCGCCGGCAGCGGGCCGGCGCGGTAGGCGTTGCGCAGCCGCGCGTCGCGGAAGTGGCGGTCCTGGCGGGTGGCCTGCAGCACCGCATCGGCGATGCGCCGCGCTTCAGCGGGCCGCTTGCACGCGACCAGCGCGATACCGGCCAGCGCGTTGTCGTAGACGAAGGCGGCATTGCGCAGCGCCGGCGCTAGCGGCTCGCCGCCGGGCGCGGGCTCGTAGCTGGCCAGGAACAGCGGGCCATTGCCGCCGGCGCGGGCGACTTGATCGCCCAGCGCCTTGCAGCCTTCTGACAGCAACGCCAGCTGCGCGGGATCGGCGGCGCGCGCCGCGCTCGGCGACAGCGTCAGTGCCAGCAGGGCGGGAAGCAGCGCGCCGGCGACGATGCGGGGCAGGCGTGCGGACGAAATCGGCAATCGCATCCGGCTCTCCTTGTCGCGGGCGTTTACAGCGAGGCGCGCAACTGGCCCAGCCAGCTCTGGTTCAGCGTGACGCGGGCCCAGCGGCCCATGCCGCAGTGTCCGGACTGCGCCGGCGCCGCCGCCGCTGCCGTGCCCGCGGTGGCGGGCGCGGCGGCGCTGCCGGACGCCGCGCCGGCCTTCGCCGGCAGGTTGCCCAGCGGGCGGTCGAGCTTGGCGATGACATAGATCTCGTTCTTCTCGATCGGCGGGAACGGCACGAAGTAGCGCGCCTGGTCGCCGTCCGGCGCGCGCGGCAGCACCTCGGCCACCGAGGCCGGCAGCGCGCTGGGCACGCCGTCCACCTGCACGTTCAGGCGCGCACCGGGCAGCAGGTTGTCGCTCAGGCTGCGCGGGAATACCGCCACCACGCGCGTCTGCGCGCAGTTGCTGGCGCGCGCCAGGGTCGCGCCGGCGGCGACGCGCATGCCCGGCTGCGCGATCAGGTCTTCGATGGTGCCGGGCTCGGGCGAGCGGATCTCCAGGTTGGACAGCCGTTCGATGCGTTCCTGCTCGGTGGCGATCATGGCGTCGACGGACTTGCCGTAGGCTTCCAGCTGCTCCAGCTCGGCAGTCAGCTGTGCCGCTTCCGCGCCCAGCACCTGGCGGCGCTGCGCGAGCGTGGCGCTGGGGCCGTCGGTGGACGAGGCATAGACCTTGTTGCGCGACGCCTGGCTTTCGCCGATGGCGTTGTCGAGCTCGGCCTTGGCCGCGGCCTTGGCGTTGGACAGCATCGACAGCTGATAGCGCGAGGCATTGGTGTAGGCCTCGCTGACCGCGCCGGCCCACTGCATACCCTGGTTGCGGTTGACCACCTCCTGCTGCTGGTCTTCCTGGGCCTTGGCCGAGGCCAGCCGCGCTTCCAGCGCGCGCACGCGCGTGGCGTGCTCGCGCTGCGCGGCGCTGTTGTAGCGCTGCAGGTCCTGGTCGGTGGCGGCCATCAGCCGGCGGTTGCTTTCCAGCCGCGCCTTGGCGGAGTCATAGCGCTGCTGGTTGTCGAGCTTCTTGCCGGTCAGGTCGACCAGCAGCGAGCGGTCGATGTTGGGGTTCTGCACCACCATCAGCGCCTGGTTGGCCGTAAACGGCTGGCCCGCGGCCACCATCTGCTTCATCACCACGCCTTCCACCGGCGATGTCACCAGGCTGACGGGGCTGTTCACCACCGCGCGCTCCGACGAACGCGTAAACACATTTGGAAACATGATCGTCAGCACGGCCCAGATGATGAACAGCACCACGCCGTAGCCCGCCATGCGCGGCACGATGTGCCACAGCGGCACGGCGACCGGCTGCGGGCGCTGCACCAGCCCCTCGCCCGGGGGTTGGCGCAGCAGGGCCGGGGTCAGTGAGTGGGGGCGCGGCGGCGGGTTGTTGCGCTGGTCGGCCATGGTGTTGTTCTCCGGCAAGCAAAAGTCAAAAAGCATCCCCGCCGGCATCCGGCGCATGGATGCCGGGCGAGCGTATCCGTCAGGCAAGCGTGTGGCGTCGCGCAAGGGCTGTCGCGCGTGGCCCGGCTTGCAAGTCCCCAATTCAGCTTGTTGTCTGCAGCACGCGCGATGTGGCTGAGCCGTATCGGCGCACTTTGCAATCGGACCGACATACCGCATGCAGCGGCGTGCAGCCCGTGGAGTTGCCCGGCTTCATCCAGGCAGAGTTGAACAATGGCCAGTCGATGGCCAAGACATGGCGGCCCGCTGAAGCAAAGATTCACGCACTCAGGCCGCCGCGGGTGAGTTAAGGCTAGTCAGTTGCCCCTTCGCTTGCTGTAAGAATGTGTAAGAGGAGGCTGTAGCACTGCTTAATTCGGCAGGCCAGCGGGGCGCACAGATGCGCTATTCGTCGCTGCCGAGCGGCGGCGCGATATGCTCCAGCGGACGGCGTTCGGCATCGACGCCGAAGCGCAAGGCCAGCAGCCCGGCCACGATCACCAGCGCCGCGCCGAAGCCGTAGCCCCCTGCCACCGCTGCGCGGCTGCCGCTCTCGATCAGTGCGCCCAGCAGCAGCGGCGCGATGAAGCCGCCGGTGCCGGTGCCCACGGCGTAGAACACCGAGATCGCCAGGGCGCGCATCTCCAGCGGAAACACCTCGCTCGCGGTCAGGTAGGCGGAACTGGCCGCGGCGGAGGCGAGGAAGAACACCGCGGACCAGCACAGCGCCTGCGTGCGCGCGTCGAGCCAGCCCTGCACGAAGGCCCAGCCCGTCAGCGCCAGGCCCAGGCCGGACAGCACGTAGGTGGCGGCGATCATGCGCCGGCGCCCGACGTGGTCGAACAGCGGGCCCAGCAGCAGCGGCCCCAGCGCGTTGCCGAGCGCGAACGGAAAGATATACAGCGCCACGCGCGCTTCCGGCACGCCGTAGAAGCGCGACAGCACCAGCGCATAGGTGAAGAAGATGGCGTTGTAGAAGAAGGCCTGCGCCACCATCAGCGCCAGCGTGATCAGGCTGCGCTGGCGAAAGCGCCGCAGCAGCAGGCGCATGACCTCGCCCACGCCGGGCGCGGCGCGGCGGCGCATCGCCAGCGCCGCGCAATCGGGCGATACCGGCGGCAGCGGCCCATGGCTGGCGCGCACTTCGGCTTCGATCGCGGCGATGATGCGCTCGGCCTCGTAGAGCCGCCCGTGCGTGGCAAGCCAGCGCGGGCTCTCCGGCACATGCCGGCGCACCAGCACGATCGCCACCGCCAGCACCGCGCCCAGCGCGAAGCAGGCGCGCCAGCCCCACACCGGGCCGAATACGCGCGCATCCAGCAGCACCAGGCTGAGCCCCGCGCCCAGCGCCGCGCCGAGCCAGAAGCTGCCGTTGATGGCCAGATTCACGCGCCCCCTTACGCGCGCGGGAATCAGTTCATCGATGGCGGAATTGATGGCGGCATACTCGCCGCCGATGCCCAGGCCGGTGCAGAAGCGGCAGGCGGCAAAGAAGGCGAAGTCGGGCGCGAACGCGGTCGCCAGCGTGGCCACCATGTAGACCGCGAGCGTGGCCAGAAACAGCCGCTTGCGCCCGAGCCGGTCGGCCATGCGCCCGAACACCAGCGCCCCCAGCACCGCGCCGGCGATGTAGAGCGAGCCCGACCAGCCCACCTCGGTCGCGCTTAGCCCGAGCGTATCGGGCCGCTCCAGCACCGCGCCGACCGAGCCGACCAGCGTTACCTCGAGCCCATCGAGCACCCACGCGACGCCCAGCGCGATCGCCACGCGCCAGTGCCAGCGCGACCACGGCAGGCGGTCGAGCCGCCCGGGAATGTCGGTGCGGAAGCTGGTGTCGGCAGGCGGGCTGGCGAGGGCGGCATCGGTTGGCATTGCCAACCAGTATAGGAAACGGCTTCCGGCGCGTTGAGGTGCAGCGACTTCAGCGGTACAGCACGGTCGGCAGCCAGAGGCCGATTCCCGGGAAGACGTAGAGCAGCACCAGCGCAATCAGCTGGATGCCCATGAACGGCAGCATGCCGGCGAAAATCTGGTTCAGCGTGACATGGGGCGGCGCCACGCCCTTCAGGTAGAACGCCGCCATCGCCACCGGCGGCGACAGGAAGGCGGTCTGCAGGTTCAGTGCCACCAGCAGCCCGAAGAACAGCGGATCGATGCCGAAATTATCCAGCAGCGGGATAAAGATCGGCATGAAGATGATGATGATCTCGGTCCACTCCAGCGGCCAGCCCAGCAGGAAGATGATCAGCTGCGCCAGGATCATGAACTGCACCGGCGACAGGTTCATCGACAGCACCCACTGCTCGACCAGCGCCTGCCCGCCCAGCAGCGCGAACGCGGCCGAGAAGATCGACGAACCCACGAACAGCCAGCACACCATGGCGCTGGTCTTGGCGGTCAGCAGCACCGATTCCTTGAGCACGCGGAAGTTCAGCTGGCGGTAGGCGGCGGCAAGCAGCGCGCCGCCGAGCGAGCCGACCGCGGCGGCCTCGGTGGGCGTGGCCAGCCCGAACACGATCGAGCCCAGCACGGCGAGGATCAGCAGCGCAAGCGGGAAGAACGACGTCAGCAGCATCTTGAAGATTTCGACCCGCGCAAAGCTGAAGCGCCAGTAGAAATACACCAGCAGCAGCCCCACCACCGCCAGCGTGATCCAGAACCAGCGCGGCGCTGCGGCGGTTGCCGCGGCGGGTGCCGATGGCGCCCGCGCGTCCGTGGCCGAGGGCGTCGCCGAGGTGGCCGGTGCAGCAGGCGTGGACGGTGCCGCCGCGGCTGGCACCGCCGGTTCTTCGGACGGCGGCGCCGCCAGGTCGTCCACCGCCGCGCTGCTTTCTTCGGCACCGCCCAGGGACAGTGGCGCTTCGACGGCGATGCCCGCAGCCGGCGCCGTGGCCACGCTATAGATCGTGCCCATCACCAGCGCTGTCGCCAGCGCCGGCAGCAGCACGATGCCGAGCTGGCGCGCGAACACGGCAGCCGGCACCTCGGCATTGCGCGGGCCCTTGAGCGCGCGCATCAGGCCCGCGCCCAGCGCCGGCAGGGCATGGGTGGCGCCGCGTGCTTCCAGCGTGCGCGCCACCGGCGGCAGCGGCACCACGCGTTCGGATGCTGCCAGGGGCGGTGCCAGTGCCGGCTTGAGCTTGGCCAGCAGCACGATGTAGAGAATATAGAGGCCAGTCAGCATCAGGCCGGGGAAGAAGGCCCCGGCATAGAGCTGCACCACCGAGACACCCGCGGTGGCGCCGTAGACGATCAGCAGTACCGAAGGCGGGATCAGGATCCCCAGGCAGCCGCCGGCGGTCACCGCGCCGGCCGATATCGAGGTGCTGTAGCCCGCGCGCAGCATGGCGGGGAAGGCCAGCAGGCCCATCAGCGTGACCACCGCGCCGACGATGCCGGTGGCGGTGGCGAAGATCGCGCAGGTCACCAGCGTGGCCACCGCGAGCGAGCCCGGGATCCACGCCAGCGCCAGGTGCAGGCTGCGGAACAGCTTCTCGATCAGGTTCGAGCGTTCGACCAGGTAGCCCATGAACACGAACAACGGGATCGAGATCAGCACATCGTTGGTCATCACCGCATAGGCTCGCTGCACCATCAGGTCCAGCGTCTGCTGTACCGCGATCTCGGGGTTGGCGTTGCGGTAGGCCAGCCAGGAAAACAGCACGCCCATGCCCATCAGCGTGAACGCGGTGGGAAAGCCCAGCATGATTGCCACCACGATCAGCGCCAGCATCAGCAGGCCCAGGTGGCCGCTGGTCCAGTCCGCCGGAGCCGGCATGAACCAGACCACGGCACCGACGATCAGCACCATCAGCGACACGCCAAACCACAGTTCCTTCCTCATCGGCCGGCTCCCGGCGGGTTGTCGCGCGCTGGCGGGACCTCGGCCTGCTCGACCGTGGGCGTGCCCTGCACCATCTCCTTGAGCTTGTCGACGTCGACCTCTTCGACATCGCCTTCGCGCAGCGGCCAGTTGCCGCTGCGCAGGCACATGATGCAGCGGATGGTCTCGGCCACGCCCTGCAGCAGCAGCAGTGCGCCGGCCAGCGGGATGACCGCCTTGAACGGATAGATCGGCGGGCCGTCGGCGGCGATGGAGGAGTGTTCGTTCTGCGCCAGCGAGACCTCGAAGAAGTCGATGCCGGCCCAGGCCAGCGCGATCACGCCGGGGAAGAAGAAGGCCAGGTACAGCACCAGGTCGATGCCGGCCTGCAGCCGCGGCGACAGGAAGCCGTAGAGGATATCGCCGCGCACGTGGCCGCGCTTGGCCAGCGTATAGGCGCCCGCCAGCATGAACAGCGTGCCGTACAGCATGTTGCTGGCGTCGAACACCCACGCGTGCGGCGTGCCCAGCGCATAGCGCGAGAACACCTCGTAGCTGATCATCAGCGTAAGCCCGATGATCAGCCACGACGCGGCCTGGCCGACGAAGGTGCTGAGCCAGTCGATACCCAGCAGCAGGCGCTGCACGGTGCGCGTCCCGGGGGGCTCAGCCGCGCTTGGAGAAGTAATGGCTGGTGGCCAGCCGGTAGTCGACGTTGGTATCGTTCTGCCAGCGTGTGGTGCGCTGGGCGAAGGCCTTCATCGAATCATTGACCTTCTTGAACATGGGGTTCTCTTTTTCCTTGCGCGCCACGATCTCGTCCCAGACCTTCAGCTGTGCCTGCAGCACCGAGTTGGGGGTGGCGTAGAACTTCACGCCCTGCTGCTGCAGCGCCTGGTAGTCCTTGGAATAGCGGTCGATGGCCTTCATCGACATGTCGGCCGAGGCCGCCTCGACCGCGTTGGCGATCAGCGCCTTGAGCTTGGCCGGCAACGCGTCGTAGCGCTTCTTGTTGAACAGGATCTCGAACTGCTCCGAGCACTGGTGGAAGCTGCGCAGCATGCAGATCTTGGACACGTCCTGGAAGCCCAGCGCGCGGTCCGAGCTGGCGTTGTTGAACTCCGCCGCATCGAGCAGGCCGCGGTCCAGCGCCGGCACGATCTCGGCGGCCGGCAGCGCGTTCACGGCGGCGCCCAGGCCGGTGAAGATATCGATCGACAGCCCGACGGTGCGGAACTTCAGCCCCTTGAAGTCTTCCGGCTTGGTGATGGGCTTCTTGAACCAGCCCAGCGGCTGGGTCGGCATCGGCCCGTACAGGAACGACACCACGTCCAGGTTCAGGCTGCGGTAGATCTCCTGCTGCAGTTCCTTGCCGCCGCCGTACTTGTGCCAGGCTAGCAGCATGTTCGGGTCCATGCCCCAGGCCGGGCCCGAGCCCCACAGCGCCAGCGCCGAGTTCTTGCCATACCAGTACGCGATCACGCCATGGCCGCCGTCCAGCGTGCCCTTGCTGACCGCGTCGATCAGGTCGAAGGCCTTGACCACCGCGCCCGCGGGCAGCAGTTCGATCTTGAGGTCTCCGCCCGACATGTCGTTCACCTTGGTGACGAAGTCGCCGGCGAATTCGTGGAAGATATCCTTGGTCGGCCAGGTGCTCTGCCAGCGCATCGTGACCGGCCCCTGCGCCTTGACGATGGCCGGGAAGCCCAAGGCGGCCGCCCCCGCGGCAGCGCCGGCGGCGCCGCCCAGGAAGCCGCGCCGGGACACGCCGCTGTCCCGGCCGCTGCTCCGCCCATCTGATTTCCTCGCCCTGGATGCCATGACCGTCTCCCTCTGATGAGTGTGGGACTACCCGCGAGCGTGCCGGCCGTGAGGACCAAGGCCACTCGCCACTGACGCGAACACCGGAAAAGTCGGGAAAAGCTGGAGCATGCCGGGTCAGCGCACGCGCGGCAGGCCTGCGAACGGGCAGGTCTGCCGGGCGAGTGGCCCGTGATTCCCTTCATGGTAGGAAAGGCACAGGCAACCACAATCTAGGGATTACCCGCGCGGTGTGCGTCGGCGCACTTCGTGGAGCCGCAGGGGCCTGCGGTTTGCGCGTGAAGCGGGCTCAGGCGCGCGCGATGCCGACCGTGAAGCTGGCTTCGAGCATCCCCGGCGCGCCGGCGGCCTCGCGCACTGCCATCAGGTTGGGACGCGGACCCGCGATCGGGTCCTGCACGGTGGCGCGTGCCGGCACGCCGTGCGCGCGGTAGGCCGGATGACTGCCCAGGATCTGGCGGTTGAGCGCGTCGCTGAAATACAGCTGGCTGGTCAGCGCCTGCACGCGCCCGAGCAGTACCTTGAAGTGGATATGGATGGCGCGCGGCGCGTACCAGCCGGGATAGATCGAGGTGAAGACGGCGACGCCGTCGCTGTCCGCCGGCTGGACCCCGCGCAGGAAGCGCGCCTGCGGGTCGCCGTGGCCTTCGCCGCTGTAGTGGCCCTGGGCATCGCAGTGCCAGATGCTGACCAGGGCACCCGGCACCGGCGCGCAGCCGCGCCCGGCGTCGACCACGCGCATGCGCAGCCGCAAGGGCTGGCCGGGACGGCCGTCGCGGATATCGGCGCGTAACAGGGCATCGTCCAGGTAGAACGGGCCTTCGGTGGCCGCCGGCGTCAGCAGGCAGGCCGCGGGCGTCGCCGCCGCGGCCGTGCCGGGGGCGATGCCGGCCGCGGCCAGCAGCCCGAGGTCGCGCAGGAAGCGGCGGCGCGCCGCGTCGGGATCTGCCGCGACCCCGGCAGCGGGCCCCGGGTCCAATGTCATCGTGGCCTCCGTGGTGTCCTCCGTGGAGTTGCAAGTGGGCCGGACGGCGCTTGCCGCAAGTCGGCGCGCGCCGCGGCCTCAGCCTCAGCGTCCCATGGCCTTGAGCATGGAATAGCCGTGGCTGGTGATGCGCGGCGCCTGGCGGCAGCCGTGCAGGACTTCGAGGTGAACGAATTGCTTTTCGACCAGGGCCTTGAGGTCGGTGGGATCGATCTGGCGGGAATCGGTGGAATCGAGGGAATCGGGGCCGTCGCTCAGCAACAGCAGCGTGGCAAGTTCATGCGGGCTCAGCACGTTCGTCTCCTTGGCTAGAGGGGGGCGTTTGCTGGGAGTCTGCGCGGCGACATCGCGCCGGCGGAAAGGGGTAATACGGGCGTAACACGGGTCGCCAAGACGACGCGGCAGGCGCTGCGCATGTTGCGCTGCAATGCGCAGCGCAGCCACGGGGCCCAGCCGGTGTCGCGCGCAATCCACTGGTTTGACGGAAGGCGTCGCGCGCGGTTCCGCCCCGCCGCCCGCCGTTACATGTGACCCACTGTCGCAGCGCCGTCATCCCCATATTAGCCGGTCCCGGTGACAAGGCGATGGCCAAGCCGGCATCGTGGGCAGGGGGAGCGGCAGCCATCCGCTCCCGGTCATGCCCCGGCGCGCTTGCTAGGCCTGGCGCGCGCGCCAGGCTTCGTACAGGTCGATGCCCTGGTCGCGGGCCGGCACGTAGGCCAGCTTCATCTCGCGCTGGTCGAGCGGACGGGCCAGCTCGACGTAGCCGCGCTCGGCCGACAGGTCGTAAGGGGCGCCATCCTCGTTGGAATACGCGTAGTAGACCGCCTCGACCCCGGCCAGGTACATCGCGGTCAGGCACATCGGGCAGGGATAGCCGCTGGCGTACACGGTGCAGCCGCTCAGGTCGGGCTTGCCCAGCGCACGGCTGGCGGCGCGCACCGCCTGCATCTCGGCATGCGCGCTGGGGTCGCAGGTGGCATCGACCTCGTTGACCGCGCGCGCCAGCACCATGCCGTCCTTGACCACCACGGCGCCAAAGGGCCAGGTATTGCGCTCGCGCACGTTCTCCATGGCGAGGCGGATGGAATCCAGCAGATAGGCTTCGGTTGTCGACACGCATTGTCTCCGGTCAGGGCCTGGCCCGTGCAGGCGGACGTGATGCGGGCCTGGCGACTATAGGACAGCGTGCGCGGGCACGGTGGCGCGGGTTGCTATAGAGCGTATTCGGGCGCCGCCTGGCTATTGCGGTTGGCACTGGCGCGCATTCGAATCCTTAACTTCGCCTGGCGCGGGCGGCGTGCCAGAATGCGGCCGATGCACCCCTGAAGGATTCCACATGCTGGTGGCGCGCCGGTTCCTTTCCCTTTCCCTGTCCCTGTTCATTGCGATGCTGACATCCGTTGCCGCCGCCGCGGACGCAGCGCCCGAGCAACAACTGCGCGAGGCCGCGGCACGCGGCGACGCCGCGCAGGTCAGCGCGCTGCTGGCCCAGGGCGCCAGCATCGACGCGCGCGACGCGCAGGGACGCACCGCGCTGCTGCTGGCCACGCACCACAACCGCGTGCAGGCGGCACGGGTGCTGATCGATGCCGGCGCCGACGTGAACGCGCAGGACGCGATCCACGACAGTCCCTACCTGTATGCCGGCGCGCGCGGCCTCAACGAGATCCTGCGCCTGACGCTGGCGCACGGCGCCGACCTGCGCAGCACCAACCGCTACGGCGGCACCGCGCTGATTCCCGCCGCCGAGCGCGGGCATGTCGAAACCGTGCGCATGCTGATCGCGGCCGGCGTGGCGGTGGATCACGTGAACCGGCTCACGTGGACGGCCTTGCTCGAAGCCATCATCCTCGGCAACGGCGGTGCCGCCCATACCGAGATCGTGCGACTGCTGGTCCAGGCCGGGGCCAACGTGAACCTCGCCGACGGCGATGGCGTCACGCCGCTGCAGCATGCGCGCCAGCGCGGCTACTGGCAGATCGAGCAAATCCTCGCTGCCGCCGGCGCACGCTGAGCGGCCCGGGCCGCGCCGCGGCGGGCGCGGCCGCCTGCCTTTGCGCGTCAGCCCGGATGCACTACAACCAGTAGTGCGGTGGCCGTGGTCTTGCCACCATTGGAGATCGCATGTGCGACATCGGCCGCATAGCGCGCGGTCTCGCCGTGCCGCAGCTTCTTTTCATCGGCGCCCGCGCGCACCGTCATCGATCCGCTCAGCACCGACAGGTGTTCCTGGGTGCCGGCCTCGTGCGGCTCGGAGGCCAGCACGCCGCCGGCCTGGATCGTCAGCTCATACCACTCGAAGCGCCCGGCCAGCTCGATCGGGCCCAGGATGCGCAGGTCGCAGCGCGTGTCCGGGCTCTTCAGCGAAGGGATCGCGTGCGGCTGGACCACGGTGATGCCGCCGCCGGGACGCTCCGCGGCGCCGCCGGCGAGGAAGTCGGTCAGGCTCACGCCGAGCGCATTGGCCAGGCGCCACAGCACCGCCACGGTCGGATTGGCCAGGTTGCGTTCGATCTGCGACAGCATCGACTTGGACACCCCGGCGCGGCGCGACAGTTCGTCGAGCGACAGCCGCTGCTGCTGGCGCAGCGCCTGCAGCGCCATGCCGACGGCGGGCGGCCCCTCGGCCGGCGGGGTCTGGAGCAGGGCTTGCGTCATGGAATGATGTTCGTTATATTGCGCAAAACGTTCGATATACAGAACATGTTCGATTTATCGATCGGATCGTAGCACATCCGCCGTCACCCTCATCGACCCATCGACCCAACGGAGCCAAGCCATGCCGAATGCCCAGGCGTTCTATGCGTCCATCCGCGACGAGCTGCAGTCCATCCGCGACGCCGGGCTGTACAAGAACGAACGCGTGATCGCCACCCCGCAGGGCGCGCGCGTGCGCACCAGCGACGGCCGCGAGGTCATCAACCTGTGCGCCAACAACTACCTGGGCCTGTCGTCGCACCCGGGCGTGATCGAGGCCGCGCACGAAGCGCTGCGCACCCACGGCTTCGGCTTGAGCTCGGTGCGCTTCATCTGCGGCACGCAGGACCTGCATAAGACACTCGAGGCGCGACTGTCGGCCTTCCTCGGCACCGAGGACACCATCCTCTACGGCTCGGCCTTCGATGCCAATGGCGGGCTGTTCGAAACGCTGCTGGGGGCGGAGGACGCGGTCATCAGCGATGCGCTCAACCACGCCTCGATCATCGACGGCATCCGCCTGTCCAAGGCGCGTCGCTACCGCTACCAGCACAACGACATGGACGACCTGCGCGCGCAGCTGGAACAAGCCCGCGCCGACGGTGCGCGCTACACGCTGGTGTTTTCCGACGGCGTGTTCTCGATGGACGGCACCGTCGCGCGCCTGGACCAGATGCGTGCGCTGTGCGACGAGTATGGCGCGCTGCTGGGCATCGACGAATGCCATGCCACCGGCTTCATGGGCCCGCGCGGCCGCGGCACGCACGAGGCGCGCGGCGTGTTCGGCAAGATCGACATCATCACCGGCACGCTGGGCAAGGCGCTGGGCGGGGCATCGGGCGGCTTCACCAGTGCGCGCAAGGAAGTGGTGGCGCTGCTGCGCCAGCGCTCGCGGCCCTACCTGTTTTCCAACACGGTGGCGCCGGCCATCGTGGGGGCGTCGATCGCGGTGCTCGATATCCTCGAAGGCAGCACCGAGCTGCGCGACCGGCTCGAGCGCAACACCACGTTCTTCCGCGCCGGGCTGGACCGGCTCGGCTTCGACGTCAAGGCGGGCGACCACCCCATCATCCCGATCATGGTCTACGACGCCGACAAGGCGCAGCAGCTGGCGCAGCGGCTGCTGGAGCTGGGCGTGTACGTGGTGGGCTTCTTCTATCCGGTGGTGCCGAAGGGGCAGGCACGCATCCGCGTGCAGATGAGCGCGCTGCATGACGAGGCCACGCTGCAGGCGGCGCTGGACGCCTTCGGCCAGGCCGGCCGCGAACTGGGGCTGATCTGATGGCGGATGCCAAACCGAAGATCCTGATCGTCGGCGCCAACGGCCAGATCGGCTCCGAACTGGCGCTGGCGCTGGCCGAGCGCTACGGGCGCGCCAACGTGGTCACCTCCGACGTGGTGCCCACCGGCCGGCACGTGCACTTGACCCACGAAATGCTCAACGCCACCGACCGCGGCGAGCTGGCCACGGTGGTCGAGCGCCATGGCATCACCCAGGTCTACCTGCTGGCCGCGGCGCTGTCCGCCACCGGCGAGAAGGCGCCGCAGTGGGCCTGGAACCTCAATATGACCAGCCTGCTCAACGTGCTGGAGCTGGCGCGGCAGAACGGGCTGGAGCGGGTGTTCTGGCCCAGTTCGATCGCGGCGTTCGGCCCGACCACGCCAGTCGTGGATACGCCGCAGAAGACCGTGATGGAGCCGACCACGGTCTACGGCATTTCCAAGCAGGCGGGCGAGGGCTGGTGCCGCTGGTATCACGCCAACCATGGCGTCGACGTGCGCAGCGTGCGCTATCCCGGCCTGATCTCGCACAAGACCCCGCCCGGCGGCGGCACCACCGACTATGCCGTCGACATCTTCCATGCGGCGGTCAAGGGCCAGCCCTACACCTGCTTCCTGCGCGAGGACGAGGCCCTGCCGATGATGTATATGCCCGATGCCATCCGCGCCACCATCGAACTGATGGAAGCGCCGGCGGACCGGCTGAGCGAGCGCGGCAGCTACAACATCGCCGGCATGAGTTTCACGCCTGCGCAGATCGCCGCTGCCATCCGCGAGCAGGTGCCGGAGTTCCGCATCCGCTACGAACCGGACTATCGCCAGGCGATCGCGCAGGGCTGGCCGGATTCGATCGACGACGCGGTGGCGCGCGCGGACTGGGGCTGGCGCGCGCAGTACGGGCTGCGCGAGATGGTGGCCGACATGCTGGCCAGCCTGCGCGCGGCGTTGCCGTGCTGAGGCGCTCCGGCAGCGCGCGCGCGGCCGGAGCTGTCATCTAGAGATAGGTCACCATGACCAGGTAGGCCGGCACCGCACTGCGCTTGCCCGCGAGGGCAGGTTGCAGTTCCAGCGTGGCCACGCCGATGCGCGTCGCCCGCTGGTGCGGTGCCACGGCGAAGGGCGCCGAGACGATCTGGCCCGAGGGCTGGCGGCAACTGGCCTGTACCAGGTCCGCGGACGGACGTAATCCGCAAGAGGGGTTGGTGATGGCACCGAGGAACGTAATGGTGCCGGTTTGTGCTGCCGCGCTGCCGATCGCCGCGGTTGCCAGCAGCGTGGCTGCGGCGAGCCGCGCGACCAGGGCGGCCTTCCTGCTCCGTTCAAGCGACATAGCTGAACCTCACGATTGTTAGTGCGGCGCCAAGGCGGCGCCGCCATTGTCATCGCTAGCGTGCAGGCCCACCAATGCGTGTGGGCTGCATTCAGCATAGTCCCTGCTGCAGAGCCATTTTGGGATTTCAGACAGTTTGGTGGAGATTAAAGAGCGCGGGGCAGCGACCATGTCAGCGCTCATGGCCGACGGCCCGGGCCAATGCTAAGCCGCCCCGCGCAGGATCAGGCGCGAGCGCGCGAAGCCGGCATGGGTCTGCAGCGCCTGCATCAGCTGCCCGGAGGGCGCGCGGTCGAGGTCGGTGACCACGTAGCCGGTGTGGCCGCGCGTCTGCAGATGCTGGCCGGTGATGTTGACGCCTTCCTGCGCCAGCAGCGTGTTCAGCGCCGCCAGCGCGCCGGGCGCGTTGCCGTGTACGTTGAGCAGGCGCGCCGGCGCATGCAGCGGGCCGGGATCGACCTCGGGGAAATTGACCGCGCCGATGGTGCCGCCGGTGGCCAGGAAGTGCGCGAGCTTGGCCGCGACCTCGGTGCCGATGTTCTCCTGCGCTTCTTCGGTGCTGCCGCCGACGTGCGGGGTCAGCAGCACGTTGGGCAGGTTCTGCAGTTCGCTGGTGAAGGGATCCTGGTTGGTCCTGGGCTCTTCCGGAAACACGTCGATGGCCGCGCCGCCCAGGCGCTTCTCGCGCAGCGCCGCAGCCAGCGCGGGGATGTCGACCACGCTGCCGCGCGAGGCATTGATCAGGATCGCGCCGGGCTTGAAGGCGGCGAGGATGCTGGCATCGATCATGTTGCGCGTGCGCGGCGTGGCGGGCACGTGCAGCGTCACCACCTCGGCCTGCGACACCGCTTCTTCGAGCGAGCCGGCGGCGCGGGCCGAACCGTGCGAGAGCCGCGCGAGCACATCGTAGTAGACCACGCGCATGCCCATCGATTCGGCCAGCACGCCCACCTGCGAGCCGATATTGCCGTAGCCGACGATGGCGATGGTCTTGCCGCGCGTCTCGAACGCACCGGCGGCGCCCTTGGCCCATTTGCCGGCATGCGCCAGCGTGTTCTTCTCGGGTATCCGGCGCAGCAGCATCACCGCTTCGGCCACCACCAGCTCGGCCACCGAACGGGTATTGGAAAAGGGCGCGTTGAAGACCGGGATGCCGGCGGCGGTGGCGGCGTCGAGGTCGACCTGCGAGGTGCCGATGCAGAAGCAGCCGATCGAGAGCAGCCCGGGCGCGCTGCGGATATCGTCCGCGCGCAGGTGGGTGGCAGAGCGGATGCCGATCACGTCATGATCGGCCAGCACCTGGCGCAGTTCGGCACCGGCCAGCGCGCCGGTGCGGCGCTCGACCTGCAGGCCGGCTTCGGCCAGGCGGGCGTTGGCGCTCTGGTGGATGTTCTCGAGCAGGATGGCTGTGGTCACGTTGGTCTTCCGCATGGAGGGTTGGCGGGCATTGCCGCATCGCCTCCATTCTGCGCGCAAAACGGTGCCGGGGCCGGGGAGCCCCTGCTGCCGGCATTGGCACCGGCGGCGGGGCCAGCGTCAGCGCGCGCGGCGCGCGTCGCCGCCGAGCGGATCGACGATGATCATGGTCTGGCGCAGCACGCCGGCGTTGTCGAAGTAGCAGCTGAAGTGCGCTGTCTGCAGGCCATCCTTGTACATGCGCCAGGACCAGGCTTCGCGCTGCATCAGCGGGTAATACTGCACCGGCTCGCGCGGCAGGCCGAAATGCTGCTGCACGTCCTGCTTGGTCCAGACCCCGACCCGGGCGCGATAGATCTCGGCCTCGGTCAGCATCTGGCGGTAGCGGGTCAGCCTGCCCGCGGCGTCGAAATCGGCGGCGTAGACCTCATGGCCGAAGGGTTGCCGCGACCATAGCCAGCGGGTGGTGCCGTCGGCCAGGCGGTGAGTCTCGGTGGGTGGCCCGAAAGTCTGGCGTACCGCACTTTCCGGGCTGCCTATCATCTGCCGGCCGGTCTGCTCCGGCTGCAGCGTGGCACAGGCGCCGAGCAGGGCCGCGGCGATGCAAAAGAGGACGAATTGACGGCGGGGCAGGGACCGGAGTGGCATGGCGCGCTCCTGCAGGAGGGGATGTCCGCAGCCGCCATTGTCCGGCCGCCGGCCCTGCCGGTGCAAGCGGGCACAGCCGGCCGGCACCCGCGCCGGCTTAGCAGCGGCCCTTCTTGGCCTGGCCCGGCGGGCAGAACGACTCGTTGCCGTACGGGTCGATGCGGCAGTTGCCTTTCTTGGCCTGCCCCGGCGGGCAGCCCTGCGGGCCGTCGCCGTAGGTGTCGTAAGGGGCGACCACGCAGCCACCGAGCAGCGCGCTGCACGCGACCAGAAGGGCCAGGACGGATTTCATTGCATTCTCCTTGTTGTGGGGGATTCCGTTTGCGACAGGAGAATAGATTGTGCCAGCGCCATTGTCTGTAAGGAATCGTGAACACCGCCGGCGCTACATCCGCAGCACCACGCCGAGCCAGAAGCTGCGCGGTGCCCCCGGTGCCACGAACAGCGCGCTCGCGGCATCGCCCGGGGCCACGTGCGGCCGCACCAGGCTGCCGCCGGGAAACACGTCGTTGGCGATCTGGCCATAGGTCTCGTAGCGCCGGTCCAGCAAGTTGGCCACGCGCGCGTAGACCTCGACGCGCTTGCTGACCTGATACGCCGCACGCAGGTTGATGGTGGCGTAGCCGGGCGTGCGCCAGTCGGCGGCCTGCGGCGCTTCGCCCGGCTGCGGGTCGCTGCGCAGGCCGTCCTCGTTGCCGCTGGAGACGGAGCCCGACACCGCCACCAGGTCGGCGCCCAGCACCAGCCCGGGCAGCGCCTGCCAGTCAGCGCTCAGCTTGAGCGTATGGCGCGGCAGTCCGGCCATGCGCATGCCCGGGCGGATCTCGATGGTGCGTTCGCCGGCGGCCAGCGCGCCGGCGGACTGGTAGGTGGCCTGCAGGTAGCTGTAGGCCAGCCGCAGCGTGACCGCGCCGAGGCGGTGGCGCGCGGCGAGGTCGAGCCCCTGGTTGCGGGTGTGGTCGAAGTTGGCGAAGTAGCCGAGCCGGGTATTCGGCGCGCGCACGAACAGGATGTCGTCGTGGTTGTCGATGCGATAGAGCGACGCTGTGACCTCGGTGTGCGGGCGCGGCTGCCAGCGCACGCCGGCCTCGAACGAGTGCGACACCACCTGCTTCAGGTAGGGATCGGCCTGCAGGCCCGCCGGCAGGCGGCAGGGCCGTTCCGGGTCGGCGCAGCCGAGCTCGAGCACGGTCGGCACGCGGTTGTTCTGCGCATAGCCGCCGAATACCGTGACGCCGCCGCCCAGCTTCTGCGCCAGTCCCAGCGCCGGGTTGAGGCGGCGGTAGGTGAAGCTCTCGCGCGGCTGTTCGCTGCCGTCGCTGTTGCGCAGCGTATTGCTGACGGTGACGTGGTTCCAGCGCGCCGACGCGGTCAGGAAGGTGGTGGGGGTCAGCGACCAGGTATCGGACAGGTACAGGCCGAACGTGCGCGCGTTGCCGCTGACGCCGGAGAACAGGGCGTTGGCCGCGGCAGGGTCGGCGACCACGCCGCGGTCGTCGGTGAAGCTGCCGGGCTGTGCGTATTGCGAATAGGTGAGGCGGCTGCGGTCCAGCGTCAGGCCGGCATTGAGCACGTGGCGCTCGCCCTCCCGCGCCAGGCTCAGCGCCATGCCGACGGTCTGCTGCCGCATATGGCTGGTATTCAGCACCGCCGGGTGCAGCGCAGCGCCTTCGGCGCGGGTCACGCCGCAGTCGCCGCCGCGCGGGCTGCCGTCGGCGTTGAAGCCGTCCTCGCAGTCTTCGGCATAGGCCTCGTAGTCCGGGTTGACGTCGCCGCTAACGGTGTCGCGGCGGCTGTTGCGCACATAGGCCATGGCCGCGGCGCTGGTCTTGTCGTCGAACCAGTGGCGGCCGTTGAGCGCGGCCTGCGTCACCATGTTCCGGGTCTGGTCGGGATAGGTGTAGACCGCGCGCCGGTTGGACTGGTACAGCTCGGGCAGCGTGCCGCCGTCAGCCGCGCGATAGCTGGGCACCAGGCCGTTGCCGGTCAGCGTGCTGCGCCCGTGCAGCAGCGAGACGTCCCAGCTGGTGCTGGCGCCGGCGTAGCCCGCCTTGGCGAAGACATTGCCGAGCCGGCCCTCGGAATGGTCGCGCCAGCCGTGCTCCTGGAACAGCGTGCCGGCGGCGAAGGCGTGCCAGCCGCCGTCGCTGCGCACGCCGCCGGACAGGTCGGCGCGCTTGCGCGCATGGCTGCCGTAGGACAGGTCGGCGGTGAAGCCGGGCGAGTCCAGCCCGGATCGCGTGGTCATGGCGAGCGCGCCGCCGATCGTGTTGAGGCCGTAGGCGGGGTTGGCGCTGGACACCAGCGACGCGTTCGCCAGCGCCGCCTCCGGGATCATGTCCCAGCTGACCACGTCGCCGAAGGGCTCGTTGACGCGGATGCCGTCCAGGTACACCGACAGCCCCTGCGGCACGCCGGGGATCGATGACGCGCGGAAGCCGCGGTAGGTGATGTCGGTCTGGAACGGGCTGCCCTGGATGTCGTTGACGTTGACGCCGGCGAGATGGCGGTTCAGGTAGTCGGCCAGGTTGCCGGCGCGCGCGCCGCCGAGCTCGCTGCCGCGCACGGTCTGCACGGTGTAGGGCACCAGGTCGCTGGCGACGCCGATGCCGGGCAGCGGCGCGGCGGCCACCACCAGCACCTCGGGCAGCACCGCGCTGTCCTGGTTTGGCACAGCGGTGTCCTGTTGCGCCACAGCGGCGCGCTGGCACAGCAGCGTGATGGCCACGGACAGCATCGCGGCACGCGTGCCCGCGCGGCGCCGCAGGCGGGCCGCGACGCGCCGCGGGAACTGGGATGGCCGCTGGCCTGGCGGCGCAGGGCGCGGGATGGCTGGCATGGTCCGTCTCCTCCGGATGGCGGCGCATGCCTGCATCGGGCGCGCCTGTCGGCAGGCCTTCAGCAGGTTTCGTACCGTGGCGCGTGCGGCGGCCGCCGTTCAGGCGCGTGGCGCGGCACTGGGCGACGGCGTGGGCTGCGGCCTGTCACAAAACAGGACAGCCTGGCGTTGCCGCCAGCGGGCCAGTGTTCCATCGCGACACAGTGCGGCGCGGCGCATTGCACCACGCGCCGCCACGCGGTGGCGGCCCACCGCCGTGGAACGCCGGCCTGACAAGATCCGCCGGGTCCGGCACGTCTTGCTGCGACGCACATGGTATCGGGCTTGCTCTGTCACTCGCATTGCAACCCCGACCCGTGCCGCCGCCATGTTCCGTTGCCTTGCCTGCCTGTTGTCGATCTGCCTCGGCCTGTTGCCGGCGGGCTTCGCGCGGGCCGAGGGCGCACCCGCCTATCCGTCGCGTCCGCTCACGCTGGTGGTGCCGTGGCCGGCCGGTGGCGCCACCGATATCTCGATGCGCGTGCTGGCCGAGCTGGCCGGGCGCGAGCTGGGGCAGCCGATCGTGGTGGAGAACCGGCCCGGCGCCGGCGGCACGCTGGTGGGCGGGCTGCTTGCCGCCGCGCGCCCGGACGGCTACACCATCGGCCAGCTGCCGCTGACGGTGTACCGGTTCCCGCACCAGCAGAAGACCGCGTGGCAGCCGCTGCGCGACATCCAGCCGGTGCTGATGATCTCGGGCTATACCTTCGGCATCGTCGTGCCCGCCGACAGCCCGTGGCGCTCGCTGCGCGAGCTGATCGCCTGGGGCCGCGCGCATCCGGGCCAGCTCACCGTGGGCTCGACCGGCATCGGCACCACCGCGCATCTGGCGATGGAGGATGTGATGGGCCGCAGCGGCGTGCGCTACCTGCACGTGCCGTACCACGGCACCGCCGACCAGATGCTGGCGGTGGCCAACGGCTCGCTGATGGCGGGCGTCAATTCCACCGGCTTCGCGCCTTTCGTCGAGGCCGGCAAGCTGCGCCTGCTGGCGGTATTCAGCGCGCAGCGTTCGGCGCGCTGGCCCGAGGTGCCGACCGTGACCGAGCTGGGCTTCGCCGATGCGGTCCACAACTCGCCTTATGGCATCGGCGTGCCGCGCGGCACCGATGCCGCCATCGTCCGGCGGCTGCACGACGCGTTCCGCGCCGCCATGCAGCATCCGCGCCATCTTGCCGAGCTGGCCCGCTACGACCAGGAGCTGACTTACCTGGGCACCGCGCCATACGAAGCCTTCCTGCGCCAGGCATGGGAGACCGAGCGCACCTTTGCCGCGCGCACGGGCACGGCGCGGGCGAAGGAGCAGCTATGAACGCGCTGCCAATCCACGCAGCACCGGCGCTCGCTTGCGACGCCGTGCGCAAGGCGTTCGGCGGCCGTGTCGCGCTCGACGGGGCCTCGCTGTGCGTGCGCCGCGGCGAGTTCGTGGCGCTGCTGGGACCCAACGGCGCGGGCAAGACCACGCTGTTCCAGATCCTCAGCGGCCTGTTCGCCGCCGATGCCGGGCAGGTCACGGTGATGGGCTGCGACATGCGACGCGACCCGGTGCGCGCACTGGCGCAGCTCGGCATCGTGTTCCAGCAGCCCGCCATCGACCTGGACCTGCCGGTGCTGGCCAACCTGCGCTTCCATGCCGACCTGCACGGCCTGCCGCGGCGCGAGGCGGCGCAGCGGAGCGCGCGCCTGCTGCAGGCCTTCGGCCTGGCGGCGCGCGCGCAAGCGCCGGTGCGCGAGCTGTCCGGCGGCAGCCGGCGCAAGGTCGAGCTGGCGCGCGCGCTGCTGCACGAACCGGCCATGCTGCTGCTCGACGAGCCCACGGTGGGGCTGGACCCGGCCGCGCGCGCGCAGCTGCTGGCCGAGACCCGGCGCCTGGCGCGGCACGACGGTGCCGGCGTGCTGTGGGCCACCCACCTGGTGCAGGAGGTGGAACAGGCCGACCGCGTGATCGTGCTCGACCGCGGCGCGGTGCGCTTCGACGGCACCCCGGCGGCGCTGCTGGGGGTCACCGCGGCGGCGTCGCTGGAAGCCGCTTTCCTCGCCATGACGCCGTCGGTCGTGCGCACGGCGCAACCGGAGCCCACCGCATGAAGCCGATGCCATCCCCCGCCTGGCTTGCCGGCGCCTGGCTGCTCGCGACCGCGCTGCTGGTTGCCGCCGGCGTGGCCGAGGGCGCGCAGGGCGCCCAGGATGGCCCCGCGCCCGCCGCCCGCGCCGCCACCGGGCAGGTCTTTGTCTCCAGCGAAAAGGACGACGCGCTGACCGCCTACGATGCCGGCAGCGGGCGGCAGCTGGCGTCGTGGCGCCAGTGCCGGCGGCCGCGCCACCTGCAGCTGTCGCCGGACCGCGCGCGGCTGTACGTGGCCTGCAGCGACGACCACCGCGTCGACGTGGTCGATGTCGCCACCCGCAAGACCGTGGCGTCGCTGCCGGTGGGCGACGACCCCGAGCTGTTCGACCTGAGCCAGGATGGCCGCACGCTCTACGTGTCGAACGAAGAGGATGCGCTGCTGTCGGCCTACGATACCGGCTCCGGCAAGCGCGTGTTCGCGGTCGCGGTGGGGGAGGAGCCCGAGGGCGTCCGGGTCAGCGCGGACGGACGGCACGTGTACGTGGCCTCCGAGGTCGCCAACCTGGTCCATGTGGTCGATGTCGCCTCGCGCAAGGTGGTGCGCAATATCCGCGTCGGCAACCGGCCGCGCCGGCTGCTGCTGGTGCGCGGCGGCAAGGAGCTGTGGGTCTCCAACGAGCTCTCGGCCAGTGTCAGCGTGATCCGCACCGATACGCTGGAGGTGGTGCAGACCATCGCCTTTGCGCCGCGCGGCATGCGCGCCGAGGAGGTGACGCCGGTCGGGATGGCGGCGCGCAGCGACGGCAGCCACGCCTATATCGGCCTGGGCCGCGCCAATCATGTCGCGGTGGTGGAGGTGGCGTCGCGCCGCGTGCAGGACTACGTGCTGGTGGGGCGGCGCGCCTGGGGGCTGGCGCTGAGCCGCGACAACGCCCGGCTCTACGTCGCCAACGGCCTGTCCGACGATGTCAGCGTGGTCGACACCGCCAGCCGCAAGGCGGTGGCCACGCTCAGGGCGGGCCGCGTGCCGCATTCGGTGGCGGTCGATGACTGAGCGGGTGCTGGCCGTGCTGGCATGTGCGCTGGCGGCGCTGGCGGCGCCGTCGCACGCCGCCGAGGTGCGCGTGGCGGTGGTGTCGCTGGCCGACGATGCCCGCCATGCGCCGCGGCGCCTGGCGCTGCGCTATCCCGACCAGCCGCACGGCCGCGCGCTCGACGGCGCCCAGGTGGCGGCGGCGGAAGCGCGCTTTGCGCTGGAGGCCGCGGGCCAGTCGCTGCGGCTCGAGGCGCAGCAGGCCCGCGCCGAAGCCGAGGTGGCCACGCTGGTCGCGGCGCTGGCGCGCCAGGGCACGCGCTTTATCCTGCTGGACCTGCCGCCGGACGCGGTCCGCGCCGCGGCGGGCGCGGTCAGGCCGGGCGAGGCGCTGCTGTTCAATGTCTCGGCCGACGACGATGCGCTGCGCGGCGCCGGGTGCGCGCCGGTCCTGCTGCATACGCTGCCGAGCATGCGCATGCGCGCCGACGCGCTGATGCAGTACCTGGCCGCGCGCAAGTGGCGTCGCGCCTTGCTGCTGAGCGGACCGTCCCCCGCGGACGCCGCGCAGCGCGACGCGCTGGTGGGCGCGGCGCGGCGCTTCGGCATTGCCTGGAGCGCGCAGCGCGCGTTCCGGCTGTCCAACGATCCGCGCGAGCGCGACCAGGCCAACGTCAGGCTGCTGAGCGGCGGCGCCGACTACGACGTGGTGGTGGTGGCCGACGCCGACGGAGAGTTCGCGCGCGGCCTGCCCTATGCCACGCAGCTGCCGCGCCCGGTGATAGGCGCCAGCGGCCTGGGCGCGCAGGCGTGGCACTGGGCCTGGGAGCGCAACGGCGGGCCGCAGCTCAACCGGCGCTTCGCCCGCGCCGCGGGCCGGCCGATGACCGGCTACGACTGGGCCGCGTGGGTCGCGGTCAAGGCGATTGCCGAGAGCGTGGTGCGGCAGCCCGCGGGCTTTGCCGCGCAGGCCCAGGCGCTGGCCACGGGGCAGGTGGTGGTGGACGGCTTCAAGGGCCCGCCGCTGTCGTTCCGGCGCTGGGACCGCCAGCTGCGCCAGCCGCTGCTGCTGGCGCATCCGGACGGCGTGGTCGGCACGGCGCCGGCCGAAGGCGTGCTGCATCCGAAAAACAACCTCGACACCCTGGGCGCCGACGAAGCGGACACCGCGTGCCGCGCCCCGACCTGACACCATGACCATGCCCGCCACCCTGCCACCGTTGATGCGCCATCGCTGGCGCGCGCTGCGCGCGGTCTGCGGCCGCGAGCTGCGCAAGTACCTGCGCCAGCCCGGGCGGCTGCTGTCGTCGCTGGTGCGCCCGCTGCTGTGGCTGCTGGTGTTCGCCGCCGGCTTCCAGAACGCGCTCGGCGTGGCGATCGCGCCGCCGTACCAGACCTACATCGAATACCAGGTCTATGTCGCGCCCGGGCTGCTGGGCATGATCGCGCTGTTCAACGGCATGCAGTCGTCGCTGGCGATGGTGTACGACCGCGAGATGGGCGTGATGCGGCTGCTGCTGACCGCGCCGCTGCCGCGCGGCTGGCTGCTGGGCTGCAAGCTGGCGGCAGGCACGCTGCTGTCGCTGCTGCAGATGGCGGCGTTCCTGCTGGTGGCGGCGGGGTTCGGCATCCGCTTCGCGCCGCTGCACCTGCTGGCCGGGCTGGGCGCGATGACGCTGGCGGCGCTGATGCTGGGCGCGCTCGGCCTGCTGCTGTCGGTCCACGTGCGCCAGCTGGAGAATTTTGCCGGGACCATGAACTTCGTCATCTTCCCGATGTTCTTCATCAGCTCGGCGCTGTATCCGCTGTGGCGCCTGCAGGAGTCGGGCGCCGACGCGGTGTACCAGCTGGCGCGGCTGAACCCGTTCACGCATGCGGTCGAGGCGATCCGCTTCGCGCTGTACGGGCAGCTGGCGCCGCACAGCCTGGCCATCGTCGCGGCCAGCGCAGTGGTGTTCTTTGCGCTGGCGCTGCGCGGCTATGACCCGCAGCGCGGCATGGCGCGCCGCGGGCCGCCGGCATGAGGGGCCGCCGGCAGGGCGTGGCGCTGCTGGCGCTGGGCTGGCTTGCGCTGGCCGGTCCCATCGCATCCGCGCAGACCGGTGCCAGGGCGGTCATGGCGCAAACCGATCCCATGCAGTCGCCGCAATGGGCCTGGATCCACAAGGAGCTGCTGCAGCAGGGGCCGGTGGTGTTCGATAGCCGCGTGCGCGTCACCGCGCCCGCCTTCGCGGAAGACCCGATGCGCGTGCCGATTGCCTTCGACGCGTCGGCGCTGGGCGAGGTCGAACGCATCGTGGTGGCGGTGGACCGCAACCCGATCCGCCCGGTGCTGGTGTTCGAGCCGCTGCGGGTGCGGCCGTCAATGTCGTTGCGCTTCAAGCTGGAGCAGGCCTCGCCGGTGCGGGTGGCGGCGCGCACGCGCGACGGCACCTGGCATGTCGGCGGCACATGGGTCGACGCCGGCGGCGGTGGCTGCACCGTGCCCGGGGCGACCCGCCGCGACGGCAGCTGGAGCCGCACCCTCAACCGCGTCGAGGCGCGCGTGTTTCCGGGCCTGGGCCAGGCCGGCGCGCGCGTGCGGCTGCGCGTGATGCACCCGATGGACACCGGCCTGGTCGCCGGCATCCCGGCGTTCCATCTCGAGACCCTAGTGCTGGCCGACGCGGCACGGCAGCCGCTGTTGCGGCTGACGCTGCACGAGCCCGTGGCGGAGAACCCGATCTTCTCGTTCGACCTGCGCGAGGCGGTGGTGCCGGGCCTGACCGTGACCGGTCATGACAACAACGGCAACCGCATCGCGGCGGGGGTGTCGCCATGAAGCCGGCGTTGCTGTCGCTGTTGCTGTGGCTGGCCGCTGCTGCGGCCCACGCGGCGCCCGCGCAGCCGCCCGACTACCGCCTGGCTCCGCGCGAGATCGCCGCCGGCGTGTGGCTGCTGGAAGGCGCCAATGCCGACTTCGCCCCGGCCAATGGCTGCAACATCATCAATACCGCCTTTATCGACACCGGCGACGGCGTGGTGGTGATCAACACCGGCCCGTCGCGCGAGTACGGCGAGCAGCAGCGCCGCGCCATCGCCGCGCTGACCGGCGCGCCGGTCCGGCTGGTGCTGAACCTGAACCTGCATCCCGACTACTTCTTCGGCAACCAGGCCTATGCCGACGTGGGCGCCAGCGCGCTGCCCGCCACCATCGACGGCGCGCGCCGCGAGGGCGCGGCCTATGCCGATAACCTCTACCGCCTGTGCGGCGACTGGATGCGCGGCACCGAGCCTGCGCCGCCGGTCCACGCACTGGCACCCGGCGTGCGCACGATCGGGCGCCGCACGCTGGAACTGATCCGCCTCGAAGGCCATACCGACGCGGATCTGGTGCTGCTGGACCGCGGCGCCGGCATCGTCTTTGCCGGTGGGCTGGTGTTCCGTGAGCGCATCCCGACCACGCCGCACGCGCACATCGGCCGCTGGCTGGACAGCCTGGCACGCCTGCAGGCGCTGATGGAGCAGAGCGGGGCGCGACTGCTGGTGCCCAGCCACGGCCCCGCACTGGGCGGAACGGAAGCCATCGCGCAGACGCGTGCCTACCTGCAGTGGCTCGACGCGCGCCTGCGCGAGGCCGCGGCGCAGGGACGCGACCTGGCCGAGGTCATGGCCATGCCGGTGCCCGAGCCGTATGCGCGCTGGGGCGCGCTGCCCGCCGAATACCTGCGCAACGTGATCCATCTCTACCCGGCGCACGAGGACGCCGCGCTGGGCCGGTGAAGGTGCCGGTCCTGGCTGTTCAATTCTGGCGCAGCTGCAACGCAGTGTTGCACGCTGGCGCGGACCACGGCCGTGCCCATGGCCCACCGGGCGCTTGAGCGGGCCCTGGCCCACTGGCATGGGATTTGCCATTTGCGTGCTGGTGTGTGGCGCAGTGGCGCACCGGCGCAATCGAAAACAAGAGAGGAGATGACAATGAGGACGATACGAGTTGGGCTGGCGGTCGCGGCGATCGCGGCCGCTGCGGCGAGCGTTGCCGCGCACGCGGCGGTCAGCGACGCCATGATCGAGAACGACGCCAAATCCCCCGGCGACGTGCTGTCGTGGGGCATGGGCCCGCAGGGCCAACGCTATTCCACGCTGGCGCGCATCAACACGAAGAACGTGGGCCGGCTGGTGCCGGCGTGGTCGTTCTCGTTCGGCGGCGAGAAGCAGCGCGGGCAGGAGTCGCAGCCGCTGATCCACGACGGCAAGATGTTCGTCACCGCGTCGTATTCGCGCATCTATGCGCTCGACGTGAAGACCGGGCGCAAGCTGTGGAAGTACGAGCACCGCCTGCCCGAAGGCATCATGCCGTGCTGCGACGTAGTCAACCGCGGCGCGGCGCTGTACGACAACCTGGTGATTTTCGGCACGCTCGACGCGCAGCTGGTGGCGCTGGACCAGAACAGCGGCAAGGTGGTGTGGAAGGAGAAGCTCGAAGACTACGCGGCCGGCTACTCGTACACGGCTGCGCCGCTGGTGGCCAAGGGGCTGGTGCTGACCGGCATCTCGGGTGGCGAGTTCGGCGTGGTCGGCCGCGTCGAGGCGCGCGACGCGAAGACCGGCCAGCTGGTGTGGTCGCGCCCGGTGGTCGAGGGCCACATGGGCTACAAGTACGACAAGGACGGCAACAAGACGGAGATCGGCATGACCGGTACCCAGAACGCCAGCTGGCCCGGCGAGACCTGGAAGACCGGCGGCGCGGCCACGTGGCTGGGCGGCACCTATGACCCGGCGACCGGCCTGGCCTACTTCGGCACCGGCAACCCCGGCCCGTGGAACAGCCATATCCGCAAGGGCGACAACCTCTACTCTGCCTCCACCGTGGCGCTCGATCCGGCCACCGGCAAGATCGTCTGGCACTACCAGAACACGCCGAACGACGGCTGGGACTTCGACGGCGTGAACGAGTTCGTCACCTTCGACCTGGACGGCAAGCGCATGGGCGGCAAGGCCGACCGCAACGGCTTTTTCTACGTCAACGATGCCAGCAGCGGCAAGCTGGTCAATGCCTTCCCCTTCGTGAAGAAGATCACCTGGGCCACCGGCATCGACCTGAAGAGCGGCCGCCCCAACTACGTCGCCGAGGGCCGCCCCGGTGACCCGGCCGCCGCCAACGGCGAAAAGAAGGGCAAGTCGGTGTTCGCCGCGCCCGGCTTCCTGGGCGGCAAGAACCAGCAGCCGATGGCCTATAGCCCGCAGACCGGCCTGTTCTACGTGCCCGCCAACGAGTGGGGCATGGACATCTGGAACGAGCCCATCAGCTACAAGAAGGGCGCCGCGTTCCTGGGCGCGGGCTTCACCATCCAGCCGCTCAACGAGGACTACATCGGCTCGCTGCGTGCGATCAACCCCAAGACCGGCAAGATCGTCTGGGAGATCAAGAACGGCGCGCCGCTGTGGGGCGGCGCCATGACCACCGCCGGCGGGCTGGTGTTCTGGGGCACGCCCGAAGGCTACCTGAAGGCCGCCGACGCAAAGACCGGCAAGGAACTGTGGCAGTTCCAGACCGGCAGCGGCGTGGTCGCGCCGCCGGTCACGTGGGAAGAGAACGGCGAGCAGTTCGTTGCGGTGGTCTCCGGCTGGGGCGGCGCGGTGCCGCTGTGGGGCGGCGAGGTGGCCAAGCGCGTGAACTTCCTCGAGCAGGGTGGCTCGGTGTGGGTGTTCAAGCTGCACAAGAGCTGAACGGGTAACGGGGGACACGGCCGGCGCACGCCATTGCATCGTCGATGCGGGGCGTGCGCGCGGCCCGGTAGCAACAGCATCGGATACGGATACGGGTATGAAGAAAGAATGGATGGCGCTGGCGGCGGTTGGCGCGATGTTGCCGGGCGCGGCGCTGGCCGCCACGGCGGCGGAGATGCAGGCGCTGGCCGACAAGAGCGGCTGCTTTTCCTGCCATGGCATGCAGTCGAAGCTGGTGGGGCCAGGGTTTGCCGAGGTGGCGGCACGCTACAAGGGCGACGGCCAGGCGGCCGCGTCGCTGGCGAAGAAGATCCGGGAGGGCGGCAAGGGGGCATGGGGCCGGATCCCCATGCCGCCGCATGGAAATCTGGGAGAGGATGATGCGAAGAAGCTGGCGGAGTGGGTGCTTGGGGTCGGTTGAGCCGGGGCGGGGCGTGGGCTGCGGGCGCTGCGTCGGCCGCGGGGCCGTCGTGGGCGGCCGGCGCAAGACCCGCTTGCGGCGGCGCCGGCGCGGGCGTTGATTCAGCGCTCGCCGCATCCGTCGGTTCTTGGTTTGTCGTGCTTGGCGGGCGTGGCTGTTTCGCCGGCGTAACCGGCGACCTCCTTTCTGTCCGAGCGACAGAAAGGAGGCAAAGAGCGCGTTGCCTAAGCGGCTGGCTAAGGCGGCGTTGGTGGTTCAAACGGTGGTGACTTGCGGTGAGGCGGTTGGTGGTTCGACCCTGCTGACGCTACCTGGATGTGCCTGGCGTTCGAGGTCGGATGGACGAACCCGACTTTAGGTCGGTGGCCGCCTGCTAACGGCGTTATTGGTGGGACGCCTTCGGCTGCGCTGCACGCGCTCCCAATCTCAGGTCTTGTGCACTGGCACGGAGTGCGTCGCTGCGCTCGCACGCGCTATCGCGGGCGGGCCCCCGCTGGTTTGCTCCCCTCTCCCGCTTGCGGGAGAGGGGCGGGGGTGAGGGCCGGCGGTGGCAATAGCGATGACCTTCACTTCGTTGATGCTCCCGCCCTCACCCCAACCCTCTCCCGCAAGCGGGAGAGGGAGTACGCAAGCGGGAATTGGAAAGTTCGAGGCCGTTGATGACGCTGCGGGTTTTCTCCCCTCTCCCGCTTGCGAGAGAGGGGCGGGGGAGAGGGCCGGAGCATCCACGAAGTCAATCGCATCCGTCCGCGCTGCCCAACCTCATCCCCGCGAACTCCGCGATGAACCCAGTCTCAACGAGTTTCCATCGCTTCGAAACACCAGCGGATATTCGTTCGTCCGCGCCGCCGCCAGCCGGCCCTCCAACACGATCTCGCGCAGCCGCCCGTGCCCGGGAGCCTGCGCGCAGGCGGGGTCGGTCGCGGCGGCATCGCCGGTGACCAGGAAGGCCTGGCAGCGGCAGCCGCCCAGGTCTGCCTCCCTGTGCTCGCACGAGCGGCACGGTTGCGGCATCCACTGCGTGCCGCGAAAGCGGCGGAACGCGTCGCTGTGGTGCCAGATGTCGTGCAGGGATTCCGTCCTGACGTCGGGCAGCAGTAGGTCCGGCAGCATGCGCGCCGCATGGCACGGCAGCGCGGTGCCGTCCGGCGCCACGCCCAGGAAGGTGGTGCCCCATCCGTTCATGCATTTCTTCGGCCGTTCCTCGAAATAGTCCGGCACCACGAACAGGATCTGGCATTGCCGGCCGATGCGCGCGCGGTACTGCCGCACCACCGCCTCGGCCTCGATCAGCTGTTCGCGGGTCGGCATCAGTGCCAGGCGGTTTTCCCAGGCCCAGCCGTAGTACTGCGTGTTGGCCAGCTCCAGGTATTCGGCGCCGAGCTGCACGGCCAGCTCGATGATGGTGCCGACGTGCGGCAGGTTATGCCGGTGCAGCACGCAGTTCATCACCATCGGATAACCGTGCGCCTTGATCAGCCTGGCCACGCGCTGCTTCAGCTCGAACGTGCGCGTGCTCGACAGGAAATCATTGAGCTCGCGCGTGGAGTCCTGGAACGACAGCTGGATATGGTCCAGGCCCGCCTCCCGCAGCGCCGCCAGGCGGGCATCGGTCAGGCCCACGCCGGAGGTGATCAGGTTGGTGTAGAAGCCCAGGCCGCGCGCATGGCGCACCAGCGTCTCCAGGTCCTTGCGCAGCAGCGGCTCGCCGCCGGACAGGCCCAGCTGCACCGCGCCCAGCGCGCGCGCCTGGCTGAATACGTCGCACCACTGCGCGGTATCCAGTTCCTGCGCATGGCGGGCATAGTCGACCGGGTTGGAGCAGAACGCGCAGTGCAGCGGGCAGCGGTAGGTCAGCTCCGCCAGCAGCCACAGCGGCGGGCCGGGCGGCGCCGGCTCAGACCAGCCAGCCGCGTTCGGTGGCATGTTTGACAAAGGCGTGGACCTCCGGCGCGATGCCCTGCACGCCGAAGGCGGCCTGCAGGTCGTCGATCAGCATGTCGAGGGTGTGGTTGCCGTCGCAGCGCTGCAGGATCGCGGCGGCGCTGTCGTTGAGCGTGACCATTCCTTCCGGATACAGCAGCACCCAGCTTTGCTGCGAGGCCTCCCACTGCAGGCGGAAGGTGCGGTGCAGGGTCGGGGTGGCGAGGTCTTGCGGGCCGTCGGTCATGGATGGGCCTGCTGGATGGCGTCGAGCATCGACCACAGCACGTCGAGCTTGAACTGCAGGATGTCCAGTGCGCGCTGCTGTTGCGCCGCGCTGCGGAAGTAGTCCAGCGTCACGCGCAGGCCGTGGTCGACGTCGCGCTGCGCCAGCGGGATGCGCGAGCGGAAGTAGTCCAGCCCGCCGGACTCGATCCACGGGTAATGCGTGGGCCAGCCGGCCAGCCGTTCCTGGTGGATCTTCGGCGCGAACATCTCGGTCAGCGACGAGCACACCGCTTCCTGCCACGGCGCGCGGCGCGCGAAGTTGACATAGGCGTCGACGGCGAAGCGCACTCCGGGCAGCACCTGCCGGTGATCCAGCAGCGTGTCGCGCTCCAGCCCCACGGCCTGGCCCAGCCGCAGCCATGCTTCGATGCCGCCGGGTTCGGTATCGGTGCCGTCATGGTCGAGGATGCGCACCACCCACTCGCGGCGCGTGGCGCGGTCGGGGCAGTTGGACAGGATCGCGGCATCCTTGAGGGGGATGCTGGCCTGGTAGTAGAAGCGGTTGGCCACCCAGGCGCGGATCTGCGCGGGCGTGCATTGGCCCGCCGCCATGCGCTGGTTGAACGGGTGGTGGATGTGGTAGCCGCTTTCGCGGGCGCGCAGGCGCGCCTCGAACTCGGCCGGGGTCCAGGCAACGGTGGCTGTCATAGCGCGATTTCCATGCCGTCGTAGGCCAGCTCGATGCCGTGCCGGGTCAGCTCGGCACGCTCGGGCGAGTCTTCCGCCAGCACCGGATTGGTGTTGTTGATGTGGATGAGGATCTTGCGGCGGGCGGGCAGTCGGTCCAGCACCTCGATCATCCCGCCCGGCCCGGACAGGGCCAGGTGGCCCATGTCGGCGGCGCTGCGCGTGGAGAAGCCCAGCGCCTGCATTTCGTCGTCGCGCCAGAAGGTGCCGTCGACCAGGACCACGTCGGCGCGGCGCAGCTGCGCGAACACGTGGTCATCGACCTGGCCCAGCCCGGGCGCATAGAAGGCGCTGCGGCCGCTGCGGCGGTCTTCGATGCGCAGGCCGATGTTGTCGCCCGGCTGCGGCGCATGGCGCCTGGGCGAGTAGGGCGGGGCCTTGCTTTGCAGCGGCACCGCGGTCAGCGCCACGCCGTCCAGCGGCGGCACCGAGAACGCGGTGCCGTCGCAGGGCAGCATGTGGCACTGCAGCCCGCAGTAGTGCGACAGGATGCGCGTCAGCGGGAACGCCCCGGCCAGGTCGTCGAGCACGCTGGCGGTGGCATAGAGCGGCAGCGCCCGGCGATGTTCGCGCAGCATCAGCAGGCCGGTGATGTGATCGATCTGCGCATCCATCAGCAGCACCGCGGCGATCGCGGTGTCGCGCGGCGCGCGCGCGGGCTGCAGCGCGCCGGCCTGGCGCAGCTGCTGCAGGATGTCGGGCGAAGCATTGACCAGGATCGCTTCCGGGCCGTCGCCGCACAGCGCGATCGACGATTGCGTGCGCGGGGTGGCGCGCACGGTGCCGCGGCGCACGCCGTCGCAATTGCGGCAATTGCAGTTCCATTGCGGAAAGCCGCCGCCGGCGGCCGATCCCAGTACCCGGATGGTTGTCATGGCGCGAGCGCTCGAGGGTGGATCACGGCTGCCCCGCGCAGGCGCCATACCGGCAACCACCGGCGGCGCCCGCCTGGGGAACGCGCGGCCGGTCAGCGGTTGGCGATATACATGGTGATTTCAAAGCCGAGCCGCAGCTCGGTGTAGGCGGGCGTGGTCCAGGTCATGTCGGTCTCCTTGGGTGGCATGGTTAGTGATTAGCGTCGCGGCATGGCAGCGTGTCTGCCGCAATGCCCGGAAAGGCAACAACCATGCCCGACGCAACCCTGGACGCCACCGTCTTCCACCTGCGCACGCCCGACGCGCAGCGCCTGCACGTGCGACTGGTCGGCCCGCCGCACGGCGAGCCCTGGCTGGTCCTGCACGGCGGGCCGGGCAGCGGCTGCGCGGCATCGATGGCGGCATGGTTCGACCCGCAACGGCACCGCGTGGTGATGCCCGACCAGCGCGGCGCCGGCCGCTCGACGCCGGCGGGCGGCCTGCGGCGCAACAACGTCGGCGCGCTGCTGGCCGACCTGGAGCAGCTGCGCGCGGCGCTCGGCATCGCGCGCTGGGGCGTGGTGGGTGGGTCGTGGGGCGCGGCGCTGGCGCTGGCCTATGCCGCGCGCTATCCGCATGCGGTCGCGGCGCTGGTATTGCGCGGCGCCTTCCTGACCGGGCGCGACGACGTGCTGGGCCTGTTTGCGCCGCGCCCCGGCGCCAGCCTGCTGCGCCGCGTCGCGCCGGCGGGCGAGCGGCTGCCCGAGGCGCGCGCGCGGCTGCTGACGGTGTCTCGACTGTTGCAAAGTGGGACGGCTGTGTCAAAACGGGACACTGCGACGGCGTGGCGCAGGCTCGAACTGGAGCGGCTGGGCTTGCGCGGCGTTGCACAAGAACGCCTTCAGCCCGCGCGCGAGCGCCTGGCCATGGTGCGCAAGTACCGCATCCAGGCGCACTACCTGCGCCACCGCGCCGGGCTGGGCAAGCCGGCGCTTCTGCGCGCGGCGCGGGGCATCGCCGCGCACGGCCTGCCGGTGACGCTGCTGCATGGCCGCGCCGACGCGGTGTGCCGGCCCGCCAATGCCCTCCGGCTGCGGCACGCCATGCCGGCCGCACGACTGGCCTGGGTCGACGGTGGGCACCTGGCCGACGGCGCCATGCGCGACGCGCTCGCGGACGCGATCCGCGCCAGCGCCTGGCAGCGCTGATGGCCACGCGTCGTGCCTTTCTCGGGACCGCGCTGGCGCTGGCGCTCGACGCCTGGCCGGCCGCGGCGGCCGGCACGCGGCTCGTGCTGGACCCGCTGCGGCCCGGCGTCTACGTCGCCCGCGCCGCCAATGCCGAAGCCATGCGCGCCAACGCCGGCGCGGTGGTGCCCTGCCTGGTCCATGTCACGCGCGCGGGGGTGCTGGTGGTCGATCCCGGGCCGCAGGCGGCGTGGGGCAGGGCGCTGCTCGGCGCGATCCGCGCGCTGACGCGGCAGCCGGTGCGCTGGGTGGTCAACAGCCACGCCCATCCGGAGAACGTGCTGGCCAATGCCGCCTTTGCCGGGCTGCGGCCGCGGCCGCGGTTCCTGGCTTCGGCGGCCACCGCCGCGTTGATGCGGCAACGATGCACGGACTGCCTGGCCCGTCTTGCCGCGCTGCTCGGGCACGCGGCCATGCGCGGCACCGCGATCGTGTTGCCGGAGCCGGCGCTGCAGCACGGCGCCTGGCTGCAAACCGGCGATACCGCGTGGCAGGTGCAGGTGCATGCGCCCGCGCACAGCGCGTCCGATACCGTGCTGTACGCGCCGCAGCTGCGGCTGCTGTGTGCCGGCGGCCTGGCGTACCGCGAACGTGTGCCCGAGATGCAGGAAGCGTCGCTGCAGGGCTGGCGCCGGGCGCTGCGGCAGTTGATCGCGCTGCCGGCGGACACCGTCGTCGCCACCGCGACCGGCACGCCCGCGCAGACGCTGGTGCCGACGCTGGCCTATCTCGATGCGCTGGCGCAGGGCATCGGCGCCGCGCTGGCCGCGGGCCGCGATGCCACCCAGGCTGCCGATGCCGTGGTGGCCGAGCCGTTCCGCCACTGGCGCCATTTCCCGACGCGCCATCCGCTGAACCTGCAGCGCGCCTGGGGCCAGCTGGAAGACGCGTGGATGCAGGGTGGACCGCTGGCCTGAACCGGCGCGCCGCCCGGGTCAGCTGCCCTGGTGCGGCAGTCCGCGCGCCTCTTCCATCTTGCGGTAGACCGTATTGCGCGAGATCCCCAGCGCCTTGGCCGCCGCCGAGATATTGCCGTTGTGCGCCTTGACCGTGGCCACGATCGCCATCGCCTCGACCTCGGCCAGCCGCGTGGGCTGCGGGCCCTGCGCCAGCGCCACGGCCGGCGCGGCCGCGGGCGCCGTTGCCTGCGCCTGCGCCTCGCGCAGGTCGTCAAGGAAATCGTCGGGCAGGTGCTCCTCGGTGATCTCGGCTTCGCCTTCGGCCATCAGCCGCGCGGTGCGCAGCAGGTTGCCGAGCTGGCGGATATTGCCCGGCCAGTGGTAGCGGCGGAACAGCGCCATCACGGCGTCGCTGATGCGGGGCACGTTGTTGTCCGCACTGTCCGCACCGGGGCCGCTGCCGCCATGGTCCTGGCGCAGCAGCTTGCCGGCCACCACGTCGAGGTCGCTGCGCTCGCGCAGCGCCGGCAGCCGCACCACCAGTCCGTTGAGGCGGTAGTACAGGTCTTCGCGGAACTGGCCGCTGGCGACCAGGTCGCGCAGGTTGCGGTTGGTGGCGCACACCACCGAGACGTCGATGTGGATCACCTTGCTGCTGCCCAGCGGCGATACCGCGCGCTCCTGCAGCGCGCGCAGCAGGCGCCCCTGCAGGTGCAGCGGCATGTCGCCGATCTCGTCGAGAAACAGGGTGCCGCCGTTGGCCAGCAGCATCTTGCCGATGCCGCCTTTCTTGCGCGCGCCGGTGAAGGCGCCCTCCTCGTAGCCGAACAGCTCGGACTCGATCAGGTTTTCCGGGATCGAGGCGCAGTTGACGGCGATGAAGGGGCCGGCGCGGCGCCCGCTGTCGGCGTGGATGGCGCGCGCCATCAGTTCCTTGCCGGTGCCGGTTTCGCCCAGCACCATCACCGGGATGTCCTTGCCGATGACCTTGCGCAGCTTGCCGATCACGGCGCGGATCTGGGCGTCGCCCGTGTCCAGCTCATCCAGCCCCGGCGAGGGGGCCGGGCCCGCCGCCAGGCCGCGCGGCATGCCGCTGGCGCCGCTCGCACCCGCGTGGCGCGCCTCGGTGCCGCTGGGCAGCGCCGCGGCCGGGGTTTTCCATTCCACGCGCGCGCTGACCTTGACGCCGCTGGGCAGGTGCAGCTGGACGATGCCCGCATGGGCCGCGCGCGCCGCGTCGAACAGCTGCGACATCGACAGCCCGAACAGCGACGAGAAGGTATGCGCCTGCAGCGCGCCGTTGGACAGGCCCAGCTGGAACTGCCCGCTGCGGTTGGCCGACAGGAAGCGCCCGCCGGGCGTGAACGAGACGATGCCCTCCACCAGCGTGCCGAGGAACTCGGCGCGCGAATGGAAGCGGATGCACACCATGTCGCGGAAGGCGTTGCCGAACAGCTGGTTCTCGATCATCTGCGCCGACATCCGCACCAGCGCCATGGTGTGCTTGTGGAAGCCGCGCTGGTCGCCGGTCACGTCCAGCGCGCCCACGGTCTTGCCGTAAGGGTCCAGGATCGGCATGCACGAGCAGGTCAGGAACTGATTGGCCTCCAGGTAATGGTCGGCGCCGTGGACCAGCGTGGCGCGGTTCTCGGCCAGCGCCGTGCCGATGGCGTTGGTGCCGCGGCGCGCCTCCGACCACTCCGAGCCCGGGCGCAGCGAGATCTTGTCGGCGCGCGCGAGGAAGTCGTCGTCGCCCATGGCGTGCAGGATCAGGCCGTCGGCATCGGTCAGCACGATCATGCTCTGGGTGTCGACGATCTGGTCGTGGAGCGTCTCCATCACCGGCAGGGCATAGGTGAAAAGCGACTGGCTGCGCTCGATCCGGGTCTTCAGCTCGCTCTGCAGTACCGGGCAGAAACCGGGCGACTCATAGGGGCGCAGGCCATAAGACTCCGAGCGCTGGTGGGCCTGGGCGATCAGCTCGGCACGCTCGTGCTGCCCGGCATGAGTGGGGGCGTCAGGGGCGTCCGCGCGCGCACGGGCCGGATCCGGCTGGATGGTCATGTCTCGGTCTCCTTGTGGAAAATCCGCCCGCGATCTTTGCGCGGGTCGCTGCCGGCCGCCCCGGGGGCGGGCTCGACAGTGTTGCGTGGTGAAGCAAAACACTTGCCAGGGTGTGACATTCCGGGACACCGCTGCCGCGGCGTGGCGTTGCCCAGGCGGATTTTGCCTGGCAAACGAGGCATTTTCGCCGCGCGCCGCGTTGGTATGGCTCTTGCGGAAATGAGGCAAACCAAAGCAGCAAACAATAGCCAGCCCCATCACTGTAGGAGACATCCATGAAAACGCAGCGCCGCCTGCTCGCCTTGCTCGCGCTTTGCGCGTCCCTGACCGCTTTTTCCGCCGGCCCGGTGCTGGCCCACGGCGATGTCACGCCCCAGGCCGTCGATACCAAAGCGTTACCACAGCTGGGCGACGAATGGCGTCCGGACAATCCCTACCGCAGCGGCGATGCGCACAAAGAGGCGCTGCGCATCGGCTCGTCGGCGTACAACCAGAACTGCGCGCGCTGCCACGGGCTCGAGGCCGTGTCGGGCGGCATTGCCCCCGACCTGCGCAAGCTGGACAGCGACTGCGTCGCCCTGGCCGACGCAAAGAAGAAGCAGGCCTGCCAGAGCGAGATTTCGCAGTTCTACGCCACCACCGTGCGCAAGGGCCGCACCCGCGACGGCCGCGTCTACATGCCGCCGTTCGACGGCGTGCTGAGCCAGGAGGCGGTCTGGGCCATCAAGACCTATCTGGAATCGCGCCACGAGTAAGCGCGGCGCCGGCGCGATCGATGCCGCCGGTCCCTTTCGTCCAACTGGAGCAATGCCATGCCTGACAGCCCTGTGCGCGGCCCACGGCTTACCATTTCCGTCCTGTCCGCGCCGCCGGCGCGGCTGGCGCGCTGGCTCGGCTGCATCGTGCTGGCTGCCGCCGCCTGGCTCGGCATGTCGCCGGCGCATGCCGACCTGGCCCGCATCCGCCAGGCCGGCACGCTCAAGGTGGCGGTGTACAAGGGCCTGCCGCCGTTCTCGTCGCTGGCCGGCAGCCAGTACGCCGGCATCGACGTGGCGCTGGCGCAGGCGCTGGGCAAGGCGCTGGGCCTGTCGGTGGCGCTGATGCCGTTCGATGCCGACGAGAACATGGCCGACGACCTGCGCGCGATGGTCTGGCGCGGCCATTACCTGGGCTACGGGCCGGCCGACGTGATGCTGCACGTGCCGGTCGACCGCGCCTTCATGCGCGCCAACGACAAGGCCCTGATCGTCGCCCCCTACTACCGCGAGACCTTCGTGCTGGTGCGCGACCGCGAGCGCGTGCCGGACGTGCGCGGCCTGGAAGACCTGGCCGGCCAGCCCACCGGCGCGGCCGCGGGCTCGGCCGGGGCCAATGCGCTGCTGTCGGCCGGCGGCGGCGCGCTGCGCGACCGGGTCAGGATCTATCCCGAGGCCGGGCTGGCGCTGCACGCGCTGTTCGCCGGCGAGATCGCCGCGGCGCTGGTGACGCGCGCCCAGTATGAAAGCGCGCTCAAGGCCGGCGGGCACGCCGCCAGCCGCTACGCCGCCACCGACATCAGCGCGCCGCTGCTGCCGCCGCGCGGCTGGGCGGTCGGCATGGCGGTCAAGGCCGGCGAACGCGAGCTGGCCGAGGCGCTGCAGTCGGCGCTGGACACGCTGCGCGGCAACGGCGAGCTGGCGCGCATCTTTGGCAGCTATGGGGTGTCGATGCAGGCGCCGTGAGGCGGACGTTGTAAAGAATGCATGCGATCCGGCATTCCACGGGTCGCGCGACTGGCGTACCTGCGGCAGCCCGGTGCCGCGCCGGTAGCGCCCTGGCGGCCCGTGGCGCCATGCCTGCCATGGCCGCAGCACATGGCGGGCGGGCAGGAACGGGAATTGCGGGGGGAGGGCAGTATCGTGACTGGGGATCGGGCGATGCCTTCCATTTCGTCGGTTCTGCTGTCCTCGCCCCGCGCGCTTTACGGGCTGCTGCGGGATACCGTCAACGCCTGGGTGGAAGACTACGCCCCCAGCATGGGCGCGGCGCTGGCCTACTACACGGTGTTCTCGATCGCGCCGCTGCTGCTGATCGTGATCTCGGTCGCCGGCGTGGTATTCGGACACGACGCCGCGCGCGGCGAAGTGGTGGCGCAGCTGCAGGGGCTGCTCGGCCCGGAAGGGGCCAAGACCGTGGAGGCGATGCTGCTTGCGGTCAGCAAGCCCGCGGCCAGCGCGCTGACGGCGGTGGTCGGCGTGGTGGTGCTGCTGATCGGCGCGACCACGGTCTTCGCCGAACTGCAGTCGGCGCTGGACCGGATCTGGGAGGTGCCCGAGCGGCGCAAGACCTCCGGCCTGTTCGCCTTGCTGCGCGCGCGCCTGCTGTCGTTCGGCATGATCCTGGGCATCGGCTTCCTGCTGGTGGTATCGCTGCTGCTGAGCGCGGGCATCTCCGCGCTCAACCGCCTGTGGGGCCCGCTGTTCGGGGCCGAGGAACTGATCGCCCATGTGCTCGACACCGTGGTCAGCCTGGTGCTGATCACGGTGGTCTTCGCCATGATCTACAAGATCATGCCGCGCGCCAAGGTGCGCTGGCCCGACGTCTGGCTGGGCGCAGCGGTGACGGCGCTGCTGTTCACGCTGGGCAAGTTCCTGATCGGGCTGTATATCGGCAAGAGCGGCGTGGCCAACGGCTATGGCGCCGCTGGCTCGCTGGTGGTGTTGCTGCTGTGGGTGTACTACTCCGCGCAGATCTTCCTGCTCGGGGCGGAGTTCACCTGGCAGTACGCGCGCCGCTACGGATCGCGCCGCCACGAGGCCGCGGCCGAGCGCGAGCGCGAGCTTGAACTCGAACGCGAGCGCGCCGGGTCCCAGTCTCAGCCGCCGCCCAGCGCTACTGCGAACAGCGCCGAGATCAAGGGACGCTCCTTGCGCACCGCCAGGCAGCACAGGGAATAGTCGATCGACAACAGCGGCTCGTCCACCGGCACCACCTGCAGCCCCGGCAGCGGGATGCATTCGATCTGCGTGACGAAGCTGAGCCCCATGCCGCTCGCCACCGCATGCAGGATGGCCTCGCGGCTGTTGATCTCCATCACGCAGTGCAATGCCACGCCTTGCTGCGCACAGGCGCGCTCGACGCGGTCGCGGGTCTTCGAGCCCGGCTCGCGCTGGATCACGGCTTCGCCGGCGAGGTCCTGCAGCGTGACCGATGCGCGCGCCGCCAGCGCATGGCCCGCCGGCATTACCGCGACGATGCGTTCCCTGCGATAAGGCGCGATATGCAGGCCCGCCACCGGGTCTGGCTCGGCGACGATGCCGACGTCGATGTCGAAGTCCTGCAGCCCGCGCAGCACCGAGGCTTCGGAGCCGATGGTGACGGTCAGCTCCAGCGCCGCATGCGCGCTGCGGAAGCTGCGCGCCAGTCCCAGCGCGATCGGCGGTGATACCGCGCCCACCCGCACCAGCCCGGTCTTGAGCTTGTGCGCGCTGTGCAGGAACTGCATGGCCTCTTCTTCCTGCCCGAACAGCCCCTGCGTGATCGCATAAAGCCGCTCGCCGGTATCGGTCAGGCGCACGCCGCGCCCGCTGCGCAGGAACAGCTCGACGCCGAAGCGCGTCTCCAGCGCCTTGACCTGGTCGGTCACGGTGGGTTGCCCGATATGCAGGTATTGCGCCGCTGCGGTGAAGCCGCCGGTGCGCGCCACCGCGTGGAAGCAGCGGATCGACTTGTAGTACTGGTGGAACATGGGACGGATGGGGGCTGGCCGCCGCTGCGGCGGCGTGTCCGGCGAGTCTCCCACAGCCGCGCGCCGATGCGTACAGGGTTTCCCCGAGGCCGGCGCGGCGCCGCGGCGATCCATCGGTTTTGGCGCACCCGCGCGTCAAAGATGCGATTGGACCGGGGCTTTGGCGTCTCCCACACTTCTGGCAACCAGGCACGCGGTGCCGACCGCGGCCAACGCAACCCAGAGCCAGAACCGAGGAGACCCCATGACCCATGCCTACCACAACCCCGTGTCGATCCATTGCGGTGCCGGCGCGCTCGACCGGTTGCCGGCCTTGCTGCACGGCCGGCGCGCCGTGGTGGTGACCTTCCCGGAAGCGCGCGCGCTGGGACTGGTGGCGCGGCTGGAAGCATTGCTGGGCGCGGACCTGGCCGGGCTGATCGAAGACGTGCAGCCCAACCCCGATGTCGCGCAGTTGTCTGACCTGTATAACCGCTTCTGGGAACAAGCCGACCGCTGCGACGCAATCGTCGCCGTCGGCGGCGGCAGCGCCATCGATACCGCCAAGGCGCTGATGGTCGGCACCCGCTCGGGCCGCTTCGACTCGCTGATCAGCCTGCTGGCGACCGGCAAGTCGTTCACGCCGGCGCAGGTCAAGCCGCTGATCGCGGTGCCGACCACCGCAGGCACCGGTAGTGAAGTCACGCCGTGGGCAACCATCTGGGATGCGGCGAACCAGAAGAAATACTCGCTGCACCTGCCCCAGACCTGGCCCGAGGCGGCCATCGTCGATGCGCAACTGATGCTGTCGGTGCCGCGCGGCACCACCATTGCCACCGGCCTCGATGCGCTGTCCCATGCGCTCGAATCGATCTGGAACGTCAACGCCAACCCGGTCTCCGACACCTTCGCGGTATCGGCGGTCGAGGACATCTTCGAAACGCTGCCGCAGCTGGTCCAGCACCTGGATGACCTGGCCTTGCGCGAGCGCATGGCACTGGCCGCACTCAAGGCCGGACTGGCGTTCTCCAACACCAAGACCGCGCTGGCGCATTCGATCTCCTACGAAATGACGCTGCGCCACGGCCTGCCGCACGGCATCGCCTGCTCGTTCACGCTGCCGCTGGTGCTGGAAAAGGCGTGGGCACGCCGCCCCGATCGCGACCGCACGCTGCAGCGGCTGTTCGGCCCGTCGCTGGCCGGCGGGCAGCAGCGGCTGCGCGCCTTGCTGCAAGGGCTGGGCGTGAAGACCGAGTTTGCCGACTACGGCGTCACCGACGCCGAGGCCGGCGCCATGATCGCGCGTGCGCTGGACGGCGCCCGCGGCAGGAACTTCATCGGCGCAGTACCGGCGTAGCGCTTCGCGACGGCCAGCGTTTACCCGCCCACATGAGCCCGGCAAACGGGCCGACAATACCAAAGGAGACAACCATGGAAACTGCCGATCGCATCCAGGCAGGGGCGTTCGTCGCCCCCGCCGAGCAATCGTTCCGGCGCGCACAGTGGCGCATGCTGCTGGCCGCCATGTTCTGCTACTTCTTCTTCTACACCGGGCGGCAGACCTTCGGCTTTGCCATTCCCGGCATCCAGGAGGAGTTCGGCCTGTCGAAGGCAGCGCTGGGCTGGGCTTCGACCTGCCTGCTGTGGTGCTATGCCATCGGCCAGGCCATCAACGGCAATCTCGGCGACAAGTTCGGCGGGCGCCGCGTGATGACCGCCGGCGCGATCCTGTCGTGCGCGGCCAACTGGGTGGTGAGCTTCGCCGTCGGCTTCAAGAGCCTGGCGATCCCATGGGGCATCAACGGCTATTTCCAGGCACTCGGCTGGGCGCCCGGCAGCCGCTTGCTGTCGAACTGGTGGGGCGCCGAAGAACGCGGCAAGGTCTACGGCTTCTATGTGTTCGCGGCCGGCTGCGCCTCGGTGCTGTCGTTCGTGACCTCGATCGTGGTGGTGAACATCCTGCACCTGGAATGGCGCTGGATCTTCCGCCTGCCGGTGCTGCTGATGCTGGTGGGCGGCATCACCTTCTACCTGATCGTGCGCGAGCGGCCGGAAGACCTCGGCTACAAGTCGCCCGATACCGGCGTGGCCAAGGGCGAGGATGACGACCCGCGCACAACGGCACGCACAACGGCTCACACAACGCCTGAAACCGATGCCGAGGAAAGCTCGTGGTCGCGCTACAAGGCGGTGCTGCGCAATCCGCGCCTGATCATCGCGGGCCTGTCGATCGGCTTCCAGAACGCGGCGCGCTATGGTCTGATCGTCTGGGTACCGGTGCACTTTCTGGGCAAGAACTGGAAGACCGCCGAAACGCTGATCGACCCAGCCTGGATCTCGGTGGCGCTGCCGGTGGGGATGGCGTTCGGCGCGCTGTCCAACGGCTGGATCTCGGACCGGCTGTTCGGCTCGAGCCGCAGCAAGGCCATCATGCTCTACATGGTGCTGGGCGCGATCGCCTCGATGGTGATGTACCAGCTGCCGACAGGCATGGGCGCCATCGTCGCGCTGTTCCTGGCAGGTTTCTTCGTCTATGGCCCGGCCTCGTCGTTCTGGGCGCTGTGTCCGGACCTGGTCGGCGCAAAGCGGGCCGGGACGGCCACCGGCATCCTCAACTTCTTCTCCTACCTGCTCGCCGGACTGGGCGAGCCGCTGATCGGCCGCATCCTGGACCAGTCCGGCAATACCTCGCTGGTGTTCCCGATCGTGGCCGCCAGTTGCATGATCAGCGCCGTGATCGCGGCGTTCATCCGCCGCTAACGCTAGCCGGACGGGCCGGCACCGCGCTGGCCCCTGCGACGCCCGCATTGTCTTTCAACACACTGCTCAGAAACCCGCGAGGGTAAAACCATGACCGCATTGCATGCCATTCCCGATATCCGCCACGAGGCCCTGCGCATCGCCGGCGAGAAGATCTACCGCGAAGACGTGATCGAGGTGACCTACCCCTATACCGGCGAAGTCATCGCCACGGTGCCCAAGGCCGCGCTCGACGACGTGCGCCGCGCCTACCGCATCGCGCGCGACTACCAGCCCACGCTGACGCGCTACGAGCGCTACAAGATCCTGATGCGCGCGGGCGAGATCATCGCCTCGCGGCTGGATGAAATCTCGCGCACCATCACCCTTGAGTCCGGCCTGTGCCGCAAGGATTCGCTGTACGAAGTTGGCCGCGCCTCGGACGTGCTGCTGTTCGCCGCCAACCAGGCGCTGGTCGACGACGGCCAGGTGTTCTCGTGCGACCTGACGCACCACGGCAAGAGCCGCAAGGTCTATACCCTGCGCGAGCCGCTGCTGGGCGTGATCACCGCAATCACGCCGTTCAACCACCCGCTCAACCAGGTGATCCACAAGGTCGCGCCGGCGGTGGCCACCAACAACCGCATGGTGCTCAAGCCGAGCGAGAAGACACCGCTGGCGGCTTTCATGCTGGCCGACATCCTGTATGAGGCCGGCCTGCCGCCGCAGATGCTGTCGGTCATCACCGGCGACCCGCGCGAGATTGCCGACGAGATGCTGACGCACCCCGACGTCGACCTGGTGACCTTTACCGGCGGCGTGCCGATCGGCAAGTACATCGCGGCCACCGCCACCTACAAGCGGCAAGTGCTGGAGCTGGGCGGCAACGATCCCATCATCGTGATGGAAGATGCCGATTTGGAGGAGGCCGCCACGTTGGCTGCCAGCGGCTCCTACAAGAACTCCGGCCAGCGCTGCACCGCGATCAAGCGCATGCTGGTGCATGAGTCGGTGGCGGAGCGCTTTGTCGACCTGCTGGTGGCGAAGACCGAAGCGCTCAACTACGGCGATCCGATGGATCCGAAGGTCGACATGGGCACCGTCATCGACGAAGCCGCGGCGATCCAGTTCGAGGCGGTGGTCAATGAAGCGATTGCCGCCGGGGCCACGCTGCGCTACGGCAATATCCGCCGCGGCGCGCTATATTCGCCCACCGTGCTCGACCATGTGGATCCGGAGATGACGGTGGTGAAGCATGAAACCTTTGGGCCCGTGTCGCCGGTGATCCGTTTCAAGGATATTGATGAGGCGATCCGCATCTCGAATGGCACGGCGTATGGGCTGTCGTCATCGGTCTGCACCAACCGGCTCGACTACATCACGCGCTTCGTGCGCGAGCTGAAGGTCGGCAGCGTCAATGTGCGCGAAGTGCCGGGGTACCGGCTGGAGCTGACGCCGTTCGGCGGCATCAAGGATTCCGGCCTTGGCTACAAGGAGGGCGTGCTGGAGGCGATGAAGAGCTTCTGCAACACCAAGACCTACTCGCTGCCCTGGTAAGCAGCGCGCGCCGGCGGGGCAGTTCGTCCCTGCGCCGCCGGTACGTGGCAAGCGCCTCTACTGTGTCTCCGGGTAGTTGGGGCCCCGGCGTACTCCAGCACTGTCGTCCCCGGATTCTGGCCGCCCCATGGCGGCTTTTTTTCCATCGGCGCCGCATCCATTGCGCCATGACCGAACCATCCATGACTTCCCTCCAATCCATCCTGCACGAAGCCAGGCTGTTTCCACCTGCCCCGCAAGCCAGCGCCAAAGCCGCCATTCCCAGCATGGAGGCCTACCAGGCGCTGTGCGACGAAGCCGGGCGCGACTACGAAGGCTTCTGGGCCCGCCACGCGCGCGAGCTGCTGCACTGGAACAAGCCCTTCACCAAGGTGCTGGACGAGAGCAACGCGCCGTTCTACCAATGGTTCGAGGACGGCGAGCTCAACGCCTCGTACAACTGCCTGGACCGCAACCTGCAGAACGGCAATGCCAACAAGGTCGCGCTCGTGTTCGAGGCCGACGACGGCACCGTCAGCCGCCTCACCTATCGCGACCTGCATGCCAAGGTGTGCCGCTTCGCCAATGGCCTGAAGTCGCTCGGCATCAGGAAGGGCGACCGCGTGGTGATCTACATGCCGATGTCGGTCGAGGGCGTGGTCGCGATGCAGGCCTGCGCGCGCCTGGGTGCCACGCACTCGGTGGTGTTCGGCGGCTTCTCCGCCAAGTCGCTGCAGGAGCGGCTGGTCGACGTCGGCGCGGTGGCGCTGATCACCGCCGACGAGCAGATGCGCGGCGGCAAGGCGCTGCCGCT
>NZ_AQUR01000075.1 GCF_000372525.1 Cupriavidus neocaledonicus
CGATACTCGAACAGCGGAAGGTCCCGGACTCGCCTGACCACTGTCTCATGCACCTGATGGCAGCGCGCGCCACACTCCTCGCAATGCATGACCTTGCTGACCGGCTTCAAGTACAACGACAGCGTACGGCTCTCTCCCTCCGGCCATTCCACGCGCTCCAGCCGGTAGCCCTTCCAGCAACCCAGTGCTTGCAGCGTCTTGCGATCCAGCACACATCCCCCTGATACCTGAAGAAACAGACATCAGCATACAAAATGTGCTCTTTCGGGCCACGGTTTTCTGCGAAGAACCATAAAAAAGGGGTATCACGTTTGCGATACCCCCAATTCTACCCCCTTTCCGCGCCGATACCACCACTAGGCCACATAAGGCGTTCAGACTGGTGCGGGGAAATTCTCGCGGTGGATCAATGACTTAGGCTTGTTTTCCGTGATCGTGCGTTACCCACCATTAACCCACTGCAAATTCCAGCTGGCGATGCGCAGCGGGCCCTGGCCCGGCAGTCCCAGCGCGCTCATGCCGCCATCCCGCCGTGGCGCAGCAGCGCGTCGATCTGCGGCGCGCGGCCGCGGAACGCCACGAACGAGTCCATCGCCGGGCGGCTGCCGCCCACCGACAGGATCTCGCGCTGGTAGCGCGCGCCGGTTTCGCTGTCGAGCACGGTGCCCGACAGCTGCGCGGCCTCTTCGAAGGCCGCGTAGACGTCGGCCGACAGCACTTCGGCCCACTTGTAGCTGTAATAGCCCGCGGCATAGCCGCCGGCGAAGATATGGCTGAAGGTGTTCGGCCAGCGCGACAGCGGATGCTGCGGCACCACGTGCACGCGGTCGTTGATCTGGCGCGACAGCTCCAGCACCGAGGTGGCGCCGGCCGGATCGAAATCGGTGTGCAGGTGCATGTCGAACGACGAGAACACGATCTGGCGCAGCGTCATCATGCCGTTCTGGAAGTTCTTGGCCGCCAGCATGCGGTCGAACAGCGCGCGCGGCAGCGGCTCGCCGGTGTCGACATGCTGCGTCATGCCGGTCAGCACTTCGTACTCCCAGCAGAAGTTCTCCATGAACTGCGACGGCAGCTCGACCGCGTCCCACTCCACGCCGTTGATGCCCGACACGCCCAGCTCGCCCACCTGCGTCAGCATGTGGTGCAGGCCGTGGCCGAACTCGTGGAACAGGGTGATGACCTCGTCGTGCGTGAACAGCGCGGGCTTGCCGCCGACCGGCGCCGAGAAATTGCAGGTCAGGTAGGCCACCGGGGTCTGCACGGCGCCATGCTCGAGCACCTTGCGCCCGCGTGCGTCGTCCATCCACGCGCCGCCGCGCTTGCCTTCGCGCGCGTACAGGTCGATGTAGAACTGGGCCAGCAGCGTGCCATCGGGGGTGCTGACGCGGAAGAAGCGCGCGTCCGGGTGCCAGGTCTGCGCCTGCTCGGGCTCGATGCGCACCGAGAACAGCTTCTGCACCACGCCGAACAGGCCCTCGAGCACCTTGGCTTCCGGGAAGTACTGCTTGACCTCGTGTTCGGAGAACGCATAGCGCTGCTGGCGCAGCTTCTCCGAGGCATAGGCCACGTCCCACGGCGCCAGCTCCGCCAAGCCCAGCTCGGCCGCGGCGAAGGCCTTCAGCTCGGCCCAGTCCTGCTCGGCATAGGGGCGCGCCTTGACCGCCAGTTCGTCGAGGAACTTGAGCACCTCGGCCGGCGACTCGGCCATCTTCGGCACCAGAGAGACTTCGCCATAGCACTGGTAGCCCAGCATCTGCGCCTCTTCGCGGCGCAGCGCCAGCTGCTCGCGCATATTGGCGGTGTTATCCCAGTCGGCCTGGCCCTGGCCGTGCTGGGGCCCGAGCTCGGACGCGCGCGTGACGTTGGCCTCGTACAGGGTCTGGCGCAGTGCGCGGTCGTCGGCGTACTGGAGCACCGGGAAATAGGAGGGGAAGTGCAGCGTGAACTTCCAGCCGGCCTTGCCATCCTTTTCCGCGGCGTGGCGGGCGGCTTCACGGGCATCGTCGGGCAGGCCGGACAGGCGCGCCTCGTCCTCGATGACCAGCGCATAGGCGTTGGTCGCGTCGAGCACGTGGTCGGAGAAGGCCTTGGACAGCTGGGCCTGCTGCTCCTGAATCTCGGCAAAGCGGGGCTTCTTGTCCTCGGGCAGTTCGGCGCCGCCGAGGCGGAAGCCACGCAGCTCGTTTTCGATCAGCTGGTGGCGCGCGGCGCTCATGCCGGCGAACTCGGGGCTGGCCGCCAGCGCCTTGTATTTTTCATACAGCGCCAGGCTCTGGCCCAGCGACGACCAGAACTCGGTCATGCGCGGCAGGTTCTCGGCATGCGCCTGGCGCAGCTCGGGCGTATCGGCGACGGCGCTGAGGTGGCTGACCACGCCCCAGGCGCGGCCCAGCGGCTCGGTGGCGGCTTCCAGCGCCTGCACGGCGTTGGCCCAGTCGGCCGGCGTGGCGGGATCCTCGGCACGGGCGACGGCCTGTTGCGCGCGTTCCAGCAGCACGTCGAGCGCGGGGCTGATGTGCTCCGGCCGGATCTCGGCAAAGCGGGGCAGGTCGGAAAAGTCCAGCAGCGGATTGCTAGCGTTGGCGGCGTGGTCCATGGCGTGTTCTCGGTTGGCTGGTCCTGGTCAGGCAATATTCCCGCAGATGGGGCCGGGGCGGCGGATTTTCCAGTGCCCCGGGTGGCGCATCGTGCGCCGGCGGCAAGGGGCGCGCTCAGCCCGCGGCGCGCTCGGCGGCTTCCAGCGTGTTGACCAGCAGCATGGTGATGGTCATCGGCCCGACCCCGCCCGGCACCGGCGTGATGTAGCCGGCGACTTCGCGCACCCCGGCGAAGTCGACATCGCCGCACAGCTTGCCGTGGTCATCGCGGTTCATGCCCACGTCGATCACCACCGCGCCGGGCTTGACCATGTCGGCGGTGATCAGGTTGCGCTTGCCGACCGCTGCCACCACCACGTCGGCGTCGCGGGTGTGGGCGCCGATATCGCGGGTCTTGCTGTTGCAGATGGTAACGGTGGCGCCGGCCTGCAGCAGCAGCATCGCCATCGGCTTGCCGACGATATTGGAGGCGCCCACCACCACGGCGCGCGCGCCGCGCAGCGGGTACTGGATCGATTCCAGCATCTTCATGCAGCCGTAGGGTGTGCAAGGGCGGAACAGCGGCGCGCCGGTCATCAGCGCGCCGGCGTTGGCCACGTGGAAGCCGTCGACGTCCTTTTCCGGCGCGATCGCTTCGAGCACCTTGTGGCTGTCGATGTGCTTCGGCAGCGGCAGCTGCACCAGGATGCCGTGGATGCGGGGATCGCGGTTGAGGGCGTCGATGCGGGCCAGCAGGTCGGCCTCGGACAGGTCGGCCGGATAGCGGTCCAGCGACGAATGGAAGCCGTTGTCCTCGCAGGCCTTGACCTTGTTGCGCACGTAGACCTGGCTGGCCGGGTCTTCGCCCACCAGGACCACGGCCAGGCCGGGCTGGTGGCCGCGGTCGGTCAGGCGCGCGGCGCGCTGGGCGGCTTCGGAGCGGATTTGCTTGGCAAGGGCGTTGCCGTCGATCAGTTGGGCAGGCATGGAGGAGAGCGGAGAGGATGGCGAGAAGGTGGCGGCGCGCCGCGCGGGGGCGCGGCAGGGGCCAAAGGCGGAATTATAAGGGTTGCGCGAGCCCTGTCGCACTGAGCTTGACCGCCGGCAGTGATCGCGCCGCCCCGGCACTGGTAGCATCGGCCACATGCCTACCGCGCTCGCCTCGACACTGTCCGACCCGCTGCTGGTGCTGCTGTCCGTGTGCGGACTGCTGTGGGCGCTGGCGCGCCGGCCCTGGCGGCTGCTGCGCCGCGATGCGCTGCAGCATGCCTGGCTGGGCGCGATGCTGCTGGTGGCGCTGCTGTGGACGGTGCGCGCGACGCTGGCCGGCGGCATGGTGATCCAGCTGCTCGGGGCCACGCTGATGGTGACGCTGTTCGGGCTGCCGCTGGCGCTGCTGTCGCTGTTCGCCGCGGACGTGGTCTCGCTGCTGGGGCTGGAGTATCTGGCCGGGCACGGCTGGAGCCAGTTCGACTGGTCCGCGCTGTGGGTGCGCTATGTGTGGCTGGCGTTGCTGCCGGCGCTGCTCTCGGCGGCCCTGCAGGCGGCGATGCGGCGCCTGCTGCCGCGCCACCCGTTCGTCTTCATCCTGGGGCACGGCTATTTCACCGCCGGACTGGCCGCGCTGGGGGCCGGGGCGGCGCAGGCGGGCTGGCGCTACCTGACCATGCCGGGACAGGCGCTGAGCCTTGTCGACACCCTGCTTGGAGCCGTCATCCTGGCCTTCGGCGAGGCCTTCCTCACCGGCATGCTGGTCGCGGTGTTTGTGGTCTATCGGCCACAGTGGGTGGTGACCTTCCGCGACGAGGATTACCTCGGCCGCTGAGCGGTGTGCGGCAGGGCGCGGGCAAGGGGTGCAACAGGGTGCAGGTGCGGCCGCGGGACCGCACCGGCAAGGGCGGGCGCGAGCCGCTCAGCTGTTGCGCGACAGCGCCAGGCGCAGCAGGTCGGCGACGGTGTTGACGTTGAGCTTTTCCATGATGTTGGCGCGGTGCGCCTCCACGGTCTTGATGGAAATGCCCAGGTCGTCGGCGATCTGCTTGTTCAGGCGGCCGGCCACGATGCGCTCCAGCACCTGCTGCTCGCGCGTGGTCAGCTTGCCCAGCAGGTCCTTGGCGGCGCGCTGCTCGCGCGCGGTGGAGTGATCGGTGCGGGCCTTCTGCAGCATGCGCTCGACCAGCGCGCGCAGCTCGGACTCGTCGAAGGGCTTTTCGATAAAGTCGATCGCGCCGCGCTTCATCGTCGACACCGCCATCGGCACGTCGCCGTGGCCGGTGATGAAGACGATCGGGATGTCGATCTGCTCGGCCAGCATGCGCTCCTGCAGTTCCGGCCCGCTCATGCCGGGCATGCGCACGTCCAGGATCAGGCAGGACACCTGGCTGGCGTCGTAGGCGGCGAGGAACTGCTCGGCGCTGGTGAAGCTGCGCACCTGATAGCCATTGCCCTCCAGCAGCCAGGTCAGCGAGTCGCGCATGGCTTCATCGTCGTCGACGATGAACACGGTCTCGCCGCGGTGGGGCGTGGGGTTTGGCGTTGCGGTCATGTAGTCTCCTCGGGACAACAATTCATTGCTGCGAAGTGTAACCGGCAGCGGCCCTCTGTGGCGAGACAGGCCCCCCACGTCGGAGGGGAAGCGGCGCGGCCGGCAGCGGGCAGTCGATGATGCGCAAAGGTGCGCGCGGCCCGCGGGCGCGGGCCCGGGTTATTCGGCCAGGGTTTCGGCCAGCGCCGACTGCAGCGGCAGCATGATCTTGAATGTACAGCCAATGCCGTCGACATTGTTCTCCACCCACAGCCGGCCCTGGTGCGACTCGATGATCGAGCGGCAGATGTTCAGCCCCATGCCCATGCCGTCGGACTTGGTGCTGAAGAAGGGCTCGAACAGCCGCTCCTTGGTGGCCTCGTCGACGCCCGGGCCCTGGTCGATCACGTCGATATGGACGTTGTCGCCGATCTCGCCTGGCTCGACCCGCGCGTGCAGCCGCACCACGCCGCCGGCGCGCATCGCCGGCAGGCCGGCCATGGCCTCGACCGCGTTCTTGAGCAGGTTCACCAGCACCTGTTCGATCAGCACCGGATCGACATAGACCGTCAGCGGCGGCGCCGGCAGCCGGGTCAGGATGGTGACGCGGCGGCGCGTGGCCTCCAGGTCGGCCAGGCCCACCGCGTCGGCGACGATGTCGTGCAGCGCGGCCTCGCGCCGCTGCGGCTGGCTGCGCTTCACGAAGCCGCGGATGCGGCTGATGATGGTGCCGGCCCGCACCGCCTGCGCCGAGGTCTTCTCCAGCACCGGGATCAGGTCCTCGGGCGTGCTGCGCCCCGAATGCAGCCGCGCCACCGCGCCCATGCAGTAGTTGTTGATCGCCGCCAGCGGCTGGTTCAGTTCATGCGCCAGCGACGACGCCATCTCGCCCATGGTGGTCAGGCGGCTGGTGAACTGCAGCCGCTCTTCGTGCTGGCGCGCCATTTCCTCGGCGGCCTTGCGCACGGTGATGTCGGTGGCGATCTGCATCTGCGCCAGGTGGCCGTCGACCCACTGGATATAGCGGCGGCGCACTTCGAACCATTTCTGCATGTCGGGCACGAACACCTCGCGCGCATCCGATGCATACGGCATCAGTTCCGATGCCGGCAGGCCGGCATAGGCATCGACATAGTCGGTGTTGTCGCTCGAGACCTGGTCCTTGTCGAGTTCGTCGCCGGCCAGCTTGACGTGGCCCTCGGCCTCCCAGCCGAACAGCTGGCGGTAATAGCGGTTGGCGAACAGCAGCTCGGCCTTGTCGGTGGCCAGCACCGATACCGCGGCGTCCAGGCTTTCCAGCACGGTGGTGAAGCGGTCGTGCGCCGCGGCCAGTTCCTCGCGCGCGCGCTTGGGCTCGGTGATGTCCGTCATCGAGCTCATCCAGCCGGTATGGCGGCCGCGGCTGTCGACCAGCGGCGACACATACATGCGCGCATAGAAGCTGCTGCCGTCGCGGCGCATCACGCGCATCTCGTAGCCGCCGGCGGGCGACTTGCCCTGCAGCGTCAGGTCGATCTGCTTCTGCATCTCCTGCTGGTCGTTGGGCGGCCAGTAGGGGAAGGGCGGCAGGCGCCCGACCAGGTCGTTCTCCTGCCAGCCGGTCATGCGGCAGAACGCCGGGTTGACGTAGGTGATGCGGCCGTTCAGGTCGAGCGCGCGCAGGCCGATCAGCATCGAGTTTTCCATCGCGCGCCGGAACGAGGTCTCGGCCAGCAGCGCGCGCTGCGCCTCGGAGCGGCGGCTGGTGTGCCGCCACATGCTCCACAGGCTCCACAGCAGGAAGCAGGACAGCCCCACCACCAGCCACAGCAGCATGTTGTTGGGCAGGTTGGAGGCCGGCGGGTAGGCATCGGCGCGCAGTGACAGCGAATGGCCCGGCGGGTCGAGCAGCACCTCGTACGACAGCGCGTTGCCCGGCACCGGCCGCAGCGAGGTGCTGGCGCGGGTCTGGTTGTTCTTGTCGATCAGCGAGAAGCGGTATCGCTCGGTCAGCTCGGGCGGCAGCAGGTGGGTCAGGATGCCGTTGATCGAGTACAGCGCGCCGAGCGTGCCGAGGAACTCGTTGTCGCGCACGATCGGCACTTCCATCAGCATGAAGCTGTCGCCGCGCTCGTTCACCAGCGGTCGCGAGTAGACCACGCGCTGGGTCTCGCGCGCGGCGTCGAAGGTGTCGAGTACTTCGGGCTCGAGCGGCTGGTCCTGGTTCTCGCGCAGGCGGCTGGCGAACTCGGAGGTCGACGGCAGCGACCAGCGCCCGCGCTTGGTGGCGTCGAGCCAGTTGATGAAGACGATCTCGGGGTTCTCGCGCAGGATTTCCTGCGCCGCGGTGCGATAGGCGCCTTGCTCCAGCTGCGCGGCGGCGATGTCGCGCGCGAGCGAGGCCAGCTGGTCCTGGTTGCTCAGCAGCGACAGCCGCACGCGCTGCTGCGCCCAGGCCGCGTCGCGGTACAGCGCGTCGCGCTGCTGCTGGCGTTCGGTCTCGTGCAGCGACCACAGGATCACGCCCATGGCCACGGTGAAGAGCACAATGGCAACCAGCGGGATGAACATGAACCAGCTGGTGGCGACCAGGTTGCGCCAGCGCAGCCACCACAGGCCGCGCGGCGGCGCCACCGGGACGCCGTCATCAGGGCCGAGCGCCTCGATCGGCCCCAGGCCGGCCGCCGGGGAAGGCGCATGCGGGACATGCGCGGACTCGCCGCCCGCGGCCTTGGCTGTACCCGACGCATCGGAGGGAAGCATGGCGGCACGCAGGCTGCGGAAAAGACGATCGAGGCGGTTGGAAAACGGCATGGGAGGGATTGACGGCTGACCGACCAGTGTACCGAGATTATTGCGGTGCGTCGCTTGGGGAAAGCGCCAATGAAATCCCGGTGCCGCATGCCGGCGCCGGCAGCGTGAAGGCATGCGGAAGGCGGGCTGTGCTGTGCTTCTTGGTGCGCTGCCGCATAATTCCACATTATAAAAAACGATACCGCAATTTGAAAATTTCGCTTGTGCTCGACATTGGGCTTCCATAGAATCGGTCCGACCCAAGAATGCGGGCGGTAGCCATGCGCCTGCCGCGCGGAGAAACCGGAACAGGTTTCCCGGCGGCGGCCCCGATGCAAGGCGGCAATGGCGCCGATCCTCCGCAAGTCGGTGCGAGTCATACGTTGAGTCGTGTCCGGCGCTGCCAGCGCGGACGCGGAAGCCAAGAATTCACCCAGGAGACAGTCATGTCCGCCGTACCAGAGCAGATCCTCGGCGCCTCGAGCGCCAACGACGCCGATCCCCAGGAAACCCATGAATGGCTCGACGCCCTGCAGGGCGTGCTGGCCGCGGAAGGCCCGGCGCGTGCCGCCTTCCTGATCGACAAGCAGATCGAATACGCCCGCGTAAACGGCGTGACCCAGCCGTTCCACGCCGAGACCCAGTACATCAACACCATCCCGGTCGAGCAGCAGGCCCGCATCCCCGGCGACCAGGACATCGAGCACCGGATCCGCTCGTACACCCGCTGGAACGCCATGGCGATGGTGCTGCGTGCCAACAAGCACACCAACGTCGGCGGCCATATCTCGTCGTTTGCCTCGGCGGCGACGCTGTATGACGTCGGCTACAACCACTTCTGGCGCGCCCCGTCGGAGCAGAGCGGCGGCGACCTGGTCTTCGTGCAGGGCCACTCGGCGCCGGGCGTGTACTCGCGCGCCTTCCTGCTGGGCCGCCTGAGCCAGGACCAGCTCGACAACTTCCGCCAGGAAGTCGACGGCAAGGGCATCTCGTCGTACCCCCACCCGTGGCTGATGCCGGACTTCTGGCAGTTCCCGACCGTGTCGATGGGCCTGGGCCCGATCATGGCCATCTACCAGGCCCGCTTCATGAAGTACCTGGACAGCCGCGGCCTGGCCAAGGCCGGCGACCGCAAGGTCTGGGCCTTCCTGGGCGACGGCGAGACCGACGAGCCGGAATCGCTGGGGGCGATCGGCATGGCCGGCCGCGAGAAGCTCGACAACCTGGTCTTCGTCATCAACTGCAACCTGCAGCGCCTGGACGGCCCGGTGCGCGGCAACGGCAAGATCATCCAGGAACTGGAGTCCGAGTTCCGCGGCGCCGGCTGGAACGTGATCAAGGTGGTGTGGGGCAGCAAGTGGGACGCGCTGCTGGCGCGCGACACCAAGGGCCTGCTGATGAAGCGCATGATGGAATGCGTGGACGGCGAGTACCAGACCATGAAGGCCAAGGACGGCGCCTACGTGCGCGAGCACTTCTTCAACACGCCTGAGCTCAAGGCGATGGTCGCCGACTGGTCCGACGAGGATATCTGGCGCCTGAACCGCGGCGGCCACGACCCGCACAAGATCTACGCCGCCTACAAGGCCGCCAGCGAGCACAAGGGCCAGCCCACGCTGATCCTGGCCAAGACCATCAAGGGCTATGGCATGGGCGACGCCGGCCAGGCCATGAACGTCGCGCACCAGCAGAAGAAGATGCCGGTCGACGCGATCCGCAAGTTCCGCGACCAGTTCAACATCCCGGTCGCCGACGACAAGCTGGAAGAAGTGCCGTACATCACCTTCGAGGAAGGCTCGAAGGAACTGGAATACATGCGCCAGGCGCGCATGAACCTGGGCGGCTACCTGCCGGCGCGCCGGCAGAAGGCCGAAGCGCTGCAGGTGCCCGAGCTGAAGGCCTTCGAAGCCCTGCTCAAGGCCACCGGCGAAGGCCGCGAAGTGTCGACCACCATGGCCTTCGTGCGGATCCTGAACACGCTGCTGAAGGACAAGCAGATCGGCAAGCACGTGGTGCCCATCGTCCCGGACGAGTCGCGCACCTTCGGCATGGAAGGCCTGTTCCGCCAGGTCGGCATCTGGAACCAGGAAGGCCAGAAGTACGTGCCGGAAGACCATGACCAGCTGATGTTCTACAAGGAATCGCAGACTGGCCAGGTGCTGCAGGAAGGCATCAACGAAGCCGGCGCCATGTGCGACTGGATCGCCGCCGCGACGTCGTACTCGACCCACGGCGTGCAGATGATCCCGTTCTACATCTACTACTCGATGTTCGGCATCCAGCGTATCGGCGACCTGTGCTGGGCCGCCGCCGACATGCGCTCGCGCGGCTTCCTGCTGGGCGGCACCGCCGGCCGCACCACGCTGAACGGCGAAGGCCTGCAGCATGAAGACGGCCACTCGCACGTGTTCCACGCCGTCATCCCGAACTGCATCTCGTACGACCCGACCTTCCAGTACGAACTGGCAGTGATCATGCAGGACGGCCTGCGCCGCATGTACGCCGAGCAGGAAGATGTCTACTACTACCTGACGGTGATGAACGAGAACTACGAGCATCCGGAAATGCCGGCTGGCGTAGAGCAGGACATCGTCAAGGGCATGTACCAGTTCCGCAAGGGGGTCGAGAACAGCAACGCGCCGCGCGTGCAGCTGCTGGGCTCGGGCACGATCTTCCGCGAGGTGATCGCCGCCGCCGACCTGCTGAAGAAGGACTGGGGCGTCGAGTCCGACCTGTGGGGCTGCCCGAGCTTCACCGAACTGGCGCGCGACGGCCAGGCCGCAGAGCGCTTCAACCTCCTGCACCCGGCCGAGACCCAGCGCGAAGCCTTCGTCACGCAGAAGCTGAAGTCGGCGCGCGGCCCGGTGATTGCCTCGACCGACTACGTGCGCGCCTTCGCCGAACAGATCCGTCCGTACGTGCCGCGCCGCTACGTGGTGCTGGGCACCGACGGCTTCGGCCGCTCGGACACGCGCGAGAAGCTGCGCCACTTCTTCGAAGTGGACCGTTACTGGGTCACGCTGGCCGCGCTCAAGGCGCTGGCCGACGAGGGCGCGATCGGCCGCGACAAGGTCGCCGAGGCCATCAAGAAGTACAACCTCGACCCGAACAAGCCCAACCCGATGTCGGTCTGATCCGGCAGCCTGCACCCACCCCCGCAGTACGGCAGCGCCGTGCCGCGGGCGCCCCGGGCCTCGTCCCGATGGCGCCTTGCGGCACGGCGGCGTGACAGAAGCGGGCGGCGAAGGTAATCTCGCCGCTTGCGGACGTCGCGCGTGCCGGCCTGCTCAGGAGACACTGAATGAGTCAAGCGATTGAAATCAAGGTGCCGGATATCGGCGACTATGACGCCGTTCCCGTCATTGAAGTGCATGTGAAACCCGGCGACAGCATCAACGCGGAAGACGCGCTGGTGACGCTCGAGTCGGACAAGGCCACCATGGACGTGCCCTCGCCGCAGGCCGGCGTGGTCAAGGACGTGAGGATCAAGGTGGGCGACAACGTGGCCGAAGGCTCGGTGCTGGTGATGCTGGAGCCGGCCGGACAGGCCGCAGCCGCGCCCGCGCCTGCACCGGCTGCTGCGCCCGCGCCGGCTCCTGCGGCAGCGGCAGCGGCTGCGGCCCCCGCACCGGCTCCGGCTCCGGCTCCGGCTCCGGCCGCAGCGCCGGCCGGCGCAGGCGGCACCATCGAAGTCAAGGTGCCGGATATCGGCGACTACGACGCCGTGCCCGTGATCGAAGTCCACGTCAAGCCGGGCGACACCATCAGCGCCGAAGACGCCGTGGTGACGCTGGAATCGGACAAGGCCACCATGGACGTGCCCTCGCCGCAGGGCGGCGTGGTCAAGGAAGTCAAGGTCAAGGTCGGCGACAACGTGTCGGAAGGCACGCTGCTGCTGATCCTCGAAGGCGCTGCCACTGGCGCGGCTGCCGCACCGGCTGCTGCTGCCGCGGCACCCGCCCCGGCTGCCAGCGCGCCGGCACCCGCACCCGCACCCGCACCGGCTCCGGCAGCCGCCGCTGCGCCGGCCGCCGCGCCCGCTGCTGCGCCGGCCGCCGCGCCCGCTGCTGCGCCGGCCGCCGCCGCCGGCGCAACCGGCAAGGCCGCCCACGCCAGCCCCTCGGTGCGCAAGTTCGCGCGCGAGCTGGGCGTCGATGTCTCGCGCGTGCCTGGCACCGGTCCCAAGGGCCGCATCACCCAGGAAGACGTGCAGAACTACGTCAAGGGCGTGATGACCGGCCAGGCCGCCGCGCCGGCCCAGGCTGCCGCGGCCGGCACCGGTGGTGGCGAGCTCGGCCTGCTGCCGTGGCCGAAGGTCGATTTCACCCGCTTCGGCGAGGTCGAAAGCAAGGCCCTGTCGCGCATCAAGAAGATCTCGGGTGCCAACCTGCACCGCAACTGGGTCATGATCCCGCACGTCACCAACCACGACGAAGCGGACATCACCGACCTGGAAGCCTTCCGCGTCCAGCTGAACAAGGAAAACGAGAAGGCCGGCATCAAGGTGACCATGCTGGCGTTCATGATCAAGGCCACGGTCGCGGCGCTGAAGAAGTTCCCGAACTTCAATGCCTCGCTCGACGGCGACAACCTGGTGCTGAAGAAATACTTCAACATCGGCTTCGCCGCCGACACCCCGAACGGCCTGGTGGTGCCGGTGATCAAGGACGCCGACAAGAAGGGCGTGCTCGAGATCAGCCAGGAAATGGGCGAGCTGGCCAAGCTGGCGCGCGACGGCAAGCTCAAGCCCGACCAGATGCAGGGCGGCTGCTTCTCGATCTCGTCGCTGGGCGGCATCGGCGGCACGTACTTCACGCCAATCATCAATGCGCCCGAAGTGGCCATCATGGGCGTGTGCAAGTCGTACATGAAGCCGGTCTGGGACGGCAAGCAGTTTGCGCCGCGCCTGACGCTGCCGCTGTCGCTGTCGTGGGACCACCGCGTCATCGACGGTGCCGAGGCCGCGCGCTTCAACACCTACTTCGCGCAACTGCTGGCGGACTTCCGCCGCATCCTGCTCTAAGCGGGGTGGCGCCGCGCGGGCGGGGCAGCGGCCCGGCCCGCGCGGCGCGCCACGCGCAACCGGGAGCAAGCCATGACTACCTGTGTTGTCGTCAGGAAGGGCGCCGAGGTCGCGATCGCGGCCGATGCGCTCGTGACCTTCGGCGATACGCGCCTGTCGCGCGCGTACGAGCGCAACCAGAAAGTGTTTCCGGTGGGCGACGGCTTTATCGCGCTGGCCGGGACCACGGCGCACTTCCCGGTGATGCGCACGCTGCTGGCGGGGCTGGGCGACGAGTGCCGGCTGGGCTCGCGCGACGACGTCTTCCGCACCTTCCTGAAGGTGCACGAGAAGCTGAAGTCGGACTACTTCGTCAATACCAAGGAAGACGATGACGATCCCTACGAGTCGTCGCAGATCGTATGCCTGATCGCCAATCCGGCGGGCATCTTCGGCGTCTACTCGTACCGCGAGGTGTTTTCGTTCGACCGCTTCTGGGGCATCGGCTCCGGGCGCAACTACGCGCTCGGCGCGATGCACGCGGTCTATGACCGGCCGGACCTCGGCGCGGGCGAGATCGCGCGCATCGGCGTCGATGCCGGCGTGGAATTCGACAAGAGTTCGGCCGGGCCGATCGAGGTGCATACCGTGCCTCTGCACGAGCAGGACGCCGCGGCGGCACCCGACGAAGACGATGGCGCGGACGATGGCGCGGGCGGCAATCCGCGCGGCGGCAACGCAGCAACCAACAACGACGGCGCGCCCTGAAGCCGGGAGGCGGGCGCGCATATAGGAGCAAACATGAGTGTGATCGAAGTCAAGGTGCCGGATATCGGCGATTTCGACGCGGTGGAAGTGATCGAGGTGCTGGTCAAGGCCGGCGACACGGTCGAGGTGGAACAGTCCCTGATCGTGCTGGAATCCGACAAGGCCAGCATGGACGTGCCGTCGTCGGCCGCCGGCAAGGTGGTCGACGTCAAGGTCAAGGTAGGCGACAAGGTGGGCCAGGGTGCGGTGATCTGCACCATCGAAGCCCAGGCCGCTGCCGCCGCCCCCGCGCCCGCGCAGGCAGCGGCCGCGGCCGCGGCCCCGGCGCAGGCTCCCGCGCCGGCAGCGGCGGCGCCTGCCCCGGCCGCCGCCAGCCACGCCGGCGGTGCCGATATCCAGTGCGAGATGCTGGTGCTGGGCGCCGGCCCCGGCGGCTATTCGGCCGCCTTCCGCGCCGCCGACCTGGGCATGAACACCGTGCTGGTGGAGCGCTACGGCACCCTCGGCGGGGTCTGCCTGAACGTGGGCTGCATCCCCTCCAAGGCGCTGCTGCACAACGCCGCGGTGATCGACGAGGCCAAGGCGCTGGCCGCCCACGGCATCCTGTTCGGCGAAGCCAAGATCGACCTGGACGGCCTGCGCCACTACAAGAACCAGGTGGTGGGCAAGCTCACCGGCGGCCTGGCCGGCATGGCCAAGGCGCGCAAGGTGCAGGTGGTGCGCGGCGTGGGCAACTTCCTCGACCCGCATCACCTGGAAGTCGAACTGACCGAGGGCGAAGGCAAGCAGACCACCGGCAAGAAGACCGTGATCCGCTTCGAGAAGGCCATCATCGCCGCCGGCAGCCAGGCGGTGAAGCTGCCCTTCATCCCGGAAGACCCGCGCATCGTCGACTCGACCGGCGCGCTGGAGCTGCCGGAAGTGCCCAACAAGATGCTGGTCATCGGCGGCGGCATCATCGGCCTGGAAATGGCCACGGTGTACAGCACGCTGGGCGCCGACATCGATGTGGTCGAAATGTTGCCGGGCCTGATGAACGGCGCCGACCGCGACCTGGTCAAGGTCTGGGAAAAGAAGAACAAGGACCGCTTCGGCAAGGTGATGCTGAATACCAAGACGGTCGCGGTCGAAGCCAGGCCGGACGGCATCTACGTCAGGTTCGAGGGCGAGGCCGCGCCGGCCGAGCCGCAGCGCTATGACCTGGTGCTGGTGTCGGTGGGCCGCGCGCCCAACGGCAAGCGCATCGGCGCCGAGAAGGCGGGCGTGGCCGTGACCGAGCGCGGCTTTATCAATGTCGACAAGCAGATGCGCACCAACGTGCCGCATATCTACGCGATCGGCGATATCGTCGGCCAGCCGATGCTGGCGCACAAGGCCGTGCACGAGGCCCACGTGGCCGCGGAAGCCGCGCATGGCGAGAAGGCCTTCTTCGACGCCAAGCAGATTCCGTCGGTGGCCTTCACCGATCCGGAAGTGGCCTGGGCCGGCCTGACCGAAGACGAGTGCAAGGCGCAGGGCATCAAGTACAGCAAGGGCGTGTTCCCGTGGGCGGCTTCCGGCCGCGCCATCGCCAACGGCCGCGACGAGGGCTTCACCAAGCTGATCTTCGACGAGGAAACGCATCGCGTGATCGGCGGCGGCATCGTCGGCACGCATGCCGGCGACCTGATCAGCGAAGTGTGCCTGGCGATCGAGATGGGCGCCGACGCCGTCGATATCGGCAAGACCATCCATCCGCACCCGACGCTGGGTGAGTCGATCGGCATGGCGGCGGAGATCTACGAAGGCACGTGCACCGACGTGCCGCCGCCGCGCAAGCGTTAAATCCGGCCTGGCGCACACTGCTCGTCCGCCCCGTGCGGACGAGCAGTGCGTGCAACGAGCCGGGTACTTGCAGGCGTCGCGCCTGGCAGTAGCGATGATGCGATCAGCGTAATCCCCGGGCGAGTCAGCGTTTCTTCACCGGACGCCATGACTACACGTTACCGCAGCGTCATAACATGCGGCGAAGCCGGGGGCCGACTTCCTCGAAGCCGTTGCCCAGATAGAACGCGAGCGTGCGCTCCCATTTTGGCTGAGCCGGTGCGCCGACTTCCAATCGCGTCCATCCTCGCTCGCGCCCTTGCTGCAGGGCCGCCGCGATCAGGCGAGGTGCAATGCCCCGCGATCTCATGTCGGGGCGAACGTACAGCTCCGTGATAAGGCCAAACCTGCCGCCCGCGTAGATCGCGGAGCATTCGTTCAGAATGATCACGCCAACGGGCTCGTCGCCCGCGCAGGCCATGACTGCGACAACGTTGGCGTCGGCGAGAACGGTTTCCGCGTTGCGCGTCGCGGCTTCCATCCCCAGATCCTTGCCGCCCGAGAGCTCTCCGACCAGGGCATGGACGAAACGGGCCACGGTTACCGCGTCTGCAACTTCGGCGCGGCGGGTGAAGGCGGTCGGGATCGTTTCTCCAAGGTTCTCCATACATAGTCCGCCCGAGAGGCCGGGATCTGATGTTGCGCTGGAGGCACGTCAATGGCCCGGCCGACAGCATGCCATTCAGCGCCATGGCAAGGCAACCATTCCTTGTGCCGGCCGTCCGGCGTTTCTTGCATGCCTGCTTTCCGCTTTCCGTAAGGATCGGCCCAGGCGCTTAATTGATGGCCGCGTCGCGGCGCCATATCGTTCAGCCAGACCAACAAGATATAGCGGACGCGGTTTCGGACCCGGCGGTCGGTGCCGTTCCATGCGGCCGCACAGACCAGGAGACAACATCATGGCCTATCCCTTCCATACGTTGCCGTAGCGGCGGACCTGCATCTCCGGCAGCCGGCCCGCCGTGCTGCCGCATTCCCCTGACTTACTTGCCAGTCGGTGTGCGCGGACGCGCAAGCCGCCACGGAGCCGTCATGTCGTCACACGTCATTTCCATCTCGGTGCTCGGGCTGATGTTCGTCATCGCCACGGTACTGCGTGTCAACATGGGCGCGCTGGCCTTTGTCGGTGCCTTCCTGGTCGGCACCCTGGTCGCGGCCATGCCGGCCAAGGCCATCCTTGCCGGCTTTCCCGTCGACCTGTTCCTGACCCTGGTCGGCATTACCTACCTGTTCGCGGTGGCGCAGAACAACGGCACCATCGACTGGCTGGTGCGGCTCGCGGTGCGGGCCGTGGGCGGCCGGATCGCCGCCATTCCGTGGATCATGTTCATGATCGCGGCGCTGCTGACGTCGGTCGGCGCGGTCAGCCCGGCGGCGGTGGCCATCATCGCGCCGATCGCGCTGGGCTTTGCCGCGCGCTACGGCATCAACCCGCTGCTGATGGGCCTGATGGTCATCCATGGCGCGCAGGGCGGCGGCTTTTCGCCGATCAGCATCTATGGCGGCATCACCAACAAGATCGTGCAGAAGGCCGGGCTGCCGCTCAACGAGATGGCGACGGCGTTCGCCAGCCTGGGCGTCAACCTCGCGGTGGCCGCCGGCCTCTTCGTTGCGCTGGGCGGTCTGCGCCTGATGCGGCAATCGGCGCCGGCAGCGGCCGCGCCGCAAGCGGTGGCTGGCGGCGTGCTGGCCATGAGGGCGCCGTTCGGCGCGCGTACCGTGCCGGCACAGGGCGCGCAGGTCTACGGCGACGCGGAAGCCGAGGCCGGCCTCGAAGAGCGGAAGACCATGGCGCGCGACCGCGCTGCGCTGCTCGGCAGCGAAGCCGAAGCTGCAGCCGCGGCCCCGGCCGGCCTCTACCAGTACCTGACCGTGGGCGGCCTGGTCGCGCTGGCGGTGCTGACGCTCTATTTCAAGCTCGATATCGGCTTTGTCTCGCTGACCATCGCGCTGCTGCTCACGCTGATCGCGCCGGAACTGCAGAAGCGCGCGCTGGGCCAGGTGTCGTGGCCCGAGATCATGCTGATCGTCGGCGTCAGCACCTTCGTCGGGGTGATGGACAAGATGGGCACCATCGACTTCGTCGGCCATAGCGTGGCGGGCCTGACGTCGCCGCTGATGGCCGCGCTGCTGCTGTGCGTGGTCGGCGCGGTGGTGTCGGCCTTCGCCTCGTCGACCGCCGTGCTGGGGTCGCTGATCCCGCTGGCCGTGCCGTTCCTGCAGCAGGGATCGGACGTGGGCGCGATCGGCTTTATCGCCGCGATGGCGGTGTCCTCGACCATCGTCGACGTCAGCCCGTTCTCGACCAACGGCGCGCTGGTGCTCGCCAACGCGCAGGGCGTGGATCGGCAGGCCTTCTTCCGCACGCTGCTGATCTATGGCGCGCTGGTCACCGTGATCGCGCCGGTGGTGCTGTGGCTTGTCTTCGTCGTGCTTTGATTGCGGTTGCCCCGACGCCTGACCATGAAACTGCTTGCGAGCCGGCGCTGGATAGCCCAGTCCAGTTGGCCGCCCAGCGGTGCACACCGGCCCACACGCGGCTAAGATAGGAACCTGCCCCCACCATCGCCCCGACCCATGAGAATCCGCATCGGCGAAGAGATCACCTTCCGCAAGCTCGAAGCCCTGCTGGCGTTCATGGAATCGGGCAACCTGGCCAAGGCGGCCGAGATCCTCGATACCAGCACGGTCAGCGTGCACCGCGCGCTGCATTCGCTGGAAGAGGGCACCAGCTGCGCGCTGTTCCGCCACGAGGGCCGCAACCTGATCCCGACCGATGCCGCCCATGTGCTGGCGGATACGGCCCGGGAAGTGCTCAAGACCATGGCCGACGGCATCCGCGCCACGCGCGAGGCCGCCGGCTTTTCGGCCGACCACCTCAAGATCGGGTCGCTTTATTCGCTGACGGTCCAGACCGTGCCGAAGGTCGTGATCGGGCTGAAGCTGCGGCGCCCGGAACTGCAGACCGAGCTGGTGCTGGGATCGAACGCGGACCTGTTGCAGAAGCTCAAGCAGGGCTCGATCGATGCCGCGCTGATGGCCGTGCCCGAGCCCGATCCGGAGATCGAGTCGATCCCGCTGTTCGAGGACGATATCTTCTTCGCGGCGCCGGCCGATTCACCCTATGCCTCGATGCCCGCGGTGGACCTGCGCGCCTGCCGCGACGAGCCCTTCGTCAGCCTGAGCGAGGGTTTCGTCACCTACAGCGGCTTTGTCGAGGCGTTCCGCATTGCTGAATTCACGCCGAATGTGGTGATGAAGGTCGGCGATATCTTTTCGCTGATGAACCTGGTGGGCGGCGGCATCGGCTATACGCTGCTGCCAGGCCGGGTCAAAGGCGTGTATTCGCGCAATGTGGCGTTCGTGCCGCTGGCCGGCGAATACGATATCAAGCAGACCATCGCCATGAACTTTCTGCGCCGGCGCGAGCGCGATCCCAACCTGCTGGCGCTGGCGGCTGCCTGCCGCATGGCAATGCGCGACGCCGACGAGTAAGGCACCCGGGCGGCGTTGCGGCCACGCCCGAGTCTCGCTTCCGGCCAGCGTAACGGTTCGTTTCCCGGCGTGATTGCTTGGTGAAGTCCGCGTGTTTAAGGTGGAGCCATCAGACCGACACCAGCCGGAGACGCGATGACCCACACCAGCACGGGCCGACAGTGGAATACCCGCAGGCAAGCCAAGGCGCGCCGCAAGCAGAACGCCGCAGCCGTTGCCGATGGCAAGGTGGTGCCGACCAGCGACATCGTCGCGTTCCTGGAGGCCGTGCTGGCGTGCGGCGACCGCGTGGTGCTGGAGGGCAACAACCAGAAGCAGGCCGACTTCCTGTCGCGCGCGCTGGCGCAGGTCGATCCGGCGCGCGTCAATGCGCTCCACATGATCATCCCCAGCGTCAGCCGGGTCGAGCACCTCGACCTGTTCGAACGCGGCATCGCGCGCAAGCTCGATTTCTCGTACGCGGGGGCGCAGAGCATCCGCATCTCGCAGTTCCTGGAGGACGGGCAGCTCGAAGTCGGCGCGATCCATACCTATATCGAGCTGTATTCGCGGCTGTACGTGGACCTGGTGCCCAATGTGGTGCTGATCGCCGGCTACAAGGCCGATCGGCAGGGCAACCTCTATACCGGCCCGAGCACCGAGGATACGCCGGCGCTGGTCGAGGCCGCGGCCTTCCGCGACGGGCTGGTGATCGCGCAGGTCAACGAGATCGTCGACGACCCCGCGGGCCTGCCGCGCGTCGACGTGCCGGGCTCATGGATCGACTACGTGGTGCAGGCGGACCAGCCGTTCTTCTGCGAACCGCTGTTCACGCGCGACCCGCGGCTGATCAAGCCGGTGCACGTGCTGATGGCAATGATGGCGATCCGCGGCATCTACGAGCGCCACCAGGTGCAGTCGCTCAACCATGGCATCGGCTTCAACACCGCGGCGATCGAGCTGATCCTGCCGACCTATGGCGAGTCGCTCGGTCTCAAAGGCAGGATCTGCAAGTACTGGACGCTCAACCCGCACCCGACCCTGATTCCGGCGATCGAGACCGGCTGGGTCGAGAGCGTGCACAGCTTCGGCAGCGAACTCGGCATGGAGGCCTATGTCGCCGCGCGGCCGGACGTGTTCTTCACCGGCTCGGACGGCTCGATGCGCTCGAACCGGGCCTTCTGCCAGCTTGCCGGCCAGTACGCGGTCGACCTGTTCATCGGCTCGACGCTGCAGATCGACGGCGACGGCCATTCTTCCACGGTGACGCGCGGGCGGCTGTCGGGCTTTGGCGGCGCGCCCAACATGGGGCACCAGCCGGGCGGGCGCCGCCACCCGACGCCGGCCTGGCTCGACCTGATCGAGACCGACGACCCGCTTGCGCGCGGCCGCAAGCTGGTGGTGCAGATGGTCGAGACCTTCCAGGCGGGCGGCAAGCCGACCTTTGTCGAATCGATGGATGCGGTCGAGGTCGCGCGCGAAAGCGGCATGCCGCTGGCGCCGGTGATGATCTACGGCGACGACGTCACGCACGTGCTGACCGAAGAAGGCATTGCCTACCTGTACAAGGCGCAATCGCTGGAGGAGCGGCGCCGCATGATTGCCGCCGTGGCCGGCGTCACGCCCATCGGCCTGAAGCACGATCCCGCCACCACGCGCCGGATGCGCAGCGACGGCCTGATCGCGCTGCCGGAAGACCTGGGCGTGCAGCGCAGCCAGGCCACGCGCAGCCTGCTGGCGGCCAAGAGCATGGCGGACCTGGTCGACTGGTCCGGCGGTCTGTACGAGCCGCCGGCACGCTTCCGGAGCTGGTGATGGCGGGCGCCACCGCAAGGATCCTGCAAGCGCCGGCCTCGTACGAGCCCGCGCAGCGCCCGGCGTCGGCCCATGCCGAGGCGCTGGCGGGACTCGCCGTCGGCGCCATTGCCGAAGAGGCGCGGCTCTCGCCCAAGCCCGGCCTGGTCGACAGCCGCGGCAACGGGGCCCATGCCGACCTTAGCTTACCGCTGATGCTGCGCTCGGCGCACGCGCTGGGGCCGTCGTTCGCGGCCATGGCCGATGCCGGCCTGCAGGCGCCGCGAGTGGGCTATGGCCTGCGCGAGCAGCTGGGCGCGCTCGGCCGCGAGGCCGAGGCCGTGATGCTGGCCGCCACCGGCGGCGTCAACACGCATCGCGGCGCGATCTGGTGCATCGGCCTGCTGGTCGGCGCCGCGGCGCACGCGCGTGCGGCAGGGCTGGCCGCCAGTGCCGGGGCGATCAGCGCCACGGCGGGCGCCATTGCCTCGCTGGCAGACCGGCACCGGCCGGTGCTCACCGGCAACAAGGGCGAACTCGCCTGCCTGGCCTACGGTGTCGGCGGCGCGCGCGCGCAGGCGCGCGCGGGCTTTCCGCATGTGACGCGGCTGGCGCTGCCGGCGCTGCAGCGCAGCCGCGCGCGCGGCGATACCGAAGCGACGGCACGCCTGAACGCGCTGCTGGCGCTGATGAGCGAGCTGGACGATACCTGCGTGCTGGCCAGGTCGGGGCGGCCCGGGCTCGACTACATGCAGGCCGGTGCCAGGGCGGTGCTGTCGGCAGGCGGCGCAGGCACCGTGGCCGGACGGCGCCAGCTGCGCAGCCTCGACGCCGGCATGCTGGCCAGGCGCGCCTCGCCGGGCGGCGCCGCGGACCTGCTGGCCGCGACGATCTTCCTCGACCGGCTGTCGCGGGACGGGACTGCCGGCATGACGGCTGCAAGATCGGCCGCGAACAACGACTCCAGGAGACTGTGATGGAACAACTGCGCTTTGAATTCCCGGCGGGACAACCCGCCACCGGACGCGTACTGGTCGGCGTGGTGGGGTCGGGCGACCTCGAGGTAGTGGTCGAGCCAGGCCAGGGCGGCAAGACCACGGTAGAGGTCACCACCTCGATCAATGGCTACGGCCGCGTCTGGGATGCGCAGCTCTCGCGCGTCTTCGCCGCAGAGCCGCGCGCATCGATGCAGATCCGCATCCACGACTTCGGCGCAACGCCGGGCGTGGTCGGCATGCGCCTGGCGGAAGCCTTTGAAGCGCTGGGCGGCCCGCAACAAGGAGACGGCGCATGAACACGGCGGAACTGCTGGCGCGCAACAGCTTTATCGAACTCGGCGCACGCGAGCGCGCGCGTGCATTGCTCGATCCGGGCACTTTCCGCGAGCTGGCGGGGCCGTTCGACGGCCTGCAGTCGCCGTGGCTGCCGCCGCAGGGCGTGGTGCCGCAGAGCGATGACGGCGTGGTGGTGGCCAAGGGGCGCATCGACGGCATGCCGGTGGTGGTGCTGGCCATCGAGGGCGCCTTCCAGGGCGGCAGCATGGGCGAGGTCGGCGGCGCCAAGATCGCCGGCGCGCTGGAACTGGCGGCCGACGACAACCGCCGCGGCGAACCGACGCGCGCGGTGCTGCTGCTGGAAACCGGCGGCGTGCGGCTGCAGGAGGCCAATCTTGGCCTGGCCGCGATTGCCGAGATCCATGCCGCAATCGTCGACCTGCGCCGCTACCAGCCGGTGGTCGGCGTGATCGCGGGGCAGGTGGGCTGTTTTGGCGGCATGTCGATCGCGGCCGGCCTGTGCAGCGCGCTGGTGATGACGCAGGAGGGCCGGCTGGGACTGAACGGCCCGGCAGTGATCGAGCAGGAGGCGGGCATCGCCGAGTACGACTCGCGCGACCGGCCCTTTATCTGGAGCTTCACCGGCGGCACGCAGCGCGTCGCCACCGGCTTTGCCGATGCGTTTGTCGACGACGATTGCGACGCCATGCGCGCGCAGGTTGCCGCGCTACTGCGCGAGCCGGTCGCCGCCAGCCACCGCAGCGAGCAAGTCGCGCAATACCTCGCCGCGCTGCAGGCGTACGACGCCAGCGCCCAACCCACGCCTGCGCAGGTGCGGGCACTGTTTCAACGGGGGACCGACGCATGAACGCACCACTTCATTCCGCTGCCGCCCGCGAAGCCAGCCGCGGCGAACGCTGGCTGCAGGCGCTGGCGCCGGCGGCCTCGCGCGTGCCGGGCTATCCGGACTCGGTGCAGGTGGCCGATGGCGAACTGGCCGGCACCGCGGTGCGCTGGATTGCGCTGGTCCCCGATGCCGCCAGCCGCTTTCCGCGCGCGCGCAACGGCGAAGCCGGTCTGCTCGAGGGCTGGTCGCTGGCGCGCGCGGTGCGCGAGGCGATCGCGGCGGACCGCGCCGCGCCGGCCAGGCGTGCTATCGTGGCGATCGTCGATACGCCCAGCCAGGCGTACGGCCGTCGCGAGGAGGCACTCGGCATCCACCAGTCGCTGGCCGGCGCGGTGGCTGCATATGCCGAGGCCCGCCTGGCCGGGCATCCGGTGGTGGCGCTGATCGTCGGGCGCGCCATGTCCGGCGCCTTCCTCGCGCACGGCTACCAGGCCAGCCGGATCATCGCGCTCAATGACCGGGGCGTGCTGGTGCATGCGATGGGCAAGGAAGCGGCCGCCCGCATCACCATGCGCACGGTCGAGGACCTGGAGGCGCTGGCGTCGACGGTGCCGCCGATGGCCTACGACATCGAGAACTTCGCCACGCTGGGCATCCTGTGGCGGCTGATCGACGTCGAGTCGGCCAGCGCACCGCTGGCAGCCGATGTGCAACGCGCGCGCGACACCATCCTGGCCGCGCTGGCCGACATCCGCCGCGACCCCTCCCAAGGCCTCGAGGGCCGCCTGGGCGGCACCAACCGGAAGGCGTCGGCAGAGGTGCGCGCGTGCCTGGCGCGGCAATGGCAAGCCTGACGATCGCCGCACCCGCGCCGCACGACCTGGTCTGGCTGGACGACCCGGCCAGCGCGCTGGCGCGCGTGGCGCTGCCGGCGTGGGTCTCGCTGCCGGCGCTGCACGACACGCCGGTGGTCGTGCGGCGCGACGGCCGCCGGCCCGGGGAGGTCCCGGTCGGCCTGCGCGGCCGCACGCGCGCCGAGCGCTTCGGCACGTGGATTGCGCCGTCGGCAATCCGCAAACTCGTCACGCCGATGGACCTGGCCGCCGTGCGTGCCTGGCGCCTGCGCCCGGACCTGACGGCATTGCCTGCGATCCGCGCGCTGGAGGCCATCGCCGGCCGGCTCGATGCCGCCGGCATGCGCTGGGGCGTAACCGGCAGCGCCGGCTTCTCGCTCGCGTGCGCGGCCAACGTGCTGCATGCCGACAGCGACCTCGACCTGGTCGTGCAGGCAGACCAGCCGCTGCCCGGCAGCCAGATCAGGCTGCTTGACCAACTGCAGCGCACCGCGCCGGTCCGCGTCGACATCCAGATCGCGACGCCGTTCGGCGGCTTTGCGCTGCTGGAGCGCCTGCGCAGCGGGGCCAGGGTGCTGCTGAAGACCGAGCACGGTCCGTGCCTGTGCGACGACCCGTGGCATCCATCGCCATGCAAGTCCTGATCACGTTCCCCGGGCAGGGAACGCAGCGGCCCGGCATGCTGAAGGACCTGCCAGACGATCCGGCCGTGGCGTCCGTGCTGGCGCAAGCGGAGCAGGTGCTGCAAGTGGCGGCGGCCGAGATGGATACGCCCGAGCGCCTGCAATCCACGGTCTGGACCCAGCTGTGCCTGCTGACGTCAGGCGTGGCGATGGCACGGTGCCTGGGCGCGCACGGCGCTCGCGCCGATGCCGTGGCAGGCCTTTCCATCGGCGCGTATGCCGCCGCCGTGACTGCCGGCGTGCTTGCCTTTGCCGATGCCTTGCGGCTGGTGCGCCTGCGCGCCGAGCTGATGGCGCAGGCCTATCCCGGCGGCTACGGCATGACGGCCATCCTGGGCTTGGACCGCCATCGGCTCGCACCGCTGGTGGCGCAGGTGTGCTCGCCGCAACGGCCCGTATACCTGGCCAACTTCAATGCACCGACGCAGATCGTGATCGCCGGCAGCGAGGCGGCCATGGCCGAGGTATCCGCGCTGGCGCTCGCCGCCGGCGCGCAGGCCGCGAAGCCGGTCGCCATCCCCGTGCCATCGCATTGCCGGCTGCTCGACGACGCGGCGCAGGCGCTGCAACAGGCCATGCGGGGCGTGGCGCTGCGCGCGCCCTCGCTGCGCTATTTCAGCGCGAGCAAGGCGCGCGAGCTGCGCGATCCGCGCACGATCGGCGACGACCTGGCGCTGAACATGGCCACGCCGGTGCGCTGGCATGAAACCATGCTGCTCGCGCATGCCAATGGCGCGCGCCTGGTGCTGGAAGCGCCGCCGGGCGATGTGCTGACGCGCCTGGCCCAGCCGGTCTTTACCGATGGCATGACCCTGGCATGCGACCGGGCACGGCTGGACTCCATCGTGGCGATCGTGAAACAGCACGCCTCGAACTGACGTTCGACACGGCAACTCTGCAATGCCGGAGGTCGAATCCGCGTGCTGTCGATCAGCATTTATTGTGCAATTAACCGCCATGACCGGCCGTCGTCAGCGTTTCCCGGCATGCAGGGAATCGAGGGGAGGCGGCCTGACCGGCGAAAAAAAACCCGACCTGTAGAGGTCGGGTTTAACGATACCTTTGGACAAGGAGACCGCGGTACCGAGGAGACATCGGCAGACAAGGCAGCGCCGGGCCGGTCGGTCATGGCACTCCCTTCATCGTTGGCAAAGCCCACGGCATGCGTGGCATGGGCTTTGCCAACGGACCGGCCGCAGCCGGTCCATCTTCAACGCTGGCTATCAGGCAGCAGCGGCCTTCTTCGCCGTGGCCGTGCGGGCCGTGGCGCTGGCTTGCTGGGCAGCCTTGGTGGCAGCCGTGGCGGCGGCCTGGAAGTTGGTTTCAGCGATTTCGACCGCTTGCTTGGTCGCCTTCTGCACCGACTCGTAGGCGTTGTTGGCAGCGGAGATCGCCGACTTCACGATGGCCACGGTCGATTCCGAACCGGCCGGGGCATTCTTGGCGAAGTTCTCGACCAGGGCCTGGACGTTCTTCGAGCCTTCGGCCAGCTGGGCCTCGGCCACCTTGGCGAATTCGCTCTGGGTTTCCGAAGCGATCTCGTACAGGTGACGGGTGTAGGCCAGGGTCTTTTCGGCGACCGGCTGCACGGCTGCGGCCTGGATCGCCAGCAGTTCCTGGGCGTCCTTGGCCGACAGCGCCTTCTTGGCGTTGTCGACGTTTTCGGCGAAGGTGGCCTTGACGACCTGCAGGTTCAGTTCGACGAGCTTTTCGACGCCTTCAAACGCCTTGGTGGTCAGGCCGAACAGCGTTTCGAGGTTAGCCTTTTGTGCTGCTGCGACTTGTTCCGGGGTGAGGATCATTGCTGGTCTCCAGTGGTGAACTTCAAGGTCAAGCAAATTAAGCCGCCTAGATGTCAGGGCCGTGACGGTGTTGAACCCGCTTCGGCCAGCCCAGGCGCGTGGATGGGTCAGGGCGCCAATCCGTTGTGCGCCGCAACAAGCCGTATTGTAGGGGCCGCCTAATCAATGTCAAGGAGATTTTGTGCGTCGCACAAAATGCCGGTGGGCCGGCTAACGACAAGTGGCTTCAGAGCCATTCCAGGACCACCCGGCAATACGCCGGCAGGGGTGCTACCATGCCAGGCTGCTCGCGCCGCCACGCCGGCCGGGGCCGGAACACCAACAAGATGTGAACAGGATCGCCCAGGCCTCATCCCATGCTCGCTTTCTACGCCGACCACTTCGTGCTGCCGCTGCCGCCAGGGCATCGCTTCCCCATGCGCAAGTACAGCATGCTGCGCGACGCGGTGTCGGCCCAGGTGCCCGGGCTGCGCCTGTCCGAGGCGCCGCGTGCCGGCGACGATGCGCTGCTGCTGGCGCACACGGCGGAATATGTAGAGGCGGCCTCGGCCGGGACGCTCGACGCGTCGCGCCAGCGCGAGATCGGCTTTCCGTGGTCCGAGGCCATGGTGGAGCGCTCGCGCCGTTCGGCGGGCGCGACCATCGAGGCCTGCCGCAGCGCGCTGCGTGATGGCATTGCCGTGAACCTGGCGGGTGGCACGCACCACGCGTATGCAGACAAGGGCGGCGGCTTCTGCGTCTTCAACGATGCCGCCATCGCCGCGCGCGTGCTGCAGCGCGACGGCGCGGTGCGCCGCGTCGCGGTGATCGACCTCGACGTGCATCAGGGCAACGGCACCGCGTCGATCCTGCACGGCGACCCCTCGGTATTCACGCTGTCGCTGCACGGCGAGAAGAACTACCCGTTCCGCAAGGAAGCCAGCGACCTCGACGTCGGCCTGCCGGATGGCTGCGACGACGAGGCCTACGCGCAGGCGCTGCAGACGGCGCTGGACACGCTGTTCCGCCGCTTCGAGCCGGACCTGCTGATTTACCTGGCCGGCGCGGACCCGCACGAGGGCGACCGGCTCGGGCGGTTGAAACTGACCATGGCCGGCCTGGCACGGCGCGACCGCCTGGTGTTCGACGCCGCGCAGGCACGCCGGCTGCCGGTGGCGGTGACCATGGCCGGCGGCTACGGCCACCAGATCGAAGACACCGTTGCCGTCCATGCGCAGACGGTGCGGCTCGCCGCGCAATATCACGCCCGCTACGCGCAGCTTGCCGCGCCGCTTGCCTCATGAGCGAGGCGATTGAGCCAGGCCGCAGCGGCGCGGCCAACCCGCGCGCCACGCTGTGGGTCGCGTCGATGCCGTGGCTGTTCGTGCTGATCTGGAGCACCGGCTTTATCGTCGCCAAGTACGGCATGCCCTACGCGGAGCCGATGACCTTCCTGTTCCTGCGCTTTGCCGGCGTGCTGGCGCTGATGGTGCCGTTCGTGCTGCTGGCGCGCGTGCCGCTGCCGCGCGTGACGGGATCGACTGCGACCCACTGGCGCGCGGTGGGGCATATCGCGGTGGCCGGCCTGCTGCTGCAGGCGGGCTATCTCGGCGGGGTATGGGCCGCGATCAAGCTCGGCATGCCGGCAGGCGTATCGGCGCTGATTGTCGGCATGCAGCCGATCCTGACCGCGCTGATCGCCACGCGCATGGGCGAGCGCATCGGCGCACGCCAGTGGCTGGGCCTGCTGCTGGGCATTGCCGGCGTGGCGCTGGTGGTGGCGAACAAGCTCGGCACCAGCGGCTTGACGCCGGCCAGCCTCGCCCTGGCGGGCGGGGCGTTGTTCAGCATCACCGTGGGCACGGTCTACCAGCGGCATTTCTGCCCCGTGTTCGACCTGCGCATGGGTTCGGTGATCCAGTTCGCCGCGGCGGCGCTCGCCTGCGTGCCGTTCATGTTCCTGTGCGAGACGCGGGACGTGCAGTGGACCGCCGCGATGCTCGGCGCGCTGGCATGGTCGGTGGTGGCGTTGTCGATCGGCGCGATCTCGCTGCTGTTCCTGCTGATCCGCCAGGGTGCCGCCACCAGGGTGTCCAGCCTGATGTACCTGACCCCGCCCACCACTGCGGTGATGGCCTGGCTGCTGTTCGGCGAGCGCTTCCCGCCGCTGGCGGCCGCCGGCATGGTGCTGGCTGCTCTGGGTGTCGCGCTTGTCATCCGTCGCTAGCGGCTGCGCGTTCGTATCGCGTAGGCCGCTGGTTCAGAATATTCGCATTTCGTACTGCCTCGCGTCCTGTCTCCCTCTCGCCCCATGAAACCGCAAGCCGAATCGCGCAGTGCCTATCCGTACTTCCAGCCGATCACCACGCGTTGGATGGACAACGATGTCTATGGCCACGTTAACAACGTTGTCTACTACAGTTATTTTGACACCGTGGTGAATACCTACCTGATCCGGCAGGGCGTGCTCGATGTCACGTCGGGCGAGACCATCGGGCTGGTGATCGAGACGCAGTGCAACTACTTCTCGTCGCTCAGTTTTCCCGAGACCGTGGTAGCGGGTTTACGCGTAGCCAGGCTGGGCACGTCGAGCGTGCGCTATGAGGTCGGCCTGTTCAGCGGCGACAACGAAGTCGCTGCCGCGCAAGGGCATTTCATCCACGTCTATGTCGATCGTGCCACGCGCCGGCCGGTACCGTTGCCGGGCGCGTTGCGCGAAGCGCTGCTGCCGCTGGTGGCGGCGGGCGCGGTGACCGGCGCACGGGAATAGGGCGGGGCAACAGGAGATGAACAAGATGTCCCTCGAGAAGCAACTCGGCTCGCAGGAGGCCGTGGACTGCGTGGATCGCGCGATCCTGACGCGGCGCTCGGTGCGGGCCTTTCTCGATACGCCCGTGCCGCGCAGCACCGTGGAAGAGATCCTGGCGGTGGCCAGCCGCGCGCCGTCCGGCACCAATACGCAGCCGTGGCGCGTCTATGTGCTGTCGGGCGACGCCAAGGCCAAGCTGTGCGCCGACGTGCTGGCCGCCTATGAAGACCCCGAGCGCGACAGCAAGTACCGGGAGGAGTACCCCTACTATCCGCGCGCATGGGCCGACCCGTATCTGTCGCGGCGGCGCAAGGTGGGCTGGGACCTGTACGGGCTGCTCGAGATCAGCCGCGAGGACAAGGCGCGCATGCATGAGCAGCATGCGCGCAACTTCCGTTTCTTCGATGCGCCGGTAGGCATCATCTTTACCATCGACCGCATCATGGAGCAGGGCAGCTGGCTCGACTACGGCATGTTCCTGCAAAGCATCATGGTCGCCGCCCGGGCGCGCGGGCTCGATACCTGCCCGCAGGCGGCGTTCACGCAGTTCCACAAGATCATTGCCAGCCACCTGCGGCTGCCACCGGAAGAAATGGTGGTGTGCGGCATGTCGCTGGGTTTTGCCGATCCCGAGGCCGTCGCCAACCGCCTCACCACCGAACGTGAGCCGGTCAGCGGGTTCGCGCGTTTTCTCTCATAGTGAAATTTGTTTCAACATGTAACGATGAACGCCGATAACACAAGAGACTTTTCGTATTGGCTGGATCGCTACGAAGGGGTAGCAAGGGTGAGCCGGACTGCGCTTGGTCGAGCGCACGAGAGTTCGGTAGCGGACGTGACGCATCACGTACTTTTTACACAATGCGGAAATGTATGTGAATCGAACTTTAAGGAGCGTCTGTAAGTCTTTAATCTTGCTAACAATTTCTTTATTTCCTACACTAGCGCCATTCCTATGCGCTGAACGAATCATGTTCCGGTCTGATTCCATTTTCTCCAGATTCTTCGGCTCCACACCCTTGTCGGCCATCGCCGCCGCGGTACTGGTGTCGGTGTCGATGGTCGCGGTGCCCGTGGCCGAAGCGGCCACCCAGGCTGCATCAACAAAAACAAGCAAAAAACAGGCAACATCCGCCAAAACGGAGAAAAAGACCGCTTCCAGGCCGGTTGCCAAGAGCGCCCGCAACGCCCGGGTCGCGCAGAGCGAGGCAGGCTCCGCGCGCAAGGTGGTGGTGCTGAAGAAGGGCAAGCGCCACGTCGTGGTGGCGCAACGCGCGGCCCCGGTGCGGGCGGCGTTCACGCCTTCCAAGCCGTCGCTGGGCGAGGCGATGGGCCTGCGCGACACCGACGATGCCCTGGCCCTGCGCTCCAGCGTTGCCCTGGTGATGGACCAGAATTCCAACGAGGTCCTGTTCCAGAAGAATGCCGGCGCCGTGCTGCCGATTGCATCGATCACCAAGCTGATGACCGCGCTGGTGGTGATGGACTCGCGCCTGCCGATGGACGAGGTGCTGACCATCACCGAGGAAGACCGCGACACCGAGAAGCACAGCAGCTCGCGCCTGCGCTTCGGCACCCAGCTGACGCGCCAGGAACTGCTGCTGCTGGCGCTGATGTCGTCCGAGAACCGCGCCGCTTCGGCGCTGGGCCGCCACTACCCGGGCGGCTTGCCTGCCTTTGTGCAGGCGATGAACCGCAAGGCGCGCGAGCTCGGCATGAACGACAGCCATTTCGTCGATTCCAGCGGCCTGTCGAGCAGCAACGTGTCGAGCGCGACCGACCTGGTGCGCATGGTCAACGCCGCGTACCGCAACCCGACCATCCGCGAGTTCTCGACCCAGACCGAGCATGAGGTCAACGTGCTGGGCCGCACCCAGCATTACGTCAGCACCAACCGCCTGGTGCGCGGCGGCAACTGGGAGATCGGCCTGCAGAAGACCGGCTTTATCTCCGAGGCCGGCCAGTGCCTGGTGATGCAGGCCCGCGTGCACGGGCGCAATGTGGTGATGGTGTTCCTGGATTCGGCAGGCAAGCTGTCGCGCTTTGCCGATGCCAACCGCGTCAAGGACTGGCTCGAGCATTCGCCGTCCTCGCCGCAGCGCGGCTTCCCGTCGTCGCCCAACCTGACGCAGGGTCCGGGCAGCGCGCACGCGGTGCTGGCCTCGCAGCAATCGCGCGGCATCTGAGGCCGCACGCCTGACTGGAAAAAACGCGCCGCATTGCGGCGCGTTTTGCTTTGGTGAAGGACCCGTCAGAGCAGCTTGCCGGGGTTCATGATGCCGGCGGGATCGAACACCGCCTTGAGCTCGCGCATCAGGCGCAATTCCAGCGGATCCTTCACCGCCAGGAAGGCATGGCGCTTGAGCTGGCCGATGCCATGCTCGGCGCTGATGCTGCCGCCGTACCGCATCACCTCGTCCAGCACCGCAGCGGTCACGGCATCGCCCTGCGTGGCTGCCCAGTCCGTGGGGGCCCCGGCCGGACGCGACAGGTTGTAGTGCAGGTTGCCGTCGCCGAAGTGCCCGAACACGAAGGGCCGGATCGCGGCATCGAGCGCGCGCAGCCGGGCTGCCATCGACTCCATGAAAGCCGGGATCTGCTCGATCGGCAGCGACACGTCGTGCTTGAGGTGCGGACCGTCGGCACGCTGCGCTTCGGAGATTTCCTCGCGCAGTTTCCACAGCGCCTGCAGTTGCGCCAGCGAAGCGGAGACGGCGGCATCGAGGCACAGCTCGCGTTCCAGCGCCTCGCCGATGACGCGTTCCAGCAGCGCGTTCAGCGCCGCCTCATCGGTGGTATCGGCCAGTTCCACCAGCACATAGGCCGGATAGCGCTGCGCGAACGGCTCCTGCACGCCTTCCGCATGCGCGAGCACCAGGTCCAGGCAAGCGCCGGTAAAGAACTCGAAGGCCTGCAGGCGTGCGCCGCATTGCTCGAACAGCAGTTCATAGAGCGCCAGCGACTGTGCGGGCGAGGCCACCGCCGCCAGCACCACGCTGCGCGTATCGGTGCGCGGGAACAGGCGCAGCGCCGCCGCGGTGATCACGCCGAGCGTGCCTTCGGAGCCGATCAGCAGCTGCTTCAGGTCGTAGCCGGTATTGTCCTTGCGCAGCGTGCGCAGCCCGTGGAAGACCTCGCCGTTGGGCAGCACCGCTTCGACCCCCAGCACCAGTTCGCGTGTCATGCCATAGCGCACCACGTTGACGCCGCCGGCATTGGTGGCCAGGTTGCCGCCAATCTGGCACGAGTCCTCGGCGGCCAGCGACAGCGGCAGCAGGCGGTTGGCGTCCTGCGCCGCGCGGCGCAGGTTGCCCAGGATGCAGCCGGCCTCGGCCACCATGGTATTGGCGATGGTGTCGAGCGAGCGCACCGCGTTCATGCGGTCCAGGCTCAGCACCACGTTTTGCGCGCGCGCATCGGGGGTGGCGCCGCCGCACAGGCCGGTATTGCCGCCGCGCGGCACCACCGGCACCGCGGCCTGCTGGCACAGCGCCAGCGCGCGCGACACCTCGTCGACGCTACGGGGCCGCAGCACCGCCTGGGCCTGGCCGCGGTAGATGCCGCGCCAGTCCGACAGCCACGGCGCGATGTCGTCCGGGTGGGTCAGCGCGGTGTCGGGGCCGAGGGCTTCGGTGAGCCGCTGGGCAAAGGATCCGTTTTGCATGATGGTGGTGTCTTGTCAGGAAAGGGATGCCGTGCTGGTGGCGCTACGCGCCAGTGCTGCGTCGTCGCGCACGCGTAGCGTCAGCCCGAGGCGGCGCGCGGCGCTTTGCAGGTGCGCCACTGCCGCCGCGCGCGCCGCGCCGGCATCGCCGCGGCGGATGGCCGTGACGATGGCTTCGTGTTCGGCATGCACGGTCTCGGCCAGGCCGGGCTGGCGCAGCGTATTCGCACGCGCGGTGGCGACCGCCTGGTGCAGCTGCAGGTTCAGGTATTGCAGCAGCTGGCGGTAGTACGGGTTGTGCGTGGCGGCGGCGATGCCGATATGCAACGCCGCGTCCAGATCGGCGGCTGGCTGCGGGTCATAGAGCCGGTCCTGCAGGCGCTGCAGCAGCGCGGTCAGCGCGGCCACGTCGTCGTCGGTGCGGCGCACCGCGGCCAGCGCCGCGGCGGCGCCTTCCAGGTCGATGCGCAGGTCATACAGGTCGGCCAGCTCGCCGGCGTCGAGCTCGGGCTGGCGCGGCAGCTGGAACCCGGCTGCGCCGGTGCGCGAGCGCACCGTGCAGCCGACGCCCTGGCGCGACTCGACAAAGCCCTGCGAACGCAGGTGCTCGGTGACTTCGCGGATCACGGCGGCGCTGACGCCGTATTGCTCGGCCAGTTGCCGGCCGGTCGGCAGGCGGCTGCCGACGGGGTAGGCGCCGCTTTCGATATCCGCGCGCAGCTGGCGCGTGACCTGTTCGGTAAGGGTGACGGTGCGGGTACGCATGGCGTCGATTATAAGGTTTGCTGGTTATCTGAAAACATAGGGTAAACGTTTATGCAATGAAAACCCGCGGCGCCAAAGCAAAACGCGCGGACTGCCTTGCCGGCAGCCCGCGCGTTGGCGGTGCATGGCCCGTTCGCCTCAGGCGGCGGCTTCGGTCACGTAGCCCATGCCGCGCGAGATCTGCAGGGCGGTGTCCTTCAGGTTCTGCAGCCAGCTGTCCTGCAGCCGGTCCGCCGGCGCCGACAGCGACAGGCCCGCGACCAGCCGGCGCGAGTCGTCGTAGATGCCGGCGGCGATGCAGCGCACCCCCAGTTCCAGCTCTTCGTTGTCGCGCGCATAGCCGTTGGTGCGGACCCAGTTGAGTTCGCGTTCCAGCTTGGCCAGGTCAGTGATCGAGGTGCGGGTGTGGCCGGCCAGCCCGGTGCGGGTGGCGTAATTGCGCACGCGCGCCGACTCGTCGGCGGCCAGGAACAGCTTGCCCACCGAGGTCAGGTGCAGCGGCGCGCGGCCGCCGATGGCACGCACCACCTGCATGCCCGAGCGCTCGCTGTAAGCGCGCTCGATATAGACGATCTCGTCGCCCTGGCGCACCGACAGGTTGACGGTCTGGCCGGTGACGCGGTGCAGCGCGCGCATCGGCGCCAGCGCCGCGTCGCGCACCGACAGGCGCGCCTTGACCAGGTTGCCCAGCTCCAGCAGCCGCATGCCGAGGCGGTAGCTGCCGGGGTCGGAGCGGTCGACAAAGCGGCACGCCACCATGTCGTTGAGGATGCGGTGCGCGGTAGAAGGATGCAGGCCGGTGGCCAGCGACAGCTCTTTCAGGCTGACCGGGTCGGCATGCTGGGCGAGGGCGTCCAGCAGGGTCATCATGCGCTCGATGACCTGGATGGACGTCTTGCCGGGTGACTTGTCTGCGTCGGACATGGTTGGGAAAAGTAGCAATGTTGCCTTGCGGCATTTTTAAGCGTCTGGCTGATTCTATCTCGCATCGTGAAAATTTCAATAGGTGAAATGACATTACGGTAAGAAACGCCGCGTGATGTCGCGACTCTGGTCCCGTGCTGTGGCACCGCGTTCATATGGCCAGTTAACGCTTTGTGCGCCACCCGCGGCGCCGAACGCGCATAATTGCGGGGTTTCAGGGTCTGGGAGAAGTCAACAATGCGAGTCGGTCTGTTCCACACCTGCCTGGTGGACCTGATGCGCCCGGAGATCGGTTTTTCGGTGCTCAAGCTGCTGGAAGCCGCCGGCTACGAGGTCATGGTGCCCGAGGCGCAGACCTGCTGCGGCCAGCCGGCCTACAACTCGGGGGAGCGCGCGGTATCGCGCGACCTGGCCGAGAAATTCCTGCGCGAGTTCGAGATGTTCGACTACATCGTGGTGCCGTCGGGCAGCTGCGGCGGCATGATCCGGCATCACTACGCCGATTTGCTGCGCGACGATCCGGAACTGAACGGCCGTTACGAGCGCCTGCGCGAACGCGTGTTCGAGCTGACCGACTTCCTCGCCAGCGTGGCCCGGATCGAGACCCTGCCGTCGACGTTCTCGGGCCAGGTCACCTACCACGATTCCTGTTCCGGCCTGCGCGAACTGGGCGTCAAGCAGCAGCCGCGCGCCTTGCTGTCGCGCCTGCCCGGCGTGCAGCTGACCGAGATGAAGGACTGCGAGGCCTGCTGCGGTTTCGGCGGCACCTTCTCGGTCAAGTACGGCAATATCTCCACGGCCATCGTCGACGAGAAATGCGCCAACATCCAGGCCACCGGTGCGGATGCCGTGGTGCTGGGCGACCTGGGCTGCATGCTCAATATCGAAGGCCGCCTGCGCCGCATCGGCGACAGCCGCACGCGCGTGCTGCATATCGCACAGGTGCTGGCGGGCGACGCCTGACCGCGCCGACACACCAGGAATTCGCCACGATGCAAGTCCACAGCATGGAATTCAAGGCGCGCGCCGGGCAGAAGCTGGCCGACCAGCGCCTGCAGCAGAACCTGAAGAAGCTTTCGACCAAGTTCGTCACGGCGCGCGCCGATGCGATCCGCGATATCGATTTCGACGCCACGCGCGAGGCCCTGAAAGAGCGTCGCAACCGGGCGCTGGAAAACCTGGACGTCTGGCTCGCCACGTTCGAAGAGAACGCCACCCGCCGCGGCGCCACCGTGCTGTTTGCCGAGACCACCGCCGACGCCGCGCGGCTGGTCGCCGAGATCGCGCAAATGCACGGCGTGAAGAAGGTCATCAAGAGCAAGTCGATGGTGACCGAGGAAATGCGCCTCAACCAGGTGCTCGGCGAGATGGGCGTGCAGAGCATCGAGACCGACCTGGGCGAGTACATCCTGCAGATCAACGACTCGGAGCCGCCGTCGCACATCATTGCGCCGGTGGTGCACAAGGACAAGGACGAGATCGCCGACCTGTTCGCCAGGGTCCACCACAAGCCGCGCCTGACCGAGATCCCGGAGATGACGCGCGAGGCGCGCGAAGTGCTGCGCCCGGAATTCCTCAGCGCCGACATGGGCGTCACCGGCGGCAATTTCATCATCGCCGAGACCGGCTCGGTGGCGGTGGTCACCAACGAGGGCAATGAAGGCATGTGCACAGTGATGCCGCGCGTGCATGTCGCGGTGACCGGCATCGAGAAGGTGCTGCCCACACTGGAAGACCTGGCCACGGTGATGCGCCTGCTGCCGCGTTCTGCCACCGGCCAGGCGATTTCCAACTATTTCTCGCTGCTGACCGGGCCGCGCGCCGAGGGCGAGCGCGACGGTCCCGAGCACATGTACTTCGTGCTGGTCGATGGCGGCCGCTCGGGACTGATCGGCGGCGACTTCCAGGAGATGCTGCGCTGCATCCGCTGCGGCGCCTGCATGAACCATTGCCCGGTCTACCAGAAGATCGGCGGCCATGCCTATGGCTGGGTCTATCCCGGCCCGATGGGCAGCGTGCTGACGCCGAGCTACGTCGGTCTGGCCAAGACGGTCGACCTGCCGCAGGCGGCGACCATGTGCGGCGAATGCAATCGCGTCTGCCCGGCCTCGATCCCGTTGTCCGACCTGTTGCGCAAGCTGCGCGAGAAGCAGATGGAGCGCGGCCTGCGGCCCTGGCAGGAGCGCTTTGCGCTGAAGGCCTGGGGCTACGTGGCGAAGCGGCCCGAACTCTATGCGCTGACTGCCCGCATCGGTGCCTGGCTGCTGGGCCGCATGGGCGGAAGCAACCGGCTGATCGCCAGCCTGCCGCTGGCGGGCAAGGGCTGGACCGAAACACGCGACATGCCGGCGCCGTCGGGCCGCACGTTCCGCGAACTCTACAAGGAAAGGAGGGCCCGTTCATGAGCGCTGAGCATTCGGAAGCGCTGGCGCGCATGCGCGCCGCGCTGGAGCAGCACGTGGCCGGCGCAAAGCCCGCGCAGGAGCTGGTACGCGAATGGCGCGATGCCTGCAGCGCGCTGGCCCTGCCGCCGCTCTACGGCCAGGCCATGGAAGAGCTGCTGCGCCGGCTGGAGATGGCGGCGGTGTTCGCGCAGGACAGCTGCTCGTTTTCCAGCACCGCGGTCACCGACCAGCTGGCGCGGTGGCTGGACAAGGCAGCGACGGCCTGAGGCCTTCACGCCGTGCCGCGGCGGTACTCACCAGCGCTGCCGCGTTTCAACGCTTCATCATCCCCGTCAGCGTCTCGACGAATTCCAGCGACAGCCGCGACAGCGGCTCGGTCTGCACATGGAAGATCTGCACCGAGGCATTGACGCTGGTGCGGATCGGCACGGCGACGATATTGGGCCAGTTCGCGCCGAATACCGTCATGGCATCGACCAGCGCGATGCCGGCGCCGGCCTGCGCCAGCGCGCGCGCCACATGGGCCTGCTCCACCTGCACCCGCATGTCGGGCTGGTCGCCATCGTTGCCGAACATCTCGTGCACCAGCAGCGCGAACGGCACTTCCGGACCATAGCCGATCAGGTCTTCGCCGATCAGGTCGGCGGGACGCACCCATTTGCGCGCGGCCAGCCGGTGCCCCACCGGCACCAGCGCCACGATCTCGTTCTTCACCAGCAGCCGCGCCTCGAGGTTGGGATGCACCAGCGGCATGTTCGACACCGCCAGGTCGACCTGTCCCGATAGCAGCGCGCGCAACATGTTGCCGGGAATCTGCGTGCGCACCACCACGCGCACCGCGGGGTGCGCGGCGCGGAAGCTGGCGATCGCGCGCGGCAGCACGGTCTGCCCCAGGTTGGGGCTGCAGGTGATGCGCAGGCTGCCGGTGCGGTTGGCGGCGAGGTCCTCGGCGATCTCGTTGACGCGCTCGATCCCCTCATAGACCGCATTGACTTCGCCCAGCAGCCGGCGCGCTTCCGGCGTGGGGTAGAGCCGACCCTTGGTGCGCCGGAACAGCTCGAGGCCGAGCCGCTGTTCGGTGTGCGACATCAGCCGACTGATCGCTGGTTGCGACACATAAAGCAGTTTTGACGCGCCGCTGATCGAGCCGGTCAGCATCACCGCTCGGAACACTTCGATCTGGCGCAGGTTCATTTTCATGGCATTAACCTGATGTTAAGGCAGGCGGACATATAAGCATATGACAGTCAATGGCGCCATACCTAAACTGAACTCCATCGCAACACCAACACACTGATCTGGAGAGCGGGGAACGTATGGCTGATATTCATCTCACCTACCTCAACGGCCGGGATATCGCGCGGCTGGAAATGACCGATGCCGAGATCATCGGCGCGGTGGAGCAGGCACTGGTGGCGCAGGGCAATGGCCAGACCGTGATCGAGCCGCGCGTGCACCTGATGCCGGACCCGGCCTTCAACGGGCATTTCAACGTGCTGCGCGGCTACGTGGCGCCGCTGGGACTGGCCGGGGTCAAGGTCGTCGGCGATTTCGTCGACAACTACAAGCTCGGCCTGCCGTCGGAGATGGCCATGCTGAACCTGTTCGATCCGCGCACCGGCATGCCGGTGGCGGTGATCGATGCCACCTTCATCACCGATGCCCGCACCGGCGCGCTGACCGCGCTCGGCGCCAGGCACCTGGCGCGCCGCGACAGCAAGGTGCTGGGCCATATCGGTGCGCGCGGCACCTCGTACTGGAACGTGCGGCTGCTCGACAGCCTCTATGACTTCGACGAGATCCGAGTGCATTCGCGCCGGCCCGAAAGTCGCAATGCCTTTGCAGCGCGGCTGGAACGCGATCTCGGCAAGAAGATCGTGGTGACCGATGACTGGGAGTCGTGCGTGCGCGGTGCCGACATCGTGGTCGAGGCATCGCGGCTGGAGCGCCCGACGCCGATGCTCAGGACCGAGTGGATCAAGCCCGGCGCTTTCGTCGTGCCCTACGGCACCATGAGCGCGGTCGAGCTGTCACTGACCGACATCATGACGCGGGTGGTGGTGGACGACTGGGGCCAGTGCAAGGCCGGCATGTTCGGCGCGCTGCGCGCGCATGTCGAAGCCGGCAAGCTGTCGGAACGGACCCTCTACGGCGAACTCGGCGAGATCGCCGCCGGGCGCAAGCCGGGCCGCCAGAGCGACGATGAAACCAACCTGTTCTGGCATCGCGGACTGTCGCTGAGCGATATCGCGCTCGGACACGCGATCCTGAAGAAGGCCGGGGAGCGCGGGCTGGGCCAGAAGCTGGTGTACGCATGATCGCCAATGCCCGCATGTACGCGGTGACGCCGCAGGCCGAAGCGGCCTGGCGCGCGCTGCTGACGCGCGTGTCCGAGCGCGCCGGCGTGGCGTTGCCGTATGTCGAGCATGCCGCGCCCGCGCCGGTCAGCGCGTTGTGGGCACGGCCGGATTGCGGCTGCGTGTTCATGTGCGGCTATCCGTATGCGAGCGCGACGGTCACGCCGCAGTTGCTGGCCGCGCCGGTTCCGGCGCAGGCACGCTACGACGGCAGGCCGGTCTATTTCACCGAGTTCATCGTGCGCGCCGATGCGCCGGCGCAGTCGCTGGCGCAGACCTTCGGCGGGCGACTGGCATGCATGTTGCCTGAGTCGAACTCGGGCTATAACGCGCCGCGCCACTACCTGATGCGGCTGGCACCGCCGGGTAGGCAGGCGCTGTACCGGCCCACGCGCATGGTGACGCCAACGCCGCGCGAGGTCATCGATGCGGTGCTTGCCGGTGATGCCGAGGCGGGGGTCGTCGACAGCTATGTGATGGACCTGCTGCGCCGCTATGACCCGGCGCTGGCCGCGCAACTGAAGACGCTGGCGCTGACGCCGCCGGCCCCGATCCCGGTGCTGGTCGCGTCGGCGGGTGCCGATCCGCGGCAGTGCCGGCGCGTGCGTGCGGCCTTGCTGGGCATGCACGAGGATGCCGACGGTACCGCGCTGCTGGCGTCGCTGGGGCTGGCGCGCTTCGTTGCGGTGCAGCCTGCCGACTATGCCTGCCTGTCCGCGATGGCGGACGAAGCCGACCGACTGGGCTTTGCATTGACCGATGCCGCAGCCGGGTAACCATCGCCTGATCACTGCCAATGGGGGAACCGTCATGAAATCCGCTGTGAATGCCGCTGCAAGGCCTTTATTGCATCCTGATATCCGGCGCCTTGCCGTGCATGGCCTGTTCGCCTGCGCGGCAGCCTGCGCGACATGGCTCGGCGTGGGCTCGGCCCATGCCCAGCCGCCGGCCTATCCCGCAAAGCCGGTACGCCTGATCGTGCCGTTTGCTGCGGGAGGGCCGGCCGACGTGCTGGCACGCGCGGTCGGCGAGGGGCTGGCCAAGGCTACCGGCCAGAGCGTGCTGGTCGAGAACAAGGCCGGCGCCGCCGGCACCATCGGTATCGACATGGTGGCCAAGGCCGCGCCGGACGGCTACACCGTCGCGCTGGTGCCGGTCGGCAATATCGCGGTGAATCCCACGCTGATGCCTAACCTGCCCTACAAGCCGTCCGACCTGGCGCCGGTGGCGATGCTGGCCACCGCCGAGAACGTGCTGGTGGTCAACGCGGCCACGCCGGCCAGGTCGCTGGCGGAACTGCTCAAGCTGGCCGCGCAGAAGCCGGGCGAGCTGAGCTTCGCCTCGCCCGGCGCCGGCAGCCAGGCGCATCTGGCCGGCGAGCTGCTGCAGCTCGATGCCGGCGTCAAGCTGAACCACGTGCCCTACAAGGGCGTAAGCCCGGCCATGACCGATCTGGTCGGCGGGCAGGTGACAATGATGTTTGCGCAGCTGTCGGCGGCGCTGCCCTATATCAAGGCGGGCAAGCTGCGCGCGCTGGGCATGGCCAGCGCCAGGCGCTCGACGGTGCTGCCCGAGCTGCCGACGATTGCCGAGCAGGGCTTCCCCAAGTTCGAAGCGGTGTCGTGGTATGCGTTGATGGTGCCGGCGGGTACGCCGCCCGAGGTCGTGCGCAAGCTCAGCCAGCACGCCGACGCGGTGCTGGCCGATGCCGCGCTGAAGGAGAAGCTGGCGACGCTGGGGATGGACGCGGCGGGCGGCACGCCGCAGCAGCTGGCGGCGACGATCCAGAAGGAAAGCACGCGGTGGGCGGCGGTGATCAAGCAGCGGCGCATCACGATCGACTGAGCATCGGCAACAGCGGGACGCGCCAGCGCCAACCAGCAAAAAAAAAGGGAGCCGAAGCTCCCCTTTTTCTTGCCAGCGCCTTCACCCCAGCAACAGCGCATCATCATCCAGCTGCTCGTGCCGCGTCTGCTCGAACATCTTGAGCAGGTCCGGCACGTCCAGTCCCTTGCGCTTGTCGCCCGACACATCCAGCACCACCTGGCCCTGGTGCAGCATCACCGTGCGCTGGCCGTAGTCGAGCGCCTGGCGCATGCTGTGCGTCACCATCATCGTCGTCAGCTTGCTTTCCTCGACGATGCGCGCGGTCAGTTCCAGCACGAACGCGGCGGTCTTCGGGTCGAGCGCGGCGGTGTGCTCGTCCAGCAGCAGGATGCGCGACGGCTGCAGCGACGCCATCAGCAGGCTGACCGCCTGGCGCTGGCCGCCGGAGAGCAGGCCGATGCGGTCGGTCAGGCGGTTTTCCAGCCCCAGGTTGAGCAGGCGCAGCTTCTCGCGGAACAGCTCGCGCGCGGCGCGGTTCAGCGCCGGGCGGAAGCCGCGGCGGCTGCCGCGCGCCATCGCCAGCGCCATGTTCTCCTCGATCGTCAGCGCTTCGCAGGTGCCGGCCATGGGATCCTGGAACACGCGTGCCACCAGGTGGGCGCGGTCCCAGGCGGGCTTGCGCGTGACATCGGTGTCATCGATGGTGATGCGGCCCGAGTCGACCATCTGGTCGCCGCTGATCGCATTCAGGAAGGTCGACTTGCCGGCGCCGTTGGAGCCGATCACGGCCACGAACTGGCCGCTCGGGATTTCCAGGCTGAGGCCGCGCAGCGCGCGGGTCTCGATCGGGGTGCCCGGATTGAAGGTGAGCTTCAGGTCTTGTGCGCGCAGCATCTCAGGCACCTCCGTTCTTGCGGGCAAACAGCTTCTTGCGCGTCGCCGGCAGCACCAGCGCGATCGTCACCAGCGCGGCGGTGACCAGGTTCAGGTCCTGCGCCTTGAGGCCGATGAAGTCGCTGTTCAGCGCCAGCGCGATGAAGAAGCGGTACAGGATGGCGCCCAGCACCACCGCCAGCGTGGTCCAGATCAGCCGGCGTGCCGGCAGGATGGTCTCGCCGATGATCACCGCGGCCAGGCCGATCACGATGGTGCCGATGCCCATCGAGATATCGGAGCCGCCCTGGGTCTGCGCGAACAGCGCGCCGGCGAGCGCCACCAGCGCGTTGGACAGGGCCATGCCGGCCAGCGTGGCGCGGCCGGTGGCAATGCCCTGGGCGCGGGCCATGCGCGGGTTGGCGCCGGTGGCGCGCATCGCCAGGCCCAGCTGCGAGCTGAAGAACCAGTCCAGGCCGACCTTGGCCACCACCACCACCACGAACAGCACCAGCGGGCGCAGCACGTAGTCGGGCAGCCACTCCGGCTGCAGCACGGTGAACAGCGTGGGTTCGGTGATCAGCGGCACGTTGGGGCGGCCCATGATGCGCAGGTTGACCGAGTACAGCGCGATCATCATCAGGATACTGGCAAGCAGGTCCATGATCTTGAGGCGCACGTTGAGCCAGCCGGTAATCCAGCCGGCCAGCGCGCCGGCGGCGATGGCCACCACGGTCGCCAGGAACGGGTCCTGGCCGGCGGCGATCAGCGTCGCGGCTACGGCGCCGCCCAGCGGGAAGCTGCCGTCGACGGTCAGGTCGGGAAAGTTGAGGATGCGGAAGGAAATCAGCACCCCGAGCGCCACCAGGCTGAAGATCAGGCCGATCTCCAGGGCGCCCAGAAGGGAAAAGAGGGACATTGGGGGAATCCTGTTGCGGGGTCCGGCGTCTGCCTTGGCGCCGGTTTCGGGGCGGTGCGCCCGGCTCGCCCGGGTGGGGCCGCCGGCCGCCTCGCCCTGGTCGGGCCGGCCGCGCCGGGTAGGCCTGGCCGGCGCATCCGCCGCCTTGCGGCGGCGGCATGGCAGGGCGTGGCTGGGCTTACTTGATGACCGTCTTGGCTTCCTTGACCAGCTCCGGGGACAGCGTCACGCCTTGCTTGGCGGCCGCGCCGGTGTTGACGAACAGTTCCAGGTTGTCGCTGGTCTGCGAGGCGATCGTGCCCGGCTTCTCGCCCTTCAGGATGCGCACCACCACCTTGCCGGTCTGGTGGCCCAGGTCGCCGTAGTTGACGCCCAGTGCCGCCACCGCACCGCGCTTGACGCTGTCGGTATCGGCCGCGACCAGCGGGATCTTCGATTCGTTGGCCACCTTGACCAGGGCCTCGTACGCCGACACCACGTTGTTGTCGGTGTTGGTGTAGATCACGTCGACCTTGCCGATCAGGCTCTTGGCGGCCGGCCCGATGTCGACGGTGCGCGGCGCGGCGGCTTCCTTGAGCGTCAGGCCTTCCTTGGCCAGCAGCGCGCTCAGTTCCTTGACCACCACCACCGAGTTGGCTTCACCGGGGTTGTAAACCATGCCCACGGTCTTGGCCTTGGGCACCACGCGCTTGATCAGGGCCACCTGCTTGTCCAGCGGCAGCTTGTCCGACACGCCGGTGACGTTGGTGCCCGACGCCGACCAGCTCTTGACCAGCTGCGCGGCGACCGGATCGGTCACGCCCGAGTACACCACCGGCACCGTCTTGGTGGCGGCGACCACGGCCTGCGCCGACGGCGTGGCGATGGCAACGATGGCGTTGGGGTTGTCGCCGACGAACTTGCGGGCGATCTGCGCGGCGGTGCCGGTGTTGCCCTGCGCGCTCTGGTATTCCCACTTCAGGCTCTTGTCGGCGTCATAGCCGGCCGCCTTCAGTTCTGCGCGCACGCCGTCGCGGATGGCGTCCAGCGCGGGATGGTCGACGATCGACAGCACCTTGACGGTCTGGGCCTGCACGGCGCCGCCGTACAGCAGTGCCAGCGCCACGGCGCCGCCCAGGATGGACTTGGATGCTGCGAGACCCTTGGTGGACTTCATTATGTGTGCTCCCCCGAAACTCGGTTCTGGATTGGATACGGCCGCGGATGGTTCGGTCCGCCGTCCTGGCGCGCGCGCCGGCTGGCGCACGGTGCCGGTCCGGGCGGGCGCGGCGGCTTCCTGCGGCGGGAGGAAGCGGGCGCGGACGCGTCGGATGCGACAGCGATAAGCCTGCGAGGATACCACTTCCCGCGCACGAAATGGACAGTCATCATGCGGAAGTGGGGCATCCGATGCTGTCAGATGCCCGCTATCCGCCATCGAGGCGCATTTAATTGCGCGGGAACCGGGATTTGCTTGTGGATTACCCTGATTGCGGCGGCCGCATCTTCATGCCGTTGCGCGCCACCGGGGCGCCGGGTTTTTCCTCGCCCCGGTCGATGCGGGTGGCGCATCGGCCGGGCGGGCGCCAGGGGCCGTTGGCGGCCCGACAGGCTTAGCGGCGCAGCGCCGTGGCGCACTCGCGCACCAGCGCCGGGCCGCGATAGATCAGGCCGCTGTAGAGCTGCACCAGTTGGGCGCCGGCGTCGGTCTTGGCGCGCGCGTCGGCGCCGCCGAAGATGCCGCCCACGCCGATGATCGGCACCGCGTCGCCGACCACGCCGTGCAGCGCACGCACCACGCGGGTCGAGGCTTCGAACACCGGGCGCCCGGACAGGCCGCCGGCCTCGTCGGCATGCGGCAGGCCCTTGACCGCGTCGCGCGAGATGGTGGTGTTGGTGGCGATCACGCCGTCGATCTTGTGGCGCACCAGTGCATCGCCGATATTGCCGATCTGGTCGGCGTCGAGATCCGGCGCGATCTTCAGCGCCAGCGGCACATAGCGCTTGTGCTGGTCGGCCAGGCGCTGCTGCGCGGCCTTCAGCGTCGACAGCAGGCTGTCGAGCTCGCTCGCGCCCTGCAGCTGGCGCAGGTTCTTGGTGTTGGGCGAGGAGATATTGACCGTCACATAGCTGGCGTGCGGATAGACGCGCTCCAGGCAGTACAGGTAGTCGTCGTTGGCGCGCTCGATCGGGGTATCGGCGTTCTTGCCGATATTCAGCCCCAGCACGCCGCCTTCGGCCTTCCAGCGCGACGCCTGCACATTGGCGACGAAGGCATCGACGCCGCCGTTGTTGAAGCCCATGCGGTTGATCAGCGCATCGGCCTGCGGCAGCCGGAACATGCGCGGGCGCGGGTTGCCCGGCTGCGCGCGCGGCGTGACCGTGCCCACCTCGATAAAGCCGAAGCCGAGCGCGGCGAGGCCGTCGATATAGGCGCCGTCCTTGTCCAGCCCCGCGGCCAGGCCGACCGGGTTGGGGAAGCGCACCCCCATGACCGTGCGCGGATCGTCGGCGATGCGGTTGCCGATGCAGCTGCCCAGGCCCATGCGGTGGGCGCGCAGCAGGTTGTTCAGCGTGAAATGATGGGCGTCCTCGGCATCCATCGAGAACAGGGCGGGGCGAAACAGGGGGTAGAGCGCGTTGAGCACGTGGGCAGGCGGCCGGCGGGGCGGCGCGGAAGTCGGGACCAGGGCGGCATTGTAGCGGCTGGCCCGCCCGCGAGGGCGGCCTCGGGGGGCGGGCCGCGGCCGGGCCAGGCTAGGGCTGCGTCGCGGGCGGCACCGGCGCGGCGGCTTCCTCGGTGCCGGCGGCCCCGGCGGCGACGTCCTCGAACGCATGCCAGTGGTTGCCGGTCAGCACCTGCAGCGGCCGGAAGCGCGCCTTGTACGCCATCTTGCGGCTGTCGGCGATCCAGTAGCCCAGGTACAGGTGCGGCAGGCCCAGCGCATGGGTCTGGCGGATCTGCCACAGGATGTTGTAGGTGCCGTAGCTGGCGTTGTGCTCGAGCGGGTCGTAGAAGGTGTAGACCGACGACAGCCCGTCGTCGAGCACGTCGATCATGCTGACCATGCGCAGGCGCCCGGCCTCGGGCGAGCCGGGCGGATCGCGGAACTCGACCAGGCGCGAGTTGACCCGGCTCTGCAGCAGGAACTGCTCGTACTGGTCGCGGCTGTCCTGGTCCATGCCGCCGCCGGCGTGGCGCATCGACTGGTACAGCAGGTACAGCGAATAGTGCTCTTCGACGTAGGTCAGCGGCGCTACCAGCGCCTGCAGGTGCTGGTGGCGGTTCCACGCGCGGCGCTGCGAGCGGTCCGGCGTGAACTGGTCGACCTGCACGCGGCACGGCGTGCAGGCGTGGCAATCGTCGCAATACGGCCGGTAGGTGAAGATGCCGCTGCGGCGGAAGCCCGCGCGCACCAGGCGCGAGTAGACGTCGGCATTGATCAGGTGCGCCGGCGTGGCCACCTGGGAGCGCGCCATGCGCCCGTCGAGATAGCTGCAAGCGTAGGGCGCCGTGGCATAGAACTGCAGCGCGGACAGCGGTAGTTCCTTCAGCTTGCTCATGACTCAGGGGGCTCCGGGCGGGACGGCGCGGTTTGCACGGTGGTCCGCAGCGTCAGCGTCGGCACCCGTGCCGGGATTCAGCCTGCCGGCGCGGCGGGTGTCCCGGCCCAGCGCTCCAGCACCGATTTGTCGAACCGCCACGGACTGATCGCCGGCTGTGCCGTTGCCGCGCGCACATGGGCCACGAAATCGGCGCGGGGGATGGGGCGCGCACCCAGCGAGGCCAGGTGGTCGGTTTCCTGCTGGCAGTCTATCATCGCCACGCCGTGGTTGCCGAGGAACGCGCACAGCGCCGCCAGCGCGATCTTGGACGCGTCGGTGCGGTGCGCAAACATCGATTCGCCAAAGAACATCCGCCCCAGCGCCACGCCATACAGGCCGCCGACGCGCTCGCCGCGGTACCAGCTTTCGACCGAGTGGGCCAGGCCGTTGCGGTGCAGGGTGCCGTATGCTGCGACGATGGCGTCGGTGATCCAGGTGCCGTCCTGGCCTTCGCGCGGGGTGGTGGCGCAGGCGCGCATCACCGCCACGAAATCATGGTCGACGCGGATTTCCCAGTCGGCATCGCGCAGCACGCGCCGCAGCGCCTTGCGCAGGTTGGCCGAGACCCGCAGCGCCGGCGGCGCCAGCACCATACGCGGATCGGTGCTCCACCACAGCACCGGCTGGCCGCTCGAATACCACGGGAAGATGCCCTGGCGATACGCCAGCAGCAACCGCTGCGGCGACAGCTCGCGGCTGGCGGCCAGCAGCCCGGGCGCCTCGGAATCAGGCCCGAGCGCGTGCTCCACCGGGGGAAACGGATCTTGCGGGTCCAGCCAGGCGATCATGCGGGCTGCGCCGGAGGGCGGTACGCGGCAGGCCCGCCGCTCAGGGGGTGACCGTGGCCCGGCTGGTCAGCGGGCGCATGGGCTTGTCGATGTCCAGGCTGTGCAGCCGGAAGCTGCCATCCTGCAGCCGGCCGGCGGCGCGGTCGGCAAAGAAGCAGCGCAGGGTATGGATCACGGTGGGGAAGGCCAGTTCATCCCAGGGCACATCGGCCTCGGCCACTAGCTTCACTTCCAGGCTTTCCTCGCCGGGCGCGACGTCCAGGTCGTCAAGCGTGGCCAGGTAGAACAGGTGCACCTGGTGCACATGCGGCACGTTCAGGATCGAGAACAGCTCGCCCACCTGCACGCGCGCGCCGGCTTCTTCCAGCGTTTCGCGCGAGGCGGCCTGGGCGGTGGTCTCGCCGATCTCCATGAAGCCCGCCGGCAGGGTCCAGAAGCCGTAGCGGGGCTCGATCGCGCGCTTGCACAGCAGGATCTTGTCTTCCCAGACCGGGATGGTGCCGACCACGTTGCGGGGATTGACGTAGTGGATGGTGCCGCAGTTGTCGCAAACACTGCGCGGGCGGTTGTCGCCGTCAGGCACGCGCAATACGACCGCATGACCACAGTTCGAGCAGAATTTCATGAGGGGCGTCCGGGAGAATGGCGAAAGTGTATCACCCCCGCGAAGCGCTCCGGCGGGCCGTAGGAGTGCTGGTGCACCATGCACCGGCAGTGTCGCAGTTGCCGCGATGCCGGCTGGCGACCCAAAACAAAAAACCCGCCAAGGGCGGGTTTGTCTGCGGTGACGGCATCACAGACGTGCGTCTGTGCGGTTGGTTGCGGGGGCAGGACTTGAACCTGCGACCTTCGGGTTATGAGCCCGACGAGCTGCCAACTGCTCCACCCCGCGTCCGTCGAAGAAAAGATTATATGGCATCTGGTTGCGCAATGCAACACCTGTTTAACAAAACCTGCCGGCGATGCGCATTGCCGCTTGCCATAACGATTAGATTGCCGCGGCGGGGCAGAGGTTCAGCGCGCCTCGGGGGTATCGCTTGTGCGCTGCCACAGTGCGGCCTCGAACTCGAAGCTGTCGCGCTGCTGCAGGTCGTCGCGTTGCCACATTACGCGGTCGCGGCGCACGGTCAGCATCCAGGTGGTGGTGGCGAGCGGCGTCGGGTGCGAGAACGCGCGCGGCGTCAGCACCGCGCCGCAGGCGCCATGCTGCGGGTCGCGCACCGAGGTGTAGCGGATCATGCCGAGGCCGGCTTCGCGCGCGATGCGGCCGAACGCCTGGCAGGGCTGGTGGTTGTCCGGATCGGTCCAGGCGGCACGGTCCCGGTCGAACGGCGGCTGGTCCAGCGCCACGCCGGAGGTCTCGACGCGCACTTCGAACAGCGTCTGCGCGCGCGCGTCGATGCGGGGCAGCGCCGGGCTGTCGTTGAGGAAGCGCCAGCGCCAGTAGCCCAGCTCGGCGCAGGCGGTGCGGATCTCGTTGGCGCCATAGAACACGCCCGGGTCCTGACTGGCGCGGAAGCGCGAGCCCCACGGCGAGGGCGGGTAGCGGAACGGGGTGAACAGCAGGTAGTGCAGATGCCGTGCCTCGACCGGCACGGCCGGTTTGCCGGCGTCGAGCACCGCTTCCAGGACCGCCTGTTCCTCGAGGCTGTCGACCAGCGGCATGGTGGAGACCACATGCTGGGCTTCCACCGCCCGCCACAGTGTGAGCGCGAACTGCCGGCGCTCAGATGCGACCGCGGGTGGCGTCCAGGTAGTGAACGACACGGACCAGGCCTTCGGTGGTGCGGATCAGCTCGAGCGGCTTGCCGCCCAGCGCGAGGTTGTCGTGGGTGAGCCAGAGCCGGGCCTGGTCACCATGGCCGAGGATGGCGTCGAGCGAGCGGAACAGGCGCACGAACAGCACGCCGAACTCCCATTCCTTGCGGTGCGCGTCGAGCACATAGCCGCCCGACGCCATGCGCGAGACCGAGGCGGTGCTGATGCCCAGCACGCTTGCCACCATGGCCTGGCTGATGCCCAGGAAGCCCGCGGCGCGCATGACCGCCTTGGTCAGCGTGGTGCCGGGGTCGGGGCCGCCGGCGGGATCGGTTTCCGGAATCCGCCTGGATTGCATCGCCTATGCTCCTGTTTCTTCAGAAAGATTATAGCCGATGAATTTCAGAAAGGAAGGGGCAGCGAACAGATTCAAGCCGGAGACGCGGCACCAGTGTCGCCGGGACGCGGTTAATAGGTTTCGATATGCAGCCGTCCTTCAGCCTTCATGGTGGTTTCCAGCGCCTTCCAGTTAAGACCGGCGCCGGCGCAGACCGTTTCAAATGCCGCCAGCACGCCTTCCTCCATGCCCTTCAGGCCGCAGATATAGACATGGCCGTTGGCGTCGCCGAGCAGCGCCGCGACGCTGCCCGCGGCCTCGCGGATCGCGTCCTGGACGTAGCGGCGCGGCGTGGCCGGGTCGCGCGAGAAGGCGAAGTGGATGTCGAGGAAGTCCCTGGGCAGCTTCAGCAGCGGGCCGAAGTAGGGCAGCTCGGCGGCATTGCGCGCGCCGAAGAACAGCAGCCGGCGTCCGCTGAATTGCGCCAGGTTGCGGCGCATGCGCTCGGTCATGGCGCGCATCGGTGCCGACCCCGTGCCGGTGCAGACCATCATCACGCTGGCCTCGGCGTGGTTGGGCATCAGGAAGGTCGAGCCGAACGGGCCCACCACCTGCACCGTGTCGCCCTTGGCCAGGTCGCACAGGTAGTTGGACGCCACGCCGCGCACCGGCTTGCCGTCGTGGTCCTGTTCGACCCGCTTGACCGTCAGCGCCAGGTTGTTATAACCCGGGCGCTCGCCGTCGCGCGGGCTGGCGACGGAATACATGCGGATGTAGTGGGGCTTGCCCGCGGCATCGGTGCCGGGTGGCAGGATGCCGATCGACTGGCCTTCCAGGATCGGGAAGAAGTGAGTGCCGAGATCCAGCACGATATGGTGGATGTCGCTCGAGGCATCCACGGCGGTGAGCCGGTAGTTGCCCGCCACGGTGGCGGTCACGGGGGCGCGCACGCCGTGCAGGTTGACATAGGGATGGGCAGCCGACCACGGCGCGCGCGGCGAGGTATGGCGGCTGGTCTCGACCGCCTGGATCGCGGCGTCGTCGGCGGCGGTGGTGTCGCTGCCGGCGGTGGCCGGCGCCGCCTGGTCGGCGCTGTCCAGCTCCGGCAGCGGCACCTCGGCCGGCAGCTCGTCCCACAGCAGCTGCGCCTCGATCGGGTAGGCCTGGCCGCGCAGCATGGTGCGCCAGTTGTCGATGGCGCCGGTCGGGCACGGCGACAGGCAGGCGTTGCAGCCGTTGCACACGTCGGCCCGCACCACATAGTTGCGGTCGTCATGGGTGATGGCGTCGATCGGGCAGGTGTCTTCGCAGGTGTTGCAGCGAATGCAGATTTCCGGATCGATCAGGTGCTGCTTGATGATATCGGGGGCGCCCATGGCATGTCTGGTTTCAGTTGAAGCGCACATACGCGAAATCCAGCGGCTGGCGGTTGATGCCCACCGCCGGCGGCGCGATCCAGTTGGCGTACTTGCCGGGCTCGGTGACGCGGCCCATCAGCGAGGCGACGAAGGCGCGGTCTTCGTCCGTCGCCAGCCAGTCGCGCTCGTTGGCCTTCCATTCGGCTTGCGCGATCAGCCTGCCGTCGGGCGAGACATGGACGTTGGCGAGCGTGCCGATCCTGCGGTTGAAGGCCTTGTGCGGCACCGTCAGCCGGAACGCGATGCCGGCCTTTTCGATGACCTTGTTCCAGCGCGCCACGCCGCCCATGCTGTCCTTGATGTAGTCGTCGCGCAGCACTTCGTTGAGCGCGTTGAGCATCGGCACCTCGCGCTCGCCGAGGCGGCCGTCGCGCACTTCGAGCACGCGGTAGACCTCGCCCTTGAGCAGATGATCGTCGGCGCGCTTGCCTTCCTCGAAGCGTCCCTTCAGGCCCGCGCTGTAGAAAGTGGCCGCGTTCGACGACTGGTCGGCGCCGAACAGGTCGATGGTGACGCTGTAGTGGAAATTCAGGTAGCGCTGGATGGTCGGCAGGTCGATCACGCCGGCGGCGCGCACCTCGGCCGGGTCTTCGATGCCGCGCTCGCGCATGACCTCGCAGGTGCGCTGGATCACGCGCGAGACGCCCGATTCGCCGACGAACATGTGGTGCGCTTCCTCGGTCAGCATGAAGCGCGTGGTGCGTGCCAGCGGATCGAAGCCGGACTCGGCCAGCGCGCACAGCTGGAACTTGCCGTCGCGATCGGTGAAGTAGGTGAACATGAAGAACGACAGCCAGTCCGGCGTGCGTTCGTTGAAGGCGCCGAGGATGCGCGGGTTGTCCTGGTCGCCCGAGCGGCGCTCCAGCAGCGCCTCGGCTTCCTCGCGGCCGTCGCGGCCGAAATAGCGGTGCAGCAGGTACACCATCGCCCACAGGTGGCGGCCTTCCTCGACGTTGACCTGGAACAGGTTGCGCAGGTCGTACAGGCTGGGCGCGGTCAGCCCGAGGTGGCGCTGCTGCTCGACCGAGGCGGGCTCGGTGTCGCCCTGGGTCACGATGATGCGGCGCAGGTTGGCGCGGTGCTCGCCCGGCACCTCCTGCCACGCGGCTTCGCCCTTGTGCTCGCCGAAGTGGATGCGGCGCTCGGGGTCGGCCGGCTGCAGGAAGATGCCCCAGCGGTAGTCGGGCATGCGGACGTGGTCGAAATGCGCCCAGCCGGCGGGATCGACCGACACCGCGGTGCGCAGGTACACCTCGAAGTCGTGCGAGCCGTCGGGCCCCATGTCGCGCCACCAGTCGAGGAAGGCCGGCTGCCAGTGCTCCAGCGCGCGCTGCAGCGCACGGTCGTCGGACAGGTTGACGTTGTTGGGGATCTTCTGGCTGTAGTCGATGCTCACGTCCTGGTCTCCTGTGTCTTGCGGGCGCGCTAGACGCGATCCCAGTCGAAGCGGGCCTTGTTGCCGCTGCCGAAGACCTTCAGCGCGCCGTGCTCGCCGACCGCGTTGGGGCGCTGGAAGATCCAGTTCTGCCAGGCGCTGAGCCGGCCGAAGATGCGGGTCTCCATGGTCTCGGCGCCGCCGAAGCGCAGGTTGGCTTCCATCCCGGTCAGCGCATCCGGCGACAGGCTGGCGCGTTCTTCCAGCGCGATGCGGATCTCGTCTTCCCAGTCGATATCGTCCGGCGCCGCGGTGATCAGTCCGAGCGAATCGGCGCTGAGCGCGTCCAGCGGCGCGCCGATGTGGTCGCGCACCGGGCCCAGCGCGGCCTCGTCGCCGTAGAAGCGCGCGGCCAGCCGGGTCTGGCCGTTGGGCATGGGGTAGTGGCCGAAGTTGAGCGGCGAGACGAACACGCGCGGCGCGTCGTCGGGCGCGTCGGGCAGGTGCAGCATGTAGCTGCGGTCGGCGGCCAGCGCCAGTTCCAGCAGCGTGCCGGCAAAGCAGGAGTCGGGCTCGATCAGCGCAATCAGGCTGCGCGACGACACCTCCAGCCGCGCCAGCGTGCGGCGCAGCATGCCCACGGCCTCGCGCACGAACCAGTGGCCGGCGTGCGCCTGCAGCAGGGCATCGGCGGCCATCACCGCGGCCGGGTCGCCATCGGTCTTCAGCACCCAGATGCCGAGGTCGAGATGGTTGGTGCGCAGCGTCAGGATGGCGTCGTCGAGTTCGCGCGCCATCTTCAGCGGCCACCATTGCGCGCCCGCGGCGACCACCCCGGCCAGGTCGGCGGGCTGGTGCTTGTCCGGGCCGAACACGGTCAGCGTGGCCTTGCGCGCGGCGGCATCGATGTGCACGCGCACGGTCTCGTAGCGATAGCCGTCAGGCTCGACGGTGCGCGACAGCGGCGTCAGGGTGACGCCGTGGTGGCCTTGCGGACGGTCGCTGGTGGCCGCCAGCGCCGCGGCGCGCTCGGCCACGTAGTCGGCGAAGCGCGCCGGCTTGACCACCTCGTCGACCAGCTTCCAGTCTTTGGCGCGCTGGCCGCGCACGCCTTCGGTGGTGGTGCAGAAGATGTCGGCGTGGTCGCGGCGCACATGACGCTTGTCGGTCACGCGCGTGAGGCCGCCAGTGCCGGGCAACACCCCCAGCAACGGCACTTCCGGCAGGCTCACCGCCGACGAGCGGTCGTCGACCAGCACGATCTCGTCGCACGCCAGCGCCAGCTCATAGCCGCCGCCGGCGGTGGTGCCGTTGCAGGCGGCGATGAACTTCAGCCCCGAGTGCCGGCTGGCGTCCTCGATGGCATTGCGGGTCTCGTTGGTGAACTTGCAGAAGTTGACCTTCCACGCGTGCGACGACTGCCCCAGCATGAAGATGTTGGCGCCCGAGCAGAAGACCCGCTCGCGCGCGCTGGTGAGCACCACGGTGCGGACCTCGGGGTGCTCGAAGCGGATGCGCTGCAGCGCGTCGTGCAGTTCGATGTCGACACCGAGATCGTAGGAATTGAGCTTGAGCGCATAGCCTGGACGCAGGCCGCCTTCTTCATCGACATCCAGCGCCAGCGTGGCGACGGGGCCATTGAAGCTCAGCTTCCAGTGGCGGTACTGGTCGGGATGGCGCTCGAACGTGACCGGCGCGGGCGCGTCTGCCTGGCCGGGGTGGTGCGGGGCGATTGCCGGCGTGGACATGGCTGTCTCCTGAGTGCACTATCGTGCCTTGCGGCTTTTGATGAAATATAGTGCATGGAGACTGGCGGTGCAACGTCTTTGTCGGCGCGCTCCGGGGCTCAGGCGCCCGCGGCCTGCAGCCGGGCGCGCAGTTGCTGCAGCGAGGTGGCTGCGTCCTGGCCGCTGGTGTCGATCGAGAGGTCGGCGCGGTCATACAGCGGCGCGCGCGCTTCGAGGATGCGGCGCAGGTCGGCCATGGCCTCGCGGTTGCCTTCCATCGGCCGCATGTCGCCCTGCGCCACCACGCGCGCCATGTGCTCTTCGGGCGAGGTGCGCACCCAGATGGTGTAGCACTGCGCCAGCAGCAGGTTGAAGGTGGCCGGTTCCGACACCAGGCTGCCGGGGGTGGCCAGCACCATGCGGTCGTGTTCGCGCAGGGTCCGCTCCAGCGCGCGCATTTCGTAGCGGCGGTAGGCGGCCTGTCCGTACAGCGAGTGGATTTCGGACAAACTGGCGCCCGCTTCCTGCTCGATCACGGCATTCAGCTCGACGAAGGGCACGTCGCGCACCGCCGCGAGTGCGCGCCCGAGCGTCGATTTGCCGGCGCCGCGCAGGCCGATCAGCGCGATGCGGCGATGGCGCGCATCGCCCGCCTGCTCTGGCGCCAGCGCATGGCGGCAGGCTTCGCGCACGCGCGCGAGGTCGCTGGCGGGCAGCTGCGCCAGCCACTGCACCATCTGCGCGAACTCCGACGCCTGCTGGTCGTTGAGGGTGTCCACCTCGGCCAGCACCACCGGCAGCGGCACGTCGAGCGCGCGCGCCACCTGCCGCAGCAGCAGCACCGAGGCGTTGCCGGTGCCGGTTTCCAGGTTGGCCAGGTAGCGTTCGGACACGGCCGCGCCGCGCGCCAGGTCCTTGCGCGACATGCCGCGCGAGGCGCGCAGCGAACGGATGCGCTCGCCCAGCCGGGTCAGGTAGGGGTCGCGTTCGGCGTTGGCAGCGGTTGCGGCAGGGGTGTCGGCCTCGGCGGCGCTGGCGGCGGGCAGCGGTGCGGAATCGCGGCGCATGGTGTCGGTCGGGGTTGGTGCGGCCAAAGGAGGCATGGGAAAAAGCAGGGGCGCATTATACGTTCAGCACGGTCGCGCCAAGTGGTGCCGGAGGCGGCTGCAACCGCGAACCCTGTCCTATAGTGCATTCCCTTGGTTGCATAATAGTTGATGTGAAATAAAATGCATCAACAAGCGGATCCCGGCTGCAACCCGGCCGGTTCCCCTCACAGCGACTGGCCCGGCGCCGGCGCGCGCCCGCGCAGTGGCGGGCCGCGGCGCGCGACCCCGAGGAGTGCAGACATGACGCCCCCGACCTTTGCCGCGGCCGGCAGCGCCGCTGCCATTGCGGCGCTGCCGTCACGCTATAACGCCGCCGACGACCTGCTGTCGCGCAACCTCGCGGCCGGCCGTGGCGGCAAGACCGCTTATCGCGATGACACCACCGCGCTGACCTACGCCGAACTCGACGACCGGGCCCGCCGCTTCGCCGGCGCGCTGCGCGCGGCCGGCTTGCGCCAGGAAGAGCGCTTGTTGCTGTGCGCGCTGGATACGGTCGATTTTCCGCTGGTGTTTCTCGGCTGCCTGCTGGCGGGCGTGGTGCCGGTGGCCGTCAACACCCTGCTGACCGCCGACGACTACGCCTACATGCTGGAACACAGCGGCGCGCGGGCGGTGGTGGTGTCCGAGCCGCTGCTGCCGGTGATGCAGGCCGCGATCGACAAGAGCGGGCTGTCGCCCATCGTGATCCAGGCCGCGCCGCACGCCGGCACCGCGCCGTCCTGCAGCGTCGGCGCGATGCTGGCGCGCACGCGCACAGCGGCGCCGGCTGCGAACACCGGTCCCGACGACATGGCGTTCTGGCTGTACTCGTCCGGGTCGACCGGCCGGCCCAAGGGCACCGTGCATACCCACGCAAACCTGTTCCATACCGCCGACCTCTATGCGCGGCAAGTGCTGGGCATCCGCGCGGACGACGTGGTCTTCTCCGCCGCCAAGCTGTTCTTCGCCTACGGGCTGGGCAACGCGCTGACCTTCCCGATGTCGGTCGGCGCCACGACCGTGCTGATGGCCGAGCGGCCCACGCCCGCCGCGGTGTTCAAACGCCTGCGCGAGCACAGGCCGACGGTATTCTGCGGCGTGCCGACGCTGTTCGCCGGCATGCTGGCCGCACCCGAGCTGCCGCCGCGCGCGCAGGTGGCCCTGCGCATATGCACCTCGGCCGGCGAGGCGCTGCCGCGCGATATCGGCGAACGCTTCCTGGCGCATTTCGGCTGCGACATCCTCGACGGCATTGGCTCCACCGAGATGCTGCATATCTTCCTGTCGAACCGGCCGGGCGCAGTGCGCTACGGCACCACCGGGGTGCCGGTCCCCGGCTACGAAATCAGGCTGCTCGACGAGCAGGGGCAGCCGTGCGCGGCGGGCGAGATCGGCGAGCTCTACATCAAGGGCCCGAGCGCCGCGCTGATGTACTGGTGCAACCGCGACAAGAGCCGCGAGACCTTTGTCGGCGCCTGGACCCGCAGCGGCGACAAGTACCTGTGCGATGCCGACGGCTACTACACCTACGCCGGGCGCAGCGACGACATGCTCAAGGTCGGCGGCATCTACGTCTCGCCGTTCGAGGTCGAGGCCGCGCTGGCACAGCATCCGGCCGTGCTCGAAGCCGCGGTAATCGGCGTGACCGATGCCGACCAGCTGGTCAAGCCCAAGGCCTTCGTGGTGCTGCGCCCCGGACAGCAATGGCACGACGGCATGGCGGCGGAACTGCAGGCCTTCATCAAGTCGCGGCTGGCGCCGTACAAGTATCCGCGCCAGATCGAATGCGTGCCGGAACTGCCCAAGACCGCGACCGGCAAGATCCAGCGTTTCCGCCTGCGCCAGCGCGAGCAGGCCGCGCGCAGCTGAATTCCTCTAACCGATGCAACCAGACAAGGTGTCCATGCCCAGCAGCCTGGTCGAGATCCCGTTCGACAACCGCCGTATCCAGATCGAGTACCAGTGGCTGCGCCCGGAACGCGCGCAGCGCCCGCTGGTGGTGTTCCTGCACGAGGGCCTGGGCTCGGTCAGCATGTGGCGCGACTTTCCGCTGGACTTCTGCACGGCCGGCGATTACCGCGGGCTGGTGTTTTCCCGCTACGGCTACGGCCGCTCGACGCCGCGGCCGCACGACGAGAAGTGGCGCCCCGATTTCATGCACCGGCAGGCGCGCGAGGCGCTGCCCGCGCTGTTCGATGCGCTCGATATCGGACCCGGACGCGCGCACGGCATGCCCTGGCTGCTTGGCCACAGCGACGGCGGTTCGATCGCGCTGATCCACGCCGCCAGCTTTCCGCAAGCCGTGGCGGGCCTCACCGTGCTGGCGCCGCATATCGTGGTCGAAGACCTGTCGGTGCGCAGCATCGCGGCGACGCGCCAGGCTTATCTGGAAACCGACCTGCGCGAGCGGCTGGCGCGCCACCACGCCGACGTCGATTCTGCGTTCTGGGGCTGGAACGATATCTGGCTCGACCCGGAATTCCGCCACTGGGACCTGCGGCCGCTGCTGTCCGGCATCCAATGCCCGGTGCTGGCGGTGCAGGGCGAGGACGACGAGTACGGCACCATGGCGCAGATCGAGGGTATCCATCGATATGCCCCCCAGGCCACCTTGCTTAAACTCGCGCGATGCGGACATTCGCCCCATCGCGACCAAAAAGATCCGTTGACGCTGGCCGCGGTTCGGCATATAAACGCATATACTTCAAACCTAAAATAATTCGGCTTCCCGTCGATTGCGCAGGGGTTCCCGGTGCCAGATGCGCCGGCGGCCCGTGGCAAGGGCAGGGGTGACCGGCAACGGTCCAGCGAGCCAACCGGCTTGACCACCAGGAGACACCATGCGTCGCTTCCCATCGCGCAGGCTTGCGCCTGCCTGCCTTGCCGCCGCCACCGTCTTTGCCATGGCCGGCGCTTCCGCGCAGACTGCGGCCCCTGCGGCAGGCGCCCCCGCCGGCGGCAAGATCAAGGTCGGTTTCATGCTGCCGTACACCGGCACCTATGCCGCGCTGGGCAACGCCATCGAGAACGGCTTCCGCATGTACGTGCAGCAGCAGGGCGGCAGGCTGGGCGGGCGCGAGATCGAATACTTCAAGGTCGACGACGAGTCCGATCCGGCCAAGGCGCCGGAGAATGCCACCAAGCTGGTCAAGCGCGACCAGGTCGACGTGGTGGTCGGCACGGTGCATTCGGGCGTGCAGATGGGCATCGTCAAGGTGGCCAAGGAAAACAACACGCTGCTGATCATCCCCAACGCAGGCGTCGACGAGGCCACCGGGCCGCTGTGCGGGCCCAACATCTTCCGCACCTCGTTCTCGAACTGGCAGCCGGGCTATGCGATGGGCCAGGTGCTGGGCGAGCGCGGCCTGAAGAAGGTGGTGACGCTGACCTGGAAATACGCCGCCGGCGAGCAGTCGGTCAAGGGCTTCAAGGAAGCGTTCGAGGCCAAGGGCGGCAAGGTGGTGAAGGAGCTGAGCCTGCCGTTCCCCAATGTCGAGTTCCAGGCGCTGATTACGGAAGTGGCGTCGCTCAAGCCCGATGCCGTGTTCGTGTTCTTTGCCGGCGGCGGCGCGGTCAAGTTCGTCAAGGACTGGGCCGCGGCCGGGCTGAAGGACAAGATCCCGCTGTATGGTTCGGGCTTCCTGACCGACGGCACGCTCGAGGCACAGGGCAACGCCGCGCAGGGGCTGGAAACCACGCTGCATTACGCCGACGGCCTGACCAACGCGCGCGACAAGAATTTCCGCCTGGACTATGCCAAGACCTACAAGCTGCAGCCCGACGTGTACGCGGTGCAGGGCTACGACGCCGCGCAGCTGCTGGCGGCCGGCGCCACCGCGGTGAAGGGCGACATGACGCGCAAGGCCGATCTGTACAAGGCCATGGGCGGCGCCAGGATCGACAGCCCGCGCGGGACCTTCACGCTGTCCAAGGCGCACAACCCGGTGCAGGACTTCTACCTGCGCAAGGTGGACGGGCGCGAGAACAAGGTCAGTTCGGTGGCGGTGAAGGCGCTGGCCGATCCGGCGCGCGGGTGCAGGCTGTAAGCGTTTCCATTCCCGCTTGTTTGCTCCCCTCTCCCGCCTGCGGGAGAGGGGCAGGGGGTGAGGGCAGGCCGGTCAAAGGCTGAGCGCGCAGATCTATAGAACCACTGGCCCCGCTTGACGTGGTTCCTGGCTAAACCACCCCTCACCCCGACCCTCTCCCCATGAGGGGAGAGGGAGAACACCTTGCCGTGGCAAGTTCGGGCGGCTTTGGCGCACCCGAAACCATCATCCTGTCGTCGTTTGCAGAAGTGCCCCGCATGGACATCGTCTCCTTCCTCATCCAGTGCCTGAACAGCGTCCAGTACGGCCTGCTGCTGTTCCTGGTCGCCAGCGGCCTGACGCTGATCTTCGGCATCATGGGCGTGATCAACCTGGCGCACGGCAGCTTCTACATGCTTGGCGCCTACCTGGCCTTCACGCTGGCCGGACTGACCGGCAACCTGTTCATCGCCATTCCGCTCGGCATCGTGCTGGCGGTGGCGTTCGGCTATGTGCTCGAGTGGGCCTTCTTCAGCTATTTGTACGAGCGCGACCACCTGCAGCAGGTGCTGATGACCTACGGCCTGATCCTGGTGTTCGAGGAGCTGCGCAGCATCCTGGTCGGCGACGACGTGCACGGGGTGCAGGTGCCGGCGCTGCTCGACGGCGCGCTGCCGATCGGCAACGACATGACTTACCCGGTGTACCGGCTCTTCATCTCCGCCATTTGCCTGGTGGTGGCGCTGGCGATGTACTACGTGATCCGGCGCACGCGGCTGGGCATGATGATCCGTGCCGGCGCCACCAACCGCGAGATGGTGCAGTCGCTCGGCATCAATATCACGGTGCTGTACCGCTTCGTGTTTGCGCTGGGGGTGGCGCTGGCGGTGCTGGCCGGCATGATCGCCGCGCCGGTGTCGTCGGTCTATCCCGGCATGGGCGCGCAGGTGCTGATCGTCTGTTTCGTGGTGGTGGTGATCGGCGGCATCGGCTCGGTCAAGGGCGCGCTGGTGGCGTCGCTGTTGCTGGGCTTTGTCGATACCTTCGGCAAGGTGTTCTGGCAGGAGGCAGCAGGCGTGCTGATCTACCTGCTGATGGCGGTGATCCTGCTGTGGAAGCCGCAGGGGCTGTTCAAGGCGGGATGACATGAATCCGACGACATTGCCGGCGCGCCGGCACGCTGCGCGCAACGCCACGCTCGCCACCGCGCTGGGCTGGGTGGTGGCCTTTGCGGTGCTGGCCGGGCTGCCGCTGCTGCTGACCGCGGACAGCCACAAGTTCTATATCGAGCTGCTCAGCAAGGTGATGATCATGGCGATCTTCGCGCTGTCGCTGCAGCTGCTGATCGGCTATACCGGGCTGGTCAGCCTGGGCCATGCCGCCTACTTCGCCATGGCTGCCTATGCCACCGCCATGCTGGCGCCGCAGAGCGGGCCCGGCAACGGCTGGGTGCTGCTGGCCGGGGCGCTGGCGGCATCGGCCGCGCTGGCGCTGGTGGTGGGCGCGCTGGTGCTGCGCACGCGCGGCGTGTATTTCATCATGGTGACGCTGGCGTTCGCGCAGATGGTGTATTTCGTGTTCCACGACACCAAGGTCGCCGGCGGCAGCGACGGCACCTATATCTACTTCCGCCCGGAATTCCCCGTGCCCGGCGAGCATCTGCTGACGGTGAACGATCCCATGCACTTCTACTGGCTGGTGTGGCTGGGACTGGTGGCGACCGTGGCGGTGCTGATGCTGGTGCTGCGCTCGCGCTTCGGCCACGCGCTGGTCGGCATCCGCCACAACGAGCAGCGCATGCGCGCGGCCGGCTATGCCACCTACCGCTACCAGCTTGGCGCCTTTGTCGCGGGCGGGCTGCTGGCGGGGCTGGCCGGGTTTCTCTATGCGATCCAGTTCGGCTTCGTCAATCCGGAAATCGCGTCGTGGCACCAGTCCGGCAACGCCATGCTGATGGTGATCCTGGGTGGCGTCGGCAGCCTGGCTGGCGCGGTGCTGGGCGCGTTCTCCTTCGTGCTGCTGGCCGAGTGGTTCAGCACGCTGACCAAGCACTGGCAGCTGCTGATGGGCGGCTTCATCATTGTCGCGGTGGCGTTGCTGCCGCGCGGGCTGGTCAGCCTGCCGTCGGTGCTGCGGCACGGGCGCCGGCGCCGGCGCAATGGCGATGCCGGCTCCGGCACCGACGAAGCCGCCACGGAGCCGCGCAGCCATACGGAGGCCGCATGAGCGCGCCCGCCACCCCCATCCTCGAGGCGCAGCAGCTGACCCGGCGCTTCGGCGGCCTGACCGCCGTGGCCGGGGTCGACCTGACGCTGGCGCTGCACGAGATCCACGCCGTGATCGGCACCAATGGCGCCGGCAAGTCGACCCTGATCAATATGCTGTCCGGCGAACTGCCGCCTTCCTCGGGCCGGCTGCGACTGAAGGGCGAGGACGTGACCGGCTGGTCGCAGCCGCGGCTGGCGCGCCATGGCGTGGGGCGCAGCTACCAGCGCAACAACATCTTCCTGCCGCTGACGGTGCGCGAGAACTGCCGGCTGGCGGCGCAGTCGCGCGCGCAGCGCGCCTGGCGGCTGTGGGAAAGCGCGCAGGGCTGCCGCACCGCCGCGACGCTGGCCGACGAGGCCATGGAGCGGGCCGGGCTGGAGCACCTGGCGCACCGGCGCGCCAGCGACCTCGCGCACGGGCAGAAGCGTCAGCTCGAGGTGGCGATGTGCCTGGCCACGCAGCCGGTCGCGCTGCTGCTGGACGAGCCGCTGGCGGGCATGGGCGCCGAAGAATCGGCGCGGATGCTGGCGCTGCTGCGCGGCCTGCGCGACGGCCACGCCATCCTGCTGGTGGAGCACGACATGGACGCGGTGTTTTCGGTCGCCGACCGCATCACCGTGATGGTCAACGGCGCCGTGATCGCCACCGGCAGCCCCGAGGCGATCCGCACCAACCACGAGGTCCAGGTCGCCTACCTGGGCGAGGAAGAGGACGAGGCCGCATGAACCTGCCCAACACCGCTGCGGCACAGCCGACGCCGATGATCGAGGCCACCGGCATCAACGCCTGGTATGGCTCGAGCCACGTGCTGCGCGACATCGACTTCACTGTCGGCGCGGGCGAGACGGTCGGGCTGCTGGGGCGCAACGGCATGGGCAAGAGCACGCTGTTGCGCACGCTGCTGGGCCATGTGCGCCAGCGCCAGGGCCGCATCCTGGTGGCCGGGCGCGAGGTCTCGCGCGCGCAGCCGTTCGAGGTGGCGCGCCTGGGCGTGGCCTACGTGCCCGAAGGCCGCGGCATCTTCCCCAGCCTGTCGGTGCGCGAGAATCTGCTGATGGCGGCGCGCAAGGGTTGCAATGGCCGCAACGACTGGGACGAGGCGCGCGTGCTCGACCTGTTCCCACGCTTGAAGGAGCGGCTGTCGCATGGCGGCCAGCAGTTGTCCGGCGGCGAGCAGCAGATGCTGTCGATCGGCCGCGCGCTGATGACCAATCCGGAGTGCCTGGTGCTGGACGAGGCCACCGAAGGACTGGCGCCGCGCATCGTGCGCGAGATCTGGGCGGTGATCGCCACCGTGCGCAGCACCGGCATCGCGTCGGTGGTGGTCGACCGCAATTTCCGCTCGGTGCTGGCGCACGCCGACCGTGCCGTGGTGCTGGAAAAGGGCCGGGTGGTGCTGTCCGGCCCCGCCTCGGACCTGGCCGGCAAGCCGGAAGCGCTGGACCGCTACCTCGGCGTCTGACCCGGAAAGTGCTGCAGAAGGCGCTATTGTTGCCATGCCGCAACGGCCCTTGCGGGCGCAAGGTATCGCTGTTTTGCTCTCGCGGGGCTTGACCATCCGACACTTCCCTCCCATTCTTCCGAAGTCACGAAAGCGGCATCCCTGTTTGCCGCAGTGGTCGTTAGCCGACAGTTCCACTAAAATTGCGCGCGTTTGTGCAATGCAATAAGAACCGCAACCAGCACCGGCTCCGCGCGCAGCAAGCTGTTGCGCCGGATCGGAACGGTCCGCGGCAGAGTCAACAAACCTGCCGGCGCTCCGGTCGGGCAGATCCAACTTCATGACCCAGTCCACAACCAGCCACTATTTTGTCGAGAGCCCCAGCACGCGCGCGCTGGTGCTCGGCGCGGTAGGCGTCGTCTTCGGCGACATCGGCACCAGCCCGCTCTACGCCCTCAAGGAATGCTTCAGCAAGGAGCACGGCATCGCCTTCAGCCCGGATGCCGTGCTGGGCGTGATCTCCATGCTGTTCTGGGCCATGATCATCGTGGTCTCGATCAAGTACGTGGTGTTCGTGATGCGGGCCGACAACGACGGCGAAGGCGGCGTGCTGGCGCTGATGGCGCTGGTGCTGCGCACCGTGGCGCCGCGCTCCGGCAAGGCCAGGGTGCTGATGATGCTGGGCATCTTCGGCGCCTGCATGTTCTACGGCGACGCGGTGATCACGCCGGCGATCTCGGTGCTGTCGGCGGTGGAAGGGCTGGAGATCGCCGCGCCGCAACTGTCGCAATTCGTGATACCGATCACGCTGGCGATCCTGGCGGGGCTGTTTCTGATCCAGCGCCACGGCACCGCGGCGGTGGGCAAGCTGTTCGGCCCGGTGATGACGGTGTGGTTCCTGGCGCTGGGCGCGCTGGGCGTCTTCAACCTGGTGCAGGCACCGGAAATCCTGAAGGCGGTGAATCCGTACTACGGCATTACCTTCCTGGTCGAGCATGCGCTGCAGGCGTTCATCGTGCTTGGCTCGGTGTTCCTGGTGCTGACCGGGGCCGAGGCGCTGTATGTCGACATGGGCCACTTCGGCGCGCGCCCGATCCGCCTGGGCTGGTTCATCCTGGTGATGCCGTGCCTGATGCTGAACTACTTCGGCCAGGGCGCGATGCTGCTGAACAATCCGGCCGGTGCCGAAAACCCGTTCTTTCTGATGGTGCCGGAGCTGCTGCGGATCCCGATGGTGCTGCTCGCCACCTGCGCCACCGTGATCGCCTCGCAGGCGGTCATCTCGGGTGCGTATTCGCTGACCAGCCAGGCGATCCAGCTCGGCTTCCTGCCGCGCATGCGGGTGCGCTATACCTCGGCGGCCGAGATTGGCCAGATCTACCTGCCGGTGGTCAACTGGATGCTGCTGGTACTGGTGATCGCCGTCGTGATCTCGTTCAAGAAGTCCGAGAACCTGGCGGCGGCCTATGGCATCGCGGTCACCACCACCATGGTGATCACCACGATCCTGTCAACGGTGTGCATGCGCAATGTCTGGAAATGGAATCCGGCGCTGGTCGCGGTGCTGGGCGCGGCCTTCCTGGTGGTCGACCTGTCGTTCTTCGCGGCCAACCTGCTCAAGGTTGCAGAGGGCGGCTGGTTCCCGCTGCTGCTGGGCAGCAGCGCGTTCTTCCTGCTGATGACGTGGTATAGCGGGCGCAAGCTGCTGCGCGCGCGCAGCCTGGAAGACGGCATCCCGCTCGAGCCCTTCATCGCCGGCCTGCTGGCGCACCCGCCGCACCGGGTCGAGGGCACCGCGGTGTTCCTGACCGGCAACACCGACTCGGTGCCGGTCTCGCTGCTGCACAACCTCAAGCACAACCGCGTGCTGCATGAGCGCGTGGTGTTCCTGAACTTCATCACGCGCGACGTGCCGTACGTCGACGACGACCATCGCCTGAGCTGCAAGGACCTGGGCGGCGGCGTGTTCATCCTCAAGTCCGAATACGGCTTCAAGGAAACGCCGGACGTGCAGAAGGTGCTGGACCTGGCCGACCGCAAGCTGGGCATGCATTTCGAGCTGATGGAGACCTCGTTCTTCATCGCCCGCGAATCGGTGATCCCGTCCAAGCTGCCGGGCATGCCGATGTGGCGCGAAAGCCTGTTCGCGTGGATGCACCAGAACGGCGCCAAGCCGTCGGACTTCTTCCAGATCCCGGCCAACCGGGTCGTCGAACTGGGCACCAAGGTCGAGATCTGAGCACGCGCGGGCCGCGCCCGCCGCCTGCTCCGCCAGCCCCCGGGCCTGCGCCAAGGCGCCCCGGGGGCTTTTCTTTTGGCCGCGCTTTGGCAGCAACCCCCGGCAGCGGGGCACAGGTCCCGGAAAACGGTCATGCGGCAGCCCGAACCGGGACCGTGGCCTCATGCGGCCAGCCAATCCGCATCCGACAATGCGTCCCTCAGCTTGTCTCAGCCCCGCGCCTGGCGGCAGTTCCTGGCAGTTCCTTCATCGGCGCGGCGGCATCCAGCTGCCCCGGCACACCCCCGGATCCTCTCAGTCCGGCGCCACGCCGCTGCCCTGCAGGGAGGGCACCGGCCGGCGCCAGGCCATGGCTTGCACGGCACGGGCGATCCCGTGCAGCCGCGCCCTTTCGTCGTCGATCGCCTGAATGACGGACCTGCCGAGGCAGACCCTGCCGCCGGCTACCGCAGTTGGAGATTGCAATGCACAGGAATCTTGCCCACACCCTCGTTGCCGCTGCCGCACTCGCCGCCGGCCTGAGCCAGCCGGCCCGGGCCGGTGCCTATGGCGAAGCGCTGGCCGCTGCCATGCCGCGCCACGCCGACCAGCGCGATGCGTTTACCGGGGGCGCGCGCAGTCCGGACGCGGAGCCCGCGCTGCTGCCCGTGGTGGCGCGCGGCAACCTGTCCGTGTGCCGGGTGCGCGGCTTCGACGCGAGCCAGGACGGGATGCGCAAGGCGGATCCCTATATCGACGGCGCCTACAGCGCGCGCATGGGCCGCTTCGATGCCTTCACCGGGGGCGCGCCTGGCGGGTCGCGCGAGCCGCATGCCGACGGCGCGCGCAGCGATGCGCGCGGCAGCGGAGAATGCCTGTCCTGAACCCGCGGCGGCGCTTTTGCGCCGCCCGTCCTTTGCCTAAGCTAGGGGAGTCACGCGGCGCGCCCGCATGGCGGCCGCGCCCCGCGGCTGCCGGCCGGCAGCTCCTGCCCGCGCGGCCCCGACATGCCGATGTTCAAGCAGCAGATCCGCCTGTGCACCAGCCGCGATGGCGTGCGGCTGGCCTATGCCATCACCGGCAGCGGCGCGCCGCTGGTCAAGGCGGCCAACTGGATGAGCCATCTGGAGTTCGACGTCGGCAGCCCGGTGTGGAGCCACATGATCACGGCGCTGTCCGACACGCATACGCTGATCCGCTATGACGAACGCGGCTGCGGGCTGTCCGACCGCGACATCGAGGACCTGTCGTTCGATGCCTGGCTGCGCGATCTCGAAACCATCGTCGACGCCACCGGCGTGGACCATTTCCCGCTGCTGGGTATCTCGCAGGGCGCATCGATCGCCGTGGCCTACGCGGTCGCGCATCCGCAGCGGGTCAGCCACCTCGTGCTGCATGGCGGCTATGCGCGCGGGCGCCTGAAGCGCGACCATCTGAGCCAGCGCCTGCTGGAAGAGGCCGAGCTGATGAACAAGCTCGCCGAGCTGGGCTGGGGCCAGGAGAACCCCGCCTTCCGCCAGTTCTTTACCACCCAGTTCATCCCTGGCGGCACCGCCGAGCAGCATGCCTGGTTCAACGAACTCGAGCGGGTGTCGACCTCGCCGCTGAATGCCGCGCGCTTCATGCGCGTGTTCAACGATATCGACGTGGTGGCGCTGCTGCCGCGCGTGTCGTGCCCGACGCTGGTGCTGCACGCGGTGCGTGATGCGCGTGTGCCGTTCGACGAGGGCCGCCTGATGGCCAGCGAGATTCCCGGCGCGCGCTTCGTGCCGCTGGAAAGCGGCAACCACCTGCTGCTGGAGGACGAACCGGCGTGGCGCCGCTGGCTCGACGAGGTGCGCGCGTTCCTGCCGTCGGCGCAGCCGGCGCCCATCCCCGCGTTCGCCGCGTTCACCGCGCTCACGCGCCGCGAGCGCGATATCGTCGAACTGATCGCGCAGGGGCGCGACAACGCGCAGATCGCGGCGAGCCTTGACCTGTGCGAAAAGACCGTGCGCAACCATATCACCAGCATCTTCGCCAAGCTGGAAGTGGAAAACCGCGGCCAGGCCATCGTGCTGGCGCGCAAGGCCGGCTTCGATCGCGCCGGTGCCTGAGGCGCCCGGCAGCATGCACCGACCCCTCTTGAAATCCTCCGGCCCGGACACTAATTAGGGAATGCCCAGCCGCTGCAGCAACGCGCTGTGGCTTCCCCGCCAGCCGGCGTACCGGCGGCCGGGAACCAAGGCGTCCGTGCGCCTCCCCGCTGCACAGAAGGAGGATCCAACCATGAGTGACTTCATTTTCGGGACTGATCTGTTCAGTGAATTCGACCGCATGCAACGGCAGATGGCCAGCCTGTTCGGCGGCTTTCCGTCCAGCCTGCGCTCCGGGCGTTTCGGTGCGTTTCCGCCGCTCAATATCGGCACCACCGACGACTCCATCGAGATCGTGGTGTTTGCCCCGGGCCTGAAGGCCGAGCAGTTCGAGGTGTCGGTCGACAAGGGCCTGCTGACCATCAGCGGCGAGCGCGCCGCGACGCAGCCCGAGGGCGACGCCGAGGCGCGGCCCTACGCGCAGGAGCGCTTCGCCGGCAGTTTCCGCCGCGTGATCGAGTTGCCGCAGGCGGCCGATCCGGACAAGGTGCAGGCACGCTACGCCAACGGCTGCCTGTCGATCAGCGTCGGCAAGCGCGAGGCCTCGCGCCCGCGTGCCATCACCGTCAGCTAATGTGAGGAGGTAGCCATGACCGATTCGAATCAAGTCGTCCAGCGCGACCAGGCCAATGCGGCCGGGCAGGGCGGTGCCGTGGCGCAGCGGCGCGACGAGGGCCCGGCCATGACGCTGATCCCCGCCGTCGACATCTTCGAGACCGCGGCCGGCGTTACGCTGTGGGCGGACCTGCCGGGGGTGCCGCGCGAAAAGCTGGAGGTCAACGTCCACGACAGCAGCCTGCGCATCGAAGGCGAGGCGGTGCTGCCGATGCCGGCGGGCCTGCGCGTGCAGCATGCCGAGGTCCGGCAGCCGCGCTATGCGCGCACGTTCACGCTCGGCCCCGATCTCGACGCGTCGGCGATCGAGGCCAACCTGCAGGATGGCGTGCTCAAGCTGACCATCCCGCGCCGCGATGAAGCGCGGCCGCGCCGGATCGAGGTCTCGGTGGGCTAAGCGTGCCCGATGCAAGACGGCGGTGCCATGGCACCGCCGTCTTGCTTTGCACTTGCCGCAGGCTCAGCCCTGATTGACCAGCACGCGGGCATCGCTCACGTGCCCCCGGTACGCCTCGTAGATCCGCCGCAGCGACGCCTCCATCCCTATCCTGGGCTCCCACCCCAGCTCCTCGATGGTGTTGTCGATCTTCGGCACGCGGTGCTGCACGTCCTGGTAGCCCTTGCCGTAGAAGTCGCCCGACGAGGTCTCGACGATCCGGGTGTGGCGCGCTGCGTGCGCGTATTCCGGGTAGTCGGCGGCCATTCTCAGCATCATCTCGGCGAGCTCGCGCACCGAGTGGATATTGTCCGGGTTGCCGATGTTGTAGATCTTGCCGCTGGCCACCCCGCCAGGATTCTCGATGATGCGCATCAGCGCGCTGATGCCGTCGGCGATGTCGGCGAAGGCGCGTTGCTGCGCGCCGCCGTCGACCAGCTTGATCGGTTCGCCGCGCACGATATGGCCCAGGAACTGCGTCACCACGCGCGACGAGCCTTCCTTCGATTCGAAGATCGAGTCCAGCCCGGCGCCGATCCAGTTGAAGGGGCGGAACAGCGTGTAGTTGAGCCCTTGCTCCATGCCGTAGGCGTGGATCACGCGATCCATCAGCTGCTTGGAGCAGGCGTAGATCCAGCGCGGCTTGTTGATCGGGCCGTAGACCAGCGGCGAGGCGTCGGGGTCGAATTCCTCGTCGCCGCACATGCCGTAGACCTCGGAGGTCGACGGGAACACCAGGTGCTTGCCGTACTTGACCGCGGCGCGCACGATCGGCAGGTTGGCCTCGAAGTCCAGCTCGAACACGCGCAGCGGCTGGCGCACGTAGGTGGCCGGGGTGGCGATGGCGACCAGCGGCAGCACCACGTCGCACTTGCGGATGTTGTACTCGATCCACTCCTTGTTGATGGTGATGTCGCCCTCGAAGAAGTGCATGCGCGGNTGGTCGACGAGGTCGCCCAGGCGGTCCGTGTTCATGTCCATGCCGTAGACCTGCCACGGCGTGGTTTCCAGGATGCGGCGCGTCAGGTGGTGGCCGATGAAGCCGTTGACGCCGAG